>NZ_JAYWIX010000010.1:0-61452 GCF_035916755.1 Rothia nasimurium | reverse complement strand
TTGCACCTTGGATGGAAAGTTGCTGGCTATCACAGACCCGGTGCCCGGGGCCAGGCATGATGCTTACGCCTTCAAACATCATGGCTTGGAAAGATATCTTGATGAGAGCACTGTGGCTGATAAGGGCTATATCGGGTTGGGGTTGGCTACCCCGGCCAGGCGCAAGCCGGGTCAGCGGCTGAGTCGGGAGCAGAGGCGGAATAATCGGGTGCTGAATCGGCTGCGGTCGGTGGTGGAGCGGGTTATCGCTCACATCAAGACTTGGCGGATTCTTCATACGGGGTTTAGGCGGCCGTTGGGGTTGTATGGGCGGGTGTTTGCGGTGGTGCGGGGGTTGGTGTTTTTGGCTGCGGGTGGGACTTTTGAATAAGCCTCATAGCTTCACGTGTGGTTGCACATTTTTCAGCGAATCCGCTCGCTTCAAAATCGGCTTCCTGGCGAATCGACATAATTGAGCAAGAGCCTACACCAGCAGCGACGACTCGGTCTGTTGCCTCGCTCGCTGCAACAACTGCTGGAGTCCAGGCCATTGCGACTGAGTCGCCAATAACAAGTATTGTGCGTTGAGCAGACTCTTCGCTTGCACCCCATTCACAGAGCTTTAAGTCTGTGGCTCCAAATCCTACAGCGCAGGAAGTCGATGGGGCCATTGCTTCGCCCATCTGCTCCTGGGTGAGTTGGTTGGGTGAAGGGATAAGCTGGTCACTCCACTCTGATTGAGTTGAGTTTGCAATAGCGTTCTCGACTTCTTCCAGTGTGTTGTAAGTAGTTGTTGCTGACGCTCGTTCTACGTTCATGGTCTGAGGCGCAAGCACAGCGTATTTTGAGGGCATAAACTGCCATACGGTCATAGCTGCAATGGCAACCAGGATAGTGGCAGATACCAGGTTTCCAGCCTTAATCCAGGTTGAGGGCAGTTGGTTTCGCTCTTGCTTTTCCCAGCTACGAAGTAGGTTCGAATGGCGGAGGGGGTTCTCTACAAGGTAGTAAGAGAGCGCTGAGAGTCCGAATGTCAACACCAGGCACCCCAGCAGAACCAGGTTGGAGTTACTGAACCAGGTTGTCATGAAAATAAGGACGGGAAAATGCCATAAATAGAGCGAATATGAGATATCACCGATCCATCGCATGACAGGATTTTCAAGTCCAATCACCACGGGAACTGTCTGCTGTTGAGGCAATAGCACTAAGGCTGTTGCAATCGCAGGGACAAGGGCGAAGGGTCCGGGGAAAGGAGTTGCAGCAGTAATAGTAAATGCAGAGACGAGGAGCAGAGCAAGCCCCACTAGGCCAAGGTATTGGCTGTATTTCCTTCTAGCGCCTAGTCGTGCGGCCAAGGCACCAATCGCGAATTCACAGGCTCGTGAAATGGTATCGAAGTAGGCCCACTGTGCTCGGTAGTCTGTGAAGAGAACTGCCCATAGCGCAGAAAGAATAATAGTCGCGATAATTGCAATATCAACCGCGCGTTCTGGTTTTTTGAACCTGCTACCTATAGCCCAGGCCAAAGTCAGCACCAGAGGCCAAGCTACGTAGAACTGCTCTTCAACAGACAGAGACCAATAATGCTGAAAGGGAGAGGGGTTAGCGGAATGAGCCAGGTAATCTGTTCCAGCTCCTGCGAAATGCCAGTTAGCTACCCAGAGATTCGACCAGATGGCATCAAGGGTGTATTGCAAGGCCTGAGGGGTGAACCAGGTGAACCAGGCAAGAACAACGGTAATGGCCGAGACGAATAGAGCTACAGGCATAATACGACGCAGACGGCGAGCGTAGAAACGAGGCAATCGCACCCGTCCATGCTGCTGGATATCTCGTAGGATAATTCCTGAGATGAGGAAGCCAGATAGCACGAAGAATATGTCAACACCGATGAAACCGCCCTGGGGTACATTCCAGAAGTGCTGGGCGATGACGAGTAGGACGGCTACGGCCCGCAGGCCCTGGATATCGGCTCGCTGTGTGCCGGTGGCTCTATGCCGGTAGCCATGTGATGTGGTAGCTGTGTTCATGGTTCCCTTGCCATGTAAAAACCTTGGGAGAGGTGCTACCCCTCCCCAGGAAAAAATTATTATTTACATCGATAAAGAAGTTTTATGCAATGCTAAAGATGGTTTACCAGCCGCGCTTCTTTATTTCTTGGTAAACGGCATGTGCCCAGGCCCGAGCGCCTGCTTCATTAAAATGCCCCATATCGTCAATCCTAAATGACTCCGGAATTACTCCATTATCAATATCAGTCTGATCTCTTTCAGTCATACCAACCTTAGCTGCGCTAAACGCTTCACCCGGGTTTTCAAGAATCCACCTCACAGGCGTAATAAAAATTTCACCAAAAGATTCTTCAAGCAGAGAATTAATCTCGTCCACTGGTTGCCGGGCCTCTGAGCCTAAAGGCTCTGAAACCCACGGTGGAACATCCCATACCAGGTGTCGTGCACCGGTATCTGTATTTGTCTCTAGAATATCGCGAATATACTGGATAGTTTGCTCACTAGTAACTCTTGTATCAATATCGTTACGACCGAAACCTACAATAAGTGAATATTTCCCGCGGGTTCCCTCGGTCAAAGTATTAGTAGGTGTAGCCGGGTCTAGGTATACAGCGTTCATAGGCTCTGCTTGAATTTCATTGCCGGGAGAATCACGGTAGAAATACGTTTCTAATACACCATACTCACGCATAAGGTACCCATTGATTCCCAGCACCTCACAAGGGTAATGCCAGTAATTTGCTGCAACTGGGTTAGGCTCTATGCTCATAGCAGTAACTAAGGCAGGTCCCTCTGCAGGAATCAGATTATTCTCAAATCCTACTTCTAGTTCTAAAGCGCCTGCTCTAAATGCACCAGCCATAGAGGTATCGCCAGCTACTCCAGCAGATATATGAGTGTATCCCGTAAGTGCTTCAAGCTCCTGTGCGAGTAGGCCAGAAGCAGTAAATGAATCGCCATAATGTGACCATTTCCGCGGGTCCGAGCCTGATGCAGTTGCACTTGAAGTAGCCGCTGTAGCGGTTTCAGTAGGCACAATTCGTTCGATTTTCTCCTGGCCACAGGCAGAGAAGCCAGCGACAGTACCGGCAGAAAGACCCGATAGGAAAAGACGACGTGAAAATTTTGTAGTCATGCTGAGGTCCCCCTTCTAGTTTTCTGAGACGCGAGGTGCGTCCTGGGCAATCAGATCAATTTCATGCTGAGTGATGCTTGCAGCCAGCTGCTTATCATTCAGGTTTTCAGCAACGTTCTGGTGGTGCAGAGCGTTCTTCTGGGTACGAGGAATAGAAATAAAGGTCATTCCCCTGTGGTCAATCTTGCGTGCCTTCAAGCCATTCCGCAGGGCAATAACGTTGACCCAGATATCGTCTGCTTTCGGACTCTTTTCAAGGAAGTCTTCGCCAGCCTCTTTAAGAGCTTTCTGCAGGGCTGCAGGGAAGATAGTGCCTGCACCTGTTGTGATGAAGTTTGAGTACAGTGCATCGTTCACCGAACCGTATACCCATTGTTTGTAGGGCGCGACCTTACCCTGAGCATCCAAAGTGAAACGGTGCGTACGGTAGCCCAGAAATTCACCCGGGTACTGGGCAGCAGCTTCATTCAGGTAGCGTAGCCAGTTCTTGGGGTAAAGAATATCGTCGTCTGCGGTGACCAGAAGGTTTTCTTCTCCCCCGGTCTCAAGGCAGTAGGGGTAGGCTTTCTTGTGCGGGCCGTAGTTCTTCGTAAACCGAATCTCAAGACCGCGGTTCTGCAGTCGTTTTAGCTCGGGGTAGTTGTCGACAGAAAAGTCTTCTTCATCAACCCAAAGAATAAACCGCGCGGGCAAGACCGACCCCTGAGCCAATGATTCGATGGTGTACCACACTGTTTTCAGGCGGTCTGCGTACGAAGTGAGCGACAGAGTAATCGGGGCTTTGCCCACAATACTCTTCTTGCTCACAGCGTTGAGAGCGCGAAGCCGCCCCATCGCTGCTGATTTAAGAATAATTTTTACCGGTCGGCTGTAGGTTAGATCCATCGAAACCATGTGTATTTCTTTCTACTTCATAATCTTTGCTTTGCGCAGCACTGCTCGAGCTGCTCGTCCAAGAAGCGCAAAATCTGCTCCTCGGGCGACATAAAATTCATGAATCTTGAACCCAAACTTGAGTTTCAAGAAAACAATGTTGCTGAAACCAGCTAGACCGCTACCTACCAAGGTCGATAGCGCTGCACCCATACCTCCAATATGCGGGGTGAGGGTTATAAGCACAAGCAGGTTAAACACTGCACCGATAGCCATAGACCAGCTACGCAGATCGGGGTGGCCGCGCCCTGAGAGACCAGCGCCCGCTACGGACCCTGCGGAACCAATAACCGCGGCTCCTAACAGAACCCAGGTCATAGGTACTGCTGCTTCAAATTCTTGGCCGAAGATAGGACCAATCCACCACTGAGCTGTCAGAGCAATCGGGAGCGAGATAAGAAGCGTGATGAGGGTGGTGACTCGGGCAGTCATTGTCAAACGTTGATCGGCTGCCGCTGCGCTATCTTCATCGCCGCTATCACGTGAGTCTAAGGCAAAAACCACGTTACGAATAGCGTTTGAGATAACCGAAGGTACTTCGCCGATAGTCACAGCTACAGCGTAGAGCCCCTGCTCTTGAAGAGTGGTCAGCTTAATCATGAGGGTCTGGTCAATACGTGAAAGCACAATCCCAGAAAGGGAGCCAAACCAGACCTTGCCGCCGTACCCCAGAGCTTCCCCTACTGGCTGTTTTTCACCCGAGTAGCGGTACTTCTGCTGGCGAATCTTCACCAGCATTGGCACATATACAAGAGCACCCAGTACCGGAGTTACGAGGGTAACGATAACGGCGCTGAGAACGTTAAGGTTCCCAGTCCAGAGAAGTACAAGAATGGCTCCGAGGCGTAGCAACGAGAAGAGGCCCTGTTCCAGCGCTTGCAGGTGCCATTGGTGGGTGGCCGCTACGAGGGCGCGCGGGATAAGAATCAGCATGTTGGGCACAACCGCTAATGCCGTCAGAACAACGAGCTGTGCGTACCAGGGCCCGTGGTCTGCTGCCAGGTAAGGTGCAAGTACATAAATCACGCCTGCACATACGGCTCCTAAAAGTACGAGCACACCTACAACAAGCTTGAGAACCGAGCCGGTACGCCTCACGAATCGTGCAGCGTGAAAGGTCAGTGCTTCTGGCATACCAAATGCACCAACCGCAGTTGCTACGAGCACTAAAGATGTGATGCCGCCAAGGGCACCGCGCCCGGCATCGCCCAAAGAGTTAGAAAGAATAGGTGCAATGGCAAGACCCGCGATAGGCGCAATAAGGTTCCCCAGCAACGAGTAGAACATGCTCTTTCGCACGCTCGGTTGTGGGGTCTCTTGTATCGGCTCTTCAACGGTGTGGCTCTCATACTTTTCCGTGAAGTCGGTTGCCAAATGCCTCGGTTGGTATTTTTTAGCCATAAATCTTTCTTCGTGCCCGGTCGGTATAGCACAGGGGTGGGAGGTTGTTCCTCCCACCCTCATTACTCAATGAACGATTACGTGCTACTACTTCTCTTTGCGCTTAGCTTTCTTGGCCTTGCGTGATTTTTTCTCACTTTTCTGGCCAGTACGCTTGCCTTCATTGTCGTAGTAGTATTCACGGCCGTAGTACTGGTAGTAGCCTGCTTCAGAGCCAGTTGCAGGAACCTTGTTGAGCACAGTACCGAGAATATCGGCGTTGACTCGGTTCAGGTTGCTGATGGACTTCGCAAGCTCCTCACGCTTAGTACCATTTGCTTCTACAACGACAAGGGCGCCGTCAAACTTGGTAGCCAAGATAGCCGAGTCAGTAACGGGCAGAAGCGGGGGCGCATCCAGAATAACCATGCCTTCTTCTGCGAGACGGTCAATCATCTGGGTAAAGGCATCTGAGCTGAGGATTTCAGAGGGGTTCGGAGGAATACGACCAGCAGCCAGAATGTAGAGGTTGGGGTAACCTTCTACGGTCTGAAGTACATCTTCTACGTCAGCTCGGCCGATGACGACGTCGGTGACACCGACTTCTTCGATGAGGCCGAAGCTCTTAGCAACAGTAGGACGGCGGAGGTCGGCATCGACGAGGAATACGGGCTTGCCTGACTGCCCCAGAATAATCGCCAGGTTATCTGCAACGGTTGACTTACCATCTGAAGGAAGTGAGGAGGTAACGACGATACGGCGAGGGGGGTTGTCGGGGTTCTTGAACTGCAGGTTGGTGCGGAGTTCTTTGAGGGACTCGACGAGTCGGAAATCAGCACGTCGGGTATTCTCTGCTGCGTCGTTCGGAGTGATTAGACGTGAATCGGCAAATGATGAGGAGAAAGGAACGGTGCCCAGAACGGGAATTTCTGAGCCGGTTACTTCAACCAGGGCGTCCATTGAGCGGATTGATCGGTCGCGAACTGAACGGATGAAGAGGTAAACAACGCCAACAATCAGAGCTAGAGCAATGCCTAGCAGAGTGTTGAGCTTAACGTTGGGTGAAACCGGTGACTGAGGAAGATTAGCCGGCACGTAAGCAGAGAACTGCATGACAGACTGGACTGCAAAGTTACCTTCACCGGTAGTTGCGTTGTTGCCGGAGTTTTCGACGGTCTGGACGTTCTCGCCCAGGGCCTGAATCCAAGCGTCAGCAAGGTTCTTAGCTAGCTCGGGATCCTGTGAACGAACAGTTACCTTAATCTGTGCAGTATCAAGGGGAACAGAAGCAGACACCATGCTGATAGCGCGTTCCGGGGTCATCTGGTAGCCAGAGATTTCCAGAGCACGTTCTGCAACAGTGCGAGATGATGCTAGGGCCTGGTACTGGGTAGCCTTCGACTTGGTGAGGGTATCGGCGGCCGATGCCAGGGCCACGCTCCCGGTATCACCGGTGGTGACGACGCCGGTTGCGTCAGATGCGTAGACCTTAGGCTGCATCATAGAGAAGCCGAAGCCTAGCAGGCCGCCAATAACGGCGGCGATGATAAGGATGTACCACTGGCGGCGGAGAGTACGAAGGAAACCTTCGATGGCGCCTTTCGATTTTTCAGAAGCCGAGTCGGCTACTGCTTGCGATTCGTTCATTGAGATTGTTCCGTTCAGTTGTGCTGTGTGATTAGGCCCGTGAGGCTCTCATATGTTCGACGTTTGCGATAACATCGAGCGCATCCATAATTTCCTGGGTGCTTGCGATGTAGACGTCCATATCTTTTTTGAAGGGGTCAACGATATCTAGATCATTGCCGGGAGCGTTGACCCGTGATCTGAGCTGGGAGGCCTTACGGGCTGCAGCTCTCCACCATTTGCTGGGGTCTGCCTGCTGAATTTCTTCTACGTCGATGTGGGGTAGAAGCTGGGCAAACTCTTTGATGGTAAAAACCCTATTGAGCAGGGTCGGTGCCTCTGCTAGTACTTGAGCCCGGTGGGCTACCGTCGCGGTCAGCACGATGTCGTGAGCTTTGAGCTCCTCTCCCTCGATAAACCGGGGGGTGTGTTCATCGAGGGAGAGTCCCTGGCGGGCTGCAAGTGTTTTGATTTCTTCAGTAGGAGCCAGGGCCTGGTTGACCCCGGTTCCCCCGCTGTGTACAGCTGCTACTCCGTTGAAGAGACGTTGAAGATAGGCCTCTGCGAATGCTGACCGGCAGATATTGCCGGTGCATACGAAATACCAGGAATGTTGTGCTTGCTGTACCATGGGGGATCCTTCCGAAGGAGTAGCAGGTTTAGAGACGAACTGCCTTGTCTGAGGTGGTAACGCCGCGGGTGTCGAAGAAGACCTTGGACTTACCTGCGAGAGCGTCTACATCGTAATCACGGTGCTTCTGGAGCAGGATAACGATGTCGGCTTCTGCAAGGCCCTTGTCGAGGTCGGTAACCTTCTCGATGCCGTCGATGCCCGGGGTCCAGTTCTCTACGTAAGGGTCGTTGTAGGAGAGCACTGCACCGCGCTTAGCGAGTTCAGCTGCTACAGGTACTGCAGGTGATTCACGCTGGTCAGAGATGTTGGCTTTGTAGGTTACGCCGAGCAGGAGTACCTTTGCCCCGTTGAGGGATTTCTTCTCTTCGTTGAGCATTTCCATGACGCGTTCCGAAATGTACTTGGGCATGGACAGGTTGATTTCCTGTGCAAGTTCGACGAAGCGGAAGGGGTAACCCAGTGAGCGCTTAACTTCGTAGGAGAGGTAGTTAGGGTCGATCGGGATGCAGTGACCGCCTACGCCGGGGCCGGGGTAGAAGGCCTGGAAGCCGAAGGGCTTGGTAGCTGCTGCATCGATAACATCCCAGAGGTCGATATCGAGGTCATGGCAGAACTTAGCCATTTCGTTGACCAGTGCAATGTTGATGTGGCGGTAGGTGTTTTCAAGCAGCTTTGCGGTTTCTGCTTCGCGTGCGCCGCGTACGGGTACCACAGTGTCAATGAACTGTGAGTAGAGCGCTACGGCCTTTTCAGTTGATTCAGGGGTTACGCCGCCAACAACCTTGGGAGTGTTCTTGAGGCCGTAGACGGGGTTACCGGGGTCGATACGTTCAGGGGAGAAGGCAAGGTAGTAATCTTCGCCCAGGGTGTGGCCAGCTTCGTTGATAATGCCAGCGACGAGGGTATCGGTGGTTCCGGGGTAAGTGGTTGATTCGAGAATTACAGTGGTACCGGCAGTGAGATGCTGGGCGATTGAGGCGCTAGCTTTCTCTACAGGGGTGAGGTCGGGGTTGCCGTCCTGGCCCAGCGGGGTGGGCACGCAGATAACAACGTAGTCTGCGTCTGCGATGGTGGTTGCGTCGCTGGTGGCGGTGTAACCGTTCTTCAGCATTTCTGCGATGTCATCGTTTGAGAGGTCATCGATGTGCGAGATGCCTGAATTGAGGCCGTCAACGATGCGGGGTGATAGGTCGAGGCCGACGACGGTGAGGCCTGCGCGTGAGGCTTCCTGTGCGAGGGGCAGGCCTACGTAGCCCTGACCGATAACAACAACTTTGGTCATGATGTGTTTTCCTTCTAGGAGGTGGTTGAGTGACTATAGAAATAAGCTAGGTAAGGTTTGCTGTATTCCCTACAGCAAACCTAGAGGGGTTACGGGGCAAGAATTTTCTGGACCCGGGGTGGCACCATATTCTTCGCGACCAGAGCAAGCACCACTGAAAAAATCAAACAGATAATGAACAGAGGAACCTTATCTGCCATTTCTTTCCCGGTCCATCCAACGTTATACCAAAACCAGATGGGGACAGGATGAAGCAAAATAATGGGCGTAGCCAGGCCAACAAACCATGCGACAGGTTTCTCCAACAAAGCATCTAGAGGCTGGTACAAAACTTCCATGCTTGAAATCCAGGCAAGCGCCAGCAAAGAATAGACCAACGTAGACAAAACAGGGGTTCCAAAATCACCAGATTTGAGAACCATTGGAGCTACAGCCGCTGTAGCTATCATGTAAACACTAGCGCCAAGAAGCAGTAGAGAGATATACCAAGGTACTGTGATTTTAGTCTGTAGCACTTGTAGCGCATGCCCTGCTGCATAGAAAACTAGAGAACAAAAAGCTACTCCTATGCCCAGAGGCAGATTGGCTAGAACCTCTCCGAGGAAGCTTCCGGCAAGAAGAGATAGAGTAATGAATACCCCGTATACGAATGCAGAACGTTGCGTAATGTATCGATAGAAAATTCCAGAAAACCAGATTGCAGTAAAGTACCAGAAAGCGGTGAAAGGAGCTTTAGCTTTCTCGCCGCCCCACAGCACTGTTGCGACAGTCTTCAATACATCTGAGGTTCCAATTTGTGCAAAAAACACCAATTGAATTACCAGAATAATGAGAAGTGGGATGCCCCACCCTAGATAAGGGTAAACCAGGGTCTTAAATTTGTTTCGCGCCTCAGGTATAAGTTCCCTACCCGACTTCCAAAGATAGCCAGATAAAATCATGAAGACATAAACAAATACTGTAAGAGGTATTTCAGTCCACACATGCCCAATGACGATGAAAAAAATACAGACTAATCGGATGAAGTCAATATAGCCATACCTTTTATTAACGGAGAGGCGCTCCGTAGAATGTCTAGGCTGATACACGGCTCACCGCCCTCTCCTTCTGAAAATACCCCTTCTCAGATACCCATGAGCCAACAGTACAAAGGCCCAACGCAATCCAAATCAGATAAGCACTGTTGGAGTTCGTAGTGAAGCCACTATTCGTCATGTTAACGAAGATAACGCCAAGTGCTGCCAGCCCCATTACGGCCCCAGATAGCGACCGGGCATTACGGAGAATAATATAAAGTTGAAGCACAATCAGGATTGCTGAGAAAATAAGGCCATAGCCCATTGCCGCGATAAGGTAGGCATTTTCCAACGAAGAAGAAAGCTGCCCCGAAGCACGCAGGTCACGGTCACCGGGGTACCCCGTCATAATAAAGTGCTGGAAATTATTACCCACCCAGGTCAGCGCATCGAAACGCTTCTGATTAGAGCCACCGTCATTATTCATTTTCTCAATAATTGACTGGCCAGCTTCAGAAGAGTACAAGAAAAGGAAGCCAAAGACTCCAGCGACTATACTAAAGATTTTTGCCGCAGCTGACGAACGGGCACAAACGATAACAGCTATAGCAACAACAATGCCGATAGCCACTGCGGCTCGACCATTGCCCAGCAGATTCGTGTAGGTATAGGCCATGATGAGCGCAATTCGAAGCACACTATTTCGAACCCAGTAGGTCATGGCAATAGCAAAAATACAGAGAGTTGAAAGTTCTAGGCCGCCTTCCAAGGTACCGTAACTACGGCCGAGATCATCACTCGTCTGAAACCACAAAGCGTTCTGGGTAATTTGGGAGTAAACCAGAATTTCCCCGGTTTCTTCCTGACGCATAGCTAGCCAAAATTCATAGAGCATCGTCAGGTGGAAAGGCACAGAAATAACCTGAATAGCGCGCAACCCCAAACGATGAATCTCCATCTTCAAAAGAAGATAAAGAGTAAAGGGAGTCAGATAAATAATCGCCAGGTTCATCAGGGTATCTACGATGCTTGAATATGCAGATACCGAGTTTACAAGCATCAAGACAACCAGAACTGAGAACAAGGCCAGCTCTGTCTTCGAATTCAACAGAACGCGAATCACGCGCGGGCGGTACAAAACGAGCTGCATAATTGCAGTCGCAGCAACAAGATAGCCCGCCATATGCAAGCCGACCATCCATGCGTTTGACGCATAGAAGGGAACCAAAATACGGATAACAATTGCAGCGGAAAGCAACCAGACAGGGCGAGACGCAAAAGCAGAAGCCAGCACAAAACAAAGTACCAGCCAACCAGCCAACAGAGCCATTAAAGAGCTACCTTCCGGTAAATACCATCAAGCTGCTCAGCAATCTTCTGCATAGAGCAATACTCAGCCACAAAATCCTTGCCGTTAGCACCCATACGGGCGCGGGCGTCCGCGTCCTGAACCAAAGAACGCACAGCCGCAGCCAAGCTATCTACATCATCGCTATGAGCTACCAGCCCAGCATCAAACTGCTCAACCTCAGGGGCTAGACCACAATCGTCCATCACGACAACAGGCAAGCCAACCGTCATAGCCTCAACCACCGTCATACCATACGGCTCCTCAACAGCAGGAAGCACATAAACCTGTGCCTGTGCCATACGGGCCACCGTCTGATCAGCAGGCAAAGAACCCTGCCAACGAATACGGCCATCAGCATTATCATGAGCCAGCAACTCAAGAACAGCCTTCCCCTGGCCCTCGTCAGGGCCAACCAGACTAAACCGAGCCTGCGGAAACTCACGCGCTAGCTGCTGGGCTACACGAACAAAAACAGTAGGGCGCTTACGCTCCTGCAAACGAGCTAAAAAGAGCACCTCAGGAGATTCCTGCCCGTGGTCAGCCTGCAAATCAGACAAAGGAACGCCATTACGCAAAATCTCAATATCAGAAGCTCGCAAAGAAGGATCAACAACCTGAAGATCCCGCTTCTCCTGCTCCGTCAAAGCAATAACTCGAGCAGCTCCCCGCAAAGCACGGCGGGTCATCAAAGCATCCAGGGGCTTCGCTAAAAGACGGTCAGAAGCATCAATCATGCCATGCGTATGAACAACCGTGGGCACGCCCGTGGCCTGAGCAACCAAGGCAGCAGGAAGAGTCACCAAATCACGTGCCATATGCACGTGCACAACGTCGGCTGTCTGAGCTACCTTACGTAACCACGACAGCAGACCGGTAGAGGTTAAACCAGCGAAACCGGTACCAGGAACGACCGAGCGGGCAGGGAAAAGCTGAACAGGTACACCATCATATTCAGAGGGTAGTTCACTCCCCCAGTTCTGTGCACCAGCAGCAAGAAGCACCTCGTGCCCCTGCTTCTGCGAAGCCTTCATCAGGTTCACAGCTACACGCAACGGCCCACCCAACGAGCCATCAGGAGTCACCAAAGTGACAACGTGCAGAATCCTCATAAACGGTTCCCTACCCTAATCTATCTATCAGCGCTCACGAACGCCCCATCCACCGGGGCAACGCCGAATCATCTAGACCATACTATTTTGTAGCCAGCCTATTTCCTATACCTTGCCACTGAGCTTTTGCTCTCACCGGCTAGACAAGTGTGGCTACCCCTTTCGGAGCAGCCACACAGACGTTTCTACACAGCCTACTTCTTAGGCTGGTAAGGGCTTACATCACCCAAAGGCGCAAGTACCTTAGACCCTGCGGGCACGTCCTTAGTCACCAGTGCCATAGCACCGACCACGCTATCGTCCCCCACGGTTACCCCACGCAAAATTGATGCGCGTGAAGCAACCCATACCCGGTCACCAATCACGATAGGAGCATTATCAAACTCAAAATTATCGTGATTGAACAGGTGTGAGCCAGTGCAAATATAGGTGTCCTGGCTCAGGCAGCTATTCTCACCGATAGTGACCTGCTCAAGGTTCAGAATCCAGGTGCCTACGCCAACCCAAGAGTTCTTCTTGATCTCCAGCTTCCAGGGCCAGTGAATAGTCACACCGTGACGGATTAACACGCCTTCTTCAATCTTCGCACCAAAAGCACGCAAAATCTTTACACGCAGCTTGGGCGGAAACCACCAGTGCTGCAGAAGGGTGCTCTGAGTCAGAAGCCACAGCGCCTGAATAGCCTTCGGGCGGCCTTTATCGTAGCCATAGCCCTGGAAGCCAGAAAGATCTTTCATTCTTCTCCTTAGAGACCAAGTTTCGCCGCTAAGTGATCAGCCAAGCGAATTGAAATAGCAATAACAGTCAGAGTCGGGCCGGCCATACCACCTGTGGTAAATGCACCGGTAGTTGAGAGGTACAGGTTAGGCGAAGACCAAACCTTCAGGTTCTCATCAACCACTGACTCTTCAGGGGCACTACCCATACGCACCAGACCCATCTGGTGAGTCGCATCAACCATGGGGCGGGTCAGCATCTCTTCCAGAGTCGGCGGCTCGTAGGTTGCAAAACCAGTCGCATTGATACCTTCAGCAAGCAGCTCCAAGGAACGGTGGTAATTGCGGCGATCCTCTTCAGGAATAAAATGCTGCACGTCCAGACGCGGCACCCCGTAGGCGTCCTTCTCTACATCAGACAGAACGACACGCTGCTCAGCGCGCGGAGCCTGCTCCGCATCAAAACGAATTCGGTACACGCCCTTCTTAGAATAACGGGTGAAAGAAGGAAGAGTACGAGGATCAAGAATACGGTCGCGCAACCAATGCACACCAAAAGCGCCTACACTCGGGAGCCCCTTAACCACGTTCAGCACATGTGCCTTAGGGTTCTCCAGCTCCGCATAACGACGGTGCATACCTGTGCCTTTGAAGCCACCGGTCATCGTAAGCATTTTACGAACCAGAGCAAAAGAACTCAGTAGCGGATCGCCATGATCGGGGTTGCGGGGCTCGTCGTACCAAATTGCAAACCCCATGTTGAGCAGGCCTTCACGGCGGCGGACGTCCTCATGCAGCTGCAGATTTCGTCGCACCCAAACCCCGTCGTGGCTCTTTGTATAGGTAACAGCGTTACCTTCAGCCTTCGGGTCTGCCATAGTAAGCTTGCCGACCTCGCCAATCGGGTGAATGGTGTAGTAACGACCTACCTGGTCATTCTCATTACCCACATTTGAGTTCAGCAGAAGACGAGCAGTCTCAAGACCACCCATAGCCAGCACAACTTCATCACCGCTCACGGTGAGGAACTTACCGGGCTTCGACTGAATCTTTAGCTCAGTAATACGACCAGTTTCGGGGTCTTGAACCACATGAGTTACGTTCGCATTATGCAGAACACGCACATTCCCGCGGTCAGCTAACTCATCGGTAACAACATCACCAAAGTTAACCGGAGGCCCCCAGCGCCAGATACCCTGAGTGTTAACGAGATCAGACTCCCCCATCAGGTGCTGGGGAGCACCCTCAATAGCCTGAGCTGCGGTGTACTGCATGTTTTTCACACCTGCAGCCACGGTCGCGCGCTGGTAGAAAGGGTTGAGGTCTTCCCGGCTGATAGGCCAGCCCTTAAAATTCAAGCCACCTTCGGTTCGGTCTTCAAAATCCAAGGCGTCAAAGGGGTAGGTTCGCCCGCCCCATTGGGTTGAGGCACCGCCCAAACGCTTGGTGCGTGCCTTTTCCATGGGTTCAACGCTCTGGGATCGCTGATCCGCCTTCAGGGTGTCATCGTGCTCAGGCGAACGCCCTAAAGAGCCGCCCTCGACCATGAGTATATCGACGCCCGTAGGCGCCAGTTCACGCGCTACAGTAGTTCCAGCCGGACCAGTACCAACAATAACCACCGTACCGGTCAGGTGGGCGTTTTCAGGCAATTCACGGGCGTCGATGAAACTCATAATAGTCTCTTAACTCTCTAGTATTTTTCGTGCAGATTCGATATCTGCTTCTGATGCGCCGCGTTCTAAAGCGGCAAGATTTTCGGTGACGTGGGACGGACGGCTCATACCCAGCAAAACGGCGTCAATAGCGGGGTGCTGGTAAGCACCCTCAACCATGGCAGCCACGGCCTTCGGACGGTTCAGGCCACCTGCGGTTACCTGCGGCAGCAAAGAGCCGTCACCCAGTACAGCAATACCTACGACCTGAATGCCTTCGGTTAAAGGCTGCACCGCATCTGCAATAGCAGTATTGCCCAGGTTGATAGGCACCTGCAGCCAACTTAAGCCCTCAGCGCCAGCTGCAGCCACAGCGTCCGCCTCATGGCGCACAGAGGCTCCCCAGGCGCGGATTAAGCCGCGGTCCTTCATGGAGTTCAGCTGCTCAATCAGGCCGGAGCGCTCAAAATCTGCGGCGGTAGGCTCATGCAGAAGCAAAATATCGAGCTCATCTTTACCCTGACGGCGCATACACGCTACCGCGGCTTCTTCAACGTACCCCGGTTCGAAACAGGTAGCAGCCGCAGTAGCCGCCTTGAGACCCTGGAGCCCTGCCCCACCAGAATGCTTCCGTGCGTTCAAGATGCCCCGAGGGGTCTTGAGCAAACCTACCTTGGTCATCACGGCTACGTCATCGCGGTGCCTAACAGCCCTGCCGACGATTCGCTCGCTAATACCGCGGGCGTACACGTCAGCGGTATCAACCAGACCAACGCCCAGGTCTAAGGCACGGTTAAGAGCCTCTTCACCTTCCTTGATGGAGCGCTTCTGCCAGAAGGCTCCCAGGCGGGAAGTACCGATACCGAGAGGGCTTACTTGAAACTCTCCAAGTTCTGTAGGAGTTAAAAGATGGCTACGCATAGACGACCTGCCCCTCGGTTGCGCGGATAACTGCGGATTCCCAATCATCATATACTTTCTGGGGGTTCATAGAACGACCCAAAAGCTCGTAACCGGCAGAACCAATTGCGTCTGCGCGGTCGGGGTTATCCATGAGGTATTCGATATGGTGGGCAAACTCTATTGCATCATGCCCTACAAGGTACTCATCACCGTGTGAAGAAGGAATACCTGCTACGCCTAGCGGAGTGGCCACTACAGGAATACCTACGCTCAGAGCATCCAACACCTTGGTCTTTACACCGGTACCGCTCTGAATAGGCGAGACAAAGACGCGGTGGCTGCTTAGCTCAGCATGCAAATCTTCTACGTAGCCCTTGAAGGTAATAGGAGTTCCTGCGAACTCTGCCATCTGCTCAGCGTCTGCCTTACCGACTACTGTCACCTCGACCTTACGACCGTGGTCTTCCAGAATGGGGAGCACCTCGTCACGCAGGTAGCGCAAGGCCCCCATATTGGGCCCGTAGTGCATAACACCCAGGAAGACTAGTTTTTCAGCAGCGTTATTGCTAGGAGTGCATTTAACGTTCTGGGGTACGGCCATCGGCAGGCCTACAACCGGAGCGTGTGCACGAAGTGCAAGGACGTCGGCTTCAGCTTCACTGGTCAGGGCAGTCACAGCGGCCTCACGGGCAATCTGAATTTCGCGACGGTAAGCCAGTTTTGCCTCCACTCCCAGCAGGTGCTTGACAGCACCTTCAAGAAGCGGACGAATGAAGCTGGGAATCTGCTCACCGAAGTAGCCAAAGACAGAATCATTGCTCTCTTTGAATTCGGTAGAAGCATAGCGGGTAGACAGCAGATCATCTAGGTGCATAACGACCGGCAGACCGGTGGCCTGTGCGGCATCCCAGGTACGGATATTATCGCCGATAACCACCGTCGCACCGATCTGATCGCAGATGGCCTTAACAGAGTTTCTTACCTGCTGTGAATCGAAGAGAGCTTCGTTCAGAGTCTTACGCGATGCAAGCGAACGTACAGCGCTAAAAGGCATCGAAACGATAGAGGGAGTACGTACGCGGTGGACGGGGCAACCCAGCCAGGTTGCTGCGCCCTCAGAGTTAGTAATCGCGATGACCTCTACAGGGTAGCCAGCATCTTGAAGAGCCTTTACCGCTGTCTCAAGCACCGCGATACGTCCGGTACGAGCAGCAGTGACGTCGCGTGCTGCAAGTAGCACTACCTTTTGGTTTTTTTCCAACACAGCTTTACCCGTTTACCTTCTGATAAGCACGAACCATTGCGGCGTAGAACTTATCGATAAAAACATGTTCTTTATAGTTCTCTACGTGGCTAGGAATCTTCTCTTGGAAAGACTCGTAGTAGTCACAATCAGTGATGAGTTTCTCGAGCTGATCTGCCAAAGAATCTGCATTATTAGGAGTGAATTTGGGGCCGGCATCGCCGATGGCTTCAGGCAGACCGCCGTGATTAGCCACGAGAACCACACAACCTGATGCTGCTTCCTCCAGCGTGACGGTACCAAAAGGCTCAGGAATTCGAGAAGGAACTACTGAAATAGCGTTCTGGTTCAGAATATCTGCGATATCAGTACCGGTCTTCGGCCCGTGAAGCACCACGCAGTCCTGCAGATTTAGCTCACCGATAATACGCTCCACCTCAGGCTGGTAGTCTCCACCACCAATAATGGAAAGCTTGGGAGATAGCCCGCGATCGACCAACTTTGAGACAGCCTCAAGCAGCAGGTCAATTCCCTTATCATCGCTCAAACGACCCAGGTAAACGATTGATTCGGGGTCTCGTTCCTCGGTGTTCGTTACCTTGAAGATATCGTCACGGTAGCTGTTATAAATAACCTCAGCTTCAGCGTTAACATGGCCGGCAAGCACCTTAGAGTTACCCACAAGCAGATCAGCTCGCTCAACCATCTTGTACTTGAGCCAGTACTTGATTTTTTCGATTCGGCTCAGTTCCTGGCCGGGCAAGGTAATCCAGGTACGCAGTGCTACAACCCAGGGCTTCTTCATAAAGAGCTGGGGCCAGTAGAACTGCATACAGGGGTTGTTGTGGAAAACAACGTCTGCCCCCGCGATAGCCTTCCACAACTGAATAGGGCTAGGCTCACGCAGGACCTTGAAGGGGAAGGTCTTATCGGTCGCTTCTTCTTTGGTATGAGTAACCACAATGACTTCAGCGTTATGACGCTCAACGAAACCGCGCGCGATAAGTTCGGCAGTAACTTCTACACCGCCAAAATCGGGGTAAAAGCGGTGAACCATGATGACAATACGCATTAGTTCTTGTTCTCTCGTTCCAAAGTAGTCAGCGCAGCTTCCTGAACCTTGCTGCGGAAGTTCTTCCAGCTCAGTCTTTCGGCTTCTTCAAAAGCCAGTTCCATGTAAGGGCGAGCGGGGTTATATGTGTGCTCAGCTTCCTGGAGGGCCTCCACAAGAGAGTCAACCGATCCAGCTGTCACCACGGTTCCGATAGTCTCAGGTAGCTGCATATCGACCAGACCGGTGTTTGAGCTTGCAATGAGGCGGCACCCTTGGGCTAGCGCTTCACTGAGTACGAGCCCAAAGCCCTCTACAAGTGAGGGCAGTACGAATGTATCGGCCTGTTGCATCAGCTGTTTGAGTTCTTCGTCATCCACACGGCCCTTAAGCTCAAAGTTATCGAGCCCCTCAGCGAAAGCTTCGATTTCAGGGTCTAGACGTGACGCTACAACAGTCAGCGTAGAGTTGTGCAGGTTGGCTCGGCGCCAGGCCTCAATCAGGTGATGAAGCCCCTTACGGGCAATACCCTGACCTACAAAGAGGAAGTTACAGCGAGCGTCCTGCTGGCTGAGCGCAAAGCGGGTTACCTCAGGCCCACCATAGGGGGCGATAGCAATTTTCTCCGCCGGCATACCTTGAGCGATAAGGCCCTGCTTAGTAAAGGTCGAAGCACACAGAGCAGAATCGGCAAGAGCAACTTCCTCGGCGTGCAGGGCCTGCATAGCGGGGTTAAGAGCCTCTGCTTCTTCCTGCCAGGGGCGAACCCCTGCTAGCTCATCAATATTGTGCAGGGTTTTAACGATAAATTCCGGTGAGGGGTGGTACTGGAAAAGAATTTTCTTACCGGTGCTCGGCCCCTCAAATGCCCATTTAGCTGACCCCGAATATAACAGCAAATCTGCTGTAGGGTTTTTTCGTGCAGCATGTGCAATAGTCTTACCCAACTGACGCTCCACAAAAAAGGTGGGAAAATCAGTTGAGCGGTCAATACGACGCTTCACTTCATAGGGCATCTGTGCCAAGAAAGCGCGGTGCGATTGACGGACGAGCGAAGGCGCGATCCCCTCACTCTTACGGTGCCCCAACGTGGGCAAAGACAGTCCGACACCTTCATAGTAATCGGTAACAAACAACTCTAACTGACCCAGTTCCGCGAGTGCGAGTGGAACCTGGTAGGAGTCTCGGTCCCTGTTCAGACCAACAATAAATCCCATATTTCCTCTTGGCTACAAGCCATCCCTAATTTCAATTAAGACTACCGGAATAAAACGATAGGTAAAGATGCGTCAAAAATAAATATCTTGTTATGTTGAACATGTATGTTTTTACCGCATAATACTTGTCTAAAAATAAGCATCAAATATTTTTCTACCGTATAAAAATAGATAGCGCAGAAGCTTCAGTAGCTCCTGCGCTATCTAAATAGGTGTGAAGACGTCTTTCTTACTCTTCGTCGCCGCTCTCTTCGCCTTCGGCTACGACGGGTACCAGTGACAGCTTGCCGCGGTCGTCAATCTTGGAGATCTCGACCTGGACCTTCTGGCCTACGCCGACGACGTCCTCGACGTCGTCCACGCGCTTGCCGTCGTTGAGCTTGCGCAGCTCGGAGATGTGCAGCAGGCCGTCCTTACCGGGGGTCAGTGAGACGAAGGCACCGAAGGTAGTGGTCTTCACAACGGTACCCAGGTAGCGTTCGCCGACCTCGGGAACCTGCGGGTTAGCAATCGCGTTGATTGCTGCGCGGGCTGCTTCGGCTGAGGGGCCGTCGGTTGCGCCGATGTAGACGGTGCCGTCGTCCTCAATGGAGATGTCGGTGCCGGTGTCTTCCTGGATCTGGTTAATCATCTTGCCCTTGGGGCCGATGACCTCACCGATCTTGGCGACGGGAACCTGGACTGAGATCACGCGGGGTGCGTAGTCACTCATCTCGTCGGGTGCATCGATTGCTGCGTTGATGACCTCGAGGATGTGCAGGCGGGCTTCACGGGCCTGGGTCAGGGCGCCGGCCAGAACGGAGGCGGGGATGCCGTCGAGCTTGGTGTCCAGCTGGATAGCGGTCACGAACTCAGAGGTACCTGCGACCTTGAAGTCCATATCGCCCAGGGCGTCCTCGGCACCGAGAATATCGGTGAGGGCTGCGTAGCGGGTTTCGCCGTTGACCTCGTCAGAGACAAGACCCATAGCGATACCGGCGACGGGTGCGCGCAGGGGCACACCGGCGTTCAGCAGGGAGAGGGTGGAGGCACAGACGGAACCCATGGAGGTAGAACCGTTGGAGCCCAGAGCCTCAGAGACCTGGCGGATAGCGTAGGGGAATTCCTCGCGTGACGGCAGAACCGGGGTCAGGGCGCGCTCAGCAAGAGCACCGTGGCCGATTTCGCGACGCTTGGGTGAGCCCACACGGCCGGTTTCACCGGTTGAGTAGGGAGGGAAGTTGTAGTGGTGGATGTAGCGCTTGGACTTGACAGGGTAGAGGGAGTCCAGCTGCTGCTCCATCTTGAGCATGTTCAGGGTGGTGACGCCCATGATCTGGGTTTCGCCGCGCTCGAAGATGGCAGAGCCGTGGACGCGGGGCAGTACCTCGACCTCAGCGGTGAGCTGACGGATGTCGGTCAGACCGCGGCCGTCGATACGGACCTGGTCGGTGAGAATGCGCTGACGCACAACGTGCTTGGTCAGGGCGTTGAAAGCTGCGTTGACTTCGTCCTCGCGGCCTTCGAATTCCTTACCTTCACCGGCGAGGGATTCTACGATTTCCTGCTGCAGGTCAGCGGACGCGGTTTCGCGGTCCTGCTTACCGGCGATGGAGTAGACCTCAACGATCTTGGGTTCAAAAACCTTGACAGCTTCGTCGATTTCTGCGGCGCGTTCACCGAAGATGGGCAACTCCAGAGCGGGCTTGCCGGCGCGCTCAGCCAGGTCGGCCTGGGCCTTGCAGAGGGCAGCGATGAAGGGCTTAGCAGCTTCGAGGCCCTCAGCAACAACTTCTTCGGTCGGTGCGGTGGCGCCGTCTTCCTTGATGAGCTTCCAAGAGTTATCGGTAGCTTCTGCCTCAACCATCATGATGGCGACGTCCTCGGTGCCGTCAGCCTTGGTCACAACGCGACCGGCTACAGCCATATCGAAGACAGCGTTTTCAAGCTGGGAGTACTTGGGGAAGGCAACCCACTGGCCGTCAATCAGGGCAACGCGCACACCGCCAACGGGGCCCGCGAAGGGGGCGCCGGAGAGGGTGGTGGAGCAGGAGGCTGCGTTGATTGCTACGGTGTTGTAGATTTCGTCGGGCTCAATGGTGAGCACGGTGACGACAACCTGCACCTCGTTGCGGATGCCCTTCTTGAAGGCAGGACGCAGGGGGCGGTCGATCAGACGGGCAGCCAGAATCGCTTCGGTTGAGGGGCGGCCTTCACGGCGGAAGAAGGAGCCGGGGATCTTACCGGCTGCGTACATGCGCTCTTCAACGTCTACGGTCAGGGGGAAGAAGTCGAAGCCGTCACGGGGGCTCTTGCCGATAGCGGTGGCTGAGAGCAGGGTGGTGTCGTCGTCGATGGTGACCAGGGCAGAGCCTGCGGCCTGCTTGGCGAGGCGGCCGGTTTCGAAGCGTACTACGCGCTTACCGAACTTGCCGTTGTCAATGATTGCTTCTGCAAACTGAATTTCGGGACCTTCCAAGGTTCCTCCATTTCTGTTGTCTGCGCCGCGCCTTCGGTCATCGATTGAGGCTCACAGACCCCGCCAATGGGGCTTTCTGTAAACCGCTACCGAGGACCGTCAAAGCACGCGGCGACTTATTTCTATTCTGTGGGTGGTAGGTGTGGGTGAGGGCGTCACCCTCGACCAGCGGCGTCCGACTATTAAGCCGGATGCGCGGGTTGCGGTGTCGCCCTCACGCTCACAAACCTTGTGTTATCGGCGGATACCGAGACGCTCGATGAGGGCGCGGTAACGCTCGATGTCGACGCTCTTGAGGTAGCCGAGCAGGTTGCGGCGGCGACCAACGAGAATCATCAGACCACGACGTGAGTGGTGGTCGTGCTTGTGGAACTTGAGGTGTTCGGTCAGGTCGGTGATACGACGAGTCAGAACTGCAACCTGAACCTCGGGTGAACCGGTGTCACCTTCGTGGGTTGCGTATTCCTTCATGATTTCCTGCTTGATCTTGGGATCAAGAGCCATGGGTTAACTCCTAGAGTTAGTGCCGTGTGCGGCCCGGTCAACATTTTTGCTGCCGGGTGGAGAGCCAAGGACGCCGGTGGACGACTTGGCCGCTGCAGGTAACTGCCACGGACTGCAGTCACATGCATAGTCAACTCTACAGCACAAGCCAGCCACCGGGAAGAGAGGCCCCGGTGGTAGCTTGCTCACCTGCTCCGCTCTATTGGCTGTGCCCGCAACACCAGTTTGTACCGCGCGCGGCCCATTTTTAGTACCGTTTGCGAGCAGGGCGTGGTACAAACCTGGTTGAGCCAGCGGGGAGAGCTCCCCTTGCTATTTCTTTTCGCGGCCGAAGGCTAGGGATGCGAGCGCGGTAGCACCGGTAACGGCACAGACGGCGGGCCAGGGGCCAATCTTCTTGTGCAGGGCGTGGGAGTAGCCGAAGGCGCCGAGGTAGACGGCGGTAAGGGCGGCGGCGGTGCCGGTTCCGGCGTTCTTCTTCCAGCCGGCAAAGGCAGCAGCGCCGCCAGCGGCTAGGGCGACCCCGCCCAGGGCGCGGACGTTAGTAACACGGGCAACCTTGTAGCCACCCATCAGGCCGGCTGAGGCAGCAGCGGTGGGAATCAATACGTTCATTTCAACACCTTTGTTTATATTCGGACAGATAACTCTAGATTACTCCGCAGCTAGCGCTTGTGCCCTGAGCCTGGGAGAATAGTAAGCATGCAAATCACTGAGAATTTTGAGAAGCAGAAGACTAATGTTGAGTCTTTCGACCTGGATCATACCGCTGTGGCAGCGCCCTACGTGCGTGTAGCTGACCGTAAGACCCTGCCGGGTGGGGACGTCCTGATTAAGTACGATGTGCGTTTCACCCAGCCCAACAAGGGGCACCTGGGTATGAAGGCGGTTCACTCGATTGAGCACATGACCGCCCACCACATGCGCAATCACACCGACGCTCTGATTGACTTCTCCCCTATGGGCTGCCAGACCGGTTTCTACGCTCTGACCCTGGGTGTTGAGCCTGCCGATTTTATGCAGATTCTTGAGGCTACGATGAATGACCTGCTAGAAGCCGATGAAGTTCCGGCCGCTAACGAGGTTCAGTGCGGTTGGGGTGCTAACCATTCCCTCGACGAGGCCCAGGCTGCGGTTCGTGCTTTCCTCGAGAAGAAGGACGAGTGGGAGCAGGTGATGGCCTAGTGTCGGCTTTTGCTCTTCCCGGCGGCTTCGAGAATGCCGCTATCGTGCAGGTAGCCATGGACGAAGAGGCTGTCCCCTTCCTCGCCAAGACCGAGCCGGTCGGTGAGGCTTATGCCCTGGGTGAGGCCCTCTTCTACCCCCGGGTGCTTGCTACCGGCACTGACGAGCTGAAGATTCTGCTGGTGCGCTCAAAGATTGGCCTGGTCAATGCTGCCACGGCCCTGTCTGTTGCCCTGGCGCTGGTGCCCACCCCGCGCGTCATTGTGTCTGCCGGTACCGCAGGCGGTCTGCGCGCCGACGTGAATGTGGGCGACCTGGCTATCGGCACCGACTACACCTACACGGACGCGGACGCCACTGCCTTCGGTTACGAGTTCGGGCAGGTTCCCGGCATGCCCGCCACCTACGCCACCGATTCGGTGTTACTTGAGAAGGCCCGCGCTGCCGCAGCGGCCTACACCGGTGAAGGTAGCCCCCTCTTTGGGCAGATGCTGGCTGGTGGATCTTTTGTGACCGCCCACAACGTCAAAGACACCCGCCAGCTCTTCCCCCAGGCGCTTTCCACCGACATGGAAACCACCGCCCTGGCCCAGATTAGCTCCAGCCGTTCCCTACCCTTTATTGCGGTACGCGGTATCTCAGATCTCTGCGGCCCGGCTGCCGACCAGGACTTCCACATGGACGCCCCCATCGTGGCAGAACGAAGTGCCACCCTGGTGCTCGACCTGCTCAGCCGCTAACCCGCGTCCGCCCCGCTCCACCCGAGAGGAAAACCAATGCAAAACCATACCCTGCGCGACGGCACCTCAATCCCTCCCCTGGGCTTGGGAACCTACCCGCTTAACAACGTCGACGCCGAAGTCGCCGTCTCTGAGGCCATCACCCGCGGCTACCGCCTGATCGACACCGCGGTGAACTACGAGAACGAAGTGGGCGTTGCCCGCGGCGTCCTGCGCTCAGGCACCCCGCGCGATGAAATCTTCGTACAGTCCAAGCTGCCCGGCCGCGACCACGGCTACGACGCTGCCCTGCGCTCCCTCGAAGGAAGCCTGAGCCGCATGGGCTTTGACTACCTCGACGCCTACCTAATCCACTGGCCTAACCCCTCCCAGGGGCTCTACATCGACACCTGGCGGGCTTTGATTAAGGCTCAGGAAGAAGGGCTCGTCAAGACCATCGGCGTCTCTAACTTCCTGCCCGAGCACATCGACCGCCTGATCGAAGAAACCGGCGTCACCCCCGCCATCAACCAGATTGAGCTGCACCCCTACTCCCAGAAGCAGGACTGGGCGGCCTACAACCTCGACCACGCCATCCTCACCCAGTGCTGGTCGCCCCTGGGCCGCAAAACCGACCTGCTCAAGGACGCCGCCCTCGAGACCATTGCCGCTGAGACCGATAAAACCGTAGCCCAGGTGATTCTGCGCTGGGAGGTCCAGAAGAACCTGGTACCCCTGCCCAAGACTTCCAATGCCCTGCGTATGGAAGAAAACCTGGCAGTCTTCGACTGGGAACTCACCGACGACCAGGTCGCCCGCATCGATGCCCTCGAAGCAGGTGTAGGCCGCGGGTTTGACCCGAATACTCACGAAGAGATGTAGGAGAAGGCGGAGGAGGGGGCACGTGCTCCCCTCCTCTTAGCCCAGCAAGGTAAGCGAGCGTGAGCCTGCCGCGCCCATCATCTCTCATAGAGAAGTTCCCGGAATAAGACCTCTTATTCCGGGAACTTTTCTCTGTACTCTAGCTGATGCCGAGGATGGTTTTAGCCTGTTGAACGTCGGCGTGCATCTGCTCAATCAGTGCCTCGACACCGGTATAGGCGACCATGCCGCGCAGGTAGTCGACGAACTCTAGGGTGACGTGCTGCCCGTAGAGGTTGAAGTCTTCGACTTTCTCTTCGGGGCGGCCGATTACGTGGGCTTCGACCTGGCGGGTGGTGATGCCTTCAAAGGTGGGGTTGGTGCCCACCGATACGGCAACGGGGTGGCGGGTTCCGGCCTCGTCGATTAGCCAGCCTGCGTAGACCCCGTCACCGGGTACAAGACCGACGGAATCAACGTCCATGTTGGCTGTGGGGAAGCCCAGTTCGCGGCCGCGGGCAGCGCCGTGCACGACTTCGCCACTCATGTAGTGGTTACGCCCCAGAATAGCTGCGGCATCGCGCACCCGCCCTTCGGCGAGCAGCTGGCGGATCGAGGTTGATGAGCAGCGGCGGTCATCATGGGCGAGCAGATCTTCAACCACGAGTACCTCAAAGCCGTATTTTTCGCCGAGTTCCTTCATGGTGTTGAGGTCGCCGGAGTTGTTGGTGCCAAAGCGCACGTCATCACCGATGACCACGAATTTGGCCTTGAGGGCATCGACGAAGGTTCCTTTGACGAATTCTTCGGGGGTTTGGGCGGCGAAGGCAAGGTTGTAGTGCAGCAGCAGGTAGTAGTCGACGCCGAGATCCGCGAGGATTTTTTGGCGGCTTTCCTGCCCCATAATCTCAATGTGCACTCCGGCAGGGCCGTGGACGCGAGCCGGGTGGGGGTCGAAAGACACAGCCGCAGAGGAGAGACCGTGAACCCGGGCAGTATTGACCAGGGTGGAGAGCACTTTTTGGTGGCCGATGTGCACGCCATCGAAGTTGCCGATGGTGACCACTGTGGGGCCGAAGTCGGCGGGGATCTGGGCGAGATCGGTAAAGCGCTTCACTGTGCTCCTCGGTTGGGTTGCTTCGTGTCTATACTACGCGTATTTGGGGCCTTCTGCTGAGGGCAGGCGGACGCGGGTACCTAGCGGGTGCGGGCAGGGCGGGTTTTGTTGAGCCACCAGAGGCCTACCATGGGCAGAATCAGGGGAATGTAGCCGTAGCCGGAGCCGAAGTGGGACCAGACGGAGGCCAGTTCAAAGTGCTGGGGTTGCAGGTAGGAGAAGATTCCGATGATGAGCACACCAGCCATTTCGATGCTGACGGCGGCCAGGGAGATTTTCCAGGCCCCCTCCCCTTTCTTAGCCAGAGCGATAGTGGCAACAAGGTAGATGAGGGCTGAGAGCGCTGAGAGGCTGATAGACAGCGGGGCTTCGTCGAACTTACGGATGACCTGGTAGAGGGCCCGGGCCCCGGCCGATAGGGTAAAGACGCCGTAAATGACGACGAGCAGGCGGCCAAAGCCGCTATTTTTCGTAGCGGAGGCTTTGTTCTGTGTTTGATTCATTGTCTTCTTCCATCTCCCATGCAATGTTTCTGCTGCTCTTACTGGCGTTTCTGGCCTTAAGCGCAGGGCGTGCGCTCTCGCCGACTAACCTTCTTGGGCTCGCGCTGGGGCGCTCACCCAATTCATGCCAGCCCCAGCCAGTCGGCTACAAGCGCACGCCCTGCACTTATGTAGCTCTGCCAAGCTGCCCTAATAGTAGTACCAGAGCATGTTCATACGGTGCACCATGATAATCAGCACCGGCCCGGTTAGCCCCAGCACCAGGGTTGACCAGCGGGTGCGTTCGGAAAGCGACCAGATGAAGGTACCGACGGGAATAATCATGGCGGTGAGCAGATAACCGTAGTATTCGAGCCAGTCGCCGCTGGGGCCGTCCGTTGTGACCTGCATGATGATGGAGCCGACCAGGTAGATGATGAGGAAGGCTTCGAGAACGATGACTAAGCCCTGTGACCAGTCGTCGGGGGCTGCTCCGCGCAAGAAGCGGATGAGGCAGATGAGGAAGGAAGCGGTGCCGAGCGCGGTTATGGCCCAGAACCAGAGGTCGAGTCCAGCAATCATCATGGGGTGGAGCTCCTAGAAGGTTCGGCCGGCTTCGAAGACGAGCACGGGGGCGGCGACGTTGTCGCGGCGGAAGCGGGTGTTTTCGATGAGGGCTACGAGGGTGCCATCTGGGGCGAAGGCTGCGCTGATGCCGTCGGTGGTGGGTTTGTCGTGCCCGCCGGTGGAGCCGGTTTTGGGGGCTGTGGTGGCGGGGCTGCCTTCGGTGGGGGTGATACGGCGACCGTTGGCGAGGTCGGTGGCTTCGGCGGCGGTGAGGTTGCGGACGGTAAAGAGCCGACGGGCTGCCTCTTCGATGGGTAGCAGGGGAGCTGCCTGTTCTGCTTCTCGCCCGGCGATCAGTTCGTCGAGGGTGTGGGCGTCTTCGGCGCGGATTTCGCCGATGGCGGTGCGACGCAGGGCGGTGAGGTGGGCGCCGGTTCCGAGGGCTGCTCCGAGGTCACGGGCTAGGGCGCGGATGTAGGTGCCTGCCGAGCAGACGACGGTGACGTCGAGGTCAAGGACGCCGGTGCTCACCTCTTCTTCACCTAGCTGGTAGGTGGCGGTGGCGGGGCGGGCGTCATGCAGGTCGAAGGAGTGCACGGTGATGGGCCGGGCTTCGAGTTCGACTTCTTCCCCTGAGCGCACTCGGGCGTAGGAGCGTACCCCGTTGACTTTGATGGCCGAGACGGCAGAGGGTACCTGCATGATGTCGCCGGTAAGGTCCGTAATGTGCTGCCTGATGGCATCCTCGCTGATACTATCCAGCGCACCCTCGGTAGCGACAGCGGTGGCTTCGCCGTCCGCGTCGTCGGTGAGGGTGGAGACGCCGAGGCGGATGGTGGCGGTGTAGGTCTTGGTCTCCCCCACCACCCAGGTGAGCAGGCGGGTTGCCTTGTTGACGCCAAGGATAAGCACCCCCGTGGCCATGGGGTCGAGGGTGCCGGCGTGCCCGACTTTGCGGGTGCCGGCAATCCACCGCATTTTGGAGACCACGTCGTGGCTGGTGAGTCCGGCGGGTTTGTCAACGACGATGAGGCCCGAGGGCCCGGTGGGTGCTTTCTTGGCCACGGCTTAGGCTTCGTCTTCCTCGGTTTCGGTGCTCTTGTAGGCGTCCTCGCCACCGGCGTATTCGGCGCCTTCGCGAGCTGCGGCCAGTTCGGCGTCGCGTTCCTTGGTCTTACGCAGCAAATCTTCAATGTGGGCTGCGTTGACGGGTACTTCGTCGGGCACGAAGGTGAGGGTGGGGGTCAGTCGCGCGGTGATGTTCTTACCAACTTCTGAGCGCAGGATGCCCTTGGCTGATTCGAGGGCGGCCTTGGTGGAGGCCTGCTCTTCTTCGGAGCCGAAGACGGTGTAGTAGATGGTGGCGTGCTGGAGGTCGTTGGTGACGCGGGCGTCGGTGACGGTGATGAAGCCGAGGCGGGGGTCTTTGATGCGGCGTTCGAGGGCCTGGGCAACGATGACCTTGATGCGGTCGGCTAGGCGGGCGGCGCGTGCCGGATCTGCCATGATGTTCTCCTTATCTAGAGAGGTTTCTATGTTTAAGTGTAAAGGCACCCTAGGGTTCGCGGCGAAGCTGCTGGCTCGGCGGCTGGCGTGAATCGCCTTGTGAGCGAAGCGAACCAGGCGAGAGGGTCTGCAGCAAGCGCGAACCCTAGGGTGCCTACAAAAGGACTTAGGTACTAAGTCGCTTTAGACGCGGGGCTTTTCCTGCATCTCCCAGGTTTCAATGACATCGCCTTCCTTGATGTCGTTGAAGGATCCCAGGCCGATACCACACTCGTAGCCTTCGCGGACTTCGGTGGCGTCGTCCTTGAAGCGGCGCAGGGATTCGATGGTGAGGTTGTCGGCGACAACTGCACCGTCGCGTACCAGGCGGGCCTTGGAGTTGCGCTTGATGATGCCGGTCTTGACGATGGAGCCTGCGATGTTGCCCCACTTGGAGGAGCGGAAGACTTCGCGGATTTCGGCGGAGCCGAGTTCGACTTCTTCGTATTCGGGCTTGAGCATACCCTTGACGGCTGCTTCGACTTCTTCGATAGCGCGGTAGATGACGGAGTAGAACTTCATTTCTACGCCTTCACGGTCGGCTAGTTCTGCCACGCGTTCGGCGGGGCGGACGTTGAAGCCGATGATGATTGCGTTATCGACGGTTGCCAGGTTGACGTCGTTCTGGGTGATGGCGCCTACCCCGCGGTGGATGACGCGCAGCTGAACTTCGTCGCCGCCTACCTCGATCTTCATGAGGGACTCTTCGAGTGCTTCAACAGCACCGGAGACGTCGCCCTTGATGATGAGGTTGAGGGTGTCCATCTTGCCTTCTGCCACTGCGGCGTCGAAGGATTCGAGGGTGACGCGCTTGCGGCGCTTGGCCAGCTGGGCGTTGCGGTCGGCTGCTTCACGCTTTTCGGCGATCTGGCGGGCGGTGCGTTCTTCTTCTGTGGAGAGGAAGGTGTCGCCTGCGCGGGGTACGGTATTGAGGCCGAGTACCTGCACGGGGCGTGAGGGGCCGGCTTCTTCGACGTTGTTGCCGTTTTCGTCGAACATGGCGCGCACGCGGCCGTAGGCGGAGCCTGCGACGATGGCGTCGCCGACGCGCAGGGTACCTGACTGGACAAGGACGGTGGTGACGGCACCGCGGCCCTTGTCGAGGTTAGCTTCGATCGCTACGCCGCGGGCTTCCTTGTTGGGGTTAGCCTTCAGTTCGAGGGCGCCGTCAGCGGTCAGGGTGACGGCTGCGAGCAGCTCGTCGATGTTCTTACCCTGGCGGGCTGAGACCTCTACGAACATGGTGTCGCCACCGTATTCTTCGGGTACCAGGCCGTATTCGGTGAGCTGACCCCGAATCTTGTCGGGGTTAGCGCCTTCCTTATCGATCTTGTTGACGGCAACAACGATCGGTACGCCCGCAGCCTGGGCGTGGTTGAGGGCTTCAACGGTCTGGGGCATGACGCCGTCGTCTGCTGCGACAACCAGGATTGCGATGTCGGTGACCTTGGCACCGCGGGCACGCATGGCGGTAAATGCCTCGTGACCGGGGGTATCGATGAAGGTCAGGTAGCGCTCTTCGCCTTCGACCTCGGTGTGAATCTGGTAAGCACCGATGTGCTGGGTGATGCCACCGGCTTCACCCTCGATGACATTGGTGTTGCGGATAGCGTCGAGCAGGCGGGTCTTACCGTGGTCGACGTGACCCATGACGGTCACGACGGGCGGGCGTACTTCAAGTACTTCGTCATCCTCAGCCTCGGCTTCGGCAGCCAGGTTGATGTCGAAGGATTCGAGCAGTTCGCGCTCTTCGTCCTCGGGGGAAACAATCTTGATGACGTAGCCCAGTTCGGCGCCGAGCAGCTCGAAGGTGTCCTCGTCGAGGGATTGGGTCTGGGTTGCCATTTCACCCAGGTGAATCAGTACGGTCACCAGGGCTGCGGCGTTTGCGCCAATCTTCTCGGCGAAGTCCATCAGTGAGGCACCGCGACGCATACGGATCTCGGTGGTACCGTCGCCGTGGGGTACGGCTACGCCACCGATGGTAGGCTGGCGCAGCTGCTCTTCACGACGCAGAGCTGACTTAGTCTTACCCTTCTTCTTTTTGCCGCCACCGCGACCGAAAGCGCCCTGGGCGTTGCCGCGACCGCCACCGGGGCCACCGCGACCGGGGCCGCGGTTGAAGCCGCCGCCACCGTTACCGCCACCGGGGCCACCTGAGCCGCGACGGGGGCCGCCGCCTGCGGGTGCACCGGCGCCGCCACGGGCACCGACGTTACCGCTCATCTTGGTGGGCATCATGTTGGGTGAGGGGCGGTTGCCGCCACCTGCGGGTGCGGGGCGGGGTGCGCCGCCAGCAGGACGGGGGCCGCCGGAACCTGCGCCTGCGGGGCGGGGTGCGTTGTTGCGTCCGCCTGCGGGGCGGGGGCCGCCGGGGTTGTTGCCGCGGGCGTTACGGCCGCCTGCGGGGCGGGGGCCACCTGAGCGCTCGCCGCGCTCATTGCGCTTACCCATACCCTGTGAGGGGGCGAAGGGGTTGTTGCCGGGGCGGGGGCCGGGCTTAGCGCCAGTGGGCTTAGGAGCTGCGGGCTTGGGAGCTGCGGGCTTGGGGGCAGACATGCCCTGGGTGGTGGAGAAGGGGTTGTTGCCGGGGCGAGGGCCAGCGGGCTTCGCGGCGGCGCCCTTCTTCTCAGCAGCGGGGGCAGCCTCTGCTGCGGGCTTGGGGGCAGCGGGAGCTGCCGGGGTAGCCGGCTTAGGTGCTGCAGCACCGGGCTTAGAAGCGGACGCACCCGGCTTAGGCGCAGATGCACCGGGCTTGGGGGCAGACGCGGGGGGAGCAGCCTTCTTCTCAGCGGCGGGGGCCTCTGCGGAGGCACCGGCGTTGGGGAAGGCGGCACGCAGTTTCTTAACTACGGGCGGTTCAAGGGTTGATGATGCACCCTTGACGAACTCGCCAAGTTCCTGAAGCTTAGCGACAGCTTCTTTAGAGGGGATTCCGAGTTCTTTAGCGATCTCGTGAACGCGGGGCTTAGCCACTTTTCTCCTGTTCTGGTTCGCACCGAACAGGGGCGAACCTTCAGTTTGTATGAGGTTTCAGCTGGGGTCTAGCTGGGTTTTTGCCGGTGGGTGAGCACAGGAAAGTACTCATTGCGCGGCACTCATCGGGTTTCCATCAGTTTTCTGACTCGCTTTCGTACACAGTAAGTCGTCAAACTCGTTGACATTGTTGGTTCGCCACCCCTGGCGGGGTCGAACCGGCTCTCCCCTATGTGGGGATCACCAGTTCGTTGGCTTCGACCCGGGTTCTAAAGGCCCTGGCCAGCGCATTTTTCTTACGCGCGAGGGTAAGGCATTCGGGTGAGTAGTGGAGCCAGGCTCCACGCCCCGGGAGGTTTTTGGCCCGGTCAAAGACTGCACGCGGGGGTTCAGTCTGTGTGAGGGCGATACGGACGAGGTCGTGGGCGGGTGCTGTGGTTCGGCAGCCGATGCAGGTGCGGACGGGGGTGTGCAGCTGGGGCGCTCCCTTCGTGTTGTTCGCGTGTTTCCGGCAGGCTCTTTGGTGCTGAACCTGCGGGCATGGCTGGCCGCCGACCAGTCATGAGCACTCTATAGTGCTGTGACCTCTATAGACCAGTTTAGCCCCCTTGCGGGGGCTAACGGCAAATATGTTAGTCAGCTCTCTTATTCAGCGGTGGCCTCGGGGGCTTCTTCAGTGCCCTCTTCGTTCGCTGCGCGGGCTGCTGCCATCGCGGCTTCGTACTTAGAGGCTGAGATGATGTCGATGCGCCAGCCGGTGAGCTTAGCGGCCAGGCGGGCGTTCTGCCCTTCCTTACCGATAGCCAGTGACAGCTGGTCATCGGGCACAATCGCGCGGGCCGAGAAGGTCTTGCGTTCGGTTACGGTGACTTCGCTGACCTTGGCCGGTGACAGGGCGGCGGTGATGAACTCTTCGGGGCTCTCTGAGTGATCGACGATATCAATCTTTTCGTTGTTGAGTTCGCCCATTACGGCGCGCACGCGGGCACCCATTTCGCCGATGCAGGAACCCTTGGGGTTGACGCCGGGCTTGGTGGCGCGGACTGCGATCTTGGTGCGGTGGCCAGCCTCGCGGGCAATCGCCATGATTTCTACCGAGCCGTCGGCAATCTCGGGGACCTCGTGCTCGAAGAGGCGGCGCACCAGGTTGGGGTGGGAACGAGAGAGCACGATGGAGGGGCCCTTGGGGCCGCGCTTGGCTTCAAGCACGTAGGCGCGGATGCGGGTGTTGTGGGCGTAGCGCTCACCGGGCACCTGCTCGTTGGTGGGCAGCACAGCTTCAAGGGTGCCCAAATCAACGTGAATCATGCGGGGGTTGGGGCCCTGCTGGATAACGCCTGAAATCAGCTGACCCTCGCGGTCTTTGAACTCACCGAGCACGGCTGAATCCTGGGCATCGCGCAGACGCTGCTGAATGACCTGGCGGGCGGTAGAGGCTGCGATACGACCAAAGTTATTGGGGGTATCGTCGAACTCACCAATCTGCTGGTCGTTCTCATCGAGCTCGGGAGCCCAGATGGTGACCTTACCGCTGGTGCGGTCAAGCTCGGCACGTGAGCCACGGATGGCACCGGGCTGCTTCTGGTAGGCCAGCAGGATGGCGCTCTCAATCATCGGGATCAGGGTGTCGATTGAGATGTCGCGCTCTTTTTCGAGCAGGCGGAGGTTGCTCAAATCAATGTCCATGGTTGGCCCTTCCGTGTAACACGGTGCCGGGGCAAAAAGCTCCGGCACCGCTTGCGGTGTATGTTCGCGCACCTACGGTACGCTGCCTCAAAAGTATTGAGTTGTGGTCTTTTGTCTTTATATTCTAGCGATTACTTGCTAGCGGTTGAATTCAATTTCTACCTTTGCAGCAGAAATTGTGCTCCAGGGCAGGGTTACGGGATCACGGTAGCTCTCCGGCTGTCCCTTCTTGGTTTCCTTCTTGCGGCGCACAACAGGCCCCTCATCGGTAACGAAGTCGAGGCGAGCCAGGTACTTCTCTCCCCCGGATTCAGTAATTTCGATCAGACGGTCGATTGAACGCTTCCAGTGGCGGGTTTCAGTCAGGGGACTAGTCACCCCGCGCGATGACACCTCAAGGGAGTAGGGCACTTCACCGTCATCAGCAGCATCAAGGGCAGCTGACAGAGCCTGGGATACCTCAGCGATAGTATCGAGCGACAGGGCATCGGTACGATCCTCGGGGTAGTCCACCACAATCTCCAGGGTGCGGTTAGCGCCACTGCCCTTAGCGGCCAGCTTCTCCAACACCAGTTTGAATTCCTGCTCCACCACCCGAGTGACGGCCTCACGCACGCCCTCGACATTCACAAAGCTACCGGCTGGGGTTTTCTTGGTAATGCCCTGCTCAGCGCGGGCAGCGGCCCGGCGCTCGCGGGCGTTGGGGGCGTCCTTCTTACTGGCTTTGGGTGATGCCATCGCGCGTAGCTCCTGGTGTCTAAGGGTAGGTAAATCCATTCAAGCCTACCACCGGCACCCCGTGCGTCAGCCGAGAATTCGCTGAGGGCGGGCAGGTGCGAGGACTTTTTGGCAGAATGGGAGGTGGGCTCTTGCCCGTCTGTTTTGTGTGAGAGGTAGCTGCCGATGAATCGCTCTGTTCGTCTGACCCCGGTACTTGTGGCCGCTCTATTAGCTGGTCTGCTGGTGGTGCTCCTTGCTGTGGGCTGGTTTTCGCAGCGGCAGGTGGAGCAGGTCCACGCTGACCTTAGCGATCAGAACACCATGGCTGCCCAGCTAACCGCCCTGCAGCAGGCGGCTAGTGAATCGGGTCAGGACGCGCTGGGGCAGGCCGCGCAGGCCGCCCTTGAGTCCCTTGCACCTGCGACTCAGGACGTCACGGTTACGGAATATGAGCCGGTAGAGCAGCAGCTCCATAGCACGGTTTCAACCCTGCTTGAACTAGGTTTTGCGACCCAGGACGCCAGTGATCGGGCTCGGGCGCTCACAGCTGTAGTCGATGTGTGGGGTGCGGCCCAGCTGGACGGACTGACCGAGCAAACCTACCCCGAGGGCCTCACTGATGAGATAGAGAAGGTCACAAGTTACAGCTGCGGCGACGAGCAACTCGTTGCAGGAGTAGCTGATTCCTCGCATAGTGGGCAGGCGCCCCAGCCTGCCTCGCTCCAGCCTCTGCAAGAGAGCATCTATCAGCTCAATTACGTCAGCGAAGTGTATGCTGCCCGCGCGGAGCAGGGCTACGCTGACGTTGCAGCCCAGGCCGGCAAGCTAGCAACAGCTACCACCGATATGGGGCACTTAGCCGCCCCCGTGCTCACCTGCTACGGGGTCTTTGAGGCGCCCGCAGCGTCCTACCCCCTTGCCGAAGCAGCGGACGCCCCCCAGCAGCTCACCGACTTCACCGTGGCTATTGAGACCAACGCTCGTGCGGCCCTCGCCGACCAGGCACTGACTACCTCGGCGGATGACCTCGAAGCCCTCGCCCTCATACTGGCTCTAGATGCCCAGCAGCTTGCCAGCTAAAGAGTCATGAGAATATCGGCCCCCAGCTTAATGATGAGGGCGCTGACCACCGCAATCATCATCCAGCGAATAAAGCGGCTCCCCCGGGCCAGCGCTGTACGCGCTCCCAGGTAGCCACCCACCATGTTGGCTGCTCCCAGCAAGAGGCCAAGAGCCCAGACCTGCTGGCCTGCCACCGCAAACAGCACCAGGGCTCCCAGGTTGGTAGCGGCATTAATAATCTTGGTCTGGGCGGTTGCCTGCAAGAAGCTATAGCCCATCAAAGACACCATGGCCATCATGAGAAAAGAACCGGTGCCGGGGCCCAGCAGACCATCGTAAAAACCGATGCTTGTACCGATGGCTAGGCCCACCATCAGGTGTTTCAAACCCGTGTGCTTGAGCTGGGTCAATTCGCCCAGAGACGGTTTGAAGACGGTATACACCAGCACAGCCAGCAGGGCTATTACGATGATAGGTTTGAAGAGCTCTTCGGGCAGGGCCGTGGCGACCAGGGCCCCACCCATACTGGTGATAAAGGCCAAGCACGCTGCCGGCAGCACGGTGCGTACATCAACCGGCGTGCGCCGCAGGTAGGTTGCGGCACTGGTGAGGGTACCGAAGACAGACCCCAGCTTGTTCACGGCGAGGGCTTGTACCGGTGAAAGCCCCGGGACCATGAGAACCGCAGGAAGCTGAATCATGCCGCCGCCACCCACGACTGCGTCCACCCAACCAGCGGCGAGAGCAGCCAGAAGCAACAAAACTAGCGTGGTCGAATCAAGGCCGAGAGAATCAAAGCCGAGGGTATCGAGCACGCTGATGCCTTTCCTGAAAGTGCGGTTAAACCACAAGGTACCATCTGAGTCAGAAATGACCAGCTCGTTGGTGGTCTTTTCTGACTTAGATGGTACCTACCTGCGGGTGTTAGTGCTGAACCTCGGCCAGCAGCTCGGTGACGGCGTCCTCAACAGCGACCTCGCGGGCCTCACCACTGCGGCGGTCCTTGATTTCAACCTTGCCCTCGGCAAAGCCGCGGCCGACTACCACGATAGTGGGCACGCCCAGCAGCTCAGCGTCGCCAAACTTCACACCGGGAGAGACCTTGGGGCGGTCATCGAACATGACGTCAAGCCCAGCAGCCTCAAGGTCAGCAACCAGCTTTTCTGCGCCCTCTGCGACCTCGGTGCCCTTACCGGTCATCACCACGTGAACATCGGCTGGAGCCAGGTTACGGGGCCAAATCAGGCCCTTATCGTCGTGGTTGCCCTCAGCGATAGCGGCCAGGGCACGGGTCACGCCCACACCGTAGGAGCCCATGGTCACGGTCTGCAGCTTGCCGTTCTGGTCCAGTACCTTCAGGCCCAGGGCCTCTGCATACTTGCGGCCCAGGGCGAAGATGTGGCCCATTTCGATACCGCGGGCAGCAATCAGGGGGCCGGAGCCGTCCGGCGCGGGGTCGCCCTCGCGCACCTCGCAGGCCTCAATCACGCCGTCAGCCTCAAAGTCGCGGCCCAGCACCAGGTCGTAGACGTGCTTCTGATCTTCGTTGGCACCGGTAATCCAGGCAGAGCCCTCAACCACGCGGGGGTCAACAAAGTAGGGAATGCCGGTGGCTGACTCGGTGCCCAGGAGCTTCTCGGTCAGGGTCAGGCCGGGGCCGATGTAGCCCTTGACCAGCTGCGGGAACTTCTTGAAGTCCTCTTCGCTGGCAGCTTCAACCTCAACCTCGCCGCCAACGCCCAGCAGAGTGCCAACGTTAACCTCGACACGGCCCAGGTCAACTGCGCGGTCACCGGGTACGCCAATGGCAACCAGCTGGCGGCTGCCGTCGGGCAGGATGACGGCCAGCACCACGTTCTTGAGGGTGTCGGCGGCAGTCCAAGGCTCGCCCTCGCGCGGATGCAGGGCGTTGGACTGGTCAACCAGGGTTTCGATGGTCGGTGAGTCGGGGGTCAGCTCAACGCGGGCAGCGGGGGTAGCTGACGCATCTATGGGCTCGGGCACCACGGTGGTCACTGCCTCAACATTGGCAGCGTAGCCACCCTCTGAGCGCACGAAGGTGTCTTCACCAATCGGGGTGGGGTGCAGGAACTCCTCGGAGCGGGAGCCGCCCATAGCGCCCGACTGGGCCTGGACGATAGCAATCTCAAGACCCAGGCGCTCGAAAATCTTGATGTAGGCGGCACGGTGGGCCTGGTAGGCCTCTTCCAGCCCCTCATCGTCCACGTTGAAGGAGTAGGAGTCCTTCATGATGAACTCGCGGCCGCGCAGCAGGCCTGCGCGGGGGCGGGCTTCGTCGCGGTACTTGGTCTGAATCTGGTAGAGGTAAACCGGCAGGTCTTTGTAGGAGGTGTAGAGGTCCTTGACCAGCAGGGTGAACATTTCCTCGTGGGTGGGGGCCAGCAGCATGTCTGCGCCCTTACGGTCCTGCAGGCGGAAGAGGTTGTCGCCGTACTCTTCCCAGCGGTTGGTCGCTTCGTAGGGTTCACGGGGAAGCAGAGCGGGGAAATGAACTTCCTGGGCGCCGATTGCGTTCATTTCTTCGCGCACGATGTTCTCAATCTTGCCCAGCACCTTTAGGCCCAGAGGCAGCCAGGTGTAGACGCCGGGGGCGGCACGGCGGATGTAGCCGGCACGTACCAGGAGCTTGTGGCTTGCGACTTCGGCGTCGACGGGGTCTTCACGCAGGGTGCGCAGGAACAGGTGGGACAGGCGCTGGACCAAGTGGTTTCTCGCTTCTCTCGTACGGGGCCCGTTCACCGACCGTGCAGGTCGGGGTGGGCATACTTAACTACCAGTTTACCGCCAACCGGCGGGGTGTGTACCCCGCCTTAAAGAGAGGACGCCGGCACCCACTCCCCTGCCCTTGGGCAGGTAGGTGGGGGCCGGCGTCCGCGCAGAAAATTCTGCGAAAGCCTAAGACCTTAGAGACCCAGGGCGGTGTACCAGGCCAGCTTGGCCTGGCCCAGGTCGTTGAGCTCGGCGGTCATGAAAGCGGTGCCCTTGGTCCAGACCAGGGTGCCACCTTCGAACTGCTGGGTCACGATGGTGGTGCCGTTAGCGGTTGCCTCGGTTGCTTCAGCAACGGGGGCACCGAGCATGGTCATTTCGTTCCAGATGTTCCAGTTACCGCCGTTAGCCCAGTCGTTGTAGGAGGAGAAACGGCCGCGGTCAGCTAGGTTCAGTGCCTCGGTCAGGGCTGAGGACTCAACGGGCTTGGCACCTGCCAGGGGCTTGCCCTGAGCGTCAGCCTTGATGTAAACAACCTTGTTGGCGTCCACGCGCAGTTCTAGGACCTGCTGTAGGGGAATGAACTTGGCTGCTGACCAGTCGTAGGTAGTGTCGATTTCGGTGCCGGTAGCGGTGCGATCCATCAGGCCTTCACCCCAGGTAACGGGGGAAGCGGTGGTCTGGTTGTCCCAGTTGATGCAGGTACCGTAGTCGTCGTACTGGATGAAGTAGTGGGAGATTACCGCGGTGCCGGTGGAGAACAGGGCGTAACCGTGATCATCCCAGGTGACGGGGGTGGAGCAGTTCTCAGCGGTGGTGTTGTAGAAGAGGGCGCGCAGTTCCAGGGCACCGGTCTTCCAGTGCTTGGTGTACTCGTTCTGGTAGAGGTAGGTGCCGTACTCTGCGGGCTGAGCCAGGTAGGCTGCGAGCGCATCGGTGTTGATCATGAGCGCACGATCCTGGGCGATGGAGTAGATGGCTGAGACGTTGCCGCCGAAGTCCTGGGTTACCAAATCTGCGGTTGCCTTGGTCAGCTCGCCACCGGTTTCAGCAACAGCTACACCGTTGGCAGCGGCAACCGCGCGGGCATCGGCAATCTTATTGGCTGCATCACCAAAATTGGTATCTACAGGGCCCTCAGCCTCAACCGGAGCTTCGGGAGCTACAGGGGTTTCGGGAACGACCGGAGCTTCAGGGTCAGCCGCGCGAGGAGTAGGTACAAAGGGGGTCTCAGCCTCAACAGGGGCCTCAGGCTCAGCCGGGGTTTCGGAGGCTTCGGGCTCAGCAGGAGCTACCGGAGTCTCGGGCAGCACGGGGGTAGCTTCAACCACAGCATTGTTGGTGAAGCAGGCGCGGGTCTTGGAGCGCTCTGCCTGCCAGGCCTTGGCCTCAGCTGAGTTGAGGTTGATGTAGGAGCCTGCCTGGGTGTTTTCATCCAGCACGACGAGCCAGCGGGTCTTGCTGTCGTGGGTAGTGATGGAGAGGCCGCAGTGACTGTGCTTCCAGGGGGCTGATTCGGCGTTGCCGAACTTTTCGGTGCCGCCGGCCTTCATGAAGGCTTCGCCTGCTGCGCCGGTGATTGCCTGCACGCCGCCGTACTTACCCTGGGTGACTACACCGTTTTCGAAGGTCTGCTGGGTAGCGCCGTTGGTAAAGGTCTGCTGCTCGCCGGTTGCTGCACCGAGAACGTCCTTGTTCTTTTCCCAGTAGGCGCCGATGGGGGTGGTGGTGTCTACGGTCACGGCTTCTGCGGCGAAGGCGCCGGGGGCCATGGTCAGTGAGAGACCGAGGAGGGTGGATACGCCAAGAGGTGTACGGAGGCTCTTCAATGTTTTCCCTAAAAGTTCGTGGTGATCTGAGTGCTCTGCGCCTGAAATGGTGGGTGGGGTTTCAGACCTGCGATGCAGAGTAAAAAGTGTGCATGCTCAAAATTACCAGCTTATGCCCAGGGAAGAAACCGACCGTTTGGGGGACATATGTGGCCCCACTGGGGGATATCCCTGTTCAAAACAGGACGGTTGCAAAAGTTGAACGCTGCTGCCAGCCCGTTGCGGCGTAGAGCGCGCGGGCGGGGGCGTTGTAGCCGTTGACGTAGAGGGAAAGGTGGGGGAAGCGCTGGCGAATCAGGTGGCAGGCCTGTGCTAGGAGCACGGGGGCTAGGCGCTGACCGCGGTAGGCCGGGTGTAGCCAAACCCCCTGAAGCTGGCAAGTGGAGTCGTGGGCAAGACCCAGGTCAGTTTTAAAAATGACCACGTTCTCACTGTTGACGGCCACCAGGGTGCGGCCGGTACGAGTGAGTTCGTCGATACGGCGAGTGTAGCCTGCAGGGTCACGCGTCATGGGGTCGTAGCCGACTTCTTCGGTGAACATGGCAACGGATGCCCGTAGCAGGCTGGGCCTGTCGTCGGTTCGAGCCCAGCGAACCGGCTCTGTGATAGCGGGGGCATCAAGGGAGGGGCGGGCCAGGGGCGCGCGGACGAGCTCGCTCAGGTCAGCAGTCACGGGCAACTCCAGAAGGGGCTGGTTTTCCCGCACGTCAAAGGGGGTGGGCATGCGCGAAGCGAGGTGTGACCAAATTCCCATGACCGGTTCGCGGTGACCAAAGATGGAGCCGATGCGCCGGTTGTGCCGCCAGATATAGGCTGCAACCTGCCGCTGGTAGGGTTCGGGCACCGTCAGCGGTACACAGTTAGCGCCCAGCCAGAAGGCCCCCACCAGGCAGTAGCGGGGTTCACGCTGCTGGGGAGCCGGGGTCAGGGTCTCAGCTAGGCCCGGCATGGGGGTTGCCGTGCGGTCAAGGGGCTCTGCGAAGTGGGCTCCCGCCGAGCGTCCTACCCGGGCTCCGGTCATAGACCATAAGCCGTCGAGGGCGGTTTTGACTCGCGTTGGTAGCCGCTCCCCCACTGGCAGGGTCAGGCCGGACGCAGGAGCCGCGGGGGTAGCGCCCTTGGGCCCCGCCTCACCGGGGACTTCGCGGGGCACAAAGACGCCCATAAAACCGTGAGGAGTTTTGAGCGAGGTCAGGGCGCTGGGGGCTGGCAGACCGAAGTGGTGCAGGTGCTCGGCGGCAAAGAGAAAGCCCACCGGGTCCGACTCAATCATGGTTTCAAGTTCCGCCCGGTCATCGTTGGTGAGGGGGCGGATCAGGGCATCTTCTGCCCTGCGGGAGAAACGTGAAAAGACGGTCACGGTGGGCTTTTCTTTAGCTGTTTAGGAGACTGAAACGGTGGGTTCGCCTGAAAGGTCAATTTCGCCGCGTTCTTCCATCTCACGGGCGATGCGGTTGGCCTCTTCAATCAGGGTCTGCACGATGTCTTCTTCGGGCACGGTCTTGATGACCTCACCTTTGACGAAGATCTGGCCCTTGCCGTTGCCCGAAGCTACACCCAGGTCGGCCTCGCGGGCTTCGCCGGGGCCGTTGACGACGCAGCCCATGACGGCCACGCGCAGGGGCACCTTCATGCCTTCAAGGCCCTTGGTGACGTTCTCAGCCAGTTCCCACACGTTCACCTGGGCACGACCACAGGAGGGGCAGGAAACGATATCGAGCTTGCGGGGGCGCAGGTTCAGGGACTCAAGAATCTGGGAGCCGACCTTGACCTCTTCAACCGGGGGCGCAGACAGGGAAACGCGGATGGTGTCGCCAATGCCCTCTGAAAGCAAGGCGCCGAAGGCAGTTGCTGACTTAATGGTGCCCTGGAAAGCGGGGCCTGCTTCGGTGACGCCCAGGTGCAGGGGCCAGTCACCGGCAGCAGCTAGCTGGCGGTAGGCCTCAACCATAATGACGGGGTCGTTATGCTTAACCGAAATCTTGAAGTCCTGGAAGCCATGCTCCTCAAAGAGGGAAGCCTCCCACACCGCTGATTCGACAAGCGCCTCAGGGGTCGCCTTACCGTACTTTTCCAGCAGACGCTTATCGAGCGAACCGGCGTTCACACCGATACGAATCGAGGTGCCGTGGTCCTTAGCGGCTGCGGCAATTTCCTTGACCTGGTCATCGAACTTACGGATATTGCCGGGGTTCACGCGCACAGCGCCGCAGCCAGCTTCGATAGCTGCAAAGACGTACTTGGGCTGGAAGTGAATATCGGCAATAACGGGAATCTGGGACTGCTTAGCGATAATGGGCAGGGCTTCTGCGTCCTTATCGGTGGGGCAGGCAACGCGCACGATATCGCAACCAGCTGCAGTCAGCTCGGCAATCTGCTGCAGGGTCGCGCCAATGTCGTGGGTTTTGGTGGTGGTCATGGACTGCACCGAGATAGGAGATTCTGAGCCAACACCTACGCTACCGACCTTAAACTGGCGGGTTTTACGGCGCGGAGCCAAAACGGGCGGCGGAGCAGCGGGCATTCCAAGGGCGACCGAGGTCAAATCTTCCTCCAAAGGTTCTTTGGCGGTGCGGTCATTGCGCACCTGTTCAACTATCTATTGTGCCACGCTTCAGCTCAAAGAGCGGTTGAGCTAAGGCACACAAGGGCGGGGAGGGCGGGGCAGGATGCCCTCTAGCCGACTAACCTTCTTGAGCTCGCGCTGGGGCGCTCGCTCAATTCATGCCAGCCCCAGCCAGTCGGCTGCGAGGGCATCCTACCCCACCTACTCAGCTCCTAACCTACTCGGCTCCTAGAACACGCTCACCGGCTTGAAGATATCGGCGGCTACGAGAATCACGGTCATGAGCAGGAAGGCTCCTGCTACCAGGTAGGTCAGGGGTAGCAACTTGACAGGGTCAAAGGGGCCGGGGTCGGGCCGTCCGAGCAGCTTGGCGGTCTTGCGGCGGAAGCCCTCCCAGAGGGCGCCCAGAACGTGCCCGCCATCGAGAGGCAGTAGGGGGATAAGGTTGAAGGCAAAGAGCATGAGGTTCATTTGGGCTACCAGGGATACCAGGGAGGCTGCCTTATCGCGCAGAATAATCTGGTCGTGGGCGGCAATTTCACCGGCGATGCGGCCCACGCCCACGACTGAGACCGGGCTGTTGGCGTCGCGCTCGCCGTTGGTGACCAGGGTGACGGCTACCCCGTAGACGCGGGCGGGCAGCTTGATGAGGGTGGCCCCGATGCGTTGTAGGGACTCCCCTACTGTAGGCAGCACCTCGCCAATGGTTCCGGGGGTTAGTTCGCTGGTGGGTCCAATGCCGATGAAGCCGACCTCCTGAGTCTGGTAGCTTCCGTCGGAGTTGGTGAGGTAGGTTCCAGTGAGTTCATCGTAGATAGGGCGCACGGTCAGCATGGGGGTGATGGTGAGCTCTAGGCTCTGCCCGGCGCGTTCAACGGTAAAGGGCACCTCGGTATCAGCATTAGTGCGAATCAGTTCGGTGAGCTGGTCCCAGCTGGTGATAGTCTGCCCGGCGAAAGAGGTAATGGTGTCCCCGGGTTGCAGCCCTGCTGCGTTGGCAGGAGATTGGGGGTCTTCGGCTCCGCACTCGATGGAGTTAGCGGTATTGGCGTTGGTGGAGTCCACGGTTTGTACACACTGGGCAACGGTCTGGACGCTGGCGGTCGGCTGGTAGGAGCCAAAGCCGGTCACGAGCACCGCGGTTGCCACCACACCGATGAGCAGGTTCATGAAAGGCCCGCCCAGCATAATGATGATGCGCTTATAGACCGGCAGCTGGTAGAAGAGCCTGTCCTGGTCTGCCTCGGTGATGCGTTCGGCGTCTGCCGCCCTTGCCTCACGGGCAAGCTGCTGGAGGGGGCTGGTGCCGCCTGCGCGTCCGTCCGCTCCGTCTTTGCCGGGCGGGTACATGCCAATCATCGAGATGTAGCCGCCTAAGGGCAGGGCCTTGAAGCCGTACTCGGTTTCGCCGCGCCGCCAGGAGAAGAGGGTCTTGCCGAACCCGATCATGTACTGGGGTACGCGCACGCCAAAGAGTTTGGCGGGCACCAGGTGGCCCAGCTCGTGCAGGGCGATAGAGGCGGCGATAGCTAGGGCCATCAGCACTACACCGACGATAAAAAGTAGGACGGTCACGCGGGGGTGCTCCTTGTAGATGCGGCGCCCGTGGTGGTTGGGCAGGTCACCTGCCAGAGTACGTCATGAGGCTGGGAGCTGTCGCCTTAGATGGCCTTGGAGTTTGCCCACAAAGAGGGAAGGTGAGCAGGGCTTTGGGGTGGTTCCTACCTTTACTTTTGGGTCAAAAAGGCCTTTACGTCACAAAGTGTCAAAGAGGGGATTTCTGGGCCTCATCTAGGCTGCGGTAAGTGCTCAAAAAGTGAACAAAAGCCCTCAATACCCGCTCTGATTAGTGTAAATATAAACCATTAGTGCACCACAGTGTTTTTAAGCATCTGCTATACCTATTTTGTTTTACCGGGCAAACTGGGCAGAATAAAAGAAGAAAGCGCGCCGCCTCAGCAAAGGCGCCACCCCATCACTTCACGAGGAGCACTCATCATGACTGCACAGGTTGAAGCCCCCGCAACGGGAGTCTTTGTCAACGAACAATCCGCCACCGCCTGGGAAGGCTTCACCCCAGGCCCCTGGCAAGACAGCATCGACGTGCGCGGCTTCGTCCTTGCAAACTACACCCCCTACGAAGGCGACGCCGCCTTCCTCGCCGGGCCCACCGACAAGACCCTGCGCATCTGGGACACCCTCGAAAAGAACTACCTCTCCGTCGAACGCAAAAACCGCGTCTACGACGTCGACACCCACACCCCCGCCGAAATCGACGCCTTCCCCGCAGGCTACATCTCAGACGACGACAACGTCATCGTCGGCCTCCAAACCGACGTACCCCTCAAGCGCGCCATGATGCCCAACGGCGGCTGGCGCATGGTCGAAACCGCAATCCGCGAAGCCGGTAAAGAACCCGACGAAAACATCAAGAAAATCTTCACCGAATACCGCAAGACCCACAACGACGCCGTCTTCGACATCTACACCCCCCGCATCCGCGCTGCCCGCTCCTCCCACATCATCACCGGCCTACCCGATGCCTACGGCCGCGGCCGCATCATCGGCGACTACCGCCGCGTAGCCCTCTACGGCGTCGACAACCTCATCGCCGACAAAGAACGCGCCAAGCACGCCGTTGCCGACGCAGGCTTCTCAGAGCACTGGGCCCGCTACCGCGAAGAACACTCAGAACAGATCAAAGCCCTCAAGCGCCTCAAGAAAATGGCAGCCCTCTACGGCTTCGATATCTCCGGCCCCGCCCGCACCGCCCAAGAAGCCGTGCAGTGGACCTACTTCGCCTACCTGGCCTCCGTCAAATCCCAAGACGGCGCTGCCATGTCCATCGGCCGCCTCTCCGGCTTCCTCGACGTCTACTTTGAACGCGACCTCGCCGCCGGCCTCATCACCGAAACCGACGCCCAGGAAATGATCGACGCCCTCGTCATCAAACTCCGCATCGTCCGCTTCCTCCGCACCATCGACTACGACCAGATCTTCTCCGGCGACCCCTACTGGGCCACCTGGTCCGACGGTGGCTTCGCCGACGACGGCCGCACCCTCGTCACCAAAACCTCCTTCCGCCTGCTGCAGACCCTCCGCAACCTAGGCCCCGCCCCCGAACCCAACATCACCATCTTCTGGGACGAAAACCTACCCACCGGCTACAAGGAATTCTGCTCCGCCATCTCCATCGAAACCTCCTCCATCCAATACGAATCAGACCCCCAGATTCGTGAACAGTGGGGCGACGACGTCGCCATCGCCTGCTGCGTCTCCCCCATGAAAATCGGCAAGCAGATGCAGTTCTTCGGCGCCCGCGTCAACGCCGCCAAAGCCCTGCTCTACGCCATCAACGGCGGACGCGACGAGATGACCGGCAAGCAGATTGTCGAAGGCTACGAGCCCATCCAGGGCGACGGCCCCCTCGACTTTGACGAAGTCTGGCTCAAGTACGAAGAAATGCTCGACTGGGTCATCGCCACCTACGTTGAAGCCCTCAACATCATCCACTACAGCCACGACAAGTACGCCTACGAATCCATCGAAATGGCTCTGCACGACTCAGACATCATCCGAGCCATGGGCTGCGGCATCGCCGGCCTCTCCATCGTCGCCGACTCCCTCGCCGCCATCAAGTACGCCACCGTCACCCCCGTCCGCGACGAAACCGGCCTCATCGTCGACTACATCACCGAAGGCGACTTCCCCGCCTACGGCAACGACGACGACCGCGCCGACGACATCGCCGCCACCATCGTCCACACCGTCATGGAGAAGATCAAAGCCATCCCTCTCTACCGCGACGCCATCCCCACCCAGTCGGTGCTAACCATCACCTCCAACGTGGTCTACGGCAAGGCAACCGGTAACTTCCCCTCCGGTCACCGTGCAGGCACCCCCTTCTCCCCCGGCGCCAACCCCGAAAACGGCATGGACACCCACGGCATGGTCGCCTCCATGCTCTCGGTCGGCAAGCTGGACTACGAAGACGCCCTCGACGGCATCTCCCTAACCAACACCATTACCCCCACCGCCCTCGGCCGCACCAAGGAAGAACAGGTCACCAACCTGGTCGGAATCTTGGACGCAGGATTCATTCCTGAAGAGGACTAAAACTACAGAACGGCTCCCCAGGTTCGCGCTCGCTGCCGACCCTCTCACCTGGTTCGCTTCGCTCACAAGGCGATTCACGCCAGCCACCGAGCCAGCAGCTTCGCTGCGAACCTGGGTTGCCGCACTATTTCAATCAACTCACCACTAAGGAGAACATCATGGCCGTCAAGACCTACGAAGAGCGCCTCGCTTCCATGAAGGCAAACCGCGCCAACAAGACCGCCCCCAAGGGCCTCTACCACGCAAACATCAACGTCCTTAACCGCGAAACCCTCGAGGACGCCATGGAGAACCCCGACAAGTACCCCAACCTGACCGTCCGTGTCTCGGGCTACGCCGTCAACTTCGTGCGCCTCACCCGCGAACAGCAGCTCGACGTACTCTCACGCACCTTCCACCACGGAGCCTAGTGATTCTTCATGTCACTTGATATCTCTCACGAGATAACCGATACCGCCGGCGAGCTAGCATTTGCTCCGCCGGCGGACCGGCATTCCGGGGCAGGAACCTGGGGCCTGGGCGAACTCACCGAACTCGAACGCTCCGCCCAACTCAAACTCATGCGCGAAGGGCAACTCGGCTCCGTGCACTCCTGGGAACTGGTCACCGCCGTCGACGGGCCCGGCACCCGCATGACCATCTTCATGAACGGCTGCCCCCTGCGCTGCCTCTACTGCCACAACCCCGACACCTTCAACATGAAGGACGGAAAACCCGTCATGGCAGCCGACCTCATCAAAAAAATCAAGCGCATGCGCAAAGTCTTCAAAGCCACCGGCGGGGGCATCACCATCTCAGGCGGCGAAGTTCTCATGCAGCGCCCCTTCGCCGAGAACATCCTCATGAGCGCAAAATCCCTCGGAATCCATACCTGTATCGATACATCGGGCTTCCTCGGGGCCCACGCCTCTGACGAGTTCCTCGATAACGTTGACCTGGTGCTACTCGATGTGAAGTCAGGCGCTGAAGAGGTCTACCGAGAGCTCACCGGCCGCGCCCTGCAGCCCACCATCGACTTTGGGGACAGGCTCTCAGCCCTCGGCAAGAAAATCTGGATCCGCTTTGTGCTGGTACCCGGCTACACCGACGCCCCCGACAACATCGAAAAGGTCGCCGATATCGTCTGCCGCTGGCGCAACGTCGTTGAACGTGTTGAGGTGCTGCCCTTCCACCAGATGGGCACCGACAAGTGGGAGTCCCTGGGCTACGACTACAAGCTCAAGGACGTGCACCCGCCCAGCAAAGAAGCCACCGAATCCGCCCGCGACATCTTCCGCGCACGAGGCCTCACCGTTTTCTAGGCTGCATTCATCAAACGATGCCCCCCTTGTTTCTCTCTTTACCCCATGGATTATCTCGGGGTGAAGAGAGAAACGAGGGGGTCATCTCTTTAGACACGCCTATACGGGGTCTAGGCCTGCCCTAGGATCTCGTTGGCACGGGTGCGGGCCCAGCGTTCAGCCTCCAACACCGTGTCCAGAGTCAGAAAACCAGATTCGGCCAGGGCCGATGAACTCGCGTGCTCATCGAGCACCCGCCCGGTCGTCTCAATCATGTCGGTAAAACGAATAGCGCCGACGTGGAAGGCAGCAACCGCCTCCTCATTCGCCGCGTTGAAGACCGCCGGGAAGGTACCGCCCCGCTGGCCCGCCCGCTTAATCATCTCCACCGCCGGGAAGGCCTTGTTATCCAGGGGCTCAAAAGTCCACTCGGTAGCCTGCGACCAGTCGCAGGGCTGCGCGATACCCGGAATACGGTGGGGCCAGGTTAGCCCCAAGGCAATGGGCAGCAGCATGGTGGGCGGGGACGCCTGAGCCAGGGTCGAGCCGTCCACAAACTGCACCATAGAATGCACCACCGACTGGCGGTGAACCGTCACATCAATACGGTCCAGGTCAATGCCAAAGAGGTGGTGGGCCTCCAGCACCTCCAGGGCCTTATTGACCATAGAGGCCGAGTTGGTGGTCACCACCAGCCCCATATCCCAGGTGGGGTGGGCTAGAGCCTGCGCCGGTGTTACCTCCCGCAACTGCTCGTAGGTCATGCCCCTAAAGGGCCCACCCGAGGCAGTCAGCACCAGCCGGTCAATCTCCCGGTCGGTGCCCGATGCTAGAGCCTGGGCCAGAGCAGAATGCTCAGAATCCACCGGAATCATGGGCTGGTCCAGGGGTGAGGCGTCCACGGCGGCCTTAACCAGCTCGCCACCGGCAATCAGCGATTCCTTGTTAGCCAGGGCCACCTGGGAGCCTGCCTGCAGGGCAGCCAGGGTGGGTTCCAGGCCGATAGAGCCCGTGATGCCGTTGAGCACCACATCCGCCCCGGCGCGGGCTGCGGCGGTGGCGGCGTCCTTGCCCCACTCAATCTGGGGGCTGTAGCCCGGCGCCAGCTCAGCCAGCAGCGAGCGCAGGGTGGCAGCGTCCGATTCGGTGCCGCTGGTAGCGACCAGGTGCGGACGCAGGCGGGCGGCCTGCTCTGCCAGAAGGGGCAGGGAGCGGGAGCCAGCTGAGAGGGCGGTGACGAGCACGGGAGCGTCGTCGCTGCCGGTGGAGGTCCCTGCCAGAGAATTGAGGTGGTCGATGACCTGCACGCCCTGGGTGCCGATGGACCCGGTGGAGCCGAGCAGGGTGACCGTCCGCCCACCTATCAGGAAGTCTGCTAGCTGGTCGGTGAGGGTTTCGCGGGAGGCGCCGAAGCGCTGAGTTGAGCCAAATCGCATGATTCTATGTTCTCACAGGCCCTAGTTGCCCTCGAAGAAGGCCCGCAGGGCGGCCCGCTGGGCAGCTTCAAGTTCGCGGACGACCGGGGCTGTGGGCTTCAGGCCGGGGGCGTCGTGGTACATGCCGGGTACCTCATACAGGGTGCTTTCGACCCCGGCGGCCAGCAGGCGCTGGTGGTAGGAGGAGTTCTCGGCGTAGAAGAGGTCGATATCGCCTACGCTAATCCAGGTTGCCGGTAGGCCCGCCAGGTTGTGGCGGCGGGCAGGGGCGGCGTAGTCGGGCAGGGAAGCTGCGCCCGCGCGTCCGCCCAGGTAGGTATTCCAGGCCAGTTTGTTATCGAGGGCGGTCCAGAGCCAGCGGCCCTGGCCGGGCTGGGCGGGTCGGTCGGTGCGGTCATCGAGCATGGGGTAGGCCAGTAGTTGGAAGCCGACCGGGTGGCCGGTATCCAGGGCTTTTTGGGCCAGGGAGGCAGCCAGGCCGCCACCGGCGCTAGAACCTGCCAGGGCAATCTTGGCGGGGTTGATGCCGTACTTTTCAGCGTGGGTCTGCAGCCAACGCAGGGCGGCGTAGCAGTCGTCAAGGTCGGCGGGGAAGGGGGCCTCACCGGCGTTGCGGTACTCAACGGAGAGGACGGGCACGCCCAGGTCGGCAGCCAACTGGGAGACTTTTGCCTGGTCGGGGCCCGTGGAACCGAGCACGTGCCCGCCCCCGTGAATCCAGAGCACTGCCCCGTCGTACTGGCGGTGCTCGGGCAGGTTGAGGTAGCAGGGCAGGCCACCGGGTAGGTCGGGCTGGGCCACATCGACCATCTCGACGCGGACGCCGGGGGCCGGGGGCGCAACGACGGCAAAGGCGCGCTGGGGCTCGCGCTTCAGGCGTCCTTTCAGGGCAACGTAACCGGGGCGGGGTGCGATAAAGAGCTTCCAGTGGCGGAGCTCCGGGTGAACGTACTTGTGCTGCTGGTAGCCCCAAAAGGCAAAGTGACCGGCGGTGGCGAGGGCGAGCCCACCGGCTAAGGTGGTGAGGGTGCTTTTCTTCATACCTTAAGTTTTACACCCCGGTAGGTACCATCTAGGTCAGAAAAACCCACCTAGTTGATGGTCATTTCTGACCTAGATGGTACCTACCCCTTTTAGCCGACGATGTCGAAGCTCTGCAGTTTCTTCTTGCTAGCCTTACCGCCGCTATTCTGCAGGCCCAGCAATTCGGCGTAGATACCACCGGAGGCCGCCAGCTCAGCAGGGCTGCCCACCTCATCAATCCGCCCCTCCTTGAGGGTGACGATACGGTCTACCGTTGCGATGGTCGAGAGACGGTGGGCAATGATGAGGGAGGTTCGGCCCTCCATCAGCTCTTCCAGTCCCTTCTGCACGGCCCGCTCGGCCTTGGTGTCCAGGGCGCTTGTAGCTTCGTCAAGAATCAGGATCGGGGCGTCCTTGAGCATGGCCCGGGCAATAGCGATACGCTGCTTCTGGCCGCCCGAGAGCTTCAGGCCGCGCTCACCGATCAGCGACTCGTAGCCGTCCGCAAACTTTGAGATGAAATCGTGGGCGTTCGCCTTAGTGGCAGCCTCGATGATCTGCTCCCGGGTAGCGTCGGGGCGGCCGTAGGCAATATTCTCGGCAATAGTGCCCGAGAAGAGCGAGGCGTCCTGGAAGACCATGCCAATCAGCGAGCGCACCTGCGCCAGGTCGCTACCGGCAATATCCATGCCGTCCACCAGCACCCGGCCTTCACGCGGGTCATAGAGACCTTCAAGCAGGGCCATGAGGGTCGACTTACCCCCGCCGGACTCCCCCACAAAGGCAATACGCTCACCACGCTTCACCGCCAGATCAATCCCGTGCAGCACATCTGCTTCCCCCTCGTAGCCGAAAGTTACGCCCTCAAAGCGGACGAGTTCGGCCCCGGGTTCAGCGGTGAGGCTGGCGGCAACGGCATCAGTAGCGGAATCCGGACGCGCCCCGGCAGCCCCGGCGGTAATGGCCAGGGCGCGGGCGTCTGACTGCCGTTCCATGACCTCAAAGTAGTCCTTAGAACCGGCAATAGCGCGCTGGGCGGTGTCGACAATCCAGGAGAGCGAATTGATGGGAGCAACCGCCATAGCCAGAAGCTGAATGAGCAGCACCATGTCGCCGATGGTGAAGTCCCCGGCCAGGGTGCGCAGGAAAATCAGCAGGTAGAGGGCGAAGAAGATGAGGTTGAGGAAGGAGAGCCGGGCAACGTCCATAGCGTGCCAGAACTTAGACTGGGCGCGGGTGAGCCCGATGGTCTTTTCGAAACGACCACCGAAATCAGTGAGTTCCCGGCGCTCGCGGCCGAAGGACTTGACCACGCGAATCTGCCCGATAACTTCGGCAAAGCGGCCGGATGCGATGTCGATATTCTCGTTCTTCTCGCCTTCCCAGACCTGCCATTTTTCGCTGGTTTTGCTGGTGAGCCAGAAGTAGACCGGGAAGATGATAATGAGCAGCAACCCCAGGGGCCAGTAGTAGATGGAGCTAATCACAATCACCGAGACAGTAGTGAGTACCAGGGAGATGAAGGTGTTGCTCATGGTCTTGACGAAGTTGGTGACTTCGGTGATGGAGCGGTTGAGCCGGGCTATGATGGTGCCGGTCAGCTCGGTATCGAAGTAGGACAGGGGCAGGGAGAGCAGTTTCTCGTAGTAGCGCACCGACAGAATGGTGCGCATGCGCTGGCTCATCACGTCCCCGATGTAGCCGCCGATATTGGTGGTCAGAACGCTCACCAGCTGGGCTACCAGGTAGGCGGCCGCGAACCAGGCGATGGCTGTGCCGGTGGTGGGGGCTGAACCGTTCAGGTGCCCCACGACGGCATCGGTTGCCCCCGAAATAATGAAGGGAGCCAGCAGGGAGGTTGCGCTGGTAAGTACCGCACAGATGATGATTCCTACGAAGTAGGGCCATAGCTCTTTTGTGGCTCTAACGATTCTGGCGATGCTTTTCATGAAGGTCCCTACCTGCCGGTGTTCTTGTGGTGCCCCACTACCCTACCGCCGGCGTCCGCCCGCCTGGTTGAGGGAGCAGTGTTCTTTTGCCCACGCGGGTAGCACAAAGCCCCGGTGGGCGCCTGCTTTGATGCGAGGACGTCCGCCGGGGCTTGGGTGCTTAGAGTTAAGCTACTAGGGCTTAGGCCTTGTTCTTGGTGATGGCACCGTAAATCCAGAGGACCAGCAGTGAGCCTACAACGGCGGTGAAGAGGGTGCCGATACCGACGCCACTGCTCATACCGTCTGAGAGGAAGGGCAGGAAGGAACCAAGCCAGCCGCCGAGCATAGCACCTACGATACCGAGCACCATGGTGACCAGGATGCCACCACCCTGCTTACCGGGCATAATCAGCTTTGCGATAGCGCCAGCAAGAAGACCAATAATAATCCAACCGAAAATTGACATGTTTTCCTTTTTTCGTAAGTATCGAGGCCAAAGCCTCGATTTATTCAGTGTGCTTCTAGTTTATATCAGATTCCAAGATAAAGCTAAGCAAGCTACAAGTGTGCTGGCTTACCATTTCCCCGTGTTACACCCTCAACCCCACACAGAAGCCCCCACCACCGACAAACCCTGCTATGGGCTGCCAGTAATGGGGGCTTACAGCAGACACAAACCTACCGGTTCTTAGTGGTCAATAGCTCCTTCTGCACCGACGCCGGTGAGGGAACGAACTTCCATCTCAGCCTGCTTGATTTCATCTTCCTTATCACCACCGAGTGAGCCCAGGAAGCCCAGCAGGAAGGCGGCAGGGATAGCTACGATACCGGGGTTAGCCAGGGGGAACCAGGCGAAGTCAGCACCGGCAATCATAGAGGTCTCAGCACCGGACATCACCGGAGAGAAGATGATGAGGACAACGGAGATACTCAGACCACCGTACATAGACCAGAGGGCACCGCGGGTCTTAAAACCCTTCCAGAAGAGGGAGTAGACGATGGTGGGCAGGTTAGCCGAGGCAGCTACCGCGAAGGCCAGGGCCACCAAGAAGGCTACGTTCTGCCCCTGGGCGCCGATACCACCTGCAATGGACAGCAGGCCGATAACCACCACGGTGGTTTTTGCTACGCGGATTTCCTTGGCAGGGTCAGCGTTGCCCTTGCAGATAACGTTGGTGTAGATATCGTGGGCGAAGGAGGCGGACGCGGTAATCGCCAGACCCGCAACCACAGCCAGGATGGTTGCGAAAGCAACCGCCGCGATAACACCCATCAAGAGGGAGCCACCCAGTTCAAAGGCCAGCAGGGGGGCTGCCGAGTTGACGCCGCCGGGAGCCGCCTTGATGGCGTCCGCACCCACCAGGGCTGCAGCGCCGAAGCCGAGCAGCAGGGTAAAGAGGTAGAAGAGGCCGATCAGTACGATAGCCCAGACCACCGACTTACGGGCCTCCTTAGCGGTAGGAACGGTGTAGAAACGCATGAGTACGTGGGGCAGGCCAGCTGCGCCGAAGACCAGGGCCAGGGAGAGGGAGATGAAGTCCAGCTTGGTCAGGTCATTCAGGCCGTATTTGAGGCCGGGCTCAAGAATCTTCTCGTTACCACCGGAGGTTTCAACCGCAGCACCGAGCATGGCGGAGAAGTTGAAGCCGTAGATTGCCAGAATCCAGACGGTCATAATGGCAACACCAGAGACCAGCAGAACAGCCTTGATAATCTGCACCCAGGTGGTGCCCTTCATGCCACCAATTAGAACGTAAACAATCATGAGTACACCCACGATGATGATGACCAGTGACTGGCCAGCCTTAGAGCTAATACCCATCAGCAGGGAAACCAGGGCACCTGCACCGGCCATCTGGGCCAGCAGGTAGAAGAGGGTAACAGCCAGGGTTGAGATACAGGCGGCAATTCGGACAGGGCGCTGGCGTAGGCGGAAGGAGAGCACATCTGCCATGGTGAACTTACCGGTGTTACGCAGGGGCTCAGCCACCAGTAGCAGGGCCACCAGCCAGGCAACCAGGAAGCCGATGGAGTAAAGGAAGCCGTCATACCCCTGCAGGGCAATAGCGCCCACAATACCGAGGAAGGAGGCCGCCGAGAGGTAGTCACCCGCGATAGCCAGACCGTTCTGGGTACCGCTAAAGGAGCGGCCACCAGCGTAGTAGTCAGCTGCGGTCTTGTTGTTCTTAGAGGCGCGAAGCACCACCACCATGGTAGCCAGCACGAAGGCCCCGAACACCGCCATGTTCACCCAGGGGGTGCCCACGGTCTGAGTGCTAGCTTCTGCAGCCAGCAGAGTTCCTGTTGACGTCATGAGATTCACCCCTTAGTGAGTCTTGTGGGCGTAGTGCCCTGATTCAATGTCAGCGCGAAGGCTGCTCGCGCGCGGGTCAAGCTTCTTATTGGCAAAAGCCACGTACCAGCCAGTGATGGTGAAGGTGGTAACGAACTGCAAAAGGCCAAGAATAATGCCGATATTGACGTTGCCCAGCACCTTGGTTGCCATGAAACCGGGGGCATACACCGCCAGAATCACATATAGCAAGTACCAAACCAAGAACGCCACAGTCATGGGGAAAACGAAGGACCTGTGGGTTGCGCGAAGCTCTTTAAACTCGCCACTCTTCTGGGCGGCCCGGAAGTCGACATGCTCAGCGTCGATAACGGGCTGGTGAGACTCTGGTGATGTGTGTGCCATCACTACCTCCTTTGTGTAACTGAAAACACATTAGCCTGTTATCTACGTTACATACAAGTGTCTGGACTAAAAAGTGCGGACCACCTGAAATATTTCAGGTGGTCCGCACAATTTAGCTTTTCTTCGCTTACTGGGCTGTATCGTTGAGGTACTCGATTGCTCGATCCAAGAAAGCATCAACCTGGGTTTCCTCGTAGCAGAGGTCCCCCGTCGCCGGGCTAAAAGCTGCTGCCCTGATATCAGCGGGGGTGAGCGCGTCCGCCCCCTCGAGGTGGGCAAGGAGACGATCGCAGAGAGCATCAACTTCCTTAGTGAAGTAGCCCTTGGTCAGCCTCTTGGCAGGTCTACGGAAGCGTTGCCCGGCCGGACGCTCTAGGCGCCCGAGCAGCAACTCTCGCAGTTCCTGCACTGCCTGATCCCAGGGCCCCTGCCCGTAGCGCTGCACGTACAGGTAGCGTTCCAGCTCACAGAAGCGGTCCTCAACCTTGTCGAGGGCTGCATCCACGTCGTCCGGAGCGTAGCCGCCCTTCTCTGGCTCAAAAACCGCCTCGCGCACTGTGCGTGAGGTGTGCACGTCCGCACCCAGCTCAGCGCCTGAGAGCATTAACTCATAATCATCGGCCAGGCGGGTGAAAAAGGAGTCCACGGCAGCCACCGAGTACCCCTTCTCATGGGAGTCAACCCGGCGAAACTCACCGGACGATTCAGCCTGATGTTTCATTGAGCCTCCAATATCGAGCAGTGCCACCCTAGAAAAGGGCTGAAAGCACCGAGAAAATCACGTAGCCGATAGCAATAGCAAAGACGATGGAATCTAGGCGGTCCATCACGCCACCGTGGCCGGGCAGGATATTCGACATGTCTTTAATGCCGATTTCACGTTTGACCATGGACTCCCCCAGGTCACCTGCCGTTGAGGCGACCACCAGGAAGATAGCTACAACCAGGCCATACCACCAGGGATCCCCGATGAAGAGGGAGCAGATAATGCCCACGATAATCGAGCCCACCATCGACCCGACAAAGCCCTCCCAGGTTTTCTTGGGAGAAATCTTGGGGGCCATAGGGGTCTTACCCCATTTAACGCCAGCAATGTAGCCCCAGGTGTCGTTACCGATGGCCATGAGCAGGATCATGAGCACCTTACCGGGGCCTGATTCTTCGCGGTAGAGCAGCAGGGCCAGGGAAATCATGAAAGGCACCCAGGACATCACGAAGATGGATCCCATAATCGACATAATCATGCCGTCGCGGTCCCCCACAATACGCCAGCCAATCAGCACCAGGATTGAGGCGACCACCGTAAAGATTAGCCATGGTCCGCCCCCGTAGTAGGCTGCAAAGGGCATCACGAATGCGGTGGCAACGGCAGGGATAACGGGGATTCCCATACCGCGCTTCTGGTTTAGCCCGTGGCAGACCTCCCAGGTGCCTACTGACACGGCAGCAGCCGCCAGGAGCACCAGGATGAGGGGAACAAAAAACAAACCCACCGCCAGCAACGCGCCCAGCACGAGGCCGACGGTGATGGCGGCGGGTAGGTTCCTGCCGGCTTTAGAGGCCTGGGGCTGCTGTTCTTGAAAGTGAACAGTCATGCGGTATTAGACCTCGAGCAGTTCAGCTTCCTTGGACTTCAGCAGCGCATCAACGGTGTCGATGTGCTTCTTGGTCAGGGCGTCGAGTTCCTTTTCGCCGCGTGCGCCCTCGTCCTCCCCGATTTCGCCGTCCTTGACCAGCTTGTCGAGCGCGGTCTTGGCATGGCGGCGGGTGTTGCGCACAGCAACGCGGCCTTCTTCGGCCTTGTGGCCTGCCATCTTGATGTATTCCTTGCGACGCTCTTCGGTCATTTCGGGCATAACGACGCGCACGACGTTGCCGTCGTTGGCGGGGTTAGCGCCGAGGTCGGAGTCGCGGATTGCCTTTTCGATGGCACCCAGGGCACTCTTGTCGTAGGGGGTGATCAGGACGGTGCGAGCTTCGGGGGTCTGGAAGGACGCCAGCTGTTGCAGGGGGGTGGGGGCACCGTAGTAGTCTGCGGTGAGGTTTGCGAAGAGGGCAGGGTTGGCGCGGCCGGTGCGGATTGAGGCAAATTCGTTCTTGAGGGCCTCGACGGACTTGTCCATCTTTTCGCCGGCTTCGAGCAGGGTTTCTTCAACCATCTGTTGTTAGTCCTTTAGGGTTGTGCCCGTCAGTGGGCGCTGTATAAGTAGTCTCTATCTAGTCTAGTGGGCTTGAGGCCTTTAGGCAGTAACCAAGGTGCCAATCTCCTCGCCGAGAATGGCGCGAGCTACATTTCCCTCTCCCTGCATACCGAAGACGCGCATGGTGACGTTGTTGTCCTTGCAGAGGGAGAAGGCGGTCTGGTCCATGACGCGGATATTGCGCTTCAGGGCTTCGTCGTAGGTGAGCTTGTAGAGGCGCTCGGCATTGGGATCTTTGTTGGGGTCGGCGGTGTAGATCCCGTCCACGCCATTCTTGGCAACGAGAACCTCGTCAGCGTGGATTTCGAGGGCACGCTGGGCCGAGACGGTATCGGTGGAGAAGTAGGGCAGGCCTGCGCCGGCGCCGAAGATGACGACGCGGTCTTTTTGCATGTGGCGGATGGCGCGGCGGGGGATGTAGTTTTCTGCGACCTGCTGCATGGAGATGGCTGACTGGACGCGGGTGTCGATGCCGGCCTGCTCGAGGAAGTCCTGCAGGGCAAGAGAGTTCATGACAGTGCCCAGCATGCCGATGTTGTCGGCGCGGGAGCGGTCCATGCCGGCTTCCGAGAGCTCTGCGCCGCGGAAAAAGTTGCCGCCGCCAACGACGACTGCAACTTCGACCTGGCCGATGGTTGAGGCAATCTGTTCTGCGATGCCGCGGACGACCTCGGTGGAGATGCCAACTTCACCGCCGCCGAAGACCTCACCGGAGAGCTTGAGTAGGACGCGGCGACGGCCGGTGTCGTCGCGGTGGATGGTTCTGGTTGACTCTGCCATGGTGGCCCTCCTGAAAAAGGTCAAAATTTTTTTGCGGCATCCGTTGCGCGCTTTGTTTCTAGCATACGGCAAAGGGGAGCCCCTGTGCGGGGCTCCCCTGAGCTATGAGCTTTTTTGGTGCTCAATCACACCTGACGAGTATTAGGCGCCGACGCGGAAACGCTCGAAAGCGGTTGCGGTTGCACCGTTCTCCTCGAGAACTGCAGCTACAGACTTTGATGAGTCCTTGGCGAAGTCCTGGTCGAGCAGGGTGTTTTCCTTGTAGAAAGCCTTGAGCTTACCCTCAACGATCTTGGGGATAATCTGCTCGGGCTTGCCTTCGCCGCGTGCGGTTTCTTCAGCAACGCGCTTCTCGGCCTCGATGTCCTCAGCTGAGATGGAGTCTGAGTTGAGGTACTTGGGGCTCATTGCAGCGATGTGAACGGCTACGTCGTGAGCAACTTCCTCGGTGTTCTCGCCAGCTACTGCAAGCAGAACGCCAACCTGTGCGGGCAGGTCCTTGGAGGTCTTGTGCAGGTAAACTGCAACGTTCTCGCCTTCAACGCGAGCTACGCGGCGAACAACGATCTTTTCGCCGAGCAGGGCGCCTGCTTCGGTGGTGAGTTCGTCGACGGTCTTACCTTCGTAAGAAGCTGCCTTGAGTTCTTCCAGGGTGGAAGCGTTAGCGGCAACTGCTGCTTCGAGGACGTCGTTACCGAACTTGATGAAGGGCTCGGACTTAGCAACGAAGTCGGTTTCTGAGTTAACTTCAATCATGAAGCCAACGCCGTTTTCTACGCGTGCAGCTACGAGGCCTTCTGCGGTTGCACGGCCTTCGCGCTTGGTGACGCCCTTGAGGCCCTTAACGCGGATGATTTCCATTGCCTTCTGCTGGTCGCCGTTGGCCTCGTCGAGGGCCTTCTTGACGTCGAGCATGCCTGCGCCGGTCTTTTCGCGCAGAGCCTTGATGTCGGCTGCGGTGTAGTTCGCCATGGTGAACTCCTTATATTTTGAACAGATTAGGGAAATCTATTGGGCTCTTACCGGTGGCACCGGCAAGAAAGGTGAGAACGGCACCCACCGAATGTGGGCGGGTGCCGTTTCTCTTATGAGGCTTTACTTAGCTTCTTCAGCGGGTGCTTCTGCCTTAGCAGCTTCGTGCTGCTCAAGCAGTTCGCGCTCCCATTCAGCCATGGGCTCTTCAGAAGCGTTAGCTGACTTGCCGGCCTTCTTGTTTTCGCGTTCCAGCAGACCTTCAGCAACTGCGTCCGCGATGACGCGGGTGAGCAGGTTGACGGAGCGGATTGCGTCGTCGTTGCCGGGGATGGGGAAGGAAACCTCGTCGGGGTCGCAGTTGGTGTCGAGGATAGCGACTACGGGGATGCCGAGCTTCTGAGCTTCGTCAACAGCCAGGTGTTCCTTCTTGGTGTCAACAACCCAGATCAGTGAGGGAGCCTTGGTGAGGTTGCGGATACCACCGAGGGTCTTCTCGAGCTTCTCGTGCTCCCGGCGCAGAAGCAGCAGTTCCTTCTTGGTGAACTGTGAGCCTGCGACGTCGTCGAAGTCAATCTGCTCAAGTTCCTTCATGCGCTCGATGCGCTTTGAGACGGTTGCGAAGTTGGTGAGCATACCACCGAGCCAGCGGTGGTTAACGTAGGGCATGTTCACGCGGGTAGCCTGCTCAGCGATGGCTTCCTGAGCCTGCTTCTTGGTACCAACGAACAGAACGGTGCCGCCGTGAGCAACGGTTGCCTTAACAGCTTCGTATGCCTGGTCGATGAAGGCCAGTGACTGCTGCAGGTCGATGATGTAGATGCCGTTGCGCTCGGTGAGGATAAAGCGCTTCATCTTGGGGTTCCAGCGGCGGGTCTGGTGACCGAAGTGGACACCTGAGTCGAGAAGCTGGCGCATAGTTACGACGGGCATGTCGTCTCCTTATGTATTAGGGGTGCCGGGCGGGCCCCTGATTCCAGGCTAGCTCCGCTCCGCGCATAGTAGTTATCGGTTTACATGTGGAGCGTGTGGGCAAAAAGCCCGCTCCCCTGGTAACGCTCAGACTTTTTCGTTGGAGTGACGAATCTGTCTCAGACCTTCACCGGCCTGTGCCGGACCGAAAGTTCCTTATCAACTAGAGGCTAGTTGCTTCGCGTTACGCGACGTCAGATCCCGGGTGAAACTCGCATGAACGGCTCACCAAGGAGGGGTCTCTATGTAAAGGGATTCCCCTTGCCCTCAGTCTGCCTGTTTTGGGCAGGGCGCAGGGGCAAACTGCAATCAACAACTATACCGCATTATTGGGCTTTAATCACCGGGGTTTTGGCTCTTGTGGTGGCAGGTTTCCAGTGGTAAAGATGGAAGCAACCTACGGTTGGCGCCACCTGGGGTAAGGGGCGGGCACCGACCGAAAGGTTTTTGTCGTGTCTTTTCTTCTATCGTTCTCCAGAAGGCTTATGAGGTTTCTGGGGGTTTGTTGCTGTGCTCTGCTTTTAGTAGGGGCAACAACCCCGCTAGCGATTGCGGGGCGGACGCCACCCTGGCAGGCCCCAGTGGAGGGGCAGCTTACCGTGGTTCGGGGCTTTGAGAAGCCAGCTGCCCGCTGGGCTGCTGGGCACCGCGGCGTTGACCTCGCGCTGGGGCCGGGCGGGAACGTCCTTGCCCCGTTTGAGGGTGAGGTAGTTTTTGCCGGCACCGTGGTGGATCGGCAGGTACTCACCCTTGAGCACCCGGACGGGCGGCGGTCGTCCTTTGAGCCGGTGAGTGAGCCACTTCCCGTGGGCACCCGCGTGCAGGCGGGTGACGTCATCGCCCAGCTAGATTCTGAAATTCAGCACTGTGCCCCCAGATTCTGTCTGCATTGGGGAGTACGAGAACCAGCTCCTGGCTCTGAAACAGCGCGCAGGGGGCTCGATTACACGAACCCCCTGCTACTTCTAGGGCTTGAAGGCCCTAGCGTGCTACTACCTATTGGCGATGATTTTGCGGCCTAGCGGACTCGTTCTACCCCACCAGCCTCAGTCCACCGCAACTCAACACCACTAGAAAATTTCAGGGTTACGCTACCATCAGCCTGCACAGTCTCATCAGTCGTGGGGAAACCCAGGGTGCTGGTATAGCCATTATTAACCCAATACCAATAAAGCGCACCATGAGCAGCAACCTTACGAGTACCCGTAGCCGGTGACCAAACCAACCTAGTCTCCCAACCATTCTGCGCCCTAAACACCTGCTGCGCACCCCCAGGAATAGCCTCTTCATCAGTAAGCGGGAAACCCAGAGTAGTAGCATGCCCCAAACCTACCCAACGACTAAAAATAGCACCCTTGCCGTTCATCGTCCGTGTTCCGGTAGCAGGTGACCAGTAGAAACGAGTTTCTTTCCCATTGAGGCGGAAGGTCTGACGTACCCCGTAAGCGTAAGCACCCTCATCCTCACCAGGGAAACCGTAGGTGCCAGTGCCACCCTCGCGAGTAAAGCGTCCACCGATACCACCGGCCTCCCACACCACATGAGTACGATGATGCTCAGGAGTCCAATAAAAAGCAAACCGACGCCCATCAGCAAGAGCAAACTTCTGCATCACACCACCAGAAATAGCAGTCTCAGCAAAAACCGGGTACCCATACCCGTTCTCATAACCACCAGCACGGTACCTTGCACCAATACCACCTGAGAAATAAACAGGGTAGGCCCCGGTGCGCGGGGTCCAGTAGATAGTGTAGTTCTTTGCAAAAGTCTGGCCTACACCACCATCACGCA
>NZ_JAYWIX010000009.1:0-76663 GCF_035916755.1 Rothia nasimurium | reverse complement strand
CTGTGATAGCCAGCAACTTTCCATCCAAGGTGCAAATGACTTGGTGGTTGAATCCGGCTCGTTTGTGCTTTCCAGAGAAATTTGTTTTACCAAGTGAACGCCAATTCCACGTGGGTATCAGAGTCCCGTCAACTACTAAGGACCCGGGTGCTTTGAGGCTTTCTTTCAAAGGCTGAGTCAGCGGAGTGAGAATCTTCTCCAGGGCCTTTTCGATGGTGTTGATAGCTCGTGAGACTGTCGATTGAGAGACAGCAAAAAGTTCTGCGAGGAGTTCTTCGGTGAGGTTGTGGCGGTGGTAGAGCAGGGTGATTTTGAGGGCTTGGGTGAGGGTTAGCGCTGGTGGTCTTCCGCCTGGTTTTGACCAGGTGAGGTGATGGGTGAGGGCTGTGTGTAGCGTGGCGAATTGCGTGGCTGTGAGGCCGGTTGTACGCTGGTGTAGCAACGGTCTTGTCCGGTATGGCTTGAGGTTATTTATAGAGATTTAACGCTCATATTTTTGCCGCGGGTGGGGCCGTTGTCTAGTTGGTGGGTGTGGGGTGCGTGTCTACTTTTGAATAAGCCTCTATGTTTAATCTTGCTGAAAAGATGCAGCCAGATCTCATTGTTATTGCGAGCGCAACAGGTGGCTATGAGTATCAGCTCAACGAAGCTGGCCAGATTATTACCGATGCAACTCAAAAGTCAGAGAACTGGGAGCAAGCAACAGCTCAGACGCTCAAGCAACTTGCAAACTACACCAGCCATATCAGTGTGCTTGGTTCCCCTGCGCTTACTGGCGATCCACGAAGCTGTATGACTAAGACTGGGACAACAGCAGATTGCTCTGCTGAGCTACAAAGCTACCAACAGGAAAAGGAAACAGCAGAACAGCGTGCTGTAGATGCTGCCGAGCTCGGGGCAACTACTGTGACTCGTTTTGATGCACTTGCAGCAACCTGCGTCAACGGGACGTGCCCTGTAGTTATTGGGGAATATCTGACTCATACAGACCCCACTCATATCACTCAGGCATTTGCTGAAAGCCTGGCACCGCTTATCAAACCGGTACTCCAGCCATAAAAAAGAAGAGGGGCAGGAACTTTGAGTTCCTGCCCCTCGTTTTTATGCTCTGAACTTTACTTTGATCTAGCCTGGCGACGAACTGCAACTAATGCCATGCCACCTACAAAGAACAAGCTTGCCCCCACCATAGACAGAATGGTCAAACTATCCCCAACTCCAGTACGGGCCAAAGCAGGCTGGGCTGACTGCTGAACAGAACTCGATGGTGAAGCTGCAGCCTGCGATGAGCTTGCTTCACTCAACTGAGCAGTCTGCGATGCAGCATTTGCTTGCTCCACCCGAGGGCCCTGCATCGGCTGGCCATAGGTAGGTAGCGGACCTACAGACAACTGACTAGCTGCTAGCAAGGTAGGCTCTACAGGCGGTACAGAGGTGGGCGATGCCGCAACTGCAGTGGGCGCAACAGGAGCCACCACAGACTCGGTGACTTCAGGAAGAGCAGCCGCAGCATCAGTAACGACGGGAGCGGCGGTAGGCTCAGCTGTAGCTGCAGCTGATTCTGCCGGAGTAGGAGTCGCGGAAGGTTCCGCAGATGCTGTGGGAACAGCCGTAGGCTCAGCTGAAGCTGTAGGAACAGCTACTTCCGAGGTCTCCTCGGGGGTAGGGGCTACGGGTTCCGAGGAAGGCTCCGGAGTTTCCTCTGGAACGGGCGGGGCAACAACCCGATACGGAGCTACTAGACTATCTTGTGACCCGTCCGGGTAGGTGAGTAGTAGATACGCATAACTTGCCCAAGACCCGGTTGAAATAGGAGCATCCGTAGAAGCAACCACACGAATCTGCTGCCCGTCCTCGCTCAAACTAACAGACGAAATATCACTGTCAGAGTACTGCAGCGATAGAGCGGTACCAGCCGGTAAAGAGCCACCATTACCTGTGATTACTAAGTTATAACTAAAAGCCTCACCAGGAACGGTTTCTGCAACTGAAGCTTGTTCACGAGAAACAGAAATAAGGTCACTGTACTTTAAAAGATTCACAGTAAGATGAACTGCGCGCTCTACCCCGTCCTCACCCACGAAGCTCAGAGGAATCTTATGCTCGCCGCTAGATACCTCAAGGCCGGGGGCCAACACTACAGAACCATCGCTAGCTACAGAAACCCACGACGGGGTTTCAGTAGTCGCAGAGAAAACTCCCTGTGCCTTAGACCCGTTAGCGAAAGTAGGAGGGGCCAGCTCTAAACGGCCATTTGGTTCAACAGAAAGATTCTCTGGATACCACAGACCTTCTTGCCCGGCAGGCTCGGTAACAGTAATAGACCCGTCGTACTGCAACTGAACATTGTAGTTGCCGTAAGCAGTGACCCTATAGTCATAGCGTCCAGGGCGAGTACCCTCTGGTACAGTGCCAGAAATCCACCCAGAGTTCGAGACAGATAGCCAAGCGGGGTTTGAGCTTTCACCCATGTAGAAAGCTATCCCCGGCTCCCACGGAACCTGAAGATCAAACGAAGGGAACTCCTGCCCCCAAGAGAGCTGGGTCGTGGGGAAATAATTACCTGTAATGTGCGAGCTGTAGTAATCGTTGATGACCGTTATGGGCTGAGATAGGGTATCAACCGACCCATCGGGGTAGGTTACAAGAACGTTTACCGTATAGGTGCCCGGTTCTACATCATAGGTAGGCGAGGCAGATATGTCCCCGTAAGGGCCAATAAAAATCCAGCTTGGGGTGTCCGGGGAAGCTGAAAAGCGGGTTCCATCAGGGAGTTCCCCAGAATAATCTACGGGCGGGTAAAAAGTTCGCTGGTCAGGAACCACAACTAAGTAAGAATCGCTCTGATCATACTGGGGTGAATAAAGCGACGCCTGGGTCTGCGTTGCAGGAGTAACCTGTTGTGCGGTGGTCTCTGCGACAGCTTGGGGGAGAGCAACAATGGGGAGCGTTGCGACTCCGCACGATAGCAGAGCGGCCGCGATGCGAGTGTGGTGTTTCATAAAAACTAAAGGGCCTTCTGATAAAAATATGTTTCCTTAGTTATCTAATCAAAAAAAGACTAAATAATAAAATGCCCCTAATCCCTTCAGCTATTTTGTCTAAAAAATATAGTCATATTTTGTGATGGTAAAGCGTTTTCCCCAGATTCTAAACTGAAAAATCTGGCATACTAAACAGGTATCCCAGAACAGCAGAAAGCAGGCCCATGCCCGTCCTTCTACCCCTTGAAACCGCTGACCTCACCGACGAGCTCAACTACCGCACCGGCCGTCTCATCTACGCCGGTGGGGGAGGCAACGAAGTGCGCCGCTCCGTGCTGCCGGGCGGCGTCCGCGTCATCACCGAACGTATGCCTTCCCAGCGCAGCGTCTCCATCGGTTTCTGGGTAGGGGTAGGCTCCCGCGACGAACAGCCCGGCATGCTGGGTTCCACCCACTTCCTCGAACATCTGCTCTTCAAAGGCACTGAAAACCGCACCGCCCTCGATATCGCCCACGCTTTTGACCGGGTAGGCGGTGAATCAAACGCCCTCACCGCCAAAGAGCACACCTGCTACTACGCACGTGTGCTCGACGAAGACACCCCCATGGCTATCGACGTCATCGCCGACATGGTCACCGGCGCCAAGCTCGACCCTGCCCTGCTGGAACAGGAACGCGGCGTCATCCTCGAAGAAATCGCCATGGACCAGGATGACCCCACCGACGTCGCCTTCGAATCCTTCATCGAACAGCTCATGGGCAACAACCCGCTGGGCCGCCCTATCGGCGGCACCCCGCAGGAAATCACCGACGTTGCCCGCGATAAGGTCTGGGAACACTACAAAAAGTTCTACACCCCCGACCGCTTAGTCATTTCCGCAGCCGGTAGCCTCAACCACTCAGAAATCGTCAACCTGCTCCTTGACTCCCTAGCCAACCGCGGCTGGGACCTGACCGAAGGTGCCCTACCTGCCCCGCGCCGCGTCCGTCAGCAAAGCCAGATCATTCCCGGAGCCCGTGAAAAAACCCTCAGCAAGGGCTTTGAACAGACCAACATCGTGATGGGCTGCCCCGGCCTCATCGCCGGCGACGAGCGCCGCTACGCCATGAGCGTGCTCAACTCCGCCCTGGGCGGGGGAATGTCGTCCCGCCTCTTCCAGGAAATCCGCGAAAAGCGCGGCCTGGCCTACTCCACCTTCTCCTTTACCGGATCCTACTCAGACGCCGGCTACTTCGGTATGTACGCTGGCTGCCTCCCTGCCAAGGCAGAGCAGGTTACCGAGCTTATGCACTCTACCTTCGATGAATTTGTGCGCGACGGTATCACGCAGGAGGAACTTAAGAAGGTCGTTGGGCAGCTGGGTGGTTCCACCGTGCTGGGCAGTGAGGACGCCGGCTCCCGAATGAGCCGCCTGGGCCGGGCTGAGCTAGACTCGGGTAAGTTCCTCTCGATCGATGAGCTGCTCGATGGGGTTCGGTCAGTAACCGCCGAGGAAGTCAACGACCTGGTCCGCTACCTGGCCAGCCAGGAGTGGGTTACCACTATCGTCAAATAAACTTTAGGGAGGGCGCCTGCTTATCTGCGGGCGTCCTTCTTTTTTGCGCTCTCTACGGGCACCTTGCCGCTTTGTACCGTGCCCTGCCCACTTTCGGGGCTAAATATGGGCAGCACGTGGTACAAAGTGAGGGGAAAGCAGGGCAGGCGGACGGGGCCCCTCCCCGAAGCGAGTAAACGACAGTCGGTCAACCCCTGTGGATAGAAGGCGAAACAAAGCGTCTTCACTGCACCAAAAGAACGCCCCAAAGACCCCTGGCTAGGCACAAGATTCCTATCTGCTATCCACAATCCACCGAGTAGTAGAAAACCTCAGACACGGTGAGCCAAACTCACCCTATGCGAATCGCTGAACCTCTAACCTTCGTTTCCACCCGTGCCGAACTTGTAGCCGCCGGCCTATGCAACTCCACCATCACACGCAAAATGCACCGCGGCGAGCTCGTGCAATTACGCCCCGGCATATTCTGCCCAAGCTCTATCTATAACTCTCTGCGACCAGCTGAGCGATACCCCTACGCCATAGCTGCCTATGCAAAACAGAACCCTGATGCTATCTTCAGCCACAGGAGCGCTGCCTGGCTCCATGGCCTTAGCGTCATTGCTTCAGAGAACCTGGTCGATATTCTGGCTGGCTCGAATACTCGAGGCCGCGCTCAAGGAATCATCAAACATTACACTGTAAAACCTTCTGTTCCCATCGCATACATATCAGGAACAGTGCGAGCAACTAGCCTGCTACAGACACTCGATGACTGTGCGAGATACCTGGAGCTGAGCGAATCGGTGTGCATTATCAACTCGGCTTTGAACCGGCAACTTACAACGAGTGAAGCTGTAGAAGAGCGGCTGTATAGGCTCAAGGGCCGGGGAGCACGCCGAGCGCGGGCTACACTTCCGTATCTCAGTAGCCTGTGCGAAAGCCCTGGCGAAACTCTTCTATTGATCGCAATTATTGACGGTGGCCTACCGAGACCTGCACAGCAAGTAAATGTAGTGGTTGGAGGTAGGGTATATAGACCTGATTTTCTGTACGAGGATGAGAAGGTCATTGTTGAGTTTGACGGCCACATCAAATACACGGACTACGGGCCTACTGATCGGGCTGTTATGTCAGAGCGCAAGCGTGAGAAACAGCTGCAGAATCAGGGCTGGATTGTTCTTCGGTATAGCTGGGCGCAGGTGAGAAACCATCCGGAGCAGGTAGCCAGTGAAATTGCTGCAATGCTTGAACTGCGCAGAGGGGCGCCGCTCTAGCTACTTTGTACCGCGCCCTGCCCATATTTGGGGCTAAATCTGGGCAGCACGTGGTACAAAGTGAGGGGAGAAAAGCGGGCAAACGCGGGAAAGACGCCGAGAGCCGGGGAACAGCCCGTGACACGGCACAGACCTGACGGCCCGGCGCTGCAACGGCCTTATCCCGCCAGCGCCTTTGCCACCGCGTCCTTGACGGTCTGGGCGTAGACGGTCAGACCCTCGTTTTGCGGGTGCACGCCGTCGGAGACCAGGTACTCGGGGTGGCCCTTGGCAGCGGCCTGCCAGTCAGCGATGAAGACCATATCGGGGTTCTGCGCCGCGAACTCACGAATCACCTGGTTAGAGGGCTCAATCCAGGTCAGGTTGGCCGGGCCAACGCCGGTGACCAGCACAATCTTGCGCTCCCCGTTAGGCGACACCGAGGCCTTGAGCTGTTCTAGCTGGGCAACGGTAAAAGTAGAGTTGGCGGTTACCGACAGCACAAGTACCTCACGCATCTGCCCCGAATCTACTAGCTGCTCCACAACGGGCAGGGCAGCTGCGCTGGTGCGGGAAACTTCCGCATTGACCAGGGCCTGGGGCATAGCCTCACCCAGGGCAATCGAGGAGGCCAGCGTGACCGAGTCACCCACAATCGTCACCTGGGAACCATCAACAGCGGCAGACGGCACGGTAGATGAACTAGGGGAGGGGCTGGTGCTTTCCGTCGGTTCAGCTGAGGCGCTGGGGCTGGCAGAAGAGCTGGGAGCAGGTGAGTCCGCGGTCGGCTGCGGCGCCGGTGCGGACGCCTGCGCGTAGTTGGCACCGGCTGCCACCACGGCTTCAGCCTGGGTCATGGCAGGTGCGGTACGCACCGCAAAAACGGTGGCAATGAGGGTTACACCGGCGAGGACGGCTGCGCCCACCGGCAGGGCCCGGCCAGCGGGTGCCACCATGGCTGAGAACCAGGCTGATAGTGCCCCGCGGAAACCCAGATGACGAACAGGCTGTTCCACATACATATACGACAGCCCCGCAACGATGAGGGTTAAGAACAGCACGCCGACGTTCACCCAGGGGGAGCGGGCCGCGCCAAAGGTATAGTGGGCCAGCACCATCAGGGGCCAGTGCCAGAGGTATATGCCGTAGGAGCGCTGGCCGATCCAGCGCAGGGGAGCTAGGGACAGCAGACCCCGAAAGAGCCCGGAGGTGCCGCCGCGGACGTCCGGAAGCAGGGCCTGAATAATGCCCATACCCAAAAGAGAACCCACCAGCAGGCCCCAGGGCATGAGCCAGGAGCTGTGGTCTGAAAGGGTGAGCGCAAAGGGAATGACGGCGACCAGGCTCACCCAACCGACTAGCTGGCGCACCCAGCCCCAGATACCGTTGCCGTAGCCGACCAGGGGGTAGAGGCGGTCATCAACGGGCGGGTACATGGACCAGGGAATCATCATGGCTAGCAGGACGCCCAGCATCAGGCCGTAAAGGTGGGTATCGGTGCCGTAGTAGAGGCGGGTGGTGGAAGCCCCCAGTAGCCCCAGCAGGACCGCAGCCAGTAGCGAGAGGGCACCCAAAACGCCAGGAACAAGAGCCCGCTGCCACCACTTGGCCGTAAACATAAAGACAAAGACCATCACCACAGGCCAGAACAGGTAGAACTGCTCTTCAACCGCCAGCGACCAGAAATTGGTCATAAGCTCAGGGGAGGTCTGGGTGAAATAGTCGTTACCGGCCCAGATCAGCAGCCAGTTCGACGAGTAGGTAAAAGCACCGAGAATCTGACGGCCCAGGCCGACCTGGGCATCACCGCCCACGAGCAGGGCCAAAGAACCTACCACCAGGGTCAGCAGGGCAAAAGCCGGCACCAGGCGGCGCAGACGTCGCACCCAGAAAGAAACAATATCCATCTTGCCGGTGTAGGCACCCTCACGCAGTAGCAGGGCAGTGATCAGATAACCCGAGATAACGAAGAAAATATCAACGCCAATCATGCCCCCGGGCAGGTACTGGGGCCAGAAGTGGTACACCAGCACCAGTAGCACCGCGATAGCGCGTACGCCGTCGAGACCGCGCAGGACAAAGCGTCGCTGCCCCTCGTGGGGGTGCACGGCAGAGTAAAAAACGTGATCGTCTTTCATAGTTCCCTTGGGTTGGTGAGCTGGGGTGCAGGCGCACCTTTCTAGTGTAAGAGCTGGCAGGCTTTTCTTGTGTCGCACCCGCCGGGTCTTTTAGCACTCAGCGGGCTGAAAGCGGTTTCGGATGCTGAAATGCCCCCGCCTACTTTCGGGTATTGGCGCAGGTGAAAGGACGCTTGGGTGCGGCAGAGCGTGCAGCGAGGCTACCCCGTTCGCTAGAGTAGTGTGATGTGGCTTGTTTGATGCGATACCTGCGCCAGCCGGTGCTGTGCGCGTGAGCGAGTACCGCCAGGTGCCGCCCGGCACCCAAGCTAACGACTATCTAAGGGGTATATAGAGGCATGAGCAAGATTTGGAAGGTCGCTGTTGTAGGCGCTGCCGGTCGTATGGGGTCAGAGGCAGTGAAAGCCGTCAACACCGCAGAAGACATGGACCTGGTAGCCGCCCTGGGTAACGGGGACTCCCTGGACCTACTGGTTGAATACGGCGCCGACGTCATGATCGATCTGACCGTCCCCTCCGCCACCGAGGCAAACGTACGCTTCGCCGTTGAGCACGGCATCCACGCGGTGGTTGGCACCACCGGCTGGAATGAAGAGCGTCTTGCGTCCCTTGAAGCCCTACTCGCCGAGCACCCTCAGGTGGGTGTGCTGATTGCCCCCAATTTCGCTATCGGTTCTATCCTGGCCACCGAGTTTGCAGCTAAGGCTGCTAAGTTCTTTGAATCGGTTGAGGTCATCGAGATGCACCACCCCAACAAGGTGGATGCCCCCTCAGGTACCGCCGTCCACACCGCCCACAAAATTGCAGCAGCCCGCGCCGAAGCCGGCGTGCCCGCCTCACCCGACGCTACCGAAACCGATGAGGGCGGATCCCGCGGCGCCAAGGTCGCCGGCGTCAACGTGCACGCCGTCCGACTGCGCGGCCTGACCGCCCACCAGGAAATCCTGCTGGGCGACGCCGGTCAGCAGCTGGTCATCCGCCACGACTCCTTTGACCGCACCAGCTTCATGCCCGGCGTCCTGCTCGGCGTCCGCCAGGTCGAACAGCACCCCGGCCTCACCGTGGGCCTTGACCGCTACCTCAACCTGGACTAGCCAATGACCTCGCTGCGCGCCTTTACCGCAGGGGCAATCACCCTGGCCGTCCTCACCGTGCTCATCCTGCCCCTGCCGCTAGGAACCCGCCTCTTCTTGCTCGCGGTCGGTGTTTTCTGCGCGGTGTTTATCGCGGTGGACGCCGGTGGGCGGGGGCGCGCCTTCGCCGCCCTCGTCACGGTGGCCCTGAGCCTCTACCTAGTGCTGACCGTTCAGAGGGGCTTCATCTTCCTGCAGAATGCCGGAACCCTGGGCACACTGTTGGGCGGGGCTCTCATCGTGCTGCCCGTCCTGGGTACCTGGGCCATGGTCCGCGAAATTATCTTCGGCTCACGCACCCAGGCGCTCGGCCAAGAACTCGCCGCAACCGGGGAACTGCCCGAGGACACCCTGCCCCGCGCCGAATCAGGACGCATAGACCGCGCAGCAGCCGACGCCCAATTCACCCGCTACGCCACAGCCACCGAGCAGGACCCCGCCAGCTGGAAAAACTGGTTCCGCCTCTCACTGGCCTACGATGCCTCCGGCGACCGAAAACGCGCCCGCAAAGCCATGCGCAACGCCATAGCCCTGTACCGCGGCAAAACCCCGACCCAACTCTCCGTCTAGAAGTTGCCCGCAGGCATCCGTCTCGCCCAGCAACCTAGCTTTAAGCAATCTCACCCCACCCCGCCTAGCCAGATAAGGTAACGTAGTAGATATGTCTGAGACCGTACAGAACACAACGACCGCAGCAGAACCCATCTTCGGGCGCCTGCTCACCGCCATGGTCACCCCCTTCACCGCACAGGGAGAAGTTGACGAGCAGGCAACCGCCGCGCTCGCCACCAACCTGGTGGACCGCGGCCACGACGGTCTCATCGTCTGCGGCACCACCGGCGAATACTCCACCATGACCGATGAGGAAAACGAAAAGGTCTTCCGCATCGTCAAGGAAGCCGTGGGCGACCGCGCCAAAATTGTAGCTGGTGTAGGCTCCAACGACACTGCCCACACCCTGCACCTGGCCTCCCGCGCCGAAGCCGTAGGTGTGGATGGCCTGCTTGTAGTCACCCCCTACTACAACAAGCCCACCCAGACCGGCTTGGAAGCCCACTTCCGCACCGTAGCTGACGCCGTCAAAACCCCCGTCATGCTCTACGACATCCCCGGTCGCGCAGGCATCCCCATCACCCCCGCTGTCTACCGTGCCCTGGCAGACCACGAAAACATCGTGGCAGTCAAGGACGCCAAGGCAGACTTCACCGCAGCTACCGAGGTTATGGAAACCACCGACCTCGATTACTACTCAGGCGATGACGGCCTCACCCTGCCCTGGCTCGCCATGGGCGCAGTCGGTCTTGTAGGCGTCACCTCCCACGTAGCCCCCGAACACTTCCGCCAGCTCATCGACGCAACGGTAGCCGGCGACCTGGCAACCGCCCAGAAACTGCACCTCGACCTGGCCCCGGTCGTCCGCGCCGCTATGGGCCGCGTACCCGGCTGCGTCGCCGCCAAGCAGATTCTCACCTGGCAGGGCATCCTCGACTCAGCCACCGTGCGCCTGCCGCACGTGCTTGCAACCGACGAAGAAGCCGCCCTCATGCGCTCCGACCTCGAAGGCTCCATCATCGCCTCAACCCTGGTCAAGTAAAAACGTACTGCGGGTACCCGGCGGGCCCACCCAAAATCACGGCGATTTTGGGTGGCCCGCTTTGCCCGTATTCAGAAAAGAAAAACGAACGAAAGAGAAACTATGCAAACAGTTAAAAGCCCGCACCTACCTCCCAAACTGAAAAAAGATACCCTGCGCGTTGTGCCCCTGGGCGGCCTGGGCGAAGTCGGTCGTAACATGACCGTCTACGAGATCAACGGCAAACTGCTCGTTGTCGACTGTGGCGTGCTCTTCCCCGAAGAGTCCCAGCCCGGCGTTGACCTCATTCTGCCCGACCTCAACTACATCAAGGACCGCCTGCAGGACATCGTGGCCATCGTGCTGACCCACGGCCACGAAGACCACATCGGCGCCGTACCCTACCTGCTGCGTCTGCGCCCCGATATTCCCCTGGTTGGCTCCCAGCTGACCTTGGCCCTGGTCGAGGCCAAGCTACAGGAACACCGCATCAAGCCTTACAGCATGGACGTCGTTGAGAGCCAGGTCGAGCGTTTCGGCCCCTTCGAATGCGAATTCGTAGCTGTTAACCACTCCATTCCCGATGCTCTGGCAGTTTTCATCCGCACCAAGGCTGGCAAGGTTCTGCACACCGGCGACTTCAAGATGGACCAGTTGCCCCTCGACGGCCGCATCACCGACCTGCGTCACTTCGCCCGCTTGGGCGAAGAGGGCATTGACCTTTTCCTGCCCGACTCAACCAACGCTGAGGTTCCCGGCTTCACCCCGACCGAAAAGAACATCGGCCCGGTGATTTCCAACGTCATGCGTGACGCCAAGCGCCGCGTCATCGTTGCCTCCTTCTCATCCCATGTGCACCGCGTACAGCAGGTGCTCGACGCCGCCGCCGAGCGCGGCCGCAAGGTCGTGCTGGTAGGCCGCTCCATGGTGCGCAACATGACCATCGCCGAGAAGCTGGGCTACCTGAACGTACCCGAAGGTATTCTGGTCGACCTCAAGAAGGTTGATGATTACCGACCCGAGCAAATCGTCATGATGTGCACCGGTTCCCAGGGTGAGCCCATGGCTGCCCTCTCCCGTATGGCTAACGGCGACCACAAGATTCAGGTCGAAAAGGGCGACACCATCATCCTCGCCTCATCCCTGATCCCCGGTAACGAAACCTCCGTCTACCGCGTGATTAACGGCCTGATGAAGCTGGGCGCCAACGTGGTCCACAAGGGCAACGCTAAGGTTCACGTCTCCGGCCACGCCGCCGCTGGCGAGCTGCTCTACTGCTACAACATCCTGCAGCCCAAGAACGTCATGCCTGTGCACGGCGAAGTTCGTCACCTGCTGGCCTCTGGCAAGCTCGCTATCGAAACCGGTATCAAGAGCGACCGCGTGCTGATCTGTGACTCCGGTACCGTGGTTGACCTGCGCGATGGCCGCGCCGATATCGTCGGTCAGGTACCCTGCGAATACGTCTACGTCGATGGTAAGTCTGTGGGCCACGTGACCGAGGACGACCTCAAGGACCGCCGCGTTCTAGGCGAAGAGGGCTTCGTTTCCATCGTGACCGTGGTCGACCGCGCCACCAAGCGCGTGGTTACCGGCCCCGATATCCATGCCCGAGGCATCGCCGAAGACGACTCCGTCTTCGACGACATCACCCCCAAGATCACCGCCGCCCTCGAGGACGCCCTGCACCGGGCCCCCGAGAAGGTGCACACCACCCACCAGCTGCAGCAGATCGTCCGCCGCACCATGGGTGCCTGGGTGGCCCGCCGCCTGCGCCGCAAGCCCATGATCGTGCCCGTGGTCATCGAGACCCACACCCCTGAGGCTGAGGGCAACTAGCAACCTCTGAGCATACCCGGCGGCAGTTTTACCTGCTGCCGGGTAAGCTATTTAAACGCATACCAACGTCAACCAGTATTGGGAAGAATGGCTCCGCGAAAGTCTGCATCGAGTAAACCAGCTCCCCGCTCTACGGGGAGCCGCTCCAAGACGTCCTCACGTCGCTCAACCTCCGCTCAAGGTCGAAGCCGTAAGACCACGTCAGCACCCCCTCAGGAGAGCAACGCCTTTGTGCGCGCCCTGGTGGGAGCCTGGCAGTCTCTGGCTTTTACCGTGGGCGGTGCCGTGCGCCGTATGGGCGAGCTCCGCACCGATATCGAACTGCATGAACGCCGTGACGGCGGGGCCCTGCTGGTGCTGGCTATTGGCCTGCTCACCGCGGGTGTGGAGTGGTGGGGCTGGCGGGCTAACCCCGCCAACCTCTCTTGGTATGAGTGGCCGCTACACCTGTGGCATATCGCCGTGGGCGGTCTCTTCGGTCAGGGCTCCCTACTGATTCCTATTCTCTGCCTGATTTTCGCTATCAGAATCTTCCGGCACCCGCTGCAGGTGCGCGCCAACAACCGTATCGCCATCGGTTTTACCATCATGACGGTTTCGGCTTCCATGATGGGCGCTAAGGTCGCCGGCTACCCCTCCTTCTCATCGAGCTTTGATGAATTTTGGGGCGGTGGCGGTACCGTGGGCGTGCTAATCGGTACCCCGGCAAGTCGTATCGTGGGCGGCGTGAATGTGCTCGAATGGCTTGTGATCGCTCTGGTCTTCCTTGCCGGTTTGCTGGTGGCAACCGATACGCCCCTGCGCCAAATCTGGCCCAAGGTCGTGCATATTTTCGGCCTGCTGCTGGGCGAAAAGCCCCACGGCTCTGTTGCCGACGCCGGGCGTCCTTCCCGTGCCTCCCGCACCCAGGACGATACCGAAACCCGCGTGCTGGATGGTGAACACGACCGCTCCTATCTCTATGAGGACGCCCCCGCCCCGGCTCCCCGCCGCCGTGGTGGCCTGCTGAACTGGCTGGGCTTTGGCCCCCGCGAAGAGAAGGACCGGAGGCTTGACCGCTACGAGGCGGACGAGGCCTACCAGACTGCTGTTATCGAGGACGGCTACGACGCCGAACCCGAAACTGCCCGCGTTGAGCAGGTTCCTGCTGCCCCCCGCCGTGCTGCCCAGAACGCGGCCCGCCCCGTAGAGGCCTTTGATGTTGAGGCCCCCCGCAAGCAGACCCGTAAAGAGAAGAAAGCGGCGGCTAAGGCTGCCAAGAAACAGGGCGAGCTTTTTGACCAGGGTCTGTGGGAGAGTGAGGACGAGCTCGCGGCCAGTTACGCCGAGCAGGAGCGTTCGGACGCCCCCGCCCAGCGCCTCGACCAGGCCCGCCAGGCTGCCGCGGATCACGGCTATAGCCCTGAACCGGTAGAAACAGACCGTGACGACTTCGAGCCCGAGACTGCTGCGCCTCAGCCTGTTAGCCGACCGGCTGCTGCTCCTGCAGCGGCGTCCGCCCCCGCATCAGCTCCTGCCGTGCCCCGCCCCGGCAAGGGGAGCGCTTCTGCCGCGTCCCTGGGTACTGCCCTGACCGGCGCGGCTGCTGCCGGTGCTGCTAGTGCAGGTGCTACGGGTGCAGCCGCCCCGGCGCGTCCTGCTGTCGAGCGTCCTGCCGCTGAACACGCGTCCGCCCGCCTGCAAAACAACACCGTGGCAGAACGAACCGAGCAGCCCCGTGGTGAGCTGGTGGTGGAGTCATCGACCGGCTCCTATACCCTGCCCACCGAGTCCATGCTCGAGGCCGGCCCGCCCGCCAAGGAAAGCTCCGAAGCTAACGAGCAGGTGGTCGATGCCTTGACTAACGTGCTCCAGCAGTTCAACGTGGATGCAGAAGTCACCGGCTTCTCCCGCGGCCCCACCGTCACCCGCTACGAGATTGAGCTGGGCCCCGGAACCAAGGTGGAGCGCGTCACTGCCCTGTCCAAGAACATTGCCTACGCTGTGGCGTCAGCCGACGTGCGTATTCTCTCGCCCATCCCGGGTAAGAGCGCTATCGGTATCGAAATCCCCAACACCGACCGCGAAATCGTGGTGCTGGGCGATGTGCTGCGCTCCGCCAAGGCCCACGCTACCGACCACCCCATGGTCATGGGCGTGGGTAAGGACGTCGAGGGCGGCTTCGTCATTGCTAACCTGGCTAAGATGCCCCACATGCTGGTGGCAGGTGCTACCGGTGCCGGTAAATCCTCGTTCGTGAACTCCATGATTACCTCAATCCTGATGCGCTCAACCCCCGATCAGGTGCGCCTAATTATGGTTGACCCTAAGCGCGTGGAGCTCACCGCCTACGAGGGGATTCCCCACCTGATTACCCCCATCATCACCAACCCTAAGAAGGCCGCAGAGGCCCTGCAGTGGGTTGTGCGAGAGATGGATGCCCGCTACGACGACCTTGCCCACTACGGCTACAAGCACGTGGACGACTTCAACAAGGCCGTCAAGGCTGGCAAGATTCAGCCGGAACCCGGCTCCAAGCGTCAGATCAAGGCCTACCCCTACCTGCTGGTGATCGTGGACGAGCTTGCCGACCTGATGATGGTTGCCCCGCGCGATGTGGAAGAGTCCATCGTGCGTATCACCCAGCTGGCGCGTGCTGCCGGTATCCACCTGGTGTTGGCAACCCAGCGTCCGTCCGTTGACGTGGTCACCGGCCTGATTAAGGCCAACGTGCCCTCCCGCATGGCCTTTGCGACCTCGTCAGTGACTGACTCCCGCGTGGTGCTCGACCAGCCCGGCGCCGAAAAGCTCATTGGCCAGGGTGACGCCCTCTTCCTGCCCATGGGCGCGTCGAAGCCTATGCGTGTGCAGGGCGCCTGGGTGGGCGAATCTGAGATTCACGAGGTCGTGGAGCACGTGAAGAAGCAGGCACCTGCGGTCTACCGCGACGATGTGATCGCCGCTGCCCCCTCTAAGAAGATTGACGACGACATCGGGGATGACCTGGACGACCTGCTGCGGGCAGCCGAGCTGGTGGTCAACACCCAGTTCGGTTCGACCTCTATGCTGCAGCGCAAGCTGCGTGTGGGCTTTGCTAAGGCGGGTCGCCTCATGGACCTGCTTGAATCCCGCGAAGTCGTTGGCCCCTCCGAAGGGTCGAAAGCCCGCGATGTGCTGGTCCAGCCCGATGACCTGCCTGCCGTCCTCGCTAAGATTCGCGGCGAGGAACCCCCGGCCCCTGTAGACAGCGACCCCTACGGTGGTGACCCTGTAGCCCAGATGAACGACGGGGTGCCGCAGGCTGTTGACTACTACGACGAGGCGGACGACCCCGACAGCGAAGACGCCTGGAACTTGACCGGCCGCTAGCCGGCCATCCCTGCCAGACCCAACCTACGGCGTCCGCCCCGCTTATCGAGAGCGGGCCGGAACCACCCTAAGGAGAACACCGTGGCCGACCAGACCGCAACCGCTTCTAACTGGAACATTCCGAATGCGCTGACCGCCCTGCGTATTGTGATGGTTCCCCTGTTCGTCTGGGCCCTCTGGGCCGGCGGGCCCCACGGCGAGGCTAACCTGAGCCTGCGCTGGTGGGCAGCCGCTGTGTTTGTGCTGGCCATGATTACCGACTGGCTCGATGGCTACCTGGCCCGCAAAAACAATCTGATTACCAGCTTCGGCAAGATTGCTGACCCCATCGCCGATAAGCTGCTCACCGGAGCGGCCTTCGTGGTGCTGTCCATGCTGGGGGAGCTGTGGTGGTGGGTCACCATCGTCATTCTGGTGCGTGAGTGGGGTATCACGGTGATGCGCCTGTTCATCATCAAGTACGGGGTCATGGCGGCCTCTAAGGGCGGTAAGCTCAAGACCGTGCTGCAGACGGTAGCTCTGGTGCTGATGATTCTGCCGCTGGGTCAGCTCGGTTCTTGGGCTCTGTGGCCCGGTTACCTGGTCATGGCTGCCGTGGTGGTCGTAACCGTGGTGACCGGTATCGACTATGTCGTCAAGGCCATGCAGCTGCGCCGCGACTACTTTGCTGCTCAGGGTAAGTAGGCTGAGATGGCAGAGGTAAAGGTACAGGAGCTTGAGCGCGCTGCCGCCCGCCTGGTTGCCGCTGCGGTAGCTCGCGCAGCCGATGCGGCGCAGAAGGGGGCGGACGCCGGTGCTCAGCTGGCAACGGCAGAATCACTGACGGGGGGTATGGTAGGCCAGCTCATCTGCACCGTTCCTGGGGCGTCTGCGGTGTACCGGGGCGGAGTTATCTCCTACGCTACCGAGGTCAAAGCATCTGTGCTGGGGGTATCTGCCGGTTTGCTCGCTGAGCGAGGGGCCGTAGACCCAGACGTTGCGATCGCCATGGCTCGGGGAACCGCTCGGGTCTGCGAAGCTGATTTCGGCGTAGCCACCACCGGAGCTGCCGGGCCCGATCCCTGCGACGGTAAACCGGTAGGGCGCGTCTACCTGGCCGTAGCCCACCCGGCCAGCGGGAGCGTCCGCGTGCTTGAAAGAAACTATGCAGGCAACCGGGCAGAAATTCGTGCCCAAGCCGCCCACGATGCCTTGAACCTGCTTGCAGAGTTTCTTGCTGAAGCCGCCAAGTGAGCTCCCAGAAAATTTTCAGATGAATTTTTCAGCTAACAGGGAATGAAAACACAGCCGCGTGGGTTTAGATAGATGTAACGAGAAAAAGTCGTAAGTAAACGAAATATTCTCGAGTTCAGCTGACGAAAGCGCCACAATGCGCTAGGCTGAAAACACCCGCTCCTGATATAACGGGAGCACGACAACCAGGAGATTGGTATAAAATGACTAAGCAGCCCGTATCCGTGAACGGTGTCGTCCGTTGGAAGGATGTGGGTCAGACTGAGAATGCTGCCCCCACCCAAGACACCGGCAAAGTAATTCTGCTCCGCCACGCAATTGGCGAAGTTCTGCGCGATGTTCGCCAGCGCCAGGGCCGCACCCTCCGCGAAGTTTCCCACTCGGCCCGAGTATCACTGGGCTACCTCAGCGAGGTCGAGCGCGGCCAGAAGGAAGCCTCATCAGAGCTGCTGGCTTCTATCTGCCAGGCACTGAATATCTCCCTCTCAGCTATGCTGGCTGAAGTTTCAGCTCGTATGGCTGTTGAAGAAGACTTCTCGGTACCCGATACCGTACCCGCTGAGTTCTCAGAACAGTTCAAGCGTGAATACGGTATCGCCGCAACCTCAAGCCGCGATATTCCCGCCGTCGAGCGCCCCCTGGCAGCTCGCTAGACAATTCGCTCTCTAGGTAACTAAGAGATGGAGCCGGGCCCCGCAAGGGCTCGGCTCTCTTTGTGTTCTGTGGTGTCTGTGTACTGTGGAGGAAGGAGGAAGATGAAGCTCAGCGAATTTTGGGCGGCGATGGATCATGAGTTTGGTTCGGTCTATGCCCGCCATTTGGCCCGTGATTTGGTGCCCGGGGAGTTCGGTGATTTGACGGCCCAGCAGGCCCTGGACGCCGGTGCCAACGTGCGCGAGGTATGGCTAGCTATTTGCCGGGTACAGGATGTTCCTGTAGAGCGGCAGCTGGGGCCTGACATTGAGCCGAGACCTTAGCGGTCTGGCATCTCTAGAAAACCGTTCGTACTTAATAGAAAATGTGTTCGAATTCCTGTAGGATTGTGAACAAACGACCGGCAGCCCGCGACACATAACCGGGTTATCCACAGATTTTCAAAATCTTCGCGCTGAACCCTTAAAGTGTCAGCCCTAGGTATTACCGTGGTAGCCAGAGAAGAACTCTCGTACCGCGATAAGAAATGAGGAACATACATGGCAGCGAAAACTCGCATGCAGTCAGTAGGTCAGGTACCCGCCGAAGGCCGTGAAAAGGCTCTTGAAGCCGTTCTTGCCCAGATCGATAAGAACTACGGTAAGGGCTCTGTCATGCGTCTGGGGGATCGTGAGGCTACCCAGGTTGAAACTATCTCAACAGGCGCTCTGGCTCTGGATGCCGCCCTCGGCATTGGCGGCCTGCCCCGCGGTCGCGTGGTAGAAATCTACGGCCCTGAATCTTCCGGTAAGACCACCGTCGCGCTCCACGCTGTGGCTAACGTGCAGAAGGCCGGCGGCATCGCAGCCTTCATCGATGCTGAACACGCCCTTGACCCGGTCTACGCAGCCAAGCTGGGCGTAGACACCGATGCCCTGCTGGTCTCCCAGCCCGATACCGGTGAACAGGCCCTGGAAATCATGGATATGCTGGTGGGCTCTGGCTCCATCGACATCATCGTGGTTGACTCCGTTGCCGCTCTGGTACCCCGCGCCGAAATTGAGGGCGAGATGGGCGACTCCCACGTGGGTCTGCAGGCCCGTCTGATGTCCCAGGCTCTGCGTAAGATTACTGGCCGCCTGTCTGCCACCAACACCACCGCTATCTTCATCAACCAGCTGCGTGAAAAGATCGGCGTTTTCTTCGGCTCACCCGAAACCACCACCGGTGGTAAGGCTCTGAAGTTCTATGCCTCGGTACGTATCGATATTCGCCGTATTGAGACCCTCAAGGACGGCGCTAACCCCATCGGTAACCGCACCCGCGCTAAGGTCGTCAAGAACAAGATGGCCCCGCCCTTCAAGCAGGCTGAATTCGATATTCTCTACGGTGAGGGTATCTCGGTTGAGGGCGGTATTCTTGACCTGGCTGTTGAGCACAACGTGGTCAAGAAGTCCGGCGCCTGGTTCACCTACGAGGGGGATCAGCTGGGCCAGGGTAAGGAAAACGTGCGACGCTTCCTCAAGGACAACCCTGAGCTGACCGAAGAGATCAAGTACAAGACCATGGTCAAGCTTGGCATCATTGAGGGTGAAGAGGAAGAGCTGGACGAGGTAGAGCCCAGCACCTCGGTTGATCCGCTCGATGATATCTCTGAGAACTTCTAAACTCATAACAGCGAGCTAGTAGCCGCCACTGCCGGGAAAAGACCCCGGTAGTGGCGGCTTTCGACATGACACGATGTAGGTAGTAGGAGGGGAACGTGAGCGCAGAAAACCCACGAGTCGAAGATTTTCTTGCCCCTGAGGAGTACCCGGCCTGGCACCCGGCGGCACAGGGCCTAGCCCAGGATCTGCCGGGGGAGTCTGGCACCTACGCCAGCACGCAACCCGCTACACCCTACACCGGTAAATCATCAGCCGCAGCGGGCAGTAGCCGTGACGGTGGGGAAGTAGCCGAGGCTGAGGAACCAGCCCGTCAGAGCAAATACACCCGCCGTCGCAACCCCAACCTCAAAAAAGGGTTCCGTAAGCCGCCCGCCAAATACGCCGCCCGCTCGCCCTTCGCACCCGCTATCGGGGCGGCGTCCGCCCCCGAGAATGAAGCTCCCCAGCGCAAGCGCTCGCAGCCTCTCTTCCGTGAAGGCTCAGCCCTGAACGAGCCGGTCACCGACGAAGAGATGCTGGTGCAGGGGATCACTCCTATGCCCGAGAAACGGGGCAGGGGCGGAAAAGAGCCGGAAAGCGAGTTCACGCGGGCTAAAAATATTGTGCTGAATCAGCTGGCTGCCTCGCCTAAGTCCCGGGCCATGCTAGAGAAAAAGCTGGTTGAGAAAGAAATCTCGGCGGAGGTTATTGAGGATATCCTGAACCGTTTTGAGGCGGTCAACCTGATTAACGACGCTGAGTTTGCCGATATGTATGTGCGCACTCGAATGAACGTGAAGAAGCTGTCGCGGTCGGCTATCCGGCGGGAGCTGAAAACCAAGGGGGTTGAGGGTGAGTTAGCTGAGCTTGCCCTGGAGCAGCGTACCGAGGAGGACGAGCGCGCCGACGCCCACGAGCTGGTGCGCAAAAAATTGCGGCCCTCAATGGACCTGGGGGACCGTGCTGAGAAAGAGAAGGTTATGCGCCGCCTGGTGGCTATGCTGGGCCGTAAGGGCTACCCGGCGGGTCTAGCTTTTAGCGTGGTGCGCGAGGAAATTGAGGCGTATGCAACCAAGATGGGCATGGTGTCAGAAGATAGCTACTCCTACTATGACTAAACAAATGGGGCGCACGGTACAGAGGTATGTACCGTGCGCCCCAGCCTAATACGATATGTGGGGGATTCAGGACCAGCCGTTGGGCAGTAGACCGAAAATAGCGGCAACCGAGTAGATAAAGGCAACCGTATAGGTCAAAATGAGAATCCCCTGGGCAATGGGGTGAGCTTGCCAGGTCGCTGTCCAGACAGGTTCTAGCTCGCCCTTTTTACGGGCGGCTCGAAGCATGAGCACCGGGAGGATAGACATAGCAGCACCGGCAAAGCCGCCGGCATATGACAGGGCAGAAACGAAACCACCTAGACCTGCAATAGAGATAGCCAGCGGGGGTAGAACGGTCAGGCCAACAGCGGCGATACGAAGCGGTCCGTGTTCTTCCCAGCGAGTGATATCAAGGATATTACGCATAGCGGTGTAGCCGATAGCTACAAAAGAGGTAAACATTGCCAGCAGGGCAAAGATGTTAGCCAGGTAGTAGGCAAAAGGCCCTAGAGCCTCACCCCAGGAGAGCGTGACAACCTCAGAGACGTTATCACCGAGCAGACCCAGCGCGACAAAGGGAACCAGAGCTAGGGTGAAACCGGTGGCTGACATGCCGCCAACGAGGGCGGTAGGGATGGCCTTGGGGTTGGTATCGCCAAGTCCGCGAACCAGCTCAGGAACAACGTACTGAGCCATAAAGGTGAAGACCGCGAGGTTCATAATTGGCACGATGAAGAAGGGGTGCAACTCAACCAGGTTGGAGAGAGTGATGCCGGGGCCAAGAATTGTCCAGAGTGAGAGGGCAAGAATAATCGCTGCCATGCCTGTGGTAATAAGCCCTTCGACAAGACCGGTGGCGTGCAGACCCTTGAACATGATGAAGGATCCAAGCGCGAAGAAAAGTAGGGTTCCAGCGAGCTGCGGTAGACCGGTGAGGTTGTTGAGCAGGGAGCCTGAGCCTGCGGCGTAGGCTATGAGTGCGCCGATAGAGTTGACCATGATAGCAGCGAAGATCACCCAGCGGCCGGCCTGACCCAGGTATTTTTCTGCTAGGCCTGAGAGCTGTAGTGGTTCTTTGGTGCGCTGAGAAACCTCGGCGATGTACATCATAGAGAAGGTGGTCAGCAGACCAGCGATGGTGAGGGCAATGGCGAGCGCCAGGAAACCACCGTTTCGGGCGGCGTAGGGCAGGCTGAGAATGCCCGCGCCAATATTGGTACCAAAGATGAGGGCGATGCCTTGCAGAATACTGAGGGTTGGGGCGGGGTGCTGATAGGTGACTGACCCTGACGGAGCGGATGAGGGCATGGAGATCCTTAGGGTAGGGGTAGAGGAAAGGTGCATACAGTGTGAGGTACTGAAGGATATAGTACTCTTGGCGGGGCAAAGAAGAGCTATTGTGACTGCATATGCCCGACAGCTTGTTCCGTTAAGATTGCTTGGAGGGCGAGAACCGCCGAAGCCACTTGCTGATCGCGATCAAAAGCTACCTGGGGCTGGGGGGAGACTCGCTCGTAGAATTCTTGGGTTTTTGTGCGCCAGATCAGACTGCTTATTACTGCTTGCGGTAGTGGTCCATCTGGCCAGGACGGAAATCCCAGCAGGAGCTCAGCGACCGGTAGCGCCCAGTGGTGCCAGCAGGTACCCTCAGCGTCGATACCGCGAATCCCCGGCCCAGGGGCCGCCTGCTGAAGCAGGTTAGCCGGAGAAAAATCGCCGGACGACAGCACCCTCTCGCTCGGTGCCGGGTAGATAATGCCCTCCACAGCCTGCTCCATCTGCGTAAACTCAACCGACCCCACCGGCACACCTTCTCTCTCGGCCAACAGGCGCAGGCCCTTGAAGGCAAGCTGGGGTGAGGGTAAGGATCCCGGTACGGACGCCCGCGCATCAGCGCTCGCAAGCTCAGCGGCAAAAAATGCCTGGGAGGCAGCCTGCGCGGGGGAGCCCAGAATACTAGCCCAGGTATCTACCCAAGCGTCCAGGGCCTGCCGGGGTGCGGCGTCCGCCCCGGCAGAGAGCAGGAGGTCGCCCAGGCTGACTGTAGGGTTGCTGCTGGCGACGTCCTCAAGAATCAAGAGCCTGGCCGTGTCGTCGGATGCCAGCAGGCGGGGGTAAAGCCCCGGTGCAACCTGATCCAGGGCAGCAAGGCCGTGCTTTTCGCGAAGGTAGCCAAAACCGCCAGAGTTACGGGCTGAGTCTTTGCGGCGAAAATACTTGAGCACACAGCTCACCCCGCGATGATCTCGCACCCGAACCACCACCGACCGCATCCCGCTCGACAGAATCTGGGCATCAGCAACCTGAGCGCCGGTTAGTTCCACCGACCGCTCTAAAAGCCCAGCCAGCAGACGCAAAAAAGCGGGGGAATCTACGGGCTGCTCCACCGCGCTAGGGGAGTAGGTGCTTGCAGCCTGAGCGGCACGTGATGCAAAGAATGAGGGAGAAGGGCGAACCGACATAGAGCCCAGAATAGCAACCTAGTAGACTGTACGGGTGAGTATTGACGTGAACACCGACAAGCCCGTGGCAGCACCCAAGACCCGCACCTACGAGGTGCGTACCTTCGGCTGCCAGATGAACGTACACGATTCAGAGCGCATGAGCGGCCTGCTCGAAGCATCAGGCTACGTGCCCGCAGAAGAGGGAACCACCCCCGACCTGGTCGTTTTTAACACCTGTGCCGTACGCGAAAACGCCGATAACAAGCTCTACGGTAACCTGGGGCAGCTCGCCCCGGTCAAGCGTGAGAACGAAGGCATGCAGATCGCTGTGGGTGGCTGCCTGGCGCAGAAAGACCAGGACGTCATTCTGAAGAAGGCCCCCTGGGTCGACGTGGTGTTCGGTACCCACAACATCGGCTCCCTGCCCACTCTGCTCGAGCGCGCCCGTCATAACAACGAGGCCCAGGCTGAGCTGTTAGAAGCCCTAGAGGTATTCCCCTCCACCCTGCCGACCAAGCGCGACCACGTGTACTCCGGCTGGGTCTCTATTTCGGTGGGCTGCAACAACACCTGTACCTTCTGCATCGTGCCCTCTCTGCGCGGTAAGGAAGAAGACCGCCGCCCCGGTGAAATCCTGGCAGAAGTGCAGGCCCTAGTTGACGACGGCGCCATCGAAGTGACTCTGCTGGGCCAGAACGTCAACTCCTACGGTGTGGGCTTTGGCGACCGCCAGGCATTCTCGAAGCTGCTGCGCGCCTGCGGCGAGATTGAGGGCCTAGAGCGCGTCCGCTTTACCTCCCCCCACCCGGCCATGTTCACCGACGACGTCATCGATGCTATGGCCGAAACCCCCAACGTCATGCCCGTGCTGCACATGCCCCTGCAGTCCGGCTCTGACAAGGTGCTCAAGGACATGAAGCGTTCCTACCGCTCCAAGAAGTTCCTGGGCATCCTGGAGAAGGTGCGCGAGCGCATCCCCGATGCCGTCATCACCACCGACATTATCGTGGGCTTCCCCGGCGAAACCGAAGAGGACTTCCAGGAGACCCTGCGGGTGGTTGAGGAGTCCCGTTTCTCGTCCGCTTTTACCTTCCAGTATTCAATTCGCCCCGGCACTCCGGCAGCGACCATGCCCAACCAGGTGCCCAAGGCTGTGGTGCAGGAACGCTACGAGCGCCTGATCGCCCTACAGGACCGCATTGCCGGTGAAGAAAACCGTAAGCAGCTGGGTAAGACCGTTGAGCTGATGGTTACCGCAGAGTCAGGGCGCAAGGCCGAAGAAACCGGCCGACTGTCGGGCCGCGCCCGCGACCAGCGCCTGGTGCACTTCACCGTGCCCGAAGGCTGCGAGGTGCCCCGCCCCGGTGATCTGGTGACCCTGCCCATCACCGAGGCCGGTTCCTTCCACCTGATTTCTGACCCCACCGCTGACCAGTACTCGGTGCGCCGCTCCCGCGCGGGTGACGCCTGGGACCGTGCCCAGGCCGACTCCTGCGGCACCGGTACCACCCAGGTGCCCGGCACCCCGGTTTCCCTGGGCTTCCCCACCTTTAAGCCCGCCCTCTAACCCATGACAGAGAAGGACGCCGCCAGCAGCTCCCTGCCGATTATCGCCGTGGTGGGCCCCACCGGCTCGGGTAAAAGCGCCCTCGCTATCGAGCTGGCACGGGCTTTGGGCGGGGAGTGTGTCAACGCCGATTCCATGCAGTTCTACCGGGGTATGGATATCGGCACCGCCAAGGTTACTGCCGAAGAAATGCAGGGGGTTCCCCACCACCTGCTCGACACCCTCGAGGTTACTGAAGAAGCCTCGGTGGCAACCTTCCAGGCTCAGGCTAGGGCTACCTTCGATGAGATCCGCGCTCGCGGGAACTACCCGATTCTGGTCGGTGGCTCCGGCCTGTATGTGCGTGCTGCCCTGGACGTTTTGGAATTTCCCGAAACCGACCCTGCCGTGCGCTCCCGTCTAGAAGCCGAGCTGGCGGCGTCCGGCCCCGGCCCCCTGCTTCAGCGCCTGCGCACGGTTGACCCCGAATCTGCCGAGCGGGTCAAGGACGACCGCCGCCTGGTTCGTGCTCTTGAGGTCTTTGAGGTGACCGGCCGCCCCTTCTCGTCCTTTATGCCCACCCGCACCTACCACCAGCCTGCCCTTCAAATTGGTCTCAACGGCGACCGAGCCCAGCTGCACCAGCGGCTGCGCCAGAGGGTAGTTGCCATGGAAGAAGCCGGCCTGCTGGCCGAGGTAGAAGCCCTCGAAGCCAGGGGCCTGCGCCGGGGCAAAACCGCCCCGGCAGCCATCGGCTACCGGGAATTTCTCAAGGTTCTGGACGCCGCCCGCGGCTTGCTGCCCGCCGGTGAGGAATATTCTGTCGCCCAGGCAGTTGACGATACCGTCACCGCCACCCGCCAGTTCGCCCGCCGCCAGCTCACCTGGTTCAGGGCAGATCACCGGGTGCACTGGCTCGACTGGTCCAGCTCCACCCTGCTCGAAGAAGCCCTGGCCCTCGTCAAGGGCAACCAGGCACTAGACTAAGTAAGAAAAGCGCCCCACAACGGAAAGGCAAAACCCGTGGCAACCCACACCGTAGAAATCCCCGTCTGGGGCGATTTGACCGGTAAGACCCTTACCAAGGGGCAGGCAACCGGCAACGACTTCATCTTCGTCACTGACCCCGAAGCCAAGCTTAATCTGCCTGCCGAGCTCATCGCTAGGGTTACCGACCGCCACTTCGGCATCGGTGCTGACGGCTTTATCCGCGCGGTCAAGACCGAGCACCTGGATTTTGCCTCCCACCTGCTGGAAGAGGCTCCCGAAGCTATCTGGTTCATGGACTACCGCAACGGCGACGGCTCAATCGCCGAGATGTGCGGCAATGGTGTGCGCGCTTTTGTGGACTATCTGTTGACCGAGAAACTGGTTGAGCTTGAAGAGGGCGGACGCCTGCTGATTGCTACCCGCGCCGGTATCAAGGCTGTAGGTCGCACCGAAGACGGCTACGCCATTGATATGGGCCCCTGGGGCTTCATCAACGGCGACATGGCCCGCGATAACGGCACCGACGCCCAGGTGACCGCCAAGGGCCTGCGTACTCCCCGCGGGGCCCTGTCCATTACCATGGGTAACCCCCACACCGTTGTCATGCTGGGTACCGACGGCAAGCTTGACGGGCTGAACCTGCACGAGGCCCCCAAGGTTTCACCCAACCCGCCTGAAGGCACCAACGTAGAGTTCGTCGTCCCCGAAGAAATCTCAGCAGAGGACGGCGACCCCGCCACCGAAAACATCGGTTCAATTCGCATGCGCGTGCACGAACGCGGCGTCGGCGAAACCCTCTCCTGCGGTACCGGCGCTTGTGCCGCCGCTGCCGCTACCCGCTTCTGGGGTGGCGAGGACGCCCCCGACGAGTGGCTGGTCCGCGTACCCGGTGGAACCCTGGCCGTCACTTTCGTACTGGGCCCCGACAACCTCGAACACGTCGTGTTGGCAGGGCCTGCCGCCATGACCGGTAAGGTGCTGCTGGGCTAAATGACTGAAAACCTAGAAAACAACCGGGAACTCTGGAACGAGATTTACTCAGAGCGGGAACAGATGTGGTCGGGCAAGCCTAACGCTTCGCTTGTTACCCTCATCGGCGACCGCGCCCCCGGCACCGTCCTTGACCTTGGCGGCATCCCTGGACTTGCTGGAGCCGGTGGAGAGCTCATTTCGGTGGCGCACGCAGGTGCCCCCTCCTACGCTGATCCCGAGGACGCTCGTAAGCACAAGGCCCGCATAGTCAAGGCGGCAGAAGAGACAGGGGCATGCTGGCAGCCCGTTGGCTCGGGGCTGGCGTGAATCGCGACTGAGCGAAGCGAAGCTGCGAGAGGGTCGACGGGCAGAAGTATGCCTCTGCCTTTCTTACATGTATTAGCTGAGGAGCTATTCCGGGCGGTGCACCTCAAGAATGCGGAAACCTTTTGAGGTAGCGTAGCGGGTTACCTCTAGGTCGGGGAAAGTTTCAGCCAGCCACTTCTGCAGGGAGTCTGAGCCCAGGTTTTTCTGCACGACTAGGTAGGCGGTGCCGTCGGGGGCAAGACGGGGCAGCCAGGTGTGCATGATGCCGTGTAGCACGTCCTTACCCACGCGGATGGGCGGGTTGGACCAGATGGTGTCAAAGGTAAGCGTTTCATCGAGTGCCTCGGGGGCTGAGACCGTTACGTTGCTCAGGCCCAGACGTTCAGCGTTCATCTCGGTGAGCTGGGCAGAGCGGGAGTTCACCTCGACCCCGTAGACCTCAGCATCAGGCGCTGCCATTGCCAGGCTCAGGGTAATCGGGCCCCACCCACACCCGATATCGAGCATGCGCGCCCCCTGCGGGGCAGGGGCCTCATCCAGGAGAATACGGGTTCCCTTGTCAACCCCACCCGGGCTAAAGATGCCGGAAGCGGTCAGAACCTGCACCCGGTGTCCGCCCAGCTCAACAGTTACAGGCTGGGGCGAAAATTCGCCGGTGGGGTTTTCAGAAAAATAGTGCGCGCTACTCATAGACGTTCATTCTACGCTAAGCCTCTGCCCTTACCGCCCCGGAAAAGCTAGAATAGAAGGACGCCTCAAACCACCTCGAAAGGTACTATGACCGAGACTTCAAACCCCAGCAATGACCCTAAACTTCCCTCAGATGAACAGCTGAGACTCACGGTAGACCGCGTGCTGGGGCGGGCAGCGGGCAACGGCAGTGTGCTTGATGAAAGGGCCCGCGAACTCTCAGATAACCAGCGTGAACATTCCGAATACGACGGTGACCAGGTAGATCTCGAAGAGCGCCGGGCGCTACGCCGTGTGGCTGGTCTGTCGACCGAACTCGATGATGTGACCGAAGTTGAATACCGCCAGCTGCGCCTTGAGCGCGTTGTGCTGGCAGGCATCTGGTCAGAGGGCACTCTGGAAGAAGCTGAGAATTCCCTACGTGAGCTGGCGGCGCTGGCTGAGACTGCCGGTTCTGAGGTTCTGGACGGTCTGGTGCAGCGTCGTCTGAAGCCCGACCCGGGTACCTACCTGGGCTCCGGCAAGGTGCTCGAACTTAAAGATATCGTTGAGGCGTCCGGTGCCGATACCGTGATTGTGGACGCCGAGCTGGCCCCATCCCAGCGCCGAGCTATTGAAGATATCGTCAAGGTCAAGGTCATTGACCGAACCGCCCTGATTCTTGATATCTTCGCCCAGCACGCTAAGTCGCGTGAGGGTAAGGCCCAGGTTGAGCTGGCCCAGCTTGAATACATGCTGCCGCGTCTGCGCGGTTGGGGTGCCTCTCTGTCCCGTCAGGCTGGTGGCCGTGCCGCCGGTGGTGAGGGTATTGGTTCCCGCGGTCCCGGCGAAACCAAAATCGAAATGGACCGCCGCCGCCTGCGCGCCCGCATGGCCAAGCTCAAGCGAGAGATTGCGGCCATGGCTCCTGCCCGCGAAACCAAGCGCCTGAACCGCAAGCGTAACCGGGTGCCATCCGTAGCTATTGCCGGTTACACCAACGCCGGTAAGTCCTCCCTGCTCAACCGCCTCACAGACGCCGGCGTGCTGGTCGAGAACGCCCTCTTTGCGACCCTCGACCCTACCGTGCGCAAGGCCCAGACTCCGGACGGCGTGGGCTACACCCTGTCTGACACCGTCGGCTTCGTGCGCGCCCTGCCCACCCAGCTGGTGGAGGCCTTTCGCTCTACCCTTGAGGAAGTGGCTGACGCTGATGTGATTGTTCACGTCGTGGATGTCTCCCACCCCGACCCCGAGGGGCAGATTCACTCCGTCCGTCAGGTGATTACCGAGGTCGACGCCCAAAATATCCCCGAAATCATTGTGCTCAACAAGGCAGATGCGGCCGACCCCTTCGTCATTGAGCGCCTGCGCCAGAAGGAACCCAACCACGTTGTGGTCTCAGCCCGCACCGGCGAGGGTATCGAGGAACTCCAGCAAAAGATAGCTGATACCATTCCCCGCCCCTCCATTGAACTCAACCTGCTGGTACCCTTCTCAGCAGGTGGCGTGGTGTCCCGTCTGCACGAGTGGGACGCCGAGATTCTGCGTACTGCCTTTGTGCAAGACGGCACCTACGTGCAGGCCCTGGTCCGCGAAGAGGTAGCCTCTGACCTTGCGGAGTACGTGCTCGAAGAAGACCTTCTTGAAGTACTGCAACCTGAAATCGACGAAGCTATCGCCTCAGGGGCGGTAGAGACTCAGCGCGCATGAACGACCACGTCACCGCACCCACCGGGCAGGAGCTAGAGACCCTGCCCGGTGCCAAGCCCGTCCTACAGCTCCTCGACACCGTCGTGGAGCGCTCCGGCGGCCAGAAGCGCGACGGCCAGCGCACCATGGCAGCCCACGTAGCCCGTGCCCTCGACACCGAAAAACACCTGCTGGTGCAGGCCGGTACCGGTACGGGTAAGTCCCTGGGCTACCTGGTACCCGCCATTCACGCTGCCCAAACAGCAGAAAAACCTATCGTGGTAGCTACCGCAACCCTGGCCCTGCAAGCCCAGATTGTTAATCGCGATATTCCGCGCCTGCTGGAATCCCTGGGCGATGAACCCGAGCACGAAACCGACGTCGCTATCCTCAAGGGGCGCAACAATTACGTCTGCCTACACAAGCTTGAAGGCGGCTACCCCGAGGACGACGGAGATGCCCTCTTCGATATGGACGCCGCTACCGGCTCCACCGGTCCCTCAGGAAAGCTGGGGGAGGAGGTTGTGCGCCTTCGCGAGTGGGCACAGACCACCGACACCGGCGACCGCGACGAGTTGCTGCCAGGTGTCAGCGATAAGGCATGGCGGCAGATAGCCGTCACCGCCTCAGAGTGCCTGGGCAAAAAGTGCCCCCTGGTCGAAGAGTGTTTCAGCGAGATGGCCCGAACCAGAGCTGCTGAATCAGATATCGTCATTACCAACCACGCCCTTCTCGCTATCAACGCCTTTGAAGGTGCTGCGGTGCTGCCCGACCACGACATCGCCATCATCGACGAGGCCCACGAACTAGCTGACCGCGTCACCGGCGCCGTCACCGGGGCACTCTCGCCGGCCGCTATTACCAAGGTTGCCCGCAGCCTCAAACGGCACACGGATGCCGACCACAAGGCACTAGAACAGGCAGCGCTCGCCCTTGACGATTCTCTCAACGGGGTGCCCGCAGAGATGATGCCCAAGGGCTTGCCTGACCGGGTTGCCGCTGCCATGGAACGCGTGCGCGATGCGGCGCGTCAGGCTCTCTCCGATACGAAGAGCGGGGATAAGGATGGCGACGCCGGCCGCCAGATGGCGCGTGCCGCCCTGACAGAGGTGCACGAAACCTCAGAGAAGATGCTGACCGCTGACCCGCTCTACCAGGTCATCTGGGTTTCTCGTACCGGCTCCTGGGAGCCCGGCAGGGGGTATGTGGCGGCTGCCGACGATGATCCCGCCACCTTGAACATTGCCCCTATCTCGGTTGCTGGTTACCTGCGAGAAGGACTTTTCGAAAACCGAACCGTGGTGCTGACATCTGCGACGCTGACGGTGGGAGAAAGTTTTGATGCCGCCGCTGGTGCCCTGGGGCTGATGGGTAAGGACGCTCCGCGCTGGGACGGTATCGACGTGGGCTCACCCTTTAACTACCCCAAGCAGGGCGTGCTGTATCTAGCCTCTGACCTGCCTAAACCCGGCCGGGGAGTTTCGGTAGAGCAGCTGGACCGTATCGTTGAGCTTGTGACCGCCTCGGGTGGCGGCGCGCTGGGGCTCTTTTCCTCTAAGCGCGGGGCAGAGCTGGCTGCCGAGTATGTGCGGGAGCGCACCGATCTGAATATTCTTTTGCAGGGGGAGTCGTCTCTGCGTGCCCTGGTGCAGGAGTTCACCGAGGACACCGATTCCTGCCTTTTTGGCACCATGAGTCTCTGGCAGGGCGTGGACGTTCCTGGCGACTCCTGCCGCCTGGTCATGATGGACCGTATTCCATTCCCCCGCCCCGATGACCCGCTGTCGCAGGCGCGCACCCGGGCGGTAGCCGCTGCCGGTGGTAACGGCTTCATGGCTGTTTCTGCCTACCATGCTGCGGTCCGTATGGCCCAGGGCGCCGGTCGTCTAGTGAGGTCAGTCGGTGACAGGGGTGTTGTGGCAGTCCTTGACTCCCGTATCGCTACTCAGCGCTACGGTTCCTATCTGGTGAAGTCGCTGCCGCCCTTCTGGACTACCACCCGCAAGGACGTGGTGTTAGGCGCGCTCGAGCGCCTCAAACAGTCAATCGACTAGTGAGAGGCTAGGTCTTAGAGACTACGCAGTACCGAGACGACCTTACCCATGATGGTGGCCTTATCGCCCAGGATAGGCTCGTACTGGGTGTTCTGGGGCAGCAACCAGGTGTGGCCGTCGCGCTGGCGGAAGGTCTTCACGGTGGCCTCATCGTCAAGCAAGGCCGCGACAATGTCACCGTTCTGAGCAGTGTTCTGGGCACGCACTACCACCCAGTCGCCATCGCAAATCGCAGCATCGACCATGGAGTCCCCCTTGACGCGCAGCATAAAGAGGTCGCCCTGACCTACGAGCTGGCGGGGGAGCGTCATGACGTCTTCGATTGCCTGCTCGGCGGCAATGGGGGAGCCCGCAGCAATACGGCCCACCAGGGGAACAGTTGCAAGGTTGTCGTCGGTCTGCGCGAAGGTGGGCACAATCGGCAGCGTGATGACGCTGGTTTCAGGCTTTGCTTCTTCGGGGGAGGTCTCGCCGGTGAGAACCTCAATGGCGCGCGGACGCTTGGGATCGCGCCTAATGTAGCCCATCTCTTCGAGGCGCGAGAGCTGGTGGGTAACAGATGAGAGTGAAGCGAGACCAACAAGGTCACCGATTTCACGCATAGACGGTGGGTAGCCGTGCTCATCGATAGCGCTCGAAATGGCGCTCAAAATTTTTTTCTGGCGGGCAGTGAGGGGGCGAGAGCCCTTGTGGGGCGGGCTTGCCGGAGTCTGCGGAGTTCGTTCGCTCACGGTATCTCGTCTCTGTTGGTTCTTAAAATGTCAGCCACCCGGTGTTCACTATCAAGTGGTCTTCTAAGACTATGTCAAGCAAACAGGTTATTCAAACATTTGTTCTAATTTTTCTCGACTATGTTCGATTTTTCTGATAGAACATAGATACGAAGAAATTTTAGAACAAAGATTCGACTTTTGGTTGAATGTTTGAGCGTGGATCAGGAGAAAGACTTATGAGCACCATCGCCTTGCCCGAGTTTATGGCTCGTACTTCTTTGAAGAAGCCCCTTGATCAGGCTGCTACTTTTACCGTCCGTCATCACCCGCAAGTGACCGTATCGGCCGGGGCACTGCGGCAGCCCCAGTACCGTATTCGTTTTGCAGCACCTGTGCCTGTTCGCCCTGCACCTGTAGCTCCCTTGCGGAATCTGCCTTCCCGCCCTGCAGCTTCTGCCCCGGCTCAGCAGACTAGCGCGGTAGTAGAACCACCCCAGAGTGCGAAAACGGAGCGCCAGAAAATCCGTCTGACCCGCCGCGGTCGGCTGGTCTTCAGGGGGCTGCCGCTGCTCACACTCCTAGCTCTGGTGGTTCTGGGTGCTCTTACTTTTCTAGTTCCAGGGGAAGCTAAGAGTGCCACTCTTGAACCGCTTGCCCCCGTGAGCCAGACTGTGACCGTTGTGCACGGCGATACTCTCTGGACCATCGCAGCAGACGTGGCACCCGGTGAAGACAATCGCGACGTCATCAATCGCATCATGCAGATTAACGACCTCACCAGCGCACAGCTGGTTCCCGGTCATGTTCTTGAGGTGCCTGTCTACACCCAGTCACAGTAAGAAAAAGAGCGATGCCCTATGCCAGACTGCGAAACAAGAATGCAACGTACGGGGCTGGGTCGTTACACTAGGGGAGTGACCGAAACTACCACAGCATTCGAAGCCCTGCCCCTGCGTGAAGATTTGCGGGGCCGTTCACCCTACGGCGCACCCATGATCGATGTTCCGGTGACCCTCAACGTTAACGAGAACACCCACCCCATGCCGCAAGAAGTCATCGATGCCATCACGCGCGATGTAGCAGAGGTTGCCGTAAGTCTGAACCGCTACCCCGACCGCGAGTTCGATACCCTCAGAGCAGAACTCGCAGACTACCTGGGGCACGGTCTGACCCCCGAAAACATCTGGGCAGCTAACGGCTCCAATGAGATTCTCCAGCAACTCATGCAGGTCTTTGGCGGCCCCGGGCGCTCGGTCATGAGTTTTGTGCCCACCTACTCTATGTACCCCCTGCTGGCAGACGGAACCAATACCGCTTTTATCGCAGGCACTCGGGCAGGTAACTACTCCCTCACCGCCGCTTCAGCAGTTGAACAAATTGAAGAGCACAAGCCCTCAATTGTTATTCTCTGCTCGCCCAACAACCCCACCGGCACCGGTCTGGGCCTAGACGTTATCGAGGCTGTCTACGATGCCGTAGCTGCCTACAACGGTATCGTCGTGGTCGATGAGGCCTACGCAGAGTTTGCCCAAGACCGCACCCAGAACGCTCTCACCCTTCTGCCCGGACGCCCTAACCTGGTTGTCTCCCGCACCATGAGCAAGGCCTTCGCTCTTGCAGGTGCCCGCCTGGGCTACTTCGCAGCAGATCCCGCTGTTGCCGACGCCGTTCGCCTGGTTCGCCTGCCCTACCACCTCTCAGCCGTCACCCAGGCAACCGCGATTGCAGCCCTGCGTCACCGCACCCAGCTGCTGGCTAATGTCGACGACATCCGCGCCCAGCGCGACCGCATCGTGGAGCACCTCACCGGCCTGGGGCTAGAACCGGCTGTATCGGATTCCAACTTTGTGTTCTTCGGTGGTCTCAAGGACGAAAAAGCTGCCTGGAACTACCTGCTAGAACGCGGCGTCCTGGTACGCGATAACGGGATCCCCGGCTACCTGCGCGTCACTGCCGGTACTGAAGCCGAGACCAGCGCCTTCCTAGACCACCTCACCGACTACGTGCAGACTTTTGAACGCTAAGCGCAACGCACAGTCCTATCCACACCGGCAGATACCTTAGAAAAAGAGACAGACATGGCAGTACCTACTGAATCATCCACCGGCATTGGCCCCCGCATTGCAAAGATGGAGCGGGCAACCAGCGAGTCGTCCGTCAGCGTCGAAATTAACCTCGACGGCACCGGCGTATCAGATATCGACACCGGTGTGCCCTTCTACGACCACATGCTCACAGCTCTGTCTAAGCACTCCCTAATTGACATGACTATCAAGTGCTCCGGCGATACCCACATCGATGTGCATCACACTGTTGAAGATACCGGCATCGTGCTGGGTGAGGTACTCCGCCAGGCCCTGGGCGATAAGGCAGGCATCCGCCGCTTCGGTACTGCTACAGTGCCCCTCGATGAAGCTCTGGCTTCTGCCGTGGTCGATATTTCTGGCCGTCCCTACCTGGTCCACACCGGTGAGCCCGAAGGCTTCGAATACCATCTCATCGGTGGGCACTTCACCGGGTCAATGGTGCGCCATGTCTTTGAGGCTTTCGCCTATCATGCCGGTATCTGTCTGCACATCACCTTGTTGGGCGGGCGCGACCCCCACCATATCGCTGAAGCCCAGTTCAAGGCTCTCGCCCGCGCCCTGCGTCAGGCAGTAGAGCCCGACCCCCGCCACGCCGGTATCCCCTCGACTAAGGGAGCTCTCTAATGAGTGAGACTTTACAGCAGAAGCCCACCGTCACCGTCCTTGACTACGGGGCAGGGAACGTGCGTTCAGCCGTCCGCGCCCTTGAAGAAGCCGGTGCCTACGTGATGCTGTCCCGCAAGGAGTCAGACGTGCTGGGTGCAGACGGCCTGGTCGTACCTGGCGTTGGTGCTTTCAAGGCCGTGATGGACGGGCTCAAAGATGCGGACGCCATTCGCATGATTGGCAGGCGCGTTGCGGGCGGACGCCCCGTGCTCGGCATCTGCGTGGGCCTACAGGTCATGTTCGAAAAGGGCGTTGAGCACGGAGTTGAAGCCGACGGCCTGGGCGAGTGGCCCGGCACCGTTGAAAAGCTCAAAGCCGAGGTCGTGCCCCACATGGGGTGGAATACCGTCCGCACACCTGAGGGGTCTACACTCTTTGCCGGTATTGAGAACGAACGCTTCTACTTTGTGCACTCCTACGGGGTACAAGAATGGACCTTCGACCAGAACAACGAAGCTATGCTGCCGCCGCAGGTCACCTGGGCTAACCACGGCGGCGACTTCATCGCGGCGGTCGAGAACGGGCCCCTAACTGCCACCCAGTTCCACCCAGAAAAGTCGGGTGAGGCCGGCATCCGCCTGCTTAAGAACTGGATTAATTCCCTGCCTGTAACCGGGCGTTTAGACGGGGCGAAGTAGGGTATGTCAGCTACAACGTCCGGGCTACTGATTATGACCGTAGGTATGATGTTCATCGGCGGAGCCTACTCCTTCTACAAGCAAAAAATTACCTGGGTAGCTCAGCTGGTGCTGCTGCTGGTGGGTCTAGCCTTTGCCGGGTACGGCCTGTACGTCGTGATGAACTACAGCTAGCCCGCCCCCAAACCTAGATTTTTACCTTTCCACTCCCAAGGAGATAAGAATGACTGATCGTCTCGAACTGCTACCCGCAGTCGATGTAGCCAACGGCCAGGCCGTGCGCCTGGTGCAGGGCGAAGCCGGATCGGAAACCAACTACGGCTCCCCCGTCGAAGCTGCCCTAGAGTGGCAGAACGCCGGTGCTGAATGGCTGCACCTGGTTGATCTCGACGCTGCCTTTGGCCGCGGCGACAACATCGAGATCCTGACCGAGGTAGCCCAGGAACTTTCCATCAAGATTGAGATGTCGGGCGGCATCCGCGACGACGAATCCCTGGAACGAGCCCTGTCGCTCAACCCCGCCCGCATCAATCTCGGCACCGCTGCCCTCGAAAACCCCGAATGGACCCGCAAGGTCATCGCCGAGCACGGCGATGTTATCGCTGTTGGGCTGGACGTCCGCGGGGACGTACTGGCCGCCCGCGGTTGGACCAAGGAAGGCGGCAACCTCTGGGAAGTTCTCGACCGCCTGAACGACGACGGCTGTGCCCGCTACGTCGTCACCGACGTCACCAAGGACGGTACCCTGCAGGGCCCCAACCTGGAACTTCTGCGCAAGGTTGCTGAGCGTACCGATAAGCCGGTGGTCGCCTCCGGCGGTATCGCAACTCTGGACGACATCGCTGCCCTGCGCACCATGGTGCCCCACGGTGTTGAAGGAGCCATCACCGGTAAGGCCCTCTACGCCGGCAAATTCACCCTGGCCCAGGCACTCGACGTCGCAGGTCGCCCCTAGTGACAGACTTTTTAGATCGCGTGCACCGCGCCCACACCCACGGGCACGGCAACCCCGGAGACCCCAGCGCACCCCGCCGGGAACTCCCCGCACATATTGCTGCCCAGTTGGCGTCCGCTGGCCAAAAAACCGATACCGGCGGGCAGCCCTGGAAAGGACGCAACCTGGGGGAGGGCACCAGCCACACCCACCAGTTCCCCGGTGACGACGGTAAAACCGACCCCGCCCTGCAAAAAGTTCTCGATGCTTTCGCCGCGGGCGAAGTCGATGAAGTCGCCGTGGTCGACGCCCTGCGCTCCGTGCGTATCTTTGCCCCGGTTGTAGCCCAGCTATCTCAAGCAGAAATCACCGAACACGGCCTGGTATCAGACAAAGAATCGGATATGGCGCTGGTGAGTATCCAGGCTCCGGACGGACGCCGCGCCCTCCCCGTCTTCACCAACGTAGACGCCCTCACTGCCTGGCACGACCTAGCCCGCCCGGTTGCCGCAGATATGCGCAAAACCGCCCTATCAGCTGTTGAAGACGAGAACCAACTGATTGTGGTAAACCCGGGCGCAGACCTCACCTTCGTCGTGCGCCGCCCAGCCTTCTGGGCAATCGCTAAGGGGGAAGAATGGGTGCCCTCCTACCGCAACCCGCAGATTGCCCAAGAACTCAGCAACATTGCCGCGCCCTTGTCGGCCGTGGTTGCGGTTGAAGCAGGCCCCGGCACCGGCGTGTACTCGCAAACCGCAAGCGGACGCGTGCTGGCAGGCGGCGGGCACGGGCCAGAGCTGAAAATCATGCTCAAACTCCGCCCCGGCCTCACTCAGGAACAGGTCAACCAGACCGTACAGACCTTCCAGCAGGGGCTAGCCCTCAACCAGGTCATTGCCGAGCAGGCTGACTCAGTGCAAATTGCCTTAGCCTCAGCCTAGAAAACCGGCCCGGTGAACTTTTCGCCGGGCCCCTTGCCGGGGGCGTCCGGGTAGGGGGAAGCCTCACGGAAAGCCAGCTGGAGGGAACGCAGGCCGTCACGCAGGGGAGCGGCGTGCTGGGAACCAATCTCGGGTGCCGCAGCGGTGACGAAACCTGCCAGGGCGGTAATCAGCTTGCGGGCCTCATCAAGATCTTTGAGGTCTTCAGCGTTCTCTTCAGCAGCCAGGCCGCACTTGACGGCGGCAGCGCTCATCAGGTGAACCGCAGCGGTGGTAATCACCTCAACAGCGGGCACCTCTGCGATATCGCGCATCTGCGCGTTGACCTCTTCAACCTGCTCTGCAGTCAGGCCTTCAGGCAGCGTCTGGCCCTGTTCAGCGGAATCTTCAAAACGGTAGCTAGTTTCGTTGCTCATGGTTACTAGAATCTCACACCAACCCCACCGAGTGTGAATTGCCCGTCACACTCAACCCGGCCACCGGCGTCCGCCCCAAGAAAAACCCCGAAAACCCTTGAAAAATTGCCCCTAACCCAGTAATGTTAAGTGCTGTTTGCAAGTGGAACCCAGGTTCCCACCCGCTGCCGCCAAATCTGGCGACCGGGTCAGCGCCCGCAGCCTCCCCTCAGGGAAGCAAAAGGCAGGTGGTAGCGCCGACTGTTGGCGTCCGCGCCCTGCACCGCGGGTAGGTAACTGAAGCCTCCGCTTGCCAAGCCGCAACCGGGGGCTTTTTTCAACCCCCACAGAAATTCACGGGGGATACCCCACCACAAGCAACAGGAGCTTTGTCATTAGCGATCCACGCATCAACGACCGCATTCGCGTTCCGGAAGTTCGACTCGTCGGCCCCGGCGGTGAACAGGTCGGTATTGTCCGCGTAGAAGATGCACTGCGTCTTGCTCAGGAGTCTGACCTTGACCTGGTTGAGGTTGCTCCCAACGCTAAGCCGCCTGTGTGCAAGCTTATGGACTTCGGCAAGTACAAGTACGAAGCCGCAGTCAAGGCACGTGAATCTCGAAAGAAGCAGGTCAACGCTTCTTTGAAGGAAATCCGTTTCCGCCTCAAGATTGATACCCATGACTACGAAACCAAGGTCGGGCATGCACGTCGCTTCCTGGCCGGCGGTGACAAGGTCAAGGCTATGATTCAGTTCCGTGGTCGTGAACAGCAGCGCCCCGAGATGGGTGTGCGTCTGCTTGAACGCATGGCAAACGACCTGACCGAGGTTGGCACCGTAGAGTCCAACCCTCGCGTTGACGGTCGCAACATGGTGATGGTTCTTGCCCCGCTTCGCGGCAAGCAGGAAGCCCGCCGTGAAAGCCAGAAGTCAGGTGGCCGCAAGGGTCGCGAACGCGTCAACACCACCGAGGCAACCCCTGTGACCAACTCCCTGGCAGATGCAATGCCCGAGGAGCTCAAGGCACAGGCGTCAGCCGAATAGGAACTATTTAGACAACCAGGCGCGAGCTCGTGTAGGGTTTCGTGCTTGGTCGTCGTTCGCTTACCGAAGTTTTTATTGAGAAATAAAGGCGTTGGTGAGCGGGCAGAACACCCTTAAAACTTCCCCGCCCGCCGGGGATGTTGAGTTTTTCAGTTCCTCACCCCGTAACCGGGGCGAGGGTAGAACGTAAGGAGAATCGGCTCATGCCGAAGCAGAAGACCCACTCTGGTGCTAAGAAGCGCTTCAAGCTCACCGGTACTGGCAAGGTTAAGCGCCAGCAGGCCAACCGCCGCCACTACCTCGAGCACAAGTCATCCCGTCTGACCCGTCGTCTGGCTTCTGACCAGATCGTAACCGGCGGTCAGGCTAAGGTCATCAAGAAGATGCTGGGCAAGTAAGCTCCTTCTTTTTGAAGCTTCGCCCCGCAGGGGCGCACCAAAAGTAGATATTTTCTCTCCTGCACCAGCGCTAGAGTTTATAGCTGGGTAGGACACAAGACGTTAGGAGACACACGTGGCACGTGTGAAGCGCGCGGTAAACGCGCACAAGAAGCGCCGAGTAATCCTTGAACGTGCATCAGGCTACCGTGGCCAGCGTTCACGCCTTTACCGTAAGGCCAAGGAACAGGTCACTCACTCACTGGTATACAGCTACGACCACCGTCGTAAGAAGAAGGGCGACTTCCGTCGTCTCTGGATCCAGCGCATCAACGCAGCTGCACGCGCTGAGGGTCTGACCTACAACCGCTTCATCCAGGGCCTGAAGGCTGCTGAGGTTGAGGTTGACCGTCGTATGCTGGCTGAGCTGGCTGTAAACGAGCCTGCTGCTTTCTCAGCTCTGGTTGAAATCGCTAAGAACAACCTGCCTGAGGACACTTCAGCTCCCAAGGCTGCCTAAATCTTTTTAGGTTTGTCTTTCCCCACCTAGCAGGTGGGGTGCGGACGCCGCCTCCCACTTTCCTGCCCCTAGGCAGGGGAGTGAGGGGCGGCGTCCTTGTATTTATTGCGGTATCTGTTGGGGGGCTGGAGCGTCGGGCGCGTAGCGAACGCCCACCAGATTCTCGCAGTGTCTACGCGTAAGGTGGACGTAGCGAGAGTCTGGTGGGCAGTTAGGTCTTGTGCGGGGACGGACGAGCGGCTAAGTGCCGGTCGCGGCACAAGATGCTAGCTTTATGACAGTACTCGGAGCATCATCCCGTCCTTTTCGCGGCCTACTACAGGGGTGAAGCCCTCGGCTAGGTAGAGGTTGCGGGCGAAGTTGTCGGCTTCTACAGAGAGGCTAATCTGGTTCAAGTTCCTGGTGGCAGCTTCTGAAATGATGGCCTGTAGAAGCATTCGGCCAAGACCGCGGCCGCGGTGCTCTTCTGATACCCAGAGGCTGACTTCGGGGGTTGTTTCGTCGATGTAACCGTAACCGGGGTCATCTGCTGAGAGGTAGAGGGCCCAGACTACCCCAGCTGGTTCTTCATCGTGGTATGCGGCGATGCCGAAATCGCCGCGTGCTGGTTTACAACGTGTGTAGTGGGAAAATCCAGGACGGGTGCGGACGTCCGTGAGCGCGAAACGCGGCCCACACCAGTTCATGGTTCCGAGGGTCGCTTTGTTCGAGCAGGGGAGTGTCTTCGGCGCTGAGGGCACGATGAGTGTAGATTGGCATGATTTCAAGGGTAGATATTTGGAGCTAGACCTTGCGCATGGGGTCTTAGAGCAATTTCTTTTTCTTGTCTGGAAAGGAAATACTGGTACCTTACCTGTGGCTGATTCTTTCATTCTCTGAGCGTGCTTTTGCGGCATCTGCGATATCGGCCTGGTCTTCGAGGGCTTGGACGGCGCGGTCAAAAAATTCAGGGGATACCACAACGGCCCGGCGCTTTGATCCGTCTGAGGTGAGCTCTACGGGTACTTTTTGGGCTACGGCAATGTAGTCGCTTTGGTTGGCGCGGAACTCTGAGAGGCTTACGGAAATCAAGCCTTAAAGGTACTTCTAGTTTATTTTCGTTTCAAGGGTCAACTGAAACCGGCGCAGGTAAGCCCACCCCGCTTTTGTCCGTGGGCGGACGGCGGCGGGGTGGGCTTTTCTGCGCTGCCTGGAGTGTGCGGTGGGCTAGGGCCTTGTTAGTTGACCCAGGTGATGACCTCTTCGGCGGGCTTGCGGGTCTGGGGCCAGGGGAGGTCTTCGGTGCGGTAGCCGAGGGCGAGCATAGAGACAATGCCTTCGGTTTCGGGGTCGATGATGCCGTGCTCTGCCAGTAGGGCGTTGGCCTTGTCTGCGTTGAAGCCCTCAATGGGGCAGGAGTCAACGCCGATGAGTGCGGCTGCGGTCATCATGTTGCCCAGGGCAATGTAGGTCTGCTTGGCGGCCCAGTCGAAGAGGGCACGGTCGGTGGTTAGCCCCATGTCGTTGATCTGGAAGCTCTTGTAGGTTTCGAGGGCCTTAGCGTGGTCTTCGGGGGAGAGATTACGGGAGTTGAGCGACGCCTGCATGTGGGGGCCATCGTGCTGCATATTGCGGTTGGCTAGGAGCAGAACGAAGTGGCTTGCACCATCGAGCTGGCGGGCTGCTCCCCAGCTGAAGGGCTTGAGGGCTTCGCGGATGTCGGGGTTTTGCAGGACGACAAAGCGCCAACCCTGAGCGCCGACGGAGCTGGGGGAGAGGCGGGCGGTTTCGAGGATGTAGTTGATGTCGTCGTCGCTGATTTTCTTCTCGGGGTCGAAGAACTTGATGGCGCGGCGGCGGTGGGCGGCGTCGAGGACGAGCTGCTTGATGTCTTGGTTCTGCACGGTCTGTACCTTTCATTGTGGGGCAGGTTAGTGCTTCCAGGTCAACAAGCGGGGAAAGGAGTTTATTCCGGGGCGGGCTAATAGCAATGAAAAATACGTAGGGATTCACCTACTAGAATTTGAGTAGAAACCGGAATAAGTGGATATGGCTAGTTTAGCCATGCACACCGGAAAGAAAGACTAAATGAGTCAGGAACTTGAGCGAGCAGAGTTGCACCGCGCCCTATGGAAAATTGCGAATGACCTGCGCGGTAGCGTCGATGGGTGGGACTTCAAACAATACGTTTTGGGGCTCATGTTCTACCGCTTTATCTCGGAAAACCTCACGGCCTACCTTGATAGCGAGCTAGAAGAGAGCGAGTCCAGCTACGCGACCCTGACCAACGTCGAGATTGCTGAGAACCCGGAGGCTATCGAAGATACAGTTGAGGAAAAGGGCTTCTTTATCTTCCCTGAGGACCTCTTCGAGAAATCGAACTCATCAAACAGGTTTCGGTCGGTGTCGACCATATTCTCATGCTGGTCGAACAGTACCGACGAAGTAATGGAACCGATGAGGAGGTGCGCTCGCAGATTACACGTGCCGTTGATTCAAGCCCCACCCTGCACAATAAAAAGGACCTCATCGAAGGCTTCCTCGACAAGGTATCCTTCGACGAGGACGACGTGCAGGGTGAATGGAAGAAGCACGTTCAGGAGCAGTCATCAGCCGAACTCAACAAGATTATTGAAGAGGAAAAGCTGAACCCTGAACCTACACGAGCGCTAATAGCTGATGCATGGTTGGCCGGGGGAGTGCCTACCCATGGGGAACGCATTGGTCGACTGATGAAGGCCACCGGCTCCCGCTTTGCTCGACCCGCAAACGGTGAAAGTCGTGCTGCACGTAAGGAGAACGCCTTATCAACCGTCTTCAGCGGTTCTACGAGCGATTCAGCGAAATCATCAGCTAAGTTGCATCCTCGGCCTTAAAGAGATCCAGCCCACTACCACCTCCAATAGGTGGTGCGGGCTGAACGGTTAAGAAAAGACTACCACTTACATAGCGGAACAAACAGGCCTATTTCCTTGAGCTTGAACAGAGTTATTTGCCTCTCGGGCTAGTTTTCCTCTACGAGGCCTCTAGCGTCTCTCTTAGCTCTCTCGCTGACTTGGGGGCTAGCAACCACAGCCCTTAAAATCTGAAATAAGAATCTCAGGTTGCTCTCGTCCAGATAACCTGGGCTGACCATCTCAAATTTTCCGCTCTTCAAATCTTCAAGCGATAAAGAATGAACCGCGTTGCAGTTCACCATCGTCTCACGAGGGAAGTACGGGGTTTGACCACCAGGAATAACCACATAGGTGTCTTCCGGGCGAACACCAGGAAACGCCCCTAAAGTTCTATGAATATTCGCCTTCCAACGTGACACCTTAGAACTACCATTCACCACGTAGTACAACTGCTGGCGTTTCTCATCAACACCTACAACAATGAAATGATGGCCCACCTCGCGGTTCGCAGGAAAGGGCTTTTCGCCACGGAACTTAAAGACGGTGCCTACACGAACAGACAACGCCCATAAATTAAGATTCTTCTCAAGCACAGCAAGCTCCCACCAAACGACTGCTTACGCGGTTGCTAGCTAAGAATGACCTAAAGCAAAAATATCGTGGGCAGCTTCTAGAGTTTTTTCATCCTGTGCAAAAAAAGAGTCACTCTCAGGGTTCAAAAAGAAATCCTCAAGAGACATTGCCCGGCGGCTCTTAGGGTGAAGCTCAAAAAAACCTTCAAACTTTGACCACTCCGGGTACTGATGGGTAATCGAATTCGCCAAATAGAAGGGGTCAAAACCCTTAAAAGTCTCCCACGACTTCTGAATCATCATCTTCTCAGAGGGTGACAATAAATCGTCACCGCATGAAGACTTCAGCGAAACCTCATGATTCGTGAAGTCAATAAACTCTTCAACAAACTGACGCTGATCAGGGGAAAGCAACGAATACCCAGTGCCAGATTCACGAATAACATCAAGACCCTCAGAAGCTACAGGGCCATTCTTCATCGCAACATAGGTATCGCTAGTAACAGTCCGGCCAAACTGACGCAGATGAAAACGGTCAGCAGCCCACACAAGCTTCATCAATTTCAAATGATTTATAGAGGGAAAATCCTCGTTGTGGGCATGACGAAGGAACTGCTCAAAAATCTGAACATACTTTTCAAGATCAGTTTTCAAGATGACTCCTTACCATCAACCTGATAGCTGGGCGACCTTGACCAGAAAGGGCGCGAAAAATACAGGTTTCGTGTCTACTACCTTACCAAGCACAGCTAACTCTGTCTGTGTCCCCGCCCCCACTTTCTAACAAGAGTAAACCCACCCCATCGCGTCCTTCCCCACAATCTGACTGGCCAGCAAACTAGCCATGAGACAATAGACCCTATGGACTTCAAAGAACGCCTCAGCACCCCTGTTGTCATGGAAAACCCCCAGGCAGACCGCGTCAAAGACATCGCCAAGCTTGCCACCCGGGCAGCCCGCACCAAGACCGGGCACTTCCTGGTTGAGGGGCCGCAGGCTGTCCGCGAAGCCCTCAAAGCCCACCAGATCAAGCCCCTGCTCGACGCCGTCTACATCACCGAACGCGCCTTTGACCGCCACCCCGACATCGTCGACCTGCTCGAAGACGTCCACGGCACCCCCACCCCTGAGGCCGGTCGCAAGGTCTTCATGCGCATGGTGACCGAGCCCGTCCTCGCCGCCATGGCAGAGTCCGTCAGCCCCCAGGGCATCATCGCCGTTGCCTTCCAGAACGATATCGCCCCCTCCGACATCTGGGGTGAAGGCGCCATCAACCCCAAGCTCATCGCTGTCCTGGCCCGCGTTCAGGACCCGGGCAACGCCGGCACCATCCTGCGCGCCGCCGATGCCGCCGGTGCTGACCTCATTGTCACTACCAAGGGGGCAGTTGACCTCTACAACCCCAAGGCAGTGCGCTCCACCGCAGGATCCCTCTTCCACGTGCCCGTTATCCAGGGCATTGACCTCGAAGACTTCGCTGAAGACGCCAAGGCCCAGGGCATCGGCGTGCTCGCGGCGGACGGCTACGGCCGAGTCTCCCTCGACGACCTGCAGGACGCCGCCTTCGCCCTGCGCAACGGTGTCGAACCGCGCAAGAAGGTTAAGTACGACCTGGCCAAGCCCACCATGTGGCTCTTCGGCAACGAGGCGGCTGGCCTAAGCGGCGAAGAAAAAGCCGCCGCCTCCCTGCGCGTGGCCGTGCCCCTGCGCGGTGCCGCCGAGTCGCTGAACGTCGGCATGGCAGCTGGCGTCTGCCTCTTCGCCTCGTCCCTGGCTCAGAACCGCAAGGGCGACTAGTGGGGGAGCGCACCAACACCGTCTACCCGGTGCAGGTGGTCGGGGCCGCTATCGTTGATTCTCTGGCTACCCCTACCCGCCTGCTGGTCGGCCAGCGCTCTGCCCCGCCCGCGCTTGCGGGCCTGTGGGAGTTCCCCGGCGGCAAGGTCGAGGCAGGGGAAGGGTGTGAGGACGCCCTGCTGCGCGAACTGCGCGAAGAGCTCGGCATTACCGCCCGGCTCGGCACCGAAATCGCAGGGCCCCACTCGCAGGGCTGGGTGCTGAACGAGAAGGCTGCTATGCGGGTCTGGTTTGCAGAAATTGCGGACGGACGCGCCACCGCCCTGCAAGACCACGCTGAGTTACGCTGGGTGCAGCTTGATGCCACGGTGCTGGAGCTGCCCTGGATTCCCGCTGACTTTCCTATTGTCGAGGAGCTGCTGGCGGGCGTCCGCGCCGCCTAACCTGTAGCGGAGCGTAATAGAACTCGCCTCGGTGAAAATGTAAGGTGTCTGACTTTTATCTCCGGTATGATGTGTAGTACGCAACACATCTTTCACATGGAGGTTTAGACATGTCGCAGACACCCTACGGAACTAACGACCACTCCGCACCGAACGACACCCAGGCCATGTATATGAGTGGTCAGCCCGGTTTCAGCCCTGAGCCGCAGGTTGCCCCCGATGCCGAGCAGAAGCTTAAGCTCTCGCAGATGATTCTGCTGGCTACTGCTGTTGTCTACCTGTTGATGCAGACACTGAGCTACGTACTTACACCCGCAACTATTGATGTGCTGGGAGAAACTGTTCCAACTGACCAGAACCCCGTCTATACAGTGATTGGTGTTCTCATTGGGCTGGCGCTCTTTGCGTTGGTATACAGCCTGATGAGCAAGCGCAAAAAAGCTGGTCGCATCACCGGCTATGTTTTCGCGGGTCTGGGAATTCTTGGTGCAGCCTTCTCGGCGCTGGGCTCACTCTACATCTCGCTAATTGTCGTTGTTCTTTGCATTGTTTGGCTGGTTCTGGCCATCGTCTGGATTGTTGCGGTATCGAATAAGTCCGTTGCTTCAATCCTGCGCTAGACCTTATCTTCTAGCTGTGATGGGCCCTTCGGTTGATCCGGAGGGCCCATTTCTGTGCGAACTTCATGATCTTGAACCGTGACCGGCTGGTCGTTACCCTAAAAGAAAGGAGGCTGATGATTCATGAAAGACAAAGAGAAACAGCAACTGGCCTTTAGCAGGGGAGAGGTGCCCACGGTTATCCGAGTAATGCAGGGCATTTTAGTGCTGTCGGGTATCGCTTACCTGACGCTAACGGTTACTTCCCTTGATATCAGCGGTACACGGGGAATCGTGAGTGCTGTTATTTCAATCGCCCTCACCTCTTTGCTGTATATCTGGGTTATCCGCCGCACCGGCACCTGGCAAAAAGCAGGAGCCGCTAATCTGCTCGGGTTTGTCTGTACGGTTGTCAGTACTGTCTCGCTCATTTCTCTCATCTGGACTATGCCCTCCGATGTAAACCCGGGAATTATGGCCTGCTTCTTGATGTGGTCTCTAGCCAACCTCACCTGGCTTGGCCTAACCTTTACCCCTGTTGCCCGTGCCTTCTTTGAGCGGGTTGATGTTATTCCAGCGCCCTAACTGCCTGTTAGCGGTCATTTACCTGCGGGCAGCGTCCGCTCCTTTCCCATCGAGCGCGAGCCTGCTTCACCTTTTTGCACTAAACTATTGTCTTGATGCCCTGGGCGCGGTAAGCGCCCGTTTCGCCCACAATGTGAAGAGAAGTGCAGATGACTGATTCTTTGCCCGAGGTGCCTGAGAACCCCACACCCTTCCAGGTGCTGGCTAATATTCGCGCCATTCTAGAAAAAGACCCCGAGAACGGTCTGGCGACCGTCCGCGAAGCCTTCGCCGCCGAGTTTGAGCGTGCGCAGAAGGAAATCGCTGAAAAAACCGCTGACTTCGAAGAACTTAAGCGCGTGCGCCTGGATTTCACGGGCGATAAGGCTGGCTTCACCCTGGCTAATAAGCAGATGCGTGATTTGCGTAAGGAGCACAAGGCTGAGGTGGGTAAGCTCATGGGCCAGGCGCGTGGACGCCTGACTAAGGCTCTTGAGGCCCGTAACGCTGAGCTGGAAGAAGAGCGCGACGCTCGTATTCTGGTTGAAGAGGCTGTGGATGTCACTGCCCACACTCCTCGCCGCCGTATCGGTGGCCGCCACCCCATCAGCGTCCTGCAGGAGCAGATGTGCGATATCTTCGTGGGCATGGGCTGGGAGATTGCCGACGGCCCCGAACTTGAATCAGAGTGGTACAACTTTGATTCGCTGAACTTCAAGCCTGACCACCCGGCGCGTGAACTGCAGGATACCTTCTTCGTGGAGCCCACTAGCGCCCACCTGATGCTGCGTACTCACACTTCACCGGTGCAGATGCGTTCCCTGCTGTCTCGTGACCTGCCCCTGTATGTGGTTTGCCCCGGCCAGGTCTACCGCACCGATGAGCTCGATGCCACCCACACCCCGGTCTTCCACCAGATTGAGGGCCTGGCCGTCGATAAGGGCCTGACCATGGCCGACCTCAAGGGCACCCTGGAACACATGGCCCGCGCCATGTTCGGCGAAGAAGCAAAGATTCGTCTGCGCCCCAACTACTTCCCCTTCACCGAGCCGTCCGCTGAGCTGGACGTCTGGCACCCGGACGCCAAGGGCGGCCCCCGCTGGATCGAGTGGGGCGGCTGCGGCATGGTCAACCCCAACGTGCTGCGAGCAGCCGGTGTTGACCCCGAAGTTTACTCAGGTTTCGCTTTTGGTATGGGCATCGAACGTACCCTCATGTTCCGCAACGGCGTACAGGATATGCGCGACATGATTGAAGGCGACGTCCGTTTCTCACAGCAGTTCAAGATGGAGATCTAACCCATGCGCGTACCCCTTTCCTGGCTGCGTGAATACGCACCCGTTCCGGCCGACGCAAGTGCCGAAGATGTTATGGCTACCCTGGTCACAGTTGGCCTGGAAGAAGAGGACGTCCACCGCCCGACCGACGAGCTGACCGGCCCCATCGTGGTGGGTCAGGTGCTCTCGATGGAGCCCGAGACTCACTCCAACGGTAAGACCGTTAACTGGTGCCAGGTGCGCGTTGTGCCCGAGGGCCAGAAGCAGACCCTGACCGGTAAGGGCATTGAAGAGTCCGGCGTGCAGGGCATTATCTGCGGCGCCCACAACTTCAAGCCCGGTGACAAGGTCGTTGTCACCCTGCCCGGTGCTGTACTGCCCGGCGGCTTCGCTATTACCGCCCGCAAGACCTACGGCCACAAGTCAGCCGGTATGATCGCCTCCGTCAAGGAGCTCGGCATCGGTGAGGACCACGGCGGCATTCTGGTGCTTTCCACTCTGGGGCTTGACCCCGAGGTCGGCACCGACGCCATGGAGCTGCTGGGCCTCTACGACGAAGCTGCTGAAGTCAACGTAACCCCCGACCGTGGCTACGGCTTCTCCATTCGCGGTATCGCCCGCGAATACTGCCACGCCACAGGCAACGACTTTGATGACTTCGTCCTCGACCTGGCCGCCAAGGCACCCGCTGCCAACAGCGCGGGCCTGCCCGTCACCCTGACCGACTCAGCTCCCATTCACGGTAAGGACGGCGCCACCCGCTTCGTTGCCCGCTCTGTTAGCGGCGTCGACGCAACTGCCCCCGTCCCTACCTGGATGTCCTCCCGCCTGCGCCTGGCGGGCGTCCGCTCTGTCTCCCTGCCGGTTGATATCTCGAACTACGTCATGCTCGAAACCGGCCAGCCCCTGCACTTCTACGATGCAGACAAGCTGGCAGGCGGCATCACCGTGCGTCGCGCCGAAGCTGGCGAGAAGCTCACCACCCTGGATGAGAAGGAGCGCGAGCTCAACGTCGAAGACCTGCTGATTACCGACGAGTCCGGCCCTATCGGCCTGGCAGGTGTGATGGGCGGGGCCTCCACTGAGGTCTCTGACTCAACCACCCGCATCGTCATTGAGGCAGCCCGTTTCGACGAGGTCTCCATCGCCCGCACCGCCCGCCGCCACAAGCTCTCATCTGAGGCGTCCAAGCGTTTTGAGCGCGGTGTTGACCCCCAGATTCAGGCCGCTGCTGCCCAGCGCGCCGTTGACCTGCTGGTTGAGCTGGCAGGTGCAACCGTTGATGAGGGTGTGACGGACGCCGGTGGCAGCTTCGAGCCCACCGTCATTTCCCTGCCCGCCGACTACACCGCAGGCCGCATTGGCATCGACTACACCGAAGAGCAGATTGTTGGCTCTCTGGAGCAGATTGGCGCCAGCGTTGAGGTGGTCGAGGGTTCCTACGAGGTTACCGTGCCCTCATGGCGCACCGACCTGGGTGCCAAGGAAGATTTGACCGAGGAAGTTGCCCGTCTGGTGGGCTACGATAAGATTCCCTCGACCCTGCCCGTGGCCCCTCCCGGTCGCGGCTACACCGTTGAGCAGACCCTGCGCCGCCGGGCCCTCAACGCCCTGGCAGCATCGGGCCTGACCGAGGTCTTTGCCTACCCCTTCGTCTCTGATGAAGATAACAACCTCTGGGCAACCCCTGTAGCCGGTGAAAAGGTGGATTCTATCCGCCTGGCTAACCCCATCTCGTCCGCCCAGGGCTGGATGCGCCGCTCCCTGCTGCCGGGCCTGACCGAGGTGCTCTCCCGCAACCTCTCCCGCGGCTTCAAGAACCTGGCCATCTACGAAACCGGCTCCGTCTTTATTCCCGGCACCCAGCTGGGGTCAGCCTCAATCCCCGGCCTGGGCGTCAAGCCCGCCGACGAGGTTCTGGCCGACCTGAACGCCGGTATTCCCGACCAGCCTCACCACATCGCCGGCCTCTTCTCCGGCGCTGAGCACGATGAAACCCCGGGCGCGACCGCCCGTGCCTTTGACTGGCGCGATGCCCTGGACTCCGTGCTCCTGGTTGCCGATGCCGCTGGCGTGAAGCTCACCCTTGCCAATGGCGAGCACCAGGCCTTCCACCCGGGGCGCACCGCCGTGCTCAAGAACGCTGCCGGTGACGTGATCGCCTACGCCGGTGAACTGCACCCCAAGCTGCTGGCTAAGCTCAACCTGCCCGAGCGCACCAGCGCCTTCGAGCTCAACTTCACCGCCCTGATCGCTGAGGCAGGCGAGGCAGTGCAGGCTACCGGTATCTCCGGCTACCCGGCTGCCAACCAGGACGTCGCCCTGGTCGTCGATGCCGCGGTTCCTGCCGCTGACGTGGCCGCCGCCCTGGCTGAGGGCGCAGGGGAGCTGCTCGAGGACGTCCGCGTCTTTGACGACTACCGCGGCACCGGTATCGAAGAGGGCAAGAAGTCCCTGGCCTTCGCCCTGCGCTTCCGCGCCACCGACCGCACCCTGACCGCCGACGAGGCCTCCGAGGCCCGCGAGGCAGGTGTGGCCCTGGCTGCCGAACGCTTCGGCGCGGTTCAGCGAGCCTAAGGCCCGCACAAACCCCAGATTCGGGTAGAGCCCGGCGGACGCGCGTCCGCCGGGCTCTTTGTCTGCGCAGCTAGCCTGCCGGGCAGGTGCTTGAGCGAGGACGGGCAGTTTTCTGGGCGGCGGCGCTGAAAAGGCTGGGCGGTCGGTGAGACAGATAAGCCTTTTGGGAGCCGACGCGGTAGAATGGACTTCCGCCTTTATATAGGCAATCACCCACAACCTCTGGAGATGCACCGTGAGCGATCAGCGTTACCTCGAAGACCGCGATAACTTCGACGAAGATGACCGCACCGACGACTTCTTCACCTTCGCGGAAGAGGAAGAAGACTACGAGGAACCCCGCGGCCCGCTCGGCCCCAAGCTGGCAGCTGCCGGCATCATGATTCTCGCGTCAATCTTCGCGATTATCCTGCTGATTGGCGGCATACGGACCTTCAACGAGGCCCGCGCCAACGAAGGCTACGAGGGGCGCTCCTGGGTGATGACCGGCACCTTTGAAAAGGTCACCAGCGACCTGCAAGGTGATAACAACGTGGCGACTTACACCGGCACCCTACCCGATAACACCGCCATGACTGGTAAAACCTTCGTATCAGAGATTGCCGACCCTGTGCAGGTCAACCCCGGTTCTACTGTTGAGTTCCGCGGATCCCAGACCGGTACCGTCAGCGCTGACTTCCCCGAGACCGTCGATGCCCTGCTGGTGCAAACCGGAGACGCTAACCTCACCGTGGTCCGTACCGGCGAAGAAGGTAGCCTGGTACCGGTGACCGAAGATACCGTTGCATCGCAGAAGCGTAGCGCCATGCTGCGTCTTGCCGGTGCGATTCTGGTCTTTGGCGCCGGTGTCGCCGGTACCTTCATGATGATCCGCAAGCGCAAGAACACCGAGATGCTCGACTAGGTTGAGCTGGTCCCCCTCACCTTCAACACCAAGGGGACCGCATTTTTAAAAAGGGACCGCACATTATGCGGTCCCTTTTTGGTTTTCAGGTCCCCTTGTGGGGGATGGGGAGGGATGGGCGGGCGGACGCGCGTGGCCGGCTTGGTGCCCGCTGGTTCACATTGCGAAATGCAGTGCATAAATATTTACTACTATGCAAAAACATGCAAAGATGGTGCTATGACTATTACCGTAGCTGTCACAGGAGCCACCGGGTACGCCGGTGGCGAGATTTTGCGCCTACTGGCAACCCACCCCCACGTTGAGGTGAAAACCGTGGCCGCGCACTCGTCCGCTGGTTCCCGCCTGGGTGATATCGCCCCCCACCTTCGCGCCTACGCCGACCTGGTCGTTGCCGATACCACCGCCGAGGCCCTGAGCGGGCACGATGTTGTCTTCATGGCCCTGCCCCACGGCGCCAGCGCCGAGATCGCGGCCCAGCTGCCCGAGAACACCCTGGTCATCGACGCCGGGGCAGATCACCGCCTTGACAGCGCGGACGCCTGGGAAAAGTTCTACGGTTCTGCACACTCCGGCACCTGGCCCTACGGTCTGCCCGAACTGCCCACCGCCACCGGCAAACAGCGCGATAACCTCGTGGGCACCAAGCGAGTTGCGGTGCCCGGGTGCTACCCCACGGCGTCCATCCTGGCCCTGGCTCCCGGTTTTGCCACCGGCCTGCTCGAACCCACCGACGTGGTCATCGTTGCCGCTTCAGGTACCTCAGGGGCCGGGAAGAGCCTCAAGCCCCACCTGCTCTCAGCCGAAGTTATGGGCGGCATGAGCCCCTACGGGGTCGGCGGCTCCCACCGGCACACCCCCGAAATCGAAGAGAAGCTCACCCACATCGCGGGGGAGCAGGTGCAGATTTCCTTTACACCCACCCTGGCCCCCATGCCCCGAGGCATCCTCGCTACCGCAACCGCGCGCGTCCGCCCCGGCGTGACCGAAGCCCAGCTGCGTGAAGCCTGGCAGCAGGCCTACGCCGACGAAAAGTTCGTGTACCTGCTCCCCGAAGGGCAGTGGCCCACCACCAAGAGCGTGCAGGGCTCCAACCACGCCGAAATGCAGCTGGCCTTCGACGCACACGCCGGGCGCGTAATCGTCACCAGCGTCATCGACAACCTAGCCAAGGGCACCGCCGGCGGTGCCATCCAATCCATGAACATTGCCCTCGGGCTCCCCGAAAACGCAGGTCTGCTCCAGGAAGGACTCGCACCGTGACCGACACTATCCACCAGATCGAAGGCATCACCACCCATGGAGTCACCTTCCCCCGCGGCTTCCGCGCTACGGGCGTCCGCGCTGGAATCAGCGCCGTCGAGGGTAAAAAGGACGTCGCCCTGGTCGTCAACGACGGGCCCGTCAAGCACGCTGCCGCCGTCTTCACCAGCAACCGCTTCGCAGCCGCCCCCGTGCTCTGGAGCCAGCAGGTCATCAGCGACGGTCGGGCCGACGCCGTCCTACTCAACTCCGGCGGCGCCAACGCCTGCACCGGTGCCCCCGGCTTCCAAGACACGCACGAATCCGCTGAACTCGTTGCCGACCTGCTCGGCGTCTCAGCCGGCGACGTGCTGGTGTGCTCCACCGGCCTCATCGGCGAGCGCCTGCCCATGGACAAGCTCACCGCGGGCGCAAAGGACGCCGCAGCCTCCTTGGGCGTGAGCTCCGGCTCTTCGCTGGCTGCGGCTGAAGCCATCATGACCACCGACACCGTCTCAAAGCAGGCCGCTATCGGCGTGGAAATCGAAGAGGGCGGCTCCTACCTCATCGGCGGTATGGCCAAGGGCGCAGGTATGCTGGCCCCGGGGCTGGCAACCATGCTGGTGGTCATCACCACCGACGCCCTGGTCTCACCCGACAACCTCGACACCGCCCTGCGCGAGGCCGTGCGCCTGAGCTTCAACCGGGCCGACTCCGACGGCTGCATGTCGACCAACGACACCGTTATTCTCATGAGCTCCGGTGCCTCCGATATCGAACCTGACCTGGGCGTCTTCACCGAAGCACTCACCAAGGTCTGCCAGGACCTCGCCCTGCAACTCATTGGAGACGCCGAGGGAGCCAGCCACGATATCCACGTGCGTACCCTGGGAGCTGCCAGCGAAGCGGACGCCGAAGAAGTCTCCCGGGCAGTATCTCGCTCCAACCTCTTCAAAACCGCCATCTTCGGTAACGACCCCAACTGGGGTCGTATCCTCTCCGAAGTCGGCACCACCTCAGCCACCTTCGACCCCGACAAGGTCAACGTCACCATCAACGGAGTGCAGGTCTGCACCGGCGGCGGCATCGGCCAAGACCGCTCTCTCGTTGACCTCGCCGCAGACCGCAAAGTAACCGTCGACATCGACCTGGGTGCAGGCCAGCACGAAGCCACCATCTGGACCAACGACCTCACCCACGATTACGTCCACGAAAACTCGGCCTACTCCAGCTAACCCAAAGGAACGCCAGATGGCAGAGCAAAAAAACGCCCACGCCCGCTTCGACACCGCCCAACAAAAAGCCAAAACTCTCATGGAAGCCCTACCCTGGATCCAGCAGTTCCGGGGTAAGATTATGGTCTTCAAATACGGTGGTAACGCTATGATCTCCGAGGAACTGCGCGCCGCCTTCGCTGAAGACATGGTCTTCTTGCGAACCATCGGCATCTGCCCCGTTGTTGTGCACGGCGGCGGCCCACAAATCACCGCCATGCTGACCAAACTCGGTATCGAAAGTGAGTTCCGCGGCGGCCTGCGCTACACCACCCCCGAAGCCATGGACGTCGTCCGCATGGTACTCACCGGCCAAGTAGCCCGCGAACTCGTCTCCCTCATCAACGCCCACGGCCCCTTCGCCGTCGCCATGAGCGGTGAGGACGGCGGGCTCCTACGCGCCCGCCGCATCGGCACCGTGGTGGACGGCCAAGAAGTCGACCTCGGCCTCGTCGGTGAAGTGGTCGGCGTGAACACCACCGCCATCATGTCCATGATCCAGGCAGGAAAAATCCCCGTCATCTCATCTGTGGCCCCCGAAATGCACGACCCCGAGAAATACCCTGGCCATCATCACGGGCTTGCCGGGCTCACCGGAGAAATTCTCAACGTCAACGCAGACACCGCCGCCGCAGCCGTCGCCGCCGCCCTCGGGGCCGAAAAACTCGTCATCCTCACCGACGTCGAGGGCCTCTACGCCAACTGGCCCGATAAAGACTCCCTTATCTCATCTCTCACCGTCAGCGAACTACGCGAGATGCTCCCCAGCCTGGTCTCCGGCATGATCCCCAAAATGAGCGCCTGCCTACAGGCCGTAGAACAGGGAGTTCCGCGTGCCTCCATCGTTGACGGTCGCTTGGCCCACTCGCCCCTGCTCGAAATCTTCACCGACCGCGGTATCGGTACCCAGCTGACCCCCGACAACGTGGACGATACCCCCTGGCACCACCCGGCCCCTGACTTCCAGGTCAAGCCGGTGACTTATTAGGACTACCCATGACACAAGAAAACCTCCTCGCCGACTACCGGAACGACCTCCTGGGGGTCTTTGGCGACCCCTCACTGGTGCTGGTCTCGGGGCAGGGCTCACGCGTGACGGACGCCGATGGGAAAGTTTATCTCGATCTGCTCGGCGGTATTGCCGTCAACGCTCTCGGCCATGCCCACCCCGCCTGGGTAAAAGCCGTCAGCGAGCAGGCCGCAACCCTGGCCCACGTCTCCAATTTCTTCACCAGCCCCCAACAGATCTCCCTGGCCCACCGCCTGCTGGGCTACCTGGGAACTGAGCAGGGCCGCGTCTTCTTCTGCAACTCCGGCACCGAAGCCAACGAAGCCGCCTACAAACTCGCCCGCCGCCACGGCAACACTCACGGCAAAGGCACCATCCTAGCCCTGGATCACGGCTTCCACGGGCGCACCATCGGTGCCCTATCCCTCACCTGGAAGCCAGCCTACCGTGAGCCTTTCGAACCCCTCCCCAGCGGCATCAAACATATTCCGGCCACCCTCGAAGCCCTGGAAGAAAATCTCACCGACGACGTCGCAGCGCTCATCGTTGAACCCATCCAGGGGGAAGCTGGCGTCCTGCCCCTGCCTGCAGGCTACCTGACCCGCGCCCGAGAACTCACCCGCGCTCGCGGCGCCCTGCTCATCGTGGACGAAGTCCAAACAGGCATGGGCCGCACCGGCCGCTGGTTCGAACACTCCCGTGAACTCACCGGCGACAACCTGCCCGATGCCATCACCCTCGCCAAGGGCCTGGGTGGAGGTTTCCCCATCGGCGCCATGATCGTGGTCGGCGACGACAACGCCCGCACCCTCGAAGCAGGTATGCACGGTACCACCTTCGGCGGCAACCCCCTCGCCACCGCAGCAGCCACCGCAACCCTCGAAACTATCGAAGCTGAGCATCTACTCGGCTCTGCCGCCCAACGCGGCTCGACCTTCAGGGCCGCTATCGAAGAGGTAGACGGCGTGGCAGAAACCAGGGGAGCAGGCCTACTCATCGGCATCGTCCTGGCCGACGACACCACCGACTCCGGCGCGCCCCTGGCACCCGCCTTTGTCACCGCCGCCCGATCAGCCGGCTTCATCGTCAACGCACCGGATGCCCGCACCATCCGCATAGCCCCCGCCCTCACCGTCACCGACGCAGAACTAGCAGAATTCACCGCCGCTTTCCCAGAGGTCCTGGCCCAGGCCAGCACCCACCACTAAGCCATATTCATACCCTGCATAAATATCAAAAATCTGTGCATATAATGGGAAGGGTAGGCCCCGCACCTGCCCCTGCCCACACTAGGAGAAAACCGTGGTCCGCCACTTCCTTAAAGACACCGACCTCACCCCCGCCGAGCAGGCGCAGGTGCTCGATCTGGCTGCCTCCATGAAGGCTGACCGCTACGGCTACAAGCCCCTATCCGGGCCCCAGACCGCTGCCGTCATCTTCGACAAGACCTCCACCCGCACCCGTTTCTCCTTCCACGCCGGCATCGCAGAACTCGGCGGCAACCCCCTGATTGTTAACCCCGGCGAAGCTCAGCTTGGCCACAAGGAAACCATCTCAGATACCGCCAAGGTCATCTCTCGCATGGTCTCCATCATCGTCTGGCGCACCTACGCCCAGGCGGGTCTCGAAGAAATGGCTGAGCACTCCCGCGTGCCCGTCATCAACGCCCTCTCCGACGACTACCACCCCTGCCAGATCCTCGCCGACCTGCTCACCATCCGCGAGCACAAGGGCAAGCTGGCCGGACTCACCATGGTTTACCTGGGAGATGCCGCCAACAACATGGCTAACTCCTACCTGCTCGGTGGCGCCACCGCAGGCATGCACGTTCGTATCGCGGGCCCCGAGGGTTACCTTCCCGCTGAATCCGTCGTCGCAGAAGCCCAGCAACGAGCAGCCGAAACCGGCGGCTCAATCCTGGTCACCACCGACCCCGACCAGGCCCTGGCTAGCGCCGACGTCGTCATCACCGACACCTGGGTCTCTATGGGCCGAGAGGATGAAAAAGAAGCCCGCGCCCAGGTCTTCAAGCCCTACACCGTCAATACCGACGCTATGAACAAGGCTGATTCCAACGCTATCTTCCTCCACTGCCTTCCCGCCTACCGCGGCTACGAAGTCACCGCCGACGTCATCGACGGGCCCACCTCCGTCGTCTTCGACGAAGCAGAAAACCGCCTCCACGCCCAAAAAGCCCTCATGGCCTTCCTGCTCGCCGAGTCCAACCTATCCACCGACGTCCGCACCGCTCTTAGCTAAACCGACCAGAAAAAGAGAAGAAACAATGGCGATTCCCTCCACCAAAACCGCGCGGCAAGCCCGCATCATCGAGGTGCTCCAAACCCACCGCGTGCGCTCGCAGGCCGAACTAGCCCAGCTGCTCACCGACGACGGGCTCAAAGTCACCCAGGCGACCCTCTCCCGCGACCTTGTGGAAATCGGTGCCGAGCGCGTTCGCGACGAAAAATCGGGACTGATTTACGCCGTGCCCAACCACCCCGTCCGTCGTAGCAGCCAGGAAGGCCCCGACGCTCGCTTGGTCTCCCTCTTCAAAGAACTGCTCGTGACCGCCGAAGCCTCAGCTAACCTGGTCATCCTGCGTACCCCGCCGGGAGCAGCCCAGTTCCTGGCCTCAGCTATTGACCAGGCCGGGCTAGAACCCCTGCTGGGATCCATCGCGGGTGACGACACCGTCATGGTCATTACTCGCGACCCCAATGGCGGTGAAAAGGTTGCTGGCCTTTTCTTGGAGTGGGCGGCCTAGGTCTTTACCCGCAGCCAGACAGCGTGAATAAGCCCCGGTCTTTATCGTCGAAGACCGGGGCTGAACAATAGGGACAGGTGGGGCCCGGCAGTGCAGCCGGTCTAACCTATTACCCCCTCGAAAAGCTTCTTCATCTCGTCAAGGTCGAAGAAGTCAGCAACGTCGGCGGGAGTCTGCGATCCCAGAGTCTCATCGGCACCGGCATCGAGCAGCATGCGGGCGATGGGTAGATTGTTACGGAAGGTAGCGCATACCAGGGCGGTCTGGCCCCGCTCGTTCAGGCGGTCAAGATCGGCACCCTCATTGATGAGCAGCTGAACCAGCTCAGGGTGTTCGTGGTAGGCAGCTAGGATGAGCAGAGTATCGCCTTTGGCGTTGGTCAGGTCAACGGGGACGCCCTGGTCAAACAGAGATTTGAGGGCTACCGGCTTGTTGTCCCGGGCCAGGTCGAAAACCGAGTTGAGGAAGTCGATATCTTGCTCCGTCAGGCTATGATTCGCGTCTGTCATACTTTCACTTTCTCAGAAAGCAAGCCCCTTTAGCAACCCTGTCTAGACCACCCTACAGCTCACGCCAATCTTATTTAGAACTTTCGTTCAGAAGCTTTAGACAGGCCTGTATGAAAGAATGGGCAAAGCCGGTTAGGCCCCTAAGGAAAGGCTCCCTGTGAATACCAAAGACGCTCAGCAGACACCCGATTCCTCACCCCAGAACAATATTGCGGCTCTGCTACAGGCCCGCGCGGCTGAAGACCGCACTGCTCTGACCTGGGCCGGTGGGTCCATGAGCTATCGACAGTTGGCACAATATACGGGCAGCTTGCGTAGCTGGTTGCATGAGCGCGGAGTGGTAGCCGGTGACCGGGTGGCCTTGGCCCTACCCAATGTGCCTGCGATGGTGGGCCTCTACTACGGTGCTCTGTCCCTGGGGGCTGTGGTGGTGCCCATGCATCCGCTGCTCTCAGCCCGCGAAGCTGCTTATCAGGTGCAGGATGCCGGTGCCCGGCTCCTGATTGCAGCCGCCGGTACCCGGGTGGGTCAGGAGCTGGACCAGATTCGTGATGAGGTGGGGGAGTACGTAGCGCTTGAGGTGCTTTCACCCGAGACCACGTTTGGCGCGGACGCTCCCGCACCGCAGGCCTGGGAACCCCAATCGGTTGCGACCGACGAGCCTGCCGTTATTCTCTATACTTCTGGAACCACCGGGGCCCCCAAGGGGGCAATCCTCACCCACGCCAATATGCTGTCTAACGCCCTGACCTGTGTAGATGTTTTTGGTTTTACAGCGGACGACGTGATCTTCGGTGGACTGCCTCTTTTCCACGCTTTTGGCCAGACCGTTTCGATGAACGCCGTTCTGGCTGCCGGTGCTGCTATAGCCCTACTCCCTCGCTTTACCCCGGGCGGTGCAGCCCAGCTCTGCGCCGCTGCGGGGGTCACCGTCTTTGCCGCAGTTCCCACCATGTACAGCGCCCTAGCCAGCTACCTGGGCACCGACCCCGCCCTGGCGCACCGATTGCAGGGGCGCGTCCGCTTTGGTATTTCAGGCGGCGCAGCCCTGCCCGCCTCGGTGCACGCGGAGATCGAGCAGTTAGCGGCCTTCCCCATCTACGAGGGCTACGGGCTGAGTGAAACAGCCCCTGTTGTCTCTTTCAACCGGGCAGAATACGGCCTGGTGATGGGGTCGGTAGGGCGGGCTTTACCCGGGGTTGATGTGAAGGTCGTTGACCGTCAAGGGCAGAAACGTGCTGCCGGTGAGCCGGGTGAACTGTGGGTGGCTGGCCCCAACGTGATGGCCGGTTATTGGAACAACGCCCAGGCTACAGAGGCCGTGATGTCGGGGCGCTGGTTTGCCACCGGAGACGTTGCCTACCTTGATGATCAGGGCAATATCTTTATTGTTGACCGCCTCAAAGATATGATTTTGCGCAACGGCAACAGCGTCTACCCGCGGGAAATTGAGGACGTTCTTTACACCCACCCGCAGGTGCGTTTAGCGGCGGTTGTCGGCCAGCTCTCAGAAACGGTGGGAGAAGAGGTCGTAGCCGTTATTGTCCCCAGAGAAGAACTGACCCCTGAGCAGACTAGCGACCTTGAAGCTGCTCTCGACAACCTAGCCCGCGCTGAACTTGCCGCCTACAAGTACCCGCGTCGCTATGTTTTCAAAGAGGAGCTACCGCTGGGGCCCACCGGCAAAATCTTGAAGCGGGTACTGGCAGAGGCCCTCACCCAGAAAGCCTAGGGGAGAGCCTCTACCGCGGCCTTAGGCTGCCCTAGCCATGAATAACAACCCCAGCGACAAACCCAGGCCCAGATAGCAAGAATAAAGATGACAAGGGTTAAAGCGCCTTCGAGAGACAGCTCGGCGGATGTCATCCCGGTGATAGAAGTAGCACCGATGAGCAGTACAGCAACGAAGAAAGAGACCAGTAGCTTGCCGGTGATGAAGCTGGGCTTGACGATGGCGAGGGGAGCAGTGGTGACTGCCGGTTCGTGGGCAGTGCATTGGTGGATGAGTAGAGAAGTTTCAAACGAATCGGTAGCCTGTCCCTCGGACGGTGGCGATGTAGTCATCACCAATTTTTTTGCGGAGTGCGCGAATGTAGACGTCGACGATGTTTGAGTTGGGGGCAAAGTCCATGCCCCAGACTTGACCTAGAAGCTGCTCGCGCGAGAGCACCTGGTTCTTGTGCCTTATGAAGGTCTCGAGCAGAGCGAATTCACGGCTAGTGAGTTCAGCGATAGTGCCGTTGACGGTGACCTGACGGGTCAGAACGTTGAGCTCAAGGTTGCGGTGGGCTAGGGTCGAGGCGTTGGTTTCTTCGCGGTTGGTGTCGAGCAGGCGCAGGCGGATGCGTGCGAGTAGCTCAGCGAACTGGAACGGCTTGGTCATGTAGTCGTTGGCGCCGTTTTCAAGCCCTTCGAGGGTGTCTGAGACGGAGTCGCGGGCGGTGAGCATGATGATGGGGGTGGTGATGCCTTCAGCCCGCAGGGACTTCATGATGGTAAATCCGTCCATACCGGGAAGCCCCACATCGAGGATGATGAGGTCGAAGTCGCTGACCTTGGCCAGGGCGTAGGCGGAGCGGCCTTCGTCAATCAGGGTTGAGGTGTAACCGGCTGATTTCAGGCCCTTGACGATAAAGGACGAGATGCGCGGGTCATCTTCAACAATCAGGATATGGCTCATGGCGGGGCTTCTTTCTGATGGTGCGGTCGGGTCTAAGAGTTTTATTTGGTCCAGCTGGGGTAGCGAACGCTGGAGACGCTGTCTGCTAGGGCGTCAGTGTCGTCCTTGCCGCTCTCTGCGGGGGCGTTGACCGGCAGGGTGATGCCGAAGATGGCCCCGATTCCGTCGTCGGGCTGGGCAATCCATACGGAACCCTCGTGGGCTTCTGCGATGGAGCGGACGATGGCCAGCCCCAGCCCTGCTCCCACCGAGTGCTTTTTGGCGGTGGCGGGGTTCTTGGCGTTGTTGCGTTTGAAGCGTTCGAAGAGGGTTGCGGCGTCTTCTGCGCTGACGCCGGGGCCCTGGTCGCGTACCCAGAACTTGAGTTCACGCTGTGGGTCTGTTCCCTCGAAAGCTGAGCCGATAGAAATGGTGGTTCCCTCGGGGGAGTACTGGGCCGCGTTGGCACAGAGCTGCACCATAGCCTGGGTGATGCGTTGTTCATCAAGATCAACCTCACCTTCGGCAATATCTGAAATCATCCAGCGGTGGTCGGTGAAGGCCTGCACCTTTGAATCAAGGGTGATCATCAAATCTGCGACATCGACCGGGTGGAGAGAGACAAAGTCCGGACGCTCCGACTTGGCCAGGGTGAGCAGGTCAGCGACGATACGCCCCATGCGCTCTAGTTCGTCGTCAACCAGCTGCAGGGTCTGATCTTGTTCCGCGGTGCGCTCCATGAGCTCAAGGTGACCTCGCACGATGGTGATGGGGGTGCGCAGCTCGTGGCTGACATCGTCCATAAACTGACGTTCAATCATGGCTGACTCCTCCAATCTGTCAAGCATCTGGTTAAAGGTGCAGCCCATAGCGGCTACATCATCATCGCCCTTGACGGCGACTCGACCTGAAAAGTTTTTATCGTTGATGGCTTGGGCTACGGTGCGTAGGCTACGAATCGGTTTGGTGATTCTGCCTGCAACCAGCCAGGCGATGAGCACGGTAGCTGCCAGCCCACCGAGCCCTACCCAAATCATAGTGACAATGGTGTGCTGTACCGCATCGAGCTCAGGCTGGATGTATTCCACAACAACGAGGTGCCCGGTTTGGGTTCCGGCATCGGTATTGAGGCTGACCTCCACCTTGCCCCAGTGAACCGGGCCGGCCGGGGTCTGCTCAATCCCCGACGTCTGTTCGTAGCCTGTGATGAGTGCCAGTAGATTCTGGTCCTGGGGGAGCCTGTAGCCGGTTTCTTCGGCGTAGTCTTGCTGTTCTTCGATGAAAATGACCTGGTTGCTGGTTACACCGATGAGTTGCTCTGAATAGCCGGTGAACTGGCGGGAGACAAAGACTGTGAGCATCTGGCCTAGGTCTTCGAAGGGGGCAGCGGTGGTGGGGTCTACCCCGAGTTCAGCGAAGGTGCGGAACTCTGAAATTTCGCTTTCGGTGCTCGCTGCGGCGTTGGCGCCCACCTCACTGATAAGAATCTCCCGCACCGTGAAGATCAGGCCGGTGATGATAAAAGCCGTGACCAGAACCATCCAGGCTACGATGCGCAATCGCACTGACCCGGTGCGCGGGTTCTGCACACTGGTCTGCTCCTGTGAGCGCTGCTTGGACCGGAGCTTTTTGAAGGGATTAGTCATCGTTGTCATCGTCATCGTCATCGTCATCGACCTCGTAGTCGTCGTCGTCATCGTCCTCCGGTGCCGGGGCAGGCGCGGGCGCCTGCTCCACGACGACGGGGGGCGGGTGCTGGCTCGACAACCACAGGTGCCGGTACCTGCTCGACCACGACGGGGGTGGGGGCTTCAACAACTGCCGGAGCTTGTTCAACGACCGGGGCTTCGGCAGGTGCCTGCTCCACGACCGCGGGGGCTTCTTCAGCCGGGGTGGCCTGGTCAGCTGCCTGCTCCGTGGTGGGCTCAGGGCTGGGGCTCTCGCTTGTCGCCGACGGTGAGGGGCCAGCAGAGGCGGACGCTGACGAGCTGGGGGAGGTGGTGCGGTCAAGGACGATGGGGTCTACCTCATAGCTGAGCTGGCCTCGAAAGCTCATGAGTAGAGCGAGAGCGGCGACCATTCCAACAGCTGCAAGCAGTAGGATTCCGAAGATGTATTTCTTGAGCATGTTTCTAGTGTGTCAGCCATCTTTAAAAGTTCTGTGAGTATTCCATTAAGGTTTTTTCATTTTCGGGTGCGCGTTTCTCTTGCTGGTTTGGGGTAGCCGCGCGATGATAGTAGCGCGTATCACTAACCGATACGTTTTGCATAATTATGTCTGAGTGTGCATAATTATTTATAGAACCTGCGGGGACCTCCCGCCCCTGAACGTAATACCTCAAGGAGCACCATGAAAGAGCGCATCGTCCTGGCCTACTCAGGCGGTCTTGACACCTCAGTAGCCATCGGCTGGATCGGCGAAGCTACCGGCGCCGAAGTTATTGCCGTTGCCGTTGACGTAGGGCAGGGTGGCGAGGACCTTGAGACCATCCGCCAGCGTGCTCTCGACTGCGGTGCTGTAGAAGCCTACGTGGCAGATGCTCGCGATGAGTTCGCCAACGAGTACTGCATGCCCGCTCTCAAGGCCAACGCCCTTTACATGGATGCCTACCCCCTGGTATCAGCTGTTTCCCGCCCCGTCATCACCAAGCACCTGGTAGCTGCCGCCAAGCAGTTCGGCGCCACCACCGTAGCCCACGGCTGCACAGGTAAGGGCAACGACCAGGTCCGTTTCGAGGTAGGCATCCAGACCCTGGGTCCCAATCTCAAGTGCATCGCCCCCGTGCGTGACCTGGCTCTGACCCGCGAGAAAGCCATCGACTACGCAGAAAAGAACAACCTGCCGATCGTCACCACCAAGAAGAACCCCTTCTCCATCGACCAGAACGTCTGGGGCCGTGCTGTTGAAACCGGCTTCCTCGAAGACATCTGGAACGGCCCCACCAAGGATGTCTACGACTACACCGACGACCCCACCTTCGCTCCCGCCCCCGATACTGTCGTCATCTCCTTCAAGGAGGGCATCCCCGTTGCCATCGACGGCCAGGCTGTCACCCCGCTTGAAGCTATCGAGATTATGAACCGCCGCGCAGGTGCCCAGGGTATCGGCCGCATCGACATCGTCGAAGACCGCCTAGTCGGCATCAAGTCCCGCGAAATCTACGAGGCTCCTGGCGCAATGGCCCTCATGGCTGCCCACAAGGAACTCGAAAACGTCACCATCGAGCGCGAGCAGGCCCGCTTCAAGAAGATTGTTGGTCAGCGCTGGACCGAACTGGTCTACGACGGCCAGTGGTTTTCACCCCTGAAGAAGTCCCTGGACGCCTTCATCAACGACACCCAGAAGATGGTCAATGGCGATATCCGCATGGATCTGCACGGTGGCCGCGCCGTTGTTACCGGCCGTAAGTCAGAGACCTCCCTCTACGACTTCAACCTGGCCACCTACGACGAAGGCGACACCTTCGATCAGTCCATGGCCCGCGGCTTCATTGAGCTGTTCGGTATGTCCTCCAAGGTCGCTTCAGCCCGCGACCAGCGCCTGGGCCTCTAAAACCGGCCCCGCTTCAGCCGCCCAACCCCGCGCGTCCTTACCCTGCTCAAGGGTGAGGACGCCGGCGGGCGGCTTTTGCCTTACCCCGCACGATTTTCCCAACCCCGTAAAGGTAAAACTATGTCAGCTGAAAAGCACGGTACCAACGATGGCGCTCTCTGGGGCGGACGCTTCGCAGGCGGCCCCTCTGAGGCTCTTGCTGCCCTATCGAAGTCAACCCAGTTCGACTGGCGTCTAGCGCCCTACGATATTGCAGGCTCCCGTGCCCACGCCCGTGTGCTGGCTAAGGCCGGTCTGCTCACCGATGACGAGCTCACCGGCATGATTGCAGCCCTCGACCAGCTTGAAGCCGACGTCCGTTCTGGCGCCTACACCCCGGCAGAGTCGGACGAGGACGTCCACGGCTCCTTGGAAAAGGGCCTGATTGAACGCGCCGGTGCTGAGCTGGGCGGCAAGCTGCGGGCTGGTCGCTCCCGCAACGACCAGATTGCCACCCTGGGCCGCATGTACCTGCGTGACCACGCCTCCATCATTGCTAAGGGCGTCATGGATACCATCGATGCCCTCATCGCCCAGTCCGAGGCCCACCCTTACGCACCCATGCCCGGCCGCACCCACCTGCAGCACGCCCAGCCCGTCCTGCTCTCCCACCAGCTCCTGGCCCACGCCTGGGCCCTGTCCCGCGACCTCGACCGCCTGATTGACTGGGACAAGCGCGCCGCTGTCTCCCCCTACGGCTCCGGGGCGCTCGCGGGCTCTTCACTGGGCCTGGATCCGGAAGCTGTTGCCGCTGACCTGGGCTTCAACTCTGCAACCCACAACTCTATCGACGGCACTGCCTCTCGCGATGTCTACGCCGAGTTCGCCTGGATTGCCGCCATGATTTCGGTGGACCTCTCCCGCATCTCTGAAGAGATTATTCTCTGGGCAACCAAGGAGTTCTCCTTCGTAACCCTGCACGACTCCTTCTCCACCGGCTCATCGATTATGCCGCAGAAGAAGAACCCCGATATCGCTGAGCTTGCCCGCGGTAAGGCCGGTCGCCTGATCGGTGACCTTACCGGCCTGCTGGCAACCCTGAAGGCCCTGCCCCTGGCCTACAACCGCGACCTGCAGGAAGATAAGGAACCGGTCTTTGACGCCATCGACCAGCTTGAAGTTCTGCTGCCCGCTGTCTCCGGCATGATTGCCACCCTCACCTTCAACACCGACCGTCTGGCGGAGCTGGCTCCCCAGGGCTTTGCCCTGGCGACGGACGTTGCCGAGTGGCTGGTGCGCGAGGGTGTACCCTTCCGCGTGGCCCACGAACTGGCCGGTGAAGCTGTGCGCGTCTGCGAAGAGAAGGACTGCGAGCTGTGGGACCTGACCGACGAGGACTACCTGGCGATCTCACCTGCCCTGCACGCTGGCGTCCGCGAAGTGCTCACCGTTGAGGGGTCTTTGAACTCCCGGAGCGCCCAGGGCGGCACCGCCCCGTCCGCTGTGGCTGCCCAGCTGGAAGCGCTCAAGAGTGAGCTAGAACCTGCGCGTGCTTTCGCGGCCCGCACCCAGGTCATCAGCTAGGCTAAAAGCATGATTAAGCCCGTTGATTCTTCCCTGCCCCTTGAGGAGCAGATTCCCGCTGCCTGCGCGCAGATTCAGGACTACCCCAAGGAAGGCATCCTCTTCTACGACGTCACCACCCTGTTCGCTAACCCGCAGGTCTTCCGGGCGTCTATGGAAGAGCTCGCCCAGCGTTTTGAGGGTCAGTTCGATATCGTAGCTGGCGTTGAAGCGCGCGGCTTTTTGATGGCTTCGGCTATCGCCTACATTGCCGGCACCGGCGTCATGACCGTGCGTAAGGCTGGTAAGCTGCCTCGCGATACCTACATGAAGGAATACTCCCTCGAATACGGTCAGGCTGCGATTGAGATTCACAAGGACGACATCCCGGCAGGTTCCCGTGTGCTGATTGTGGATGACCTTCTGGCCACCGGAGGCACCCTTGAGGCGGCCACCCACCTGATGGAGATGGCTGACCTGAAGGTCGCCGGCATTGGCGTGCTCCTGGAGCTTGAGGGCCTGGGCGGACGCGAAATCCTGGCTGGCCACCGCCTGGAGGCCCTGTCTCTGGTCGCGGAATAGAGACTGCCCCCGCGTAGTACCCCGGTTTTCATGCAGTTACCCTGGTTTTTACCTGGGGTGAATGCACGAAAACCGGGGTCTTTTGTTTCGGTTAGGCTTCCTGGGAGAAACTGCTGGACGTACAATAGGTCGTACAAGAAAGGTTGTGTGGAATGAAAACAATGACCTATTCAGAATCTCGGGCTCGTTACGCAGAGGTCATGGATTCTGTTATCAACGACCGCGAAGAAGTCGTCATCACTAGAGTGGGGCACGACCCCGTCGTCATGCTGTCGCTCGAAGACTATGAGTCCCTCAAAGAAGCCGCCTACCTCATGCGCTCTCCCCGGAACGCTCGTCGAATCTCTGACTCAATCGCGCGGCTGAAAGCTGGTCTGGGGGAAGAGCACCAGCTGATCGAAGAGTAAGACATGAAAATCGTGTGGGATGAAAACGCCTGGGAAGACTACCTCTGGTGGCAGCAGCAGGACCGCAAAGTCCTTAAACGCATTAACACTCTGATCAAAGATATTGCCCGCAACGGGCACGAGGGTATCGGCAAACCCGAGGCCCTTAAACACGACTGGTCAGGGTTCTGGTCGCGGCGGATTACAGACGAACACAGACTCATTTATGCGATAACAGATACGTCAATCTTGATTGCCGCCTGCAGATACCACTACTGATAGGCAGCGATTGAAAGTCTGGGCGCCCTGCCCCACCGAGCTGCCGCGGGCGTCCTTTCTTTTTGTTCGGGCGTACGGGTAGAATGGAGGGCTTGAATTTTCCGCGATGAAGGGTTCCCTCTTGACCGAGAATACAACCGCAACCGGTGAGCAGACTGCCGCTGAAAAAGCCTACGAGGCTCAGCTGGCAGGTGAACGAGCCTACGTGGGCAGGCTGTACGCCCGCCTCGATGAGCTCCGAGAGATTAACGAGAAAAAGCTCAAGAGCACCCGCAAGAACCAGGCTGTTGGCAGCCACCAGAACCGTTCAGAGCGTGACGCCTACGCCCAGCACTATGAAGACCGCCTGGCCCAGTACAACGCTGTTGACCACCGCCTGGCTTTTGGCCGTCTTGACCTCGACGACGAGGCTATCCGCTACATCGGCCGTATCGGCCTGGCAACCGAAGACCACGAGCGCTTGCTCATTGACTGGCGTGCCCCCGAAGCCGGCACCTTCTATCAGGCCACCGCTTTCAACCGGCAGGGTGTGCGCCGCCGCCGCCACCTGATGCTAGAGCGCCGCGAAGTCACCGGCTTCGAAGACGATGTGCTCGACTCAACCCTGCTTGAGGACGGCGATGAGAACCTGCACGGTGAGGGTGCCCTGCTGGCGGCCCTGAACCGCAAGCGCACTGGCCGCATGGGCGATATCGTGGCGACAATTCAGGCAGAGCAGGACGCCATTATCCGCGCCGACCTGGCGGGCGTCCGCGTTGTGCAGGGCGGCCCCGGTACCGGTAAAACCGCCGTTGCCCTGCACCGTGCCGCCTACCTGCTCTACACCTTCCGCGAGCGTCTCAACAATGCCGGTGTTCTGGTCGTTGGCCCCTCCGCTTCCTTCATGTGGTACATCGAGCGCGTGCTGCCCTCCCTGGGCGAGACCGGCGTGGTCATGTCGTCTCTTGCAACCCTGTACCCGGGTATCAAGGCCGTACCCGAAACCGACCCCGCTGTTGCTAGGGTCAAGGGCGATTTACGCATGGCCGAGGTCATCAAAAAGGCAGTAGCCGACCGTCAGAAAGTACCGGCCAAGCCCGTGAAGATGTACGTGGACTCTACCGCCATCGAGATGACCCCCGGCATGGTCAAGCACGCCCGCAACACGGCGCGTTCAACCGGCAAACCCCATAATGAGGCTCGGGAAACCTTTGTGAAGGTGCTCCTGAAAGAGCTCACCGTCCAGCTCAACGAAAAGCTGGATGCCGCCGCCGGCCACGCGGTTGACCGCCCCTACCTCGAAGACGATGTCCGCGGGTCCCTGGACGTCCGCCGAGCTATCAACCTCGCCTGGATGCCCCTGTCACCCGAGACCCTGGTGCGCTCGCTGTTTTCAAAGCCGGAATACCTGCAGAGCGCAACCGCGGGCGTCCTCACCGACACTGAGCGTGACGTCCTGGCGCGCGCAGCGAACCTGCCCTTTACCGAGTCCGATGTGCCCCTGCTAGATGAAGCTGCGGAGCTTCTCGGTGATTTTTCCAAGGTCGCCGGTGCCGGAGCCGCTGCCCGCGCTGAGGCGGCCCACCAGGCCAATCTCGAAAACGCCCGTAAGGCCCTGGAGAACGTAGACCAGCAGCTGGCCGATATGGGCGTGGACGGCGTAGTTACCGCCGAGCAGATTGCCGAGCTGAACGAGGAGCGCGGTGAGCGTATGACCGCTGCCCGCGCTGCGCAGGCCGACCGCACCTGGGCCTACGGGCACGTGGTAGTTGACGAGGCCCAGGAGCTTTCCCCCATGCAATGGCGCCTGCTCATGCGCCGCTGCCCCATGAAGTCCTTTACGATTGTTGGCGATATCGCGCAGGCATCTTCGGCAGCAGCGTCGCAGTCCTGGGCGCAGGCTCTTGAGCCTTTTGTGGGGGAGCGCTTCACCCTGGACGAGCTGACCGTCAACTACCGTACCCCCGCCCAGATTTCGGACGCCGCCGTTGAGGTTGCCCGTGCTGCCGGCCTGGATATCTCTGCCCCCCGCGCCGTGCGCGAGGGCAAGTGGGCGCCGTCCGCCCGTATCGTGGGTGAGGACGCCCTCTACCCGGCTGTGGTGAGCACCGTCAGCGATGAGTTGGAGCAGGGCGCCGGTGGCCTTATTGGCGTGATTGTCAGCGAGGAACGCTACCGCGAGACCGCCCTGGCGATTGCTGCCGAGCACAAGGGTAAGCTGGGCACCTCGGCCTCTGCCCTGGAACACCAAGTACTAATTCTGACCCCCTGGGAAGCCAAGGGTCTAGAGTTCGACACCGTGATTATCGTTGAGCCTGCCGACCTGGTGCGTGCAGCTAACGGTTCGGTGGGCGACCTGTATGTCTCCATGACCCGCCCCACCCAGCGCCTGCACCTGCTCGCTTCTCGTGAGCTGCCCGCGGGCATCGCCCCTACCGAGTAGCTGCACGAGATTCCGTAGCGCAAGGACGCTCCCACCCCCTTCCTGCCCGCGGGCAGGGAAGCGGGGGAGGGGCGTCCTTTCTCTTTCTCTCAATCAGAGAACACCGGAAGTGCCCGCTGCCCGTCCCCGGCGGTGAACTGGTACCTTTGTAGAGGTGGCTTTGCCACTGCTTTTTGTTCATTACTAACCATGGAGTAACCGTGTCTGAAGAGACTCTTGCAGCTCAGCACAACGATGATTCCTTCGAGAATATCTGGCAGGAATTGAAGTGGCGTGGCTTTGTGCACGTCAGCACCGATGAAGAAGCCCTTGAGAAGGCGCTGGCTGAAGAGACCGTGAACTTCTATATCGGTTACGACCCCACCGCAGCTTCCCTGCACCTGGGGCACCTGGTCCAGCTGCTGCTTATGCGTCGCCTGCAGCTGGCTGGCCACCGCCCCTTCGGCCTGGTTGGCGGTGCTACCGGCCTGATTGGTGATCCCCGCCAGACCTCTGAGCGTGTGCTCAACTCCCGCGATGTTGTTGAGGGCTGGGTAAGCCGTCTGCGCGGCCAGATTGAGCGTTTCTTGTCTTTTGAGGGCGAGAACGGGGCCCAGATGGTCAATAACCTGGACTGGACCAGCGAACTATCTGCCATCGATTTCCTGCGCGAAATCGGTAAGAACTTCCGCGTGGGCACCATGATTAAAAAGGAAATCGTGGCTAAGCGCCTGAACTCTGAAGAGGGCATCTCCTACACCGAGTTCTCCTACCAGATTCTGCAGGGCAATGACTTCCTGGAACTCAACCGCCGCCACGGCGTGACCCTTCAGTGCGGTGGCTCCGATCAGTGGGGCAACCTGACCAGCGGTACCGAGCTGGTCCGCAAGGTCACCGGTAAGTCTGTCCACGCCCTGGGCACCCCGCTCATTACTAACTCTGACGGCACCAAGTTTGGTAAGTCTGAGGGTAACGCTATCTGGCTTGACCCCGAGATGTGCTCACCCTACGCCTTCTACCAGTTCTGGCTGAACACCGCTGACGCTGACGTAGCTGACCGCCTCAAGGTCTTCACCTTCAAGACCCGCGACGAGATCGCTGCCCTGCAGAAGTCTGTTGAAGAAGAGCCCTTCAAGCGCCTAGCCCAGAAGACCCTGGCCTACGAGGTGACCTCTCTGGTACACGGTGTTGAAGCTACCGAAAAGGTGATCGCTGCTTCTGAGGCTCTCTTCGGCAAGGGCGATTTCGCGGCCCTGGACGAGGCCACCCTCAAGGCCGCTACCGCCGAGCTGCCCCACGCGGTACTTTCAGCTGACCAGCTGGACATGGTGACTGTGCTGACCGAAACCGGCCTTTCTACCTCTAAGTCCGAGGCCCGCCGCACCCTCAAGGAAGGCGGCGCAGCAATCAACAACGTCAAGGTACAGGGCGAGGACGCCGCCCTCACCGAATCTGACCTGCTTCTCGGCAAGTACGCGGTAGTTCGCCGCGGCAAGAAGAACATGGCAGTTGTTGAGGTTGCCCAGTAAGTTAAGTCCTTCTCTTCAGCGAGGACGCCCGCCCCACCTCTCATCCTTAAACACGGGAGAGAATGGGGCGGGTTTTTCTATTTGCCCTTGTCAGGGTGGTAAAAGTGCGGGAAAACGGAGTCAGGCTAGGGTGGGGTTCTGCGAGGCTGGAAAAGTTTTTCAAAATATTTTTGAGAAAATTTAACCCGCTTTTTACTAGGGGAAACACCTTTGTTTGGGTGGGTTTGGGTGGTGTTGTGAGGGAAAAAGAGCCCCAATCGGGTTGCGTGCTCCAAAAAACCTGCGTAAAGTATAACGAGTCGCTGAGGCGCGGGTAACCGGTCGAAAGCGAAACATAATCGAATAGTGCACCACAAGTTGAGTTGATAAAGGCTCCCAGGGAGAGTTGATTGAACTGGTTTTCGGGTTTGAAGCTTAGGCTTTGAAGTAAAGAAAAGAGCTTGTGGCTATCGTCACGCTCTGGCGAGTTGCGATGATGGGAAAAGCATTATAGACTGAATGAGTTGCCCAAACGGGTGACACAAAAACTTGAGAATGACCGATACGAAACACCGGCCAGTTCCACTGGCTAGGGTTGAGAATGCGGTTTGTTGCTTGAAAACTCAATAGCGTACCAATGTTATACATAACATTCTTATCGTCCACACTACACACTAGTGTTCACCATGAACACCAGGTAGTGCGGAAGTTGAACTGATACCAAATATTTATACAAGACGTGAGAAACCCCTTGGTTTCTCACTGAATTTGATAATCACATGGTTTCAGATTCGTCAGCTCGAACCACACCACCCCGTGGTGAATGGTTCGCTAACAATCAGAGACCAGGATCATCAACTACTTCATTTTTCTAACGGAGAGTTTGATTCTGGCTCAGGACGAACGCTGGCGGCGTGCTTAACACATGCAAGTCGAACGATGAAGGCCCTGCTTGCAGGGTTGGATTAGTGGCGAACGGGTGAGTAATACGTGAGTAACCTGCCTTTAACTCTGGGATAAGCCTTGGAAACGAGGTCTAATACCGGATACGACCAGTTCCCGCATGGGATGCTGGTGGAAAGGGATATGTACTGGTTTTAGATGGGCTCACGGCCTATCAGCTTGTTGGTGAGGTAACGGCTCACCAAGGCGACGACGGGTAGCCGGCCTGAGAGGGTGACCGGCCACACTGGGACTGAGACACGGCCCAGACTCCTACGGGAGGCAGCAGTGGGGAATATTGCACAATGGGCGCAAGCCTGATGCAGCGACGCCGCGTGAGGGATGACGGCCTTCGGGTTGTAAACCTCTTTCAGCAGGGAAGAAGCGAAAGTGACGGTACCTGCAGAAGAAGCGCCGGCTAACTACGTGCCAGCAGCCGCGGTAATACGTAGGGCGCGAGCGTTGTCCGGAATTATTGGGCGTAAAGAGCTTGTAGGCGGTTTGTCGCGTCTGCTGTGAAAGCCCGGGGCTTAACCCCGGGTTTGCAGTGGGTACGGGCTAACTAGAGTGCAGTAGGGGAGACTGGAATTCCTGGTGTAGCGGTGAAATGCGCAGATATCAGGAGGAACACCAATGGCGAAGGCAGGTCTCTGGGCTGTAACTGACGCTGAGAAGCGAAAGCATGGGGAGCAAACAGGATTAGATACCCTGGTAGTCCATGCCGTAAACGTTGGGCACTAGGTGTGGGGGGCATTCCACGTTTTCCGCGCCGTAGCTAACGCATTAAGTGCCCCGCCTGGGGAGTACGGCCGCAAGGCTAAAACTCAAAGAAATTGACGGGGGCCCGCACAAGCGGCGGAGCATGCGGATTAATTCGATGCAACGCGAAGAACCTTACCAAGGCTTGACATATACTGGACCGCTCTAGAGATAGAGTTTCCCTTTGGGGCTGGTATACAGGTGGTGCATGGTTGTCGTCAGCTCGTGTCGTGAGATGTTGGGTTAAGTCCCGCAACGAGCGCAACCCTCGTTCTATGTTGCCAGCACGTAATGGTGGGGACTCATAGGAGACTGCCGGGGTCAACTCGGAGGAAGGTGGGGATGACGTCAAATCATCATGCCCCTTATGTCTTGGGCTTCACGCATGCTACAATGGCCGGTACAAAGGGTTGCGATACTGTGAGGTTGAGCTAATCCCAAAAAGCCGGTCTCAGTTCGGATTGGGGTCTGCAACTCGACCCCATGAAGTCGGAGTCGCTAGTAATCGCAGATCAGCAACGCTGCGGTGAATACGTTCCCGGGCCTTGTACACACCGCCCGTCAAGTCACGAAAGTTGGTAACACCCGAAGCCGATGGCCTAACCCCTTGTGGGAGGGAGTCGTCGAAGGTGGGATTGGCGATTGGGACTAAGTCGTAACAAGGTAGCCGTACCGGAAGGTGCGGCTGGATCACCTCCTTTCTAAGGAGCTTCAACAATTTTGGTTGAGCCACGCTGGACGCGAGTGTCGTTTGGGTGGTTTGCTCATGGGTGGAATGTTGGTTCAGGTGCCCTTTGGTGGGTGCTGATAGGAATGGTGTGATGCTGGTGCGCTTTTGGGTTTTGAGGTAACAAGCCATGCGTGGTTTGTTGCTCTCAGGTTCCCGGCATGAGAGTAGTGGTCAGGTTTTTCCTGGTTGCCTTGAGTGGTATCGGGTTGTTGTTTGAGAACTGTATAGTGGACGCGAGCATCTTCGAATGTAATGAAGATTTCTCAATCTCTAGTGATTGGGTTTCTTTGATACTTTTGATTTTGTACTTAGTTAGTCAAGGTTTTATTATCTTTGATTTTATCTGTGTGTAAGTTATTAAGGGCACACGGTGGATGCCTTGGCACTAGAAGCCGATGAAGGACGTGTGAATCTGCGAAAAGCCTGGGGGAGCCGATAACAGGGCGTTGATCCCAGGATGTCCGAATGGGGAAACCCAGCAAGCCATCATGGTTTGTTACCACCAGTTGAATGTATAGGCTGGTTGGAGGGAACGGGGGGAAGTGAAACATCTCAGTACCCTCAGGAAGAGAAAATAACTAATGATTCTGTGAGTAGTGGCGAGCGAAAGCGGAAGAGACTAAACCTGTGGTGTGTGATACCGGTTGAGGGTTGCATCATGGGGGTTGTGGGAGTACGCATAACAGTTTCAACCGGCTGTTGACGTGATGTTCTAGCATGTAGGTGAACGCCTTGGGATGGGCGACCGGAGAGGGTGAGAGTCCTGTAATCGTAATGTGTTAGACCGCGTGTGTGCCACCCGAGTAGCACGGGGCTCGTGGAATCTCGTGTGAATCTGCCAGGACCACCTGGTAAGTCTAAATACTTTCTAGTGACCGATAGTGAATCAGTACCGTGAGGGAATGGTGAAAAGTACCCCGGGAGGGGAGTGAAATAGTACCTGAAACCGTGTGCTTACAAGCCGTTGGAGCCTTGTGGGGTGACAGCGTGCCTTTTGAAGAATGAGCCTGCGAGTTAGTGTTCTGTCGCGAGGTTAACCCGTGTGGGGAAGCCGTAGCGAAAGCGAGTCTGAATAGGGCGTTTGAGTGGCAGGATCTAGACCCGAAGCGGAGTGATCTATCCATGGCCAGGTTGAAGCGACGGTAAGACGTCGTGGAGGACCGAACCCACTTCAGTTGAAAATGGAGGGGATGAGCTGTGGATAGGGGTGAAAGGCCAATCAAACTCTGTGATAGCTGGTTCTCCCCGAAATGCATTTAGGTGCAGCGTTGCGTGTTTCTTGCCGGAGGTAGAGCTACTGGATGGCCGATGGGCCCCACAGGGTTACTGACGTCAGCTAAACTCCGAATGCCGGTAAGTGAGAGCGTAGCAGTGAGACAGTGGGGGATAAGCTTCATTGTCGAGAGGGAAACAGCCCAGACCATCAACTAAGGTCCCTAAGCGTGTACTAAGTGGGAAAGGATGTGGAGTTGCTTAGACAACCAGGAGGTTGGCTTAGAAGCAGCCACCCTTGAAAGAGTGCGTAATAGCTCACTGGTCAAGTGATTCTGCGCCGATAATGTAGCGGGGCTCAAGTACACCACCGAAGTTATGGCAATCAGTTTTTTGCTGGTTGGGTAGGGGAGCGTCGTGTATCCGGTGAAGCTGCGGTGTAAACCAGTGGTGGAGGGTATGCGAGTGAGAATGCAGGCATGAGTAGCGAATCACGGGTGAGAAACCCGTGCGCCGGATGATCAAGGGTTCCAGGGTCAAGCTAATCTGCCCTGGGTTAGTCGGGGCCTAAGGCGAGGCCGACAGGCGTAGTCGATGGATAACGGGTTGATATTCCCGTACCGGCGAAAAACCGCCCATACTGATATTTTGATGCTAACTGTGAGAAGCTGTTTGTAACCCTGCCGTTTGTGGTGGGGGGCTTATGGTGGACTGCAGGACCCGATTTTTGGAGGTAAACGTATTAACAGGTGTGACGCAGGAAGGTAGCCAAGCCACGCGATGGTTGTCGTGGTCTAAGCGTGTAGGGTATCCGGTTGTTAAATGCGCCGGTGTTGGCCTGAGACGTGATGGGACCCTGTTGTGGGGGATTTGGTGATCCTATGCTGCCGAGAAAAGCATCGACGTGAGGTTTTAGCCGCCCGTACCCGAAACCGACACAGGTGATCAGGTAGAGAATACTAAGGCGATCGAGAGAATCATGGTTAAGGAACTCGGCAAAATGTCCCCGTAACTTCGGGAGAAGGGGAGCCTTGAGCGTGACCGGTCCGTGCGGCCGTGAGCGTGTATGGGTCGCAGAGAATTGGGGGAAGCGACTGTTTATCAAAAACACAGGTCCGTGCGAAGTCGTAAGACGATGTATACGGACTGACTCCTGCCCGGTGCTGGAAGGTTAAGAGGATTGGTTAGCCATTTTGTGGCGAAGCTGAGAATTTAAGCCCCAGTAAACGGCGGTGGTAACTATAACCATCCTAAGGTAGCGAAATTCCTTGTCGGGTAAGTTCCGACCTGCACGAATGGAGTAACGACTTCCCTACTGTCTCAACCATGAACTCGGCGAAATTGCAGTACGAGTAAAGATGCTCGTTTCGCGCAGCAGGACGGAAAGACCCCGTGACCTTTACTATAGTTTGGTATTGGTGTTCGGTGTGGCTTGTGTAGGATAGGTGGGAGACTGTGAAGCAGGCACGCTAGTGTTTGTGGAGTCGTTGTTGAAATACCACTCTGGTCGCTCTGGATGTCTAACTTCGGCCCGTGATCCGGGTCAGGGACAGTGCCTGATGGGTAGTTTAACTGGGGCGGTTGCCTCCCAAAGAGTAACGGAGGCGCCCAAAGGTTCCCTCAGCCTGGTTGGCAATCAGGTGTTGAGTGTAAGTGCACAAGGGAGCTTGACTGTGAGACTGGCAGGTCGAGCAGGGACGAAAGTCGGGACTAGTGATCCGGCGGTACGTTGTGGAACGGCCGTCGCTCAACGGATAAAAGGTACCTCGGGGATAACAGGCTGATCTTGCCCAAGAGTCCATATCGACGGCATGGTTTGGCACCTCGATGTCGGCTCGTCGCATCCTGGGGCTGGAGTTGGTCCCAAGGGTTGGGCTGTTCGCCCATTAAAGCGGTACGCGAGCTGGGTTCAGAACGTCGTGAGACAGTTCGGTCCCTATCCGCTGCGCGCGTTGGAAATTTGAGAAAGGCTGTCCTTAGTACGAGAGGACCGGGACGGACGAACCTCTGGTATGTCAGTTGTACCGCCAGGTGCATGGCTGATTGGCTACGTTCGGGAGGGATAACCGCTGAAAGCATCTAAGCGGGAAGCCTGTTTCGAGATGAGATTTCCTGGCAACGTTTGTTGTGTGAGGATCCCTATAGATGATGGGGTTGATAGGCCAGGTATGGACGCGGGGAATGCCCGTGGAGTTGACTGGTACTAATAGTCCGAAGGCTTACACTTTTTGACTGAGTTTTGTTTGTTTGTGTCCACTGTATGGTTTTGAGATAA
>NZ_JAYWIX010000008.1:0-190561 GCF_035916755.1 Rothia nasimurium | reverse complement strand
ACCATCGTTGAAGAAGGCTGGGTAGAAGACAGCTACGTCGACGGCACCAACCCCGTTGCTATCGACCTGACCCCCAAGCCCGAAGTCAAGGAAGAATGGGTTAAGGACGACTACGTTGACGGCGAGACCATCGTTGAAGAAGGCTGGGTAGAAGACAGCTACGTCGACGGCGAGACCATCGTTGAAGAAGGCTGGGTAGAAGACAGCTACGTCGACGGCGAAACCATCGTTGAAGAAGGCTGGGTAGAAGACAGCTACGTCGACGGCACCAACCCCGTTGCTATCGACCTGACCCCCAAGCCCGAAGTCAAGGAAGAATGGGTTAAGGACGACTACGTCGACGGCGAAACCATCGTTGAAGAAGGCTGGGTAGAAGACAGCTACGTCGACGGCACCAACCCCGTTGCTATCGACCTGACCCCCAAGCCCGAAGTCAAGGAAGAATGGGTTAAGGACGACTACGTCGACGGCGAAACCATCGTTGAAGAAGGCTGGGTAGAAGACAGCTACGTCGACGGCACCAACCCCGTTGCTATCGACCTGACCCCCAAGCCCGAAGTCAAGGAAGAATGGGTTAAGGACGACTACGTCGACGGCGAAACCATCGTTGAAGAAGGCTGGGTAGAAGACAGCTACGTCGACGGCACCAACCCCGTTGCTATCGACCTGACCCCCAAGCCCGAAGTCAAGGAAGAATGGGTTAAGGACGACTACGTTGACGGCGAGGAAATCGTAGAAATCGACCTCACCCCCAAGGCTGAAACTCCTGCAACTCCTCTTGCACCCGAGAAGCCCGTAGTTCCTCTCGCCCCTGAGACCCCCGCAGCTCCCGAGAAGCCCTCAGCTCCTGTAGCAGCACCTGAGAAGTCTGCCCCTGCAGCCACTACTCCTGCGGCTTCTGCTCCCGCAGCTGCTGCCCCTGCAACCCAGCTAGCTAACACCGGTGCTGAAACCGCACCCCTGGCAGCTGGTTTCGGTGCCCTGCTCGCAGGTGTCGGCGCTCTCTTCGCTGCACGTCGCAAGAAGTAAAACAAAACCCTAAAAATTAGGGACCATACAAAACTGATGGGGCGCCCCAAGCCGGGGCGCCCCATCAGCTTTTATCACTTAGAACTTGAAGTTTACTCAGTGAACCCTAGGAATTAGGTCGCTGGAAAACCGGAATATTAGCCTGAGCAAAACGATAATACTCGTGGTTCTTAAGACCCGAGGCAGCAGCCTCATCTACCACCACCGTCACATCGGGGTGGAACTGCAAAACAGACCCAGGGCAGAAACTGCTCACAGACCCCTCAACCATAGCGGCAATCGCATCTGCCTTGTTAGCACCATCAGCTACCAGAACAATCTTGCGGGCCTCCATGATAGTCCCAATCCCCTGGGTCAGGCAGTGTACCGGCACCTGAGAAGTATCACCGTCAAAAAAACGGGCATTATCTTCTACAGTTTTAGGTGCCAAGGTCTTGATACGGGTACGAGATTGTAAAGATGAACCCGGCTCATTGAAACCAATATGCCCATTAGCGCCAATACCAAGAATCTGCACATCAACGCCCCCAGCCTGCCTAATGGCAGCCTCAAAATCTGCACATTCAGCCACAACGTCCTGGGCCATACCGTCAAGCACCCGCACCCGGTCAGCTGACAGACCAATCTTCTCAACCACCTGGGTACGCACCACGCTGTGATAGGACTGCTCGTGTTCAGGATCAAGGCCCACATACTCATCTAGGGCAAAGGCGCTCACTGAGCTAACATCAAGCCCGTTCTTGACCTTGTCAGTAAGATGGGCGTAGGTGCTCTCGGGTGATGAGCCGGTAGCCACCCCCCAAACAGTCTCGAGACCCTGACGGTTCTTCTTCTCGGTTACTGAAGCGATTAGGGAGGCAGCGTAGGCACCAGCCTGATCCTTAGTGTCACAGATAATAATTTCCATACTTTAATTTTACGAAAAAATATGGCTCCAAATAATTTACTGCCTTCGATAGCGTAAAATTTTCTGAACCTTCAGGTCATCAGAAGATACAATTTAAGGAAGTCACACAGAGGTACTAACCTATGAGACTTATTCATAAGGGGTTCCGCAGGCTCACGCTCGCTGTCGAGTCGACCCTCTCGCCTGGTTCGCTTTGCTGACAAGGCAATTCATCTCAGCCGCTGAGCCAGCAGATTCGCTGCGAGCCTGCTCCACCTACCCTAATGAATAAGCCTCTATGCTTCATCACCTAATACCCGGTTCGATATATTTACCCTCACAACCACAACCTACCGAGGAAGGCAATGACCAGCCTAATTCTCTATAAGAACCTCCTAGATTTCACATCAGATCAGACAAGCCGCAGCTGGATTTTGGTAGACGGCACACACATCGTCGCCCAGGGCCAGGCAGACAGCTGGAGCACCCATATCGACAGCGAAACACTCAACAAGGCCCAGATACAAGAAGCCGACGATAAGGTGCTGGCCCCCGCTTTTGTTGATATTCACTGCCACGGAGGCGGCGGCATATCCTTTGAGGACGCCCCCCACGTAGAAGCTGCCCTGGACCTTCACGGACAGGCAGGTACCGGCACCCTCCTCGCCTCCCTAGTATCAAATCCCCTCACCGATATGGGCAGTACCATGGCCACCTTACTGCCCCTCCTGGGTCAAGAGACCCCTGGTAGGGCCACCCTAGCAGGCTTCCATGCCGAAGGTCCCTTTATTTCCCCCCTTCACAAGGGGGCCCATAACCCCGCTACCCTGCGGGCCCCCTCAGCAGACCAGGTAGAAAGTCTCTGGGAAGCTGCTGAGGGTAAGCTTCTACAAATTACCCTTGCCCCAGAAGCAGATCAGGGTTTAGCGACCATTCGTCGCTGCATTGAGCTGGGTATCAGGGTAGCGGTGGGCCATACTGATGCCACCTATGAGCAGGCCAAGGCAGCCTTCGATGAGGGAGCCTCCCTGCTAACCCATACCTTTAACGCTATGCGTCCCCTGCACCACCGGCAGCCAGGCCCGGTAGCAGCAGCCGCTGATAGCTCCCACGTCACTCTGGAACTGATCTGCGATGGGGTGCATGTGCACGAACCTATGGTTCGAGCAGCTTTCGCCCTGGCCCCTGGGCGGGTGGCTCTTATTACCGATGCTATGGCTGCTGCTGGTTGCTCTGATGGGGCCTATAAGCTAGGTTCCCTGGCGGTTGAGGTGCAGGATTCAATCGCCCGTATTGCCGGTACAGACACTATTGCCGGTAGTACCCTCACCCTGGCCGCGGCCATCAAGCAGGCGGTGGCTTTCGGTATCCCCCTCAGGCAGGCGCTTGAGGCAGCTAGCAGCGTCCCTGCCCGGGCCCTGGGTCTAGACGTCTCCACCAAGAGCTACACCCTGCTCAAGGCTGACGGTTCCCTGCTGACTCCCCTCTCCCGCTGAACTTAAAGGAGTACAAGCCTAGAGGGCTTTAAACCCTTTGAGGGGGCAGGCTCATAAGGAGCCTGCCCCCTTCAAAGGGTTTTTCATTTACTTGCCGTATTTGGCTTCGAGGTTTTCGCGTACCTTGCGGCGCAGGGTCTTGCCCAGCATGGAGCGGGGTAGCTCGTCAACCTCGTAGTAGTTCTTGGGGACCTTGTAGCGGGTTAGGCGCTCGTAGCAGTGCTGCTTGAGTTCTTCAGGGTCAAGAGCGTGGCCCTCTGCCGGGATAATCGCGGCGGTGACCTTTTCACCGCCAGAGCCGTCGGTCAGACCGACAACAGCGCAGTCCGCTACCGAATCGTGCTGCTTGAGTACGTTTTCAACCTCTGTGGGTGAGACGTTGAAGCCGCCGGTGATGATGACTTCCTTGATGCGGTCAACGATTTCGATGAAGTAGTCGTGGTCTAGGCGTACGATGTCGCCGGTGCGTAGCCAGCCACCGGGCAGCAGGGTCTTGCTGGTGTCTTCGCCGCGTTTCCAGTAGCCGCGCATGACCTGGGGGCCGCGTACCAGCAGTTCGCCTTCGGCGCCGTCGGGTACGTCTTCGAGGGTATCGGGGTTGACCACGCGGATGTCGGTGGAGGGGAAGGGAACACCGATGGAGCCTGCTCGGCGGGTGGAGTTGAGGGGGTTGCAGGAGACCAGGGGTGAGCATTCTGAGAGGCCGTAGCCTTCGACCAGCATGCCGCCGGTGGCTTCTTCCCACTCAGCGACCAGGTCGGTGGGCAGGTGCATGGCACCGGAAACCGCGTAGCGGATGCCCTGCAAAGAGACATTGCGTCTCTTGGCTTCTTCGAGCATGCGGCGGTAGACCGGGGGCACTGCGGGCAGAACAGTGGGGGTTGTCTTTTTCATGGCCCGGAAGATCAGGTCCATGTCGACGGTGGGGAAGAGCACCAGACGGGCTTTGCAGACCGCTGCGATGGTCTGGCCCAGGGTCATACCGTAGGCGTGGAAGAGGGGCAGCACAGCGTAGATGACCTCGTCGTTGCCGGGCTGGATCCATTCTTCGCCCATGCGGCCGTTTGATTCGAGGTTGCGGTGGGTGAGCATGACGCCCTTGGGCAGGCCGGTGGTGCCCGATGTGTACTGCAGTAGGGCCAGGTCGTGGGCGGTGGGGCGGTGGTGGTCGGCTGCCAAGGGCTGGTTCTTCATGAACTGGCGCCAGGGGGTGGTGCCGCGGGCGGTGCCTTCAAGCTTTTCGCGGGATTCTTTGAGCTTGCCGATGGGCAATTTGAGGGCGGTGCGCATGGTGAAAGGCATTTCTTCAATCATGTTGACCGCGTAGATGTTCTTGGGACGGATGTCGGTGGGCAGGGAGGTGATATTATCTGCGATCTTGTCCCAGACGATGGCGGCCTTAGCACCGTGGTCTTCGAACATATGGCGTAGCTCGGCGGAGGTGTAAAGGGGGTTGTGCTCTACCACCACAGCGCCCAGGCGCAGAATCGCGTAGAAGGCTACGATGTGCTGGGGGCAGTTGGGCAGGACGAGGGCGACACGGTCACCGTGCTGAATGCCAGCTTTGCGCAGGCCCTCGGCAACGCGCAGGATTTGGTCGCCCAGTTCGCCGTAGGTGGTGGTGGCACCGAAGAATTCGAGGGCAATTTTCTGGGGTACGGTGCGGACGGCCTCGGCCATGAGGTGGCTGAGTGAGGTTTCTGGCAGGGCAACGTCTCTGTTGCTTTCTGGCCGGTAGTTCTTGACCCAGGGGCGATGGGCCAGGGGGAAGTCGGTGTCGGTGTGGGGTGAGTTTTCGGCTGACTGCATACACACGATTGTGCCACAGCGGGGGTAGAGCTGACATACTTAGGGGTATGGCTCGACGTAGAAATGACGATATTAGCCCCGAGGAATTCCGGGAGCTCATGCGTGAGATTAATAAGCGCATGATTATTGCCGGCCTCATTGTAATTGGGGTTGGTTTGGCGATTATTGGTCTGATGACCCTGATGTATGGGAGCTAGTGTGACGAACTGGAATGAGCTGCGCTCCGGTAAGAGCGTCTTTGAGCAGATGACAGCGGGGTTCGCCTACCGCCCCGATCAGGAGTGCGCCGATACCCACTACCGGGTGGTGGAGCTGGTGGAGGAATATACCCGCCTGTACCGGGCCCGCGATAGCCGCAAGCAAGAGGTGCTAGCCCAGATTGTGGGGTCCCTCGGTGAGGGCTCCACGATTCGGCCCTCGGTTGCCTTTGATTACGGGGTCAATACCCATATCGGTGCAGGCTGTTTCTTTAACTTTGGTTGCGTCTTTCTCGACGTTGCCCCTATTACCTTTGGCGATGCCGTCCTGGTGGGCCCCAACGTGCAGTTTTTAACCCCTACTCACCCCCTTAACCCGGTAGACCGCGAGGCCCTGTGGGAGGGTGGTCTGCCCATTACGGTGGAGCGCAACGTTTGGATTGGCGGCGGGGCGATTCTCTGCCCGGGCGTCACCGTGGGTGAGAACGCCGTGATTGGTGCCGGCGCTGTGGTGACCAAGGACGTCCCCGCTAACGCCGTGGTCGTCGGCAACCCCGCGAAGGTTATTAAGTATGTGAGTGCCGATGAGCGCCCCACCGACCCGGCCCACCAGTACAGCCCCCAGGCTCTGGGGCTGGCGTAAGTATTTTTTGTAGAAAGGGGCGCTGCCGGTGACCAACCAGCCTAAGAACCGTCGTGATTTTGATGAGTGGGACGCGGTCTTTGAGGACTCAGACCCCACCCGGGTGCTCGACCCTCGTACCTTCGGGCAGGACGCTGGTAGCAGCCAGGCCTCCACCCCTGCGGACGCCGGGGTCTCGGCTACCCGCTACCAGCATGTTCCGCCCACAGAGCAGAACCAGAACCACCAGCAGACTGTTCCGGTTCAGGCGCAGCCCCAGCCCACGCAGCAGGTTTATTCTGCTGAACCGGCAACTCCTGCCCAGCCGGTGCAGGCAGTGCCGGCGTCCGCCTACCCGACAGCACATCTAGGGGCGATAGCGTCCGCTGCTGCCCTCAAGCGGGTGCAGTTCATCCCGGCTTTCTGCGGTGCCCTAGTCGCCTATGCCCTGGCCACTGGCGGCCTGGCCCTAGCCCGCACGGTGATGGGTGTTCTAGGAGTTTCTACCTACAGCGGCCTGACCGAGACAGTTCTAGCTGTCACCACCCCCGCCAGCCGCACCCAGGCCCTGCCCTGGCTTATCACGGTTGCTGCCCTTATTGCAGTGGCCTTTGGCTTGGCCGGCTACACGGCCTCCCGCATGACGGCCCTAGCCCCCAGCAAGCAGGCTGTGGGCGTCCTTGCCGTTAGCGCCCTGGGCGTTCTGCTTGCCACCCTGCTCACCTGGGCAACCGCCCAGCTCACACATCCTCTAGCGCCCGCTTACGCCCTTCAGCCCCTCCTCACCCCTGATCTAGCTATCGGTGCCCTCACTACCCTAGCCACCGGCGTCCTGGCCCTGGTTGGCGCCCTTATCGGGGCCGGACTGGGCACCCGCTACCATCGGGCCCTGACCGGCGCAGACGCCCGAACCCACTAAGACAGCAGAAGCACGTCACAGCGCCCACAGTTCAGCCCACGAACCACACTTTGCCTGTAAAATATTTTCGTAAGAAAAAACACCCCAGTCTGCTCACCGCACCACATACAGCAACCGACGAGCAGCCACCGCCCACCGGTGAAGGTTGCGCCAGCACACGAGGTAAGTAGGGATCATGAGCGTAGTACGCGTAGGCATTGTCGATGACCACGAAGTCGTCCGCGAAGGTATGCGAGCAGTCGCAGCAGGCGCCAGCGAAATCGAACTGGTCGCCGCAGCCCCCACCGCAGCCGACCTGCTCGTTGCCCTGGGCCGCAGTCTCTCCGATCCCTCGTCCGCTGACCTGGGAAAGCTCAAGCGCGACTGCGATGTCGTACTCCTTGACCTCTCCCTGCAAGATAAGTCCCGCCCCTCAGAAAACGTCGATATCCTGCAGCGCGCAGGTATCAAGGTGCTTATCTTCAGCATCGGGGAGAACCCCGGCCTGATTCGTGAAGCCCTCAAGGCAGGGGCCCTGGGCCTGGTGCGCAAGTCAGAGCCCCTGGAACACGCCCTGGCAGAAGCCAAGAACATTGCCGAAGGCAAGGCCGTTGTCACCAAGGAACTGGCAGCAGCAATCGACGGTGACCATGAATTCTCCCGCGCCAACCTCTCACCCCGCGAGCAGGAAACCCTGCGCCTCTACGCCTCAGGTTTCGCGCAGGTGCAGGTAGCCCGCCGCATGGGCATCAAGCAGTCCGCTGTTAAGACCAACATCGACCGCATCCGCGAAAAGTACGCCCGCGTCGGCCGCCCCGCCCCCACCAAGATTGACCTGCGCATTCGCGCCATCGAAGACGGCCTGGTCGACTCCATGGAAGACACCTCCACCGCAGACCGCAACCTCTAAGAAGCGAAGACCTAAGGACGCACCCTGTCTACCACCACCGGCGGCGCCTCCCGGGACCTAGCCCACGCGCTACAACCATCGCGAGCGGACCGCATCCGTTCCTTCTCCTTCAAGTCGCTCTCCCTCACCACCGGGCAGCAGCGGCTCATGGGCCCGAGCTCCTTCGGCCTCTACTGCACCCTGGAAATCATCTACTCCCTGATTGCGGTAGGCCTGCTCTGCCAGTCGCTTGCCAACATCTCAGAGATCCGCGGGGGCGACTCCTACTGGTACCTGGCGATTATTCCCCTGCTGGTTGCCCACGCGGCCCTGCTCATGTTCAACGGCATCCGCAAGGAAGTCTCAGCCAAGGTCGTTAGCTTTATGCTGGCTATCGCCTACGGTTCCTACATTCTCTGGCCCTTCACTGCGGGCGCTGAGCACTCAGCTATTCCCTGGTCCTGGCTCTTTGGTATCTACGCCATGCTGGTTCCGGTCTTCGAAGAGAGCCCGCGCGAGAGCATTATTCACAGCGTCGTTTTCCCGGTGTTGCTGGTGGTCAGTTCGGTGGCAGCCCACCTGCTCAAAGGCTCCCCCCTCGATGCCACCGAGCTGCTCATTCGGGTAGCCTACCTAGGCTTCTGCTGCGCCCTGCTAGCGGGCCTGGCCCGCTTTGCCCTCAATGCCGTCCGCGAATCAGATAAGACCTACTACGAGACCCTCTCTGCCCAGCTTCTGCTCAACCGCTCCCGCGACTACGCCAAGGAGCTGCAGGACTTCGACAAGCTGGTACACGATAACGTCATGGCAGCCCTGCTCGACGCCAGCCGCAACCCCGGTGAGCTGCCCCAGCGCACCCGCCTGCTGGCCCGCCGCGCCATTGGCGTGCTCGAAGAAGAGGCCCTTAAATCCCAGCCCCAGCGCCCTATCACCTTCCAGGCCCTGACCGAGCAGATTGCCGAGGGCGTAGAACCCTGGAACCAGCGCCTGCGCTTTGTCTCCGACTCCATCGAAAAGCACCCGCTCGCCAGCCCCGACTCAACCCTGCCCTACACCGCAGCACGAGCCTTCACCCATGCTGTGACCGAGGCCGTGTCTAACTCGGCCCGCCACTCGGGCACCCGTACGACCCACATCTCGATTCGCACCGAGATGCGCCGTCCCTACAACTCCACCCGCGCCGACGAGGTACGCCCCTACATTCTGTGTACCATTTCCGATAAGGGCCAGGGCTTTTCAATGAGCGACATCGACTTCCGCCGCCTGGGCGTACGCGTGTCGATGATTCGCTCCATGGAGGACGCCGGCGGTATGGTCACCATTACCTCGGCGCCCGAGAAGGGCACCCGCGTCGTCGTCCAATGGCCCCACGAGGAACCCAATGCTGGCTAAGTACTACCGCTCCCGCATCCTCACCCTCATTCTGGGCACCGTCACCCTGCTGATTCTGGGGTCTTTCTTCTTCTGGTACGACCACTACACCGTCACCCGCGCCCCCCACTGGGCTATCCTGCTGAGTCTCTACGCGTTAGCGACGCTGCCGGTCTTCCTGCCCACCAAGCGCCTGGCTCTGCCCGACGTCATGATGCCCATCATCATGGTGCTGGCCCTGAACTCGGTCGATACCACCCTGAGCGCCATCAGCCACTCGATTACCTTCTCCAACCTCTCCTGGCCCCTCATGGCCTACACCCTGTTAGCTGCTGGGCTGGTGCTGCGCCGCCATACCTTCTTCGGCTGGCTTTTCTTTTGTGGCTTTGTAGTGCTGGTGCTAAGCTGGCACACCAACTATTTCGATACCCGGCTGACGCTCTCTACCGAGTTCGCTATCCCCTTCCTGCTCATGCTGGTGAGCATGATTGTGCCTAAGCAGATTGAGCAGGCGGTCTCTAAGACCAGGCAGGCCCGCGGTATGCGCATTATCGCGGACGCCGGGCGCGCCGAAGAGACCGATATGGGCGCTATTGCCACCCAGCGGGTGCAGGAGGTGCGCACTCTAACCGAGGACATGCTGCACCGTATCGCCTATAACGAGTCGCCGGTGACCCGCGCCGAGATGGACGAATTCCGCTTCACCGAGGCCCAGCTGCGCGATACGATTCGTGGCCGCTACATCGTGAACAAGGAGATTCTGGACGCCGCCTGGTTGGCCCGCCAGCGCGGGGTCAAGGTCGATATTCTGGACGAGCGCGGCTCGGCCCTACCTTCCCGTGTCTCGCTGGCCCTTACCCAGTGCGCGGTCGATCTTTTTGATAACGCGTCAGGCGGTACTATCACGGTGCGTGCCTTCCCAGCCGATGACCAGACCGCCGTTATGCTGGTGCACGACGGCAACTCAGAGGACGAAGAGCCTAGCGCCATTGAGATTTCGCAGACCGGTGTGATTGAGCGTTTCTAGGGCTTAAATAGTCTGGAGATTCCACCTTTGGTGGGGCAGTCTTGTGGGCATTTTGAGGGAAGCAGCCAGGCTACTGCCCACCGCTTATGGCCTAGTGTCGCCCTATATGAGGACATACAGCGACTGCGGGGCTCAGCTAAAATTTAAGTACCTTGAATGCTTCTTGCATCGAGTCGGGGGACTCGGTGTTCTGGCAACGTTGGGGAACTGACCCAGAGATTATAAAGGGAGGCACTTCAAGGGCATAAGGTAACCTGCGAGACCTGAACCTATGTGGGCTCAGTGCCTATAGATTCGGATTTCTTGGGGGAGATAATTCGGATTATGCTCCAGGTTTCGTACCTTGGCGTTGTGAGGCTCCCGCCCTAATCGGCGGGAGCCTCACTATGTTCACACTTGTTCCGTTGGTTTTTAGCCATCAGGTTGAACTTCCAATGGGGCCGGCGAGGTTACCGTGTGCTTCAAGGACCGGGCGCTCTTTGAGTGCCCGGTCCTTGTGCTTTCCCGGCTCTTTTACATATCCAGGAGCAGGGCCGGTTCTTCGAGAATCGAAGCGACATCTGCCAGGAACTTAGCGGAGAGGTCACCGTCGAGGACGCGGTGGTCAAAAGAGCCGCCCAGGGTTGTGACCCAGCGGGGAATCACTTCGCCATCTACAACCCAGGGCTTCTGCTTGATGGTGCCGAAGGCAATGATGGCGGCCTCACCGGGGTTGATAATCGGGGTTCCGGTGTCAATGCCCAGAGAGCCGATGTTGGTGATGGTCATGGTGCCCTGCTGCATTTCGGCGGGCTGGGTTTTGCCTTCGCGGGCCCGGGTGGTCAGATCATTGAGGGCCAGTGCCAGCTCGCGCAGGTTCATGGTCTGGGCGTCCTTGATGTTGGGAACCATCAAGCCGCGCGGGGTGGCTGCGGCGATGCCGAGGTTCATAAAGTGCTTAATCTGGATCTCGGAGTCTGTCCATGTGGCGTTGACCTGCGGGGTACGGGCGGTTGCCCAGATGACGGCCTTGGCCAGAATCAAGAGCGGGGTGACTTTGACGCCCTCAAACTGAGGGGACTTTTTAAGTCTCTTGACGAACTCCATGGTGCGGGTGGCGTCTACATCCACGAAGATGGATACGTGCGGGGCCTTGAAAGCCGACTCAACCATGGCTTTGGCGGTGGCCTTGCGGACGCCCTTGACCTTGATGCGTTCGATACGGTCGCCGCCAGCACCGGCGGGAATCCAGAAGCTGGTGGGGTCGATGGTGTCGGTGACGCTGGCTTGTTCGGTGAGGCTCAGGTGGGCTGCATAGTTGAGCAGGTCGTGTTTGGTCACCTGCCCTTGATCCCCGGTGGGGGTCACCTGGGCCAGGTCGATACCCATGTCTTGGGCGGCTTTACGCACGGGGGGCTTGGCCAGGGGCTGGCGGCGGGGCACCTCGCTGGTGCCGGTTTCTGCGGGTAGCTCATGGCTTCCCAGGCGGCGGAGCATTCCCTTGCCGCCTTCGCCCAGGAGCTTGCCCGCGCGGGCGGGCAAGCCGGTCAGCAGCTGGCGGCGGCTGTCTGTTGTGCCCAGCGGTGCAGAGGTAGGTACCTGAGCGGACGCAGCAGCGCCGGTAGGTGCCACAGTCGGCTGGGCTGATGCAACAGCGGGCGGACTAGCTTTCTTGCGGGCCCGACGTTTGACGGGGTCGGCTTTGGGGCCCGAGCCTACCAGGGCATTGCCGCCGCCCTGCTCCCCTGCCGGTGCGGCGGCCTGCTGGGGGGCGGCGTCCGGATGCGCTGCCGCAGGTCTACGCCCCCCGTCAGCTTCGATGCCTTCCCCGGCGATAGCGATGATGGGGGTGCCGACCTCTACCGTCTGACCCTCGGCGACCAGGAGCTCCTGCACTGTGCCCTCGTAGGGGGAGGGCAGCTCAACAACCGACTTGGCGGTCTCGATTTCAACAAGTACATCGTTGACCTCAACGGTGTTACCGGGGGCTACCTTCCAGCTGAGGATTTCTGCCTCGGTGAGGCCTTCGCCCACATCGGGCAGGTTAAACATCTGTGACATGGTGTGCCTTTCGGGCTTTAGTAGGCCAGGGAACGGTCGACGGCTTCGAGCAGGCGGTCTATGCCGGGCACGTACTCTTCTTCGACACGGGAGACGGGGTAGGGCATGTGGTAGCCGCCCACACGAATAACGGGGGCCTCTAAGTGGTAGAAGCAGCGCTCGGTGATGGCAGCTGCGATGTCTGAGCCGATACCGCCGAAGGTGGGGGCCTCGTGGGCCACGACCAGGCGACCGGTTTTTTGTACCGAAGCCTCGATGGTAGGTATATCAAGCGGTGAGAGGGAGCGCAGGTCGATGACCTCGATGGAGTGGCCGTCCTCAACCGCTGCCTGGGCGGCAGCCAGGGCCACCGGAACCAGCGGACCGTAGGCGGCGATGGTCAGGTCGTCACCCTCTCGCACCACCTGGGCGGTAAAGGGGTCGAAGTCGGTATCTGCGAAGTTGACCTCGCCCTTCATCCAGTAGCGGCGCTTGGGCTCGAAGTAGATGACCGGATCGGGATGGGCGATGGCTTTGCGGAGCATCCAGTAGGCATCGTGGGGGGACGAGGGGGTCACCACGCGCAGGCCCGGAGTGTGGGTGAAGAGGGCCTCGGGGGATTCCGAGTGGTGCTCTACCGAGCCAATCATGCCGCCGTAGGGAATACGGACGGTAACAGGCACCTCGTACTGGCCGTGGGTGCGACCGTGCATTTTAGAAAGCTGTGAGGTGATCTGGTTGAAGCCGGGGAAGACAAAACCGTCGAACTGGATTTCGGGTACCGGGCGGTAACCCCGCAGGGCCATGCCGATGGAGGTTCCGATAATGCCGGATTCGCCCAGGGGGGTGTCCATGACGCGGGTGGGGCCAAAAGTCTTTTGCAGGCCGTCGGTTACGCGGTAGACACCGCCGAGTTTTCCGATATCTTCGCCCAGGGCCAGAACCTTGCGGTTGGCGGTCATTTCATCGTGTAGGGCGCGGGTAATAGCCTTAGCCAGGGTTAGGGTTTCGGTGCCCTGCTGATGGGTCTGGTCTGACATGGTTTAGTCCTCCTCGAAGCCGTCATTGTAGGCGCGGTAGAAGGCGCGGTCGTCCTCAACCTGCTGGTGGGGGGCCGCGTAGGCGCGGTCCAGGTAGGTTTCGATGGTGTCGGGTTCGCTGGCAAGAACGTAGGAGCGGACGCCCTTCACCTGCTCTTTGGTGTAGACGGCGACCTCATCGAAGAAGGCGTCATCGGCCTGACCGCTGGCGCGCAGGTAGGCTTCGAGACGCACCATGGGGTCGAGCGGCTCGTAGGTGGCGCCGTGGTCTTCGGGGCGGTACTTGGTGGGGTCGTCGGCTGTGGTGTGGGGGCCGAGCCGGTAGGTTTCTGCCTCAATCAGCACGGGCCCCTCCCCCGCCCTAATTTTGTCCATGGCGTAGCGGGTGGCGGCGTAGACGGCTAGCACGTCGTTACCGTCCACGCGCAGGCCCTCAAAACCGTAACCAGCAGCACGGGTTGAGATGGGCACGCGGGACTGCACGCTAAAGGGCACAGAGATGGCCCAGTGGTTATTTTGCACGAAGAAAAGGACGGGCGCGTTGTAGCTGGCCGCAAAGACCATAGATTCGTGTACATCGCCTTCGGTGGTTGACCCGTCGCCAAAGTAGACCGCTACGGCGGGCTTCTCGGCGTCATGTTCGGGGTCAGTTCCCTGCCCCTGGCCGGTCTGGGCTTCGCCCGTTTCTGCCTGGATCTCGGCGTCGAGGTTCAGGCCCATGGCGTAGCCGGTGGCGTGGAGTACCTGGGCTGCCAGCACCAGGGTGTAGGAGTGCAGGTTGTGTTTTTTGGCGTCCCAGCCCAGGGTGCCTGAGCCCCGAAAGAGGGGGGTGATCTCTTCGGGGGTGATGCCGCGTTCAAGCAGGACACCGTGGTCGCGGTAGGAGGGGAAGATGTAGTCGTTGGCTGCCAGGGCACGGGCGGACGCCACCTGGGCAGCTTCCTGCCCGCGGGAAGGTACCCAGAGGGCCAGCTGCCCCTGGCGCTGAAGAGCTGTCATTTCGTCGTCGAAACGCCGGGTCAGGGCCATGGTGCGGTACATGTCTTTGAGGTCTTCGCCGGTGAGTTCGCCGGCGTAGGCTGAGAAGCTGGTGTGGGGGGTGGTCTCACCCGCTTCGTTCATAAGCTGGATACGCTCTGGCGTTCCCCAAGGGTTATCTGGGGTTTGTGTCTGTGACATGGGGGTCTCCGGTCTTGCTCTGTTAGTACCTTTTCTTAACCCTACGCCTGCCAGTGGGCAGAGAGGGTCTATTTTTAGAATTTTGAGGGATTAATTGCAAATAAGTTGATAGGTGGGCAGGGATAGTCCCCACCCACCTATCCGTGTGCCCGCTTAGAAGGGCTTGGTGGTGCGCTCTTCGAACTCTGCTGCGATTTTGAGCAGGCGGGCGTTGGCCTCGTCCTCACCGATGCTCACGCGCACACCCTCGCCCGCAAAAGCGCGCACGGACAGGGCGTTAGCTTCTGCCAGAGCGGCGAAGGCTGCCGAGTGCTCGCCCAGGGGGAGCCAGACGAAATTGGCCCGGGTTTCGGGTACCCAGTAGCCCAGCTCCTGGAGCCCAGCGACGACCTTTTCACGCTCAGCCACCAGGTGCTCCACGCGCTCCATAACCTCATCGTTGTGTTCGAGGGAGGCCACGGCGGCCTTTTCAGCCAGGGCGCTCACCGCAAAGGGGGTGGCGCCCACGCGCAGGTGAGCAGTGACCTCGGGGTGGGTGATGGAGTAGCCCACACGCAAGCCCGCCAGGCCCTGGGCCTTGGAGAAGGTGCGCAAAATAGCGACGTTGGGGTAGTCGGGGTAGACGTCCAGGCCGTTGACGGGAGGCTCTTGCCCTTCAGGAATCTCGGAGGCCGCGCAGAACTCGAAGTAGGCCTCGTCAATCACCACGAGCACATCGCTGGGCACCTTGGCTAGGAAGTCACGCACCTGGGACTCGGTGACGGCCGGGCCGGTGGGGTTGTTGGGGGTGCAGATAAGGATGACGCGGGTCTGGTCGGTTACGGCGGCAGCCATGGCATCTAGGTCATGGGCGCCGTTGGGCAGGTTGGGCACCTGCACGCTCTTAGCACCGGCCAGGCCAACGCAGATGGGGTAGGCTTCGAAGGAACGCCAGGCGTAGATAACTTCGTCCTGCACACCGTCGGCGTGGGTACCTGCAAAGGTGGTCAGAATCTGGGTCAGGGCACCTAGGCTTCCTGCGCCGGTGACGATATCCTCGGGGTCAACCTCCAGGTGCTCCCCTAGCGCAGTACGCAGGGCAGTTGAGAGCGGGTCGGGGTAGCGGTGGACGGTATCAAACTCAGCCAGAATCTGAGCGACCGAGGCTACCGGCCCGAAGGGGTTCTCGTTGGATGAGAGCTTGTACTGGGTAATCCCCTCAACCGGTGCCGGAGGTTTACCTGCGGCGTACTTGGGGAGCTGATTGAAAACCGGGCGGGGGTGCAGCCCGGAGCGCTGTGAACTTGTCATGCTATCCATTCTAGTGTTGCAGGCCACAAAATCTAGGGTTGGGGGTACCGCTCTTTTGGTCAGCGGTGCACGCAACCGGTGGTTGCAGCCCTCTCTTTCTGGTAAAGTTTTCTTTCGTTCGCCCCTGATAAAGGGGTAGGAACAGGCCTCCATAGCTCAGGGGTAGAGCATTTCCCTCGTAAAGAAAAGGTCGTCAGTTCGAATCTGACTGGGGGCTCCATCAACAAAATTTCGCGGCCCGCACCGGTTCAGGTGTGGGCCGCGAGATTTTTGCTGCCGGTTTGAGACCGGGCGGACGCGCCACCCCGCCTTCCCGGGCCCTGTGCCTCGGGCGGTGGGCTACCCTTCGTCCAGGTGGTTTTCGGCCCCGTAGCCAATCAGGTAGGCCCAAATCCAGGCGGTGATAACCGCCAGGAAAGGTACTACCAGCAGGTGGGTGTCGTTGGCGAAGAGCCAGCGGTAGAAACCCCAGAGGGCCAGTGAGGGCACGAGGAGCAGGGCAAAGAGCAGCAGGAATCCGCGGGAGAAGCCGTCGCTGGGCGTCCTACGGGTTTGAAAACCAAGATATTTCTTCACGCTGCCTATCCTATCGCTGCCACCTGGGAGTTCTTCTAGCTACGCCACAGGCCGTAGGTCTTGGCCAGCGATGAGACCTTGCGGGCACGGGCCAGACGGGGCAGGTAGGAGCCGTCCTTGGGCACGGAGTCGCCTTCGCTCTTCTGGAGCAGTTCTCGGGCCCATTCAATTTCGTCAGCACTGGGGGCCAGGCCCACGTTGATGGTTTCGGTCTGGCCGGGGTCGAGAGTGAGCTTGCCGGTCATACCGTGGCTGGTGGTTACCGCGCAGTCTTTGAGCAAGTCGCCGCCGTGCTTGCCGACGGAGGGGCCGTCGATAGGGCCAGCCAGGCCGCCCACGCGGGAGGCCAGAACCAGCTGGGAGCGCGCATAGGCCAGGGCGATAGGGTCTGCTGAGACGCCGGTATCGCGGCGGTAGTCGCCCACGCCGAAGGCCAGACGGAAGGTGCCGGGGGCCTTGGCAATACGTACAACGTTCACCATGCCCAGAGCGGTTTCGATCAGGGCGATGACGGGGGTACCTGCCGGGAGCATCATGGCGGTGCGGGTGACGTGGTCGGGGTGTTCGGTCATGGCCAGCATGACGCCCTTGAGCCCGCTCGCCCGGTTGAGGGCTTCAAGGTCTTTGGACCAGTGGTCACTTGCGATGCCGTTGATGCGCACCCAGGCGGAAGCGCCATTGTTGAGCATCTCGATAATGTGCTCGCGGGCCTCGTCCTTCTGCTCTTCGGGGCAGCCGTCCTCTAGGTCGATGATGACCGAGTCCGCCTCAGATTCAAGGGCTGCGGCGATGGTTTCTTCGCTTGCGGCGGCAGAGACCAGCAGCCAGGAGCGGGAGAGACGGGCGGGCAGGGAGGCTGCGCGTTCGTTGCGGTGAAAGTTAATCACGGGTGTGTCCTTGTAAAGGTTATTTTGACCTCTTCAAGTTTACCCTGCCCGCTTGCCCCCGGGGATGGCTGTCTCTCAGAGTAAAACCTAGACTGCCGATGAACCTTCTAGGCGGCCGTCGACCATGTGCTCGACCCGGTCGGTGAGCTGCACCTGTTCAAGGTCGTGGGTGATCATGAGGGTTGCGGTGTTGAACTCGACGGTGACCTTGGCGAGGAGTTCGACGATGGCTGCGGAACGTTCGGCGTCGAGGGCACTGGTGGGTTCGTCGGCCAGGAGCAGGGAGGGAGAGCCCATGAGGGCGCGGGCGATGTTGACGCGCTGACGCTGGCCGCCGGAGAGCTGGTGTACGCGGCGGTTGGCGACGGCGCGGGGTGAGCGGACGCTGTCGCCCGGGATCACGGCGGCCCTGATGGAGCGTATGCAGCGGCCCGCTATTTCTCTCTCGGCCCGAGAGATGGAGCTGCTCAAGCTGCTGGCTACCGGTGCGACCAATAAGGAGCTGGCTGAGGCTCTCTTTATTTCTCAGGCCACGGTGAAGACCCACCTGGTGCATATCTACACCAAGCTGGGCGTCGATAACCGCACAGCAGCAATCGCTGCGGCCCGGAGCGAGGGGCTGCTCTAGCTCTTGGTTCCCATGGGGCCGGGGGTATCGGCCGCTGCCGCCTGCTTCTTCCAGCTCGCCCCGAAGTAGCGGTCTTTAAAACGCATCACCGGCACTTCGACTACCAGGTACATCGCCACACCGGCGGCCACGCCAAGCGGGGCTAGCAGGGCGACCTGAGCCAGGGTGGGCAGCCCGTGCAGGTGGGGTTCCAGGGCCTTAAAGAGCACGTCGTGTACCAAGTAAATGCTGTAGCTCGACAGGCCAATCAGCTGTAGGGGCCGCCAGGCCAAGAAACGGTGTACCGTAACGCCCAGGGGCTGGCGCGAAGCAACCAGGCCCCAGAGCATCACAGCGGACGCCGCCCAGGCCTGGAGCGAATAGCGCACCGTATCACGGAAGGTATCATCGCGAATCACCAGGGTCAGCAGGTAGACCCCCAGGGCGGCAAAAAGCACCCAGTTGCGCCCCAGAAGCGGGATGGTGCGTCCGCCCTGAATCAGGGCCCCCGACCGGTAGCGACGGCCCACGACCTCGCGCCCCAGCACCATCTCGTCCGCGGCGTAGCGGTGGTACCACAGGGCGGTGAGCATGCCGATGGCAATAGCCTCCATACGGGTGTCGGTGCCGAAGTAGATGCGGTCGGCGCTAGTGCCGGCGTCATGCAGAACCCAGCGGGACAGCGACGAGTAGAGCACCACGGCTACACCCAGTAGGGCTAGGGCCCGCCGGTAGGCGGTCCAGCGCACCAGCACCAGCCAAATCAGGGCAAAGACCAGGTAAAACTGCTCTTCAATCGACAGGGACCACATCACGTGCGTACCCGGCAACACCGTAATCTGCGAGTCCAGGTAGCGCAGGTTAAAGAAGAAAAAGACCTGCCCCAGGAAGTCCAGGGTATCGACGGCCCCACCCATCGATCGATAGACCAGTGTAGGTATCACGATCGCCAGAATCAGGGGCGGGGCGATTTTGAGCAGGCGGCGAATGTAGAAGCCTGCTAGGTCGAACCCGCCGGTCTTATCGCGCTCCCGCAGCAGCAGGTAGGTGATAATGAAGCCCGAGATAGCAAAGAAAATTGTTACACCCGACCCACCCGGCACAAAGGTCAGCCCGGCGTGGGAAAACACCACCAGAAGCACCGCAAAAGCGCGCATCGCATCAATGTGGGCATAGCGGTTCATGGCGTAGAAATCCCCTCTGAATCAGGTGCGGCGTGTAGCGGTGCCCTGAGAAAGCGCGAACGGGCACCCAACTACCTTACCGGCTTGTCACCGCACCAGGCAGGCACTTTTTAGGGGATAGCTACGCGATATAGGCGACAGAATGTGTCAGGACGCCGGGGTCAGGCTTTCCTGCCGGGCGGCTTCGAGGCGGGCTTCGGCGTCCGCAACGTGCTGCTGGACCGTTTCAACCCTGCGGGCAATGGTGGCGGTGCGGGTGCAGTCGGTGCCGCAGGCGCCGGCGCAACGGGTCATAGCCAGGGCCTCAGCACAAAGGGCCAGGGAGTTACCCGCCTTGGAAAGCGCCCGGTGAAGGTCGGAGTACACCCCGGTGGGGGAAGCAGGGATATCGTTTGATTCACTGGGGGCCAGGCGCTGGGCCTCGGTAGCGATAGTGCGGACGCGCGGCAGCAGGTCAGCCAACTCGTTAGCTAGGGGGACGAGCTCTTCAAGAGTGGGCCCGGCGGGCACCCGTTCAAGAATCTGGTGGAAGCGGTCGAGGCCACGGACGAAGCGGTCGTGGGCGCGGCGCCAGAGGCCTTTGCCGAGTTCGGCGTCATCTCTGCGGCCCTGCAGGAAGTCTTTGATACCCACGGCTACTCCTTTCACGAGGTCTACATACTTAGGTTACCCTAACATCACTGTTCCCAGGAGAAGGTACCATCGTAGTCAGAAATACCCAGCTAGTTCGTGGGTTTTTCTCACTGCGATGGTACCTACCCGATCAGTGGGCAGGCGCGCGGACGCCCATGCCTTAGGAAATCAGCAGGATTTTGCCGCGGTGCTCCCCGGCTTCTAAATGGGCGTGGGCTTCTGAAGCCCGCTCAAGCGGGAAGGCAGCGCTGGTATGGTTCGAAATTTCCCCGCTTTCGATGAGGGGCCATACGAGCTGCCCCACACCGTCCACGATGCGGGCCTTATCAGCAGCTGACCGCGAGCGTAGGGAGGTGGCGTGCACGCTCAAGCGGCGCGGGAGCATATAGCCCAGGTTGAGCTGCCCCTTGGGTCCACCCTGCAGGCCAATGACGGCCATAGAGCCATCTACCGCTAGGGTCTTAATGTTCTCTTCCAAGTAGGCTCCGCCCACAACGTCCAGGATGTAGTCGGCCCCGCGTCCGTCCGTAAGCTGGCGGACGGCTTCGCGAAAGTCCTGAGTACGGTAGTTGATAGCCTCAGCGCCCAGCGCCCGGATAAAATCGCACTTTTCATCACTACCGCCGGTGGCAAAAACCTGCAAGCCCAGGGCGCGCGCTAGCTCAATAGCGTGGGTGCCGATGCCGCCGGTACCACCGTGAATGAGCAGGGTTTTACCGTCGTTACCCTCGGGGCGGGGTGCAACCCCCAGGGTAAGAACCAGGTTGGAGTAGACCGTTGCAGCTACCTCAATCAGGCCAGCAGCGTCCTCGAGGCTGGTGCCTTCGGGCACCGGCAGGGTATGGCTCAGATCCACCGCCACGTACTCGGCATACCCACCGCCAGCGAGCAGGGCAACCCGCTCCAGGTCCAGGTAGCCCTCATCGACACCCTCCCCCACGGCTTCCACCGTACCGGAGACCTCCAGGCCGTAGATAGAACTAGCCCCAGGGGGCGGAGGGTAAAAACCCTGCCGCTGGGAGACGTCCGCCCGGTTGACCCCGCTGGCCGCCACCCGTAGCAACACCTGGCCGGGGCCGGGTGTCGGCGTAGGCTGCTCGCTCACGACCAGCACCTCGGGGCCGCCGTGTTCTTCCTCGAGGATGGCATGCATGGGGAACTCCTTCTCAGACAGGTTTTCCTGCCCCTTACCGGGGCAGATGGGCGGACGGACGCTCGCTGCCCACCCTTATACCTCAGCCTAACGAGAGCAAGGGCACAAAGGCCACTATTTTGCTTTAGGGCGGCAACTGTGTAACATGGTAAAAGTGCTCAGCACAGTTTGGATGGTTGTCCGAGCGGCCGAAGGAGCTGGTCTTGAAAACCAGTAGGCGGCAACCCCGTCTCGTGGGTTCAAATCCCACACCATCCGCCACGAAGCCCGCTTCCGTACGGAAGCGGGCTTTTTCATGCCCGGGTTTAGAGACAAAAGCGGGGGCAGGCCTCAGCCTACCCCCCCACTCTCTAGGTAAAAGACTTCTAGTGCTAGTAGGTAGAAGAAGTACCGGCGGTGCCAATCAAAATAACAACAAAGGCAATGTAGGCGATGATGAAGAGCAGGGAGAGGATGCCCAGCACCAGACCGATCCAGCCGGTGACCTTACCGACGGTTGCCTCAGCCCCGTAGGATTCAGCCTTACGGGCCTGGGAAAGAGCCAGGGGACCAAAAACTATCCCGAGGGCCGCAATCACGACGGACAGAATGCCGAAAATCATGGCGTTCTGGGCGTGCTTCTGCCCCTCAGGGTTTACAGCAACCTGGCCGTAGGGCTGGTTGTAGTTCTGGGCGTAGGGCTGCTCGCTGGGCGCACTGTAGGAGCCGTAGTTCTGACCTGAATTCTGGGGATTCTGCTGGTTGTACGATTCTGACACGCCAATTTCCTTACCGTTGGGTACTGAGTGTTACCTGTGCCATTTTATCAAGTGGCCCACAGCAAGCTCCAGGGTTAGCGCCTGTATCTCACGGGGTTTTGACCGCCGCTACTTTTGTCGCTAGTATGGGTAGAGCTGTGTTGCTAGGCCACGTTGACGAGCCTCTACACAGACTATGGAGACGTGCCAGAGCGGCCGAATGGACTTCACTGCTAATGAAGGGTCGGGGTTAAACTCGACCGGGGGTTCAAATCCCCCCGTCTCCGCCACGAAACCCCGGTTGACCTTGGTCGACCGGGGTTTTTCTGCACCTTCACGGTACCCAGCTGTTATGTGTGGTGATCACCGCCAAATGTGGCGTTGCCGCCGCCACATTTGGGGGCTAGCACCACAGGTGCGGACGCCCGCCGTCAGCTCCCGCTAAAAGCTTGCGAAATGGGTCAGGCGGGCCTCGCCCTCAATCAGCTGGTCCCAGTCGCCGCTTACCTCAAAAACAGTCAGGGACGAGGGTGCATACCCGTAGGAGGCATCCATCAGCGCCTCGTATTCTGAATCGGGGCGGGCCAGCTGCAGGGCTGCGTCCTGAACTCCGGGGAGGTGGGCAATCAGCATCAGGGACTGCACCCCGGCGGGGGTGCGGTTGATAGCGGTCAGCAGGGCTGAGGCCGGTGCGTTGTAGAGGCGTTCATCCAGGCTGGCGGTGGGGGCCTTTTCCCCCAGGGCATCTGACACCCAGGTAGTGGTTTGCCTGGTGCGTAGTGCCGCTGAGCTGACCAGCATCTCGGGTATCAGCCCCTTCTCTTTCAGCCATTCCCCGGCCCGCTGGGCCTGCTCACTCCCATGACGGGTCAGCGGGCGATTGAAGTCGTCAAGGCCCCAGTCAGCTTCAGCATGGCGCATGATAATGAGGGTGCGGGCATCGTGACGTGGCAGGGCGAAATCGGTCATACACCCATCCTAACCGTCGAGGCCGATAAAGCGCTTGAGCAGGTAAATGGTCTCTTCGGGCTTCTCAGAGTGCACCCAGTGCCCGGCTCCCTTGATCACCACACGGCGCACCAAGGGGAAGAGCTTCTTCATGGGCTCAAAATCAGCTTCTGTGATGTAAGGGGAGTCACCGCCTGCAACCCACAGCACCGGCTTCTCAAAAACTCCGTCAGCGCCCGGCCAGCCCATAATCTCGGGCAGGTGGCGACGGAGCATCTGCAGGTTGGGCTCCCAGGAATTACCAGCCTTTGACATGGTTAGATTCTGCAACAGGAAGGCTCGGGTGCCGGCAGCTGGCACGTTGACTGCCAGGTCAGCTTCAGCCTGGGAGCGGGTGGTGTAGGTGGCAATTGGCAGGTTCAGCATAGAATCCATGAGAATTTCAAAACTGCCCTTGGACTCCCCCGGGGCAATATCGATCACCACCAGCTTGCTCACCAGGTGGGGGTGGCGCAGGGCCAGCAGCATAGCGATTTTGCCACCCATCGAGTGGCCCATCAGCACCACAGGCTCCCCAGCCCCGAATTCTTCAACGGCTTCAGCCGCCAGATCTGCCATCTGCCGGTAGTCGAAGCTCTCTGTCCAGTAGCTAGCCCCGTGGTTGGGCAGGTCAACAAGCAGGGTTTGAACCCCCTCCCCCAGCCCCTTCGCAATACGGGTGAAGTTCTTACCCCGCCCCAGCAGACCGTGCAAAAAGACAGTTTTGATGGGCCCAGAGCCAACAAGAGAAGTTTTCAGAGAGGGAACAGTCATGCCCTCTACTCTACTACCGCCCGCTCCCCCGGTAGCAGGTAGCTAGGGCGAGAGCGTCCGCGCACATAAAGAGCGCCGCACCCAGCCTGAATAGCTGAGTGCGACGCTCTTCGCACGGTAGGTATAAGCCTAGATGGAGTATTCCGGTGCTGCCCAGACAACAACCTCGGGGTGCTCGTAGAAGCGGTAGCCCTGGCCGCGCACAGTACGCACGGTATTCGATAGGCGGCCCAGCTTGGAGCGCAGACGACGAATGTGCACGTCAATGGTGCGCTCATTGGGGATTTCTTCAGCGTCACGCCACAGGCTGGTGAGCAGCTCTTCGCGAGCAACGGTGCGCTGGCCGTTTTCAACCAGGTAGTTGAGGAGCTCAAACTCCTTGTAGGTGAGGTTGAGCAGTTCGCCATCCAGGTAAACCTCGCGGCGGGAAAGATCAATCAGCACGCCCACTGAGTGGGTGGGCTTGGCGTCCTCGCCACTGTGATGGGCGGACGCCGGTACCGCCTCAGGCTGGTAGTGCACAGCGGTGGGATCCCCCAGAGCATTGCGGACGACCTCAAGGTCGCTACCCTGCGCATCGGCAGGGGCCAGCGCCACAGCGGCGTAGGACTCTGCACCAGGCACCTGGTTCTGCACGTAGGCGCGGGTATCTTGGACGATTCGCACCAAAGAGGTTCCGTGGTTAGCGGCAGCTTCTTCGCTGAGGCCAACATAAATGACGAAACCGCGAGCTTCGTTCTCCTGCGCAGCTGCGCGCGGGGGCTCAGGCTTGTAGGTCATAGGGCGAAGATTAGCGGGCTGCTGCTTTGCAATACCACGACTATGACCGGCTACACCCTGCTGGCGCTGAGCGGCAGAACGGTTGCGCTGCGAGATGTGAACATACCCCGGTGCACCTGACATTTTGCCTACCTTCTCCCTGTGTGAGTTGAGCTTTAGTGTGTGGTTCCACTAGACAGCAAACCCCGTGTGTGAGTGGGCCTGCTGTCTACTTTTAATCGTTGTCCGAATTTGTATTTAAAGCAAGTAATATTCGCGTATTTTTTCAACTTATCTGAGTCTAGCCCCCGAGCGAGGGTCAGCAAACATGAAAATCCTTACACTCTACGGCATACTTTTACACCCTATGTTCTAAACAAAGCCTTGACACTCCCGGTTTTCTGCATATTTTTACCTACTGAAAAAACCAGACAACTAGAACGTCTGAAATTCAAATGTCAATACCTTTTTATGGGCAAATCTCACCATGCAATATATTTGCCATCACATACCGGGCCGCCAACAGGCGTCCGCCCCCCTACAAAAACAGGGGCAGCCCGCCGTCTGGCGAGCTGTCCCTAGGCTAAGGCAGTGAACTAAAATCCCTACTCAGCGACCCCGTATAGGCGGTCACCGGCATCGCCCAGACCGGGCACAATATAGGCCTTCTCGTTGAGGCGCTCGTCCTGGGCAGCCAGGAAGAGGTCGACATTCTCAAGGCCATCAACACCCTTCTCAAGGGCCTCAATACCCTCAGGGGCACCCAGCACGCACACACAGGTGATATGCTCAGCGCCGCGAGCGCGCAGGAACTTGATGGACTCAATCAGGGTGCCGCCGGTTGCCAGCATGGGATCAAGCACGTAGACCTGACGGCCGGTGAGGTCCTCAGGGAGACGCTCAGCGTAGGTGACGATATCCAGGGTTTCCTCATTGCGGGCCATGCCCAGAAAGCCCACCTCAGCGGTAGGAATCAGGCGGGTCATGCCCTCTAGCATGCCCAGACCGGCGCGCAGAATCGGCACAATCAGGGGGCGAGGATTGGCGATGTGGGAGCCAACGGTGGTAGCAACGGGGGTTTCGACCTCGCGGGGCTCAACGCGAATCTCTCGGGTAGCCTCGTAAGCCAGAAGGGTGACCAGCTCGTCAACAAGCTGGCGGAAAATCGGGGATGGGGTGTTCTTATCGCGAAGAACGGTAATTTTGTGGTCAACCAGGGGGTGGTCCAGAACTTTAATACGCATAGTTAAAAGCTACCACTGGCCGTTAGCCCGGAAAGAGTTGGAGAGCAAACGAGTATCACAGGGGTATCATCGTCTAACAGATTTATGTCAGATTTTTGCCAAATTTACGTGGCGGGGCCTTTTTTAGGCATGAAAAAACCCGCTCCCTCTAGCTCTCACTAGGGGAAACGGGTTTTTATTGCTGGCGGTGACGGAGGGATTTGAACCCTCGGTACGGGGTTACCGTACACAACATTTCGAGTGTTGCACCTTCGGCCGCTCGGACACGTCACCAAACTCTGGAAATTTTACCCTAGATACCCTGGTCACTCAACTCAGTGGGGCCAGCAGGCAGGGCCCTAGCTCTGAATGTAACCGTCGATGGTGAGCATAGCCAGCTCGGCCCCCTCGTCGGGGGTGCGCTCAGCGCCGTGGCGGGTTTCGTCCATAGAGAGCATGAAGACCGCACCAAAGATAATGAGTGAAACCCCCTCGATCGAGCGGTCTGTGCGCACGGTGTAGCGGGTAGCCAGGCGGCTAATAAGCTCACGGATAAAGCGCATGATGTCTGCACGAATCAGGTCGGTGGTGGGCGACCAGTCGGCACCGGCGCGCCAGAGTTCTGAGACCCAGAGCCGAGCGAAGCCGGGGTGCTCGCTCAGGTAGATGATGGCGGCGTACAGGGCACTGCGCAGGGCTTCTCGGGGGTCATCATGGTTGCTGGCAACCGTGGTCATCTCAGCCAACAGTAGCTTGGCACCGTACTGCAGGAGCTGGTCAATCATGGTCTTCTTCGACCCAAAATTGTAGTAGACCGTACCCTTTGAAACGCCTGCCCGCTCCGCGATGTCTTCCACGGTAGTGGCGATGGGGCCACCTTCACTCATAATGTCCATGGCGGCTTCAAAGAGCTTAAGCTGGGTCTTATTGGTGCGTCCGGGGCGGCGGCTGCTCGCCTCAACCACCGGTGTTTGGTGTGCGTAGACGACCGTTTCTGCCTGCTGCGCGGCCATGCCCTCCCCCTTGCGGTATTTGAAAAAATAATGTTTCTTTTTCAAAGATACATGATGACGGGGTGGGGCAGGCAGTTTTCTGCTACACGTTTGAGGGGCAATTTGGTCTAGGAGCGATGTTTTCTAAAGAAAGTAGTCAGGAGCCCGGCGCACTCGCTCTCAAGCACCCCGGGGTAGACCTCTACCCAGTGGTTGACTTTGCGGTCGCGCAGCACGTCGTAGACGCTCCCAGCGGCCCCAGTCTTCTCTTCCCAGGCCCCCATCACCACGGTGGGCAGGCGGGCCAGTAGGATAGCCCCGGCGCACATGAGGCAGGGTTCGAGGGTCACCACCAGAGTGCAGCCCTCTAGCCGCCAGCTCCCCAGGTGTTCGGCGGCCTGCCGAATCGCGATAACCTCGGCGTGGGCGGTGGGGTCGGCGTCCGCCTCGCGCCGGTTGTAGCCCCGCCCAATCACCTGCCCCGCGGCGTCCACAACCACCGCCCCAATGGGCACGTCGTCGCTGACTAGAGCCAGCTTTGCCTGGCCGATGGCCTGGCGCATAAGGGCTTCGTGCTGGAGGTTGCGCGGACGCGTGGGCAGAGGGGATCGGGGCATGGTTCCTTCGGCGCGTGCTTAGTGGGTGATGGCCAGGGCATAGGGCAGGACGGCGGTCGCACCGGCTGCTCGCAGGGTACGGGCGGTGACGGTGGTTGACCAGCGAGAGTCAATTCTATCGGTGACAACAAGAACCGGGCCCGGGTTGGTCGCCAGGTAGTCGGCCGCCGCCGGGGGCAGGCAGTAGGCGTTTAGCACCCCGGCACAGCGGAAGACGCTGTTACCACCGAAGTGGGCGGGGGCGTCCGCCAATTCAAAGTCACCCAGGTCGGTCAGGCGTCCGGCTGCGGCGATACCGCGGGCCAGCGAGGATGCCAGCTGCGGACGCACAGGCGAGGGTAGCCCGATGACTGCCACCGGGCGCTCCTCCCAACCCCATTCCGCCAGCACCTGCAGGCTGGCCCGGCCCAGGTCGGCGGGGACGGGGCCGTCCGCAGCCTGCCCATCGGGGCCGGGGGCGAAAATCTCGCGCAGGCGGTTGCCCCAGCCCAGGTCGGTCAGTCGGGCGAGGGCCCGGCCCTCACTGGCGCGTTCAGCCTCGGCGATTTTGCCACGCAGGGGTTTGCCGGTAACTTCGTGTACCGCCTGGGGAACCAGGCGGTCAAGGCCGGTGGGCCACATGCCGCGCGGCTCGATAGGGACGCCCACGCGGGCGAGGGCGGAACCGGCTTGCTCGGTCAGGGCCGGGTTAACGCCAGTGGGGTACCAGGGCCCGGCGCACACGTCGCAGATGCCGCAGGGTCGGGCTGTGGTGTCGTCGAGTTCTCGGGCGAGGAAGACCATACGGCAGGTATCGGTGTACTGGTAGGCCAGCATGGCTTCCTGCTCACGCTGACGGGCCTGACGCACCCGGGCGTAGCGTGGGGCGTCATAGTGCCAGGGATTACCGGTGGCAACCCAGCCACGGGTGCCACGTTCCGCAGCCCCTTCCACCGCTAAGACCTTAAGGAGCAAGTCAAGAGAAGAGCGCTTAACATCGACTCGGGTTTCGAGGGCGGGCACGCTCAGTTCTGTGCCCGCAGCGGTTGCCTCGGTCAGCGCCGCCAGCACGGCACCGGTGTTTTCTTCGGTCGGCATGGAGGCGGTGGCGAAGTAGTCCCAGATTTCCCTGTCTTCGCTGCCGGGCAGCAGGAGCACATCGGCCTTGATAGCGCCACGACCGGCTCGGCCCACCTGCTGGTAGTAGGCCACAGCGCTGGAGGGAGCACCCAGGTGCACCACAAACCCCAGGTCAGGCTTATCGAAGCCCATCCCCAGGGCACTGGTAGCGACCAGGGCTTTGACCCGGTTTTCTTTCAGGGCGCTTTCGGCCTCACGCCGTTCGTCGGGGTCGGTTTTACCGGTATAGGCCAGCACCTCGTAGCCGGCGGCTCGCAGGGCTGTGGCGGTATCTTCAGCCGCCGAAACGGTCAGGGTGTAGACAATGCCAGAGCCCGGCAGGCTGCCAAGGTGGGTGGCTAGCCAGCCCAGGCGGCCGCTGGCGGTAGGCAGGGTAAGGACACCCAGGCGCAGCGAGTCGCGAGACAACGGGCCCCGCAGAATAAACACGTCGTCAGCGGAGCCCACACTACCCTGCTGCCGGGTGCCGAGCTGCTCAGCAACGTCCTGCACCACCCGCTCGTTGGCGGTTGCGGTGGTAGCCAGCACGGGGACGCCGGCGGGCAGGGCCACGATTAGGTCGCGGATGCGGCGGTAGTCAGGGCGGAAGTCATGGCCCCAGTCAGAGATGCAGTGGGCCTCGTCGATGACCAACAGGCCGCAGGTGCGCACCAGCTCGGGTAGCCACTCAGACCGGAAGGTTGGGTTGTTGAGGCGCTCAGGGCCCACCAGTAGCACATCGAGTTCACCGGCAGCTAGTTGGGCTCGCACGGCCTCCCACTCGGTCACGTTCGACGAGTTGACCATAGCTGCCCGCACCCCGGCGCGGGCAGCGGCTTCTACCTGATCGCGCATGAGGGCCAGCAGGGGCGAGACGATGAGGGCGGGCCCGCTCCCCCGCCTGCGCAGGAGCAGGGCGGAGAGGAAGTAGACCGCCGACTTACCCCAACCGGTTCGCTGAATCACCAGGGCCCGGCGGCGCTGCTGCACCAGGGCCTCAATGGCCTCGAACTGGCCGGGATGGAAGGCGGCGGCGGGGTTGCCGGTCAGGCGGGCGAGGAGCTCGGTAGCCTCATCCCGCAGGCTTCCGGGCGAAAGGACGCCACCCGCCACCAGGTCTGACTGTTGGGGCAGGGGCACTAGCCCTGGCCCCGGTCAGCGCCCAGGTAGGCCTGCTGCAGTTTCCACTGCTGGTAGGCCTTGATCTGACGCACGTAGGTTGAGACGGGATTCTTCCAGACGAAGACCAAAAAGACGATAGCGAGAACAGCCGCGAGCAGCTCTACCAGCATGGTCCAGTGGAAAACCAGAAGCAGTGTCAGCGCGCCCACGAGCAGGTTGAGAATCTGAAATCCTGCGACAATTGTCAGTACGATACGGGCCCAGTTGTGCCCCTTGTTCATCATGATGGTGAAGAATACGAGCAGGGCAGACCAGATAAGACCAAAGACCAGGCCCATAATGAGACCGGCAGTGGCGATACCGGTATCTGCGCTCGCAGATAGCTCAGCCTCCGCCGCAGCGAAGTCTTCTTCGGTCATCATCCCGCTGAAGAGGGAGAGGATGCTGTTGCTCGTTGCCTGCTGGATCTCCTGGTAGAAGATAGTGCCCAGAATAGACCCCAGAACGCCCAGGCCAATCATCACGTACATAATGAGGCTGGCGGTTTTGAGGGCCTGTGGGCGTTCGGGGGCATCCATGTGGGCGGGTAGGCCCTGACCGTAAGCCTGGGCGTAGCCCGCGTAGGCACCCTGCTCGGTGTAGTAGCCGGGCTGGGTTGCTGAATAGGCCGGGGGCTGGACCTGGTTGGGGTAGGTAGGGGGCTGCTGGGGCTGGTAGTTACCGGTGGTGTTGTCGTTGCCGGGGTACTGGCTCACGGGGTCCTCCTGGTCAGTGGACGGTCGGTTTGTTTTAAGCCTACCGACCCTTCGCCCAACTCACCAGGGTTTACGCGATTTCGAAGATGCCGCGGGCCCGGTCTTTCTTGACGGCTGAGGCAGGGAAGATACGGCCGCTCATGGAGATATAGACGCCGGGGTCGAGCAGGTTGAGGGCGGCAACGGCTGCCCCCAGGTTGAAGCTGGCGTCGGACTTTCGCATGGAGGCGGGCTGCATGGCGCCGGTGAGCACAACTACCTTGTTGCCGAGGGAGGCATTGGCTTCGAGGTAGCGGGCGGTTTCGGGCATGGTGTCGGTGCCGTGGGTGATGATGACGCGGTTGTTTTCTACAGCGTCGAGCGCCTGCACCAGCACGGCACGGTCGGCGTCAACCATGTCGAGGCTGTCGAGCTTGAGTACGCTTTGCACCTCAAAAGCGGTGTCGGTGAGCACATAGCTGAGCAACTCGGATACTGAGGGTTCGCCGATTTCCAGTTCACCGGCGACGGAGTAGACCTTATCGAAGGTCCCGCCGGTGGTCAGGATGGTCACGGTTTCTGCGTTGTTGATGGGCATGGCTTCCTTGAGGGGTTGCGGGGTTTTGCTTCTAAGTCTAGTGGAGGGGCAAGCGGACGCCCGTGGTCGGCTGGGTGGGCGGAATCGGGGATTCCTACCCCCGATTTAATTCGCTTATAGCGAACCGGGGTGAGGGGGCGCTCCGTAAACACGAAGTAAACAACAGGGAAAGTAAGGTGCGCCACAAAATTTTACCCCGAAAACGTCAAGTCTATACAATCTTAAAGTCGTCACAACTTTAAGGGACAAGTCCGCCCTTCTTTGAAGAAAAGCCAACAATATTTCAAACACTAAATAAACCTGCCCACCATCAAAGTCAAGACCCCACGCCTATCCCAAGCAAGGGCGTCCTAACCTGCGACATAAGTGCGCCAAAACCCGCTCCTAGAATGACCACTAAGCCCATCAGGGCCCACCCACACACCACCTCACCCTAGGAGCAAAACCATGAAGCTCGCACCCAAAGTAGCAGCAACCCTCTCAGCAGCTGCACTGGCCTTCTCCATGGCATCCGCACCCGCCAGCGCCGCCGACACCACCGACGCAGGCTCCGGCACCATCATCAACACCTACCCCGAAACCCCGGCACTCAACCCCACCCTGCCGATTGTGGAGACCTACCACAAGAACGATTACATCAAGGCCAACATCCTCAACACCCGCCCCGTCTGCAACGCCTGGGAAGACTACCGCACCGTGGTCTACAAGGTAACCGACAGCTTCACCCCCGTTGGTACCATCTCAACCACCAACAGCACCTCAGCCCCCGTCAACCTCACCCAGAACCTCTCCAAGACCCAGACCGTCACCATGAGCGTCAACGGGTCAAAGACCGAAACCGCTTCCTTCAACCTGGGTGGCGCCCAGAACCTCGATAAAGGCAGCATCAATGCCGGCATCGCCTACTCCATCGCAAAGACCGTTGGCGGCGACGCCTCCTACTCCCTTTCCTGGAGCGTCGGCCAAACCATCGGCCCCTACGAAGTACCCGCAGGCTACACCGGAGAAGCCACCTACGGCTTCCGCACCATCGCCATGACCGGCACCCAGCAGTACTGCATGCTCAACGGCACCTGGTCCAACCCCGTCGCCTGGCGTGCCAACGTCCCCATCAAGAACCAGGTCACCGTCAAGCTCTACAGCAACCCCGCTGACTCCTACTAAACCGCCCCATCTTTGAGAGAAGGTACCACCATGCAGACCGCTATCACCCGTCGCACCGCCATCACCTCCCTAGCGCTGGGCACCGCTTCCCTGGCTTTCGCCACTACTGCAGCTCAGGCAGCCACTCCCGCCTACGACCTTGAGCCCGTCCTCACCGTCTCATCCTGGAAGGCTGAAGGCTACGCCGGCCTGGTCGCCCTGCGCCTCAAGAACGTGGGCACTGAGCGCTACTACGGCGACTTCCCCGTGGTCTCCTTCCGCATCGACGTGAAGACCGCATCGGGCCCCACCGGCGTTGACCGCCTGATCACCCCCGGCTGGTTCAACGGCGCCTACACCCGCGACCTGGGTTTTGACGCCGCAACCTCAACCCGCAGCTTCCTAGTCACCCTGGCCAACCCCGTCAAGGCCGGTGAAACCCAGCTGGTTGCCAACCTCAACTTCGGTGACGGCCTCACCTCAGAGGGCCGCCTGCGCAGCTACATCACCGTCACCCAGGTAGGCCGCATCGCCGGGGATACCTCCACCGGCAACGACCAGAACCGCGACTCCCGCAACATCACCCTGACCGATACCGGCCGCAAGGCAAGCGGCATCTTCTAAGCAGCCCAGCCCCAAAGCCTCGGTTGCCCGGATTACTACGCCCCGGCGTCCTTACCCGTGATACGGCAGGACACCGGGGCGCAGCCTTTCGCGGGTAGCGGCCGAGTCAGTAGCATGGGAGGGTAACAATCCCCCTTGAAAGGCTGATGATGCCCGAAACCTCCGCCATTAACCTGCGCTTCCCCATCGTGGGAGCCCAGTGGCTGGCAGCCAATATTGCCGCCCCCAACCTGGTCATTCTGGACGCCTCCGTCGGCGAGTTCGCCGGCGCCAGCACCGGTATACCCGGCGCCCGCCGCTTCGATATCGACGGTGAATTTAGTGCCCCCGAGGGGGTGCACACCATGCTGGATGCTGAGGACTTTGAAGCTAAGGTCCGCGCTCTCGGCATCAGCAAGGACGCCGCCATCGTGGTGTACGACCGCCAGGGCATGTTCTCTGCCGCCCGCGGCTGGTTCATGTTTGTAGCCATGGGGCACGATAACGTTGCCGTACTCGACGGGGGTCTGCCCGCCTGGGAGGCAGCCGGCTTTAACCAGCTCCCCCTCAACGAGGGGCCTTTTACTCCCGGCTCATTCGTGACAGAAGACCGCGGCCTCTTCGTTGACGCCCTGACCACCAAAGCCTTTGCTGAACGTGAGGACGCCGCCGTCATTGACGCTCGCAGCGCCGAACGTTTTGCCGGTACCGTGCCCGAGCCCCGCCCGGGTCTGCGAGCCGGGCATATTCCCGGCTCCGTCAACCTGCCCTTCACCTCCCTGCTTGATGAGCAAGGACGCTTCCGCGCCCCCGAAGACGTTAAGGCAGCCGTGGACGCAGTGGCAGGGGATGCTGAAACCCTGATTTTCTCCTGCGGCTCCGGCGTGACCGCCTGCATTGACGCCCTAGCAGCCTATGTTTCGGGCTATACCGAGCTGGCCGTCTACGACGGCTCCTGGGCTGAATGGGGCGCAGAGGACTCAGCTGGCCTGCGCCCCGTTGAGAGATAGCGCTACCGGCCGAAGTTGTCGGTCCAGTAGTCGTTGACTCCGGTGATGTTGCCGTCCTCGTCGTAGAAGTAGAAGCCCTTGCGGTCGGCAACGCCACTGAAGCCAGCGTCGAGAGCTTCCTTGAGCTTGGCACCGAACTCGCGTACGGTCTCGTCGTCACTCGCTGAGGCAATATGGGAGGCGACGTTGAAGCCCACGGTGTCATAGGCGGCGAAGGGGCCGGACTCGGTACCGGTGGCGATAGTCCATGCCTTATCGATTTCCTCGGGGGTGCCTACGCCATTGACGTAGAGCTTTGCACCGGCATCGAGCCAGGGAATGAGCAGGGAGTTCAGCAGGTAGCCGGGCTGCTCCTTGCGGACGTAGACGGGAACCATACCGGTTTCTTCGGCGTAGCGGATGGCGTCCTTGATGCTTTCTTCGTCGGTCTTGGCGGTGCCCATAATTTCGGCGGTGTTGCGGATCCAGATGCGGTTGGCGTAGTGGATAGCCAGGAAGCGGTCAGTGTGGCCGCTGGCGTCTGCGAAGTCAGAGGGCAGCAGGGATGAGGTGTTGGTAGCGAGCAGGGTGCGCTCGTCAGCTAGCTCCCCTACCTTGGCCCAGGTTTCGCGCTTGAGGTCGAGGTTTTCGGGTACAGCCTCGATGACGATATCGACGTCGCTAACCGCTTCTTTGAGGTCACTGGTGGGGACGATGCGAGTGATGGCTTCGTCGAACTTTTCGGGGGTGTAGTCGGGAAGGTCCTGCTCGTAGCCCTGGCGAATCCAGGCCCAGCGGTCGGAGAGCTTATCGAGGGCTTCGGGGAAGGCATCGTAGGCAAAGACCTTCTTGCCGTGCCAGGCTGCCTGCATGATGATTTGGGACCCCAGGACGCCGGTACCCAGAACAGCTACGGTGTTGAATTCGCGTGACATGATCATCTTCTCCTTTGAAGTGGTATTTCATTGATGCAATAGATACTACGCCCACCCCACCCAAAAAGAGAAACTTTACAAAGAAAATATTAAGAAGTATGTCAGGCGCCTCACTGTATTACCTACAGCAAAAAGAATCCCGCCCCACTAGTTTTACCTAGTGAGGCGGGGTTTTTGCGTGCGCCCTGTGGGGCTCGAACCCACGACCCACGGATTAGAAATATAGGGTTTTAGCGAGATTCATCTATGTTTACCAATATCGCCACGACTAGGGTAAATACCATGTTTTTGCCGCTTCATCATTCGCCTAAATTTGCCAACGTAGCTCTGTTTTCGTTGGGTTTTCGTTGGGTAAATCGGCCTCACCCCTCAGATGTAGCAGGCCCATGGGATTAGGGGGAGCTCCATGGGGTCGAGGGGCTCCATAGGGTCACGCCCTGCTAAAGAGGGGCCCCATGGGGTGGTCCATGAGAGGAGGGGCCCCATGGGGTACGCACTTTCGCGCACCCTTGTTGGGCGGCGGGGTAGGGAATGCAGATTATGCATACCCCTAAGTCTGTCTGCCCTGCGGGTGTGCGAGCTGGTCGGGCGCTGAGGTTCAAAACCTGCGGGTTGCCGGTTTCGAGGTTTTGCTTGGTCGGGTCGGTGAGCGATGTGGTGGCCTCGGGATAGCCGAGGGTATCGCTCATTCAAGGGGTAGGGCCGGTGTTCTGACTCCCGGTGCTGTGCGCTCTTCTGCGGGGCTGGAATAGGTGGGGTGGCTCCCAATACCTGTGCGTGCTGCGTTCGGGGCTGTGGGCGTTAATTCTGGCTCATACGCGGCCCATGAGGGGGTGTGCTGGTAGGGCGAGAGAGCGCCCGACCCCGAGATAGTTGCTGTATTTCGGGGCCGGGTGTCTTTTTGCTTTCTGCCTGAGTGGTGTTGAGGTTAGGGGGCACGCCCGGAGATAGATCTTCGCTTTGACCCCGATGACGTCGGGAACGCCGACGGGGGGGGCTTACTTGCCGAAACACTTTTTCACCGTTCAACGAAAAAGGGCCCCTGGGGTAGGGCTAGGCGCTGGTGTCGCCGCGCTGCTGGCAGAAGATAGAGCAGAACGGGCCGGGACTATCCTCGGGCACGAGGTCAGCACAGACCGGGCAGGCTTCAAAGCCAGTGGCAGCAGGCTGCGCCGCTCCTGGCTGACCCTGGGCTAATACAGCTCTTACCTGTTCTAGGGTGGCGTGGGCTGGGCGGGGTGCGTAGTAGGGTTGGGCGCTCCATAAGAGGGCGGCGGCTTCGAGGTGCTGCGTACATTCTAGGTGGGCTGCTGCTGACTCCCAGATATGGGCCTTGATAGAAGCCAGAGCGTCTAGCGCGGTGCGGGCAGCTGCGGCACGGTAGGCAGGGTGAGCGCTGGTGGTGTAGCCGGTCAGGGCGGTAGCGAGGTGGGCTAGTTCGGTGTCGGTCAGAGCCGGGGCCGGTGGGGTCTGCTGCTGGCTGGTGGTGCTCATGGTTCCCAGGTTAACAGGGGTGGGCGGTGTTGTGTTCCGGTCATGGCACCAAAAAGCCCCCGCAAAACGGGGGCTAATTGAGAAACATCTACATGAAGAAAGGAGGACGGCAGCCCACCGAAGCCGAATGGTTTAGGCTACCGTCACCACCTCAATTTTAACACCGGCCCCCGCTAATTAACAGGGGCCAGTGTCTCGGCTTACTTCTTCTTATTCAGCCAATACTCGTACACGGGAATGTCTTCCTGTGCCTCATCTCCGAGCTTCTGCAGCATGGCCTCGTATGCCTTGTGTTCGGCTTCAAATTCTTTGGGGCTCTTCCAATAGAGCTCAACCATTCCGCCGGGCTTTGGGCGTTCGCCCATTGCACCGCGTACCTTAGCCCAGGGTTCGCGGGGGTCTCCCATAAGGGTCGGTGCCGAATATCCTGCATGCATTGCCCCACGGGTAATAGGGTGGCAGTACTTCGGGATTTCGTAACCTGCGAGGGTTCGGGCCAGGTCGTATAGCTCGTATGCGACTTCTGCGGGTTCTGTTAGGTCGGTGGGTTTAGCGTCCTTGTCCTCATGCCAGGTTGCGCTCTTGCCCTCTACCTTTTTGTTGAAGCCGAGACGGGCGGCCTCGAAGTTAGCTTCGATGTAGTCGCATAGGGTCTTGGTATCTTCTGCGCGCACGATGTCTCGGGCTTGGGCCGTGATCTTACGCGTGGCTTCTTCTTCTGCGCTTTCCATTCTTACGCGGTCGAGGGCGATTTCTCGAATGTGCTCTACAGCCTCGACTGGGTTGCCTGCTAGAACAGCGTCGAGGGCTTTCTTAGCGGGGTTGGCTCGGACGCGTAGCTTCGAGAGGGTTTGCTCTAGTTGAGTTATTTTCAGGGTGGGCATGCTGAGATCTGCAAGGGTGGCGATGTTGCGTGCCATTTTGAGGGCTTGGCCGTACTGCAGGTCGCTGATGTTGGAGGTATCGATTTTCATAGGGGTTTCTCCTTATGTTTGGTGTCCGTTGTGTCCGGAGTGTCCTTTTGCCTAGTCACAACGGGGTAATTTGGGTTAGATGATTCCGTACAAGGTGTACGGTTGTACGGTTCCTTTTCTGGTTCCGTACATTCCGTACACTTCGTACACCTAGTTACAGCTCGTCGAGCAAGCCAGGTTCAGGCAGGGCCGCATACTTACCTCGCTCTGTTTTCTGGATCCGGCCCATCTCATGCAGACGGCGGATATAAGTCCCCACCTTTTCAGGGTCTTCTCCTAAAGCAACGGCAATATCTTTCGGGCGGTGAGGTTCGGGGTACTTGTTGAAGTGCTCCAAGATCCTTGTTTGCAGATCTCCAAGAACCCCCATTTGCTCGCTCTCTCGGGCAGCTGCAGCAGCTTCTTTCAGGTCGTTACCCACAAGGCTCCACGCCCCGTTTTCAAAGCTGATTGCATACTCCCCCTCGGGAATTTCACGACTCGTCACCTGCAAGCGGGCCTGCCCCTTGCCACGGTCACGGCTAATCATGAGCGTTGAGTCAGCAGCACCGGCAAGGCCCTGCGTTCCACTGATAGCCCCTAGAAAGTCGCCGTCACTGCCTCGCTTATTGGTGTGATGGACGATGATTAGCGATGAACCGGGATAATCGTCTACGTGCCGTTTCAACCGGGCTAGGTCGTTATAGTCCTTCCCGTAGGCGTCGTTTCCTGTATGCACCCCACGGGCACGCCCGAGGGTATCGACGATGATTAGGGGCTTCTGGGCCCCGCGCTCTGCGAGGTACGCACGGATTGCGCTATCAACACTCGAAAAGGTCATGTCTACCAGGAATGTAAGGCTGTAGAAGTCATCGCTGGGCTCAGAGACTCCAATCATTTTCAGGCGATCTTGCAAACGGCGCGGCCCATCTTCAAGAGCCAGGTAGAACACCGGGCGCTGCTCAACCTTGATTGACCCGAGGGCGTACCCTCCCGTTACGCAGGCAACAGCAAGGCCCAGTACAAACCACGACTTACCGATTTTGGGTGAGGCTACCAGCAGCGTTAAGCCCTCGGGCACCAGACCCGGCACTGTGAACTCAATGGGTGGGTAGTTCGTTGAGAGCACCGTGTGAGCTGTAAAGGTGAAGTCGAGAGGGTGAGGCGCTGTTGCCGGATTAGGTTGGCTCAAGAAGCAACACCTCTCACATAGTCAAGGTCTTCGTTGGTGAGCAGACGAGGAGCGTCGATACGCTCGGTGAACGGCACACGCTCGGCCAGGGTTTTCCCGAAGCGGGTTAGCTGGGCGATGTACCCCTGTAGGTGCAAGTCCCAGTGCAGGCGCTCTTGTTGCCGCCCAACCGCGCACCCGGCCACGTAACCGGCCTCGAAGCTCTGCAGGTCAGTTGCCTTAGCGCGGGCTCTCAGGGCCTGCGCTAGGGCTGTATCGAGCTCTTGCAGCTCATGGGGCTGGAAGATGTGCTTAGGCATGGGTGACACCGCCTGAGACAAGGGTATGGACGATAACGCTACAGATTTCGCAGGTAGGCATTGCCCACAGGCGGCGGATAGCGTCGGGGGTACTGATGTCGCTGGGCTCGTCGGGCCAGGTGTACCCGCACAGCGCCACGATCTCCCCTACCCCGTTACGGTATTGTGCGGGGTCGAGTAGGTGCTTGTAGTCCTGCTGAGTTAGGGTGCGGTGGGTCATTGCTTACCCCCTGTGCTTCGGGCGTATTCAATGAATGCCTGCAGCTTGTCGGTGTTGCGGGTGGCTTGTTCGAGCATGTACTCGAGCCCGGCTCTTGCAATAAAGGGTTCTGGGCCGCGTCCGCCGTCCATGATCTGCGCCCACTCGTTTGCGATGAAGATAGCTTGTGTGCCGAAGACGTCGCTAATTCCGTAGTGGTCGCACATGGCCTCGATATGCGCTTGCAGTTCTGCCATAAGTTCAATCTCGCTTTGGGGCATTAGCGTGCCGCCTGTTCTGCGAGGGTGAGCTGTTCGGTTTCGCGTTCTGCCCACCAGTTCAACAGGCGGGTTAGGAGTGCCCGGACTTCTTGCTTACTGGCCGCTTCGAGACAGATTTCGATGTGGTAGGCAGAGTCTTTGAGAGGGTTGATGGGGTCGAGGAATGCCTCGAAGTAGTATTCGTCGCCGCCGTCTTCAATGGCCCCTGAGTAGTGGCCTACTGCGGTTGTAGGCTGGGCAGGGTCGGGAATGTAGGTGTAGCCGGTTGGGGGTACGAGGTCTTTGATGTTCTGCAGGCTAAGAAAGGTAGCCTCGGCTTCGGTGATACTGGTATTTTGGGTCATGACTGAACCCTCCTTACTTCGGTAGTGCTATGCCTTTTGGGGCGTAGCGGGTTTGGTTTCTTCGAGGGCGAGTGCAGCAACCGGGTTTGGCGATTTGGTGCTGTGCTCGTCCTTTTTTGCAGGCTCTTCGAGCCGCTCAACTATAGATACTCTGGCTTCGCTACTCATGCAGCCCGCCCGCTCATTCGCTCTTCTTCCCATGCGAGAACGTCACTTAGGCGGTATCGGACGTAACGCCCACCTGCGATAAATGAGCGCGGGTCTTCACCCCTCATTCGCCACTGCCTGACAGTGTTCACCGATACTTTTTCCCGCGCTGCAAGTTCTTGCAGAGTCAGAATTGGGTCTTCTTCTACCCCTGATGTGAGCCGAGTAGCTAGGTCTTGAACGGTCAAAACCGCCTCCTTGTCCTGATTTACACATTACTTGTCGCATATGCGACAAGTTGAGAATAGCATACATCTATGTTGCGTTCTACTCAACTGTTGATTAGATTAGGACATATGACCGAAGCAAAAGTTCAAGAAGAGTGGCTGCAAGACTACGCAACCCGCATCGCAAACCACATAGCCCAGTACCGTAAATACCTAAAAATCAGCGGTGAAGAGCTGAGCAGGCTCACCGAAGAGGTTGGCTACAAAATTCCTCGTAGCTCCATTGCGAACATCGAGAACCACAAGAAGAAGACCATCACCTCACACGAACTCAGTATTATCTCGGCTGCCCTAGGCGTTCCTCCCGAGGGGTTAATTTGGAATATCTTCAAGCCCGCCGAAACTTTTAGCTACTCTCCAACGAGCCACGCTCTCCCCGGATATTTAGTGCTCAACGAGGCCAGCAAGAACGAGGTGTTACCTATTCAAGCTGGAAAATTGACGGAACTACTCGAAGAGATAAACCAGCTCAACCTGTACTACTCAAACGGAGCTTCACACCTCTACGATTCGAGAGTGCCCTTGGCAAATGCTGCAAGAAGAGCTCAGGCACTAGGACTAGATGACCTGGCCTATGAAATCAACGAGAAAGGTCGTGAAGCGGAGATATGGGGATTCCCAACAGAAATGGCTGTAGATCCGTTAAAGACGGTCTTGCGGCTAAAGGGAGTGCAGACATGGGAACTAAAAGACCACATCTTTTACACAGACATTGTCCCGGTCTCCTTAGAGCGGCTGGCAAAATCTCACCTCAAACAGGCTACGGAGACCCCGGGGCTCAGAATCGAAACGGTCAATGAACTAATTACAGCGCTAGGAGGATCACCGCAGGGAATAGCAGAGAAAACCTTAGTTATGCCGGGAATGATTCCCCAGACAGCAGCACATGAATTGACCGAGGAAGAAAAAACCATGTGGTCTTTCACGAATACCAAGAGGTAACATCATGCCCCGCCCTCGTTTGTCGCCGGGTACTTACGGCAACATCTACAGCACCCAAAACCCCAACGGCACCTGGACAGCCAAAGCCCGCTTTCGTGACCTCGACGGCAAAACCCGCCTTATCGAGCGCACCGCTACCAGCAAAGCAAAGGCCGAGCTAAGGCTCAAAGAACACCTCACAGAGCGAGCCCACCAACACCAGAGCAGCGAACTCAAAGGCACCTCCCCCGTCTCAGTGCTGGCCGCCCAATGGTGGGAGCACTACGAAGAGCAAGGCAAAGGAGCCGTGCAGACCGTCCGCATGTACCAGGACGCCCTACGCCTGCACCTACTCCCCCGCCTCGGTGAGCTCACCCTCAACGAATGCACACCCGGACGCCTCACCCTGCATGTGAAAGGTATCGCCGCTGACCACGGCTACGCCTCAGCAAAGCGGGCGAAGTCTGTTCTCTCGAATATGTTCAAGTTCGCCGTGAGCCGGGACGCCGTGACTCGCAACCCGGTGCGAGATGTGCAGCTCCCTGCCCAGCCTAAGAGCCAGGTAAAGGCGCTCTCATACTTCGAGGCGGTCAAGCTCAGAGAGCAGCTTACAGACGATGTGCGGGCCGTCCTGGACGTCCTGCTGGGCACAGGGTGCCGTATTGGTGAAGTGCTGGCCCTGCGCTGGGAAGACCTGGATCTCAGGCCGGGACGTTCTAGCGTCTCAATCAACGGCACCCTAGTGCATGACGAGAACGGCAAATTGATTAGGCAGACTCACCCGAAGTCTAAGACCTCCGAGCAGCACCTCTTTTTGCCCGAGTTTGTCGCTGAAATGCTGCGTGACCGCAAAGAGAACCATCTACCCCCGCACGCCCGCTCGACGGCGTGGGCGGTGCCCTCTGCCTACGTCTTCCCCTCGACTATCGGCACAGCGTGGGAGCCGAATAACTTCCGCAAGAAGTGGCGGGCCCAGGTAGCTGCAGCTGGTTTCCCTGGCTTGAAGCCGCATGAGATCAGAAAGACGGTTGCAACCTATCTAGCGAATGCTGAGGGGATTAGCGCGGCGTCCTTGCAGCTGGGCCATTCGAGCGAGGCCATTACAGAGCAGCACTATGTTGCCCGTAGTCGTTTCGCGCCGGATATGTCGGGGCTGTTGCAGGCATTCGGCAACCCTGCTGTGGGTGCCTAGCGTTTTTGAAATCGTTGGGTATTCGTTGGGTGAGCCGTTTTTCTACCCGTTAAAAAGAATCCCGCCCCACTAGTTTTACCTAGTGAGGCGGGGTTTTTATGTGCGCCCTGTGGGGCTCGAACCCACGACCCACGGATTACAAGACCCAATCTTCAGTCAAGTCCTGCAAGCAACCGTACTGCTGAAAAAAATTATGCCCATAGTTACCTTCACCGGCGAGGAGAGATAATTCGCGGGCACATTGACTCCACTCAATCAGTCAAGGGCTTTAGCAGTAGCACGCTCACCCTCTTCAGGACACTGCCTCTCTTACCTGCACATCATACTGCCCCCAAACAAGGAAAAATCTCATGAAAAATACAACCTATACTCTCAGCACCCGCAAGCAGCCCCGCCATCACTACTCACCCATCGCTAGCTCTCCCAGCCATGAGGACCTTTATGAAGCAAAAATTCTTAGTTTATCTGGAGAGACTCTACATACTCTCTATTACTTAGCCCGCCCTGGCGAAAGCAATGCTCTCATAGCAAAGTTGGAGCAACTAGGCTATTCAGCACCTGAAGAGCTACTGCCACAAGAACAGCCCAATAGCTACCGCATCAGCAAGAGGTAATTTACAGCTAACTTTATAGACCTCATGAGCGCGTAGGAGCCTTTACTCACTGAAGCTTATGAGGCTTATTCATAAGGGTTGGTGAAACAAACCCACAGCGAAGCTGCTAGCTCGGCGGCTAGTGTGAATCGCCCAGTTAACGAAGCAAACCAGGCGAGAGGGACACAACGGGCATGAGTCTGCGGAACCCCTTATGAACAAGCCTCATACTCCCAAATAGCATGAGATCACATCGTAATAATTAGCCATAGAACATTCAAATATTTATAACACCTAAGATTTGTTTCTATTTATTGAATATCAAAGATAGCCCAATAGGCACACACAATACCTAGCAATAGCACCAGGGGTCATATGCAAAGACTGGCGCAACACCCCAAAGAGCGCAAGAAGGAAGACGGATGGAAGCAATCGCAACTAAACGCAAACACCATACCCACCCTTACCGTCTGTAAGTGAACGCATCAAGCATATACGCATAGTTTGAGAAGAAAACATAAGTGTGCCTATTATCAAATCAGTCAGGCAGCTGATGAATGGCTCAGCTCACTCAACACAGATGAAAGGTACAAGCCATGAGATTCTTCCATAAGGCGGGTGCTCTCGCCCTGATTGTCTCAGGAAGTATAGTTACAGCACCAGTAGCACAAGCAACCACCATAGAGAGCTCACACCAGAATACTGACCGGCTCATTCAGGAAATTCTCGACAGCTACACCCCTGTCTCGTCCATGGAAGGACAGAAAACCGCTTTCGACCTCGGCTCTCCAATTCAAGAGATAACACAGGTTGGGGATCCGACTGAAGTCCAAGCCCCTGATACCAACAACCATTCCATAGATAGTCTCATTCGATTCGATGAAGAAGATCAACAGATTTCAACAAAGATAGGTGATGTTGCCTCCATCACGACAGGAGCAACAGAAACTGGAGCGCAGAGCGTCATCACAATTGAGTCTTCAAGCGCGCCTAGCGAGTACGCCTTTGATCTCGCGCTACAAGATGGAACTTTCCTAGCGATGGATGAAGATGGCTCTGTTGACATCTCTAATGAAGACCAGCTAGTAATTGGGGAAGTTAAGAAGCCCTGGGCCTATGATGCTAACGGAAATCCCGTAAAGACTTGGTTTGAGATTGAAGATTCAACCCTGACTCAGCATATTGAGTTCTCTCATGATACGGCTTTCCCTGTTACAGCAGATCCTGAATGGTGGCAGACTACAGGAACCGCACTGGCTTGTTCAGGAGAGATTGCCCTTATCGCAATACCTGGCGCCAAACTTGCAGCTGCCATTTCAAAATCTGAGAGAGTCATTAAAAACTCGAAAAAGCTTACTGAAGCATACGAGAAGCTAGGTGGCAAGATGGATCAGGTTGTTGATAAAATTCGAAAATACTTCTTCTCTAAGCAAGAGATTGACGATGGCGCCGCGGCCGCAGTTGAAGAACTTCTTAAGTACGGAGGCGGGACACTTGCGAACGCTCTTGGAATTGGTTCATGCTATCAGCTTGGTGTAGAGTTCTTAGGCTGGCCGTCCCTAGGATAGGGTTATTATGCTAATTATTGAGCTCTTCATATACGCAGCTTCTTTTCTGCTTTCAACGCTCACTCTAACCTCCTATATTCTAAGGGATAAGGTGTCTCCCGAGCGTCAAAAGGTTATTATCAAGAATCTTCCCATAATGATTGTTGCCACTTGCGCTACCGTTTTCCTTTTCATTCCCAATCTATCGTTCATACAGGAGTTCATAGGAACTATACTATGGTTTATTTTGCCAGTAATTATTGTTTCAAGCTTTTTATCATTTAGGCAAATAAAAAATCTAGAATAATATTTGCATAATAAAATCTATTAATCAAATAAAATATGACAAAGAATCCTCAGGGATGGAGATGAAGCTCTTGTAGGTATTTTAGATATTGGCTCTTGCTAAGATTTAGGCGTTCAGTTCGCAGGATTCCCGGATATTTAATGATTCACCTCCTTACTATCGCAACATTCTCTATTTTTGTCTCATATTGCTGGGGATTTACAAGCTTTCCCGCAAAAAGAAAAGAAAATCAGCATACACTCCTAGCAATTTTCTTCACTCTGGGGCTAGGTATCATATCGTTCCGGTATCTACCTACCCTGCATATAGCATATAGTAGGTGAACCGTATCTTAAGTTTTTACTTTTCCTGGCTGTACCTGCTCTTGCCGGTGTAGCTACAAAGATTTGGTTCAACTCCCAGCTCACTGACGAGGCTCAGTGAAGTAAAGAGTGGCTCTCTCTGAAACTCAGAGAGAGCCACCTTCACTTTTCACAAGGAACACCCCGGGGGGGTGCCTCATAATAGTCTGCCCGCTTACCCCTTTACTCTGTCGCTACAGGTGTCAGTCCCACCTGCAGGTTATCCGTATAGGGGAAAAGAAAAGTATTCCCCTCCCCAGAATCCCCCACAAAAGCACCCGAGCAGGTCAGCAACCACACCAGCTCATCTGTCCCATACTTGGCCCATTCATCCGGCGTCACCTCAGCAGAGCCCCACAGACCTGGGTCAGTCTCAGTCAGCCCCTGCTCAATCGTGTCAATAACGGCTACCTGGTACTCACGGGTCACACCTGCCTCATCCGTGATATACACATGCGCGCACCTATCAATGTAATGAAGCAGACCCCACCCAGAGAGCCTATCGTCGGGATAATCCATGTTCACATGCCCAGCCAACACAGAGGCCTTACCTACCGTCCCCAACGGCGCCGATAGTACCGACCGCTCCCCGCCCGGAGCAGACGGAATACCATCAGAAAACAACCCATCCGTGAAATACCCCGTAGCATACCCACCAGCCCCATCCGACAAAGACGGCACCACCCACGAACCAGGCTCAGGGACCACCTCCCCCAGCGCCTCACCGGTACACTGCACAGGGGTAGGGGTCAGATTCTTTACCTGCGGAGCCGCCAGCGCACCAACGCCGTCCACCGGCTCAGCCATCAGTCCATAGGCAGGCTCATAATATTCCTGGCCGTTCCGCTCAAAGACTTCCCCACTGGCATCCGGGTGCCGTAGCTGATAGGGGGCATAGACCTGCCCATCCTTGATAACCCAGCCCGAGAAGAACCCACCGGCCAACGCAGTGCCCACCACCAGCACTAGGGCAGCCAGCAGCGCAGCTAGTACCGCCCGCGCTTTCCGCCCAGTACCTACCATTGCCGTCATCGTCTTCTTCTGTGTCATTGTTCTTATTCCCCCTTTTTTACCTTGCTCCTAGGTCTTCGCCCCTTAAGGAAGAGAGGGGGCGGTGAACCCTGAAACGAGTTCACCGCCCCCCCCTATCAAAGGCCAGCGAAGCACCAGAACCTACAACCTCCCTACCCCTAGGCTCTCACCCCCTTTAGGTATCTATCGTGGGCACAATCCCTCAATAACTCATTACCACATGTATAGACAAGAATGGGTTTATACCAAGACACCCAGGGGGGGAAGAGAGCAGGGGTAGGAGAGCTGGTCTATGTTGTGCTTCACTGGCACACTCACAGGGTGCTAGCTGTTCTTCTTCCGAGCCCCGGCAACAAGTGCCCAAGCACCAGCACCGACCAGACCCGCAAGCAGCACACCGCCAGCAGTCAACAACCCAGCCACCGGCACACCGGCAACACGAGCCTCGCCACCGGTCTTAGCGCCCTCACCCTTGATAACAGGGGCGGCAGGCTCAGGGGTGACAGGAACAGGCGGCACCGAAGCCGGGTCCTCAGGAACAACAGGCGGTACAGAAGGCTCAGGGGTGAAAGTCTTCACCGTGTTAGAGACCAGCTTCTCACCGTTGTAGTTCTCCACAAAGGTATTCAGTACCTCACCAACACCGATACGCTGCACCTGCATAAAGACAGTGAAACCCTGCTCAGTGCCACGGTTAGCCTCAGACGACATCAGCTTCAGGAAAGCCTCAGTAGCTTCGTAGGTGACCTTACCGTCCCGGTGCACCTGAGTGAAGTACTCAGTAATATCGCTACCGGCGCTCACGGTCTTACCGTCAGCATCTACGAAGTTGCGGGTGTTCTGCACCAGGAAGTTACCCTCATAGGCATCCTTGGTTTCATCATAATCATCAGTGATACTCCAGGACTCAGAGTGACCGGCGCGCTCAGCAGGCAAAGTTGAAGAGTTCAGCTGGTAATTGAAAACAGTATTCAGGGCAATCTCAGCCCCGTCAATGCTGTCCTTATCGCCAACATTGATGACAACGTCCTTGGTGGGGTTGATTTCCTTGAGCTTATTGGCCACAGTCTCAGTCTGAGTACGGGCCCCGTTAGTCACCTGCCAGGCAGTATTGAGAATATCCCCATCAGTATTAGCGGTCACGGTATAGGGCAGTACGTGAATGTACTTGAACCCCATGGGCAGAACGACTTTCTGCTCCTCGCCCTCACCTTCGGTCTTCATCATGGAGGAAATACCGACAGCCCCGCCGTTGGTCAAGCCCTCGACCTCACCGTTAGTGACAGTGTAGGAGTCGGTCACGTCCTTAGCCGTTGCCAGCTTCACAGCAGCTGATACCGCCTCGGGGGTGGAGGTGTCGGTGTCGCCGGGAACCTGGTAGACACGCACCGCAGAGGCATCAATATCACCGTAGCGCTCATCGAAGTCATCAACCATGCCCGAGACCTTCACCGGTGAGGTGGTGTCCACCAGGTCGGTGGTGTCTTCTACCAGCTTGTAGGAGATGGTGTCCCCTACCGTCACGGTCTTACCGTCAATGTTAGACCCATCGGTCGCTGAGGTATCGACCTTTGAGGGGGTGATGGCCGGCTCATGGTAGGTCTTATCCGTGGTGTACTGCAGCTCGTCATTGACGATAGCGAAACCAGCATCCATGAGGGTATCGGCAACACCGTCAAAGAGGGAAGTCTGGTTCACATGCAGGGTGTACACATGGTTGAGCTGCAAGCCTGCGGGGTTCTTGGCGGTCGCTAGAATCTGGTGCCCGGCCTTACCGTTGTGGACGCCATCCTCAGCGGTGATAGTAAAGAGCTCAGTGACGTCCGCTCCGGTCTCGTCAGTGACCTTGACCTGGCTCATATCTACGCTCACAGGCATGCGGCCGTCCTCGGTGAAGTAGATATGATCCCCCAGGATGAAGGACTCAGGAGCCTTATAGCCGGTGGCGTAAGAAACAGTCTGGGTGGTGGTTTCCCCAGCAATGACTTTCTTACCCTCATCGGCAGCGACCTTATCGACCACAGGGATAGGAGCAGAAAGCTTGGTGAGCTGATAAGAGACTGAGGGAACCTCAGGGGCATCATAAACCGGGGCAGGAGCATATTCAGGCTCCTTAGGTTCAACCGGGGCAACCGGCTCACTGGCAGTAGGAGCAACCGTATTAGCAGAAAGCATCAGGTGGTTATACCAAGCCCAATAATTCTCATCCGGCAAGGGGTCAGTTCCCTCAGTGACACCCGAGGTACCCACGTTAAAGGACATACCAGAAGAACCCAGGAAGGTCACGCCCAGCAGGGACAGGGCTTCATCGCTTTCATCTGAGATGCCATGAGGTTGCCCGGCTACCAGGCGGAAACCGGTGTCAGTAATCTGTGAGGCCTTACCGTAGACAGGCTCAACAGACTTAGAGACCCAAGAACCCTGATTCAAGAAGGTCGCTTTGATTTTAGCTTCAGGGTCAATGATGGGTGAGGCAAATTCTGCGCGCAGCCCCTGATTATTCAGAGAGCCGGCAGTCTGGTAAAAGTCCTTATCGTATTCTGCTCCGGTGGCATCATCAAAGTACTGGACTGTTACGGTACCACCGGCAACCAGCCACATGGCAATGGAGTCAGAGTAGTTGGAGTAGACGGCAATTTCTGCTGGGCGGTTGGTGCCAGCAAGTCCGTCGGTGGAGGCGGTGATGATATTAGAGAAGGTCAGTTTGGCATCTAGCTGGCGTCCGTCGCTGGTGGTCACGGCCTTATCCCAGGTTGCTGAGAAGTTCATCCCGTCGTGGGCTGAGACGACTTTGACGACATCGGAGTTGTAGATGTAGTCGGTGTTGGTGGGGTTATCAGCGGTGAACTCGCGGGTAATGGTGGCCCCATCAATGGCTACCAAGGAGTTGCGGTTTTCGTTGATGCTGATGGTCTGAGCGTAGGCCAGGGTTTCGGGGGTCAGGGCTACGGTGGGGTCTGCGTCGGTGATTTGGGCTGCTACGAGCTCATCGTAGGTTGCTTTGGCTTTATCGTATTCGGCTTTGGCTTGCTGGTAGGTAGCTAGTTTGGCCTCGTAGTCGGCTTTGAGTTCTGCGTTGTGTTTGTCGGTGGCTTCTTTTTCGGTTTCGTAGGCTGCTTTGGCAGCTGCTACATCCTTTTTGTACTGGGTGGTTTTCGTGGTGAGCTCGGCAATCTTGGCCTGGTACTCGGTGGTGATGGTGTCGAGGACTGCTTGGACTTCGGTGGTGGTGCCGGTGGTGATGGTCTTGGTTTGTTCTTCGGTGATGGTCAGCCCGGCTGCGCGGGCTTCTTCGACTGCTGCCAGCAGGGCGGTGTTATCGACCGGTACTTCGCGGGTGGTGCTCTGGGCCTCGGATGCGGAGATGACCGAGCCAAATGAGCCAGTATCAACCGCGTCGGCTGCGGGCATGGAGGCGAAGATGGAGGAAGCGACTAGGCCAGTGGCGCACAGGGCTCCGGTCTTGGTGGCTAGGACCTTGAAGGGTGCGTGTGACATGGGAGGGTGTCCTTTCTGGTGATTTCAATTGGTGTGTGGTGGTGCAGGCGAGAGGCCCTGCTCCAGGGTTTCGGGGTTCCCTGGGGCAGGGGTCTTACACTCGCACCTTTGAGGAAAGAAGAATCTCTTACTTTCTCCTGGGATGTTGGGCTGGATGCACGGTACTTGCCCCACCCAACACACCCAATTATATATAATTAATCCAATTAATTATGATTTAACGAAACATTTGGGCGACAGAAAGTTGCCTGCCCTAGCGAGAAACATATTTTAGGAGGACATGAACCGTTGCACATCAGAGTGCAGGAAGGACATCAGAAGCCCAGCTGCTTCTAATAACTCCTTATCGTTCAGGCCATCTAGGTATTGCCCCCTCGATGACCCAAAGACCTCCTCAAAGGTCAGATACCCAGCTGCCACGAGTCCGGGCAGCGGGGAGATATCAAGAATAGTACTGATTTTCATGATTCGATGAACAGGCATGGAATTACTCAGCATATGATGCGAGAAATTCGAAGGCTGCATCCCCAGGTGCTGCGCAAGCACTTTTTGAGCCAAACCTCTTTGGTTGACATGCACCCACTGTTTCAAAGCAGCTTCTGGCGCGTCGAAAGGAGTAGCAGGTAAGGCTTTCCCCTGACGGATAAAGCTCTGATGGATTACCTCTAACACTGAATACAGGGGAGCGATATCGCTGAGAGCTAGGTCGTATTTCTGCAAAGTTTCGTAGCCTTCAAAAGTTGCAAGCTGGCGGATCGGGTTAGCACCGTAGGCCCGTGAGATAGCGATGACGGTTTTAGGCGTAATCCGGTTGCCGCTACGTTGCTCTGAGACTGTTGAGAGGCCAAGGCCTGCTTTGGTACAGATTTCTTGCAAGGTGGCGTCGATACCGAGGGCCTCTAGCCATTGGTTAAAAGCTGGGGCTTGAATATTCATGGGAAAAGCTCTCTGGGGATAGGGGTCACAGGCTCTTTCGATTTTACTTCTACTCTTTGAAGGAGCCTCTTATATGGAGACGCTATGGAACCAGCACATTACTGGGTATGCTACTTGGCTGACAGGAGCAGGACGTACCGAACGCACTATTCAGACTAGGATTTACTGGGTTAGCCGGTTAGCTGATACCTACCCCGAGCAGGCACCTGAAGTTCTTACTCCAGCTCAGCTTGCATCGTGGGTAGCTAACCCTAATTGGGGATCTGCTACCAAAAAGTCAGCTCTCGCTTCTGTACGGGGCCTTTACCATTACCTTAAGGCTATAGAGGCTATTTCCAAGGCACCCACAGATAACCTGTTGTCTGTTTCAGTTCCCAGGAAGCTGTTACCCCCGGCCCCTTATTCTATCTTTGCTCAAGCGGTGCAAGCATCTCCAACTGAGGAAGTTCGGCTTATGCTTTTATTGGCCGGGCTTGCTGGGCTAAGGCGTACGGAGATAGCTTCCCTGCATACCAGCGATTTCCACGGCTCCTATCTGAGTATCACCGGGAAGGGCGGGCATGTTCGCATCATTCCAGCACACCCTGACCTCCAAGCACTACTCAGGCTAAAAACTCATGGCTACTACTTCCCAGGGCGATTCTCAGGACACCGCACCCATGACTATGTAGGGCGCAAAATATCTGCCGCCCTAGGCAAGGGGTACACTCCACATAGTCTGCGCCGTCTCTTTGCCACTGAAGTTTATCGGCGAACTAAAGACATCAAGGTTGTTCAGCAGCTTCTTGGGCACGCTGACATTAGCACTACCCAGCAATACGTCGGCTACTTCGAGCAGGACCTGTGGGATGCAGTAGCTGCCCTTCCTAGCCTTCATAAAACCCCATAGAACAGAACAGCACTGAATAGAACACAATTGTTTTGTTTGATTGTGTTCTGTTCAGTGGTGTTTCTGCTGGTCAGAAAAAAGTTTAAAAAAATTTCCCCATTCTGTTCTCCAAACGGCCCCTTCGCTCATATACATCTGTGAGACCACAAATCACGTACACCGCAAGGACGCCCCTATGACAGATAAGGACCCTCTACTCTGCTCCCTGTGTTACAGCTCCTTCAAAGATTCTCCCAGCACAGAGAAAGTACCGCTTAATAAACGGACGCTCACCCTATGCGCCACATGCAGCAACCAGGCAGACCAAATCTCCCAGAACACCGGAGCCTCCCGGCAAGCAGCCATCGCATACATGCTGGAGCTTATATTCTCAGCTCTCACGTCATCACCACCGCCGAAATTGCACCGGGGAGCGAACGGCTCAGAGAAAAAAATTATCCGACCTAACACCTTTGGCTCATGAACTCACAACAAAAAACCGGTGGCGCTCTCCTAGCAACAGGAAGCCTCATCGTTGGTATCGCAATTTCTGGTCCCGTTATGCTCGGTCAACTTGCCGGTACGACATTCATAACAAATACCGCTTGCACCTCCGCCGTCACAGATTCGGCCCAGAACGAGCAGAGCTCCGCATCTGCCATCAACGTCCCCGAAGAGTACAAAGAACCTCTCAAAAAAGCAGCTGAAGATTCAGGTATCCCCGAAGAGATTCTGGCAGCACAAATCAAGCAGGAATCAAATTTCAACGCCCAAGCTGTCTCACCGGTTGGTGCGAAAGGCCCAGCACAGTTCATGCCTGCTACCTGGGAGGCCTACGGCAACGGTGGGGATATCACTAACGTCAGCGATGCTGTAGCAGCTATGGGTCGCTACATGAAAGACCTCAAAGGAATGGTCGAAAAGTACGCTGGGGAAGACCCTACCAAGCTGATTCAACTCACTCTTGCTGCCTATAATGCAGGCCCCGGTAACGTCGAAAAATACTCCGGCATCCCACCATTTACCGAGACCCAACACTATATCGAAGTTATTACCGCCGAGGCTCAGGTGGAATACTCATCGACCTGTAGTTCCGTCGCAGTTGCTTGGGACGGCGACTTAGGAGATGGAGAGTGGACGTCCCCGCTACCAAACTCAACTATGAGTTCTGGCTATGGCCCCCGGTCGGTGCCAGGTTTGCCTGCCTGGGCGCAACAGCACGTCGGCATCGACTTGCTCACCGGCTCTGGTTTCTCCCCTGGCGGTCCTGTTGTAGCACCGACTGACCTAGATATCACAGGCTACTTTCAGCCCGATCATTGCGTTCTTGCTACTGCTAAAGATGGCTCAGACCTACGGATGGCTTTCTGCCACCTTCATGAATCCTCGGTTGAGCCCGGTCAAGAGGTCAAGAAAGGCGACATTCTGGGGATTGAAGGGAACTACGGCGAATCTGTAGCAACGGTCTTCATCACCCATCTGCACTATGAAATTTACAAGCCCGGTGAGCCTTTGACAGGTGAAAACTATAACCCCTACAACGGACAGACCCTTAACCCAGAACCCATATTGAAGGAGAAAGGCGCATGGAACTTCTAAAGCCCCGTGCATTTGCGTTTAGCCTTATCGCTTTAGCTTCTCTGACAGCTTGTGCGTCATCAGAGAAGCCAGCTACGCCTGTATCAGCGCCCCAGGTTAGTACCGCTGCTTCTGACAGTTCAGCAAGTCCTACTTCGCTGAAAACTCCAGGCAGTAACTATCCCCTAGCTGATGGCACTTGTGTCAATCCTGACTCAGTTTCTCGATATTCGGCTGAGTCAGTAGGCCGCGCATTTATCGGTATCTCCTACTGCTGGGATTCTACGATCGATGCCGGTATGCAATCAGGTACAGAGCGTGCCCGGCCTCTCATGAGTGAGCAGTGGGCTCAGGCAGTGTTAGAGGGGGACCAGAGCCAGCGCAGAAATACCTTGCAGTACCAGTTCACTAAAGCATCTGAGCATCAGGCCTACACCAAATTACGGATTTACCGTACGTCCTCTCACCTGGACGGGCACTCTCATATCCAGGAAACACCCAGCGGAACTCAGGGTGAAGCCACAAGCCAGGAGAGCAGTAGCGCTCCGGTCCTTAGCGAAGAAGGCTACGAAACAGCAACTGTTGGGTACACCGTCTACTGGGATTGGGTAGGGCGTGACGGGGTAAACCTTCCCGGAGGAAAAGCTCAGGTCATGGTTTACCTCGAAAAACGTGATGATGGTTGGACAGTCGTAGGCGCTGTACCCACAATCTTTGAAGAAAGCTAATCGAAGATGACCGAAGCAAAAATTATCCTTGATCTCTACCTGAACGAAGGTCAAGTAGAGGTAACTGCACCGAGCGGACACAGCGTAACCGCTCTTCTTCCTCCTGGGGCGGATGCAAAAACTCTCAATGAACTTGGTTCATCTGTGTGCTCTGAGCTTGCACAGGAACTAGGTGTTCTCGAACCCCTGGTTCATGTCCATGCTGATGGAGAAATTTTCCCTATGCAGCTATCAGCATCCGGGAAGTTACAAGAAGTTTTAGAATCCCCAGCAGTCCCTGAAGCAGGTTTTTTCCCAGCTATCTACGATGACCCTGAAGAAGTTGATGTGAGCGTTGAAATGCTCCTTGAAGAGGAAGAGGAAGAGGAAGAGGAAGAGGAACCAGCAAAAGTACAACCGTCCCGTCGCAACTTCTTAATCGGCGCTGGCGTGGCAACGGTAGGCGTTGGTCTAGGTGCCCTTGGAGTAGCATCCTTATTTATCAAAAATGATGATGCTGAGTCTGAGCTTCCGGTTCCTTTGGAAGTAGACTCTCTTTCTTCAAGCTACGAAGGCGCTGTTCCCTCCGGGTACAGTGACCAACTGGCTTTTACCCTCGAAACAACTAATACCGTACCCGTGGTAACCCATGATTATCTCGTGGTCGTTCAAGAGAGATCTTTAGTGGCGTACGACCGTAGCGGTAAGCAAGTTACTGAAGTTCCTCTAGAAACCTCTGTAGGGACTTTGTACGCAGCTACAGGCTTAGGTCCAAATTGGATTAGTGCTGTGGGAGAAGAAGCAACCTATACCGCTGATATGGCTCAAGGCAAGATTTACCGGTACGTGCCCTCACCTACCCACCATTTATCAGGGGTTCCCATCTGGCAAGAAGGACTGGCTCTTAAGGTTCCTACTGTCAGCGGAGAACTTAAAGATGAGCAACTACCTGAAAATACCCACGTAGCAACAATTGTTTCCGGCCAGCTTTGGGCAATCGGTAAGGAAGAAGCAACTATACATAAAGTCAGCGGGGGCACTCCCGTGCAGATAGCGCCCCCAGATACAAGTGCTACCTATCAAGGTCTATTGGCATCGACGAACGAACATCTTGTTCTGAGGTATGCCAAAGACCAAGCTCTCGTTATGGAGTTTGCCGACATTACCGATGATGCGGTTAGCAACCTTCGGAGCCTGACTACGGAGGAAAGTAACTCTCCAATAATCAGTGACCCAGTGCGGGACACCGTATACGCCCATAAAGTGCTTGCAGATTTATCTACAGGTAAGGCAATGAAGGTAGGTACTCAAGGGCGGTACAGCGCGGGGTTTTTCTTCTCCACATCTTCAGGTAAAAGAATTAGCCCGGACGGGCACCTAGAACCTTGGGGGCAAGAAGAACCTATTATTGCTGACCGTTTCGATAACGGGCCTGCCATTATTTTTCAAACAACAGAAGAACAAGGGAGGGTCTATGCGTTTGCGCCAAAATAATGAGTCTACAGGGGTAGCTCTCATGCAAAAACCAGAACGGCCCGTCAATCCTTTTGCGTTGCCGCCAGAGCCTACGCAAAAAGATAGCGTCTATATTTGCGGGGTCACCCCTGAGAGCGGGGCCAGCACGTGGGCAACTATTTTAGGTTTTCCGGAGATTACCTCAGCGGAGTTAACAGATCAGAGTGTTCTCTTTGTTGTGCGCTCAACCGTTAAGTCGCTTAAAGCAACACTCGGACTTATTGCTGAGCTTCGGTCTAAGCAGGTTGCTTTGCTGGGGATCTTGGTAGTTCCAGATGCTCCACGGGCTTACCCCAAGCCGGTCAAGAACTTGCTCACTATTCTTTCGGGCCCTAACTCTGTTATTGAAATCCCCTGGGTAGAAGATTTCAGAGCTATTGATTTCACCCAAGACCTCTTGGAGAACAAAGGACCCAAGAAAGCTGTGACAAAAGTACGAGAAACCATCGAAAAACGTATCTTTGTCTCACTCTAACCCCTAACCACACATCACTAAGGAGATGTAAACCTATGCGTAAGAAACTCACTAAAGCTGTTGCCGCTGCAAGCTATGCAGTCCTGGCCCTGTTGCTGACGATGGCACCGGCACATGCTGAAGTTATCCCCGCCCCTAAGAAACTCTGTGACGGTTTGGAAACCGCCCAGGCATGGTCAGCAGGTATTGCAGCCGGTGTTGGAGTCATTGGTTTGATTATCATCGGTGTGAGCATGATGTTCGCGCACCGTAATGAATCAATCAATGTGCCTTTCAAGCAGCTGGGCTATTGGATTGGCGGTGCAATTCTCGTTGCTGGTGCTGGTTCCATCGTCAGCGCGTTCATTAGTGCCTCGCTCAACTGTGGCGCTGCCATCTAAAATAAATCTATTGCGTTATTGGAAGGATAGATAGATGTTAGAAAATACGCCCCATGAAAAAAGCTCCCGCTCTAAGCGCACCATGCTAGCTGTGGGGTTCCTTATGTCGGTTATTCTCATGCTGATAGTCCTTATCATCATGAACCTAGTAGGTGGTAAGGGTAAGGCTGATGAAGCTACTGGAAGTGAGGTTACCACCTCCCAAAGTGCGTCATCTATCAATCCTTCTAGTTCATTTGCATCCTGTTCAGTTGAGTCTGACGGCTCGACTGAACAGGATATGAAAGAACCTGCTGACTTGGTATGGAAGATCAGTAAGAAACGTACCTCGTGGCCCAGCTCAGCTCAGTATGGGCCCGTTGATACTTCGCAGCAGATTGGGCAATGCTTCACTCATACACCTATGGGTGCTGTCCTGGCTGTAGCTAATGTTGTCGGTTCCTTTAGCGACCCGCAATTTAGTGAGGAGCAGCTTGCCTTACTCCTGACTGAACCGCGGCGTGTGAAAGAAGAACCACGCGACGATATGAATAAGGAACCTTCCCACCAAACTGTGGTGGTGGGCTACACCATTGAGCAATACACCGATAGCGCGGCAACTATTGGCTTAGTCTCTGAGGTTATTTCTGATAATTCATTCGATGGGTCAGGGTATTTCATCATGCAATGCACAGTTGAATGGGATGGCAACGACTGGAAATATCCCGTAGGTGGCTGCCCCGCGGAAGGTGTATCCATGATTAAAGAAGGGGAATTCATCTTCTTTACTGAGAAGAAAAAGGACTAAGAACCATGCCTTTGTATGAAGATATTGGTAATGGGGTCAAAGACAAAGTAGCTGATATTGCTATCTACGTTAGTCGGAAAATGGCACAACATGGTGGGGATGTCTCCGAGACAGTTTCTGATGTAGTCTCTGATATTTTGCCTGATCCTATCGAAAAATTAGTTACTTCTAGCTATAACGGCATGTTCAACCTCATGCAACAGTTTATGACCTCGTGGATGGACTATAGCCCGAGTATAAATTTCCAAGGCGATACAATGACCTGGTTAACGGCGCTGACGGCACCGCTTACCGGGTTTTTTGCCATCTTAGGGCTGATTGTTGCTGGTGGTCGGGTTATGTTATTTCAACGTGGCGAAGATATCCGGACAGCAGTGATTGGGCTTGCCCGGGTGGTCGGAGTAGCAGCGGCTGCAACAAGCATTGCAACGATCTTTATACCAGTCTCAGACCTCTTTGCAGGCTGGGTGCTAGAGATGGCTCAACCAAATTTTTCTCTTGATGGGAATTATCCCACCGCAGAAACAGTGGTTGGTGTTTTGGGTGGCTCGACTCTTGCTTTTTCAGGGTTAAATGTCATTCTAATTTTCATCCAGTGGTGCTTGATGATAGTTCGTGCTGTGGCCCTCCCTATCATGGTTGGTTTCTGGACTGTTTCTGAAGCAATAAATATGCTCAAGGGCGACTTGAAGATGACTCCTGTTGCACGGTGGATTATTGCCTTTTTGCTTTTCAAACCTGTGGTTTCTGTTATCTACGGCTTCGCCTTTAAGCTCATGCAAGGATATGACAATTTTGATGGTGTCTTTACTGGTATGGCCATGATTGCTGTTTCCATTTTTGCCTTGCCCTCATTGCTACGAGTTCTAGCACCTGACGCTATGGCATCAGGAGCTTCTGGCGGTGGTAAAGAGCTCATGGCGCTGGTGGGAGCCTTAACAGCTGCCGCAGCGGTCGTTGCTTCCAGTGGAGCAGCTGCGGCAGGAGCAAGTGCAGCTAGTACTGCGGGCGGTGCCGGTGGTGGCGGTGCTGCCGGTGGTGGAGCTGGTGCCAGTGGGGCCGCTGGTGGTGGAGCTGCGGGCGGTGCGTGGCAAGGACCAACCCTAGCTGAATCCGGTTGGGGGCAGGCTGGTGGATCATCATCAGCTCCTGCGGGTGGTGCCGGTGGACCACAAAGTGAAGCTCCACGCCCTGAAAAGACCCTAGGGAACCAGCGCAAAGATACCCCAGGTGTCCAACCTTCAGGTCAGAATACTCACCGAAAAGGTACTGGCGAGTCTCAACCGTCAGTAGACAGGAATGAAGCACCATCGGCCACGCTCGACCAAACCGGTTATACCCCTGAAGATGTCAGCGGTAACGATGCCTCAGATATGGGTTCAATAGGTACCAACACCGAACCCATCACTCCTGCTAACCCTGCTTCTGATTCACAAGCTGAAACTCACAATTATTCTCAGGTTCCTGAAAATAGTACGAGTGCTGATGCCAATTCCGGCCCCTCAGAGCTACCTCTTTCCAACGTGCCTGATAACGGTGCCCAGTTTGATGATGCTCCAGCAGATTCTTCACTTGATTCAGCGCCCCAGGCAACAGCAGGCGAAACCTCAGTTGGAACCCAGCTTGAGGGGGCTTATTCTGACTCGCTTCTAGCAGAGAACCAGAACTTTGGTTCAACCGACTACCAGGATGTAAACCAACATCAGAACTTTAGCGGGTCTGAAGCATCTGAACCAGTTAACAATCTTTACCCGACCACCGGTTCAAATGCCACATTGCCTCATTCCTTGCCTAACCACCGTACCGCTGGCCCCACCAGCGATTACCCACGCCAAAAACAGCCTAGCCAAGCTGGACAGCCTAGCCCCTTACCTGCCGGCAAGATTGCCGAGCTATTTAGGACAGCCCAGTACACTATCCAGTCCATGCCTAAGCTAGAAGACACCTTCTTTGATGAAAGGGGAATACGTTAATGAGCACTCAGCCTCAATACGGTAACCCGATTGCATCAGGACCAACTAAAGTTTTTGGTTGGCTTCCTTTTCGTGTACTTGTGGTAGCCGTTGTCAGCGTCGTTTTTGCGCTCTTCCTAACACTGCTAAAGCTCTTCCTGCTTGCTCTTTTACTCCTATTGGTAGTGTTCTCAAGCCTCCTTATCGGCTTTGTGCCTTTCGGGGACTCTGACCGAACGATTGTGCAACGTATTTTGATGCGTAGGCAACACCGCAAAAGGGCAGCCCGAGGAGAAACAACCTTCTTTAACGCTCATATTTCTGCGCTATCAAAAGAAGACCAACTAACCCTGCCAGGTTTTTTGCACACTATTGAACCCAAAGAGGCATTAGATGGCCAGGGAAACTCTGTAGAGCTCCTACACCATAAGGCCGTCAAAATGGCGACAGTGACCTTGGGCTGCTCACCGGTGGGCGGTTCGTCATTGCCCGAAGACCGGCTTATTAGGCAGGTAGGTCAGTATGGGAATTGGCTCTCTCGGTTATCACGGGAGAATGGATTAGTAGGAGCAATGGTTGTTGTTGACTCCCTACATACATCAGCAGAGCCAATGGCTAATGAAATCACTCAGGCGATCGACCCCTCAGCCCCGGAAGTTTCCCAACAAATCCTGCATCAGACAGTTGGTATGCTGCCAGCTAAGACAACAAGAGTCACCACCTATGTAACACTAGGATGGAAACTTTCTGCATTAGATACTGAGGTTGAAGGTGCTTTTGCCGAGATTTTAGCAAAACTACCCCACCATATCACCGCACTTACTCAGGCGGGCTCAGGGCAAACCTACCCTCTTAACCACGCTGAGTACGGCGATCTAATGTACACCGCCTATAACCCAGCCAGAGTAGCCGAGATTGACCAGGAGCTCTACGGAAAGGTTCCCGCGATCCGTAGCTTTAATAGCTCAGGGCCCACCTACATGAATGGCAATCACAAACGCGTCGTTCTCCATGATGGGGTGGCTTCCATGACTATTTTGATGAGCGTTCCTGACCAATCAAAAATTACTCCCTACACTTACCAAGCGCTTTTTGCCCCGTCACAAAGTTTCTTGCGTAAGAGGGTGGCCATGTTCTACCGTCCTATCCCCGCTTTCAAGCAGCGTTCTAGGATGGATCAGACCTCCCGTGCCGCAAGTACCGAGGCAGGGTCAAAGCAGCGTAATACTTTCTTTGACACGAAGAAGAAAGCAGCTACAAAAAATGCTGAAGCGCAGATGGCTAACGGCGCCACCATCCAGGAATACTGCGTGATGGTTACCGTTACCTTTGAACCTAATCGTAAGGCTCAAAGGGCTGCGGAAAACGAGCTTAAAACTCTCATGGGTGGGATGCGCTGGTCCTATGCTGACTTCGTATCAGAAGCAGCTTTCCATCAGACCCTACCCATTGGCATTTTCCCGTGGGTCTACTCCTCAGCATCGAACTACCTGCTACCTACAATGTTCGATACAGATGCTGGCAGGCCAACCCAAGAAAGCTCTGAAGATGCTCACGTTGAACACGAAAACTAAAGTCAAGAAACAGGGGCCGGTAATCACACCGGCCCCTCGCCGTGGCCGTCATGGACTCCGTGGCCAAGGAGGTGGGGCTTGGCATAGGATTGCCACACCTCGCATGTGGCTAGATACTAACCGTGAACAAGCGGGGTTCTATCCTTTTATCACCGGCACTAACAGCCCCCGACGCGGCGCGCCGATTGGGTACAACCTGCACACCGGCTCTGCTGTAGCTATGGACCACATGAGCCTCTACAGGAGCGGCGCTATTACAGCTCCTAACGCTATGGTTTTTGGGCTGAATGGGTTTGGTAAGTCTTCCATCTCTTTGATGCTCAATGCTTGCCTGAACGCCACTGGTACGCCGTTGATGATTTTTGACCCTATCAAGGGTGAATACGCGGACTATGCACGAGCTGCTGGTGCAGATATTTTTGAGTTAGGAACCGGCCATAGTAAGTCAAAAGTTAACCCTATGGACCGAGGGCCACTTGCGGCTGCCGGTCTGATAATTGGCGGGGAAATAGGAAAGTCGATGTACGAAGATGGCGTAGATAACGTTGTCCGTAACATCAGAGCACTTATCCGTATCAACCGTGGCCGTGACATGACAGTAACCGACGCCGAGTCCATGATTATCAAAATGGGTGTAGAAGCTGTCATGGAGCGGGAAGAGAACCCTAACCTAGGGCATTTGTTAAAATTCTTTGACTCTCCTACCGATGCTGTCGTGTACGCATCGGGACTTGAAGGTGCCGATAAAGCAAAATTCAAGTCTAAGTACAGCCAGCTCTTTGAGTCCGTCTCAGCTTTGGTCCACGGTGAGTTCTCGGACATCTTCTCGGATAAAGGTATCTCTCTTACTCCTGGCAGTCCTGCTGGCATGTGCTTTGACTCTTCAGCTATCCCGAACGCAGATGAAAAGATGATCTCAGCAACCATGATGACCACTTGGCGTCTTGGTATGGATGCAATCGACGCTCATTGGGAACTAGCTCAGCATGAAGCTAGAAAAGCCGCTGAAGCTGCTCAGGAAGGAGAACACTACGAACCCACTATCCGGTGGAACGGCTTTACCTCTTTGATGGATGAATTCTGGCACCCCATTCGCCATGCTGATGGACTAATCCAAGAAGTAGACCGACTTTCGCGTACTAACAGATCCAAAGGCGTCGGCGAATGGAAAGTTACTCACTCTCCTAAAGACTTCCTGATGCTGGCAAACGAGCATGACCGCAAAATTGCCCACTCACTAATTGAAAAATGTGGTTTGTGGGTCATGCTGGCTATGACAGAAGCTGATATGGAAGCCTTGAACTCGATTCGTCGTATTGAGCAGACAGAAATAGATTGGGTGACGTCTTTTATGTCTGGTAACCAGGGGCTAGAAACTCAGGACAGAAAACTATCTCAGCGTTCTTTAGCTGGTAGCCCTCCTGTTGGTGCAGGTAAGGCACTGTGGAAGGTGAGTGACTCACTGGGTATTCCGGTACAGTCGCCTAAACCTAAAATTCTTAGCCAGCTTCACCAAACTGGACAACGGTTCAATATGGGGTAAGCAACCTATCGGGGGTGGACATCAAGCAAGGTGTTCCACCCCTCCTTTTTTATCTATTCCCTTTGCTCTGAAAGGACATTGTAGATGCGAGAAATAGAAAAATTCGCTGTCTTTCTGCTCTTTGGGTTTCCTGTAGCTGGCTTGTACTTTGGCGCTGCTCTGACCCATTACCTAGTTACCGGAGTTTGGCTCTGGAATGTAGTAGACCTCATTCTTCTCTTTGCACAAAGTGAATTAGAGGTAGGGCTTGTACTATACGTTTGCCTAGGTGTGGGAATAGCACTGGGTATCATCTCGTTAATTTGCCTGCTTATCCTTGATGGAAAGTCTACGGGGTCTAAAAAGAAAAAGAACTCTGCCAAAAGCAATCAAGCGAATAGACAGCTAGGCAATTTGGCTAAGTTCTCAGTATCTTTAGAAAAGCCTCGGCTCAAAGATGCACGTACAAATCTCCACCCCTTCGCTGAGAATATTGGGCCTGGGCTTCCTCTGGGAACCGTGAACGGTAAAACCATTTATCAGGGGTGGCGTCAATGCGCTGTCCACATTCATGGGACTGGACGAGGCAAAACTTCATCTCAGGTCGTACCTCACGCATTCGTTGCCCCTGGCCCGCTTCTAGTTACCTCAAACAAACCGGACGGTATCTGGGAAGTAATGAGCCAACGGGTAAAAGTCGGCCGAGTGTGGGTTTTTGACCCCAATAATGTTCTTCAACGACATAGCCCAGAAGATAAATTTGATATTTTGGGAATCGTTTCAGACTCAGAGAAAGCCGAGAAAATCGGTGAAATCTTTGAACAAGCAACTAAAGGCTCAGAACAATCTGGGATGAACCCGAACGCTCACTTTGATAAGCAAGGCGCCAAGGTTCTTGGTCTACTGATGCTCGCTGCCCGTCTTGCTGGAAAGACTGATAACGATGTCTTTTCTTGGGTTATGAAGATGGAGGAAGACGAACCTGCAACTATATTGAGGCAACACGGATTTAACAACCAAGCAGAAATCCTCTTCGGTCTTAAAAAACAACCAGGAGATACGCGGGGGTCAGTTTGGGCTACTGCCCAACGGGCGGTTTCTCCCTTTGAGCATGAGCACTTGCTACAGGCTATCCGCCCCGGGCTGGCTAAAGAAAATGTCTTTGATCCAAGAGCTTTCATTACCAGCACCGATACCTTGATTCTAATTGGGGATAAGAACGCTGGTTCTTCAGCTGCACTGTTATCAGCCTTGGTCTACCAAGTCTTTATTAGTGCTAAAAAAGCCGCTACCCTACAACCGAATGGTCGTCTTCGAGTACCGCTGGTAATGGACCTGGATGAAATGGGAAACGCAGTTTTTCTTCCAGAGCTAGCGGATATGTACACCTATGCTGGTTCTCTAGGAATTATCATCAACACCTATTTTCAGTCAAAAGCTCAGGGCGATATGTCCTTCTCTGCTGACGGCATGAAAAAGCTCATTGGTGGTGCTGCCGTCTTTGTTTACGGCGGGGGTTCTACAGAGCCCTCATTCTTGCTAGATGTGTCAAGACTAGTTGGAACCTATGATAAAGAATTTCAGACCCGTAGCACTTCCTATAATTCTCGCTCAGGGCATGGCCATTCTTCCGGTGTTCAGATCCAGAAACGTGAAATCTTGGATGCCTCAGACCTAGCTAACTTGCCCTTGGGTGAGATTTATATCCGCAATAGTGATGGGGATAGCGGTATCGCTAAGGCACGGTTCTGGTTTAGGGACAAAAAATTGGCAGAGACTGTTCAGCAAGATATGCAACAGCTAAAAGCTCAGGAACAGATAGGGGTATAGCTAGTGGCACAAGAACCATTCAATGGTCAAGGCATAACTGTCGATTTCAGAGACTGGGTATTGTCGTTTCTGGGACGTATTGAACATCCGGCCTCCCAAGGCGGGGCCTTTTGCCCGCAATGGTGGCTCCACCCAGAGGCCGTGTCCAGGTTCAAGGCTCTTTATTGGGAATACTGTAAAGCAGAGTTGGTTGAGGGTGGTCTTTCTTTGTGGTGGGTAAACCATTGGGACCCGCACTCTCGGGCTCTTTTCAATCCTCAGACAGGAGTTTTCCGTAACTGTACGGCTGGCCACCGGTCTGATGATAAGAGAGTTTGTGATGTAGTAACCGCGACTTCGCAGGCCCTCTATGATGAAGAGTTTGAGGATCAGGTTCTCACCAATTATCCATTCTGGATAACCAATATCCGATAAGCTACTACCTAGTTATTTTGGGGGTAGCCCGCACAAAGCATGTGCGGGCTACCCCCTTTTTTCTTTCCTTACAGCGTTCTAGGCTTTTGCGTTACCTGCTGCTGGCGAACCTGCTGCTGGGTCTGTGCTTGTGCAGGGGGCTTCTGTTGCTTGAATACTTGTTGCTGGCGAACCTGCTGCATCCGCATAGAACCAGGGGTCATCTTGGCCCTGAGCATAGCTTCATCTCTACGAGTAGCCTTATTCTTAGCCTGCATAGCATCACTAGCTGTCATTCTCTCAGATACTACCCTTGTATTCGGGTTAGCCTCTCGTGCCTCGACGTAGCTATCGTACGCGCTCAGACGCTGTTGCGTGGCCATATCGGCCTGGCCGTTTGCACGGTCAAGTTTGTGCTGGGCTTGTGCTAGGGCTTCTTCTGCTTCTTGTGCCTTTTGAGCATACTCAGCATAGCGAGCATCCTCGTTAAGCCACACCTTGTCATCCTCAGAAGGTAAATCTGTGCGTCCGTACTTGCTCTCATAGGCGTCTAGAGCAGTGTTGAGTTCGCGCTCTCGTGATGACCTGTTAAAGATGTTCGAGTTCTCTACCCGCTCCTGTGCCTCTTGCACCTGCTGGTAGTCTTTATGGGCGGCAGCTACGAGAGACTGGCTATACCCATCACGGGCAGAGATAGCGCTGTGAGCATCTTGAGATGCGACGTCGCAGGCTTTTTGGGCGTCTAAAGCCTCGGCCTTCTTCTGCTGTTCAGTCTCCCAGCGTTGAGCTAGTTCCTGCCACAGCTTTTCCTGATGTTCTAGTTGCTTTTGTTCTGGGCTATCTGATTTGGTCCGGTGCTGGTTAATGAGGTTTTCGGCGTCGCTCAGCTGTTCCTTATCCGCAATTAGGGTGTCCTTCAGGCGGGCTTCATGGTGGAGCTGTTCCCTGTCCTTGTGTTGTGCTGACAGAACAGATCGTTTGTGCACGTTAACAATTTGGGTCTGCAAGAACTCTCCCCTTTCTCCGTTGCGAAGCTTCTTTGGAATTGCAATCGGTTCACCTGCTGGAATTTTGTATTTTTCACGGAATGACTCAACCTCGGCTGCCACCCTATACCAGTGCCGAGCATTACGGGCCTGGGCAGGCACCTGGCCCAGAGCATCAGCCCAAGCAGGCTTCTCAGCTGCGATCTGATGACCACGCAATTGCACCAGCTCTGCTACCTCACGATGCTGGGCCTTGAGCACGCGCTTGAGCGAGTCCGGGGTGTACTGGTCGTACTGCCAGAAGGAATCAAGGCTATGACCGCTCACGCCCTTCACAATCTGGTCCTTAGCGCCGGTACCGGGAGCCGCTACTTCAGAGATTAAGGTGTCACGAATCTTCTTCTCCCATTGCAGAGAGTTCAGAATCGTAAAGTCTGCACCAGATCGGGGACGTTCACCACGAACAATCTCTTCTACCTCACGCTGAGCAGGTGAGGCCCAGCGACGTCTAGTCACCTCAGCGTCCATGAGCCCCAGGTTCTCTGAGATTTGGGCGTAAGCTCGAGTATCGCCGGTTGATTCAGCCACAGACAGAGCTTTGACTGTATTGACCCTCATTTCTTTCAGATGGGCCGAGGGTACTAGCGCATAGTCACGTTCAATCCAGCGCTTATCTTCAATCTCACGTTCCTTCACCGGCTTGGTGCGCTGCTGTGCGCGGGCAATGAGCTGCTCCAGTTGCTCAGTGGGAATATGAGCCATAGGCCGGGCATACTGGCCGAACCGCTCCTGGGCTGCCTCATTAGCTGCTCGCACTTCTTGAATACGCCAGTGCAGTACCGCTGAAACGTCCTCAGCACCTGCCAAGTCTCTTTGCTGGTAGGCGCGGGTGAAAGTCTCTACTGGATCTAGGCCACTACGGTAGGTATCAGCTAGTTCATGTGCCAGAGCGCCCCAGGCCGGGCTCTGGAAGAAAGCAGAAGCACTCTGAGCACCAATAGCTTCAGTTACCACAGACTTCATAGCCTCTTCTGAAGCATAGAGGGAGAGGTCATCGTACTTTTCCAGGGCCGCTGCCACGTTGCGTTCAGCAGCTCGCTGAGCGCGGGTTTCCTCATGGAAGGAGAGGTTACGGTCAAAGTTGTTGGTAATAGCGCCCAGCACGTCATCACGGGCCTGGCCTTCAGCGGTAGCAACATAAAGCCTGTTGGATTCACGGCCACGAGAAAGCGCCACATAGGCGTTAGCGCGGGAGGTGGAAGCATCGACCACAGGATGTACCGTGTCCACGGTGGAACCCTGGGCACGGTTAATAGTAGAGGCGTAGCCCAGCTGAACGTACTGCTTGACGTAGGAGGAAGGTAGGGTAATGACGCCACCGTGGTTCAGGTGCTTAACCTTGAGATCACCGTCTAAGGTGACTTTTTGGACTTTCCAGAGGTCACCGTTTTTAACGAAGTCTTTACCCTTATTCAGACGTAGTTTGTAGTTATTGTCACGGGTTACAATGATATCGCCCTTGTAGGCGTTAGACCCATCATCAAGCAGGGCTATACGCTTAGCCGACTCTTTGACCTTGCCCGCGTCGATGGCTGCAACCTGAGCATATTCGTTGAGTTTTTTAACGTCCTCGTTGGTGGGGGCAAGCATCAAAGAGTTTTTGCCTGCTGCGGTGTCAGCAGCAAAAGCGGCGTACACATCGGCCAGCATCACATCTTTTTCACCGGCTGTTACACGGCCATTATCGACATACCAACCAAAGGGTTTATCAACACCCACCAGCGGGGGTTCACGCAAGGCAAGGGTAGCTGCCGCTTCTTCGCTGTTCTTGAAGCGGAAGACATCTTCAAGGTAGATAGCCCCAGCCTCAGATTCAATCATCCGCAAGGCACCGCCTGAGCCGATAGCTGACAGCTGCCTGTAATCGCCAATACCGCGTACCACAGCGCCCTGCTCACGAGCCTGATCGACGATCTTTGCCAAATCCAAAGTGGAGGCCATGCCGATTTCATCAACCAGCAGCACGGTCCCCGGCTCAAGGATAATCCGGGGCGCTTTAGGGTTAGTAAACTTAGCAACCGTCATGGCCTGAATATCTAGTTCCTTCTCCATAATGGAGGCCGCAACAGCGGTAGGAGCAAGACCAATCACCTTATGGCCACCAGCTCGGGCTGTATCAACGGCTGCCTTCATAGAGGTAGTTTTACCGGCACCAGCAGGGCCAATACCCACCACCAGCAGGCGTTCATCGGTGACAAATGCACGAGCCATATCTTCCTGAGTAGAAGAGATAAGACCGCCCTCAGCCTTGAGCTGGGCTACCTGCCTCTCAAAGAGATCATGGGTCGCTACGGGTATGACCTTATCGGTGGTAGCAGCCTGAATCAGGGTTCGTTCGGCTTCAAAAATAGCATGAGAAGAAAAGAGCTGGTAGTCAGCTCTGCGGTAAACACTGGTACCATTATTGCGGAGCTTGGCCTCGGGAAGTTCGACTGCTTCACCAAAGTTGTTGATGCTGATGGACTGATTGATAACAGCTGAGACAGCGGCGTCGACGGCGGTCTTATCTAGCCCTGAGCCCTTGGTGACGTCGCGGAAGTATCTGAGGGTTTCAGCCTCAATGTGGTTAATCTTCCAGGTCGAACGGGACTCTTGGAGCCGCCCAATAATGCGCTCTGCATGTGCCATAGCAGGGGTGGCTAAAGCCTGAGCCTTGGCTTCAATAACTTTCTCGGCCTGCTGATTTGATGCTTTTTTGAGGTGCTGATACAGCTTCTCACCGGTGGGTAGTTTCAGCTTTTTCTCTGCAACTTGGTGACGCCACTTTTCGTTAAGTTCGGCCAGGGAATGAGCGCCTTCTTTCTTAGGGCGGGTCGCTAAGGTGGCCTGCTGGCGCAGGGCAATGAGGGCCTTATCGTTGGGGGCGTAGCCGTGCTCTTGGATGTACTTAGCTTTGAGTTCTTCTAGGGTTTTTTTGATGCTAGAGCTACGGGAGGAAAAAGCCTGGATAGTTTCGCTATCGATACCTTCAAGCTCGTAAATCTTGCGGCCTTTGCGCTTTTCACCGGTGAACTCTAGGCCCAGATCAGCGTGGATGTACTCAGCAATCTTAGAGTTATAGAGTTCTGATGCAGCCACGTTGTAGGAGTAAATCATGCGCCCATCAAGGGTGAGCCACTTGCCGTCTTTGCCCTGAACCTTGTTGGCAATAACCAGGTGGTCATGCAAGTTAGGGTCGCCGTTACGGGAGTCGTAGTGACGGAACTTGGTCGCAATGATGCCTGACTGAACGTTCTCCTGGGCAATGCCGTTCTTGCCTCGGCGGGTGTAAACAGCGTTGTTTTCAAGGTAGGTTATAACGTCCTGGATAGCTTTTTCATGCGCCGTTTCGATGCCCTTGCGGAGGGTTTCATCTCCTAGACCCCAGGCGATAGAGACGGACTTTGTGGGGGTAAATACCAGGTCAAAGCCGGTGATAGTTTGCTGTTTTGGCTTGCTCTGCTGGGTGATCCAGCGGCTGAGTTCTTCCTTGGTACGTGGTTCGCGTAGGTGCTCTTTGCGGAAGAGTTCACCGCCTACTCGGTTGCGGATTTCGCGGGTTTCGTCCTTGCTGGGCTGGCGGTCGTTCAGGCGGATAAAGCGTGCTTTTTCCTCGGCCATACGCACCATGAAAGGGGTCTTGACTTTCTCATAGGTGCGGGGTGCCTCGGCGTTTTTACGGGAGGTAACTGAGAGAGTCTTGTTGGCTTCCTGGCGGGCTTTGTTTTGGGCGCGCTTAGTTTCGGCCTGGGTCATGGTGTAGGAGTTGATGAAGTTCTGGCGCAGGGTTTCTAGGTTCTTAGGGTCTCGGTAGGCTTTTTTGTTGGTCTTAGAAAAGTCGTTACCTGCTGCCTTATAAGCCTCAATTTTGAGGCTTATAGCTTTCTGGCTACGCTCTTTAATGAAGGATTTACTGATTTCCTCTTGGGTCTTGCCCTGCTTGATAGCTAGGTGAATTTCCCAAGCTTTCTCAGCGTATTGCAGGCGCTTTTCCTCTAGGGTTGAAGCGTATTTAGCTTCTGCTGCATCTGGCTTTTGGGCTAGTAATTCCGCCAACTCTTCGGTAGTTAGAGGCAACTGCTGGCCGGAAAATAGAGCCTGCATTTGAGCTTCATTGACCCGCCCGAAAAGGCCGATTTTACTAGCGCCGGAGCCTAGCCACTGGCCGGGGGGCATACCTTCAACCGTGTAGTAATCCCCGAGCTCACGATTCTTATCGCGCAAGACATCACCACTAGCGACCTCGCCAGTGTAGTAACGGTAGCCATCGCCTGCCGACAGCTTATGCACGGTCATCATAGGGCTATCATAGCACTTTCTTATTATGAATTACTTATTTTAGAAGTTCCTGATTCATTCAATGCATGAGGTGTGACGAAAAAAATGGGCGCTAGAACAGGGGTTTCGTCTCTGGAGGAGCTTGCGGGGGAAGAGGCAGCAGAAACGTTCTAGTGACCTTTCGTCCGGCATACTTGCCGCGGTTTTGCACACGAGGCCAGCCTGTGTGCAGACCTATCCATAGATGGGGGAGCTTGCGGAGGAATCTGTGGACAGGTCTGTGCATCAGGGCTGAGGTTCTTGTGGGAAAGTTGGGTGCAGGTAAAGTCGGGGGAGCTTGCGGAGGAGACTTTAGCTGTGCACAGCTTTTCCACCAAGTAGCAAACCTAGTGCTGACTCGACAAGCACGCGAGGCACGAGCAATAATGCTTGAGTCAGCACGTTAGGTTTGCGTATCCGTGCCGATTGTGTAAAACCGTACGCCGGGCCTTGCCCGGCGCACGAAGTGCCCCCGTGACCGTTAGGTGGTTACGGGGGCACTTGCCTTTCTGCTTAGCTGGTCATATCCGCCAGATACTCAAAAACTCCGGCGCTGGTCATGAGCAGGTGATAGCGCACTTCTTCAGGAAGATACTTGGGAATGTCCTGCCCGCCCTTATCGCGCACCAACTCAAATGAGCACCAGCCCCGCATTTTGGTGGGCTTCTTCCAATTCACAAAGCAAGTCACCAGGTGAACATACTTCTTAGGAATGTAAATACAGATTCCCTGTGATAGCTGATGTGCTTCATGCTCGGTCGGCTCAGTCTCCAGGTAGTATACAATTTCTGCCCCGGTGCCTTCCTCGTCAAACATCAGACGGGTCATGAGCTTATCGATGCTTGCTGAAGTTGTCATGATGATGTTAGTCTTTCTGTGATGGGTCTTAGGTGATTGGTAACGTTTTCTTTCGTGCCTAAGACTTGTTGGGTGGCCTGGATGCCTTGCGCGTCCAGGCCATTGCTTTACTGGATAACTAGGTTTAGGCGTAGTTTGAGTAGTAGAGCTTTTGCCCCTCATAGGGCCAAGCGTCTGCCACTGCGTTCACCGAAAAGAACGGTGACTCTCCGCCCTTGAGCTTGCGCCTGAGAACCTTATCTGAAACAAAACTGTCCTTAGCTGGCTCAGTGTGCCCGCTCCACCAATCACCGGAATTTGCTCCGCTAATCTCGCGTACCCACACAGTTTTCTCGGTTGCTCTGATGACCTGGTAGAACTCGACATTAGTCTGTTCATATCCCCAAGAGGTGTAAAAAATATCGCCAGGCTGAACCATGATGTTCTCCATTCGCTAGGTGAGAGGGGCGGGTCAGATGTGTGGCTGGGAGCCCGCCCTGTGCCGGTTGGCGAAGCAAAGAGAACTGAGCCGTCAAAGAAAAAATGGCAACCCTTTAGGGCGGTGGGGCACCACTTTTTCTGAGGAAATAAGCGTAGCGCCGAAGAAAAAGGGGATAACCACCGCTGCGAGCTTGCGAGCAGTTGCATTTTTTCTTGGCTCAGTATCTTTGTCGTAGGCAACCGGCACCTCCTATCACCGCGATCAGTAGCGGCCTCGCAAATAGAACTTAAGTTTTGGCTGGAAGTAAGCCGCTACTGATCCTGCGGTGAAGCTAGCAGAGCCAGCGGCGCGGCAGCGACGATGCCCTTTTCTTACGCCTAAAAATCAGCAAACTCTGTTAAAGAAGAAGGCTCTCAGGTAGTCTAGAAGCAAGAAAACTTCACCACCCTATGAGGAGGAAATATGGCAGGCCGTAAAAGTAGCACAGCCATTAATGCACAGAAGAAGGCAGCAGAAGCTGCTCTAAAGTTTCAGCAACAACAGGATCGCTTGTTGGAACTTGCAGCTGAGTTTTTCTCTATTCCTGAGAAGAACGGTGTTAGTGATCTGGAGAAGCAGATTGAGGATTTAGAAGTAAAAATTCAGCAACTGCGCGAAAAGATTAATCAGCAACAGGAAAGCTCGCAGCTGAAGCAGGCATCTGTGGCCTCACGAATGAAGGCTGAGGGTATTGCTGTGGGTGAGATTGCTCAGCGTTTGGCGATGTCTTCCTCTGAAGCGCGTAGGCTTCTGAAGATAGCTCCCCAGCAAAGTGAAGAATCTTCTACGAATGACAGCGAAGATTCTCCTTCAGATACTGCGGTATAGATAGAAAGAATGGTGGCTCTACCCAGTGAGGGTAGAGCCACCATTCGTTCTAGAAGAGGGATAGTTGTTCTGCCGGTATGCCTTTCATGAGTTCATCAACGGCTTGCTGCTTGTAGCCGTCCTTAAGGGTAATTTCGCGCAGGGTGCGTGCAGCTTCCGCTCGGTCAGTTTTTGATTTGGTAGGCCTGCCTTGGAAGTTGGATCGGCCTCTTCTAGAGCGGTCGCTCATGTTTTCTGCCCTGGTTCCAGCGGTTAAGTGTGTGTCACTATGTTCTGTCGCTTTGACGCATAAAGTGTTATCACAGCGGTGCAGGGCGTGCAGATCAGTGAGATTATCATGTGCGAGGGAGAGCGCGTAGCGGTGAGCACGCATGGGGGCATCCTTGCCAGTATTGGAGTCTTTACGCCAGAAGATTCCGTAGCCATCATCGCTGATAGCACCTGTCCAAATCCAACAGGATTCTGGTGCAGGTCCTTTGACAACATGACTGAAAAATCGCTGCTGCTCTTTGCTCATGACTCTACCCTATCTTCTTCATCAGGCGTTTAAAAGATTATTGGCCGGTGTATCTAGTAGATACACCGGCCAATAGCTGGTTGCTTTAAGTTGCTACGGGCCCTTAGCTAGGAACTACGCAGCCTGGAGCTGCTGAATCCTAGATTTTGACACTTCTAGAAGTGCAGCAGTATCAGCCAGAGACACCCCTTCGCTGCGAAGCTGCGCGACGACTGCCCGAACCTTTTGAGCGGCTTCTTCCTCAGCCTTTCGGGCAGCAGCCTGCGCTTCACGTGCCTGACGAAGCTCTTCCTCGACATCTGCATATACAAGATGAACAACAAGGTCACTATGGTCAAGTTCAGGCTCTAGGGTATCGAAGTAGTCACGTACCTGCTGCTGGGCTTTAGCAAGAGAGCGCACCTGAGTAGCCTTATCTTCATCGATAATGAGTTCCCAGCCATGTGCCCAGCGATTGGCTGTAACGGTAATTTTTTTAGTCATTGGCTTCTTCCTTCTCGGCGATAGCTTTGAGAGCGTTTCTGGTGACGGCCGGTGATAGCTCTCTGGTTTGAGTAAGAATTACAGGACGTTTAATCCCTGGATAGGTCCACTTTTCATGGTCCCCTTTGCCTTCAGAGCGAATGAATCCTGCCTCCTTGAGCTTGGTGGCAAGGTCTTTGTACTTCATTGGTTTAACCATAATTCTAGTATACCCCCTCTATACTTAAAAGTATAGAGGGGGTATACTTTTTACTAGGATTCTGATGCGGATTACACCAAAGACCCTCTGCAACCATAGTTTAGAAGGTAAAAGAAGAACGCCCCCCCTGCCCCAAAATGGGATTATGCCTAGACCCAGGCCCTAATCCTGCCCCTTATGCTGTGTGTGCCTTGACGTACTCTGCAACCGCCAAACGCACAATCTCAGATTCTTTCTTACCTTGGCGTGCAGCTAGAAGGGCGATGCTGTCCTTAAGCTGCTGAGGTACCCGCGCACGGATAGAAGGGGAGACTCCCCGTTCTTTCCCCACATGAGGGCGACCAGGGGCAAACATTGCCAGAGCTTCCTCTTCACTGGATGCGCTAGTAGCTGCAAGAATCAGCTCAAGAGCCCCAGCGTTATCTCGACGGATGGTGTTGGGGTCCACTTCAACTTCGCCCGCCTCGATAGCTCGTGAGTAGTTTTCGTAGTATTCGTTAGTTCCGTAGGTCATCGGGGCTTTCTTTTCTAGAGGTACTTTCTATTTTTTGGACTCAGGGGCATAACATAGAAGATTTTGAAACCGCGCGGTGGAATCACCTCGGCGATCACTTCGATGTATCGGTCTGTTTGACCGTGTGGATGCCCGATGTACAGGGTGGCAGCCTTGAATCCATCTCTACCAGGAATGTCTACCGCCACTTCATGATGGAGAACTGCATAGAGTGCATCTTGATGCGGGATGCGATGTTTGCTTGCGTTAGGAGTAAATTCAACTGCCATACCTATATTGCAGCCGAATAAACGACTACAATAAATAGCCGCACAGAAATTGAGTCAAAAATGTTCGTTGACAAGTTATGACTCACTCAGGTTTCGACTCAGACTTCTGACGCAAGAAAGAGGGATTCCCACTCTCTCGGGACGCCGGTAGACTAGGTTGCGTCAAAAACGTTCGTATATGAATCGAGGAAAACTCATGTCAATCTTTATCACCCTAGGTGACTTCTTCTACAAAATCGGAGGCAAGAATCCTGGAGAGCATGAATCATACGAGCAGACTCAACCCCTCACCCCAGCAGAAATGGAACCTATCCAGGCAGTTGCCAACAACTCGACACCTGACCAGTACCGCTCCTTTACTGAGATTGGACGTCAGGTGGCAAAGGCTCTGAACTACCAGCTCGATATTTACAGTGGAGAAGTCTTTACAGGCGACAAGAAGCTTGTTGCTCCCAACCTAGAGATGCTTGCAATGGCCATGGTGGACTTAGGATGGATTCAAAATAACGCCACGACGGCTTCACCCTTCATTGATTGGGGGACCGTGGGTCTCAACGATGAAGACGCCGCGACCAGCGCCCTCAAGAAGAAGATCAAGTCTTACGGCAACACCTACTGGCAACACCTAACGAGCAACCACATTATCTGATGAAGAGCAGCGCTGCGCCTTATCGACAACGGCATGAGTGAGAACCAAGTAGCTGCCACGCTAGGGGTCTCGCGTTCTACTATCACTCGTCTCAAGGCAAAGAACCGCAGCAGCTAGGAACCTAATGTGCGCTCCAGGTAGGGGCCAACAGTCCTATTGAGCAACACCCAGACCTTCCTTCGTTGCCCTTCACTAAGCTCATTACGCCGATTGAACATCTTGACCAAGAACTGATAATCAACATCAGGGTTGCCATCATTATATGAATTAGGGTCAAAGCAACCCTCCTCATATAGCTGCTTCAGCACGGCTCTTGAGATGGCTCCACCGTTGAGCCTCAAGGATCCAGTTTCCCTGTACTCTGCAAGGACCTCATACATCTGCCTAGCAACGCTAACTTGCTGGTCAAGGTCTTTGCGCCCGAACAGCTCAATGCAGCTAGAGCCGATGGGATAGAGCTTGGCCCCGGTCTCACGGTTACGGATAGTGAAGAGATACCTCAACCCCTCTTTGCCACAAACACAGCTTTGCAAGCAATCAGGGTCAATATCCCGGTCTACCAAATCCCATTCGTGCCGGGCTGCCTCGAAATTATCAGCACGGGATAGGGCGACTACTTCCTTCGGTAAGTTCCAGCTACTCATAGTTTCATCATAGGCATAAAAGAAGACGCCGCCCTGCTTCCAAGAAACAGGGCGGCATTCCTGCCATCATCTCACCACAAGATTCAGGCAGATGTAGGCATTAGCCCCTCTCCCCCGGCGTCAAGAGAGCCCCTCATGCAAGAAAGGGTTTGAAAACACCAGGGAATCAGAGTAAGTGCCATGATTTTACTAGCGCCTAAAGCGCCAGCACCCATTGTACGGGATAATTCAATCTTTCCCCCAGGTGTCATACCCCCGGTGGTCTCTCACCTGATATGAGGGAGCGAACAAGGTAAACGATGAAACTTATAGCTAGGCCCCAGAGGATGCAATATCCAATAGCTTGGCGTATCTGGGGGGAACCGCCCCAGTACAGGAATCGTGGCCGCAGGAATCCCCACGAACAGTCCCATCATCTAGATGACCCGGTGGACTGCCCGCACGAACTCCCAGAGCCGGTATCTCAGTGGTGGTTTCCTGTACTGGGGCGGGTAGCGATTCATAGCAACTTAAACCTCTTTGACGATGGGAACATCGTTGCCGAACTCTTCTTCCAAGGCAGTGAAGAAATAACGCTCCATGAGCTTTGCCTTGGAGATGTCCAGTTTCTCTGCCGCGTAGTTCATCAGCTCTTTTTGGCTTTCAGTGGCCTGGATAGTGTAGATGCCGCGTTTGAGGCTGGCTTTAGCTCGAGCTTTGACCCGATCTTTGGTATCAGCAGGCATCTCTACCGCCTGGGCCTTAACAACCTTCTTGATAGCTGCTGGCGTCTCTTCCTGTTTCCAGCTGGCGTCTTTTTCTGCCGCCTCGATGAAGTCATCTGCGGTTTTCTCCGTGCTACGTTTGCGAACCATTTATGCCTCTTTCAGGGTCAAGATTTCTTGGGCCAGCAGCTGAATTTCAGCCTTAGCTTTGGCGTCCTTGGACTCCACCACCGAGAGGCCTTCGCTTATGGACGCCTGATAGGCCTTGCGGTGATAAATAACCACATCGGCTATCTCAGCTTCGATACCTTGGGGGAAGTCTTCTAGGTAGTCTCGTGCTTCTTGGATCTCGTCGCTCAAAGCATGAGTTGAAGCCTTGGAGAGAACAATCAGAGTCTTGAGCGATTCGTTGAAGTCTCGCGCGGTATCGATGGTGTCAGCCAGGTCAAGCGTGGAGTCCAAGTCAGCCTGTGAGGTTCCGGTGGGCACCAGCAGAATGTCGGCTGCGATCATAGCTGAGCGAGTCTCCTTGGAATCCTTACCCGCCGTGTCGATGATGACGATATCGTTCTGCTCGTCCATCTCTTTGAGAGTGGCTGAGAGCTTGCCTTCTTTGCGGGTGGTGATAACCGGGGCATGGCCCAGCTCTTCTCGGTCGTCTGCCCAGCGGGAAGCAGTACGCACTGACGGATCGGTCTCCAAGACGTGAACTTTTTTACCGAGCTGCTGAAAAGCTACGGCTAGATTGACAGCGAGAGTGGACTTGCCAACCCCGCCTTTGTGGTGAGCAATTAGTAAAATCATGGCTCCATCCTAACAGCTAATAGAACACAACACAATAGAACAAAACAATTTTGTTTTGTTGTGTTCTGTTCAATGGTGAACAGTAGTGGTTTACAGGCTAACTGGGGTAGTTTCAATAATGAGGTTGTCGGCGTAGCGGAACTGAAACTCTCCCCCAACGTCCTCAACAGAGGGGCCTGAGCAAGTCATTAGGTCGATAGCCTTCTTCCCCGTCGCACGGAATATCCGGGCCTCAATATCTCGCTGCTCCCGTAACTGTTCAGCTAGGGCTGTGTCACTTGGGTTTGCCACTGATTTAGCTTCTAACTCTGGGTCAAATTGCGGAGCCACAATCACGCTAGTGACCTGCGAGATAACTAAGGTCCCATCCTCTGCCTTGGTATAAATCAGATCGCAGGCTTGGAGCTTATGCAGGTTGCCCCAGGCAGTAAGCTCACCACCTTGAGGGCTTTTGACTCCCGGCTGTAAATCAACATGCCCGACCAACAAGGACGCCCCTTCGGGGGATTCGACAGCTTCTGAAGCAGCGTAAATGATTCCATCATCACTGATGGACTCAGCGGGCAGATAATTACTCGGGCTAAAGCTGGCTCCAGCCTCTAGTGCTGGCGCGTACCAGCTGCCCGGGGCTATGTCTACATCCTGCGGTAGTTGCTCTGGGGGTGGGCATTGGTAGTCCATGAACTCACGATCAGGTGATGGCGCGTGGGCAACCTCTTGCGTGACATTTGGAGCCGATTCCTGCTGTACCTGTGTGAGCATGAGGCCTCCGCCTGCTGCTCCTAGCGTCAGGGCAGTGCCAGTAAGTAGAAGCGCCTGATGTTTTTTCATGGACTCTAGCCTTTATGTCTTCGGTGTATTGAGGAGAAGTAGCGGGGGTGCTCTCGCGGACGAAAACACCCCCGCTTTTTCTAGCTTCCTAGGAAGTAGTGATAGTCGCCTGACGACGGTGGAGGATGATTCCTGCTGCGACCAGAGTGACTCCTAGAACACCTGCGATACCTAGAAGAGGCGCTGCTGCGCTCTTTCGACTTGGGGCGGAGGCAGCTTCGATAGATGCTGCGCCGCCTGCCTTGAAGGTGGTTGCAGGTACCTTACGCTCGGTAGTTTTCTTCTCGCCGGTAGCAGGGTTAGTCACAGTCTGGGTGACGGTAGTCTGTCCTTCTGCTGGGTTAACCACAAATTCAGTGGTGACTTGCTCTCCTGCTGCGGTGACTTCTTCAGTTACCACGATAGTTTCGCCGGTTTCTGTGGTCTGCTCCTGCGTAACGGTGCCAGTGAGCAAAATGTTCTGCTCGGCGTCCACCTGAACCGGAACAGCTTCAGCACTGGCTTCAGGTGCTGCCTCTTCGGCAAGGGCACTTGACGTCGGTGCGATGGTTTCTACCGGCACCGGGGCATTGTCAGACTCGCTGGGATCAGCTGAAGGTTCGACAGTTGCATCGGCAGTTGGTTCAGCGGTGGGCTCTGCGGTTGCAGTTTCACTCTCAACCGGTTCGGGGGTGGGTTCTGCTGGTTCACTGGGCTGTTCTGAGGGCTCAGGGCTAGGTACCGGCACAACCTCGATAGGCTCTGGGGTCTCCGGTAGGTCTGTGGGCTCTGGTGAGGGTTCTTCCGGGGCACTGGGAGCCGGGGTAGGCTCCGCATCGTCAGAAGGGCTAGGGGTTGGCACCGGAACAACCTCGATAGGCTCAGGGGTTTCGTCGCTATCTGATGGCTGGGTAGCCTCATGGGTGTCTTCGGTGGGTTCTTCCCCGGACATCGGGGTGCTGGTGGTCTCTGAGGCCTGGGCTAGGGTAGCTAGCTGACTGGCACCAGCTGAAGAGGGAAGCTGAGCTTCATCAGCAAAAGCTACAGGGCTCAGGACGAGCAGGCCGGTTGCAGCCAGGGCAGCGGCGGTGCTGGTGGTATGAGGGATGTTTTTCATGGATTTCTTTTGATTTCTTTCTGGGATTGCGCTCAGTTACCGGTCTATAGCAGAACTGAACACTTGTGTTTCATATGGTTCTATTGCGTTGCGTTTTGTTCTATGGGGTGTTGTTTTGGTTTAGATGTCTCCTTGCTGAATGACGGCTAGGGCAAGATTGAAAAGCTTCGATGTTGTGCAGATACACCGCCGGGCGTAGGGTTCAGACCAGCCAGTGCTCTCTTGCAGGGCTTCAAGGTCGATGTTCTCTACATGCCCGGCCTCTAGGGTGACTTGGACGATGCGGTGGGTGAAGTGCGGCGCGGTGGTCAGGCTGCTCTGCGGTAGGCAGGAGATGACCTCCTGCATGAGTACCGGCGCTGTCTCTAGCCCTTCTTCCTTTCGGTAGCGGTGAATCAGCAGGGCCCGGTAAATGACCTCGGTGTACATGAGTACTTTGGTGCTGGACTTATAAAGAGTTTTCTCGGCGATACCGAGCACCTCGGCTGTGGCTCGGTAGCTCAGTGGCTCCTCAGCCAGAATCAGGTTCAGCACTCGGGTGATGAGCTCGACGTCTCCGAGGGCTTTGACTGCGATACCTAGCACCGCTGCTAGGTCCTGAAGTTTTTCTTCCATGTGGCTTAGGGCCAGCAGGGTTTCTAGTGCTGAGTCTGCGGTCAAGCCTGTGAGGGCTGCTTCGGTTGTGATTTCTGCTTGGGTGCGGTCATCGCTTTTGAGGTTTCGCAGGTGGGCGTAGGCGCATCTGACGGCGATGCTACGAATCCAAGGTCCAAAGTCCCCTTTGGTTTCGTCAAAGGTATGCAGTCCCTGATGGGCTGCTAGGAAGGTTTCTTGGTGAGTATCTTCTACCGCTGCTGGCAGGTCGTGGATATGGGGGAATTTAGCCAGCACTGTGTAAATGACTTTGCTGGTGCCCTGCCAGGTCTCTAGGCGTTCTGGTGTCCAGAAGGCGCTGGTGGTTGTCTGCATAGTGGTTGTCTCTTCTGCTGTTTTCGCCTGCCGGCTAGGCAGCGTTAGCTGTTGCTAGTTCAGCGCGGATGGTTTCAGGCTCTAGGGTGGTGATGCGGCTGATGGCCTCTACGCTCATGCCATAAGAAGCCCAGAAAGCTAGGTCGGGGTTTTGGAATCGGCCAGGTTGATAGTTCAACTCCCAGTGTTCGCAGGCTAGGTACTCTTCCCAGGTTTCGTAGTCCAGTGGCTCCCAGATGCGCAGTTTGTAGCCTAGGGCTATGGCTATCCAGTCGCAGCGCATGAAGCTTCCTAGGCGGAAGGCTTCTTCGGGGCTGAGGGTGGTGTCCATGGGTTTTTCTCCTGTGGGTGCGGTCATGGTGGCTTAGCTAGTTGCCAAGGGGTGGTTTAGGCGGCTAGTTTCTTGCGGCGGTACAGCTCACGGATGGTTTTTCCGATGAAGTAGAGGCCCATCACTGCGTAGAAGAGGTAGAGGCCACCGGTGGCATAGATGATTTCTTCATCGCCGGGCGCTTCTAGTGCGGGGTTGTGGTTTTTTAGGGCAATTGGACCACCGATTACCATGCATACCAGGGCGCAGAAGCACAGTAGTAGGTAGCCGGTGATGTTGGTGAGGATGACGCGGATGATGCTTGGTGACTGGGCGGGTTTGTTGGCGTTCATTGGTGTGTTCTTCCCTCGTGGTTAGGTGGCGGGGTTTTGGGCTAGGCGGCGAGCACGCAGTTTAGCCAGCAGGGCTTTACCGGCTTCAGGGTCAGCCGGAGGTTCGGTTTCAACGGTGACTAAATGGCCGGTGGTTTCTTTCACGCAAAGCGGGCAGGTGCCGCTGTGCTCACGGGTATGCACTTCGCAGAAAGCGAGGCAGGCAGTCTCTTGGGGTTTGAGGGTTGATTGAGCGAGGGAGACCAGCTCGTAGAACTCTTTAGCGATGCAAGAGTAGGCGAACCGCTGGGGGCTGCGGACGGGCTGGGTGGCACGGGAGAGGACGATGATAATCATTTGGCTGAGAATGTCATCGTTGATGCTGCTGATGTTCAGCTGGGCCTGGTGTAGCTCTTGGCGGAGCTTGGTGTGGTTGACCCCTCGAGTAATCCGGGCTGGAGCCTCGGGGGACTGCGACGTTGGTGCAGCTAGGGGCGGGGCTGGGTGCTTGGTTGCGGCTGGCTGGAGCTTAGCCGGTGAAGATTTTTCTTTGGGATTCTTTCGGTCGGTCAGTCCGTCCACCTGTGGTTTATCCACAGGTGCGGTGCTACTGACCGAATGAGGGACTGATGGGTCTTTAAACGGGTTAAACGCGCGCGCGTTCCTTTTAAGGGCACCTTGTGGATAAGGTTGAATTTTTCCGGTTGAAACACCTGAGTTTTCCGGTTGGTGGACGTGATTTTTCCGGTTGATCGTTCTACCGGAAAAATTTTCCGCTTGTGTTTGACTAGGGGTTTCTTTTCTACCGGAAAAATTTTCCGGTTGGTCACTACGGGAGTTATCCACAGGTTCGAAAGTGTCTACCACCTCGTACTTCTTGCGATTGTAGGCAGCTTTTTTGCGGTCTACTTCTGTATGAGGGTAGGGGGCTTTTTCGTAGGCTGTGACTTCAGGGTGCAAGATGATGGCATCGGTCTTGCGGCCACGTCCAAAGGTCATGACGCGACGCTCTGTGTGCAATAGCCCCATATCGCGGAACTGAGTGATGCAGGTACGCAGGGTTCTTTCAGTGACGTTAGCCTTGTAGGCAAGTTTGGCTTGGCCTGTAAAGCACAGGCCGTCTGAATCTGCCTCATTAGCGATAGCTATGAGCACTTGAAACTGGGAGTTTTTGACGTCCTGTTTCATTGCCCAGGTGATCATTTCTAGGGACATGGTTTCTATCTGATTCCTGCTAGGGCGTACCAGAGGGGTGGGTAGGTGATTTTGCGGGCGGCCTCAATAAGGATGGAGCCGCTCTCTGAGGTGAGTAGGTAGCGGATTTCTCGGGCATGTGGAGCCGTAGGTGAAGGTTTAAGGACGGGGAGCCTATGGGTTTGCTCGAAGGTAGCTATTTTCTGTTGCCGGTGAGTATCTTCTAGCAGGGCTTGCAACTCCTTGTGAAGCGGATGATTCTGTTTGCCATCCTGCTTGCCTGCGCTGAGTCTTGCTGGCTTGATGCCTAGGTCGCTGGCTGGTTGGTGGGTCATGCTGCTATTGCCTTTTCAGTGACTTTGACAAGCTCAGAGAAGGGAACCCCGGTAGCGACTGCTATCTGAGCCAGCTCGTCAGTAGTGAAAGGCTTTTTACCACTGAGTCGGTGGCGCAGAGTCTCGCGGGTGATGGTCATTTGTTCTGCGAGGGCTGCTTGGGTTAGGTCTGCTTCGAACATGGCTCGGCGGACGTTGCGGGTGATAGCGTCGCGTGTATTTTTCTCTCGAATACTCATAGGATTAAAGATAATTCCTTAAAGGAATACTAGCAAGACTGTTTTGGCAAGTTTCTTCACTTTTCTTTCTTTGAAGGTATATAATCTTCCTAGAAGGCTATACAAGGAGAATCGATGCCCAAGTCAACAACTTCACCAGTTTCAGAATTCGAACTAGCCATCCGTGATGAGATTAAAGCGTGGATGGGGAGAAGAGGTCTAACAGGCAAAGATCTAGCCCAAATACTCGGAATCAGCCAGCCGAATGCCTCTAAGAAGCTTCGTGGTGTCAACGCCTTTTCAATCAATGACCTGGGCACCATTGCTGCAACCTTGGGAATCACACTAGCTGACTTACTCGGTGGGGTCGCTCGTGTACCGCTCCTAAATCCAGACGCAGAAAACCCCGCTCCGGCGTCGCCGGAACGGGGTGAAGATGTGCGCCCTGTGGGGCTCGAACCCACGACCCACGGATTAAAAGTCCGATGCTCTACCAACTGAGCTAAAGGCGCTCCACTGAGTTGAATTCAGCTCAACCCATTATACACGGCATATATGAGAGCTTCAAAACCGCTACCTACCGGCGCTTTCCCCTGCTAGCGCACACACCAGCGTCCTGGGGGCTACAAGCCCTACACTGTAGGCATGCCCTCCGACGCCCGCTTTCACCGCCCCGTCCGATTTTCAACCGAAAAATTTGAGCGCTTCACCGGCGGCTCAAGTCCTGAGCAGCTGACCGCTGCTGCCCAAGCCTCCGCCCGCGCCTTGCTCGCCCGCGGCCGCGCCAACGAAGACCCCTCAGTCACCAAACGGCTGGTGCGCTACACCGACGAGTTCGGCTTAGAAGCCGTTGCCCAGCTCTGGGCGCGTGCAGCCCCCGTCACCATAGCCGGAGCCCTGTGGCGTATGTACGCCCTGCGCAGTGTCATCCGCTCCAACCCACGGCTCATAAGCCACTACTACGAACGGGGCATGCACTCCTCCTATCTGGCTCAGGCCCTAGCCGGAGTGCCCAGCCCACCCACAGCCACCGAAATTCTCACCACCGTTGATGAGATTCTGACCGGAGCCTATACCGGCGACTTCGACATAGCCCTCAACCGCTTTGCCGCCTTTTGCAGGGTGCTGGCGCTAGGGCAGGACGACGTCGCCCTAGAGCTGAGGCACGGCCAGCCCGTGCGGCGCCAGCTGCCCCCTGAAGATTTCTCACCTGAGTATCATCATCTTCCCTCTGCTGAAGTGCGAGGGGAGGCAGCAGCCAGGGCCCAGCGGCTGCGCGAAGCCACCACCCGGCTCACCGGCACCGCCCGAGACCTCGATGAGGCCGCTCTGCGCTGGCGGGCAGGTACCCTTGACTAGTAGCCCCAAGAACACAGCCCGCAGATAAGAGCAAGGGGCCCTGCCTCGCTCCCCAGAAGGGAGCGGGCAGGGCCCCTAAACCTCACGCTCACGGTATCTCAGCAACAAGACTGAGAGTCCGGCCGGTTCTTAACGGTAATCTACATTTTGATCAAAGCGGTAGATGAAAGCTGCCATCTGGCCGCGCTCAGTGTAGGCCGAAGGACGGAAGGTACCGTCAGACCATCCCTTGGTGATGCCCTGGGACTGCATCCACGAGATTTCCTTAAAGAAAACGTAGTCGGTGGGCAGATCCTTGAAGGCTGAGGTTGAAGGAGCGGTGTAGGTAGGTGAGCCAGCCATGCGGTAGAAGAAGGCTGCCATCTGGCCGCGCTCAGTGTAGGCGTGCGGGCGGAAGGTACCGTCAGACCAGCCCTTGGTGATGCCCATGGAGTGCATCCAGGCGATTTCCTTGTAGAAGACGTGGGTGGTGGGTACGTCCTTGAAGGGGGAGACGCTCGGAGCGGTGTACTGAGGTGAACCAGCTAGACGGTAGAAGAAGGCTGCCATCTGGCCACGCTCAGTGTAAGATCCGGGCCGGAAGGTACCATCAGGCCAGCCGGTGGTGATACCGCGCTCAGCCAACCAGGCAATTTCATCATAGAAGACGTAGTCAGTGCCAACGTCGGTGAAGCGGGGGTTCAGGTTTGTGGCGGGCTTAGCCTCGTTGAGGCTAACAATCTCAGCCTTACCGCCGTCTTCACCTGGCTTGACGCCGCTCAAGTCGCCGGTGCCATTGTGCATGTGCAGCAGCAGGGCCTTTGCGTCAGTTACATCGGTGGATGCACGGTGAACGGTGATGTCAGCATCGGGGTGATCGACAAAGAGGGTCGCTGATTCTGACTGGTCACCGTCAAACCAGACCTTGGGGTTGTAGGGGTTGTAAGAGATCCAGTTGGTGCCATCAACACCGCCTGTCTGGTACCAGGAGTAGGTATCTACTGAGTAACGCAGATTAGCTGCATTGCTTGCATCAATACCCATCTTGGAGAGGGAAACGGGCAGGTTGAGGACGTTGCTGTCGAAGGTGTTGGTATCAACGTCACCGTAGGCGCCGTTAATGGGCTGGCGATCGAGGACTTCCAACTTGCCGTTGACCCAGCCAATCAGTACAGCCTGGGGGTAGTCGAGGCCACGCTCACGGCTGGTGTAGAGGTAGTAATCGGGACGGAAGTTACCGTCAACATCGAAGGCTACTTCGATGCTGGTGGGGTTGGTGAGGTTCTCCCAGTTATCCCAGGTAGAGACGCCGATGCTCATCATGCCCTTTTCGTCGACAGGCTGACCTGCTGCGCGCAGAGCCGGGACGTTAGAGGCAGCACCGACGTACTGCAGGTCAACACGCTGGCTGGTGGCAACTGCAAGGGATGAAGTCTTCATCCGGTTAGAAGTAGCTCCCAGTTCGTAGGCGCCAACCAGTGAAACGTAGCCGCCCTGGTGTAGGGGGGTGCCTTCAAGGTCAATGTTGGCTGAGGTTCTTCCGTTGCCGAAGTTCACAGCGCTGGTTGCTGACTTCATGTCTGAGACAGGCTTGGGGGCGATGTGCAGGGGTAGGCGGGTCTGGGTGTCACCTTCGGTGAGAATCAGGCGGCCTGACTCTGCGCTGAGGTACTGGCGGGCCCTGTCAAGCTGAGTGGCTGCGCTAGCGCTCTCAAGCTTCTTTTCAAGCTGGGCGGGGTCAACGGTGACGGTTACGGTGAAGCGGTTAGTACCGCCGGGGTTGACGCTTACGCTCTGGGGCGCTGAGATCGTGACGCCGGGCAAATCTGATGAGGCTTCGAAGGAAACCTGGTAGGTGTGAGCCTTAGAGTCGGAGTTATCGATGGTGAGCTCACGGGTGTAGGTCTGAACGCCTGCATCGGGAAGGACTTCAACAACGCCCAGGCTTTCTGAGACCTGATCGGGGTTGTCTGCGCTGTAGACCAGCACCTTCTGGTTGACAGCCTGCAGGGCGTCGATGCGGCCTGAGCCGACGCGTTCGATGGAGTGAACCTCGCCGGTGGCGGTCTTGACGTCATGAACAGCTGAGTTCATGATTGCTGCCTTGACCTGCTGGGCTGAGTAGCTCTGGTTGGCTTCTCGCACCAAGGCAGCTACGCCAGCTACGTGGGGGCTGGCCATTGAGGTACCGCTCATCACGGCCATGTCAGTGCCTGCGCCCACACCAGCTGAGCCGATATTAGTGCCGGGGGCGGCAACGTCGGGCTTGGTGTAGCCGCGTGAGCCGTGCACGCCTCGGGCAGTTGACTCATTGACCTGGTCCTGCATGCCACTGTCGATGGTGGCAGCTGCAATGCCTTCGGGTGAGAGCTTAATGGTGACTTCTTCACCCTGCTGGATAGCTGCACGTACTCGTTCTGCGTGCTGGAGGTTGAGGCGGATGCCGGGGATGGTGCGGTTTCCGGCAATACCGACGGTCTCAACGTCGAGGTTTGATGCCAGGACAACGCCCTTAGCACCTGCTGCCTCAAGGTTGTTGAAGCGCACGGCTGAACCGCAGGGGAAGGTTTCAAAGTTGTCGGTCCAGTCAATGAAGACCCACTTACCTTCAAAGTCGGTGCCCTCAGGGAAGGCGTCACAGCCGAACTTATTGTTTTCAGGAGCCATGACGACCTGGCCGGTCAGCTGCTCTTCGGTAGCCCGGTGGTAGTTGAACTCTACCGAGTAGTCACCGGTGACGGTACCTGCGAGGGAGCTGGGGGCAGTGATTTCTGCGGTGTCGGCGTAGGTGGTTGCGCCTACGGTGTTAGCAACAGCGAGTGCTGAGCGAGCGTTGGCGGGGTTACCTGAGACGGAGTAAGTGTCGCCGTTACCATCTGCTGCGGTGGAGTTACCGGCTGCAACAACGGAGAGAATCCCCTGGCGGGTTAGGGCGTCAACGATAGCATTTTCGGGGTCGTCCTGGGCGCCGAAGTCTGAGCCCAGTGACATGTTGATGATATCGACGCGGTCGTCATAGATGCCATCGTTGTTGGGGTCTAGTGAGCGGTCAAGTGCCTGGCCGGTGAGGTCGGTTGAGCCGTCGCAGCCAAAGATTCGGAAGTCAACGATTTGGGCGTTGGGGGCTGAGCCTGAACCAATCTTCATGCCCTGCATCTGCTCTTCGGTGAGCTTGGTGTAGTCACCCTTGAAGGCACTACCGTCTTGCTGTACGGCGTAGCCAGCTGCGGTGCCTGCTACGTGGGTGCCGTGGCCGTTGGCACGGCAGTCAAGGGGGTTGGTGTCGGGGGAAGGGGTTGCCGTTTCGGCGTTAGCGGCGTTGTAGTCATCGCCTGCTAGGTCATAGCCGCCCAGGTACTTCTCAGGATCGTAAAGACCTGAATTTGCGGAGGGCATCTGAGCAGAGTGGGAGGCCTGCTCGTAGGCTTCCTGGGTACCAGGGCCACCGAACTGGCTGTGGGTGTAGTCAACACCGGAGTCGATAATGGCGATTTTGACGCCTTCACCGGTGTAGCCGGTCTGCTGCCAGGTGGCAGCTGCCTGGGTCAGGAGGGCAGAGCCAGTATTAGCACGGGTCTTTGAAACGATGGGGGAAATCTTAACAACATCACTGCGCGAAGCCAGTTCACGAATCTTTTCAGCATCACCACGGATTGCTGCACCACGGATGGAGTTATGGGCGGTGTAGAGGACGGTCGCCCCTGACTCGCTTGCTACAGAGCGACCCTGGCTTTGCACCGCAGCTGCAATAGCCTGCACCTGGCGCTGGGCGTTAACGGGTGGCTGCTTACCCTGCAGGACGGCTGCCGGCTGGGTGCTCTCATAGGCACCAGCGCCTCGGAACTGTACAAAAACGCTTACTTCGCCCTGTGCCTGCTTCATCGAGGGGCTCAAAACCTCATCGCTCTGAGTTTGCTCGATAACGCTCTTGAAGAGGTCTGCGTCTTCGGCTGCATTGACCGGTGGCAGACCGAGAGTAAGCGCCATGCTCAGACCGAGCACAGAGGCTGCGCCGGCTCTGACGAAACGCCGTGTGGTGTGTCGTGTAGTCATGTGAAGGACTTCCTTAGAACTTCATTGATCCAGTGTGTTCAACAACAAAAATGCGAGTGTGATACATCAACAATGACCCAGCTCACAAAAAAGAACAAGAGGTTTCTCATATTTTGCACACAAAATTATTTGCCCAGTCCTCCGCCGGGTTGACAGCGAGCGCTGTGAAGAGAATGATGGATACCAAGATGTCAGGCTGCTAATAGGTAGCCCCGGGCTCCAAATCTTTAGCCGCTTCGAGCGGCCTTCCGCCGAGAGGCGCTCCCAGCCTGACATCGCTAAACTTCATACCGCAGTTGCCGGGCTCCGCTTCCTTTTCCACGAGGCAGGTAGCCCGGCTTTTGCGTCCGCCCGCAATCCAGGTGAGCGTCACCCTGTTAACCTTGGCACGGTACCATAAGCTCAGCACCTGACCACCCGCCCACACCCAGGAGAGCTGGCCCATGCTCCAACGCATGTTCCCCCAAGAAAACACCTCGCTGAGTGCCCTTGCCGCGCTCTCAGAACAGGTCACCGGAGCAGCTGCCCTGCTCTCAGAAATGGTGGGCTCCCCCGAAGACCGCTACCCAGAACTTCTGGAACGCACCCTCACTCACGAGGCCGCAACCCTCGACATGCTACACACCACCATGACCGCGGTGCGCAGCTCTTTCTCAACCCCTATTCCCCGCGAAGACATCTATACCCTGGCTGTTTCACTCAACAACGTCGTTGAAAAGCTCACCTCAGCAGCCAACATTCTGCACCTCTACCACATCGTACGTTTCTCACCCAAGGCAGCGACCCTGCTCGACCTCATCCAGCGCCAGGCAGTGCTCACCACCGAAATCATCCCCAAACTCAGCACCCTGCGCGATCTGGACGACTACTGGATTACCATGCTCCGCATCACCAAGCAGGCCGTCCGCATTGCCGAAGAATACGATGCAGATATCCAGGACCGCTACAAGCAGACCCGCTACCTGCAGACCACCCGCTTCGTGCATAAGCTTATTGAGGCGTCCGAAGCCATGCGCACCGTCGCCACCGAAATCGGCCGCATCATCGTGCAGGAATCCTAGTGACCCTCACCCTCTTTGCCCTCAGTTGCCTGGCCCTGATTGCCTTCACCTTCGTCACGGGCTTTCACGACGCCCCCAACGCCACCGCCATACCCGTCAAAACCAGGGCCCTCACCCCTAAAATAGCCCTGCGCACCAGTGCCCTCTTCAACGCTATCGGCATGGCCATCACTGGTATCATGCTGGGCTCCGTCACCACCCACTGGCTGACCGTGCCCCACAACAACACCGGCCTGGGGCTCATCCTTACAGCCCTCATCTCAGCTATTATCTGGGGCATTATTACCTGGTGGTTCCGCATTCCTTCCTCCTCCACCCACGCCCTCATCGGGGGTCTTTCCGGTGCCGCCTGGGCCGCCCGCACCACCGACCTAGGCACCTCCACCCCTTTCTCTGAGCCCCTCGCCACCTTCCTTTTCGTGCCCCTTATCCTGGCCCCCATCGTCCTCTTCATCCTCGCCTGGGCAGCAGTTTTCCCCTTCTACGGCCTGCTCCAACGCTCCTACCCCTCCACCGTCAACCGCTTCTCCCGCAGCGTCCTCTCCCTCGCCAACTCACTGATCTCCCTGATTCACGGAATCCAAACCGGCCAACGCGCCGTCGTCATCTACGCCGTCCTCCTGCTCTCAGCCGGACTCGACGTACACCCCACCACCTACATCATCTCCGCCCTCTTCCTCGCCATGGTGCTGGGCTTCGGCACCGCCCGGGGCAGCTCCCGCATCGGTTACACTTTCGCCCACCAGATGGTCAAAGTCGACCCCTTCCGTGGAGCCATTGCCCAAAGCTCAACCGCGCTAGCCATGGTGCTCCTGCAGTTCTTCCTCAACACCCCGGTCTCGTCCTCCCACCTAGCGGCCTCCGCCGTCCTCGGCTCAGGGGTCAACCAGCGTTTTGCCGCTGTGCGCTACAAAATTGTGCTCCGCATTATCCTGACCTGGCTTATCACCATGCCAGCCTGCTTCGTTCTCTCGGCAACCCTCTTCCTGGCGCTCTCGCCCCTGCTGTAGCGCTCCCACCGTAAACAATGCGAGACTAGACTGTATATAAGAAACCACTCGCACCACCTCAAAGCTGCCCACCAGGCATGGGCACTCAGGGCGCTCCCCGTAGCGCACCTAGGCTTTGTGAAAGGAAACCGCTACTATGCCTCGCATCTTAGTGCTCGCAGACCTAGGGCAGTCTGTGTACCACGTTGGCGACGAAGCCATGGGCATCGCAACTGCCGCCGAGCTTACCCGCCGCGGCTACGAAATCTTTATCGCAACCCAAAACATCGACCGGTCCCAGGCCTACATCGGCTCTGCCACCGGCTATATCAAGACCCTTGACTTCCCTGCTCCCCCTGCCGAACGCGAGATTTTCTTGGGTCAAGTCAGACAGCACCTCGCAGGGTACCCTGCCAGCGAAGACATCACCACCTTCGTGCGCCAGGTAGCCGATATGGACGGCATTGTTATCGCCGGTGGCGGTAACATGAACTCAGCTACCGGGCACCTGCTCTACGAACGTGCCGCCTACGCCCTGGTAGCCCAAGCCCACGAGATTCCCCTGGTTATCTCTGGCCAGTCGGTAGGCCCCGTGCTCACCGACGCGGACGCCGAGACCCTACGCGATATGCTCTCCTCAGCCCAGCTCGTGGGTATGCGGGAGCGCTTCTCCCAGGCCTGGGCGCGTAACGCAGCTATCGATTCCCACCTGATTGTGGACGATGCTACCTTCTACCAGCACCAGAAGCGTTCCCTGCCCGGCCGCCCGGTCGTTGACCTGCCCGAACATTACATCTGCGCCACTTTCTCGGGCCTTGCTCCGGGGCAGGCCCGGGTTATTGGGCAGCTGCTTGACGATATGCACCGGGAATACGGGCTGCGCACCGTCTTCCTACCCCACATGGGTGAGCCCCTAACCGATCAGGGCGATGTGGCAGTGCACGCCGAGATTGCCTCGCACATGTTCTCCAGTCCCGTGCAACTACCCATGGTGCACGCGGACGACGCCGTGCAGGTTCACCGCGGCGCTTTCATCGCGGTCTCTACCCGCTACCACCCCGGCGTATTCTCCCTCTCAGCGGGTGTTCCCTTCGTGGCCCTGCTGCCAGACGCCTTCACCGACATGCGGGTGCGCGGCATGATGGAACAGTACGGGGCTGAAAACTACGCTATTCCTCTGGCTCTGCTCAATTCTGATGCCCCGGCTGAAGCCCTGCACGAGGTCATTCAGCTGCGCAATGAGCTCTCTGAAACCCTGCTGGCGCGAGCCGAGCAGCTGCGCGGTTTCTCCGCCAGCTGGTGGGATGCTGCCTCCCACGTCCTCCTGCACGGGGCAGGGCAGGCTGCCCCGGCCGTCCGCGAGCTGGGCAACACCCCCACCATCTTTACCGGCGAGTGGAACATAACCAACCTGCTGGTACGCGACGATATTGCCGAGATTTCACTGGCTGCTGCCCGTGCCAGCGCAGAAACCGACCGGGCCCTCTCCTGGGACTACCAGCGTCTACTCCAGCGCGACCAGGCCCAGGCCCGAGCAGATGAGCTAGAGCGCCGCAACGCCGAGTTGGCTGACTCGCTGATTGAAGCCGAAGAAAACGCCACCCTGCGCGGCTGGATGCGCCGCAAAATGCGCGGCGAATAGCCAGGCACCAGCAGACAAGATGCACCCCGGTGTAAGCCGAGATGCCACGCTAAAAAGCCGCCCGACCCCGCCCTTTCCAGCAGCGAAAGGAGTTACGGGGCCGGGCGGCACACACATTCCCATGGTGTTCCCCCCCCCCCCGCACAGCTACGGGGTGAGGGAAGTTTTGTATGCCCGCTTAGAGCGGGCGTTCGCGGGGCGCTAGGCTTAGCCGAAGCGGCCTGAGACGTAGTCTTCGGTGGCTTTCTGGCTGGGGTTGTTGAAGATTTCCTGGGTGGGGGCGTACTCGATGAGCTTGCCGGGCTTGCCGGTACCCGCAATGTTGAAGAAGGCGGTCTTGTCTGAGACGCGGGCGATAGCCAGAGTCACGCCCGAGGCGATACCTGAGATAGCGGTGGGGATAACCATCTTCATGATGGTACGCCACTTACGGACGCCCAGAGCGTAGGAGGCCTCGCGCAGTTCGTTGGGTACGATACGCAGCATTTCTTCGGCGGTGAGCAGACCAATGGGGACGGAGATGAGGGTGGCGAGCAGGGTGATTTCGAGGGTACCGATGATGGCGTGGTAGATACCGCCGAATACGGGGCCTTCCCTAGAGTTTGTGTGCCCTGTTCTACCTCGATTAGTGAACTGTGGTTAGGCGGTGAACAGGTGGGAACGGTATCTAACGGATCTGACTTTAGGGGCGTTAGGTAGCAGGTGGGCTAGCAGTGGGTGAACGGTGGGCGCACAGTTAGGGTTAAGGACGCCAGAGGTCGGGTTGAGGCCCCGGGGTTAGAATGGTGGGTATGGGTTTTGGTCAGCAGGTTGAGAGTTTAAAGAAGCGGGCGCAGGAGCATAGCCGTTTGGGCTGGCGCCGTATGAAGGATGGCTTTTTTCAGTCTCTTCAGATTGTGGTCTCGGGTATCGGGGCCTATCTTTTTGCTGAAAAGGTGCTGGGGCATACCGAACCGATTTTTGCGGCGACCGCTGCCATTGTTTCTCTGGGCTATATCACCGGCGCTACCCACGCCCGCCGTATCCTTGAGGTGTCCTTTGGTGTGACCCTGGGTATTTTGATGGGCGACATGATGATGTTGGCCCTGGGTCGGGGCATCTGGCAGGCAGGGCTTGTGATGTTTCTGTCGATTATGCTGGCCCGTTTTTTGGATAACGGTATTCTTTTTACGATTCAGATGGGTCTGCAGTCCTGCCTGGTGGTCTTGCTCCCGCCGAATATTGATGGGCCCTTTGCCCGAAGCCTAGACGGTATTGTTGGTGGCCTGTGTGCCTTCTTGCTCATGTTCCTCTTCCCCAAAGACCCGCGTCGCACCCCGCGTGAGAACGCTAAAACCATGATGGGCTCTTTTGCTGCGGTCTTCCGCGATGCCGGTGAGGCCATGGAGCACTACGACGGCAAGGAGGCCTGGCATGCCCTAGCATCTGCCCGCCGCCTACAGCCGCTCTATAACACCTGTGAGAAGGACATTATTACTTCAAAGGGCATGGCCCAGCTGGCCTGGACGGGCCGGTCACATATGAAGGAACTCGACCGTTACTCACAGACCCTGGGCAAGATTGACTACGCTATCCGCAACACCCGGGTGCTCAACCGCCGACTAGCGTCAACCATCAATAACGTACAGATTTCGCAGGAGGCTATCACTTCTATCGCTGAGGCGCTCAAGAGCATTGGTGACGCGGTGGAGGTACTAGGTGAGGGCATGTCTGCCCCCGAGGCGGACGTCCGTACCGAGCGGAAGATGAAGGCCCGCCATGATCTCTCGCAGCTGGCTGGACGCCTGGAGCCGCACATGATGGGTGTGCGCACCATGGAGGCTGAGGCCCTGGTGCTGATGCTCCGCCCCCTGGTGGTCGACCTTTTAGAGGCGTCGGGGCTAACCCACCAGCAGGCGGTAGACATGCTGGTTCCTCTGGGGGATTCCATGACGGAGCACGCCCCCGCCACAACCATGCTGCCGGTGCAGGCAGATGCGGACGCCGGTGGTCAGCAGGGTTCCCGCCGGCAGCGGGTGGAGCAGAAGCACCGGGACGATACCCGCCAGCTCACCACGGTACTTCGCGCGAAAGACCGCGCCCCCATTCGGAAGATCCGCGAAGCATCGGTGAGGGACCCCCGCAGTATGCCTGCCATACCTCCGGCGGGAAACGGGGCGGACGCGTCCGCCCAGATGCTCGACAGCGCCGCTAGAGTTGAGAAACAGCAGGCCCTGAATACAGCCCAGCTAACCGTGATTGAGCAGAACCTCAAGAAGGAGAAGGGCAACTAGCCCTGACCGGGGAAGAGCAGGGCCAGGGCCTCCCCCAGTGAGGCGACCTCGCGTACCGACACCCCGGCGGGTACATCACCCACACCGGCAGGTGAAGCAGGCACAATCACGTGGGTAAAGCCCAGTCGCCCCACCTCTGCGATCCGCTGGCGGATACCGGGAACGGCGCGCACCTCACCTGCTAGCCCGACTTCGCCAAAGACCGCCAGCTTGCGGGGCAGGGGCTTATCTTGGGCGGCGGAGGCCAGTGCGATGACGCAGGCCAGGTCGGCGGACGGCTCAGAAATTTTAGCCCCGCCCACGGTTGAGATATAACAGTCCAGCTTGCCCACATTAAACCCGGCCCGCTTCTGGAGCACAGCTAAAAGCATAGAGATACGGGAGCTGTCGAGGCCGCTGGTGGTTCTTCGGGGCTGCGGGGTGGCGCTGGTGTCGAGCAGGGCCTGAACCTCGGCGAGGAGGGGGCGGCGGCCCTCCATGGTGACGGTTACGCAGGTGCCCGAGACCGGGTGCGGGGTGCGGGAGACAAAGAGGCCCGAGGGGTCGGTGACGGGGGCGATGCCGTCCTCGTGCATATCGAAACAGCCCACCTCGTCGGTGGGGCCAAAGCGGTTCTTGATAGCCCGCAGCATACGAATAGGGGTGTGCTTATCGCCTTCGAACTGGCAGACCACATCGACCAGGTGCTCCAGCAGGCGGGGGCCAGCGATAGTGCCCTCCTTGGTCACGTGGCCCACCAGCAGGGTGCACATATTGCGGCGCTTAGCGGCAGCGATGATGGAGGCCGCCACTTCTCGCACCTGGGTGACGCCACCGGCGCTTCCTTCGACCTCAGATGAGGCCAGGGTCTGTACCGAGTCCACAATCAACAGGTCGGGGTTGACCTGTTCGATATGGGCCAGGGCGGTACCGAGATCGGTTTCGCTGGTCAGGTAGAGGGTATCAGCCAGGGCACCAATGCGGTCGGCGCGGAGCTTAACCTGGGCCGCTGATTCTTCGCCGGTCACATACAGGACGTTGTGGGGCTTGCCCGTTGACTCACCGCGGGCAAAGGTAGCGGCTACATCGAGTAGCAGGGTGGACTTACCGACGCCCGGTTCACCGGCCATAAGAATCACTGCCCCCGGCACCAGGCCACCGCCCAAGACCCGGTCGAACTCCGGGTTACAGGTGCTCATGTACTGAGCAACGGTGGAATCAACCCGCCCGATGGGCTGGGCTGGCGTTTGCACACTCGATGCCACGGTAGTTTTAGCGGCAACCGGCCCGACGGTTTCTTCTACGGTGCCCCAGGACTGGCATTCCCCGCAGCGCCCCACCCATTTAGCGGTGGTCCAGCCGCATTCGGTGCAGCGGTAGGCATTAGCGGAACGTGAGCGGGTTGTTTTACGGGTAGCCATACCACCAGCATAAGGCCGGTGGCTGACACTTTAAGCACGGGCCTTAAACCGTAGGTCAAAGACTACATAAATCTCTCAAGGAGCGAACTTTCGGCCATGCGAGAGAGGGATTCTCGAATCACGCGGGCGCGCTGTTCACCGATGCCCTCAACGGCCCGCAGATCATCGAGGCTGGCGGCCATGAGCGACTGTAGGCCGTCAAAGCGGTCGACCAGGCGGTCAGCAACCGCCCCGGGCATGGACTTGATACCGGCCAGCAGGCGGTGGCCGTGGGGGTGCAGGGGGGCGTCCAGCTCTTCGCCCAGCCCTGCGGTGCGGGCGATGGTCAGGGGGTCAACGATTTCCTTATCGTCGAGCTGGGCTAGGGCGTCCACAGCGGCCTGGAGGTCTTCGGGGCTGGTGTCTGCGGGCAAGTAATCACGCAACACTACCCAGGTAGCGGGCAGGTCGTGGGTGGTCAGTTCTTCAAGCTGGAGGGCAACCAGGCGGCCCACGTTGCCCAACTCCACTACGTAGTGGCCCGCCTCGACGGTGATTCTACGGACCATCTCCATACGTTGCAGGGTGCTGGCTACATCGCGCAGGGTTACGTTAGCTTCAATTTCGAGGGAGGACAGCTGATGGAGTACCTGCTCTAGGCGTTCGGTGTAGCTATCGAGGGTGCGAATCGCCTGGTTGGCGCGGCTCATGAGCGACTGGGTGTCTTCAACCGTGTAGCGGATCCCCTCAGTGTAGACCGAAATCAGAGACATCGAGGCGCTCACCGCGATAACGGGGAAGCCGGTTTGCTTTGCCACACGTTCTGCCGTGCGGTGGCGGGTGCCCGACTCATTGGTGTCGATGGACGGGTCGGGCAGCAGCTGCACCCCGGCTGCAAGCAGGGTGGAAGCGTCCTTGTCGCAAACAATCGCGCCGTCCATCTTGGCAAGCTCTCGCACACGGGTGGCAGAGAATTCGGTATTAATAGCGAAGCCACCCGATGACATCTGCGCTACGGTCTTATCGCTGCCCAGCACAATGAGCGCACCGGTGCGGCCGCGCAAGATTCGTTCCAGACCCTCGCGGAGTTCGGTACCGGGGGCGATTTGGGCGATTGTTTTCAGCAGGGATTCACTATAAACCGTTAGCACTTCACCAATTTTAGTGCACTCGTCGCCCCATTAACGGCACCGCCCCGGCACACGCAGGGCGGGCCGGGGCGGTAGGTGTCTGTGGGCTAGGAGGGCTTAGCCGGTGACGATGATACGGACGGGCTGAGAGGCCACACCGTTGACGGTCGCGGTTGCCCAGTAGTAGCCGGGCTGGATGGTTGCTGCGGTATTGCAGCCCAGGACGTTGAGGGAGCGGTTCCAGGTCAGGGCGGTGGTGTTGGTGGCACCGGCGGCCACTTCGGCGTCGGCTACGGGGTTGGCGTAGCACTGGGCGTAGTTGTAGACCTGGGCGGGGCCGGAGGTGATATTAACGTCTACGTTATTGGCACCACCAGTCACGATGCAGGGGTTACCCGAGGTGTTGGTGTAGGTAACAGCCAGGGCGGGGTTCTGGCCCGCTGCGTAGCTGGTGCGGTCGGCGGTCAGGCTTACCTGCAGGTCGGCTGCGGTGCAGGCTGCCACAACGGCTTCAGTGGGTGAGGCGGACGCAGTGGGTTCAGCTGATTCGGTAGCTTCAGCAGACTCGGTAGGCTCGGCTGATTCGGTGGCCTCTGCGCTCTCGCTAGCGGTTGCTGATTCACTGGCTTCGGCTGAGGCTGATTCACTGGCTTCAGCGCTTTCTGAGGGGGTCGCTGATTCGGTGGCGCGCTGGCTAAAGTCGCTGAAGGCTTCGGCGCTGGTTGAGGTGCTTGCGGTGGCGGTTGCGTTATCGGAGCTATTACCGCGGCCTGCTAACCAGCTGATGAGGCCGATAATGAGGAGCAGGACGAGTACCAGGATGAGGACGGCAACAATGCGGCGGCGGCGGTAGACCTCGGGTGAGACTTCTTCCACCTGTGAATCAACGTTTTCAGACATACATCTAGAGTACCTTTTTCTATGCCACCTGCGGAACTTTTGCACCGTATTAGCTCTCGTAAAGGCGGGTGTTTTAGAGTGTTGGGGTGTCTTTTACTTTGCCGCTGAGCCAGCTGACTCCCCAGGAACTTGAGAACCTGCACACCGAGATTAACGGGTGGTACTTGGAGCACCGTCGAGATTTGCCCTGGCGTACCGGGAGCAATACTCCCTGGGAGGTAATGGTCAGCGAATTTATGCTGCAGCAGACTCCGGTTAAGCGGGTCTTGCCGGTCTGGGAGACCTGGTTAGAGCGCTGGCCCTCCCCCGCTGATCTGGCGGCTGAAGATTCGGGCGAGGCTGTGCGGGCCTGGGGACGCCTGGGCTACCCCCGCAGGGCACTTCGCCTACACGCTGCGGCGCAGGCTATTGTTCAGCAGCACGCTGGCCAGGTTCCGAGTAGCTACGAGGAGCTTTTGGCCCTACCCGGCGTGGGCTCATATACCGCGGCAGCTATATCTGTGTTTGCGTTTGGTGCAAGGGCCACGGTGATTGATACCAATATCCGTCGGGTTCATGCCCGCCTTATCTCGGGAAAAGCACTGCCTGCTAAGGCGCTTACAGCTGCCGAAACCCGCTTAGCCGACGAGCTCATGCCCACTGACCTGGCGGCGTCCTGCCTGTGGAATGTCTCGGTCATGGAGCTGGGAGCACTCATCTGCACCGCTAAAGCCCCGAGCTGCGAGCGCTGCCCGGTGGTGGATTCCTGTGCCTGGGTTGCGGCAGGACGCCCCGAGGCCGACTATGTGCCTAAGGGCCAGGCTTGGGCGGGTACCGACCGCCAGTTGCGGGGTGCCATGATGGGCGTGCTGCGCGCTGCCCAGGAGCCGGTGCCGACCCAGCTGCTGACCAGTGTGGGGCAGGCAGATATTGTTGTTCCCGAGGGACTTGTTCCTGCTGTTGCGAAGCTGCGGGCGCTCACTCCCCAGCCAGAGCAGGTTGAGCGCTGCTTCTCGGGGCTCCTGGCAGACGGCCTCGCTCGGCAGGTTGAGGGCGGTAGGGTCAGCCTCTAACCGAAGTTTACGGCCGTTGCACTGCCCCAGAAAATCGCTGCGAAGGGAATAACCACTCCGGCAATGAAGGAGAAGAGGAAGTAGCCTCGTTTGAAGACCCCGTGCTGGCGGGGGTAGCGCACCCCGTTAGCGTATGTGCCTGCGATGAGCAGAATAAGGGACAAAAGTTGGGCAGAGGGAGCAAGGAGCACAAAGACCAGCACCGGGTACCAAGGCTGGGCGAAGAAACCCGGTCGGTAGTTAAGGTAGACCTGACGGCCGGTGGTGTCGTAGTGGGTGTCTGTTCTCTTTAACATGTCAGCCTCACTTCTTTTCACGGCCCTCCTCGCTTTCTCACTGGGGCTAGGGCCGCCCGTCCGTTACGCTCACCCCGGTCGCCAAGGTAAGCACCAGGTGCACCACGGGTAGGAGGGCCACAAGCACCACCGAAAGATAGAAGTAGACCGGGTAAAAGACCTCATAGACCCTGGGGTAGCGAACTCCGTGGGCATAAACACCAGCGGCTAGCACCACCCACAGGGCTAGGGGCTGATTCACGAGCAAAAGCAGGAACAGGGCCAGCGGATAAACCCAAGTCGCAAAGAGGCCAGGTGCTGTCTGCAGAAAGACCAGGCGGCCATCCTCAGCCAGAACCGTACCGGGTACCTGCTCAAGGTCTAGTTGGGGACGCATGAGAGCTCTCCTTCCGCTGTACCCTCAGCGTCGAGTGTAAAGGCCACGCACCGTTCGAAACCGTAGCTCGGCAGACCGCTACTGTTATTCACCATGCGGCTAATAACCGTGCGGTATGACTCGAGGGAATCCAACTCATAGGCCAGTGAATAATCGGGGTTAGCAGGCGGGTCTGAGCGCATGTTAGGGCCCTCGTAGTCAACCGTGGTGGCGTCCTGCTGGTAGACGATGCCGCCGTCCTTGGCACACCAGATAACGGAGAATTTATGGGCCAGAAGCTCCTTGCCCAAAATATTTGTTTCGGCCACGCGGGTGAAGGCCTGCCAGCACTGGGCATCGGAATAGCCGGGGACCGCTGCCTTGCGGGTAACAGTGATATGTTCGATAGGCTCACTGCTGGATGAGCGCCCTAAAGTTGAAGTTCCCGCCAGGAAAAACGAGGCCACAACGGCTAGCAAGAGGCTCAAGCCGAGTGCGGCGCCGGCAACGATGCCGGGTCGCTTTTTCTGACGGTATGTTCCCTGTAAATCCTGACGGTTCATGGTTCACACCTTTCAGAAGTTGTGAACTAGATTACCTTAAAAGCCGGGTGGATTCTAGACCTGTAGAAGGAAAACCTCCAGCTCCTCCCCCTAGATTTCCAGAATCATCCGGGTATTTCCCAGGGTATTGGGCTTCACTCGAGCAAGGTCAAGAAACTCAGCCACACCCTCATCGTGCGACCGCAGCAGCTCCATAAAGGTCTCAGAGTCAATCTGATCCTGGTTCTCCATCACTCTAAACCCCTGCCGCTTGAAGAAATCCACCTCAAAGGTCAGGCAAAAAACACTGGCAACGCCCAGCCGCCGGGCCCGCTCCACCAGAGCGGCCACCAGGGCGTGCCCCACTCCCCGACCGCGCGCCGCAGGAGCTGCCGCCAGCGTCCTAATTTCAGCAATATTCTGCCACATCACGTGCAGGGCCCCGCAGCCGAGGACCTGCCCGGTGGCGTCCTCAACAATAAGGAACTCCTGGATAGCCTCATAGTAGGCCACGGCTTCTTTATCGAGTAGGATTCCTTCAAGGGCCAGGGGGCGCACCAAGGCTTGGATAGCGGGCACATCGTGCACGGTGGCGGGGCGGACGGTCACATCTGTCATTCCTCAAGGCTACTGCCCGGCCTGCTGAGGGCCAAAGCTGTGTGAGACGAGGTCCTTAAACAATAAATCAGCCCCCGTCCGCTAAGCGGCGCGAGAGCTGATTTACATCATTACACACACATACACACAAGAGTCTTCTTGTCCTAAAGCAGCCCCACACACCGGGGCTTTGAGTCTTCAGGGGCTCTGTCGAACCGTATGACTCAAGTATGGCAAGCCAGCCTTGAGCGCAAGCCTTAAAGAGCTGGGCGCAAGCTGAAAGGTTGGTCAAGCTTTGGTTACATCTTTGACCGCCCATCACAAAAGCATCACAGAACCAGCCAGCGCACCACAAAACTACCCGGTGCAGCACAAAGCCGCCTGCGGCGTCCTTGGTATCAGGACGCTACAGGCGGCTTGCGCTTGCAGAAGCGGCTTAGCGCTCGTCGGCCTCGCGGGCCTCTTCAGCCTCGAAACGCTGCTCGGCAGTCTCGTTAGCTACCTCAGCTTCGGGGATTGCGGGGAGTTCCTTCTCGTTCTCGCCAAAGGCCTTGTCGAAGGCCTCGGCGTCCAGCTCACCCAGGGGAGCTGATGAGAAGGTGAACTTGGCCAGGTCGCCCTCGCCCTCAACGTCCACGGTGATTTTCTCGCCGGACTTGATCTCACCGAAGAGGATCTTCTCAGAGAGCGGGTCTTCCAGGTTGCGCTGCATCTCGCGGCGCAGCGGGCGGGCACCCATGGAGGGGTCGTAGCCCTTAGCTGCCATAAGAGCCTTAGCCTTATCGGTCAGCTCAATTGACATATCCTGCTCGGCCAGGCGCTTAGCCAGGCGGGCCACGAAGAGGTCAACAATCTGCAGAATCTCAGACTCGGAGAGCTGGGGGAAGACGATGATGTCGTCCACGCGGTTGAGGAACTCGGGGCGGAAGTGCTCCTTGAGGGACTCCATAACCCGGCCCTGCATACGCTCGTAGGAGCCCTGGTCGTCGCCGACCTGCTGGAAGCCTACGGGCACACGTCGGGCCATTTCGCGGGAGCCCAGGTTGGTGGTCATGATGATCACGGTGTTCTTAAAGTCCACCACGCGACCCTGGGAGTCGGTCAGACGGCCGTCTTCCAGAATCTGTAGCAGGGAGTTGAAGAGGTCGGCGTGGGCCTTCTCAACTTCGTCAAAGAGCACAACGGAGAAGGGCTTGCGGCGGACCTTCTCGGTCAGCTGGCCACCCTCTTCGTAGCCGACGTAGCCGGGAGGGGCACCGAAGAGGCGAGACACAGTGTGCTTCTCCTGATACTCCGACATATCCAAGGTGATGAGAGCGTCCTCATCACCAAAGAGGAACTCAGCCAGAGCCTTAGCCAGCTCGGTCTTACCGACGCCGGTGGGGCCGGCGAAGATGAAGGAGCCACCGGGGCGCTTGGGGTCCTTGAGGCCCGCACGGGTGCGGCGAATTGAACGGGAAAGAGCCTTGATAGCGTTCTCCTGGCCAATGACGCGCTTGTGTAGCTCCTCTTCCATCTTGAGCAGACGGCCGGACTCTTCCTCGGTAATCTTGTAGACCGGAACACCGGTGGAGAAGGCAAGGACGTCGGCGATAACCTCGGGGGTTACCTCACCGAAGGCGTCGCCGGCGTTGCGCCACTGCTGCTCAGCCTCTTCCTTCTCAGCAGCCAGCTTCTGCTCCTTATCGCGCAGGTCAGCTGCCTTCTCGAACTCGTTAGCAGCAATGGCCTCTTCCTTCTCGCCCTTGAGCTTGGCGATGCGCTCTTCGAGCACCTTGATTTCAGGCGGAGCGGTCATGCGCTTGATACGCAGGCGGGCACCGGCCTCGTCAATCAGGTCAACAGCCTTATCGGGCAGGAAGCGGTCAGAGATGTAGCGGTGGGCCAGGTTAACGGCGGTTTCCAGAGCCTCATCTGAGATGGTCACGCGGTGGTGGGCTTCGTACTTATCACGCAGGCCCTTGAGAATCTCAACAGCCAGCTCGGGGCTGGGCTCATCGACCTGGATAGGCTGGAAACGGCGCTCTAGGGCGGGATCCTTCTCGATGTGCTTGCGGTACTCATCGAGGGTAGTTGCACCGATGGTCTGCAGCTCGCCACGGGCCAACATGGGCTTCAGGATTGAGGCAGCATCGATAGCGCCCTCAGCGGCACCTGCACCGACCAGGGTATGAATCTCATCGATGAAGAGGATGATATCGCCGCGGTTGCGGATTTCCTTCAGCACCTTCTTCATACGCTCTTCGAAGTCACCACGGTAGCGGGAACCGGCCACCATGGAACCCAGATCCAGGGTGTAAAGGTGCTTGTCCTTCAAAGTTTCAGGCACATCACCGTGAACAATAGCCTGGGCCAGGCCCTCAGCTACAGCGGTCTTACCAACACCGGGTTCACCGATCAGCACGGGGTTGTTCTTGGTACGGCGAGAGAGCACCTGCATGACGCGCTCCATCTCCTTATGGCGACCAATCACGGGGTCAAGCTTGCCCTCGCGCGCCGCAGCCGTGAGGTTGCGTCCGAACTGGTCAAGAATGGCAGACCCAGCCGGGGTGCCCTCGCGAGAGTTACCCGCACCCACACCGGCGGTCTCCTTGCCGCCCTCACCATTGTTGTTACCGGGGTAGCCAGAAATCAGATCCATCACGGACTGGCGGACCTTAGCGGGCTCAGCGCCCAGCTTGGTCAGAATCTGGTTGCCCACACCCTCGTTAGCGCGCACCATACCCAGCAGAATGTGCTCGGTACCGATGTAGCCGTGGTTCAGCTGAATGGCCTCGCGCATGGAGAGCTCAAGCACCTTCTTGGCGCGCGGGGTAAAAGGAATATGGCCACTGGAAGCCTGGGGGCCGGAACCGATGATGTCCTGCACCTGGTCGCGCACAGCAGTGAGATTTATACCGAGCGACTCAAGAGCACGAGCCGCAATACCTTCACCCTCGTGAATCAGACCGAGCAGAATGTGTTCGGTGCCGATGTAGTTGTGGTTCAGCATGCGTGCTTCTTCTTGGGCAAGCACGATGACGCGGCGGGCGCGGTCGGTAAACCGTTCAAACATTGAACACTCCTTGGAAACTTACTATTACCCAAAAGATTACGCGCGTTTCTGCGCCCGCGGGGCCCTGTTCGCCACGGAATGAATGGTGTTCGCAGGGAGGGAAAGGTCCCGCGTCTCATGCCGCCAAGAGGGCTGGCATTGAGTCAGCTGCGCAACTTCAAGGTTGTCCACCTTTTTGTGTAGATGCCCCTCTATATTTACTCGGTCAGATGCGCCTGGAGTTTATCCAGTATTTTCCATGTCTGTGCTTTATAGGCCGCTTATAAATAATGAGGCGGAACCCGCTGACCGGGTTCCGCCTCAGAGAGACAAGAAGAAGATTATTTACTTGCTTTCTTTGCCCATAGCCTTGTAGTAGGCGTCCTGAATGTTCTGGTGGATACGACCGCGGCTTGAAACCTCGTAGCCATTTTCCTGAGCCCACTTACGAATTTCGGCGATTTCAGGGTTGCGCTTAGTAGTGGTGCGTGAACCTGCGGGGCGGCCGGGGGTGCGCTGGGCGCCCTGCACGCGGCGGGCCTTAGCAGCAAAAGGACGGATAGCGTCGCGCAGACGGGCAGCGTTGGCGCTCGAAAGATCAATTTCGAACTGGCCACCGTCGAGACCGAAGCGTACGGTCTCTTCTGCGGGGCCGCCGTCGAGGTCGTCTTCAAGAATAATCTTGACCTTCTGAGCCATTATTTTCTCCTTGGATGAATCTGTTGAGGGAATATGAACTCAATCGCGTTTTGGGTAGGGAAACACATACAAGAGGGTATTCCACCTCTACCCTTTTCTGTGGGGCACGCAATCGAGTTAGTCACCCTTGATGACTAAAATAAATAGTACATATTCTTTTCTCAAAAAGGAAATAAAGTCACGCTTCAGAGAACAAAAAGACTTTTATTTAGTTTCTGATGTTCCAAAAGGATCCCGTGTTCCGTCCGCGTTTTTTACAGAGCGGTACCAGGCTTCAGCGTCCTTTTCGATATCCCGGCGGGCGGCACGCTCAGTGCGGTCAGCGCGGTTCATCCAGCGCAAAATAAAATAAAGCACCAGGCCCGCGCCAATTGAGGGAACCAGGCCAATCAGGAATTCCATCTCTTCTCTACCTTCCTCGGGTTTATGCTCCCTCCAATCTACCCTAGGCGGCGGTGTAGAGAGGCTGGCAAACAAAAGCCCGCCCGGCAGACTGCCGGGCGGGCTAGAGGGGCGTAAGGACGCTTTACTCGGCTTCGGGCTTCATGAGCGGGAAGAGGATGGTTTCGCGGATACCTACGCCGGTGAAGAGCATAATCAGGCGGTCAATACCCAGGCCCAGGCCGCCCATGGGAGGCGCACCGTATTCAAGGGCTCGCAGGAAGTCGTCGTCGAGCTGCATGGCTTCATCATCGCCACCGGCAGCCAGCTTGGACTGCTCAGTGAGGCGCTCACGCTGAATCACGGGGTCAATGAGCTCAGAGAAGGCAGTACCTCGCTCCATACCGCCGATGATGAGGTCCCAGGCCTCGATGAGGTTGGCCTCGGAGCGGTGCTGTCGGGCCAGCGGCTGGGCTGAGGGCGGGTAGTCGTAGACGAAGGTGGGGTTAATCAGGGTGGGCTCCACGATTTCGCCAAAGAGCTCAACGACTAGCTTCTCGGCGTCCCACTTGGGGTCAACGGGAACCTCGTGCTTCTCAGCGATAGCGCGCAGCTCTTCTGCGGTGGTGGCGGGGGTGACCTCAACGCCTACAGCTTCAGAGAGACCGGGGTAGACACCCAGCCACTTCCACTCGCCGGTGAGGTCGATGGTACCTGCTTCGGTTTCAATCTGGTGTACGCCTACGGCGTCAGCGCAGGCCATGATAATTTCCTGCATACGCTTGGCCATAACGAACTGGTCAGCATAGGCTTCGTAGCATTCTAGGGTAGTGAATTCGGGGCTGTGGGTGGAGTCCACGCCCTCGTTGCGGAAGACGCGGCCGATTTCGTAGACGCGCTCCAGACCGCCTACCTCGGCACGCTTGAGGAAGAGCTCGGTAGCGATGCGCAGGGTCATGGGCTGGTCGAAAGCGTTCAGGTGGGTTTCGAAGGGGCGGGCTGCTGCGCCACCGTGGATGAGCTGCAGGATGGGGGTCTCCAGCTCAATATAGCCGTGGTCGTTCAAGACGTTACGCACGGTCTGGGTAATCTTGGCGCGCTTGATCACCAGGTCGCGGGCTTCATCGCGCACCATCAAATCGAGGTAGCGCTGACGCACGCGGGTCTCTTCGTTAAGGTCAGAGTGCAGGTTGGGCATGGGGCGCAGGGCCTTGGATGCCATCTGCCATTCTTCGGCCATGATGGAGAGCTCGCCGCGGCGGGAAGAAATAACCTCGCCCTTGACGAAGATGTGGTCGCCCAGGTCAACTAGTGCCTTCCAGTCTGCCAGGGATTCTTCGCCTACGCTGGCCAGGGAAATCATGGCCTGGATGCGGGTGCCGTTGCCCTGCTGCAGGGAGGCGAAGCAGAGCTTGCCGGTGTTGCGGACGAAAACCACGCGTCCGGCGACACCCACGATATCACCGGTGGTCTGGTCAGCTTCGAGCGTACCGTCGTACTTTTCGCGAATTTCGGTGATGGTGTGGGTGACGGGGACGCCCACGGGGTAGGCTTCGCGCCCGGATTCAAGCAGCTTGGCGCGCTTTTCGAGGCGGATCTGCATCTGCTCTGAGACGCCGTGGTCGAAGCCGGTGGTTTCTGCGGGGGTGTTGCCCTGTTCAGTCAATGATGTACCTGTTCTTAGGTTGGGTGTAGAGGTCTTAGTTAATTTCCATGTTATCGATGAGGCGAGTGGAGCCAACGTAGGCTGCCACGAGCGCTAGCACACGTGCTTGTTCATTCTGGGGGGCCTCAAAGGTGTCGGTATCGACCACTTCTAGGTAGTCCAGGCGCACGCCGTCGGTGCTATCGATCGTGGCGCGGGCCTGGGCGATATCCTCAGCGGTGAAGCTACTGGTGATGTACTTTTCGCGCAGGGTTGCCAGGGTGCGGGAAAGCACCAGGGCCGCTTCGCGTTCTTCAGCGCTCAGGTACTGGTTGCGCGATGAGAGGGCAAGGCCGTCGTCCGCACGTACCACGGGCACAGGCTTGATGGTTACCTCGTGGTTGAAGTCCTTGACCATGCGCTGAATGAGGGCCAGCTGCTGGGCGTCCTTCTGCCCGAAGTAAGCGTTGAGGGTTCCCTCCCCTACCAAGGGCTTCAGAATATTGAAGAACTTATTGACCACGGTCAGCACGCCGTCGAAGTGGCCGGGGCGGGTCTTGCCCTCAAAGAGGGTGCCCAGCTTGCCTGAAACAACGGTGATTTTGGGGTCGCCACCGGGGTACATTTCTTCAACGGTGGGGGCGAAGATGACGTCGACGCCCGCTTCGGTCGCCAGGGCGGCGTCCGCTTCAAGAGTGCGGGGGTAGCGGTCGTAGTCTTCGTTGGGCCCGAATTGGAGGGGGTTCACGAAGATAGAGAGCACCACAACATCGTTCTGTTCGCGGGCACGGCGAATCAGGGTAGCGTGCCCGTCGTGCAGGGCGCCCATGGTGGCTACATAGCCTACGGTGAGGGGTTTCTCTGCGGCGGGGGTTTCACCGGTGTCTCGGCGGCGGCTGGCGGTGGTGAGGGCCAGGAGCATTTCGTTGCCAAGATCGGTGATGGTGTGTGCGATAGAGGCTTGACTCGTCACGGTGGTGAGGGGTCCTTTCGTGTTTTGCGCCCTCCCAGTTTACCCGGCGAGCGCTTGAAGCACAGCATGGTAGCTCTCATCGGTGAGGGCTCCGCGGCTGTGGGCGCGTTCGGCGGTGGCGCGAGCGAGGGCCAGGTAGGCGGCCTTGATGTCGTCTGCGTTTTCTTCGAGGGCGTAGCTGGCCAGGGTTTGGGCGTGGGCGGCTACCGTGTGGGCGTCCCCACGGGCGACGGGGCCGGTGAGGGCGCTATCGCCGTTGGCGAGGGCGTTGTCGAGGGAGGCTCTCAGCAGGGGTTCGATGTAGCGAGCCGGGTTCTCGATTCCGATGGAGGCCAGAATTTGGAGGGCCTGGCCGGTGATGGTGACCAGGTGGTTGGAACCGTGGGCGAGGGCTGCGTGGTAGAGGGGGCGGTCGCCTTCGGCGATGAGGACGGGTTCCCCGCCCATTTCGACGACCAGGGCCTGGGCGATGGGGGTGAAGGGGGCTGGGCCGGTGATGCCGAAGCTGGTGTTGGCGAGGCGGGGCAGGTCGAGGGAGAGGCCGGTGAAGGTCATGGCCGGGTGAATGGCTAGGCCGATGGCGCCCTGGGCGGTAGCCGGGGCTAGAACGCCGACGCCGTGGCGTCCTGAGGTATGGATGAGGATTTGCCCGGGTCGCCAGCCGTCGGTTTCGGCGATGCCTTTGACCAGGTCGGGTAGGGCGTCGTCTGGTACGGCAAGGAGCACTACTTCGCTGGTGGTAATAATCTCGGGAATGGTGGAGACGGGGACGCCGGGGAGCAGGGCTTCAGCTCGGGTGCGGGAGGCTTCTGAGACGGCATGGACGCCGGTGATTAGGTGCCCGGCGGCACGGAGGGCTGCGCCGAGCACGGCCCCTACCTTCCCTGCTGAAATCACGCCGATACCCAGGCGGGCGGGCTTAAGGTGGTTAGTGCTCTGCATGGGGCCCTTTCTGTCTGCGTCCTGCCTGCTTAGTTTACCGGGGCACCGTGCTGCTCACTCCCTAAGACCCTACCCCTTCTCTCTTTACCCTAGAGTTTGTCTCAGGGTGAAGAGAAAAAGAATAGGGTAAAGCAGATGCTATCCCCATCTGAGCCAGGCGGACGGTCAGGGCACGGGCGACCTCAGCGTCCGCATTATGCACGGAGGTAGCCAGGGTTCCCCCTGCAACCCGCAAGGACAGATGGGCCAGCCCTGCCTTCTTCTGCAGGGGCCCCTGGGCCAGCTCAAAACTCTGCACCTTACGGTGCGGCACAAAGGTTAGACGGCGCACCCAGCGACCCGAGCGGACCAAGAGAAGCAGAGGGGTCACCGCAAAACCGTTGCGGCGGTAAGTGAACGGGTCAAACCAGCGGGCGGACGCCGAGGAGACCGTAAAGCCCTGATCGGTGCCGCTTCCTGCCAGGCCGGCTAAAAGCTGGTCAGGTGACACGCCGCCGTCCTGCTGGGCAGGGAGCACCAGGGGCAGCACCCGCATCACGTCGTCGAGCGTACCCACCGGCAACAGCTCACCGGCGAATTCACCCTGGTCGCTGCCCTTACCCAGCAGGGTGACCTTGATTCGGTACCAGCCAACCATGCGCCACAGCAGGGGTTGCTCCACCGAAATGCGCTGGATACGCCCCTCGGGCAGGGTCTGGGTGGTGGTGTCGGTAAAACCGAAACGGGTTTTCAGGCTGTCCGGGCTGGTGGACAGCGAAAAATTGAAACCGGTGTTAAAGCGCTTCCAGGTGCTCGAAACGATAGCCAGGATAACCGCCACGTTCGAAGCGAAAATAGCCCCCAGGGACATCCCTGCCCAAAACATCAGCCCACCCATGCCCAAGAGGAACAGCAGGCCCACGACCCAGCCCAGGCTCAGCACCATCGACCCCAGCAACCGCGCAACCGGCACTTTGACGATAAGCTGCTCACCGGCGTCCTTAACCCCCAGAAAGTTCTCGGTGAGGTGGGCGCCCAGGCGGTCTGCCATGTCGTGGTGGGCGGGCTGGTCGGCAGGAGCGGACGCCGGCGCCGGGGACTCTGCCGCATCGGCTTTGAGGGTGCGCACCTGAGCGAGTAGCTGCTCGCGCAGGGAGCGGGCGTCGGCGTACTTGAGGAACTGCACCCGCAGGGCAGAAGAATCACCGTCTGCTACGTCGAACTTGAGCTCTGCCAAACCCAGCAGCCGGGCCATAAGCGGACGGTTCACATCGATGGACTGCACGCGATCCAGCCGAGCCTTGCGCTCAGTTTTGAAGAGCATGCCGCTCTTGATATAGACGTTGCGGGCATCCACAGCAAAGCGGTAAAAGAACCAGGTTGAGAGAAAAGGCAGCAACAGAAGCAGGAAGAAGACCCCCAACACGCCCAGGAACCAGAAACCCCCGAAGATGCTCGTCCAGGAGAGAAAGACGGTATCTGGTGGGCCGCTCTGCCCAAGTTTGCGCAGGTCAAGGGGCTCTTCGCCGGTGAAGAGGTCGTCGACCAGGTTGTTAGCGATGGTGTAGACGAACACGACGATAATCAGCCAGGCCCGCACCAGGGGTGAGAGCGGGTGGGCACGCCGCCAGGTGAGGGTAGCTTCTTCACGGGCGGTGATGTCGGTGGAAACCGACAGAGATTCTGAGGTGGGTACCTGTTCGCTCATTTAGAGGCCTGCCATTCTGGCGTCCGACAGGTCGGTGAGAACCTCGCGCAGCTGATCAGCCTCGCTCTTGGCCAGGCCCGGAATGGTGATGCTGTTGGCCGCGGTTTTTACCTCGACGCTGGCCAGTGAGAGCGCATTTTCGAGCGGACCAGAAGACACATCGACGTACTGGATACGCCCGTAGGGTACGGCGGTGACTGAACGGAAGAGCAGGCCGGAGCGCTTAAGCAGGTGGTCAGCGCGTTCACTGTAGCCGATAGCCTGCACCCGGCGCTTGACCAGTATCAGTGCCCACAGCCGCCAGATGAGCACCAGGGCAGGTAGGCCCCAGTAGGCCCAGGGCGCCCAGTTCCAGCTCTCCACCACAAGCGTCATGATAAGCGGCAAGGACGCCAGGCCCAGCAGAATGAGAGACCAGATGAGAGAGGTAATGAGCTTAACCCGAACGTACTTGGGCGAAACCCGCTTCCAGCTGACCTCGGGCAAATCTATAGTCTGCCTGCCCAGGCCATCCAGGTCGAGCGGGGGCAGGGTAGGTGTAAATTGCGGCTCGTTCATGGTGCTCTCTCGTTACGTATAAGGCTTATTCATAAAGGTAGGCAGGCTCACAGCGAAGCTGCTGGCTCGATAGAGCCAGCGGGAGGGTCGGCAGCGAGCGTGAGCCTGGCATACCTTATAAAAACCCTCTATACGCTTCAAATGTGGTCTACACCATTATGTCACGGAGGTGAGAAAGCTACACCGAACGTTACCTTAGGGCGAAGCATCCAGCTTATTACGGGCCAGGGGGCCGGTCTGTGGGCTGACCTCACCAACCCCACCACCGGCATCATTATCTCCCGGAGGCACCTTGCACCAGTTCTCGGCGACGATACCGGTAACCAGCATCACCAGGCCGCCAGCGAGGGCAAGCAGGCTCTCGATGAGGGGTTGGGCGGTGGCACGGGCGGACGCCAGCCCCACCTGGTAAACCACAATCGCGACCTGCCAGCCGCCGACCAGGACGCCGGTGAGGGCTAGGGCCTGGGCGAAGACAGCAACCCGGGCGGCCATGAGAGGGTTCATGGAACCGGCGTTCTTACGGGTCTCGACCCGGCTATAGCGGTGAACCTGCCGGGCAAAATAGAGGGCCAGACCTGCCAGGATGAGGGCAGCAACCAGGGTGAGGGCGGGCAGAGACAGTTCGGGGCCGCCTGACTGAACGCTCAGGAGGTTGAGGACCGCCCCGCTTGCAACGCCTACACCCGCTAAGAGGGCAAGGGCCCGACTTCGCAGTTTCACGCGCAGACCACCGGTGCGGGGTGGAACTCGCGGATGCCCCCGGCGTCCGCTGCCTTGTCTGCCAGCTGGCGTACCGATGAGCCGAGGAGCAGGGCTGAGGGGTCCATGCGGGCCCAGGGCTCCAGCACAAAGGCGCGTTCAGCGGCGCGCGGGTGGGGCAGGGTGAGGTCTGGGTCGTCCATCTCAAGTGAGGCAATATCGATGATGTCGATATCGAGGGTGCGCGGACCCCAGCGGACGTCGCGGGTGCGGTGGTGCTTCTGCTCAATCTGCTGGGTGTATTCCAACAGCAGGAAGGGGCGCAGGCTGGTCTCAATCTCGACCACCATGTTGGCGTAGTCTGGCTGGCCAGCCGGGCCGCCCACTGGTGCCGTGATAGCGATAGGGGAAATCTTGGTTACCGCGATTTTCTCGTGGGAGCAGATATCACCAATCGCCTTGATGAGGGTGTCTTCGCTATCACCCAGGTTAGAGCCCAGGGCAAGGATCGCTTTAACCGGCATGCTTCTCCCTAAAAATCGTCACCGACACATCAGCGAAGGTCACCTCGATAGGGGCCTTGGGCTTGTGCACGGTTAGTTCAACCGCGAGCAGGGGGAACTTCTCAAGCACAGCGGACGCGATACGCTCGGCCAGGGTTTCGATAAGGTCGAGGGATTCACCGGTCACGATTTCGCGGATGACCTCTGCTACTTCGGCGTAGTTGACGGTGTGCGCGACGTTGTCGGTGGCGGTAGCCTGGGTGAAGTCCGTGAACATGGTGATATCGACGAAGAAGGGCTGCCCGGTCTGCTTCTCAGAGTCGAGTACGCCGTGGTAGCCCACGCTACCCACGCCAGTGAGCGTAATGCGGTCGGTACGGGAGTAATCTCGTTGGTCCGACGATGAGCTGTGATCGTGCATGGTCACCTTTCACCGAGTCTGGTTCACCGGTGGTAGTTCAGGATTGAAGCGCCGGTGCTTTGTAGCCATTATCCACGCCCCGGGGGCACTGCCCGGTGACCGCTGTGTGTGCCCTTAGACATACCTAAAGACAGCTTCACCCGGGCATTTGTTGGAAAAAGCGGTAGTTAAGCGGGCCTAAAGTACGACCTCTAAAGCGCTTAAAGTCACAAAGACATTTTCATTTATGACGCTTCTGTGTCGCACCCGACTACCGCCCAGCTACCCCTAGCGGGCGGACGCCTGCCGCCAGGCTGCGCGCACGGCCAGGGCGTCAGCGGTTGCCTGCACATTATGCACGCGCACAGCCCAGGCCCCTGCCTCAGCAGCCATGACTGAAAGAGCCGCGCTGGCGACGTCCCGTTCGGTTGCCACTCGCTCAGCAACCTGCTCTGCGGGCAGGCCGGAGGCTGCGGCGTCCTGCTCCTGCAGAAGCCTGGCAATAAAGCGCTTACGGGAACCGGCCACCAGCACCCGGTGCCCCTCGGTGGCCAGGGCCTGCAGGCCCGCCAGAATCTGCCAGTTCTGCTCCCCCTGTTTAGCGAAGCCGGGGCCGGGGTCCAGAATAATCTGCTCAGGAGCCACTCCCCCGGTGATGAGCTGCTCGCGCAGGGTGAAAAGCTCCTTGAAGACTTCAGCGGCGACATCGGTGTAGACAGCTTGGGAGTCCATGGTGAGGGAGGTGCCGCGCGAGTGCATGAGGATATAGGGTACGCTCAGCTCAGCAACGGTCTCAATCATGTCTTCGCGCAGGCTCATCCCGGCAACATCGTTGATGATGTGGGCCCCAGCGGCGACGGCGGCGCGGGCGGTTTCGGGGTTGAGGGTATCAACCGACATGACGATATTCTCGGCGGCTAAAGCTTCGATAACGGGCAGGACGCGGCGCTGCTCCTCAGCCAGCGGCACCCGGGTGGCGCCGGGGCGGGTGGATTCCCCTCCCACATCGATAATGTCTGCCCCCTGGGCAACCAGGGCCTTGGCGTGCGCAACTGCCGTGGCGGCGTCCGCGTGCAGACCACCGTCGGAGAAGGAGTCGGGGGTGACGTTGAGAATACCCATAATCAGGGTGCGGTCGGTGGGCAGGTTGTCGTAGGAGCCGTGCGCGTGGGGAAGAGTCATGCACCCAGGCTAACACCCGGATTCCTACCCGCCTGAGCCAAGGGGACCGCAAAACCTAAAAAGGACCGCATATTATGCGGTCCTTTTACTCCCCTACGAAAAACTTATTCAGCGTCAAAGACCATAACTATACCATCACCACGATTTCGAATCTGATACCCCGGTATAACCACAGAACGCGGTGAACCTGTCACCGAAGCTTCATCTAGAGTCTCAAGATCTGCTTGGGTTGCCCCAAGATTGATTAAGAAGCAGGCAACGTCTTCAGCAAGAATATCGTAATCCGGATTTTCCTCTGTTGCATAAAAAATTTCAGCCACAGAATTATCGCTAGTGCCCGGCATATACAGCCCCTTCTTGTCTGCAATACCACACGTAAGTGCAGCTTCACTCGCAGTCATGGTAGAGGGCTGTTGGGTAGCTTGTTGCGCTTCGGCCAACGCGATTTCCCCAGCTTTGTACTCATCGCTGCTAATGATAAGCGCCGCACCGATAAATAACCCTAGTAAAAATGATAGAAATCCTACCGAGACAGGAACAATCCATTTACGCTTAGGCTTTCGATGAACCATGGATCTTGTGACAGTATTATTTTGGAAATCCGTACCTTCGACAGATTGGCCTACTGACTGATGAGGAAATTCTTGAGGTGTATGCATAGGACACTATGCTAGTACATGCTTTTAGACACAATTTCAGAACCACTTCATCGCTCATCATCTAAGACCCCTTAGCTTGAATCTAGGCTCTCTCGCTCCTTACATCTCCCAGCGAATCCAATACGCTTCTAATCTGCTCTCAGATTATGGGGACCGCAAAACCTAAAAAGGACCGCATAATATGCGGTCCTTTTTTGAAAATCAGGTCCCTTTGAGGGACGTCAAGAGGCGTTGATCAGGCTCATGGCCTCGGCACGGGTGGCGGGGTCGCGCAGGGCCCCGCGGACGGCACTCGTCACCGTCTTCGCCCCGGGCTTACGCACACCGCGCATGGACATGCACATATGCTCAGCCTGAATCACCACAATTGCACCGGTAGGCTGCAGGTGCTCTTCAAGAGCCTCAATCACCTGGGTGGTCAGACGCTCCTGCACCTGGGGGCGCTTAGCGTAGACATCGACCAGGCGGGCTAGCTTCGATAGGCCGGTAACCTTGCCGTCGCCACCAGGAATGTAGCCAATGTGGGCGTGCCCGAAGAAGGGCACCAGGTGGTGCTCGCAGGTGGAGTAGAAGGGAATGTCCTTCACCAGCACTAGCTCGGAGTGGTCAATGTCGAAGGTGGTGCCCAGAATGTCACCGGCGCTCTGGTGCAGACCGGCAAACATTTCGTCATAGGCGCGGGCTACACGGGCCGGGGTATCGAGCAGACCGTCACGGGTGGGATCTTCACCGATAGCCAGCAGAATCTCACGGATGGCTGCCTCGATACGGGGCTGGTCAACTGCCATTAACGGGGCCCTCCCAGGGGATCAAGGTCGGGGTTACCTGCAGGGCCTGCGGCACCGGGGTGGGGGTTACCGGGGTCCATGGGGTCAACGGTGGGCTGCTGGACGATGGGTTCCTCGGCAACCGGGGTCTCGTCGGCCGCTGCCTTAGCTACCTTGACCGGGGGCAGTGCTGAGGGTTCGCGGTTGGACTTGGAGTACCAGTGGTCGCGTTCGGGGCGCTTGCGCACGCCCGCAAAGATTTCTGCCAGGTCATTCTCGAGCAGGGTTTCCTTCTCAAGCAGGGCCAGGGAAAGGGCGTCAAGTACGTCGCGGTTATCGCGCAGGATCTCGTAGGCCTCATCGTGGGCCTGCTCTAGCAGGGCTGCGACTTCCTGGTCAACCAGGTATGCCATCTCGTCGGAGAAGTTGTTGCCGCCGCCAGCGCCACCGCCCAGGAAGGGGTCAGATTCCTTGGCAGCCAGGCGCACTGAACCGACCTTGGCGCTCATGCCGTACTCGGTGACCATCTTGCGGGCGGTTTCGGTCGCCTTCTGAATATCGTTGGACGCACCGGTGGAGGGGTCGTGGAAGATCAGCTCTTCGGCGGCGCGGCCACCCATAGCGTAGGCCATCTGGTCGAGCAGTTCGTGGCGGGTGGTGGAGTACTTGTCGTCCTGGGGCATGACCATGGTGTAGCCCAAGGCGCGTCCGCGCGGCAGAATCGTAATCTTGGTGACGGGCGCTGAGTTACGCAGGGCAGCCGCGACCAGGGCGTGGCCGCCTTCGTGGTAGGCGGTGACGGTGCGTTCGTGCTCGCTCATGATGCGGGAAGAGCGCTGGGGGCCTGCCATGACGCGGTCAATAGCTTCGTCGATAGCGCGTTCGTCAATCACATTGCCGCCGTCGCGGGCGGTCAGCAGGGCTGCCTCGTTCATGACGTTGGCGAGGTCAGCACCGGTAAAGCCGGGGGTGCGTTTGGCAACGGAGGCTAGGTCGACACGGCGGTCGATGGGCTTGCCGGTTGCGTGGACTTCGAGGATGCGCTGGCGGCCCTTGAGGTCGGGGGCGTCCACACCCACCTGGCGGTCGAAGCGGCCCGGACGCAGCAGGGCGGGGTCGAGCACGTCGGGGCGGTTAGTTGCCGCGATGACGATGATGTTGGAGGTGCCGTCGAAGCCGTCCATCTCAACCAGCAGCTGGTTGAGGGTCTGCTCGCGTTCGTCGTTCCCGCCGCCCATGCCGACGCCACGCTGGCGGCCCACGGCGTCGATTTCATCAACGAAGATGATGGCTGCCTTATTGGACTTTGCCTCCTTGAAGAGGTCGCGCACGCGGGAGGCACCCACGCCCACGAACATCTCCACAAAGTCGGAGCCGGAGATGGAGTAGAAGGGGACACCGGCTTCACCGGCTACAGCCTTAGCGAGCAGGGTCTTACCGGTACCGGGAGGGCCGTAGAGCAGGACGCCCTTGGGGATCTTGGCGCCCAGGCGGGTGAACTTTTCGGGCTCGGCAAGGAACTCGCGGACTTCTTCCAGCTCAGCCAGCGCCTCGTCCACACCGGCAACATCGGCAAAGCGCACGGTGGGGTTGTCTTTGTTGAACTTCTTAGCCTTGGACTTGGAAAAGTTCATGATCTGGGAACTGCCGCCACCCATGCGGGACATCAGGAACCAGAAGAGCAGAACAATAATGACGAAGGGCAGAATAAGACCCAGCAGGGAGGTGAACCAGTTGGTCTGCACCGGCTGATCGGTGTAGGACTCAAGGTTGGCGTTGTCCATGGCTGCAACGACGTCGGTAGCGCGGGGCTGAACGTAGTAGAAGCTCACGTTCTTGCCCTGGTTTTCACCGGCGGGGTTGACGTAGTCTTCCTTGAGCTCCAGGTCGACGCGCTGGTCTCCGTCGAAGATTTTAGCGCTGACGACCTTCTCGTCGTTGAGCAGGCCGATACCGACGTTGGTGTCAACGCGGGTTGAGGCTGCTAGGGAGTTTGCGAAGATCATGGGCACGGCAATGAGAACTGCCAGCAGTACCCAGAACCAGGGCCCTGAGATGAGCTTGCTGAAGAACCCCTTTTTCTTGGGGTCGGGGGTATTATCCGTATTCTGCACAGCCGCGCCTTCCACAAAAATAACGGGGCGGGGCGCCGTGTGCGCCCCGCACAAAGGTAGCCCCAGCACCCGGCAGTGGGTGCAGGTGGGCCTAGACCTATCTAATGTACCTAAAGTTGCTGAGTGCTTGCTTGATACCTCAAGGTTTTCACCTCAGGGCTAAAGGGCCAGCAAAGCAAGCCCTGGTGGATTCCCCGTAGCCGACTGGCTGGGTCTGGCATGAATTGCGACGAGCCTCCAGGCGAGGAGCAAGAAGGTTAGTCGGAGGAGGGGAGTCTGCCAGGGCTCTCTGACAGGTGCTCGCTGTTTAGGAGTAGACGTGCGGGGCCAGGGTGACGATGCAGTCCAGGTTGCGGTAGCGCTCGGCGAAGTCCAGGCCGTAGCCAACCACGAATTCGGGTTCGATGTCCCAGCCAACGTACTTGACCTCAACGTCGGTCTTAACGCTCTTGGGCTTGCGCAGCAGGGTGCAGATTTCGACCGAGTTAGCGCCGCGGGAAACCAGGTTCTGCTGGAGCCACTTGAGGGTCAGGCCGGAGTCGATGATGTCTTCGACGATGAGCACGTCGCGGCCGGTCAGGTCGGTGTCAAGGTCCTTGAGGATGCGGACGACGCCAGATGACTTGGTGCCTGAACCGTAGGATGAGACGGCCATCCAGTCCATGGTGTAGTGGGCCTTGAGGGCACGGGAGAGGTCGGCTACGACCATGATGGCGCCCTTGAGTACGCCGACCAGCAGTACGTCGCGGCCTTCGTAGTCCTTGTCGATTTGGGCGGCAAGTTCTTTAATCTTGGCGTCGATTTCTTCTTTGGTGAAGAGAACGTGCTTGATGTCGTTCTGTACGTCGAGTGCGTCCACGGTTGATCGCTTTCTGCTGGTTCAAAGGGTGTGCGCCCTGCCCTGTTGGGTAGGGCAAAGCGCGTGTTCACCTTTAAGTATGGTTTATAGGGCGGTCTTGAGTAAAACGATGAGGCCTGTTTTCTTGAGGTTATAGCTCTGACCTGCCCGGGTGATAGTTGCACCGGGGCGACGGCGGTAGGCAGAAATATGGCCGGGTAGCTGGAGGGGGCCGGCAATCGAGTGGTCGCCCACAAAGGCGTCGAGAGCTGCAAGACGCTCAAAGCCCGGGGCGATGCCACCGGCTTGTTCAAGAGCTAGGGCGAGGACGCGGGTGCGCAGGGCCGGGTGCAGGGCGGCAAGTACGGCGCGGTTAAGCACAACCATGTCCCTGCTGGGCTCCACCCCGAGCAGACCTTCAATATCGGCGCCTGCGGGGGCGAGGGCGTCCGCGTCCACTAGCACTTCGCCCAGGGCCTGCTGGGCAGCGGACGCCAGGTAGTCGGCGTCCGCCCCGGCGATGGTTGCGGTGCGGGCCAGGGAGATGGCGACGCCGCCGCCCAGGTGTTCTTCGAGGTAGGGCAGGACGCTGTGGCGCACGCGGGCGCGCATGAGCGACTGGTCGGTGTTGGTGGGGTCCTGCCAGGGGGTGAGGCTCGCGTCAGCGCAGATCTCTTCGATATCTGCCCGGCGCAAGGCGAGCAGGGGGCGGATGACCCGTACCGGGCCGGCGGGGTGGTCTTCGGTGCGGTCCACGGGCATACCCGCCAGGGAGCGGGTACCGGAGCCGCGTGCCAGGCCCAGCAGTACGGTTTCGGCCTGGTCGTCGAGGGTATGGCCCAGGGCAACGGCGTCAGCCCCGGTAGCGGCCAGCGCCTGGGCGAAAGCACCGTATCGGGCGGTGCGGGCCGCCATTTCGGGCCCCTCCTTGCCCTCTTCAACGGTCACGGTTTCTACCAGCACCGGGCTAAGGCCCAGCTCCCGCAGAATCTGGGCGGTGCGCTCGGCAACCTGGGCGGAGCCGTCCTGAAGCTGGTGGTCAACCACAACCGCTCCCACGCGCACGTCCTGACGCCGGTTAAAGTGGGCCAACAGAACCGCTAAGGCCAAGGAGTCGGGGCCACCCGATACGGCAGCCAGCACCAGGGGAACCTGCTGGGCCTCAGATCCTGTGCCCGGGCGTCCTGACGATCCGGTAGGAGCAACTGTACCTGCCCCAAATACCTGCTCCAGTACACCGGCAACCTCGCGGCGGGCAGCCCCCACTAGGGGATTCAGACGGGTTTTACGTTGCTGCACTAATTCTTCTCTTCCTCTAGGTCTGCGCCCAGTACCCGCTCAATCCAGAGGCTGGGAGCATGAATTTCGGCCACCGTGGGTAGGTTCTCGGGGGCCTGCCAGACACGGTTGAACAGCTCCATGCCCACCTCGTCGATCACAGCCTGCACAAACTTTTGGCCGTTCTTGTACTGGGCCATCTTGGCGTCCATGCCCAGCAGCTTGCTCATAAAGCGGGGGAAGAAGCCTTGGGTCTGGCTGCGGCGTTCAAACCGGCGGCGGATGGTTTTAACGGAAGGGACGATCGAGGAATCAACGGCATCCATGACCACGTTGGCGTGGCCCTCGAGCAGGCTCATGACGCCGGTGATACGGTCCAGCAGGTCCTTGCCCTCATCGCTGAGCAGCAGGGCAGCACCAGCGGGGCGGGTAGCCTCTATGCTCTCCCCCGGAGCCTCCTGCTTCTTCATACCCCGCACCGCCCCGGTAGCGGCAGCGGCAATACGCTCAGGCAGGTTATCAGTGGTCTCCCCAAGTTCGCGGCCCAGGCGATGCATGAGATCCAGCAAGTAATCGCGCAGCCAGGGGGCAGCGGCAAACTGCACCCGGTGGGTCTGCTCGTGCAGGGCAACCCACAGGCGGAAATCAGCCGGGTCAAGGTTCAGCTCTTCTTCCAGCTTCATCAGATTAGGGGCCACAATCATCAGGCGGCCCCCGGCGGCACCGTGGCCAGCCAGGGCCGCATAGGGGTCGTACTGGCCCAGGACGCGGGTAGACAGGAAAGCCAGCACACCCCCGATTTCTGCCGCCCCGCCAATCTCGGTCACAGCATACTCGGCATCAGAGAGTTTAGCTAAGCGCTGGCCCAGCACCTCTTGGGCGATGGGGCCCAGCATGACCTCAAACGACTGGGTGTTAGCCTTCACCCAGGTAGCCCTATCAACGATCAGCAGCTCAGAGTCGTGCAGATTCTCAGCCGCAGCCAGCTGCGTAATAGCGTGCACATGGTCAACAGCAGCGGTTGCCGCATAGCGCATCTCTTCAACAGCCCGCCGCTTAGCCGCGGCCTCAGCGCGCGGGCCAGCCGGAGCCAGCACACCGGCAATCTTATGGGCTAAAGAGAAATTCAGAGGCAAAGAAGATGAGCTCATGCCACCCCACTCTACCGGCTCCGCACCGTCCCGGCCTACCCAAGCCGCCCACCGGCGTCCGCACCTTTAAGGGGGCGGAGGCTGGGCCCCGTGCAGGGCCCAGCCTCCTATCCCAGTGGGGGCACTAGTTAGCTTTCGCTACCCCACCAAGTCTTTAGTTATCGTCTGCTTCAGCTTCAGCAGCGGACTTGTAGTGCGACTTCTCAAAACGAACCTGGGCCTCAGCTACCAGCTTCTCAGCGAAAACGCGGTCTTCCCAGCCCTCGCCCTTAACCCACTTGCCGGGTTCCAGATCCTTGTAGCGCTCGAAGAAGTGCTTGATTTCTTCCTTGAGCTGGTCAGCGACATCGCCGATTTCCTGGATGTGGTTGTAGCGCTTATCTGCGGGAACACACAGAACCTTGTCGTCGCCGCCAGCTTCGTCAGTCATACGGAAAACACCGATGGGGCGGGCTTCAACCAGCACGCCGGGAACAACGTCAACATCGAGAATAACCATGGCGTCGAGGGGATCGCCGTCTTCGCCCAGGGTATCTTCAAAGTAGCCGTAGGCGGTGGGGTACTGCATGGAGGTGAACAGTACGCGGTCCAGACGTAGGCGGCCGGTTTCGTGGTCAATTTCGTACTTGACGCGTGAGCCGCGGTTAATTTCAATCGTGACGTCGAGTTCCAAGGGGAACCTCCTGGTTGAGTGGTGTGTTTGACCCGCGCTGCGCGCGAGTGGTTCGGCATATTAGTCTAACCGAGAACCGGCAAGGTGAAGCCTTTTTACAGGGCAGGCGCGCCAGTGTCACCCGTATTACATGCCTCTGCTTCCAAGGTTAGACATATACCCTATATAGAAGGACCCCTTCGCCCAAGAGCTAACCTGTGGAGGTTTCATGGCCACTTCTCACCGACGCCCCCTGACCGCCTGGGTGGTTACTGCCCTGCTCGCAGCTGGGTGCGCAGCAGCAGGAGCCTGGGCTGTACCGGCCTGGCAGGAAGCCCAGGACCTTCGTGAAGCCTCGGTAGCCCCTGATATCACTACCTCGCCGGTTGCGGTGACAAAAGCAGGCGCGGGCGACGCTCTCGATTCAGCTGCCCTGAGCACAGAGCTCGATAGCGTCCTTGACGGTCTAAGCCAGGGGGTTTTCTCAGCCCAGGTTCTTGATGCAGAAACCGGCCAGAGCCTCTACTCCCGTGAGGCCCAGGCGAGCCGAACCCCGGCGTCCAACATGAAGCTACTCGTGGACTACGCCCTGCTGACCACTGCGCCCCAAGCCCGCTTCACCACGTCCGTTGACCTCAACGACGACTCAACCCTCACCCTGGTAGCTGGCGGCGACACCCTGCTGGTTCCCGGGCATTCCGACCCCACCGCAGTGATGGGTCATGCCGGCATTGAGACACTGGCTGAACGCACCATCGAGGGCCTTAAAGATCATGGCATCAGCGGCAAAGCCCTCACCCTCAACCTGGACACCACCATCTTTTCCGGTAGCTCCCTCAACCCAGAATGGGCCCAGGAAGATATCGACTCCGGCTTCATCAGCGCGGTAACCCCCCTCGCCTTCTACTCCCACTACTCCCCCACCAGCGACGGAACCGCCTCAAGCAGCAGCCGTCCTACCAATGCCCCGGCAGAAGTGCAGCAGGTACTGGTAGAGGCTCTCAACAGATTAGGGGCGGACGCCGGGCTCACCTTCACCGCAGGCGAGCAGCTCACAGCCCCCAGCAGCGGACGCGAGATTGCGGCCGTACAGTCAGCCACCGCCGCAGAGCAGTCGGCTCTCATGATGCAGGAATCAGACAACTCCCTGGCTGAAACCCTAGGCCGAAACCTTTCTGCTCTCACCGGCAGCGACGGCTCTAGCCAAGGGGCAATTACCGCCGTACGCGAGGCTCTCTCCACCGCCGGCCTACCCACCAACTACACCCAGGTTGACCTCAGCGGACTTTCCATGAACAACAAGATCAGCAACGAACTGCTCACCAGCATTGCCCTGCGCGCAGTCAACGGAAGCACTAGCGAACGCCTCACCCTGCAGGGCCTGCCGGTAGCCGGCTACAGCGGCACCCTGGGGCTCGCTAACCGCTTCAACGACGCGGACGAGTTCGGTGGTCGCGGGGTCGTCCGCGCTAAAACCGGCACCCTCAACTCCGTGCTCTCACTCACCGGCTACACCGTCACAGAATCAGGTCGAGTATTGGTTTTCTCGGTTATCATGAACGACCTTGAAGACACCGATGCCGCCAAAAACACCGTTGATCGGTTCGCAGCAACCCTCAGTAACCAGTAGCTTTAGGCGGATACAAGAAGGGTGGCCCCACAGATATGGGGCCACCCTTCGTATGTAGGTCTAAAAGCGGGGACTAGCTCACCCAGACGCCGCGGGCTTCAGTCCAGTTGATGGTGGTGCCGCTGGAGAAGGTCACTCGGACCACGCCATCGAGCCAGCGCATCTCATCGGTGACGGGGAAGCCGATAGCTGCGGGGCCGCCCAGGGCGTACCAGTGGCCAGAGATAGCTCCGGTTTCAATAATGGCGCGGGCACCGGTAGAGGGGGTCCAGTAGACCGAAGTGATAGAGCCGTTCTTGATGAAATCTTGGCGCATGCTACCCAAAAATTCGTATTCAGAGTTCATGGGGTAGCCCCAGTTACGCTCAAAGTCGCTGCCTGCGTAACGGCCACCGATAGCACCTCCCCAGAACACATCATGCGCCCCCGTAGAGGCTGTCCAGTAAATCGTCCGGCCCTTAGCAAAATTCTGGATAATACCCCCGTCAACAGATGGGAAAGGGTTACCGGTAGGCAGGCCAAAGAAATCTACGCCGCCCCTAGCGTTGTAGTGGTCGGCCAACTTGTCGCTCAGTGCATAGGCGCTTACTTCAGAAGAGCCGTTGGAGAGGGTGTTGATGCTGGTGATGGTAGAGACGTAATCGTTGGGGCCCTTGCCTGCTTCGTAGCGGTAGATACCAACGTTACCCAGGACACGCCAGGGCAGGGAGGTGCCGTGACCGTAGCAGAAGCCGATGCCGATGACGTTGGCCTGGGGGGCCAGGATGGCAGCACGGTGGGGGGCTGAGCTCTTCCAGAAGTTGAGGAGCTGGTTGAGGTCGTCGTTGTAGGAAAGAGCAATGACTTCGCGTACGAAGCTGTAGCCCTGCACCTTGGAGTTGTAGAGGAATTCGGTGCCGTGGGAGTATGCCCCGGCCTTGAACTGGCGGATAGCTTCGCCCTCCATCACAGAGGCTACGGTGGCTGAGTGCTTGACGGCACCCAGGCCGTTCTGGGCGCGGTAGGCGTTGATGAGGTTGAGCAGGGTCTGCTGGTCGGCAGCGCGCTGGGCGGCAGTGACGGTGCGAATGTCTGACGCTGCGGCAGTTGCAGCGGTGATTGCGCTGGTAGCTGCCAGGCCGGTGAGGGCAAGGACGGCCGCCTGGCGGCGAGTCGGCTGAACAGCTCGTGCGGTTTGACGCAGATTCTTCACGGGGGCTCCTCTGTGGTGTGGTAATTGAGCAAGGTAGGAGTGTTTTTGCTGATACACAACTTTATAGAATCGTGACCTATTTTTGACCATTTTGTGACACTTTTTTGGGATTTAATTCAGGCCTGAACACAGGCTGAGAATTATGAAGATTACTTACTTCCAGTGTTCTAGCACCTCAACCCCCGCTTTTCACCACCATCACAGCCATCTCACCAAAGTTCATTTCAACAAAAATTCACCCAGCTTAGGAGTGTTGGTGGCCATGCAGGCAGCTCAGCAAAACAGAGGGTGACAAGGCTAAAAATTTTAGACAGCCCCTTTTGGGATACCCCACAAACCAACCCCTATTAGGCACCACCATACTTACACACAGCCCACCTTCACCCCACAGGGCCAAACCCCACCCGCCATAACCGCGCGATAAAAAGGAAATTTTCACATATGACACAGATTACATTTTCAAAGTTTTTGTTCTATATCAGTGAGTAATTTTTAGAATATATGTTCTAGATTCTTTTATTGGTCCGAACCACTTATGGTTATCGCTGCATCACCTACTCAGCCCCTAAAATGTCAGCCATCCTTGCTAGCCTTGAAGACAGCGAACCCCAAGGAGCCCCATGTTCTTCATCGATGCAGATTCTGCCCCCTCGTTAACGGCTACGGCCCTCGAACCTCTCGGTCGGTCTCTAATCTACTCAGCTACTGACCTTGTCACCTCGGCCCAGTGCCAGTTCGCCACCCTCTACGCCCTTGACCAGGCTCTGGGCAGGGTGCCCCGCCTCGAACGTATTGAAGATCCCCAGCTTCGCAGAGCCGCCGCCCTGGGCGAAGCCCACGAACAGCGCATCCTCGATGACTTTCTCCAAACCTACGGCAGCTGGGATCCAGCCTCGGGCCGGGGGGTGTATCAGGTTGATCCCCCGCGTACCTACACTCGGCAGGCTCTCGAAGAAAAACGGGAAGAAACTCTCGAAGTGCTGAGGGCAGGCGCAGATGTTGTCTTCCAGGCCAGCTTCTTTGACGGTTCCTTCCACGGGCGTGCTGACTTCCTTGTAAAGCAGCCCGATGGTAGCTACCGGGTGGTCGACACCAAGCTAGCTCGCACGGCTCGGGTCCCGGCTCTCCTCCAGGTCGCTGCCTATGCCGACCAGCTACATAGAGAGGGGATCCCCTGTGCCCCCTATGTCTCGCTCATTCTGGGCAATAACGTCGAGTCTCTACATGAGCTTGCTACCCTTACACCGGTGTTCGAGCAGAAGCGCGAGCGCCTTCTCGAGCTCCTTACCGCCCACCGGGCACCGGGCACAGCCCCGGTGAGCTGGTTTGTGGAGCCCGGAAGCCCAGAGGTAACACGCTGCGGGCGCTGCGATACCTGCCAGGTGATGGTGCGGGAGCACCGCGATATGCTACTGACCGCCGGGATGACGGCACGCTCACGGCAGGTTATCTATGAGCGCTGTGGTGTTCAGAGTATTGACGAGTTGGCGGCCCTGGCAGGCCAGTCTCAGCTCCCGGGGCTGGTGCGGCGCTACGCAGAGCAGGCAGCCCTACAGACCGGCAATTCAGAGCCGGACGGTACCGCCACGGTACAGCGGGAAGGTCAGGAACATTCCGTCTCCTACAAGCTCTTCCCTCGTCATTCTCTTCGTATGCTCCCGCGGGCCAGTGCAGGTGATCTTTTCATCAGCCTGCGCGCTGACCCCCTATGGCACGACAGGCAAGCGGCTCACCCCGAGCTAGCCTGGGGGCTGACCTACACTCTGGGTGCTGTAGCTCTGCCCGATGAGCCGGGAGCAGAGCCCCTGTTTAGCCAGTTTTGGGCAGCAAGCCGCAGCGCTGAAGGGCGTCTTCTTACAGACTTTCTTGGCCTGCTGCACCAGCAGCGCCAACTTCACCCGGGTCTACGGGTCTATTACTTTGGGGCGGCCACGCTCACCACCTTGCAACAGCTAGCGGCGATGCACGGTATGGGCGAAGCCTATCTCACCGATATCCAACGTGACGGTGTGCTCATTGACCTCTCTGAGGTGCTCCGGCGCTCCATGCGCATCAGTACCGGCACCCGGGTGCTGGCAGATATTGAGCCTCTCTACGGTCAGGAGCTTGGGCCTGACCCTGATATTCCTGTGACGGCCTTTGCCGATGTAACCGAGGCCGAGAAGGAAGGGCGCGCGGAGCAGGCCGAAGCTATGCGCACTGCCCTTGCCCGCAGTCTCTACCGCACCGGTCTTTCCCTGTCTCAGTTACGCACCTGGCTACTAGGGTTGGTGGGCCGGTCGGTCGACGACGAGCTTGTACAGCCCGCGCCCCTGGCTGACCTCAACGAGCTGCTGGTGCAGGCGGGCAGGGCTGAAGATGAGACCGAGGCTGAGCGGGCCCTGCGCCGGTTCGTTGAGGCCCTAGACGCCGGTGGCGAGTTGGAGCCGCAGAAGCAGGCTGTTGCCATGGTAGCTACGGCTACGGGCTACCATCGTCGCGAGCGCCGTCAGTTCTGGTGGGACCATTTCAATCGTCTTACGGCCCCCCGTGAGGATTGGGAGGACGCCCGCGATGTGGTGTTGCTGGGCCGGATGCAGGTGGTCGCCGATTGGCACCGCCCTGAGCGGGCTCGGTCCACTGTGCGCTTGCTGAGCGGGGTGGCAAGGGTTGCTCCAGGTTCGTCGGTGAAGGTGGGCGATAGCAACCTCTTTGCCATGTATACGCGCCCTTTTCCGCCCTTTTTGGAGCGGGAAGCCCGGCAGCAGGCTTTAACCTATGCGGCTCTGCATGAAGGGGTACTACCGGTGGAGGCCGAGCGGGCCGGTGCCTTTAGTACTGAGATTGTAGAGTTGGAGGAGATTCCGGAGCATGAGGCGGGGCAGCCCAACCTAGTGCGGATTACGGTGCGGGAGAGTTTGAAAACCTCAGACGGTGAGCCGGCTGAGCCTTACCCGCACCTGCCAATGGCGCTAACTCCCGGGCAGCCTATTCCGACGCAGGCCCAGGAACAGGCTCTACTTGAATTGGCAGCGCGTACCGCCCGGGTACTGCCTGAATTACCGGCATCGGCGGGTACCGATGTGGTTCGTCGTGTTCCGCCGCGGCTGGTCGGGGGCGGTGTGTTGCCACGTCCGCAGGATTTTGTAGAGACGCACGGTTCTCTTGCGACGGTGCAGGCTATTTATCAGGCGGTGAGCCAGCTCGATCGGTCGTATGTGGCGGTACAGGGCCCCCCGGGGTCGGGTAAGACCTTCGTGGGTTCTCATGTAATCGGCCGTCTTGTGGCTGCGGGCTGGAAGGTGGGTATTGTGGCCCAGTCCCATGCGGTGGTTGAGAACATGCTGCTGGGGTGTATCAGTAATGGCCGCGTAGACCCTGACCAGATCGCTAAGGGGGCGGGCAAGAGCCAGACCCCGAATTTTCCCTGGCGCGAGGTTCGCAACCCCGACGTTTCCAGATTTATGGATGAACCCGGTGGCCGTATTTTTGGCGGCACAGCCTGGGATTTTGCCTCTGATCGCAAGTTCCGGTTTGAGGGCCTTGACCTGCTAGTGATTGACGAGGCGGGGCAGTATTCGCTGGCTAATACGCTGGCAGTGGCCCGTTCAGCTAAGAACCTGCTGCTCCTGGGCGACCCGGCCCAGCTACCCCAGGTCACGCAGGGCACCCACCCCTACCCGGTGGACGAGTCTGCCCTGGGCTGGCTTTCAGCGGGCCGTACGGTGCTGCCTGAAGAGTTTGGCTATTTTCTCGATGTCACCTGGCGTATGCACCCGGCCCTGTGCGCCCCGGTCTCGGCCCTATCGTATGAGGGGCGGCTGGCGTCCGCCCCCTCGGGCACCGAGAGGCACCTGGAGGGGTGGGAGCCCGGGGTCTACCTGCGCACGATAGAGCACCGGGGTAACTCAACAGCTTCAGTCGAAGAAGCCGATGAGATTGTGGCTTTGGCCCGCGGCTTTCTGGGGCACCTGTGGACTCCCCACCTGGCTGCCCCCGAGCAGGCAGCGCCCCTAGCACCCTCAGACATTATTGTGGTGGCAGCCTATAACGCCCAGGTTGATACGATTCGGGCAGCCCTGCTGGAGGCGGGGCTAGCGGACGCCGACGGCGGGGGTGTGCGCGTCGGTACGGTTGATAAGTTCCAGGGGCAGGAGGCCCCGGTGGTGCTGGTGTCGATGGCTGCTTCGAGTGCCGGTGATAGCCCCCGCGGAACCGATTTTCTGCTCTCGCCCAACCGGTTGAATGTTGCCCTGTCCCGCGGCATGTGGGCGGCGGTGGTGGTGTGCTCAACCCGGTTTACCGACTTTCTGCCCACCAGCCCCGAGGCGCTAGCCCTGCTGGGTGCCTTTATCCGCCTTGAGCGGGCAGCCCTGCCCTTCCCCGATGAGGGGGAGGCTGGCGTCCGCCCCGATCCCCCCACCGTTAGGAGTTAGCATGCCCCTCTCCCCCACCCACCGTAAGCGCTCCCCCTATCTCTTTCACTTTGATGGGCAGACCGTGGCTCTGGGCGAGCCCCGCTACCTGCAGCGTATCGACGAGCGCTTGCGCGAGCAGGGGTACGCGACCAGGCCCACCTACTGGGACCAGGCCTACCTAGCTGATTTGGCAGCATCAAGCCCCGAGGATGCCGAGCACGACCAGTTTGCGGCGCCGAGCGACCCGGCCCAGCTCAACAGCGTGGGGGTTTCGTGTAGCAGTAGCGAGTTCTGGTCTGCCATGTATGCCCGCAGTTTTGACGCTACGCCCTGGGGCGGGGAGGGAGACACCCTCTATATGCCCCAGCTACCCGACTGGCTAGAGCGCACCCGGGCCTGGACGCTTGACCCTCTAGCCCCGCAGGACGGCCCCGGCGACCTAGACCCGGCAGGTGGCTGGGTGCGGGTGCGGGATCAGTCGGGTGCGGGTGCGCCCCTGGGGCTGTTCCAGCTCACGAGCCCCGATTATTTCTGGGTCTTTGGGTCGGCACCCGACCTCAAACAGGTGGTGCACCTCTGCCGGGAGTTGGGGCGCGATTTATCCGGCTTTGACTCTGCCACCGCCTATCTGGGCTATGACCTGACCTGCAGTAGCGTCCGGCTGCCGATTGAGTGCGCCCAGCCGTTGCAGGAGCAGCTCTTCCTTGCCGGGGTGGATGCCGAAACCCTGCTCTGGGGTGAAGGCTAGTTTTCTGCCCGGTGACTCTAGGGCATACTGAAAGACATGTTTGTACTGACCTTCATTGCCCGCTCGACCCAGGGTTCGGTGCAGGAGCACCTCACCGACTTGGAGAACCGTCTCGAGCAGCTGGCCCCTGCTGTTGCCTTTACCCGCACCTACCCCGATGAGGTGCAGGGGGCGTTCGATAATGCCCAGGACGCCCTGGCCGCCGCCCTGCTCGGGGCCCGGTTTGCCCGGTTTTGGGTGGGTATCGGGGCCGGTGAGCTGGTGCGGCCGCGCTTCGCGGCGGCCCTGGGGGCGGTTTCTACCCCGGAGTGTTCGGGCTCTGCCTTGAGCCTGTCCCGGTCAGCGGTGGAGCAGGCCCAGACCGGTGCCCCACCGCGCGGTATCTGTGTGCACGCTGAAGGGCAGGGTGTCCGGGCCGACCAGGTAACCGGCCTCTTGCGCCTGCTCTACCGGGTGGCGTCCGCCCGTACCGAAGCCGAGTGGCGGGTGCTTGACCTGCTAGTGCCCGGTGTGCGCGGGCAGCAAAAGGCGGTAGCCCAGGCGCTGGGAATTACCTCCCAGGCGGTGAGTAAAACCCTGGTGCGGTCCTACTGGCATGAAGAGCTGGCTTCTCGCGAGCTCATTGCTGAGCTGCTTGAGGGCTTGGAGGGGCAGGATCAGTAGGCCGGGCACCGGCAAACTGTCAGTGCAAGAGGAGTGAAATCACCAGAATCACGGGCATAGCGCCCAGGGTACTGAGCAGCACGATATCGCGGGAGAGCGTGGTTGCTACGTTGTACCGCACCGCGTAGTTATACATGTTCTGGGCGCTGGGCAGAGCTGCAAGAACGGTGGCCGCGAAGATATCGCTCTCGCTGAGATGGAAAACGTAGCGGGCCAGCAGGTAGGCAACCAGCGGCATCAGAAGGCTCTTAAAGCTAGCGGCAAGCACGGTTTCGAAGCGTTGGCCGGGAGTATCGAGCACCTTGGAACCCCGCAACGACATGCCGAAGGCCGCTAGGATTAGCGGTACGCCCGCGCCGCCCAAGATACGGAAAGGTTCCATCACCACATCGGGAACCTGCAGATTGAACACGTTGACCAGCAGACCCAGGGCTGAACCGATAATCAGCGGGTTTTTGATGGGCTGGGTGGCAACGGTTTTCATGGAGACCGCCCCGTGGGATATGGCGTCCAGAATAGAAAGCACGATGGGGGCGGCGATCAGGAGCTGGAAGAGCAGGATAGGGGCTACCTGGGCAGCGTCGCCCACGATGTAGGTTGCTACGGGCAGGCCCATATTGTTGGCATTGATATAGCCGCTGGCGGCCGCGCCCACTGTGACGGTGCCGGCGTCCTTTTTGAGCAGGAACCTGGCGATGACGGCAAAAAGCAGGGCGACCGTAGCGAAGCTCAAGATAGCCACGGGAAGGCGGCCGGAGAAAATCACGTGCAGGTCAGCCCCGGCCATGGTCACGAACATGAGCGGGGGCAGGGCTACGAAGAAGGCAAAACGATTGAGGGAGAGCCCGGAGTTGGGCGGCAGAATGTCGAGGCGGGCGACCAGGTAGCCTACGCCCACCACTACCGCGATGATGGTAAAGCCTTCGAGGACTGCGAGCATGCTGGGCTTCTTTCTACCGTCGAGCCCTTAGTGCTTGAGCTGGCAGGCGGTGGAGCGGTTGGCGGAGATTTGCAGGTAGGCTCGCTCTGCCAGCGGGCGCAGCAGGGGGTTCTTCAGGGCGGACGCCGCCACCCGCACGGGCGCGTACCGGCTGGTGGAAAGTGCTAAGGCGATGGCGAGCGCCCCGTAGGCTACCTGCCCGGTGGGGGTGATGAAGGGGATTTGGCGCATGAAGCGTTCGAGGTCGACGCAGTGCTCTTGTAGGCGGTCGTAGTGCCCGGCTTGTACCCGGGCGTCTAGGCCCAGGTGGGTGAGCACTCGGGCGGCTTTTTGGCAGATGCCGCAGTCGGGGTCATAGAGTAGGACGCCGGTGGCGGGCAGGGTGTCGCTCACGGTTGGCCTTTCTCTGCGGGGGCAGGTATAAGACCACCATAGCAAGCAGGGCGAGCAGCACCAGAGATGATCGCATTATTTCAACGGGTATGACGGGCCAGCCGGCATGAGCTGCTAGGTCACCCAGGTCTGTGAGCTGAGCCAGGCAGGCTAAAGCCCAGATAGCGGCCAGAGCACGTGCAACTCGCCCACGAGTAACCAACACTGCCAGAGTGGGTATAACCCAGACCCAATGGTGCAACCAGGACACCGGGGAAAGCAGGCAAGTAGAACAACCGAGTACTGCGGCGGCAGCAAAACCATCACCACACACTAACTCTCGGTGGGCCTGGGAAAACGCTACCGCTACAACAGCTAGCAGTAAGGGTGCTAACAGGAGCAGAGAATGGGTACCTACCCAGCGCTCAGCTACACCCTGCAGAGAGCTGTTACCCGAAGTAGCGAAGTTGGTTCCTAAGTCGACAGCATTTTCCAGGCCAGAGAGTTTAGACCCAAAATAGGTTGAACTGGGTTCAGGCAGGAGCAGGAACCCCAGGGCTACGGGAGCTAAGGCTGTCGCAGTTGCCGCAAAAGCCGGGCGCAGGCGTCCGCTTACCCAGAAGAAAAGAATAAAAAGAGCCGGAGTCAGTTTGATCCCTGCTGCCAGCCCAATCAGCACTCCGCGAGGCAGATAGCGGGTCTGTGGGCGAACCATGTCGATGAGGCAGAGAGAAACAAGAAGCAGATTAATCTGCCCAAAGATAAGATGCTGAGCTACGACGTTCAGGGGTAGGGCAAGCAGGTAGGTGGCGGAGAGTGCCGCGGCCAGGCGGACACCGGTAAGGGACGGGCGTATGTAGATGAGACTGAGCAAGAGCAGGATGCCCCGTGCCAGGCAGTTGAGGAAGGTCCAGACTCCGATCCCTAGCGGTTCCGGCAGCCAGGCTAAAGGAATCAGCAACAGAGCGGTAAAGGGCGTGTACACGAAGGGGAGACCCTGGGGTACGTACACCCCGGTAATGTTCTGACTATAAAAGTCAGCCCCGGCAAGCACAGCTACCCCGGTTCCACGATAGACTCCGTAGTCAGCCGGATTAAAAATGAGGGTTGAGTCCAGGAGTGAGCAGCGCACCCAGGCGGTAGCCAGAGCTAAAAGGCAGAGAGCAACCGTCCCTGCATAATAGTCCCTAAGGGCGGAACAGTTCGCCCCCCCCTTGAGAGCCCTGATGCTGGTTAGCAATGATGACGCTATCTTCCTCGATCATGAGTTCCTACCCATCTGCCCAAGGCCATGCCACAGGGTTAAAATCGGTTTTTTACTCTGTATATCATGGGCTGAATCATAGATAAAGAATATCCCCCCTACACCCAATAGGTATAGAGGGGATATATGGGGGCTTGTTCATTAGGGTAGGTGGAGCAGGCTCACAGCGAAGCTGCTGGCTCGATGGAGTGAGCGGATGAGCACCGAGATTCCGAGCCCGCGAGGAAAATAAATCTCGGCGCGAATCTGGCGAGCTTGCGAGCCAGCTAGCGAACCAGGCGAGGGGGGGGCGGCAGCGAGCGTGAGCCTGCGGAACCCCTTATGAATAAGCCTCATGGTTTTAGAGCAGGTCGCGCAGAATCGGCACCGTGCCATCCTCGTAGACCGAGCCGGTGACGTCCGTAGCCAGCTCCGCCACCTCGGGCAGGGCCTGGCCCATGGCAACGCCTCGGGCTGCCCAGTGAATCATTTCCTTGTCGTTGAGGCCGTCGCCGATGGCGATGGTGTGGCGGGGGTCCACGCGCAGCTTGCGGCGGATCTGTTCCAGGGCGGTTGCCTTCGAAACCCCGTGGGCGGCCACATCGAGCCAGGCACTCCAGCCCACTGCGTAGTTGACCCCGTGCAGGCCTGAATCGTAGATAGCGCGTTTGAAATCGTCGGGGGTGTCTGTGGGTGAGCAGACCACCACGCGCACGGCCGACTTCATCGCGGCCATCTCGGTGCGGGTGGTCTTGACGGTGTTGACACCAAAAGACCAGTCCTCAAAGTTATCGGTGGCATAGACCGTTCCATCGGGTGCTTCCAAGGCCAAGGACGCGTGTGGCAGCTTGGCCTTGAGCAGGGTAATGGCGTTGGAGGGGTCGAAGCTGACCTTGTCGATGATGCGGTAACCAGCTTCAAGGGAGGGGTCGATGCTCAGGGTAACCGCGCCGTTGGAGCTCACTGCGTAGCCGCGCGTCAGCCCAATCATCTCAACGATGGGCAGGGTGGCTCCCAGAGAGCGTCCGGTAGAAATGACCACGTGGTGGCCCGCGTCCACGACATCCTGGGCGGCCTTTTTGACAGCCTCGCTCATCGCGCCATCGTGGTTGACCAGGGTGCCGTCAATATCGATAGCTACCAGGTAGCTCACGCCCTCTTCCCGTTCCCAGTTTGAACGGCGAGGAGGGTGTACTTTCAGATCCTTCATGAATGTCATCATGCCTTTCAGTCTTATAACTCTGTTCAGCCTACACCTGCACGGCGGGCAAAGCCCCGGTGAACAGCATGTAAAAGGGGCAGGTACCCGACGGGCGTGGTGCGGAGGCCGGGAGCGACAACGGATAAACTTGTGTTTATGTCTCTTACCAAGCTGTCTGACAGCACCCAGAACTACCTCAAAATCATTTGGGGCATTACCGAACACGGTACCGAGCCGGCGTCTACCTCCGTCATTGCGGCGCGGGCGGGGCTACGGCAGTCGTCGGTGTCGGACGCGGTGAAACGTCTTGCTGCTGCTGGACTGGTGGAGCACCAGCGGTACGGGGCGATTGAGCTGACGGAGCAGGGGCGGGAGTATGCGGTGTCGATGGTGCGCCGTCACCGCCTAATTGAGACTTTCCTGGTGGAGACGCTGGGCTACACCTGGGACCAGGTGCACGATGAGGCGGAGGTGCTGGAGCACGCCGTCTCGGATTTGATGGTTGAGCGGATTGATGCCCTGCTGGGGCACCCTACCCGCGACCCACACGGCGACCCTATCCCCTCCCCTACAGGCGAGGTGGAGTCTATTGCCCCGCATACCCTGGTGGATTGTTCACCGGGGGACAGGGTGCTGGTGGAGCGTGTTTCGGACGATGACCCACAGCTGCTGCGGTTCTTTGCAGAGCACAGCATTGCCCCGGGAAAACACCTGGCAGTTACCGCCGCTAACGGCGAGGAGACGGAGCAGACCGCCACCGTGAACCTGGTTCTACCCAGCGGTGCCATACTCCCCCTGGACGTGAGCGCAGCTGCCGCCGTGTACGTATCCTACCTCTAGCTCTGCCGGAGGGCTTATCGGGTCAGCGCCGTAAACGCCACCACGTTAACCCCGTCTGGGCGCCGGTAGGACAGGCCGCCGCCCGTCAGCACGATAAGCTCCGGGGCGTACTCGTATTTCTCTAGCTCTAACTGATCCCTGAAGGCCTTGAGGGAGGTGGCTGCTTTTTCCACCGTTTCTTCGCGGGAACCCAGCTTAATTTCAACCAGTGCCCACCTGCCATCGTGCCGTTCTAGCACAGCGTCCACTTCTTTACCGGCAGAGTCTCGTGCGTGAGCTACAGTGCCCTGACCTCCTATCAAAACAGAGAGGTCGTGCACAACCTGGGACTCAAAGAGCTGGCCCGCAAAGTCCAGGTCCTGCAATACTTTCTGGGGTGTAGCCCCGAGTGCTGCCACGGCAAGGGCTGGGTCGGCCATATGGCGTTTGGGAGAGCTCCGCAGGGTCGCTTTAGACCTCAGATGGGCAGACCACGCGGGTTGCTCGACCTGGATAAAAATGCGGGAAAGCGCGGCGATATAGTCGGTGGCGGTGTCCCTGTTGATACCGGCGTCCTGCGCGAGTGTAGCAATCTTGAGTTCGGTGCCAACACCCCTGCCCAGGGACCTCAGTAGACGACGCACCTGGGCGGGGTCGCGTCGTACTCCGTCCGGTGTGCGGATATCGACGTCAGCAACGGTTGATACATAGTCCCGGAGATTACCTAAAGCTGCTTCTAGGGGTAGCCCGATGAAGGCGGGCCAGCCACCTCGGCACATGCGGTCTACCAGGTCGCTAATGCTGACGGACGGTGCGGCAGCTCGCGGGGCGTCACCCTCCAACAGCTGCTCTAAAGAAACCTGGCGCGATGATTCGCCCGATTCGGCGAGGGACATCGTGCTCATCTGCAAACGGGCAAAACGCCCTGCCCCGGTGTGCCGGGCAGCGTTCTCGCCCGGCGCGGTAGACCCGGTGAGGATGTACCCGCCGGTGAGTCTACGGTCGTCAACGTCACGCCTTACGACGTCCCACATGACGGGGTAAAGCTGCCATTCGTCCAGGAGCCTCGGCTGTTCCCCCAGCAGAAGCAGAGAGGGGTCAATCTCAACGGTCTGGGCTACCTGCGGGTCTACGTCCAAACGCACCTGGCTCTGGGCAACTTGCAGGGCGGTCTCTGTTTTGCCACAGCCCTTGGGGCCCTCAATCAGTACAGCGCCAGCCCGCCCCAGGGCTCGTTGCAGGGATTCATCGGCAAACCTTTGAATGTACTGGTCAGACATACTATGAGCTCTCTATTCCGCACTTTGCAATGATTCTATTGGGCAGTTTAGAGACATTCTATTCCGCACTTTGCGATTAATCTATTCCGCACTTTGTGGAGGTTTTGTTCCGCACTTTGTAACAAGGCGCCGGGTAGCTCTCCCCTAGCCCCTTACCTAGCCCTGGGACGCCTGCGCCGCTGCCCGGCGTCGGGTCAGCAGACCGTGGCGCGGGGCAAAGAGGTAGGCAGCACCAAAGAAGGCACCCAGGGCGAGTACCACCGCACCACCGGCAGACACGTCTAGGTGGTAGCTGGCGTAGAGCCCCACCAGGGCACCCGCCAGGGAGACTCCGGCAGAAACCGCCAGCATGGTACTGAACCTGTCGGTGAGCAGGCGCGCGGTGGAGCCGGGAATCACCAGCATGGCAACCACCAGCACCACCCCCACAATCTGCAGGGCAAGCACAGAAGTCAGGGCGAGCGCCACCAGCAGGACCCCTGCCAGCAGGCGCGGGCTCAGCCCAATGGCGTGAGTGTAGCCGGGGTCGAAGGCGTAGAGCACCAGGTCGCGGCGTTTGAGCATGAGCACGGTAACCACCAGCACCGCCAGCACCGCAATCTGGGCAACTTCAGCCCAGGACACGCCCAGCACGTTGCCAAAGAGAATGCTGTGCAGGTCAGTCTGAGAGGGTGTTACCGAAATCAGCACCAGCCCGAGGGCGAACATCACCGTAAAGACAATGCCGATGGCGGCGTCCTCCCTAATGCGCCCGCTGCCCCGTACCGCCCCGATGAGGGCAACTGCCAGTAAGCCGGCGATCACCGCGCCCACCGCGAAGGGTGCGCCCACCATGTAGGCGAGCACCACCCCGGGCAGCACGGCGTGCGAGATAGCGTCACCCATGAGCGACCAGCCCATGAGCACCAGCCAGCAGGACAGCAGGGCGCAGACCAGGGCGGCAATCACCGTCACCAGGAACCCGCGCTGCATAAAGCCGTAGGTCAGCGGTTCTAGGAGTAGGTCAAGCACGGTTGCCCTCCTGGGCGGGGGTCAGCGGATTCATACCGAAGGCACGCACCAGGTTATCCGGGGCGAGTACGGTGGAGGGGTCCCCTGACATCAGTACCTCGTTGCGGAGCAGGACGGCGGTGTCCGCCAGGTCTGCCAGGTTGGCAAGGTCGTGGGTTGAAATCAGAATCCCAGCCCCGGCATCGCGCAGCTCCCGTAGCAGGGTCACCAGCATCGTCTCACTCCGCTTATCCACTCCCGCGAAGGGCTCATCCAGTAGCAGGAGCTTAGCCCCCTGCGCCAGCCCGCGCGCCACGAAAGCCCGCTTACGCTGGCCACCCGAGAGGTTACCAATCTGCCGGTGTGCCAGGTCGGTCAGCTCCACCCGCTCTAAAGCCTCGTCCACGGCGGCACGGTCCTCAGCCCGCAGCCGCCGGGTAAAACCTAGCCGCCCGTAGCGCCCCTGCGCCACCACATCACGCACCGATACGGGAAACGAAAAATCAATCTCCTCCCGTTGTGGTACATAGCTCACCACGCCAGCCTTACGCGCCGCCTTGGGCGTCATACCATCAATCATCACCGACCCGCTGGCGGGGGCAACGCCCATTACCGCCTTAAAAAGCGTGGACTTACCCGACCCGTTCATACCCACCAGGCCGCACACACTCCCGGCGTCCACCGCCAGGTGCGCCCCACGCAGGGCCTGCACATCGCCGTAGGTGACCGTCACATCGCGGATATCTAAAAGGCTCATTCTTGTACTCTAACGCCGCCCGGTTTCTTTTAAAGCAAAGGACGGGGCACCGGGGGCAGGCGGTGGACACCCCGCACACGGGACCACCTGCCTCACCGGCAACCGCACATCTATGGCAGGGAGCCTGCCAGGTTTTAGGCGCCGGGGCTACTTGCTCAGCGCCTCGGCAATGGTTTCTGCGTCATAGCGGATTAGGTCTAGGTAAGTGGGCACGTCCCCGTCCTTCTCAGAGAGAGAATCAACGTAGAGCGCACCGGCGTAAGTTGAGCCGGACTCCTTCGCTACCTGCTCCATGGTCTTGGACGGCACCGTAGACTCACAGAACACGGCGGGCACCTTGTTGCCCTCTACAAAATCAGCTACCTCAGCCACACGGGAGGCGCTCGGCTCACCGTCCGAATTCACCGCCCACAGGTACTTTTCCGTCAGTCCGGCATCCGCTGCCAGGTAGGAGAAGGCACCCTCGCAGGTCACCAGCGCGCGCTTGCCCTGGGGCACAGCGGAAAGGTCGGCTACCAGCTCATCGTGTACCGCCTGCAGCTCCTTCTTGTATGCCTCAGCGTTGGTGCGGAAGGCGTCCGCGTTCTCGGGGTCTAGCTCAGCGAAGGCGTCCGCGATGTTATCAATGTAGGTCTGTGCCGCCAGCGGGCTCATCCAGGCGTGCGGGTTGGGTTTACCGGCGGACTCCGCCTCAGCGATGTTGATGGTCTGCACGCCATCAGAGACGGTCACGCTCTGCGCGTCAGTGTCCTGCAAAAACTGCTCAAACCAGGCCTCCAAGCCCAGCCCGTTAGCGAGGATCAGGTCTGCATCCGCACCCTTTTTGACGTCGGACGGGGTGGGGTCGTACTCGTGGATTTCTGCACCGGGCTTGGTGAGGGATTCTACGGTGATGTGCTCACCGCCCACGTTCTGCGCCATATCTGCCAGTACGGTGAAGGTTGCGATGACGGTGGGGGTATCATCCTGCGCCTCGGTACCGGAAGTAGAGCCGCAGGCAGTGAGGATGCCCAGGGCGAGCACCCCGCCCGCAGCAAACAGGCGACGGGTGAGGGCGCGACGGGTCTGGGTGGCATGAGCTTGGGGGGTGCGGGTTGCTGTGTTCATGGGTGCGTTGTTCCTTCGTTGGGGTGCGCGATCTTCTAACTTACGCCGTTGTAGCCGGTGAAGCCCTGTTCATGGTCTGGTGTGTGCAACCATCATAAGTTCGTCTAGGCGAACTTTTCAAGGAGGTAGGGGCGGAGCCACCCACTTTTTAACACAAAAATTCCCCACGAAATACCGTCTGACAAGAACAAACAGCACCCCGTGGGGAACTAAAAAGAAGCTACTTAGCCACTACCGGAATTACTTCCAGCCCGCCCATGTAGGGGCGCAGGGCCTCGGGGATACGCACGGAGCCGTCTGCCTGCTGGTGGGTTTCCAGGATTGCAACCAGCCAGCGGGTGGTAGCTAGGGTGCCATTGAGGGTGGCAACAGTGCGAGTACCGCCCTTCTTGGTCTTGCCATCGGCGGTAACGGTATCGGGCATACGCTCACGCACGTTCAGGCGGCGGGCCTGGTAGGTAGTGCAGTTGGAGGTTGAGGTCAGTTCGCGGAAGGCGCCCTGGGTGGGCACCCAGGCTTCGCAGTCGAACTTGCGGGCGGCGGACGAGCCCAGGTCACCCGCGGCGGTGTCGATCACGCGGTAGGAGAGCTCGCACTTGGCCAGCATTTCTTCTTCCCAGGCCAGCATCTTGGAGTGCATCTCTTCTGCCTGCTCGACGGGACAGTAGACAAACATTTCGGCCTTGTTGAACTGGTGCACGCGAATAATACCGCGGGTGTCCTTACCGGCAGAACCGGCTTCGCGGCGGTAGCAGGAGGACCAGCCCAGGTACTTGAGGGGACCATTCTTAAAGTCAATGATTTCATCGGCATGGTAGCCAGCGATAGCGACCTCGGAGGTACCGACCAGGTAGAGGTCGTCGCGCTCGAGGCGGTAGATTTCGTCGTCGTGTTCGACGTTGAAGCCGGTACCGTTCATGGTTTCGGGGCGCACCAGGGTGGGGGTGGTGAGCATGGTGAAGCCGTTGGCGGTTGCCTGGTCGAGGGCCATCCACATGAGTGCCTGCTCCAGGCGGGCGACGTGGCCCTTGAGGAAGTAGAAGCGGGAGCCTGAGACCTTAGCGCCACGCACCATGTCGATGCCGTCAACCAGCTCACCGATTTCAAGGTGGTCGCGGGGTTCAAAGCCGTCTGCCTCGAAGTTGCGGGGTTCGCCTACCTGCTTGACGACCACGTAGTCGTCCTCGCCACCGGCAGGAATACCGTCAATAATCAGGTTGCCTACACCGGCGACCAGTTCTTCCTGGCGGGCGGCAGCTGCGTCAGCGGCAGCCTTGGCCTCTGAGACCTTCTGAGAGAGTTCCTTAACCTCAGCCAGCAGGGCCTGCTTTTCTTCCTTGGCGGCCTTGCCGATTTTCTTAGAGAAGACGTTCTGTTCGGCGCGCAGCTTCTCGAACTCGTTGATGGAGGTGCGGCGGGTGGCGTCCGCTTCGAGAATCTGGTCAATGACGGTTTCGTCAGCGCCGCGAGCGCGCTGTGAGGCACGGAAGGCGTCGGGGTTTTCACGCAGGAGGTTAATGTCAATCATGCCTCTAAATTTACCGTAGTTGTCGCTGCGATGATAGGCGCGCGGACGCTGGGAGCGGCGGGGTGCGTCCGCTGGGGTGGTGAGGGGTAGGGAGTGGGGAGCCGGGGTCGGCGGGGAAGGGTATTATTCAGTATGCTGGTGATATGGTTTCGCGTACGACTCTCGGCGTATCCCTTGCTGTTGCTTCTGCTCTTGCCCTGGGTGGGGTGGCATTGTCTGTGCGCAAGGGCAGGCGGGAGCGTCCTGACCTTTTCCCGGTCTACCGGCCCCTGCACCGCATGTTGGAGCCGGGTGAGCCGCGACAAGTGGCGGTGGTCTATAACCCCACCAAAGACAGGGCTGATTCGGTGATTCGCATGATTACCGCCGAGCTGGGCCTGGCTAACTGGCCCAAGGCAAGGTTCTACGAGACTGGGGCGGGCGACCCCGGCTTTGGTATGGCCCAGCAGGCTGTGACGGACGGGGCTGAGATTGTGCTGGCTGTCGGCGGTGACGGCACGGTGCGCGCTGTAGCAGACGGTCTGGCGGGCACCGCAGCCACCCTGGGCGTCGTCCCCCTGGGCACGGGCAACCTGCTGGCCCGCAACCTCAACATGGACGTAAATGACCTGCACGCCTGCATCAACATCGCCCTGCACGGGCAGAGCCGCACCATCGACATGATTCGTATGGAGATGCAGGGCGAGAAGGAACTTCCACCGGTCAATTTTGTGGTCATGGGCGGGGCAGGCTTTGACGCCCACATCATGACCGACACCCGCGAAGACCTCAAGGCCCGCGTCGGCTGGCTAGCCTACGTTGAGGCCAGCACCCGGCACATGTTTACCCGCCGCCGCCCAGCAGTCATCACCGTAAATAACAGTGCGCCGATTCGCCGCAAGATTCGGTCTGTACTGGTCGCTAACACCGGCAAGATTCAGGGCGGGGTGAGCCTGGCGCAGACGGCCCAGCTCTCTGATGGGCAGCTTGAAGTGATTGTGCTGACCCCGCGCAACCTGGGCAGCTGGGTGCGTATGGCAGCGCAGTTCATCCTGCGCCCCACCCGCGTGCGCTACCCGGTGGTCGAGCACTTTGTGGGCACGGACGTCCGCGTCTACTTCCCCAACACCCGCCTACCCGTTGAGGTGGACGGGGACGTACTCGGTGAGGTCAGCGACTTCCACGCCCAGGTGCTCCCCGCCGCCGTCAATGTGCAGGTGTACCCCGATGACATGCAGATTCGCTCTCTCAGCGACTTCGTTAACGCCAGAGAAGAACTAGTGGCGCAGCAGCGCCGCTGGTGGCAGAGGTTCTTAAGGCTCTAAGGGCTCTCGGCAGAGTCTGGAAACTCAGCTCATAGGGGCATAAAGCAGGCTCACGCTCGCTGCTGACCCTCATCTGACGGAAGATACACGGGACAGTTTGGGGATGAAGCAGGCTCACGCTCGCTGTGAGCCTGCTTCATCCCCTAAGCCAGAAAGCTCCTGGTGGTAAAGCAAAAGGTTTATAGAATGTAAGACAATCGTTCAGCCCGCCTTTACTCTTATGAAGTGCGGGCTGGATTTCTATATATTTCATTGGCCTTAAAAACCTTAGATATTATGCTTGAGAGCCTCGGGCCGTCCGCCCGGGAAGAGGGTTTCAACCCAGTCGCGGGCGGCGTTGAAAGAAGCCTCGTCGTGCATGGGGTCTACCGCGGCTAGGCGCTTGTCAGCGCGGGGATAGGAGCCCAGGTAGAGCACCCCGGGTGATACCCGGTGGATGCCGCGTAGGGCATCGCGCACGCGGGCGTCGTAGAGGTGCCCGTCAATGTCGATAGAGAAGAAGTAGGCTCCCAGGAATTCGCCGGTGGGGCGGGACTCAATGCGGGAAAGGTTGATTCCCCGGGTTGAGAACTGCTCTAGCAGGTCAAGCAGGGCGCCGGGGCGGTCCTGGGGCAGCGGGATGACCAGGGTGGTTTTGTCTGCCCCGGTCGGTGCGGGAGTTTCAGCATCGCGGGCGACGAGCACGAAGCGGGTGACGGCGTTCTTGTTATCACCAATATTGTGAGCCAGCACCTGCAGCTCGGGGTGGGTCTGCGCCACAGCGGGCGAACAGATAGCGGCCTCGTAGCCGGGGTTTTCATTCAGCAGCCCCAGGGCAGCGCCCGCGGTGGACGAGCCGGGCAGGTAGTCGGCGTCCGGCTTGTTCTCTGCCACCCAGGAGCGCACCTGCGCCCAGGCATGCGTATGGGTTGAGATAGTTTTGACGCTCTCTAGTGTGGTGCCGGGGCGGGCAACCAGCACAAAGGTGATGGGCACCAGCACTTCGCGGACGATACGCAGGGACCCGTCGAGGGCCGCGATGGCGTCGAGGGTTGCAGTCACACCACCTTCAACAGAGTTTTCGATAGGAACCATGGCAGCATCGGCGCTACCGTCACGCAGGGCGTCCAGGGCCGCAGGTACGGACGTCGCGGGGATACGTTCAGCGTCAGGCGCGCCAGGCACGGTGAGAAGAGCTGCTTCGGTGAAGGTGCCCGACGGGCCAAGATAGGTGTAACGCATGGGGTCTAGTTTAGCGGGTGGACGCGGCACCCCGACTCCCTGCCAAAGGGTTAGTGGAGGTTTGTACCGGGTGGTGCCCATATAGCGGGAACAGAGGACTGAAAGAGGTGAAACAGGCTTACGCTCGCTGCCGACCCTCTCACCCGGTTCGCTTCGCTCACGAGGTGATTCACGCCAGCCCCGAGCCAGCAGCTTCGCTGTAAGCCTGTTTCACCTCAACGTCCCCTACACGTTATAAAGCCACTCCATAACGCAATCTGTATAGCTAGGTTCTCTCAGCACAGCGTTAGAACACATAAAAAGACCAATCGACTTCATTCTGTTACCCAGAACACCTAGTATTGATGTTATGTCAGCCCAGTTCACCAAGCCTCAGCCCATACTCGATAAGAACCTTCTACAGTCTGGGGCAAAAACTTCATCAGCGCCTCGCATCATGGGTGTTTGGCTAGCAGCAAATCTCGTGGTCACAACGATGCTTACAGGCACCTTATTTGTGCCTTCTCTAACCTATGGGGCAGCACTTCTTGTGATTACGCTAGGAACCCTTCTAGGCGCCCTAGTTTTAGTTACCGTAGGCAGCATAGGAACAAGAACTGGGTATGCCACCATGGAACTCACGAAGTTCTCATTCGGTATAAAAGGTAGCCTTATTCCCGCAGTAGGCAATATTGTGGTCCTAATGGGCTGGAGCTGGGTTCAAGCCATCCTTGCTGGTGTAACAGTAAACGCGCTAGTCGCAGGAGCGACTGGATACTCTAATCCGGTGCTTTGGTCTGTAATCTGCGAAGTAGTAGTCGTTGCGCTGGCACTGTTTGGCCATAGCGCTATTGCCAAAGTAGAACCTGTTTTTGCCGTGCTGATTCTCGCGTGCATGGGCTATGTTCTGTGGCTATGCTTCAAAGAGGTCCCTCTAAGCTCATTTCTTTCAACCTCAGCAACTGAAAATCCTTATACTTCTCGCCTAGCATTCGATGCAGTCTTTGCAACAGCTATTTCCTGGACGGTACTTTCAGCAGATTTCAACAGATTCGGTTCTCATACGGCTAAGACATCTGCGGGTAGCTTCATCGGTTACTGCACATCAACAATTCTTGCAATGTCTTTAGGCGCGACTTTGGCCCTCTATTTAGTCATTGCACGCGGTGTTGAAGCGCCTTTTGACCCTGTTCCGCTTGTAGAGGCCTTTGGGCCTGCTCTTGCTGTTGCCGTATTTCTATCTGTAATGGCAACAAATTCTATGGTGGTCTATGGGATGGTGAACTCAGCCATGACCGTACTGCCGAGTAAAGCACAAAACTATAAGATAGTCGCTTCCGTTATTGGTTTGATTTCTATCCTGGGTGCGAGTCAGATAGCTTTGCTTGACCACTTTACAAACTTCTTACTACTCATTGGGGCTTTTTTCGTGCCCGTATTTGCTGTCATGATATGCGACTACTACTTGGTTAAACGTGGTGAATATTTGCCACTCACCACATATCGATTTGCAGTTGGGTACCCTGCAGTAGGAGCTTGGGTGCTGGGTTCACTGACAGCCTGGGTTTTTGCATATCGCCTCTTGTCTCCGATAGGCGCCACCATGACGTCTTTCCTCGTTACAGCACTTGTATATCTAGCAATAGACAAAGTTGCGTCCGCAAGACGATCCATAAAGTAGTTATAACAGCTATGTAATCGGGCGGGGGCGCCAGCCCATCTCGTATAGATACTTCTAGATATCAGGGTGATGCCATGTCGGTTGATTTTAATTTGAACCAGAAAATCTCAAACTCGCTCAGCGCACTTAAGGAAGATGGTTTCAAGGACGCTGAACAAATTGTGGATTATGCGAGGCTCCTCAGAGGTCTGACCTTCGAGGATGTCCTTTCGCTCAAGCTCTCAGAGCACCTTCCAGCTCCGAACTACACGGACAAAAATCGTAAAGGTGCACTAGGCAACCTACTTGAAGAGCACTACTTCGGTTATACAGCTAACTCAGAGTCAGCTCCTGACTTCGCAGAAGCAGGCATGGAGCTTAAAGTTACCCCGGTAGAGTACGGCAATAACAGAAAAAAGCAGAGAGTTATCAAAGCCGGTGAACGCCTGGTGCTCTCGATGATTCCAAATAACTCTGAAATTCCGCTCGACTACGAAGATTCTTCGCTAAAGAAAAAGTCCTCCGATATTCTGCTTATCAGCTATCTTCGAGACCGCTCCGTCAAAAGTACCGAGCAACGCATCAACCTCATCAATAGACTTCAGATTTCGGGTGAAGACCTTGAAATCATCAAAGAAGACTACAGAAAAATCGTGAGCATGATTCAAGCTGGCCGAGCTCACGAGTTGAGTGAGGGTATGACTAACTACCTTGGGGCTTGCACGAAAGGGGCTACGGCTGAGAAAAGTTTACGAGCCCAGTTCTATCCTCTAGTTCATGAAGATGGGTCTCTTGAATACATACCAGCGAAGAGTCGCGCTTTTTCTTTCAAGCAGTCGTATATGACCGCCCTAGCTCAACGATTCGAGAAAGAGCAGGAAGAGGCTGATCGGCTCATCAACGATTCTCAGCTTCTTGAAGATAACACCTTCGATGATGTCGTCCTGCAGATGCTGGCACCTTTTGAGAACCGATATTCCCATGAGCTAGCGACAGAAATAGCCCCAGATCTCGACTCCGCTGCCAAAAACTTTCACAATGCACTCACATGGCGTCTCTTTGGCTCAAAGAGGGAACGTATTGAGGAATTTGAGAAAGCGGGGATATCGGTCCGCACCGTTCGAGTCCAGAAGAATGGGGCGATTAAGGAGAAGCTAAAACTTAAAAACTTCAAGTTTGCTGATCTTCATGCTGAGACCTCGTGGGAAGACTCCGAATGGTACTCGCTGCTCGCAGACCAACGTTATCTGTTTGTAGTTTTTCAGGAGGATGATAATGGGTACTACCTTCGGGGTGCTTTCTTCTGGTCTGTGCCAGTTCACCTAATTGGCGGTGAGGAGTTCAAAGATAACACCGGCACTGCGTATGAATACTGGCTTGATACCAAGCAAAAACTTCGAGACGGCGTCAAGGTATATCTTGATGGTGGAACCTACAAAAACAACTTCATGAAAGCATCGGAAAACTCTGTGTGCCATATCCGCCCTAGTGCGAAGAAGGCAGCGTACCGCTTCACAGATGGAAGGCCTGATGTAGGTAATGTAGAGCGTGATTCCAACCAGCTACCTGACGGCCAACGACTAACAAACCAGGCATTCTGGATTAATACAAATCTTATCAAGCAAAAGATAGCAGAAGAGATATAGAAAAGAGATAATGCATGAAGTACGAACTATATTCACACAGATATGGATTGGAAATAATTAGAGGCGATAAGGAAGCCAAGGAAGTTTTTGAAAAACTTGAAGAAATAATTCAAAACATCAGCGAGGAGGAAATTTTAAAAAACTTCCTTAAACGAAGAAGAGACGATAAGAAAAACGACAAAAGTATTTCTATAATCTTAAACGAAACACTAAGAAATAAACTTCTGGAAAACGGGTGGGAAAAAGAAGTTTACATATTCAAAGACAAAAATTATTCGGATGCAGAAAATAGGTCAAAGAATAAAGCATGGCGCCTTGATTTTGCGTATCCTGGGTTGTTCTCACTTGAAGTTGCCTTCAACCACAGCAGTGCAGCATTGGTAAACCTGATGAAACCAGTCCTAGCATCTGAAATAAACCATGTACAAAAAGCTCTCGATGGAGACAAGCGAACAAAATTTGGAATATTAATTACCGCCAAAAGTGCACTTCAGGCGAACGGCGGGTTTGACGGCGCAATTGGAACCTACGAAAAATATATAAAACAGCTCAAACCTCATATGAATTTCTTAATTACACCAACAGTAATTATCGGATTGGAAGGTCTTGAAAATTATCTGGTTGAAAAGGTAACAAACACAAAAACCAGGAAGGTATCAACGATAGTTAAGAAAAAAGTTGCAAATAGCGTAGAATACGAGGTTATTTACGACTCAAGACAGTCAGACAACACTGTGCCCCAAAACTCCTCCGAAAGCCTTGATCAGAACACCCGTTCTGATCTATAATCATTGAGACCAACCATCCCCTAACAGGAGGCTCCAGAGTGGCCGACCAGCCGATTCGCATTATCGAACTCTTCGCGGGCGTCGGCGGCTTCCGCCTAGGCTTCGAAGGCTATAACAAAGACGGCTTTAACCTGCCTTCAGCTGGTAACTTTGAAACAGTTTGGGCCAACCAATGGGAACCCCCCGGAACACCTACCAAACAGTTCGCTGCCCGCTGTTATGTTGAGCGCTTTGGGGAAGAAAACTTCCTCAACGAAGATATCAACAAGGCCCTTACCATGGCTGAAAATGGTGAAATCACCATTCCAGAAGCAGACATGCTCGTTGGCGGTTTCCCCTGTCAGGACTACTCTGTCTCCAAGCCCTTATCTCAATCACACGGTATTGAAGGCAAAAAGGGAGTGCTCTGGTGGGACATCTACCGTGCACTAGATATGAAAAAGCCACGCTACGTCGTCCTTGAAAATGTAGATCGTCTGCTCAAATCGCCTTCAAAGCAGCGTGGTCGTGACTTCGCAATTATTCTTTCATGCTTCTACTCGCTGGGGTATTCCGTTGAGTGGCGCGTTATTAACGCAGCTGACTATGGCCACCCCCAGAAGCGTAAACGTGTATATATCTATGCAGAACTTACCGACACAACGTGGAACCTAGAAACAACCCTACGTACCGAAGGGGTTTTTGCTGAGGCCTTCCCTATTACCCAGAACCTGACTCGCGAAGATAACTTCAGCATTAGTATTGACCCCTTTGAAGTGACTCAAAACTTTGGTCTAGGTGCAAAAACCTCACGGTTCCAAGATGCCGGCGTAATGCAGCACGGTAAAATCTATACCGCGAAGCCAGAAGCTCTGTACACAGGCAAATGTCTTACTCTCGGCGATATCGTTGTCGACGAGACCGAAGTGCCAGACCAGTTCTTTATTGAACCTAGCAAAATCCAGGCCTGGGAATACCTTAAGGGCGGCAAAAAAGAAGAACGCATCAATAAAGCCAGTGGATTCAAGTACACCTACTCAGAAGGTAGTATGTCCTTCCCCGACCCCCTCGACCGCCCGGCACGCACCATTTTAACCGGCGAGGGCGGAGCTGGTGCCTCACGATTTAAACATGTTGTAAAGACAGAATCAGGCCGTCTACGCCGTCTTATTCCCGATGAATTAGACCAGATTCAGGGTTTTCCGAAGGGCTGGACCGATGCGGGCTTAACTGACGGGCATCGTGCTTTCTGCATGGGTAATGCACTGGTAGTGGGCATTCCCAACGCACTCGGCAAAGCTATCAATCGCCGCCACTACGGGCTAGAGCGCGAGAACCTGCCTCTCACCAATACAGCAGACAGTTCTTCCGATACCCTTTTCTAGCCAACACTCTAAATTACTACAAGCGCCCCTCAGACCACCATATGAGGGGCGCTTTGCACGTGATATTTTGAAGGGCTACTAGATAGAGCAAGAGGACAAACAACAAGGTTGGCTTTAATACTTTCCACAGCTCCCCCCTGTAGGCCCATTAGCCCACGTCAGACGCAAGACCTGTGGATAACTGGCCGCCTTCGGCGTAATCTGCTGTCAAAAACCAGGCAAGCGGGCCGAAACTCTTGCCATGGCACAAACCCAGCACTATAAACACACATAAGACCTAGTCACAAAGATGTCACCAGGAGACCCTTATGAAACACACTCCCACCCGCAATCTTGCCCTAACAGCTATCGCGCTACTAGCTCTTACAGGTTGCGGTGCGCAGGCCACAGGCTCGGTTCCCGAACCAGATTCAAGCAGTACGACTTCTGCAGTAGCGTCCAGCTCTACGAGCGCTGTTGAGGCAACTGCCAGCGCAGAAGAAACCAATTATTCAGGTGGTTCAAAAGCATCTGAAGGTGAATACCGCGCTGCTGATGAGCACGGCCCCGCCCAGAACGTACCCAAACCGGTTGCCCCAGAAGGCATGAACGTTGAAAGCACCGAAGCCATGCTTCTGTTCATCAACTACTGGAATGACATGCGAAACTACGCAATCCAAACTGGAGATACTCACGACCTCATACATATGTATGAAGACACCTACGAAGCTGATCTACGGTTTATCGACTCTATTGACAAACTTTATAAAAATGGCGGATGGATTATAGGTCTCAAGCGTGAGTTACACCCAAATCGAGGGCTAATCACCAGTCTTGGAGATAACTCATACAGTTTGGGGGCAAATATTACTGTCGAAAACGGAGTTATCAATGAAGTACATAGCGTCAAGAGCATCGATAACTCTGAAGCAAATCTCAATGGTTATGAGATTATCGCGACTTTCAAGGATGGGGAGTGGAAGGTATCTAATGGGAAGGCAGTCAAATAAAGTGAAAAAATACTGTATGGCATTCTCCCTGATATCGCTTGGACTGCTCGCGCCACTAAACTCAGCTATAGCTAATGACTCCGGTGAGACCGACGGCGATGAGTTCAAGGTAAGTATTGAATATGATTGGGAAACCTCAACTGGCTTCGAACAGGATGAAACGATAGTCGAGGACCACAAGGTAGAAGGCAACCTAACAGATACCTTGGCGACAGTTAAACTTATCTACTTCGATAAGCCCCGAGGCCCCAACCGCGCTGCCCTGAAGATGGGGAGCTCTCCCTCCCCGGGGACCTACTGCCTGGCAACCAACGGGGACGTGGGCGTTCTCTCCCTTGTGCCAGACGACTGGGGTGACGGCTCAGACCTCCCCTTCAACACACCACAGGGCGCCATTGGTTGCGTACCCCTCACCCCAGCCGAGCTCGAAGCCGCCGGCCTAGAAATCGCCGAAGAAAACGGGCAAACCGTGCTGCGCACCGTCCGCGTCACGCTCACCACCCACGACTTCGACACCTTCCCCATCGAAGCCGCCACACCCCGCCAAGAACGCGCGCCCCACACCCTCAAGAACTACAACACCAACTTCTGGGCCGACCCCAACCCCCAAGAATTCACACGCACCATAAACGGCCAAAACGTCGTACTTCGTGCAACCCCAGTCTCCTACACCTTCGACTACGGGGACGGCTCCACGCTCGGCCCCGTCACCTACCCCGGCTACCAGCTCGGCACGGACGTCTGGGACCAGCCCACCGACACCTCCCACCGCTACACCGACCCCGGCGACTACTATTTCGCCCTGACCACCACCTACCGCGGCGAATACTCGGTAGAGGGCGGGCCTTGGCAGGTCATCGATGGAACCGTCAGCCGCACCAGCGACCCGCAGCTCGTACGGGTCTGGCGCACCAAGGTTGGGTTAGTTGCCGACGACTGCACCGCGGGTGCGGACGCCTGGGGCTGCACCACCGGCTAGTTCGGCCACCAGCCAACGCAAAAACTTCACCAGAAAAGTATTTTCTTAGGTTTCGCACAGGTTCCCCGAATTGAGTTCAAAGGTTAGGGTGCCATAGTTAAAGACGTGAGGACGAGGAGAGAAAACCTCGCAACCTCAAGAGACTGAGAATCTCACCGTGGCGATGAGTCACCCCTTTCAGAGAAATGTGTGTAACCTCTGAAGCTCCTCCCTAGGGGATAGGTGCGAAAGAAATGTGTGTGTATGAGAAAAGGTCGCAACCAGAAGGTTGCGACCTTTTCTCTGCCCTCCAAAATAGTAAGCAATAATATAATTGGGTGGAGTAGGTAGACAACAAGGAGGTTACCGCCATGACAACACCCTTACAGCCCGCCGAAAAAGTTGGTCACCAGGCCAATGGGGCACCCTGGGGGCCGTCCCTTCTAATCGCTACCGCCTTAACAGGTATGCTTGCGACTATCCTAGCTGGACACGGCTACTTGGCTGGACTCTGCTCACTCATGTTTATCCCTATCTGGTACACGCAAGATCAGTCCAAACTCAAATATGACCGTATCGAAACATACACCCGCACCAGCTACACCGTTATCTTCTTCATAACCCTCGTTATCTGGTTCTTTACCGTTATATGGCATATTCTCACCGAGCCAGAAACAGATACCTGGTCAAACATTGCAATCCTCATCAGCAGCTTTGGCGCCCTCACCATGGCAGCCCGGTTCGCGATGCCCTGGATTCATAAGAGCAAACCCGTCATACCCCACAACAAATAATAGGCAACCCTAGCCTGACCAGAGCAACCAGTTCTACAATGGTAGAAATCTCAAGGAGGAGATTTCCATGACCGAACAGACCATCCAGTCCCAGCCAGCCATGCAGCAGGCGTCCGCGCCCTACACCTACGAGGAACGTATCGGCGGCAGCTGGCCACAAGCCCTCACCATCACAGCCCTCTTCCCAGCTCTCGCAGCCGGTCTCATATTCCAGGCCTACCTGCTCAATATGGTTCTTGTCTTCTGCTGTGTAGCGTTCGGTTTTTACATTAGCCGTCGTCGAGCATCAGCAAAAAGAACCCTGCCCATCAGCTATGGTTTGGCCTCCCAGACGGTTTTCGCAGTGGCCGTCCTGGCCCTTCTCTACCCCGGTCTGGACGACCTGACCAGCGCCTCCTGGCGTCTGCCTCTGATTGCGCTCACCACCCTGCTATTTCACCGCTACGTCACCCCCGGCTACCACCCCCTTGAAGAGAACCGCTCATGACTGATTCCACCACCAAGAACCTAATCTTCGGGGCAGATGTACGCCCAGCTTTTCTAGCTGCTTTAGGCCTCAGCGTCCTCGCCTGGGTAAATATAACCCCGCATTTCTTACTACCCCTAGTTTCCCTCGGAATCGCGCTCATTGGAATCAAGGCAATGAACCTGCCAACATCAGGGAAAGTGTCTTGGTATGGTCGTGGGCTCCTTGTCGTAGCAGCGATAGCGGGCTCCTTAGCCGCCTATCTCATCTTTAATCTCACACCCGGTGAGCTCGTCGGCCTCATTACCCGCGCTGTCCTCGCCCAGGTAGCAGCTTTCGTCGTAATCTTCGTTTTCTTCACACGGCTGCTCCCGGTTGAGGTCAGCCCGCCGAGCTCCTAAAGGAAAAACGACAAGGAGCTCGCATGCCAGAACCCCTGACCACAGACAAACCCTGTCAACGGAGCCAACAAAGAAACCTAGTCTTCGGGGCACCGGTTTGGCCGTCTTTGCTAGCAGCTTTCGGGTTTAGCCTTATAGCCTGGGCAGATCACATCGACAGTATCTGGCTCAGAATGGCTAACGTCCTCCTTGTCTATATTGGGCTTACCCTCATGCCACTACCGAGGACCTTCACACCGGTTAAACCCGCACTCATTTCTCTCGGAGCATCGCTCCTCATCATTGGCCTACTAGTCGGCGCCACCATTCTGGTGCGCGAGGTTCTCTTCCCTGAGTCCTTCGCGCAGAGCGTCCCCGGCGCAGTTGCCAACCAGGCCATCACCGGGCTGGTCGCTTTCGCGCTCTTCCGCTGGGCTGTGCCGGTGCTTCCCAGCTACGAGGGTAAGCACGCCTCCAACCGCTAAACCAATACCAGAAATATACAGAGGACGCCCGCCCCACTCCCCTGCCGCAGGGCAGGAAGGTGGGGCGGGCGTCCGCGCCCTTAAGCTACCTCTAAAACCTAGGCGGCAGGCAGCTCGGGGAAGGCCTCAGCAACGCCGGGGAAGGTAATCTTGCCAGCGTCGGTGTTCAGACCCAGGGCCAGGTCGGGGTTGTTGGCCAGGGCCTCGTCCACGCCAGCAGCCAGCTTCAGCACGTAGGGCAGGGTCGCGTCGGTCAGGGCGATAGTCGAGGTGCGAGGTACAGCACCGGGCATGTTAGCAACGCAGTAGTGACGGATGCCGTCCACCTCAAAAATCGGGTCAGCATAGGTGGTGGGGCGGGAGGTCTCGAAGCAACCGCCCTGGTCAATCGCGACGTCAATCAGCAGGGTGCCAGGCTTCATGGTCTTCAGGTGCTCACGGCGCACGACCTTAGGAGCCTTAGCGCCAGGGACCAGAATAGAACCGATAATCACATCGGCCTCAGCGATTTCACGCTCAATATTCGCGGGAGTGGAGTTCAGCACGCGTGCGCTGGAGCCAAACAGGTCAGACAGTTCACGAACGCGGGGGCCGTAACCCTCAAGAATAGTAACCTCAGCGCCAGCACCAACAGCGAGCTTAGCGGCGTGAGTACCCACATTGCCACCACCCAGGACCACCACGCGGCCAGGGGCAACACCGGGCACACCACCCAGCAGAATACCCTGACCGCCCTCGGTAGCCATGGTGTACTGGGTCGCAGCCTGAGCCGCCAGACGGCCCGCAACCTCGCTCATGGGGAGCAGCAGGGGCAGGGCACGGCCGTTACGCACAGTCTCATAGGCAATACCGCGGGTCTTAGCAGCCAGCAGGGCCTCAGTCAGGGGCTTATCCGCTGCCAGGTGCAGGTAGGTGAAAAGGGTCAGATCCTCGCGCAGATACTTGTACTCGGGTTCAATCGGCTCTTTGACCTTGACGAGCAGCTCCGCCTTATTCCACGCGTCGTCCTGGCTGACCAGGGTAGCCCCGGCCTTCTCGTATTCCTCGTTGGAAAAACCTGCGCCGAGCCCGGCGTCCTTCTCAATCAGCACGTCGTGGCCAGCCTGAACAAGGGCCAGCACGCCGTCGGGGGTGAGGCCAACGCGCTGTTCCTGAGGCTTGATTTCGCGGGGTACGCCAATGCGCATGAGGGGGTCTCCCATTCATTTTCGTCGTTGAAAACTGTTGCGTTAATCAGCCTACGCCCTTTTGTTGAACAAAGACAAACCGCCCCAAATTTTCTTCATATGTCCAAGAAAATCCGGGGCGGTCAGGGGCTAGGCCAGCTCGGCGGCGGCAGCCGGGTCGGAGTCGTTCAGGAACTTCTCAATACGCTCCGCCTCGTCCGCCTCGCCGATTGCTGCGGCAGTCTGGCCCAGAATCAGCAGGGCCTTCAGGAAGCCCCGGTTCGGCTCGTGGCTCACCGGAATCGGGCCGTGCCCGCGCCAGCCGTTGCCGCGCAGGGCGTCCAGACCGCGGTGGTAACCCACACGCGCATAGGCATAGGCTTCAAGGGTCTTACCAGCCTTCAGGGTTTCTTCTGCCAGCAGGGCCCAGGCCAGCGACGACTTGGGGAAGGCCTGCGCAAGGTCGGCAGGAGCCTCACCGGCGCGGACGCGGGCCGTCAGCTCAGGCTCTTCAGGCAGGAAGGTGGGGGCGGGGCCGTCTAGCAGGTTCTTACCGGCAAGTGACATGGGTACTCCATTCAACTCAAATTCTTGTAACTACAAAAAGTCTACGCGGTATCCAAGCCCAGTAGGGCTACGCCGGCCTGGCTCAGGCTGAAGCGCAGGGGCCGGGAGGAAACCCGGTCAATAAGTTCGTGCCTCTCAAGCTCCTCAATATAGGATCTCACCGTATTGCGGGACTTCCCCGAAAACCTGGTGAGAGTATCCCAGTCAAGACCCATATCCCCGCCAAAAAGATAGACCTGCCCCAACACAAACAAGGAACCCACAGCACCGCCCGATAGCTCCCTCCTCTCCTGAGGTAGAGCATCAACACGCTCTGAGAGGCTGCTCATCAGCTTCTTCTTAGCATAGAAGTCATTGATAAGTTCCATTTGAGCATCCCGCACAAAGCCCATCATCGCCTGGGCGAAATGGGTTGCATCGCCCATGTTCAAAGGCTCTTCTACCTCGCTAAAAGCCTTATAGTAGGCGGCCTTTTTCTGATAGATAACTGCCGATAAGGTTAGCACGGTGTAGGCAGAGAGCACCCCATAGAGCTGGGCACTAAGCACAAACCGCCCAAACCGCCCATTACCGTCATAGAAAGGGTGCACAGCCTCAAACATAAAATGAGAAACAACCCGGGAGAGAAGAAAGGGAGTATCCTCCTCAAGATGCGCCAGCATAGCCTGTAGTTGTTCCCAGATTGCAGGTTCGCCCTGTGTACCGGCATGAACGGTTGCACCAGCGCCATCCCGGATATAGACCGGGCCAGCCCTAAAAAGCTCCCCGTCCAGAGCGTCCTGGCTAGAGATTTCTGCACCAAAAAGAGCATCGTAGATGTCCCTTATTTCCTGTAGAGTCCGGGGAGCCTCGATTCTGCCCTCAGAAAGCTCCAGGTAAAGCCGGGCTATCTCCCAAAAACCCCCTTTTTTGGGAGATAGAACCCTCGCTCCAAGCCCCTATCTCCCAAAAATGCCCCTTTTTGTATTTAAGCCTAGCTCCGCCCGCAAGCTACTCCCGTGCCTGCCTGCGGGAGGCGTCCGCGCACCCCGCTGTGACGAAAACCCAGCCGCGCCACACCGAGGTGTCCCGTATAGTGTGAGAAGTCAACTTTCCCGACGAAGTGGAAAACACACACCATCACACAGATACAGAGAGACTCCTATGACGCTTGAACTCACCATGGTTCAGTCCGCCGGCTGGGCAGTCATGCTGCTTTTGCTCGGCATGTGGATTAAGAACCGCTTCTACTTCTTCCAGCGCTTCGCTATTCCCTCACCCGTGATCGGCGGATTCCTTTTCTCCCTGGTCAACCTGGTACTCAACCAAACCGGGGTGCTCACCATCAAGTTCGACACCACCCTGCAGAGCTTCTTCATGGTCATCTTCTTCACCTCGGTGGGCTACGGCGCCTCACTCAAGGTGCTCAAGTCAGCCGGTTCTAAGGTAGGCCTCTTCCTGCTGGTAGCAACGGGTCTCTGTATCGCGCAGAACATCGTGGCCGTCCTTATCGCCCCCGTGGTCAACGTCGACCCCGCCCTGGCGCTCATGACCGGCTCCACCCCCATGACCGGCGGCCACGGCGTCTCCGGCGGTATCGCCCCGCTCGTTGAAGCCTCCGGCGTCACCGGCGCAGAAACCGTCGCCTACACCGCCGCAACCTTCGGCCTGATTGCAGGTTCGCTCATGGGCGGCCCCGTCGCCAACCGTCTGATCATCAAGCACAACCTGCTCGAGAAAGAACCCTCCCACCAGGTCAACATCAACACCGCCCTGCTGACCGTGCGCCCCCGCAAACTCAACGCAGATAGCATCCTGCACGGCTTCATCATGATCCTGGTCGCCATGTTCGTCGGTAGCTACCTCACCGAAGCTCTCAACTACCTGGTTGGCCAGCTCACCGACCGCGCCGCCTTCCCCAGCTACATGGGCCCCATGATTATCGCTATCGCCCTGCGCTACATCAGCGACCGCCGCAACTCCAAGGAATACCACGAGCTCGTGCCCGAGCAGGAAGTCGAAGTTCTGGGCAACATCGGCCTCAACGTCTTCCTAGCTATGGCCCTCATGAATGTGCAGCTCTGGCAGCTGGCCGAGCTGGCCATCCCGCTCATTGTGCTCCTGCTGGCTCAGATTGTGCTCATATGGGTTTGGGCTAATTTCGTCACCTTCCGCGCCATGGGTGCAGACTACGACGCAGCTATCCTCACCGCCGGCCACTGCGGCTTCGGCATGGGCGCAACCCCCAACGGCATCGCCAACATGGCATCCCTGGTCACCAAGTACAAGGCATCCAAGCTTGCCTTCTTCATCCTGCCTATCGTCGGCGGCATGTTCATCGACTTCACCAACCTGGTGAACATCATGACCTTCATGTCTATCATCTAAAGGCCCCTCACCACGACAAAGGCGCCGGACGCACCCCGCACAAGCGGGAGCGTCCGGCGCCTTTGGTCTAGGCTAATGAGCCTAGCTACAGGGCTTACTTGCCGGAGGTACCAGCGGAGCCGAGCTGCTGGGCAGCTTCAACAACGCGAGCAGCCATACCAGCTTCAGCAGCTGCACCCCATACGCGGGGATCGTAGGTCTTCTTGTTGCCGACCTCGCCGTCAACCTTGAGCACGCCGTCGTAGTTGCGGAACATGTGGTCCACAACGGGGCGGGTGTAGGCGTACTGGGTGTCGGTGTCGATGTTCATCTTGATAACACCGTAGGAAACTGCGTCTGCGATTTCCTGCTCGGTGGAGCCTGAGCCGCCGTGGAAGACCAGGAAGAAGGGCTTTTCGCCCTTGCCGTACTTGGCGCCAACCTCGGTCTGGATTTCCTTGAGCAGTTCGGGGCGCAGGTGAACGTTACCGGGCTTGTAGACGCCGTGAACGTTACCGAAGGTCAGGGCTGCCATGTAGGTGCCCTTTTCGCCCAGGCCGATGGCCTCAACGGTCTTGATGGCGTCCTCAACGGTGGTGTAGAGGGAGTCGTCGATAGCGCCTTCAACGCCGTCTTCTTCGCCGCCAACAGCGCCGATTTCGACCTCGAGAACCTGGTGGTTCTTGGAGGTGCGCTCGATCAGTTCCTGAGCGATCTTGAGGTTCTCTTCGAGGGAGATAGCGGAGCCGTCCCACATGTGGGAGTTGAAGATGGGGTCTTCGCCGCGGGCTACAGCCTTCTCTGATTCTGCAAGCAGGGGCAGCACGAAGTCATCGAGCTTATCCTGGGGGCAGTGGTCGGTGTGCAGGGCGATGTTGACGTCATACTGCTTAGCAACTTCGCGTGCGTAGGCAGCGAAGGCGAGGGAGCCAACAACCATGTTCTTCTTGTTGGGGCCTGACCAGTAGGCGGCGCCACCGGTGGAAGCCTGGATGATGCCGTCTGAGCCTGCTTCTGCGAAGCCACGAATAGCAGCGTTCAGGGTCTGTGAAGAGGTGACGTTTACTGCGGGGTACGCAAAGCCCTTGGCGCGGGCGTTTTCGAGCATTTCTGCGTAGACTTCAGGGGTTGCAATAGGCATGCTGACTCCTTGGTTGTCGGTGGGGCCACCCGGTTGGTGGCCTGGTGTGAGTTGGTGCTGCACCCGGTGCGTGTAAGGACGCGGTGGGGCGAGCGCCTGCCTGCTTTTCAGTTTACCAAGGGCGTGGCGGGAAAGGGTAGGTTTCCCACATTAATTTCGGACATAAACCCACAGAAAACCATGGGTTTCTGGGGGTCTTAAGCACCCTAACACCGGCTTTTGGTGCGTGCCGGTGTTAGGGTGTTGGGTTTTTATGGGTTTAGTGAGGAGTCCGGCCTAGAGCGCGAAGATCCACATGGCCAGGGTCATGGTCACTGCGGTGATCGCCACAATGGAGAAGAGGTTGAGCCAGAGGCCGCCCTTGACCATCTGCCCGATGGTGACGTAGCCCGAACCGTAGGCGATGGCGTTGGGCGGGGTCGCTACGGGGAGCATGAAGGCGCAGGTGGCGGCGAGGGCTACGGGGATGGCGAGCAGCATGGGGTCGTAGCCCATGCCCATGGCGATGCCGCCGGCGACGGGTAGGAAGGTGGCTGCGGTGGCGGTGTTACTGGTGAGTTCGGTCAGGAAGATGACGCCGGCGCTCACCAGCAGCACGATGACGAGGATGGGCAGGGCGCCGAGAGCGCCGACGGAGTCGCCAATCCACTGGGTGAGGCCGGAGCTGGTGAACTGGCCTGAGAGGGCTAGACCGCCGCCGAAGAGCAGCAGGACGCCCCAGGGCAGCTTGGTTGCGGTTTCCCAGTCGATGAGGCGCACGCCCTTCTTGGCGATGCCGCCTGCGGGAAGGGCAAAGAGCAACAGACCCACAGCAACGGCGATGCCGGCGTCGGTGATGGGAGGTGATTCTGACCAGATGATGGGGACGAAGATCCAGGCTAGGGCGGCTGCGATGAAGATGATGAGCACGCGCAGTTCGCCCGAACTCATGGCACCGAGCTTGGCGTATTCGTTGGCGATGAGCTTTTTACCGCCGGGAATCTCTTTAATTTCTGGCTTGTAGAGCACCTTGGTGAGTAGGAACCAGCAAACAAAGAGAACCACCACAGATAGGGGTACGCCCACCAGCATCCACTGGCCAAAGCCGATGTGCACGTCGTGGGTGTCTGCCATGTAACCGGCAAGCAGGGTATTGGGCGGGGTGCCAATCAGGGTGCCGAGGGAGCCGATGGAGGCGGCGTAGGCGATACCCAGCATCAGGGCGGTGCCGAAGTCGGACTTAATCACAGCGTCCTTGACGGCCTGGTCGTCGGGGGATGCGCCGTCCTCAATTTGAATGTCGGTGGTGCCGCTGGCCTGGGCAATCAGCATGAGCACGGAGACGCCGATGGGAATCATCATGACGGCGGTGGCGGTGTTTGAGACCCACATGGAGAGAAAACCCGTAGCTACCATGAAGCCTGCGACCATCATGGAGGGCTTCGTACCCATGACCTTGAGGGTGAGCAGGGCGATGCGGCGGTGTAGGTTCCAGCGCTGCATGGCCAGGGCCAGCAGGAAGCCGCCCATGAAGAGGAAGATGATGTTGTTGCCGTAGCTAGCCCCGATGTCGTTGATTTTTACTTCGCTGTTGAAGACGGGAAAAATCACCAGCGGCAGCAGGGCGGTGGCAGGAATGGGCAGGGCCTCGGTCATCCACCAGGCACCCATCAGGACGGCGGTGGCTGCGGTCAGGCGCGCGGCGTCGGGTACGTCGCCGGGCATGATGACGTAGACCAGGGCGGCTGCAAGCAGGCCGCCGAAGAGGCCGATGAGGCGCTTTTTGCGTTCGCCGGCTTCGACTTCGGGCGCCTGGGAGCCGCGCGAGCGGTGGATCTGGTCGATGGCCTGGGTGGGGGCTGCACTGTATTTTTGCAGGTGGTCACCCGTAATGTGGGGCTTGTCCATCTCAACCTCACTTCATTGTGTGCTGATGCCGCAGGTAGCCGTTTCGAAAAAAGAAACAGTTCACCTAAGCGGAATGTGTTTACAAGGAATGCTTTTACTGTACCTGATAAGCACTTTTATGAAGCGGGCGCGGGCGAGTGTTACCCCTCGCGCAATTCGCGGCGGCGGTCGGCGATGGTGAAGGCAAGACCTAGCAAGAGGGTGAGCACGATAGCCCCGAAGGAGGCTATGAGCCCCACGTTCCAGTGGGCGCCCGACTCTACCAGCCCGTAGAGGATTGAGGGAATAATGGCGGTACCGATCGCGGTACCCATGCGCTGGCCGAGGGAGAGCACACCGCCAGCTACACCGCTGATGGCGGGAGGCACGGACGCCAGCGTCAGGGTCTGGTTGGGAGAAATCACCAGACCACCACCGGCACCGATCAGAATCAGGGGCACCGCCAGGGCCCAGACCGGTAACAGCCCCTGCTCGACCGGGGTCACGGTGAGCATAGTGGCAACAATTGATGTGAGCGACAACCCGAACCCCAGCATCACCATACGGCGCCCCATGCCGAGCACGCGGCGTCCTGCCCAGGGAGCTGCAAAAGCAGAGAGCAGGGAGGAGGGAATGGTAATGAGGGCGGCGGTCAGCGCGCTTTGACCCAGGTGGTTCTGCACGTAAATGGGGATCACCAACCAGACGCTGGTATTGCCCAAGAAGTAGAGGGTCACGATCATGATGCCGTTGCGGAAGGCGGGCTTGGTCACCAGGTCAATGTCGAGCATGGGCGGGCGTCCTGCCTTCTTATAGCGTTTTTCCCAGGCGATGAAGAGGGTAAGTAGGGCCAGGCCAACCGGCAGGGTTGCCCAGACCAGCAGGTTGCCGCTGCGCTCAACGAAGGGGAAGAGAATCGCGAAGATTGCCAGGGCCAGGGTCGTCATACCGACAGGGTCTAGGTCGAGATGGGTGCGCTGGGCCGAGGGAGCGGACGCCCGGTCGTTGGGCACCCAGAGACGGGCCAGCAGCAGCCCGGCAAGACCGATGGGCACGTTGACCAAGAACATCATGCGCCAGCCAAGAGCATCGCCAAAGATTTGCATAAGGAAGCCGCCGAGCACCGGGCCCACAATGACGGCCAGTGCCACCACGGTACCGAACATGCCGTAGGCGCGGGCGCGGGCCTGGCCGGTGAAGTTGGCCTGGATGATGCCCGTGGTTTGGGGGTTGAAGAAACCGGCACCGAGCCCCTGGAGCACGCGGGCGGCGATGAGAATTTCGATGGTGGGTGCAACGGCGCTGAGCAGGGAGCCCAGGGTGAAGAAGGAAACGCCGATCATGAACATGCGGCGGCGGCCGGTGGCGTCGCCGATACGTCCGGCGGCAACCAGGGGCACGCCAAAAGCCAGGGCGTAGCCTGAGACCACCCACTGGGTCTGGCTGGAGCCTGCGCTCAGGGAGTTACCGATGGGGGTGAGCGCTACGTTGACCACCGAGATAGCCATAAGAGCCATGAACAGCGGGGTGAGTAGGGCCGTCATCAGCTTGCGCGGGCTGCTGGTGGCGGGTAGCTGGGCAGCGGGTGCACCCTGGGGGTTCTTGGTGGGGTCTGGTGTTGTGGTCATGCTGCGCCTCTTTGCTCTCGTCTTTAGCGTACAGAGCCATTCTAGACCCGTTAGTACATGAATAAAATACTTCAGGGGGAATTTTTTGCAGAAATGCAAGTGCTCACGAAATATGTGGGCACTCCGCGATTCTTATAGACGCTCACCACCAGCGGACGCCGGTGGGCAGGCGTCCGCTCCCAGGTCTAGCTGACGCGCTGGCCGAACTCGTGACGGCGAATCCAGGCGTGCATGGCAATACCAGCGGCGGTTGCGGCGTTCATGGAGCGAGTGGAGCCGTACTGCTCGATAGACAGGGTTGCCTCGGCTGCCGCATGAATCTCCTCTGACAGGCCGGGCCCCTCCTGACCAAAGACCAGCACGCAGTCCTTGGGCAGGTCATAGGTTTCGAGCTGCTTGGAGTCGGGGAAGATGTCGATGCCGATGATGGCAAGCCCCTCCCCCTTTGCCCAGGTCACGAAGTCTTCGACGGTAGGGTGGTGGCGTACGTGCTGATAGCGGTCGGTCACCATGGCCCCGCGGCGGTTCCAGCGGCGCTTACCGATAATGTGCACTTCTTTCGCCAGAAAGGCGTTAGCAGTGCGCACCACGGTGCCGATATTGAGATCGTGCTGCCAGTTTTCGATGGCTACGTGGAAGGAGTGGCGGCGGGTGTCGAGATCGGCGATGATAGCGTCCATGGTCCAGTAGCGGTAATGGTCAAGGACGTTGCGGCGGTCGCCCTCGCGCAGCAGCTCAGGGTCCCAGTGGTCACCTTCTGGCCATTCGCCTTCCCAGGGGCCAACGCCGATTTCCCGCTCCGGGCTCTCGGTTTCGGGCTCAGTTGCTTCTAGGTCTGCCACTTAGTCCAGGCCCAGGTCGGTCTTGGAGTAGGCGTAGAGGCAGGGCACGCCCGCGACCTCTTCGATATGCTCCTTGGCGCCGGTTGCGCGGTCAACGATAACGGCAACAGCTACAACCTCAGCGCCAGCCTTACGCAGGGCTTCGACGGCGGTGAGAGCGGAGCCGCCGGTGGTGGAGGTGTCCTCGACAGCTACCACGCGGCGTCCTTCCACTGAGGGGCCCTCAACCTGACGGCCCATGCCGTAGGACTTCTGAGCCTTACGTACCACGAAGGTGTCGATGGCACGGCCCTGGTCGCCTGCGGTGCGCATGATGGCGTGACCGACGGGGTCGGCGCCCATGGTCAGGCCGCCGGCGGCATCAAATTCGATTCCGGCTGAGTCGAGCAGGTCGAGCATGACCTGGCCGACCAGACGGGAGGCCTCGTGGTGCAGGGTGACGCGGCGCAGGTCGACGTAGTAGTCGGCTTCCTTACCGGAGGCCAGGGTGACCTTGCCGCGCACGACGGCCAGTTCGCTGATGAGCTCGCGCAGACGTTCGCGGGCTTCTTCGATGGGGAGGGTGGTGGAGAGGTTAGTCATACCTTTTAGTCTAGTAGACCGGCAGATATTTACCCCGCGAAAAGTGCAAGTGCCCCGCGAAAAGTGACAGGCACTTGCACTTTTTAGGGGGTAGCAGGCAGAGCAGGTTAGCGTAGGGACGCTCGGGCCCAGCTCATAGCTGAGAGTAGGTAGGCGGCACAGAGGGGGAATACGAGCAAACCGTACTTCCACACGATCAGATCAAGGGGAGGATAATCAGATACAGAGATATCCTGGTCAGCAACTCCCCCCTGAGCTGCAGCTAACTCCCAGACGTTGTAGGTAACGTCATGGGAATGGAACTGACCCCAGAGGGTGCCAATTCCCATATCCCAGGCAGTGGCACCGAAGAGTTGACGGGAAATGTTGAAGATGAGCAGGACCACTACACACAGCATCAGGCTCATCGCCAGAGAACCCCAGCGCAGGGAGACTATGGCAATAAAGAGGGCTGCTACCTGCACAGCCAGCAGGACGATAAACCAGGTAGCTAGGTAATCTGTTACCGCATACGCCCGCCCCAGGGTGCTGTAGGTCTTATCAAAGGCAAAGAGCCAGGTATCGAAGTCCTGGTTGAATACCTGCCACCCGCGCCCATAGCCCTTGTTCAGCAATTCGAGGGTAAGGGTCACAGCGTAGACCAATGTGGCAAGAGCTGCCCGATAGAGGGCTAAGGAGAGGTAACCACGGAAGTAGTCCCAGCGCCCTAGCCCCATCCCCAGTATGAGCCGGGCATGTGACCGGTAGCTGAGGAGCATAGTCGCACCCAGAACCAGGGGCAGGATAATGACCTGCATAGAATTGTGGTTAATGAAGCCGCTGTAGTCCGCCAGCGAGTGGCCGGTCAGAACCGCATGGACCCAAGCGAGTCCCAGCATAAGTACCGCAACACCGGGCGGCAGGAGCAGGGGAAGCAGAGTGCTGGTAGTCCGTTCGCTCAGGAGCATACGGAAGACGGTACGAGCACCTCCCCCGGTACGGATGGGCTGTGTTCCCGGTAGAGCTGGGTAGAGGGGCTCAGCGTGAAGTGTGCTAGTCATGGCGACCTCCTTGGGGCTCAAGTAAGGGTGAGTAGGTGGCGTCGCTGTGTACGGCCAGGGAGTCCTGCAGGCTGACGGGTTGAATGTGAACCCCGAGCGCGTCCGCAAGTTGTTCGTTCGTTTCAGTGAGCGGGGCAGCGAGCAGGGCTGTGACTAGCGAGCCGATTGCGCGCTGCCGGGCAACGGCGTCCGCCAGTCCAGTACGGGCTAGGTAGACGTTGATAGCGTCTTGGCTACCGGCAATTTCATGGGCGCTGGTGGCAGCCTCATCGTGGGACCCGTCGAGTACGAGGGCACCGTCACGTAGCATCAGCACTCGGTCTAGCAAGGGCGCAATTTCATTGAGCAGGTGGGTGGAGAGGACGATGGTGCGTGGGTTGAGGGCAAAGTCAGCTAGGAGCCGGTCATAGAAAATGGCGCGGGCAACAGGGTCCAGGCCGGAGTAAGGTTCGTCCATGAGAGTAAGTTCTGCCCGACTGGCGAGAGCAACGGTGATTCCCAGAGCGGACGCCTGCCCATCGGACAGCTTGCGAGCCTTGGCCGCAGGGTTGAGGGCGAAGTCCTTGATGAGGGTATCAGCCAGGGTTTCATCCCAGGCCGGATACGCCAGGCTTGCCAGTCTCAGGACGTCCCGCACTTTCAGTCCGTCAGGGTAGGCCAGATGGGTGCGTTGAAAGTGGGTGCGGGCAAGGACGCGCCCACTCGGCTTAGCGCCAAAGAGTTCAATAGAGCCGCGTGTTGGAATGACCTGCCTAACGAGAGCAGCGAGCAAGGTGGTCTTACCGGAGCCATTTCGCCCGGCCAGACCGTAGATAAGCCCTTCTTCAAGGGTGAGGTTGATGTTTGTGAGGGCCTGGGCGGAGCCGTATTTTTTGGTGAGGCCCTGAGCGCGCGCTACTACCGTCATGCCTGCTCACCGCTTCCACCCGAATCCAGTTGGGCCTTTACTCCCCCGACCCCATCGGCCTTAAACCCAGCACGGAGGGCCGAGAGAACCTCGTCCTGACTCATGCCCAGGGTACGGGCCTCATCAATGAGCGGGGTGATGTAACCGGCAATGAAGTCGCGCCGCCGGTTAGTGCGCAGAATGTCTTGTGCCCCCGTTGCCACAAACATACCTATACCTCGTTTCTTGTAGAGAACGCCCTGGTCGACCAGGAGGTTGACGCCTTTACCGGCAGTTGCAGGGTTGATTCGGTAGAAAAGGGCGAATTCGTTGGTGGAGGGAACCTGGCTTTCTTCGGCATATGTTCCTGCCAGAATTTCGCCGCTGATATGGTCTGCAATTTGTTGGAAGATCGGTTTGTCACCGGTCAGCATGAGCACCTCCTTCTGTGTGGTTACCTAACCTGCCCAACGGGCAGGTTAGTTGGTTAGTTACTCATGTAATTAACCTAAGTTGCATACCGAGGAAGCGCAAGAGTTTTTTTAAAAAAAGAGGGGCAGGCTTCCGCCTACCCCCACAGCTCACAGGGCTATTTACCTTATCGCAGCCCCTACCAGGCATTACCTGGGCACAGCCGCCCGAAGCTTGGTGACCATCTCGTCATATTCGGCGGCCGGGTCGGAGTCAGCGACGATTGCCCCGCCGGCTGCCAGGGTGATCAGGCCGTCCGAGTGGGCCACCAGCGTCCTGATGACAATGGAGAGGGCGGCTGAGCCGTCCGCTCCCAGGTAACCCAGGGCACCGGAGTAAACCCCGCGGGCCCGGCCCTCAAGCCGGTCGATAATGGCCATGGTGGCGGCCTTGGGCGCCCCTGTCATGGAGCCGCCGGGGAAGCAGGCAGCGACCGCATCCAGGGCAGTGATGCCCGGACGCAGCTGGGAGACGATGGTCGAGACCAGCTGGTGCACAGTCGAGTAGGACTCCACCCCCATCAGCACCGGCACCCGCACGCTCTCGGGGTGGGAGACCAGGGAGAGATCGTTACGGAGCAAATCCACAATCATGAGGTTTTCGGCGCGGGTTTTGAGGTCGTTGGCAAGCCAGGCGGCTGCCTGGGCGTCTTCATGAGCGGACGCGCCCCGCGGCGCAGTGCCCTTGATGGGCTTGGCTTCGGCGCGGCCCTCAGCGGTGACGGTCAGAAATTTTTCGGGCGAGGACGAGAGCACCGTAAAGTCATCGCATCGTAGGAAAGCCGCGTAGGGGGCAGCATTGGCCTGGCGCTGGGCCAGATAGAGGCTCAGAAGTTCATCGGCGCCCAGCGGGGTAGGCATCTGCACGGAGGTTTCAGCGGTCAGGCAGACCTCGTAGCTGTTACCCTCAGTGATCTCAGCCTGGGCGGTAGCAATAGCGGCCAGGTAACGGTCGCGGTCAGGCAGGGGGAAGTCGGGTAAAACTACCCGCGAAACATATTCTGATTCGGCTATAGATTCAGGTGAAGAGCTGGTTTTAAGCATTTTTTGCGCGGTCTCTTCAACCCAGTCAGCGGGCCCAACCAGCCAGGCTCTCCCGCTATCGTGCTCGTAGATGAGGTAGTGGGTTGCGGGTATCCAGAGGGCGTCGGGGGTGCGGGCCACCCGCTGGGGGTGTTCGCTGTGGAAAGCGGTGACCTCTAGGTCGGCGTGGGCCTCGTAGCCCATAAACCCCACATAGCCGCCCAGCAGGACGTCGGCGGGCGGGGCGTCCTGACCCTCGCTGAGTTCGGGGCGGGGCGCAGATTCCAGGAAGCCAGGGAGCACCTGCCAGATACTGTCGCGATAAACCTGGTGCGGGCGTCCGCTCACATCGAGCACATCAACCTGCCCCGGCTGCGCGTAGCGCAGCACTCCCCCACCCAAGGGAGCACCCAGGTAGGAGTAGCGGGACATGGACGACTCGTCACGGGCTGAATCCAGCCAAAAAGCATACGAAGAACCGCCAGCCAGCACGGGAAAGGCGGCGGCGGGTTCTACTGGAAAGTTCAGGGCACGACAGGTTAGAGAGGTCACCGACTTATTGTAACGAGACAGGCCAAGGTTTTACCTGCGCAAGCCTGGCTCGGGGCTGGCGTTCAGGGTGGCTTGCGCAGGTAAAACTGCAGCCTCACCCTCTTAAGTTAGCGAACCTGCGGGGTTTCGCCGTTTTCTGAGACCATGGGCTTTTCGGCATCCTGCCAGGCACCCATACCGCCGATGACGTTAATAGCGTCGAAGCCATACTGGGTGAGGTAGGCGGCAGCGCGCAGGGAGCGGCCACCGGCGCGGCAGATGACGTAGACGTCCTCGTCGAGGGGAACTTCGCCGTAGCGTTCGGGCACCTCCCCCAGGGGAATGTGCTGGGCACCTTCGATGTGGCCTTCTACCCACTCGTAGTCTTCACGCACATCAAGGATTTTGGCGCCTGCGGGAATTTCATCAACGGTTACCTGGCGTAAATCGTCATTCATAAGAGTCTCCTTCACGATAAAAATATCTAAGTGCTGTCGCCACTAACTCTAATAGCCCGCAGCCTAAACCTAAAGAAAAGTGACTGATGGGTTTAACTAAGCCAGCTGAGAAGAGTATCGTTACCTACCGAACAGATACCGTGCACACGCGGTTTTCCTATCTATATAAGTGAGTCGATATGTCTACTCTGCCCGCGGCGACACCGCCGAAACCAGCAGATACTTCAACCAATGACCGGGGTTTCTTTGGCCACCCCCGCATGCTGGCTAACCTTTTCTCCGTAGAGCTCTGGGAGCGTTTCTCTTTCTACGGCATGCAGGTCATCATGCTCTACTACCTCTACTGGGAGGCTGACCGCGGAGGTCTAGGCCTACTCAGCGAGGCATCAGCCGCTGGTGTTATGGGCGCCTACGGTGGCATGGTCTACCTCATGGCAGTGGTAGGTGGCTTCCTGGGTGACCGAGTGCTCGGTCCCGAGCGCACCCTCTACTACTCGGCCTGGGCCATCATGGCAGGTCATATCGCTCTGGCGATTCTGCCCGGTGCTGCCGGTGTTATCGCGGGTCTGGTGCTGGTTGCCATTGGCTCTGGCGGCCTTAAAACCAACGCATCTGTGCTCGTCGGCTCGCTCTACAGCAAGACCGACGCCCGCCGTGACGGTGGCTTCACTATTTTCTACATCGGTGTGAATATTGGCGCTCTTCTCGGCCCCATGCTCACCGGTATTCTGCGCGAAAACTACGGCTTCCACGTTGGTTTTGGTCTGGCTGCTTTGGGTATGGCCGCTGGTCTCATCCAGTACTCACTAACCCGCAAGAATCTGCCTGAGTCCGTCCACCAGCTGTCACAGCCGCTGTCAACCAACGAGAAGCGTAACTACTCCCTTGCGGCTGTAGCTATCATTGCGATTATTCTGGTTCTGGTCTTTACCGGTCTCATCAACCCCGCCAACCTCGCAACCTGGGTTATGTGCACCGTAGCGGTCTGCGCCGCCCTGCTGTTCTACACTTTGCTGACCTCTAAGCTCACGACCTCCGAAGAGCACTCTCGTGTAGTCTCCTTCATTCCCATGTTTATCGGTAACGTGGCCTTCTGGGCTCTCTTCCAGCAGCAGTTCACCGTATTGGCTGTCTACTCAGAGTCACGTATCAACTGGAATATCTTGGGTCTACAGCTCACTCCCGAGTTCATGAACTCCATCAACCCGGTGTTCATCATCATCTTCGGTGCTGTTTTCACGGCCATGTGGACTAAGCTTGGCGATCGTCAGCCCACGACCCCGGTCAAATTCGCTATCGCTCTTATTCTTATCGGTATCGCCTTCCTCATCTTCCTGACCCAGGCGGGCAACACCAATGTGAATTTCATGTGGATTGTGCTGATTCTCTTTATCTGCACCATGGGTGAGCTCTCTATCTCACCGGTAGGGTCTTCTCTAGCAACTAAGCTGGCTCCCGAGAAGCATCGTGTAGCAATGGTAGCGCTCTATTTCACCTCCATCTCCCTGGGTACTGTACTGGCCGGCTGGCTGGGTCAGTTCTACTCACTCGAGACCGAGGTCGCCTACTTCACCACGCTGGGTGTTGTAACCATCGGTATCGGTGTGGCCCTCTGGGCACTCAATGGCTGGATTGTGAAGAAGATGGCGGGTATCCGCTAGTCTCTTCTCATCTCCTCACAAGGGGACCGCAGCACCAAAAAAGGACCGCATATTTCGCGGTCCTTTTTGGTGCTGCGGTCCCTTGCGGGGTAGGGGCAGACGGATGCCCCTGGGCTAGTTCCCTAGTTCCCCTCCACCTCGTCGACCAGGGCGCGCAGGTCGTCGTGGCGCAGGTCGTCCTTGCGGAAGTGCTTGTTGCGGTAGCCGGAGCGGCCCATCATGTGCCCCGAGATGGGGATGGTGAGCATCTGCAGGAGCAGGATAACCAGCAGGATGGGCAGGAGCACCAGGGAGCGGAAGTGGAAGCCCACCGCCAGCAGCATGAGAATCATGCCGAAGACCTGGGGCTTGGTGCCCGAATGCAGGCGGGTGAGCAGGTCGGGGAAGCGCACCAGGCCAATAGCAGCACCCAGCGACATGAAGGCACCCAGAATCATGCAGATGATGGTCAGGGCATCGAAAACGGTATCAAGATTCACGGTTTACTCCCCCAGGTCCTTGCTTGCCCGCACGGGGTGGGCGGCATCGTGCCCCTGCTTATCGGTGTCTTCTGCCAGTTCCCCGGGGGCGTATTTACTGCCCTTTTTGCGGGAGCGGCGGCGGGGACGTCCTTCGTGCAGACGGGAAACCGGGGTGCTCTCGTCCGCCTTGGAGTTATCGGCGAAGCGGGCCACGGTCACCGAACCCACGAAGCCGATCATGGCTAGGGCCACCAGCAGAATCAGGAAGAACTGGCTGTCGGTATAAATCATGAGCACGCAGAGTGCAGCCGTGAGAATTGAGAGCAGTACGTCGCTGGCAAGCACGCGGTCCAGCAGGGCGGGGCCCTTCCAGATGCGGTAGACGGTGCCCCAGGTAGCTAGGGTGAGAATCAGGCCGGTGGCCCAGATAGCCCAGGTCATGCGTGCTCCTTTCGGCTGGCCGCGCGGTCGGCTTCTTCGTCCTGTTTGAGGGCTTCGTACTCTTCGCGGCTACCGGCGGCCTTGATGATGAGGTCTTCAAAGTAAGCCACCTGGCGGGTGAAGCGCTCGATTTCCTCGGGAGTGGAGGTGTTGAGCACGTGGAAGTAGAGCACCGACAGGGAGCGGTCCACTTCAACCACCACGGAGCCGGGAATCAGCGACATGGTGTGCGAAACGGCGGTCAACAGCAGGTCGGAGTGGGTGCGCAGCTGCACGGCAACCACCGAGTTGCGCAGGGGCGGGCGGAAGGTCGTGGCTAGCCACATAACCTCGATTGAGGCCTTGGCAATATTCCAGAAGAGTTCCACCACAAAACGCGCCGCATAGAAGATGTTGAAGCGGTTGGAGAGGTAGAGGGTCGGCAGGCGGAATACCGACATGGTCAGGACCGCCAGCACCGCACCGAAGGCGATAAAACGCAGGGAGAAGTCCTGCCAGAGGGCGCACCAGACAAAGACCAGCCAGAGGAAGGGCGGGATAGCGTGAATCAGGCTCTCGCGCGAGAAGTCGGGCTTTTTCACTGGTTCACCTCCTGGGAGTTGTTATCGACGATTTGCTGTTCTAGGTACTCGGCTCGGCTGGGGGCGTCGGGGCCAAAGACCGAGCTGATGTAGACGTCGGGGTTGAAGAGGTTGTCTGAGGCGTTATCTGCCAGCTGGAAGAGGGGGCCTGAGAAGAGGGTAATCAGCACACCCACCACGACCAGGGAGACTGTGGACGCCATCATGGACGCCGGAATCGGCTTGGTCTCGTAATGGGCGGGGTCGCCGGAGTGCTCGGCCATGACCAGGTCGGGGGTAGGCTCTTCGGCTTCCTTGGCGGGGCGCCAGAAGGCCTTGTTCCACACGCGGGCCAGTGCCAGCAGGGTCAGAAGGGAAACCAGAACGCCAATGCCCGCGTTGATGTAGGCCAGGGCACTACCATTTTCTACTGATGCCTCGATAAAGCCGACCTTACCGATAAAGCCGGAGAAGGGCGGGATACCGCCGAGGTTGATGGCGGGAATGAAGTAGAGCAGGGCCAGGACGGGGGCGGTCTTCATCAGGCCGCCCAAACGGCGTACGTTAGTTGAGCCAGCCCGGCGTTCTACGAGGCCAACCACCATGAAGAGGCCGGTCTGAATCACGATGTGGTGGGCGATGTAGAAGACCACGGTGGTCAGGCCCAGCTCGTTGCCCAACGAGATACCCCAGATCATGTAGCCGATATGGCTAATCAGAATAAAGGAGAGCAGACGCTTGATATCGCCCTGGGCCAGGGCACCTAAGATACCCACGAGCAGGGTCAAACCTGCCACGACCCCCAAAAGCGTATCCAGGCGTCCTTCGGGGAAAAGCAGGGTTTCGGTACGAATAATCGCGTACACACCCACCTTGGTAAGCAGGCCCGCGAACACGGCGGTCACGGGCGCCGGGGCCGTGGGGTAGGAGTCAGGTAGCCAGAGGGAGAGCGGGAAGACCGCAGCCTTGATACCAAAGGCAATCAGAAGCATGAGGTGCAGCTGCATCTGGGTGCCTTCGGGCAGGGTGCCCAGCTTGAGCGACAGGTCGGCCATGTTGATGGTGCCCACCGAGGCGTAAACAAAGCCGATGGCGGTGAGGAAGAGCATGGACGAGACAACCGAAACCACCACGTAGGTCACGCCCGCACGAATACGCGGGGTGTTAGCGTTCATGGTAATCAGCACGTAGGAAGCCATGAGCAGGATCTCGAAGCCCACGTAGAGGTTGAAGAGGTCGCCCGCCAAGAAGGCGTTCGACACGCCAGCCAGCAGCAGCAGGTAGGTGGGGTAGAAGACCGAGATAGGTACCTCGTCGTCCTCGTCCTGCAGGTTCTGGCCGGTAGCAAAGACCAGCACCGCCAGCGAGATGGTGGACGAAACCACCAGCATGAGAGCCGAGAGCTGGTCAACCACCATGGTGATACCGAAGGGGGCCTCCCAACCTGCCAGGTGCACGGTCTGGGGCGTTGTGTCCCACACTGCGGCCAGCAGTAAAGCCTCAAACACCAGGGTGATAGCTACCGCGGCGAAGGCGATGACGCGCTGCACACTGTCTTTCTTCGAGACGAAAGTGATAGCGGCAGCCAGGAAGAGAATGATGATGCAGAGAGGGGCGAGCTGGGCGATAGCGATATCCACGGGCTAGTCCCCCTTCTTTGGCACGGTCGGCTGAGCGGCTGTCTGACTAATTTTTTTCTTCTCTTCTGCTTCGTTGAACTCTTTTTCGCGGGTCGCTTCATCGGCGTCGAATTCAGAAGAATCGAACTCGGCAGCGGCGTCTTCTTCCTTATCGAAGGCGTCCTGCTCCGCCACGCGAATATCTTCAGCATCGTCGGTAATTTCATCGGCCTTAGACAGCAGCCAGGAGCGGTAGATAATACCCAGAATCAGGGCAGTCACCGCGCAGGAAATCACGATAGCGGTCAGAATCAGGGCCTGCGGCAGCGGGTCGGAGTAGTCCTCTGCAGCAATGTCCTTGCTGTAGAAGGGCGCTAGGCCGGCCGGGCCACCTGCGTGCAGAATCAGGATGTTGGTCGCGTTGGTCATGAGCATGAGACCCAGGAGCACGCGGGTCATGGAGCGGTCAAGAATCAGGTAGACCCCCACGGCGTAGAGCACGCCCATGACCAGGATTAGACTGAGGTCGATAATCATGGTTTATGCCTTTCGTGCCTTGTCGCGGGCTTGCTTTTCTTTCTTGCGGCGCTCGGCTACCAGCTTGAGGTCGATACGCTCACCCAGGCTGCGCAGGATATCGAGCACCAGGCCAATGACCAGCAGATATACACCGATATCGAAGATGGTGGCGGTGACGAAGTGGATGTCGCCAAAGACCGGCAGCCAGAAGTCCAACACGTAGCTCGTGAAGATAGGGTCACCCCACAGGGCCGGGGCCAGGGCGTAAAGGGTTGCGATACCCAGGCCAGCTCCCAGGAAGGTGCCAGCGGAGAAGGGGGACGCCGCCCGCAGCTCCGCGCCGCCGCCTGCCAGGTAGCGTACGGCAAAGGCCAGACCCACCATCAGACCACCTGCAAAGCCGCCACCGGGCAGGTTATGACCGGCAATCAGCATGTAGAAGGAGACGATAATGAGAGTGTGGAAGAGCAGGCGGGTCATAACCTCCAGCAGAATCGAGCGGGACTCCGGCGGCAGGGTACGGCCCGCCACAATGAAGGGGTCACGCTCAACCGAAGAGAACTGGCCTGCCACACGCTGAGCCACAGTAATCTGGGTACGCTTGGCAAAAGAGCTCTCAATTTTCTTCATGGCCTGGGTGTCGAGCCTGCGCGCGGACGCCGAGTCGGCGCGTCCTTCGATAAAGAGCAGGGAGGCAACGCCGGTGGCAGCCAGTGCCAGCACCGAGATTTCGCCGAAGGTATCCCACACACGCATATCAACCAGGGTCACGTTGACCACGTTGTAGCCGTGGCCAATTTCGTAGGCCAGGCGGGGCATCTCAAGCGAGATGGGGTCAAGGGAGCGGGAGGAGAAGGTGAACATGGCCAGGGCCATCATGAGGGCCGAGAAGCCCAGGGCGATGATGACGCGAAGGGTCTTGTGGGCGCCGTCCTTACCGTCCTTGGAGCGGATGCGGGGAATCTGACGGGGCAGCACACGCATGGCCAGCACGAAGGCTACCAGCACGATGGTTTCGACCAGCAGCTGGGTGGTCGCCAGGTCGGGGGCACTGCGCAGGGCGAAGAGAATAGCCATGCCATAGCCGGTCACCGACACCATCATGATGGCTAGGAAACGCTTACGCACGAAGACCACGACCAGGGCTGCCACAATCATCACCACGGCAATAACCCACTGAGCTGGCGACTCAGAGACACGCACGTTCGCCAGCGGCGGGGTCTCGTTGACGAAGAGGGCAGCAAAGGGCACCACCACAGCGGTAATCAGAATAACGCCCAGGTAGAAGCCCAGGGAGCCGCGCTGAGTCATACCGGTGACCCACACAGCCAGGCGGTCAAGCCCATCGATCACATCGCGGTAGACCACAGAAGCTGCAGGGCTACCGGGCAGGGCGTTCTGCAGCTCTTCAATCTGCTTGCGGAAGATGAAGAGCAGGGCACCGATTGCCATGATGACCAGGGAGGTCAACAGGGCCGGGGTAACGCCGTGCCACAGGGCCAGGTGCAGTTCGAGTTCGGCGGCGGTCTCGGGGAAGGCCTTGAGGAAGGGCTTGATGAAGAGGTGCACCGGCTCGGGGTAGAGGCCGTAGACGAGAGTCAGGACGGTCAGCACCGCCGGAGCAAAGAGGAAAGTGAAGGAGACCGGGTGGAAGGCGGTATCGGGGCTGAGCTTCTGGCCGCGGCGGTTACGCTCAAGCACCCGGGTGTTGATATCAACATCACCGTTGTCGACCTCTTCAAAGTCGGCGGTTCCCTTTTCTACACGGCAGTACTTGACGCCTTCCTTGTGCATGTAGGCGTAGGGCTTGACGGCGAAGGCACCCCAAACAAAGCGGGCTGAGTAGGCGAATGTGAGAATGGAGCCCAGGACGATAGCGATGAGGGTGGTTGCTCCCTGCCAGCCGGTGGTGTGGGAGAGGTAGGTCTCTAGCACTGCCTCCTTCGCCACGAAACCGGCCAGGGGCGGAATACCCGCCATTGAGGCAGCTGAAATAGTAGCAACAGTGGCAAGCTTGGAGGCACGGCGGCGGATACCGGAGAGCTTATGGATATCTCGAGTACCGGACTGGTGGTCGATAATACCGACCGAGAGGAAGAGGGTCGCCTTGAACAGGGAGTGTGCCACCATGAGCGCCATAGCCGCGTAGATAGCGTCCGGAGTTCCCCCCGAAATCACCAGAGCCAGGAAGCCCAGCTGCGAGACGGTGCCGTAGGCAAGAATCAGCTTGAGGTCGGTCTGCTTGAGAGCAGCCCAGCCGCCGAAAACCATGGTGAAGGCGCCGAAGATGACCAGCACATTCTGCCAGATCTCAACCTCGCCGTAGCCAGGGGCCAGACGCAGCAGAATGTAGATACCTGCCTTGACCATAGCCGCCGCGTGCAGGTAAGCGGAGACCGGGGTGGGGGCAGCCATAGCGCCGGGTAACCAGAAGTGCAGGGGGAAGATCGCTGACTTAGAGAGAGCACCACAGAGAATCAGAACCAGGGCGGCAGAGAGCAGCCCCATGCTGAGGGGGCCGTGGCCGCCCTGGGCAGCGGCAAGGACGCTCGGGCCCCGCTCCACAAGTTCGGCCAGGGAGTAGGTGCCCAGGCTGTAGCCCAGAATGATAATGCCCACCAGCATAGCTAGACCACCTGCAGTGGTGACCGTGAGGGCCTGCAGGGCGGAACGGCGGGCTGAGAGGCGGTGGCGGGAGTAACCAATCAGTAGATAGGAGAGAATGGTGGTGACTTCCCAGAAGATGAACATGAGGATGAAGTCATCCGCGGTAATCAGACCGAACATGGCACCGGCAAAACCGAAGAGGTAGGCCGCGAACTGGCCATTATCGCCGGTGGAGTGCTTGAAGTAGCTGGCGCAGTAGAAGAGCACCAGGGAGCCCACGCCGAGCACCAGCAGGCTCATAACCCACGAGAGGGTGTCCATGCGGAAGGTCAGCGCCATGTCCAGCTCGGGAATCCACCGATAGCTTTCGCTCCAGGGGGTACCGCCGGGAATCTGACCGGTCTTGGTTAACACCAGGGCCAGCACAGCAGCGGGAATCGCTGCCAGCAGGTAGAAGGTAGAGGTGCCCATGCGGCGGTAAAGCCAGGGGGTCACTATGGACACAAGCAGGAAAAGCGCAAGAACTATGGTCACGTATCGGCCCTTGGGTCGGCGGCGGTAGGAGCCGTCACCCGCGGGGCAAGGACGGCAAGATTCTCTCTCCTTTAAAGAGTAGGCATACTTAGTTTAGCTGTCGATGACCCCGGTCTCATAGAGCCTGCAATATTTCATTTATTTCTGTGAGGTTCGCACGGTACAAACCCTGATACATATTCTGACCAGTGCTGCACCGACCCCAGGACCAAAGCCAATATCACATTCGCTGCCCCCCGCCGCGCCCGCCCGCCCGCCACAGCGGGGGCGTACAATAAGGACGATTTACCCACACACTGCGAAAGCATCTCATGTCTAACGGTTCCCAGCCCCAAAAGGGCTCCCAGCTTGGCCTCGCCTGGACCCTGCACGGCGACGGCAAGAACATCACCCCGGGCGGGGTCGTCCGCCCCCTCGAACGCCTCACCTGGGGCCGCACCATCGGTATCGGCGCCCAGCACGTCGTTGCCATGTTCGGCGCGACCTTCCTGGTGCCCCTGCTGACCGGCTTCCCGCCTGCCACCACCCTCTTCTTCTCGGGTATCGGCACCATGCTCTTCCTGCTCATCACCGCAGGGCGGGTGCCCTCCTACCTGGGTTCGTCCTTCGCCTTCATCGCGCCCCTGGCAGCTGCCACTAACCAGTACGGCCCCGGCGGTGCCCTAGGCGGTATCGTCATGGCAGGTGTCTCCCTGTTCATTGTTGGCCTGGTTGTTCAGGTCGCCGGAACCGGCTGGCTGACCAAGCTCATGCCCCCGGTAGTCACCGGCTCCATCGTGGCCCTGATCGGCTTCAACCTGGCACCGTCCGCCAAGAACAATTTCATGGAAGCGCCCGCGACCGCCCTGGTGACGCTGAGCTCCATCATCCTGATTTCGGTGCTCTTCAAGGGCATGATTGGCCGCCTGTCGATTCTGCTGGGCGTCATCATTGGCTACATCACCGCTGTGCTGCGTGGCGAGGTTGACTTCACCACCATCGAAAAGACCTGGACCGAGCAGGGCCTCATTGGCCTGCCCCACTTCCAGCACCCCGAGCTCCATTGGAACCTGGCTGGCCTCTTCATTCCCGTCATTCTGGTGCTGGTTGCTGAGAACATCGGTCACGTGAAGTCCGTTGCTCTCATGACCGGGGATAATCTCGACAAGTACTCCGGCCGCGCCCTCATGGCGGACGGCCTTGCCACCACCCTAGCCGGTGCCGGTGGCGGTTCAGGTACCACCACCTACGCTGAAAACATCGGTGTTATGGCGGCAACCAAGGTCTACTCCACCGCAGCCTACTGGGTTGCTGCGATTTTCGCCGTCCTGCTCTCGATTTTCCCGGTCTTTGGTGCGGCCGTGGCGTCTGTGCCTGCCGGTGTGCTGGGTGGCGCTGCCACCGTGCTCTACGGCATGATTGGCATGCTGGGTGTGCGTATCTGGGTTGAGAACCGCGTGGACTTCTCGAACCAGGTCAACCTGACCGCCGCGTCCGTGGCCCTAATCGTGGGTATTGCCGACTACACCTGGGATATTGGCGACCTACAGTTCGCCGGTATTGCCCTGGGTACCGCCGCGACCCTGGTGGTCTACCACCTGATGGCGGCGCTCAATAAGGCGTCGAAGGCCCACCCCGAGCCGCTGACCCCGACCGAGGCTAAGGGGGACGTCCACTAGACTCTCCCCTGCCCCGGAATGCTTGCCAGGGGACCAGATGTCCAAAAAGGGACCGCATACTATGCGGTCCCTTTTTGATTTTGCGGTCCCCTTGTTGCTGTTAGGAGGCAAGGACGTCCGCGAGCAGGTCGGTGCGGTTAGTGACGATTCCGTTGACCCCCAGGGCGATGAGTTCCCGCATGGTGCGTTCATCGTCGATCGTCCACACGTGCACCTCTACCCCGGCCCGGCGGGCAGCAGCCACCAGCTTACGATCAACAATGCGCAGGCGGCGGCCAGCTACCCGGTGATAGGCAGGAACCTGCACCGCGTCAAAGGGCAGCATAAACCTGCGAGTTATCGGCTTCAAAAAACTCCATAGGCTAGGGTGTATGCGCGATAGGGCATAGAAAAAAGTGAAGGTGGGCTGCGAGGCACTTAGTGGAATGTGCACACCCAGCTCCTGGGCCACCCGGTGCGCCTGCCGCAGGCGGCGCTCCGAAAAGGATGCCAGTCGCACCCGCTCTACCGAACCGGCAGCCACCAGCACCCGCGCAACCTCAGCCGCCGAACCGGCGTCCTTAAGGTCAATATTAAAGCGGGTATCGGGGAAGGCCTCGAGCATGTCATGCAGGCGGGAAATTTGACCACCATCCACCAGGTTTAGCTCACGGAGCTGGTCCCAGGTCATCTCAGCCACCCGGCCGGGGCGGCCCACTAAGCGATTGAGGGTGGGGTCGTGAAAGACCAGAACCTGGCCGTCAGCGGTGGTATTCACGTCGGTTTCGAGCCAGTGGGCCCCGGCATCGAGGGCGCGGCGGAAAGCTCCCTCGGTGTTTTCAGCTTGCCCTATAGCGAGCCCCCTGTGGGCATAAATCTGGGTGTGCTCAGGCGAAGACGATGAAAATGCGTGTGAAGGCATAAGAACCAGTATATTACCGGCTAGTAACTTAGGCCTGGCGCCCCTCGCGTTCAGCCAGCATGCGCTCGATAATCTGGGCAACGCCGTCCTCTTCGAACCCCGGGCAGATACGCCCCACCCGGTCTTTGAGCTCCGGTAGGCCCGAGGCCATCACGTAGCCATGGCCTGCCCAGTCCAGCATTTCGTAGTCATTGGGCATATCACCAAAAGCAGCTACTTCGTCAGGGGCAATACCCAGCGACTCCGCAAAATCTGCCAGCACCCGCCCCTTGTTCATCCCCCGCTGGGCAATTTCCACCAGGGGCTGGTAGGGGGCAGAGCGGGTTGCAGATGCCCGTTCCCCCACAATCTCTTGAACGCGAGCCAGCAGGTCGGCAGGTACCGCACCATCCCGGAACAGCAGGTATTTCACAACCTCAGCGTCGGGCACCAGAATCTCTTCCAACCGCCCCTCAACCACCTTACTGGTGTCTTCCTGGGCATGCGGGTCATAGGTTCCCTGTACGTAGACATGCTCCAGGGTCTCCGCAATATAGAGAGCCCCCGGGAAAGCCTGCTCCAGCTCGGCGTGCAGGGCCAAAGTTTCAGCCCCGCTGATAGTGCGGGTGGCAACCACCTGCGAACAGGCAATATCGAACGTCACCGCACCGTTGGAGCAGAAAGCAAAAGAGTTCTCGCCGTTCCATTCCTCGCCGAGCTGCTCCAGCACGGGAGCCATCCAACGCAGGGGGCGGCCGGTCACAAAGACGATACGGACGCCAGCATCCGCCGCCGCATGCAAGGCCTGCAGGGTGCGGGGGCGGAACCTGAAATCACTCCCAATGAGGGTGCCGTCCAGGTCGCTGGCAATCAGTTTAATCATGCTTTACATTCTAGTTCTCTTCTTCGTAGGTCGCCGTCAAGAAAGCCCGGGCGATGCCATGGAAGAAGAGGTTGAAGTTGACTACGGCGGGGCTGGCGTTTTCGTCGATGTCGAGTTTTTCCACGTCAACGGCGGTGACGCAGAAGATGTAGCGGTGGGGGCCATGACCGGCGGGCGGGGCTGCGCCGATGAAACCGCGGGTGCCACCGTCGTTGAGATGCCCCAGGGCCCCTTCGGGCAGGTTTTCGGCGGCGCCGGAAGCGAGTTCAGTAACTGAGGCTGGGATATTCGAGGCAGCCCAGTGCCAGAAACCTGAGGGGGTGGGGGCGTCTGGATCAAAGCAGGTCACCACAAAGGACTTGGTTTCTGCGGGGAAGCCGCTCCAGGACAGCTGGGGCGAGACGTCCTCGCCACCTGCACCCATAATCCCGGAGACCTGGGCGCGGGGCAGGGTCTCCCCCTCGGTGATATCGGCGGACGCGAGCGTGAAGGTGGGTAGGTCAGGCAGGTCTGCGTAGGGTTCGCGGTTGAGCATGAGGGGCCTCCTCGTCGTTGATGGGCTTTGGCTATGCACTAACCAGTCTACTGACTATTCCCCCTCACGAAAAGGGACCTGAAAACTAAAGAAGGACCGTAAAATATGCGGTCCTTCTTTAGTTTTGCGGTCCCCTCGGGGAGGGAGGCGGAGGAACTAGCCCTGCGGGTAGAGCACAGCGTTCAGTTCGTCGCGGCTGGGCGGGTTAGCGCCTTCGCGGGAAACGGTGATGCCGGCGGCAACCGCTGCGAAAGCCAGAATTTCCTTGAGGTTGTCCTTGCTCAGCAGCTCAATGATGGCGCGGGCGCCCTTGCCCTTGATGTCGCGATCAAGCAGGGCCGCGATGAGGGCTGCCATGAGGGAGTCGCCTGCACCCACGGTATCGGCGACCTCTACCCGGTAGGCGGGCAGGGCGATGCCGTCGGGCGAGGTCTTGCGGGTGATAGCCCAGGGGCCCATCTCGCCGCGGGTCACAACCACCAGAGAAGCACCCAGGTCAAGCCAGGCCCGAGCTGATTCTTCCAGGGTTCGGTTGGGGTAGAGCCACAGAAGGTCCTCGTCAGAAGCCTTCACCACGTCTGAGTGGCGCACAATGCTCTCAGCCCAGGCGCGCGCCTCTGCCGCGTCGGGCACGATGGAGGGACGGCAGTTGGGGTCGTAAGAAATCAGGGCGTGGGGGGCTGCCTGCTTGACTGTGTTAAGCACAGCGGACGCACCGGGCTCCAACATGGCGCCAATAGAACCCACATGCACTGCGGTAGCGTTCTTCCCCACCTCGTCAAGCGCCGCCTGGGCAGTGTCGAGTGACCAGTCGATATCGAACTCGTACTCAGCGGCGCCGGTTTCGCCAATAGTTGCCTGGGCAACGGAGGTCTTTTTGGCGTCAGCGCCGACAGGGAGCAGGACGCCCGAGGCGCGCAGGTGCGCATCGATAAGTTCACCGTAGGCGTCCTTGCCGTAGCGGCCAATGAACTGGGCCTCGTGGCCCAGGCGGGAGACGCCGACGGCAACGTTCATGGGGGAACCACCGGGGTGGGCGTGGGATTCGGCACCGGGGCGCTGGACAACATCTACGAGGGCTTCGCCAATGACAGTAAGCATGCCCTTATTTTACCGGCTGTGGCCCCGGCCTCAGAGAAGTTTCGCGTCACAAACTCCACATGTGAGAGAACAAACTATAAACTTAGGTCTGTAGTGCCCACCAGCTCGTCGTGCCCGTGCATGAATCGGGGTGTGGGCCGCCAGTCACCAGCTACCAGCGCACCGCCGCGCTGCTAACCGATGAGTTCAATGACGCTACTCATCGAGGAAGAGGTCACACCATGACTATTTCTGCCGACAACGCTCACGAGCAGTGGCTTGCCTCTGAGGCTGAAGCCGAGGCTATGATTCCCCTGATTGGCAAGCTGAATCGAGAGAACAACGTGGTTGTCTCTATTCACGGCCACAGCCTAATCAACAAGTCTGTTATTCAGATTTTGAAGGCCCACCGTTTTGCCCGTCAGATTGATGATGTTGAGCTGAACCCGGCTGACTCCCTGAAGATCCTTGAAATTGTGAGCACTCTCGACCTGGGTGCCTGCTCGCTGGGTCTGGCCAGCCTGCAGCGCAAGTTTGAGGCTTCTGGTGCCGGTGATCTTGAGGCCTGGCTGAAGGAAGAGCTGGCTCCCGTCGTTGGCAAGAAGGGCCAGATTGAAGCTGCCTCGCAGGATGTCGTGCTCTACGGTTTCGGCCGCATCGGCCGCTTGCTGGCCCGCATTCTGCTGGAGCGTTCCACCGGATCCGGCCCCAAACTCCGCGCCGTTGTGGTTCGTAAGAACACCGATAACGACCTCTACAAGCGTGCCTCCCTACTGCGCCGCGACTCCGTCCACGGTGCCTTCAAGGGCACCATCCGCGTTGACGAAGAGAACTCCACCATCATCGCCAACGGCACCCCCATCAAGTTCATTTACGCCTCTGACCCGGCCGAGGTCGACTACACCGCCCACGGCATTGAGAACGCTATCGTGGTCGATAACACCGGCCGCTGGCGCGATAAGGACGGCCTCTCCCGCCATCTGCAAGCCAAGGGGGCTGCGCGCGTCCTGCTCACCGCCCCCGGCAAGGGCGTGAAAAACATTGTCTGCGGCGTCAACGACGACATCATCGAAGATAGTGACACCGTACTGTCGGCAGCGTCCTGCACCACCAACGCCATCACCCCCGTGCTAGCCGTTATGGACGAGGTCTTCGGCGTCAAGCGCGGCCACGTTGAGACCGTGCACTCCTTCACCAACGACCAGAACCTAATCGACAATTTCCACAAGGGTGACCGCCGCGGCCGCTCCGCTGCCCTGAACATGGTGATTACCGAGACCGGCGCAGCCAAGGCTGTGTCCAAGGCCCTGCCCCAGCTCGAAGGCAAGCTGACCGGCAACGCTATCCGCGTGCCTACCCCCGATGTCTCCATGGCTATTCTGAGCCTGCAGCTTGAGAAGCCCGTCGGCTCTAAGGAAGAGCTCAACAATCTGCTGCGCGAGCGCTCCCTGCGCTCCAACCTGCGCCGCCAGATTGACTACACCGACTCCCACGAGGTCGTGTCAACCGACTTCGTGGGCTCCCGCGCCGCCGGTGTAGTAGACGGCCTGGCCACCATCACCTCCGGTGACGATAACGCCATTCTTTACGTCTGGTACGACAACGAGTTTGGCTACTCCTGCCAGGTCATTCGCGTGCTTGAGACCATGATCGGCGGTAAGTTGCAGAGCTTCCCCGCAGCAGTCTAAGAGCGCGGATGCCCGCCCGCACGTTCTGGTGCCCTCGGCTAGTTATGCCGGGGGCACCTGCTTTTTAGGGGTTGGGGTGGAAGTTGCCGCCAGCGACCCTCTGAGGAGGCAGCAAACGTAAGCCCGTCCGCCAAGGATTCCGGGTTACGCGAAGTTCTCGCTCACCCAGTCCCCTGCGGCGGTGGCGGGGGCTGCTTTTTCGGCGCCGGAGACACGCGTGTTCAGTTCAATCAGGGTCTCTGTCGTGAGCAGGGTCGATACCTCATCGAGGACGCGGGCGGCTGCTACCGAGACCTGGCGGGTGTTGATGACGGGCAGTACCTGCTGGGCCAGGATCATGTTTTTGGGGTCCTCAAGCACCACGAAGTTGTTGGCGGTGATGGCAGGGTCGGTGGAGAAGAGATCCACGATATCGACGGTGCCGTCGGCCAGGGCTGCGACGGTCAGGGGCCCGCCGCCGTCGTTGATGGGTTCGAAGGACGCCGGGGTGAAGCTGTAGAGGCGCTCTAGGCCGGGTAGCCCGTAGGCTCGCTCAGCAAATTCCGGGGGTGCGCCCAAACTCAGTTGGCCGCTGAGGGCGGTGAGGTCGTCCAGGCTGGTCAGACCGTGCTCTTCGGCGGTAGCGGCGGTGACGACCAGGGAGTCCTTGTTTTCTGCCTGGGAGGCTGCCAGAACGCCCAGCTCCTCGGGCAGGGCGGCGGGGAGGGCCTGCATGATTTCTTCGGCGGTGACGGCTGTGGTCTCTGCGTCAAAGTAGAGCAGGAGGTTACCGGAGTAGTCGGGCACTACTGAGACGGTTCCCTCACGGAGGGCTCCCAGGTAGGCTTCGCGGGCGCCAATGGCGGGGCTGATGGTGGCGTCTAGGCCGCGGGCGCGCAGGGCGGCGGCATAGATTTCAGCAATAATTTGTGATTCGGTGAAGTCGGCTGAGCCCACGGTAATGGTGCCGGTGGTGCTCCCGCTGCCAAAGGCGGTGGAGCCATCCAGGCCGCAGGCGGAAAGGCCTAGAGCCCCGGCGGCGAGTCCTGCCCCGGTAAAGAGGGAGCGTCGGGTGAGGCGGGGTGATGTCATGGGTGTTTACCTTAGTCCGGGGTAGGTGAGGGCTCTTTGCACAAGGGCAAGTAGAGCATCGACGATTAGGGCGAGGGCTGCAACCAGAAGGACGGCCGCGACCATGCGGGTGTAGTCACGCACCGCCAGCCCGTCGATGAGGTAGCGCCCCAGGCCGCCAAGGTTGATGTAGGCAACCACGGTGACGGTTGCGATGATTTGCAGCACCGCGTTACGAATGCCACCGAAAATGAGGGGCAGGGCCACGGGAATTTCTACCCGGGTGAGCACCTGCCAGCCGGTCATGCCCTGGGCGCGGGCGGCGTCCTTAATAACGGGATCCACAGCCGCAATACCTGCGTAGGTGCCCGCCAGGAGCGGGGCGATAGCCAGGATCACGAGGGCCAGGACGGGGGCGGTGAGGCCCAGTCCCAGCCAGAGAGCGAAGAAGGTGAGCAGACCCAGGGTGGGCAGGGCTCGCAGGGCACCGGTGAGGGCTACAACCAGGTTCTGCCCCTTGCCGGTATGCCCCACCCAGGCCCCGAGCGGCAGGGCAATAGCCGCAGCGACCAGCAGCACCAGGCCGGAGTAGGCCAGGTGCTCGCCAAGACGCTGCCAGATGCCGCCGGTGCCCGTCCAGGCGCCGGGGGCGGTGAACCAGGCCCAGACGTCCTGAAAAATCATGGGTTCCTCCAACGGGTGAGCGCGGCGCCGACCAGGGCCAGCAGGCGGTCGAGCACGAGGGCAAGGACGAGGGTGAGCAGGATTCCGGTGATGATTTCAGCAGGTAGGTCCCGGCGCAGGCCGTCTGTGAAGAGGGTGCCGAGGGACTGGATGCCAATGACAGCTCCCACCGAGACCATAGAAATATTCGAGACCAGGGCAACGCGTAAACCGGCAATCATAACGGGTAACGACAGGGGTAGCTCAACCTGCCAGAAGCGGCGCAGCGGGGTGTAGCCCACGGCTGTGGCGGCTTCGAGGGTGATGGGTGAGACCGATTCGAAGGCGTCCACGGCGCTGCGCACCATCATGGCTACCACGTAGATAGTCAGCGCCACATAGACGTTGAGCGGGGAAGTAATGGAGGTGCCCAGCACCAGAGGCATAAGCACAAACAGCGCTAGTGAGGGCACGGTGTAGAGCAGGGCAGCACCGTTGACGACTGCCCCTTTACGTACCCGGCCGGCGGTGGTGTAAGCCTCGGTGGAGCGTCCGTCCGCCCGTCGCCCCAGAGCCAGCCGAGCCAGGGGTAGGGCGAGGGCAAAACCCACCACTACCGGGATTACAGACTGCGCCAGGTGCAGGGCGGTCAGATCTCCGATATAGGGCAGGTTCGCGAGAAACCAGCTCATGCGGACACCCCGCTACCGGGGGTCTCGTCGGTGGGTTCTCGGCCCCTATCGGCCCCATCAGCACGGGCCCAGGGGGCTTCCAGGCCGTAGCGCAGGTAGCGCTCCTGCCGGGTTGCTTCAAGCACGTTATCGGCCTCCAGCAGACCCAGGGCCAGCCCCTGCTCGTCAACCGCCACACCCCAGCCGGAGGGGGACGACAGCACCGAGTCCAGGGCATCACGCAAAGTGCCACCCTGCACGAAGAGGGAGCCACCGGGCAGATGCCTACCGCCGGTGACCCAGCCGTCGGGGCGTCCGTCCGCTAGTCTCAGCTGCCAGCCCTCGACCTCAGCGGCCTGCAGGGGGCGGACGGCCACGTTCCCCGCCCCGGCAAAGGTCAGGCGGCGCATTCCGCGGTCGCGGCCCACGAAAGAAGCAACATAATCGCAGGCTGGAGCCCGCAAAATCTCTTCGGGGGTGCCGAACTGGGCGATGGTGCCGCCGGGGGCAAAGACGGCGATGTAGTCCCCCAGGAGTACAGCCTCATCGATATCGTGGGTAACGAAGACGATGGTGCGGTGGAGCTTCTGCTGCAGGTCTAGAAGGCTCTGTTGCAGGTCAGCCCGCACCACGGGGTCGATGGCGCTAAAGGGCTCGTCCATGAGCAGAATATCTGACTGCCCTGCCAGGGCACGGGCCACACCCACGCGCTGGGCCTGGCCACCCGATAGCTGGGCCGGGTACTTGCTGGCAGATGCGCGGTCTAGGCCCACGGTATCGAGAAGTTCTAGGGCCTCAACACGAGCCTGCTTCTTGGCCACCCCTTTGAGACGGGGCACAGTGGTGATGTTATCGAGCACGCTCTGGTGGGGCATGAGCCCCGCCTGTTGCAGCACATAACCCATAGAGCGGCGCAGCTCGTGGGCTGGGAGGGAGGTGTTGGATTCTCCCCGCACCAAAATTTCCCCACCGGTGTGCTCGACCATGCGGTTAATCATGCGCAGGGACGTGGTTTTGCCGCAGCCCGAGGGGCCCACAAAGACCGTGATTTTTCCCTGAGGTATGCTGAGGGTGAGGTTATCTACCACCGCCGTATCACCGTATTTCTTGGTAACCGAGCGGAATTCAATAGCGGGGGCCGCTGCCATACTTGCTCTTTCGTTTGAGGTGGGGCGGGATTTGTTCCAGCAACCTAACGCCCACGGACTCCAGCCTATTCCAGTGACTTCTAAAACAGCAAGTACCCTGTCATAAATGCAGATGCCCTGCCAAAAGTGACAGGCAGTTGCACTTTTAAGGGGGCAGGTCGGTTGCTAGGCTGGTGACATGAAAATTGCTACCTGGAACGTGAACTCTATCCGTGCCCGCGCCGACCGCGTGGAAGACTGGCTAGAACGCAGCGACGTGGACGTACTGGCCATCCAAGAAACCAAAGCCACCGACGAGACCTTCCCCTACGAAATTTTTGAGTACTCCGGCTACGAGGTGGCCCATTTTGGGCTGTCACAGTGGAACGGGGTGGCACTGGCCTCCCGCGTGGGGCTTGAGGATATTCAGCGCACTTTCACCAACCAGCCGGCCTTTGGCAAGCCGGGTGAGGACGCCGTCGTTGAGGCCCGCGCGATCGGGGCTACCTGCGGCGGGGTTCGGGTCTGGAGCCTCTACGTGCCTAACGGCCGCGGTATTGACGACCCGCATATGCCCTACAAGCTGGCATGGCTAGAAGAGCTGCGCAAGAACGCCACCACCTGGCTAGAGCAGGACCCTGCGGCGCAGTTCGCCCTGGTGGGAGACTTCAATATCGCTCCCCGCGACGAGGATGTATGGGATATCGACTTCTTTAGGGAAAACCAGATGACTCACGTGACCGAGCCTGAGCGGGCGGCCTTTAGGGCCTTTCTTGAAGAGCCCCTGGGGCTGGTTGATGTGGCTCGTGAACATACCACCGTGCCCTACACCTACTGGGACTACACCAAGCTACGCTTCCCCAAGAACGAGGGGATGCGTATTGATTTTCAGCTCTACTCCCCCGCGCTAGCCCAGCGGGTTGTGGGCGCCGAAATTGACCGCAAAGAGCGCAAAGGCAAGGGAGCCTCAGACCACGCCCCGGTGATTGTTGAGATTAGCTAAAAACAGCCCCAGCCTGTGAACCCACAGGCTGGGGCTGTTTTTTGGTTTAAAACAAAAAACCCACTCTCATGTAGAAGCCTAGAGAGTGGATTTCGTGGCTCCGACCGGCGTCGATCCGGTGACCTTACGATTTTCAGTCGCACGCTCTACCAACTGAGCTACAGAGCCAGGCATACCCTTAGATATGCCACAACCGCGTCTTCCCACAAGTGAGAACTTACGCGGTCGGAGCGACCCCGACGGGACTTGAACCCGCGACCTCCGGCGTGACAGGCCGGCGCGCTAACCAACTGCGCTACGGGGCCATACGCAAGAACCGAAGTTCTTACATGGCCGTGAAACCAAAGGTTTCACAGTACCCCCAACGGGATTTGAACCCGTGTTACCGCCGTGAAAGGGCGGCGTCCTAGGCCGCTAGACGATAGGGGCTAGTTCGCTGTGTCGTGACCGGCTTTGTTTCCTCAACCCGTCGCTCGAACAAGTAATACATTACGCGAGTTCAAACAGGCGCGCAAATCGAAAACCGACCATTCGGGCCATTTTGGGTCAAAAATTGGGTGCCCTGCACCACAAAATTCACCCAAAAGTAACCGGCAATACACATAAATAACCTAGTCAAAGGCTACATTGCCACCACCGGCGTCCGCACCAAAAATTTTTTGAACTTTTTTAAAAAAGACGGCAGGATAGCGCCGTCGGAGCCCTTTTCAGCCTGAAAAGGAGCTTCGGCGGGAGCTATCCTGCCTTGTCTTACCACCAGCCTACTCCTTGCGAGAGAAGCTGACTAGAGTGCTTTTACGTTTTGGCTAGCCCCAGGTAATGCCGGCGTCGGGAGCCTGCTCAATGCGGGGGTCTTCAATCTGGGGAACAATCATCACGGGCACCTGGGTGTTGTGCAGGATGCCCTGGGAGGTGGAGCCCAGAATCATGCCGGCAATACCGCCACGACCGCGGGTACCGACCACAGTCAGGTCGGCAGCCTTACCCGCTTCTAGCAGAACCTGCACAGGGGAGCCGTCGATGAGCTTGAATTCGATTTCCAGCTGAGGGAAGTAGCCGCGAATCCATTCGGCAGCCTTACGCTGCAGGTCCGCGATTTCACGGTAGAGGGCCTCGAAGTCAACAGCGGCGGGTACCCAGTTCAGGGCACCGGTGTAGGGGGCGAGCGCGTTGACCAGGGTGAGTTTGACGCCGCGGCGGCTTGCTTCGTCCGCTGCCTGCATCATGGCAAGGCGGGCTTCGTCGGAGCCGTCCGAACCAACAACCACCGACTGGCCGCTGCCCAGGATACCGGGGTCAGCTTCAATCTTCTCAGCGTAGGAGTGGGGAACTGCAACGGTGGGGCAGTGTGAGTGGGCAGGCAGAGAGGTGGAAACGGTACCCAGCAGTCGACCCAGGAAACCGCCGTGGGAACGGGAGCCAACCACCATCAGCTCAGCCTTCTTGGAGAGTTCTAGGAGCACAGCGGTGGCGTCGCCGGTTTCTACAGTTGCGCGAAGTTCAACGCTGGTTTCGCCAACGCGGGAGTAGGCCTCGTCAAGAATCTGGGCTACGCCGTCGGTGAGGGCCTGTTCGTCGACCATAGAGTAGCCGGCGTCGAAACCGGTGCCGGTGAAGACGGGCAGAGAGTAGGCGGTGACCATACGGACGGGCACCTTGCGAATTTCAGCCTCGTGCACGGCCCAGCGCAGGGCACCGTAGCTCTGCTCGGAGCCGTCAATGCCGACAACGATTTCGCCGGATGCGTTGGCTACTTCTGCGATATCGTTGCGGGCAGCTACTGCTTTTTCACCGAAGGTGAGAGCGCGTTCGGTCATGGTCATCTCCTTAGATTCATGATGACCCCGCTCTGCCAGCCGGGTTGCCGGCGCTGCTGCCGGGGCCTACTTCCAGTTTAGTCCTCCCCTCGTGAGCGACGTGACTTATTTCGCATCATTACCGCACTTATTCATTTTTGAACTAGATAAGGTAAGGACGCCCCACCCCCACTCCCCTGCCGCTGGGCAGGGAAGCGGGTGGCGGCGTCCTTGCACCAACGAGCGTGCGTTATATCGCCGAGCGTGCAGTAGCCATGCGCACGCTCAGCGATACGGCGCACGCTCGCTAAGAAACACCTAACCCAGGGGGCTAAACACAGCGCCGGAGGCGGTCACCGCAAGCACGCCCTGTTCGGTGTACAGCACCGAGGCGTCCCCTACCTGCTGCACCTCAGACACCGGGAAGCCAAAGGCATCTACAGCGCCGTGGGCATTGAAGTAGTCCCCTGCCGGGGTTCCGGACTCAATAAAATGGGCGCCGGTAGCCTCAGACCAGAAGACGTTACCGCTAGCCAGACCCGGCTGGGCAAAGCTCTGGCGCACGCCGCTGCCCACCGGCTGCTCGTCGGTCACAGGAATCAGGTTGTACAGGGCAGAGCCGTCACCCACCGTCACCGCGCCAAAACGCCACAGGTCATAGATAGCACCGTGCACAGCATGGGTGCCCGTTACCTCGTTATAGAACACAGCCCCGCGGGTAAAGTTCTGTCCCATAAAACCGGGGGCACCAGGAGTACCGGGAGCAATAAAACCCTCATCGGTGGGAGCGCCCAGCCAGGCGTAATCTTCAGGAGCCCAGGGCAGGGTGCCGGTGCTTGAGCTGGTGACCAGCGACGGCTGCTCCGCGGTACCGGCCTCGCTGGCCTGGGCGGGAGCAAGCCCCGTGAGCGTCAGCGCCCCGAGGGCGAGCGCAGCCGAACCGCAACGGGCAAAAATACGGAGTGAAGAGTTGTTCATGGTGTTGTACCTTCCTTTCTCCAGTACTTCCACCCCATCACAGCCGCCCTGGCCCGAGCAAGCGAAAACAGGCAGGTTGATCGAATTGTGAGTCAACTGTTACCAAGCTGTGACTGACCGCCCAGACTCACAGCCAGCACCCACCTCTTCGTGCGAAAATATGCATGAACGAGCAAGAATCGAGGTAGATCATGGCCGACACCCCGCAGACAAGCCCCTCGTGGAGCACCTGGGCGCGCCAACACACCGTGCAGCCCACCGGCGTCCTTGCGCCCCGGTCAGTGCCCGAGCTGCAACGGCAGATTCAGGACGCCGCCGCGGCAGATACCCGGGTCAAGGTAGTGGGGCGGGGGCGCAGCGCGTCCGCTATTGGGCAGCCGGTCGGCACCATGCTGACCCTAGAGCACCTCACCGGCCTGGTGCGGGTGGACCCCGATAACCTTACCGCCACCTTCCTGGCGGGCACGACCGTGCGCGAGGCCAACCGCCTGCTGGGCCACTACAACCTGGCCTTCACCAACCTGGGGCGGCTCGACGAGCAGACCCTGGCCGGGGCAATTTCTACCGGCTTCCACGGCACCGGCCTAAGCTACGGCATCTTCGCTACCCAGGTCGCCGAGCTCAAACTGGTGGACGCCACCGGCACCCTGCTCACCTGCTCGCCCCAGCAGAACCCGGAAATTTTCTCAGCGGCCCTCTGCGGCCTGGGCGCCCTGGGCATCATCGTGGAGCTGACCTTTAACGTAGTGCCCCAGTTCCGCCTGCACGCGGCTGAGCGCGGGCACACCTACCAGAGCATCGTGCATTCTTTTGAGGACCGCTCCCGCGGGGCTGACCACTACGAATTTAGCTGGTTCCCTGGCTCCGGTGAGGTGCGCACCCGCAGACTCACCCGCCTGGCCCTGCTGACCGACGGCTACATGCCCGCCAGTGCTGCCCTGAGCCAGGCCCGGCGCTACGGCGGCGACCACCTGCTCAACAACGGGGTGTTCTCGGCTCTTAGCTACGCCGGGGCTAAGGTGCCCGCGGCGCAGCCGGTACTGAATAAGGTGTCGAACTGGGGCAAGGGCAACCGGCGCTACGCCGATTATTCGGCCCGCGTCTTCACCATCCACCGCACCGTGCGGCAGAACAATATGGAGTACGCCTTCGATATGTCGCAGTTTGCCGACGTCATGCGCGATGTGCGCGCCCACCTGGCGTCCTACCGCAGCCAGATGGCTTACCCCCTGGTCGTGCGCACCGCTGCCGCCGATGATATCTGGCTCTCCCAGGCTTACGGGCGAGAAACCTTTTACGTTTCGGCCCGCGCCTACTGGCGTCAGCCCCACGCCGAGCTCTTCGGGGTGCTAGAAGGGGTTTTCAAGGAGCACGGCGGACGCCCCCACTGGGGCCAGTTCCACACCCAGGACGCGGACGCCCTCGCCCAGCTCTACCCCCGTTTCAACGACTTCGTGGAGCTGCGCGAAGAGCTAGACCCGTCGGGCCTCTTCCTCAACCCCTACCTGGACTGGGTGCTCATGCGGTAACACCCCTCGGGTAGGTACCATCTAAATCAGAAAAACCCACCTAATTGGTGGGTTTTTCTGATTTAGATGGTCTTTTCTGAAAGAAGCTGAACGCTACTCGCCGCGTGAAATCGCGGTCATCTCGTCGCGGTCAACCACCTTGATGCGGGCGCGGGGCTTGCCGGCGGCGTCCTTGGCTTCTGCGCCCAGGGCCTTTTCGTGGTCGTCCAGGCGGTGCCAGCCTTCCCAGGTGGTGTAGCGCACGCCTGCCGCATCGAGGAAGGCCTCAATGGCTACGGGGTCGGCGGCCTCGGCAGTGTAGAGGTTTTCGCGGTCTTCGAGCAGGTGGGTGACGGTTTCGAGGGCGTCTGACTTGGTGGAACCAATCAGGCCGACGGGGCCGCGCTTGATCCAGCCGGTGGCGTAGAGGCCGGGGACGGGCACGTCACTATCGTCAATCACGCGACCCTCGACGTTGGTGATGACGCCGCGTTCGCTGTCGTAGCCGACCTCGGGCAGTTCGGAGCCGAAGTAGCCGATGGCGCGGTAGACGGCCTGCACGGGGTAGTCGATGAATTCGCCGGTGCCGGTGACGCCGCCGTTGCCGTTGAGCTCGGTGCGTTCCATCTTGATGCCGGTGACCTTGCCGTGTTCACCGAGGATTTCAGCCGGTGACTGGAGGAAGTGCAGGTGCAGGCGGCGGGAGGCGGTGCCGGGGTTTTCCTTCTGCTCTTCGAGCCAGCCGTTGAGGGTCTTCATCATGACCTTGGTCTGGGCGTTGGTTTCCATGGCTTCGCGGGAGGCCTCGTCGAACTGGAAGTCTTCTTCATAGAGCACGATGTCTACGTCGCGGGAGTGGGCCAGTTCGCGCAGTTCGAGGGGAGTGAACTTGATCTGGGCGGGGCCGCGGCGACCGAAGACGTGCACGTCGGTGACGGGTGAGGCCTTGAGACCTTCGTAGACGTTGTCGGGGATTTCGGTGACGAGCAGGTCGTCGGCGTGCTTGGAGAGCACGCGGGCGACGTCGAGGGCTACGTTGCCGTTGCCGAGCACGGCGATTTCTTTGGCTTCCAGCGGCCAGGTGCGGGGCACGTCGGGGTGGCCGTCGTACCAGGAGACGAAGTCGGACGCGCCGTAGGAGCCGGTGAGCTCAACGCCGGGGATGTCGAGGTCGGCGTCCTTGATGGCGCCGGTTGCGAAGATGATAGCGTCGTAGTGCTTGCGCAGGTCAGCCAGGGTGACGTCGGTGCCGTAGTTGACGTTGCCGAAGAAGCGGATGTCGCCGCGGTCGAGTACCTTGTGCAGGGCGTTGATGATGCCCTTGATGCGGGGGTGGTCGGGGGCTACGCCGTAGCGGATCAGGCCGAAGGGGGCGGGGTAGCGGTCGAAGATATCGATGGCTACGGGCACGGCTCCGGTGCGGACTTCTTCGCTTTTGGTGAGGATGTCTGCGGCGTAGATACCTGCGGGGCCTGCACCGATGACGGCGACGCGCAGGGCGCGGGGGGCTTCGGTTGACACGGGTTTTCCTTTCGGCGCCGGGCGTAGGTGGGCACGGCGGGTTGGGACTTTGGTTCTGCTCTAGTCTACCGAGTTTGGGGCGGACGCCGTCGCCCCGGTTACAGAGTAAGTCCTGGGGTTACCGCGGGTAGGGGCCGGTCGTAACAGAGGTAACAGATACGGGCGGGGGTACAGGATGCTTTAGATGGCTCCGGCCTGGGACCAGCCAGCGTCTAGGCATTTTTGGGGAGCGGTGAAGATACCGGTTTTGTTGTTCTCGCTCTGGGCAAGGACTTCTGCCGGGATCTGGCTGTAGTGCTGCTGGTATTCTTCCTCGCTCATGTAGTCACTGGCTAGTTCTTGCTCAGCAAACTCGGTGGGGTCAGCTAGTGTGCCGCCGAAGCACATGACGCCGGAGTAGAGCACGTAGATATTGCCGGTGTCGATGCCCCGCTGAATATCTTCGTTAGAAATAGTGGGGCCCTGGGTTGCCAGCTCTTCGGGGCTGGCGGTTGCTGTGGTAGCAGGTGGCGGCACAGTGGTGGTGCGGACGCTCGGGGTGGAGCTTGGTGCCTCAGCTGTGGTGGACGCGCCGCTGGAGCAGGCTGCCAGTAGCGGAATGAGTAGGGCAAGGGGAAGGGCTCGACGTGGCATGGTGCAATCTCCTTTGAATGCCAAGAATTGTAATTATTCCAGCAGACACATCTGAAGTTTTCAAGAGATAGAAGCACCTTCAGTACTTGAGGCTTATTCAAAAGTCCCACCCGCAGCCAAAAACACCAACCCCCGCACCACCGCAAACACCCGCCCATACAACCCCAACGGCCGCCTAAACCCCGTATGAAGAATCCGCCAAGTCTTGATGTGAGCGATAACCCGCTCCACCACCGACCGCAGCCGATTCAGCACCCGATTATTCCGCCTCTGCTCCCGACTCAGCCGCTGACCCGGCTTGCGCCTGGCCGGGGTAGCCAACCCCAACCCGATATAGCCCTTATCAGCCACAGTGCTCTCATCAAGATATCTTTCCAAGCCATGATGTTTGAAGGCGTAAGCATCATGCCTGGCCCCGGGCACCGGGTCTGTGATAGCCAGCAACTTTCCATCCAAGGTGCAA
>NZ_JAYWIX010000007.1:0-194246 GCF_035916755.1 Rothia nasimurium | reverse complement strand
CGCGGCCCCGCCTTTCGCGCGAAAGGCGGGGCCGCGTCCCTGTGTTTTTACTGCTGGATACGTTTCTCGTAGCCTAGGCGCTCTTGGGCTCCTCGTAGCGGGGGAAGATGGGAGCCGGAGCGGGTAGCTCGGTGCCGGGTTCCAGAGCCCGGTCAAGCGCTACGAAGAGGCGGTTCTCGGGAACAACCGCCAGCAGGTCGAGCAGCTTGCCCATGGAAGTGGGCATAACCGGCTGGGTCAGGGTAGCGACAATGCGGAGCACCTCAGCGGTAACGTAGAGTACGGTGTTCATGCGCTCCAAATCGGTCTTGCGCAGCTTCCAGGGTTCCTGGGCGGTGAAGTAGCGGTTAGCCTCACCCACAACCTGCCAGATGCGCTCTAGGGCCCGGTGGAAGGCCTGCTCATCGAAGTCAGCGCGGACGGGCTCGTAGAGGGCAGCTGCCATTTCAAGCATGGCGGCATCTTCTGCGGTAAAGGCACCGTAGGCCGGGACCTTACCTTCGCAGTTCTTTACCACCATGGAGAGGGAGCGCTGGGCCAGGTTACCCAGGTCGTTGGCTAGGTCAGAGTTAATGCGGTTCTTGATGCCTTCAGCTGAGTAGGAGCCGTCCTGGCCGAAGGAGACATCGCGCAGCAGGAAGAAGCGAAGCTGGTCCAGGCCGAAGCTGGCCACCAGGTCAGCAGGATCAACCACGTTGCCAATGGACTTGCTCATCTTCTCGCCGTCCACCAGTAAGAAGCCGTGGCCAAAGACCCGCTTGGGCAGGTCCAGACCGGCTGACCAGAGGAAGGCGGGCCAGTAGATAGCGTGGAAGCGGGTGATGTCCTTGCCAATCATGTGCAGGTCGGCAGGCCAGAACTTGGTGAAAAGTTCCCCCTCGGTATCGGGGTAGCCCAGGCCGGTGAGGTAGTTGGTGAGGGCGTCCACCCACACGTACATGACGTGCTTTTCGTTGCCGGGTACGGGTACGCCCCAGTCGAAGGTGGTACGGGAGATGGAGAGGTCGGTCAGGCCGTTCTTGATGAAGGCGGCCAGCTCATTACGGCGGGATTCAGGGTAGACGAAACCCTCGGTAGAGTAGAGTTCCAGCAGGCGGTCGCCATACTTGGAGAGACGGAAGAAGTAGGATTCCTCTTCGGTCCATTCAACCTCGGTGCCGGTTGAGGTGGCGTAGCGGACCCCGTCGCGCACCTCGGTTTCGTCTTCGGTGTAGTAGGCCTCGTCGCGCACGGAGTACCAGCCGGCATACTTATCGAGATAGATATCGCCACTCTCTTCCATCTTCTTCCAGATGGCCTGAGAGGCAGCGTAGTGGTCGGCATCGGTGGTGCGGATGAAGCGGTCATAGGAGATGCCGAGCATATCGTCCATCTCCCGAATCGCAGCCGAGTTGCGGTCAGCAAGCTGGCGCGGAGTCAGACCTTCCTTTTCGGCTGTGGTCTGCATCTTCTGCCCGTGCTCATCAGTGCCGGTCATAAAACGAACATCGAAACCATCAAGGCGCTTAAAACGAGCCATGACATCGGTTGCAATGTGCTCATAGGCGTGCCCAATATGGGGTTTGCCGTTGGGGTAAACAATCGCAGTGGTGATGTAGTACGGGGTAGAAGTCATAGCTACCACTTTACCCGTTTACAGCAACCACTGCGAACGCTATTTCACACGGGAAAAGGGCGCGGGTGGGCTTCCCCGGAGCCGACTGGCTGGGGCTGGCATGAATTGGTCGAGCGCCCCAGCGCGAGACCAAGAAGGTTAGTCGGCAAGGGGAAGCCCACCCGTGCTTCTTACTAGTCAGCCAGGTTAATAACCGCCGCCCGGGAGGCATTGACCACGCGCTTGATGGATTCGAGCACCTCAGCGGAAAGGGCTGAGTCCAAGGCAAGGACGCAGAGGGCTTCAGCATTCTTGTCGTTGCGGGAGACCTGCATACCGGCGATGTTGATGGAAGCGGTGCCTAGCAGGGTACCGATAGCCGCGATGACGCCGGGGCGGTCCACGTATTCAAGCACCAGCATGTGATCGGTGATGGGGATTTCTACGTCGAAACCATTGACGTTGGTCAGCTTCTCGATCAGCTTGGGGCCGGTGACGGTACCGGCTACAGAAACGACCTCACCATTGGCCAGGGCGCCGGTGAGCACGGTTTCGTTGCGGAAGTAGTCGGTTTCGGTAGTGGTGACCAGCTCGACCTCAACGCCACGCTGTTCGGCTAGCACGGGGGCGTTGACGTAGGAAACCTTGTCTGAGACGACGTCGGTGAAGACACCCTTGAGGGCTGAGAGCTTGAGGGAGGTGACGTCCTTGGTGGCGATTTCGCCAGCAATCTTGACCTCGACCCGGGTGAGGGCTTCGTCGCCGCCGATGGCGGTAAGGATGCGGCCAACCTTCTCTGCCAGGGGGACGCCGGGGCGGACGTCCTTGTCGATGGCGCCGCCTGCAACGTTGACAGCGTCGGGCACCAGGTCGCCTTCAAGGGCCAGACGTACAGATTTTGCAACCGAGATACCGGCCTTTTCCTGGGCTTCGAAGGTGGATGCACCCAGGTGGGGGGTGGCAACGACGTTGGGCAGCTCAACAAAGGGAACGTTCTTGGCAGGTTCCTTGACGTAGACGTCAATGGCGGCACCGGCAATTTCACCTGAGCGCAGGGCTGCGTCGAGGTCTGCTTCGTCGATCAGGCCACCGCGAGCTACGTTGATCACGTAGGCGGTCTTCTTCATCTTTGCGAAGCTCTCGGCGTTGATCATGCCCAGGGTCTCGGGGGTTCGGGGCATGTGGATGGTAATGAAGTCAGAGCGCTCTACCAGCTCATCGAGTTCTACCAGTTCTGCACCCAGGGCTGCTGCGCGGGCGGAAGTAACAAAGGGGTCGTAGGCGATAATCTCGGTGCCGAAAGCCTTGAGGCGTTCTGCAACCAGACCACCGATTCGACCCAGACCGATGATGCCGATGGTCTTTTCAAAGAGCTCAACGCCTGAGAAGGCAGAGCGCTTCCACTGGCCTGCCTTCATGGAGGCGTCGGCAGCTGAGATATTACGGGCCAGGCCCAGGATGTGCCCGACGGTGAGCTCTGCTGCTGAGATAACATTCGAGGTGGGAGCGTTGACCACCATGACGCCTGCCTTGGTGGCAGCCTTGATGTCTACGTTATCGAGGCCTACACCCGCACGGGCAATGACCTTGATTTTCTTGGCTGCAGCGATGGCTTCTGCGTCGACCTGGGTGGCTGAGCGCACCAGAATAGCGTCTACATCGGCAATAGCGGGGAGGAGTTCGTCGCGGTTGGCGCCGTCGCAGGAGCGGATTTCAAAGTCGGGGCCCAGGGCTTCAACGGTGGCGGGTGAGAGTTCTTCAGCGAGCAGAACGACGGGTTTTGCAGTCACAGGTGGTTTCCTTAGATAGCGGGTGACGGTTATGGGAAAGTAGGGCAGCTGGCGCTTCGGACCCTAAGGACGCCGCTGCTAGGGGTGCTCTGTAAAGAGCAGGAGTGCGGTGGGTAGGCTACAGTTCACCGTACGGCTGTAGCTAGACCGCTCCCCCCCCAGTTTACGGGGGGGGGTGGCAAGAGCCGGCTACCTTGCCCTGGGTGGGTGAGGTAGCCGGCTCTTGAGAGTTCACTGCTGGTGCAGGTGAGAGTAGCTTGGCTTAGCGGGCAACTGAGCCGTCGACGTAGTCTGAGTCAACGGAGTTGTTCCAGGCAAAGAGCTTGCGCAGTTCGCGGCCGGTTGCTTCGATGGGGTGGGCTTCACCCTTGGCGCGCAGTTCCTTGAACTCGGGGCCGCCGGCTGCCTGGTCTTCCATGAAGCGCTTAGCGAAGGTGCCGTCCTGGATGTCGGCCAGAACAGCCTTCATGTTTTCCTTGACCTCGGGGGTGATGACGCGGGGGCCTGAGACGTAGTCGCCGTATTCGGCGGTGTCTGAGATGGACCAGCGCTGCTTGGCGATGCCGCCCTCGATCATGAGGTCAACAATCAGCTTGAGCTCGTGTAGCACCTCGAAGTAGGCGATTTCGGGCTGGTAGCCAGCTTCGGTCAGGGTTTCGAAGCCGTACTGGATCAGCTGGGAAGCGCCACCGCAGAGTACTGCCTGCTCACCGAAGAGGTCTGATTCGGCTTCTTCCTTGAAGGTGGTTTCAATGACGCCTGCGCGGGTTGCGCCCATAGCCTTGGCGTAAGCCAGGGCCAGGTCGAGGGCCTTACCTGAGGCGTCCTTTTCAACGGCGACGAGGGCGGGCACAGCGCGTCCTGCCTCAAATTCGCGGCGGACGGTATGGCCGGGGCCCTTGGGGGCAACCATGGCAACGTCGACGCCCTCGGGGGCTTCGATGTAGCCAAAGACGATGTTGAAGCCGTGGGCGAAGAAGAGGGCGTCACCTTCGTTGAGGTTGGGGGCGATGTCGTTCTTGTAGACCTCTGCCTGAACCTGGTCGGGGGTGAGGATCATGATGACGTCTGCTTCTGCTGCTGCTTCTGCAACGGTGAGAACGCGCAGGCCTTCTGCCTCTGCCTTGGCGCGTGACTTTGAGCCTTCTGCAAGACCAACGCGGACGTCTACGCCGGAGTCACGCAGGTTGAGGGCGTGGGCGTGGCCCTGGGAACCGTAGCCGATGATGGCGACGGAGCGTTCTGCGATGTTCGCCAGATCTGCGTCGTCGTTGTAGTAGATCTTTGCCATGGTGTTCGATCTCCTTGATCGGTTGAAGGGCAGCAGCTGCTGCTAAACCTTGGTTGTGATGAACCGTTAGTCTCTAGCCTAGTAGGTTCGACTAGTTTTGAGACGCGGGTTTCATATTTTGGAACGATATTTTTGAGTGACTCTTCGCCTAGCCGCGCAAGGCCTTCTCGCTCATGGAGCGGGGGCCACGGGAGAGCCCGATGGTGCCAGCACGCACGATTTCGCGGACGCCAAAGGGTTCAAGCACCTCAAGCAGGGCGTTAATCTTATTGGCTGAGCCGGTGGCCTCGATAATGACGGACTCGGTAGAGACGTCCACAATCTTGGCGCGGAAGAGGTCGGCGGCCTGGGTGACCTGGATGCGGGCTGCCGCGTCCGCCTTGACCTTGATGAGAATGTGGTCTCGCTGGGCCGAATGGTCGTCGGGCAGTTCCACAATCTTGAGCACGTGAATCAGCTTGTTGAGCTGTTTAGTGACCTGTTCAAGTAGCACCCCCTCGGCGTCGACCACCACGGTGATGCGGGAGATACCGGGAACTTCGGTGGGGCCAACGGCCAGGGAATCAATGTTGAACATGCGGCGGGCAAAGAGACCTGAGACTCTGGCCAGCACGCCGGGCTTATCTTCTACAAGAACCGAGAGGGTGTGGCGACTCATAGCATCTCCTCATCTTCGCCCCAGGAGGGTGAGATATCTTTAGCAATCTGAATCTGGTCGTTCGATACGCCGGCGGGAACCATGGGCCAGACCAGGGCGTCGGGGCTGACGTTGAAGTCCACGACAACAGGGCGGTCGTTGATTGCCAGGGCCTGCTTGATGGTTTCTTCTACATCCGCGTCGCTCTCGCAGCGCAGGGCGGCACAGCCATAGGCTTCAGCCAGCTTGACGAAGTCAGGCACGCGCTCGGTACCCATGCCGGTCTTGAGGTGGGTATTAGAGTAACGGCCATCGTAGAAGAGGTTCTGCCACTGGCGCACCATACCCAAGGACGAGTTGTTGATAATAGCAACCTTGATAGGAATGCTGTTCTGCACACAGGTGGCCAGTTCCTGGTTGGTCATCTGGAAGCAACCGTCACCGTCAATAGCCCACACGACAGAGTCGGGGAAGGCTACCTTGACGCCCATAGCTGCGGGAATAGAGAAGCCCATGGTACCCAGGCCAGCTGAATTGATGAAGTGGCGGGGGTTTTCGCTCTGGATAAACTGGGCTGCCCACATCTGGTGCTGACCCACACCGGTGACGTAGTAGGCGTCGGGGCCAGTGAGCTCGCTCAGCTTTTCGATGACGTACTGGGGAGAGCCTAGGCCGTCGTCAGTCTTGGTGTAGCCCAGCGGGAAAGTTTCCTTGAACCGGCTGACCAGCTTCCACCAGTCCGAAAGGTCGGGAAGTTCAGAGGCAAACTCACCTTCGAGAATCTCGTTGAGTTCGGGCAGCACATAGCGCAGATCACCCACGATGGGTACGTCGGCAATACGAATCTTTGAGATTTCTGCAGGGTCTACATCGACATGGATGACCTTAGCGTGCGGAGCGAATTCTGAGACAACACCGGTGACGCGGTCGTCAAAACGAGCACCCAGGGCAATGAGCAGGTCAGACTTCTGCATGGCGGTTACTGCCGGGACGGTGCCGTGCATGCCGGGCATGCCCAGGTTCTGGGGGTCTGAGTCGGGGTAGGCGCCACGGGCGGTCAGGGTGGTGACGACGGGCGCGCCAATGGTCTTAGCTAGCTTGAGCAGCTCGTCGGATGCTTCAGCACGGACGACGCCGCCACCTACATAGAGAACGGGGCGCCGGGACTCGGTGATGAGCTTAGCCGCTTCACGAATCTGCTTGGAGTGGCCGCGGGTCACAGGGTTGTAGCCGCGGGGGTCGGTGTTAGCGGGCGGCCAGGAGAAGTCCATCATGCCCTGCTGGGCGTCCTTGGTGATATCAACAAGGACGGGGCCCGGGCGGCCGGTTGCGGCAATTTTGAAGGCGGTGGCGATGCAGCGGGGAATCTCCTGGGCATCGCGCACCATAAAGGAGTGCTTGGTGATGGGCATGGTCATGCCCACGATGTCGGCCTCCTGGAAAGCATCGGTGCCGATGACCTTTGAGGATACCTGGCCAGTGATACAGACAATGGGCACAGAGTCCATGTTGGCATCCGCGATGGCGGTAAGCAGGTTGGTGGCACCGGGGCCCGATGTAGCAATAGCTACGCCGACCTTGCCGCTGGCGATAGCATAGCCTTCTGCAGCGTGCCCTGCCCCCTGCTCGTGGCGCACCAGGATGTGGTTGAGCTTTTCAGAGTCAAAGAGGGGGTCGTAAGTGGGCAGAATTGCGCCGCCGGGCAGGCCGAAGATATCGGTAACACCCAGTTCTTCGAGGGAGCGGACGATGGCCTGCGAGCCGGTCATACGCTCTACCGGTGAGGTTTCTGAGCTGCTACGGTTGCCCAGGTTTTTAGCTAGATCTGCAGGGTTGATGGGATTTCCCGCTGTCATTGGTGATCCTCGCGATGGTCTGAAGATGATCTTGTGTGTGAGCGGTGGGTGCGCCCGTTGGGTGTAGGTAGTGCCGGGTTGCGGATAAACCTAGAAAAAAACCCTCCGCTTGGTTGAGCGAAGGGTGCGCACGCCGTAAGACACATCAAAGACTTATGCTGCGCACTCGTTCACGAGTCGCACCACAAGAATAATCTGTGACTGCTGGCGTGTTGTCATACCCCTTATTCTTGGTGCTCAAGGGCACACCGGTCAAACCGGTCTTAGAATATGACACAGTCAGCTCACCCCTCAGACACCATCGGAGAGGGGTAAAGCGGTCTAGCCTGGTCAAAGGACACAAAGCTGCACATCGTCATTTAAAGACTTTTAGGCAATCAGTAGCACTTTTCTGGCCAAGACTTCAGCTATAGCACGTAGACTGATGGTATGACTGAACCCCAGCTCACCAGTAGTGAAATTGCCAAGGCCCTGCACACTGTCTTTGATAGTCAGATTATTAACTATGGGGCCTACAACCTGGTTTTTGCTACAGGTTCATCTATCTACCGCAACCCCGATTTGGCATCCCATCAGGAAGAAAACCAGAGCCACTTCCTTATCGGCTACAGGGATACCCCGCGAGAGGCCGTCATTGCCCCGCTCTCCCTACCCGAAGTTCGTGGCGCCGGAACTCCCACTTCTATCGACAACACAAATGCCGCCCGTACCTTTAGCCTTTCAGAGTTTTCCTTTGGGCTAGAATCCACGAACGGCACCTCTTTTTCTCTCACCTTTGAGCCCCACATGACCGTCCAGACAACAGAAGGTAGCGGCGTACTGGATCAGGCACTTGATATTGAAGATTTTAAGCGCGTCATCATTGAGGCCTGGGAGCTCTAGCCCTCCCCTAGGGTGAAGCCCGCACACAAAAGATTGGGTATCACCTGAAGACTAGACGTAGATAAACCAGGATGAATAAAGAAGAAGCCCGACCGGCTAGCCGGTCGGGCTTCTTACGCTGTGCGCCCCCTGGGACTCGAACCCAGAACCCATTGATTAAGAGTCAATTGCTCTGCCAATTGAGCTAGAGGCGCATATTTACTTGTCAGACCGAGAACCTGTCTCAGCAACGGGTTCTACTATACGCACCTTTTATCGCGCATGCAAGCCGAAATCAGCGTTTGTGAGCACCTCCACACAAGATATGATTACCCGCCTGCAAAACCTCTTTGAGGCACGAAGAAGCCCGACCGGCTAACCGATCGGGCTTCTTCTTTTGTGCGCCCCCTGGGACTCGAACCCAGAACCCATTGATTAAGAGTCAATTGCTCTGCCAATTGAGCTAGAGGCGCATATTTACTTGTCAGACCGAGAACCTGTCTCAGCAACGGGTTCTACTATACGCACCTTTTATCGCGCATGCAAGCCGAAATCAGCATTTGTGAAGACCTTCACAAAAACTGAAATTCGTACCCTAAACCGGAGGCCTCCTACCCTAACGGCAGGAGGCCTCGAAGCACTACTTGCGATACTCGGCAATCATCTCAGGCGTAATAACGTCCATAACAGCGGTATTTACACGTTCAATGACAGGCTCCGTGACATTAGCCTCGGGCACGTCGGCCTCTGCCGACGGAGCCTCTGCTAAAGATTCAGTGATAGCCCCAATCTGGGCAGTATGCTCACCGGCCACATCGTCCAGCACCTCGCCACCGCCATGGTGCTCGTTGAGGCTCTCGATAATATGAATGAGCATTTCGCGAAACTCAGGGTTAGAGAGTTCGCCTGCAGATCCAAGCTTGCGGTCAATATTCTCAGCTTCTGCCAGCACGCGCCGCCCCTCTTCGGTGATACCTAGAAGGTAGCTGCGGCGGTCAATAGTGTTACGGGTGCGGAAAACGTGCCCGTGCGCTTCGAGCCGCGCAAGGGTCTTGCCCATGGTCTGGGCCTGCACACCCACAAGGGAGGCAACTTTCACCTGTGAAATCATGCCTTCGCGGGCAATGACGCCAAGAGCTGTTACGCCAGCATGGGTAAGCCCAAGTGACTTCAGCTGATCATTCCAGCTGTATTCCAGCATGCGCGCTGCAGTTGAGAGGAGTCGATTAATCGACCAATTACGAATTTCTGGCATAGCACCATTATAAGCATACTCAGCACTTATATGCCTAGACATGACAGGTGCTTGACATAATCAACTGTACACTGAGTAATTGTTGAACAACCCTGTTTTTCCGCTAAAAATCAGGGTTCCTTGCCCCTGATAAGCTGGTAGCAAGGCCGCAGCCCGGTAGGCTGCACCCCTTTTCTGTTCACCATGTGAAAGGACGCCCGTGGAACGACTTACTCCGGGAACCCCCGCACCCCAGTTCACCCTGCCCGCTGCAGGAGGTGTCACCGTCTCTCTGGCCGACTACGCAGGGCAGAAGGTCATCGTCTACTTCTACCCCAAGGCCTCCACCCCCGGCTGCACCACCCAGGCCTGCGATTTTAGAGACAACCTAGCCTCGCTCACCTCGCACGGCTACGCCGTCCTGGGTATCTCACCCGACAGCGTCAAGGCCCTCGATACCTTCACCGAGAACCAGGAACTCACTTTCCCCTTGCTCTCTGACGAAGACCACGCGGTTGCGGAAGCCTACGGAGCCTGGGGCGAAAAGAAAAACTATGGCAAGACCTATGTAGGTCTAATCCGTTCCACTCTCGTCATCGATGAAAAGGGCATCATAGAGGTCGCCCAATACAACGTCCGGGCCAAGGGGCATGTTGCCAAGCTCCGCCGAGATCTAGGCATCGACGCCTAACCGCGACGGCCGTATTTAGCAAAACCTCTCAAGGTGTTGTAGCATAGACACTGTTGTGCTGACAGCACCGCATGCGCGAGTGGTGAAATTGGCAGACACGCAGGATTTAGGTTCCTGTGCCTTACGGCGTGAGGGTTCAAGTCCCTCCTCGCGCACACTGGCGAAACACCCGTTCAGCCCGGTTTATCCACGGTTGGACGGGTTTTTTGATAACCAGAACCTGGCGGCCACAGCCTAGGCCAACGAGCCTCAGAACGAAGGGGATTCTCTCATGGCAGCACCAGCCCTCACCCGTCGCACCCTGCTTCACTACGGTTCCCTGCTGACCGCCGGCCTAGCCCTTTCCGCCTGTTCAACCTCCACCGAGGCCACCCCCGCGGCGTCCGCCTCCGCCACCGAGAGCGCAGGCCCCACCTTCCGTTTTGCCCAGGGCGCCCAGGTACTCACCCTTGACCCGGCAGCTACCTACCGGGTAGAAAGCCACCGCATCAGCGCCCAGATTCTAGAACCCCTGGTGCGGGCCGACGTTAACACCGGCGAGCCTGCCCCCTCTCTTGCCAAGAGCTGGGAGATCAGCGAGGATGGCCTCACCTATACCTTCGCCTTGGTTGAGAACGCCAGCTTTAGCGACGGCAGCCAGCTGACAGCGGATAGCGTCCTTGCCAACATCGAGCGCTGGTCTCGCCTGGGGAAGGCTCCGCTGACCCGAATGACCCAGCCCTTCCACCAGCTCTTTGGAACAGCCCAGGCAACCGATGGCAGCCAGCTAGGCTCCCTGGTCAGCAGCTGGTCAGCCCCCAGCGATACAAGCATTACCATTGTGCTAACCCGCCCCTCCCGCAGCTTCCTCAAGGCCCTCACCCAGCCGGCCTACGGGCTGGTCCTACCCAGCACTATCGGGGCGGACGGCTACCTCACCGGCTCCCCTGTAGGCACCGGCGCCTTTACGCTGAGTTCCTGGGACGGTAGCACCGCCGTCCTCACCCGTAATGCCTCCTACCGAGGGCAGGCCCCCGACCTTGGCACCATCGAATTCCTCACCATCCCCGATGCCGAAAAGCGCTACTACAATCTGCTCGAAGGCCGCATCGATGCCTACGACCAGGTAGCCCTCAAGGACTACGTCCCCCTGGCCCTGGACGGGTACGCGGTGCAGTCCCGCGACCCCTACGCGATTGCCTATATCGGTATCAACCTCTCCCACCCGGCCTTCGACGACGCCCGGGTGCGCCAGGCCCTGGCCCGCGCCATCGACAGGGCCGCTCTCGTCGAAGCCTACTACCCCCAGGGCACCAATACCGCCCCCGACTTCATCCCCGCCCTCTTCCAGATGAAGAAAGAGGACATGGCGCAGGTCTACACCTATAACCCCACCCGCGCCCAGGAACTCCTGCGCGCCAGCACCTACGCCAACCAGGCCATTGATTTCTACTACCCGGTTAACCTCTCTTTACCTTCCCTACCCTCTCCCGAAGGTATCTACTCGCTGATTTCAGCAAACCTGGTTGAGGCAGGCTTCAACATCGTACCCAAGCCCTACCGCTGGTCAGACGCCGGTACCGAGGACGTACCCACCGCTCACCCCGACTATGGGCTAGAACTGACCGGCTTTATCGGGGCCTTCCGCGACCCCACCGCCTTTCTGGGGCATGTGCTCACCCCGGCGGCGTCCGCCCCCACCACCATCAGCGAACCCAGCCCGAGCGCAGGCTCCAGTGCCACCCCTTCCCCCACTTCCACAGCAGCTGCCACCGAACCGACCAAGGTTACTGCCAGCTACGCCAGTATCCGCCAGGCTATCGACGAGGCTGATACCCACACCGATATCGCCGAATGGCGGGAAGCCTACAAGGACATCAACGACCAGGTCGCCAACCTACTCTCAGCCATCCCTCTGGTCTACCCGGTCTCGGGCGTCACCCAGGGCCAGCGGGTGCGCACCTACACGGTGAGCGCCACCTGCATCGATGATTTCTCTACCGTGCACATCGACGACTAAACCTCTACCGGGCGTCTGCAAAAGAGCGTCAAAGAACTGTGCGTGTTAGGTAGGTCGCCCTATCTGTACTACTCTAAAGAAGAGAACGGGGCCGAGCGGCTCCACCCCAGCCGGTGTCCAGCGTCGGGCACCACAGTCTTAGAGTGACGGAGTGTCAATCACGTGGCAAACGAAGTACAGACCGATGTCGTCCTAGTGGGCGGCGGTATTATGAGCGCAACCCTGGGCGTCCTACTCAAAGAAGTAGAGCCCGCCTGGAATATCACCCTGCTGGAGCGTCTGGACCAGGTAGGCCAGGAGTCATCTAACCCCTGGAACAACGCAGGTACCGGCCACTCAGCGCTCTGCGAACTCAACTACGCCCCGGCAGGCCCCGACGGCACCGTAGACCCGGCCAAGGCACTGGGTATCAACGAGCAGTTCCAGGTCTCCCGCCAGCTCTGGGCCTCCCTGGTTGAAGAGGGCAAGATCAAGGACACCAGCTTCATCAACCCCGTACCCCACATGTCCCTGGTCTTCGGTGAAGACCACGTGCGCTACCTGGGCAAGCGTTTTGAGAGCTTCGAGAACCAGAAGCTTTTTGAGCGTATGAAGTTCTCCACAGATTTTGACCAGATTCGCCAGTGGGCTCCCCTGGCCGTTGAGGGCCGCGACCCCAACCAGAAGATTGCTGCTACCTGGTCCCCCGAGGGTACCGACGTGGACTTCGGCAACCTCACCCAGCAGATGGTGGACTACCTGGTAGAGCAGGGCGTCACCGTCCAGTACGGCCAGCAGGTCACCAACCTCGAGCAGCAGAGCAACGGCAGCTGGCTGGTTAAGGTTAAGAACCGCCTGAACTCCGAGCACAACCAGACCATTCGTGCCAAGTTTGTCTTCCTGGGGGCCGGTGGCGGCGCCCTCAACCTGCTGCAGAAGTCAGGTATTAAGGAGGGCAAGGGCTTCGGCGGCTTCCCCGTCTCGGGCCTCTTCTTCCGCAACACCAACGAAGGAACCGCGCTCAAGCACAATGCCAAGGTCTACGGCCAGGCTTCGGTGGGTGCCCCGCCCATGTCTGTGCCCCACCTCGACACCCGCTACGTGAACGGCAAGCGTTCCCTGCTCTTTGGCCCCTACGCTGGCTTTAAGACCAACTTCCTCAAGCAGGGGTCCCTGCTTGATTTGCCTCTCTCCCTGCGTCCGGACAACCTGGTCCCCATGATTCGTGCAGGCCTGGATAACGTGGATCTCACAAAGTACCTCATCGGTGAATTGCTCAAGAACCGCGACGAGCGTGTAGCTTCTCTGCGTGAGTACTACCCCACCGCGGTAGCAGATGAGTGGGAGCTCATCACCGCCGGTCAGCGCGTGCAGGTTATCAAGAAGGACGCCAAGAAGGGCGGCGTGCTACAGTTCGGCACCGAGCTCATCGCCTCGGGCGACGGCTCCGTCGCAGCCCTGCTCGGTGCCTCCCCCGGCGCTTCAACCGCAGCCCCCATCATGCTGACTCTGCTGGCCCGTTGCTTCCCCTCCAAGATGACCGAGTGGGAACCCCGCATCAAGGAGCTGGTGCCCGGCTACGGCGTCAAGCTCAACGACAACCACGACCTGGCTGACGAGCTCTTTGCCCACACCGCCAAGGTGCTGGGTATCGATAACTAGCCCACCGGCGTCCGCCCACTACCATATGGGCCACCCTGTCTAATAGCTGCCTCGGCACCATGTGCCGGGGCAGCTTTTGTTGATGAAGAAGCAGGTGCTTAGCTAACTCAAAGATTTATCATGCTACTGATAAGATGTTTACTGATTAAATCACCGCATGCCTAAAGGACGACACTATGGCTCTCGAAGAACAAACCATTAGCCGGTCCGCCACCGAGGACTCCCACAAAGAGGCTCCCAAGCCCGCCAAGCTCTCAGATATGAGCGGCTCTAGCTGGAAGTACATCTTCAAGCGCGCCCTGAGCGAATTCACCAATGACGGCTGCACCGACCTAGCCGCCGCCCTCACCTACTTCACGGTGCTCTCTATCTTCCCCGGCCTACTGGCCGTGGTCTCCCTGCTGGGTATCTTTGGGCAGGGCCAGCAGACCACCAACGCAATTCTCAACTTCCTTGAAGACTACGCCCCGGCTGAAATGCTGACTCTTCTGGAAGATCCCATCACCCAGCTCACCAGCTCAGACACCGCTGGCCTGGCTCTGGTGACCGGTGTGGTCGGCGCCCTCTGGACTGCCTCGGGCTACATCGGCGCCTTTGGCCGCTCCATGAACAAGATCTACGGTGTAGTAGAAGGCCGCCCCATCTGGAAGCTGCGCCCCTTCAACCTGCTCGTCACCGCTGCCATGGTGCTGATCGTTGTTGCCATGATGCTGGTGCTGCTGTCCTCTGAGGATGTGCTGACCACCCTGCAGAACGCCGTGCCCGCTATCGAACTCGGCGGCTTCATCGGCGTATGGATGTGGCTGCGCTACCCCATCATGCTGGTTCTGGCCGTTGTGCTCATTAGCCTGCTCTACTTCGCCACCCCCAACGTCAAGCAGCCCAAGTTCCGCTTCCTCACCCCCGGTGCCGCTATTGCCCTGGTCGTGATGGCTATTGCGGGTCTGGGCTTCACCTTCTACGTGTCGAACTTCGGCTCCTACAATGCCACCTACGGCCTGATCGGTGGCGTTATCGTGATGCTACTCTTCATCTGGATCATGAACAATGTGCTGCTGCTTGGCGCCCAGATTGATGCTGAGATTCAGCGCGGCCGCGAGCTGCAGGCAGGCATCAAGGCTGAGGACGAGCTTCAGCTGCCCCCTCGCGATGACACCATGGCGATCAAGCTGCAAGAGAAGAAGGAAAACCTCGTCGAAGAGGGCCGCAAGATTCGCCTGGCCCATAACGGTGTTGATTTCCAGCAGATGGCCGAGAAGCAGGAGAAGAAGGACTCCGAGTAGACGCTATGTGCGAGCCCTGTCTTTCGGTCGAGACTTTCTGTGCTCCCGTTGCCGGGGCGGATGTTCCGCTCCGGCTTCTTGAGGGCCAGCAGGTGGTGGCGGTACACGGTTTTGCATCCACCCCTGAGGTGACCTGGGAACGGACCGGTTGGGTGCGGCAGCTCCAGCGGGCGGGGGCAGATATTCATCTGGTCACCCTGCCCTACCACCGGCTCGAAGAAGCAGGGCTCGAAGGGTCAGGAAAGTCTAGCGGGCAGATAGCCGTCACCTGGCAGCAAGAAGGGCTCATGGCCTCCCTGGGCACAGCCCTTGTCCAGGCTCTGGCAGGTTTAGATACACCGGTTCATCTGCTGGGCTATTCCCTGGGCGCCCGCATCTGCTGGCAGGTAGCGCTCAGTTCCCCGCACCTGGTACAGAGCCTGACGCTCGGAGGCTTGCCCCTAGCCACCCACCTCGATGAGGTGCAGTCCTATCTATCGGCACCTTCCCCCGCTCCCGGCGCCTACCTACCAGAGGGGCTCCAGGCCGTCCTCGACGCCAGCCCCCTGCCCCGCGCTGCACTGGCTGCTTTTACCACCCAGCCGGTTGAGCCTTTCACACCATATAAGCTACCTGCCTGCCCCACCCTCCTCTTTGCCGGCAGCGACGATACCCTAGCTACCGGGCTCCCCGCCCTTGCCGCGGCCCTGCCGCACCCGGCGTCCGCCTATCTGGAGCTAGCGGGCCGCAACCATATTAGTGCCCTGACCAGCGGGCAAGCCCGCCGGGCGTCCGCTGACTTCATGGCCCGTCATGCGGTCTCACGAGCTGGCAGCGAACCGGACCACACGGTAGCGTAGAGGGTAGCAGCAGGTAGCTGCCTGCCGATGTTTTTACCCTCTCGCTATCGAAGGAGCCCCATGCACAAGGTCAAGGCCGTCGTCTCTCTGGCCAAGGATCAGCCCGTTGAAGTTGTTACCATCAATGTGCCCAACCCCATCAAGGGCGAGGCCCTGGTGAAGGTGCTCACCTGCGGTGTCTGCCAGACCGACCACCACTACGTCCAGGGCGGGGTCGGCAACGACTACCCTTACCTGCTGGGCCACGAGTCAGCCGGCATCGTCGAGGCGGTGGGCGAGGGCGTCACCAACGTTGCCCCCGGCGACCTAGTTATTCTCAACTGGCGGGCTGTCTGCGGCGAGTGCCGGGCCTGTCAGAAGGGCAAGCCCCAGTACTGCTTCGCCACCCACAACGCCACCCAGAAGATGACCCTGGAAGACGGCACCGAGCTCTCCCCCGCTCTGGGTATCGGATCCTTTGCCGAGAAGACCCTGGTGGCAGCCGGCCAGTGCACCAAGATTGAGGCTGAGCTGACCGAAGACCAGTATGCCGCTATCGGCCTGCTGGGCTGTGGCGTCACCGCTGGTCTGGGCGCCGTTCTCAACACCGGTGAGGTAGCCCGCGGCGAGTCCGTTGCTGTGATTGGCTGTGGCGGTGTGGGTACCGCCGCTGTTGCCGGCGCCAAGCTGGGCGGGGCAACCACCATCATCGCCGTAGACATCGACGACGAGAAGCTGGCCCGGGCCAAGGAGCACGGTGCCACCCACGTCATCAACTCTAAGAACCAGGACCCGGTAGCCGCTATCAAGGAGCTCACCGACGGCTTCGGCGCCGACCTAGTCATTGACGCTGTGGGCGTTGAAGCAACCTTTAAGCAGGCCTTTGAGGCCCGCGACCTGGCCGGACGCGTCGTGCTGGTGGGCGTGCCCGCCCCCGGCACCACCTGGCAGGCTCCCCTCGATGAGGTCTTCGGGCGCGGCGGCTCCATCAAGTCAGCCTGGTACGGCGATACCCTGCCCTCCCGCGACTTCCCCATGTTCGTGCAGCACTACCAGCTGGGCAACCTCGACCTGGACGGCTTCGTCTCAGAACGCATCAGCCTGGACCAGGTCAACGAAGCTTTCGAAACCATGAAGACCGGTAAGGTGCTTCGCTCGGTCGTTGAGCTCTAGGAGTTATCACCATGACAGAACGTATTGAACGAGTTATCACTTCCGGCACCTTTTCCCTGGACGGGGGCACCTGGGAGGTCGATAACAACGTCTGGATTATCGGCAACGACACTTCCGTGGTCATTATCGACCCCGCCCACAACGTCGATAAGATTTCTGCCAAGGTTGCAGGGCGAACCGTTGAGAAAATCCTGCTGACCCACGCCCACGACGACCACATCCGCTCAGCTAAGGAAGCCGCCGACCGCTTCGACGCCCCGGTCTACCTCAACCCGGCAGACCGTCCGCTCTGGGAGATGGTCTACCCCTCCTGGGACTTCGATGAAGACCTGGCAGAGGGCGATACCATTACCATCGGTTCCACCGAGCTGAACGTCTTGGCAACCCCGGGCCACTCCCCCGGCTCCGTCTGCTTCTACGCCCCCACCCTCTCCTGGGACAACAGCGAGGGCGTACTCTTCTCGGGCGATACCCTCTTCAATGGAGGCCCCGGCGCCACCGGCCGTTCCTTCTCCAGCTTCGAGACCATCATCGAGTCAATCTCAACCAAGCTCTTGACCCTGCCCGAATCCACCGCTGTGCTCACCGGCCACGGGGACTCCACCGGCATCGGCCTAGAAGCCCCCGAACTCGAAAACTGGATCAAGCGCGGCCACTAGCTGCGCGGGCGTCCGCTCCATCAACCTATAGCTAAGGGGCCCTACCGTCAGCTGACGGTAGGGCCCCTTGTGCTTAGAGCGATGAGAGGATGCGCTAGGGCAGCAGGGCCAGGCGCTCCTCGTAGGTGCGACGCCACAAGAACCCGTAGAGATGCCCCAGGCAGAAGTAGATCGCAGCGGCGATGAGAGGAATAATCAGGGCAACCTGGTAACTATAGGAGCCACTCAAATCGGCTGCCCACACGAACCCCACCGCGATACCGCCCAGGGAACAGGCCTGCAGGGTAGAAAGAGCCAGGTCCAGGTTCTTACGTACCGAGAGGCTGGTGGCCACTGAGTCCATGGTGACCAGGCAAATACCGTAGGCAAGACCCACACTGATCAGAGGAATCACCATACCCACAGCTGAGGTGGGCAGAGACAGGGTCATGGCGGTGAGGGTCAGGCACACCCCGCTCACCAGCCAGGCCCCCCACCCGAACATGGGCAAGCACTCAAAGAGCACAAACAGGGCAGAAATCACCGCGCAGAAGCCCAGGAGGGCAATCAAGAAGCCGGTGACGCCTATCTGGTCGGTTGAAATAGCATAGGCCACGATAGCTGCCTGGGTAGCGCCCAGCGACAGGCCTAGGCAAATAGTGCCCAGCTGGGGTATCCAGAGCAGGGAGCGGTTTACGCCCCGCAGGGGCTTGCGGCGGTTGCCCTCACTGACGTCCCGGGTCTCAACCGGCAGGTTTTCCGGGCGCCACAGCAGCATAAGCAGGCCAAGAACATCAAGCACAATCACCGCAAACAGGGCCGACTGGGCCGTCAAAAAGACCGTGGTCATACCGGCAATCACGGCCCCGGCAGGTAGGGCAATGACGTCAAACATGGTTTCAAGCGAAATGGACGCGTTGAGCTTACGGCGGTCCTTGGTGGTGAGGTACTCGGCACTCCAGTAGCTTCGCATCATCGCCCCCAGCGGCACGGTGCTCACACCCGTCACCGCACAGGCTGCGAGGAAGCGGCCGATAGACCCGCTACTGGTCTCAGCAAAGCGCAGGGACTCTAACATCAGCCACATCAGGGCCAGAATGTTGAGCACAGTAACAGCGAAGAAGATTCTTCGCTGGCCCCAGCGCTCAGAGATGGACCGGTAAACCGGCACCATCAGCGCAGCACTCAGCCCCACCGTACCGGCAGCGTACCCGCCGAGGGTTGCCTCATTATTCTGCACGGCCAGCATCATCATCACCGCTAGCATCACCATAGCCGCAGGCAGACGCATGAGCAGGGAGAAGAAGAGGAAGCGCCAGCCGTGGGTCAGCAGCAGGTCGCGGATACGGGTACGGGCGTACTCGGTTGAAATGCGCAGGCGAGTGACGCTCTCCCGCAGGTTATTCCGCAGATCAGGGCTACTGGGCCGCTGGCGATCACGCCGGTAGCCCAGCCCCGTGCGGGGGGAAGAGCTGCGATTCTTGGGGTTACGGTGGGGGCTCACGCTGCTCCTGCATCTGCCACCAGGGATGACCCCTGGGGCGAGCTTGTAAGGACGATGTGCTTGTTAATACGGTTCTTCATCTCGGCCACATGCGAGATGAGACCGATGACTCGCCCGCGCTCGCGCAGGGAGTCGATGGTGGTCATGACCTCTTCGAGGGTTTCATCGTCGAGAGAGCCGAAGCCTTCGTCAACGAAGAGGGTATCGATGTCGATACCGCCGTTAGTCTGCTGCACGACGTCGGCAAGCCCCAGTGCCAGGGCCAGGGAGGCCATGAAGGTTTCGCCGCCCGAGAGGCTTTCGGGGCGGCGGCTGGCGTTGTGCCAGGTATCAAAGATATCGATGGCCAGGCCGGATTTCTTGTTGCGCCCCTCTGCCCGGTCGGTGTGTTCCAGGCGGTAGCGGCCGTGGGTCATTTTTTCGAGGTGCTCGCTGGCTGCCTCGGCGACCTCGGCGAGCTGGTAGGCCAGCACATAGGACGTCAGCGTCATGTGCAAGCGGTTATCGCTGCCGGGGGCTGCTGTGGCGGTCGCTGCGAGTTCATGTTTGAGGTGGGCGTCCTCCAGTAGCAGGCGGCTCTTTTCTAGGGTCGTTTCGAGCAGGCTCAGCACCTCGTACAGTTCCTCGCGGGCACCGGTCAGTCGGGTGGCATGGCTAATGAAGCTATCGCGCTGGGCGCTGAGCTGGGCAATTGCTGCCTTGAGCTGGTCTAGCTGTTCGGGGGCAGGTGGCTGGCCGCCGTCCGCCTGGAGCTGGGCGATGGCGGCCAGGGCGGGGCTAGTGAGCTGGGCTGTGACCGCCAGGGTGCGGTCGCGGTGGGTGGTGATCTGCTGTTCTAGCTGGCTGGCCTGGGTCTTGGTGAGGAGCTGGATCTTTACCTGCTGGGCGTCCTTGAGCTGGGCTTCTTGTAGAGCGCTGTTCAGCTCTTCCTGGGCGGACGCCTGGGCTTGGGCCTGCCGCTCCTGGTCGGCGTAGGCAGCGAGCAGGGTGGGTAGCTGTCTGGCTAGCCGGTTGAGGGTGGCGATACGGTCGGCGAAGCCGGGGCCCTGGAGGTGGGGCGCTAGCTCGGTTTCAAGGCTTTCTCTCTGAGCGGTGAGATGGTGCAGTTTGGCTTCTTCGCTCGTGTGCTGGCGTTCGACCTCGGTCAGGGCTGCCCGGCTGGTGCCGAGGGTTTGTTCGGCGGTGGCGATGCGCTGGGCAAGGGCCCTGCGGTGGGCGACCTGGGCCTGGGCCTGGCTGAGGTTCTCCTGGGCAGAGGTTAGGGCTGCTCGGGCTTCTTCGGGTTCAGGCGTGCCCTGCTCTACCAGCTGGTCGAGGGTGCTCTGGGCTGCGCTCAGGGCGGCGAGCGCCTGTTGGGCTTCTACTTCTGCCGCGTCGCGCTGGTACTTGGCGAGGGTGAGGGCTTCTTCGGTAACAGGTGGGGTGTTCTGGTCGTAGCTGGCGGGGGCGGGGTGGTCTGTGGAGCCACAGACGCTACAGGGCTGGCCATCGGTGAGGGTTTCGGCCAGGATTTGGGCGGCGGCGTCAAAGCGCTGGCGCTGTAGGGTTTCGGCGTGGGTGGACGCCTTCCGTCGGCTTTCTTCGGCCCCTTGGGAGGCCCGCTGGGCGGCTTCTAGGTTGGTGCGGGCCTGGGTCAGGCGGTCGGCGGCGGTGACCCGGTCGTTGGCCTGGTCCAGCAGGGCGCGGGCAGCCTCTTCGTGGGCGGTAGCCTGCTCGGTTTTCTCGTAGTCCTGACGCTGCTGGGTGAGGCTCTGCTGGGCTTCTTCCAGGGCCTGGGTGAGCTGGGTGCGGCGGGTAGTCAGGCCTTTGAGGTTGCTGGTGCTGGCCTGTGCCTGAGCAGCCAGGTTTGCGATGTCTTTTTCTGCCTGCTGGTAGCGGGTGAGCTGGTCGATGTGGGCGCTGGTGAATTCGCTCAGCTGCTGGCTGGTCGCGTCGGTGAAAGTGGTCTCGAGGGCGTCCTGGGCTTGGGTGAGCAGGTCGTATTCGAGGGCGGTTTCGGTGAGGTTTTCCCGGGCGGACGCCAGAAGCGTGCGGGTGCTGCCCAGGTGGGTTTCTACCCGGTCTGCTGCCTGCTGATAGGCGGTTGCTGCCTGTTCAGCCGCTGTTACCCGAGGCAGAATCTCGGCAGCTACCCGGTGTTCTTCGAGGCGGGCGCGGCTAGCAGCTATCTGGCTCTCTTCACTTGCCAGGGTTTCCTGTTCCTGGGTGAGCTTGAGGAAGGTGGCCCAATCTTTTTGCAGCTGGGCGGTTTCGGTGTGCTCGTTTGCCAGTGTTTCGAGGTCGTGGGCGGTTTTATCCCGCTGCCCTTCTAGACTCTGAATGAGATCTGCTAGCTGGCTGAGTACCTGGCGCAGGTGGTCGGGTAGGTCCGCTACAGGAGCGGGCGCGGAGTCTTCGGGAGCGGAAGAGCTTTCGGTGCTTTTGTTTGCCTCGTGACCCAGGGCACCTTGCGCCTGGTCAGCCCGGGCTGCCTGCTCGGCACGTTCTGCCCGCTGCTCTAACACCCGCAGGTCCTGCTGGGCAGCCTCGGCTGCAGCGGCGGCGTCCTTAGCGTATCTGTGGAGCAGGTCCTGTACCTTCTCGAAGTCCTCGGTACCAAAGAGCTGCTTGAGCAGCTGCTCCCGCTCCCCAGAGGTAGCGACCAAGAAACGCTGGAACTGCCCCTGGGGCAGCAGCATGACCTGGTTAAACTGTTGGGCGTTGAGGCCCAGTGCAGAGAGCATGAAGTCGCCGGCGTCCTTGTGGCGGGTGATAGCCGGGTCTGGTTCCCAGCTCCCGGTGGCGGCATCAAACTTCTCAATCAGAGTTTTGGCCTGCTCAGTAGTAGTGCCCTCACCGCGTTTCTTGGGGCGCTCGTAGGCCGGGCTACGGTCGATCCGGTAGCGGTCAGTGCCGATGGTGCAATCCAGCAGCACCCGGGGCTGTACGTGGGGGTCAGCGAAGCGGGATTTCAGGTCGGTGCGCCCCGATGAGGTGGAGCCGTAGAGGGCGTAGCAGATGGCATCGAGAATAGATGACTTGCCCGAGCCGGTAGGGCCGTTGAGCAGGAAGATGCCCTCTCGGTTGAGGTCGTCAAAGTCGATGGTAACGGTTCCCGGGAAGGGGCCGTAGGCGGTCAGTTCTAGTCGGTGAATTCGCATTTAGTCGCTTGCTCCCCTGGTGCGGGCCTGGTCTAGGACGTCGGTGAGATAGGTGGTTTCAGCCTCGTTGAGGGCACGACCGCGCACGTGCTCGTAGAAGGACTCGCAGATAGCCTGAACGCTCTGGCTCTCGCGGGTGCGGCGGTAGCTGTACTCCGGGCGGTTCTCAGCGCCTTCGGGGGCGAAGAAAAGTTCCTGGACGTGCTCGTAGTGGACTTTGAGCCTATCGAGGGCAGCGGCTGGGCGCTCAGCATCGGTCAGGGTAATACTGACAAAAGCCCGGCCGTAGGCCTGCACAGTGCTTTCGGCAAGCACCTCGTTGAGGGTACCCTTGAGGGTTTTGAGCACCAGGTGGGTTTGCCAGGTATGCTCGCTCACCTCGGTAGTTCCGTCAGGGGCTACGTCGATGATCCAGGCCCCCTTGCGGTGGTTTTGCTCGCTGAAAGAATAGGCCAGGAGAGAACCGGAATACCTGACGGTATCGGTGACTTTCTGCCGCCCGTGCAGATGCCCCAGGGCTGTGTAGCTGGCAGCAGCAAAGGTGCTCGCTTGCACCTGCTGTACCCCGCCTACCGAGATATCGCGTTCTGACTCTGAGGGCTCTGAACCCGTGGCAAAGCAGTGGGCAAGCACCACCGTGGCGGCAACCTGGCGGGTGGCGGCGTCCTCTTCTACCCTCCTCATGGCTTCAGCCAGCACGCTCGCGTGGCTAGCCTCGGTGCCCCAGCGTGCAGCAATCGGGCGCGGCTCTAGGTAGGGTATGCCATAAAAGGCCACCTCAACGCCCCCGGCGGAGAGCAGGACGGGTTGGCCCACCTGGGTTTGCGAGGTCACCAGGTGCACGCCCGCAGCACTCAGCAAAGAAGAGCCAAAGCCCAGGCGAATAGCCGAATCGTGGTTACCGCTCGTTGCTACCACCTGCGCTCCAACCTGCACCAGGCGGGTCAGGGTACGGTCGAAAAGCTGCACGGTCTCGATACGGGGCTGGGCCTGATCATAGACGTCCCCGCTAATCAGCACCACGTCGATGCCCTGTTCCTGAACCAGAGTCACCAGCTCGTCGAGTAGCTGCTCGGCATAGGAGTGCAGGGAGGTACCGTGAAAGGTTCGGCCCAGGTGCCAGTCTGAGGTGTGCAAGATACGCATACCACCAGTTTAGTGGTCCCGCTCTTACCCCGCTTTAGAATAGGGAGCATGAATTCTGTTTTTCCTGCCCCCGATGCCCTCTCCCCCGCCTACCGGTCGGCCCTGCGCGGCTCCCTGCTGGGTACCGCCCTGGGGGACGCCCTGGGCTACCCCCTAGAGACCAGCACCGCAGAACAGATTACTGAGCACTGGGGCGAGCGTACAGGAGCCGACCTTATCGCGGCTATCGCCCAGGAACCCCTGCTCATCTCAGACGACACCCAGCTCACCCTGGCAACCCTCGACGGGCTCACCGAGGTGCTGGAATGGAACAACGAGGGTCAGGCAGCCGACGAGCTGGCCTGCATCTGGCTAGCCTACCTGCGCTGGTACACCGGCACCGGCCACCCGCTACCCGAGACCGCACCCTATTCCCTTCCCCGCCCCCTCGATACGCTTCAGGTGATGCGCCAGCAGCGGAGCCCGGGCAAGGCCACCCTGGCAGCCCTTGCCACGGGGGAAATGCAGTTTATCTCTAAAAACATCAACCCGCAGGCCCTGGGCACCGGGGCGCTCATGCGCTCTGCCCCCTTCGGTTACCTGCCGGTTGCCGATGACGCTACCGTCATCAAGCTATCCGCCCACGCCGCGGCCCTCACCCACGGCCACCCCGAGGCAATCATCTCGGCGAGCGCTTATGCCCTGCTAATTCGCTATCTGTTGGGCAACACCAGCCAGAGTGCCGGGCAGGCTCACCGCCCCGGTGTGCTTGAAGCCTGTACTCAGCAGGTGCTGAACTGGCTAGGCACGGTGGAACAAAGCCAGGCCCTACCCGGCGATGCCGCGCTTACCCGCACGGCGCTGGGCACCGCCGTCCGCCTGGCTCAGCAAGAGGCGCAGGGGGCGGACGCCCGCTCCCACTTCGGCGAACTCCTGGTAGCCCCCGAGGTGCTCGGCTACGCCCTCTTCCTAGCCCTGCGGGCAGAGGCGGACGTCGCGGCTGGCAAGCTGAGCCAGAAGCAGGCAGTGCGTGAGGCCCTGGGTGCGGCAATTGCTGTCACCGGCGATTCAGATTCCATTGGGGCTCTAGTCGGATCCCTGCTCGGAGCGCTCTGGGGAGACGCGGCTTTCCCGGCAGACCTCGCCCCTGCTACCGATGCCGCAGAAGCCCTGAACCTGGTTGAGGCGGCCTGGTTTAAGCAGCTTGGGTTGTAAGACTTCCGTTCAGAAGCAAGGGCAGGCAGGCTCGCAGCGAAACTGCTGGCTGCGGGACTGGTGCGAATCTGGCGAGCCTGCGAACCAGCGAGAGGGGCGGCAGTGAGCGTGAGCCTGCCTGCCCTACTTTCCCTAGAGTGCTTAAGCTGCAAGCACCTCGGTGCGGTGGTCCAGGTACCATTCGTCGGCGCGCTCCACAGCCAGGCGTTGGATAGCTCCGCCCATGCCGTTGCGCATGGTGTAGGCCAGGGACTGCAAGGGTAGCAGGCGGGCCACTATTTTGGCGCGTTCCAACTGGGCTTCATCGAGCGCTTTAGAGAGGGAATCCCAGCCGTAGAAGTTACCCAGGGCGGCGTGGTCAACAGCTGCGTCCCCTACCGAGGCGTGGTCCCAGTCGATAACGCCAACCAATTTATCGCCGTTCCAGAGAATATTGTGACCGGCTAGGTCGCCGTGGACCAGCACCGGTGGGGCGGGTTCTAGCTCCAGTACCCGGTCTATGGCTGCGTGGGCTACCTTCTGGGCGCCGGTGAGCAGCTGGGGTACGACCTGCTCGCGCAGGAGCACCTCCCAGTTATCGCGCCCGCCCCAGTGCTCGTGCACCATGTCGAGGTAGGGACCGTAGCCGCTGAAATCTACCGAGTGGATAGCTTTGACCAGGGTGGCAAGCTGCTTGGGCGGGGCCGAGCCCTGTAGCCGGGGCTCCCCCTTAATCCAGGTTAGCCCTACAGCGGTGAAGCCGTTTCGGGTAATGACCCGGGTAATGGGCCGGGGTACCGCAAAGGGGAGGTCCTGGGGTAGCCGCCGCAGGATCTCGGTGCGGCGGGCTACCAGGTGCCCGGTTTGCTGGGTTTTGGCGATACGCACACTCAGCTCCGCCCCCATGTTGACGATGATGTGGGCAGAGCCGGTGGTTCGGACGTCCCAGCGGTCGCGGGGAATGTTCAAACCGGCTTGCTCCATTACCGCCGTGATCACGGGAAGAGCCTTCATCTGTTCAATGAGTGTAAGGTGCGCTGCCATAGGGTACCTCGTACAGGATTGTTACTGGGCCAGGGCGGCCTGTAGGTGGGGAAGAAGCTTGGTTAGGGCCTGGCTCCGGTGGCTGATGGCATTTTTGACATCAGCGGGCACCTGGGCGCAGGAGAGGCCAGCGTATTCGCCGGTGAAACCGTCGGCTGCCAAGATCGGGTCATAACCGAACCCGCCCTCGCCGCGGGGCTCGCGCAGCAGGGTTCCGGCAAGCTCCCCCTCTTCCACGGCCTCTATACCTTCAGGGGTAACCATCGAGGCTGCGCAGACAAAGCGGGCACGGCGGTGGTCATCGGCGATATCCGATAGCTGCGCTAAAAGCAGGTTGAGGTTGGCTTCATCGTCCCCGTGCTTGCCTGCCCACCGGGCACTGAAAATACCGGGGGCACCGCCCAGCACGTCGACCGACAGGCCTGAGTCATCGGCAATAGCAATCAGGCCGGTAGCCGCAGCTACCGCGCGGGACTTCAAGAGGGAGTTCTGGGCAAAAGTAACGCCGTATTCAACCACGTCGGGGGCACCTGCTGCACCGGCGTCGATCACCTCGGTGTCAACGTCCAGCCCCTCGATAGCGCCGCGCAGCATCTCGCGGAACTCGCGTAGTTTCCCCTGGTTGTGGGTGGCAAGAACGATTTTGGCGGGCATTAGTCCTCCAGGGCTTCGCGCTGGATCTGGGCTAGCTGCGCGGTGCCGTGCAGGGCCAAGTCGAGCAGGGAGTTCAGTTCGTCGCGGTCAAAGGGGGCACCCTCTGCGGTTCCCTGAACCTCAACGAACTTGCCCTCGCCGGTGACGACCACGTTCATGTCGGTCTCAGCGCGCACGTCTTCTTCGTAGGGCAGATCCAGCATGGGTACGCCGTCAATGATGCCCACAGAAATGGCGGCAACAGAGCCGGTGAGGGGCTTGGCCTTGGCCGGGATAATACCCTGGGCCTGGGCCCAGTTGATGGCATCTGCCAGGGCGATGTAGGCCCCGGTGATGGCGGCGGTGCGGGTGCCGCCGTCCGCCTGGAGCACATCGCAGTCGAGCACGATGGTGTTCTCGCCCAGCTCGGCGGTGTCGATGACGGCGCGCAGGGAGCGGCCAATCAGTCGAGAAATTTCGTGGGTGCGGCCGCCAATCTTTCCCTTGACCGATTCGCGGGAGTTACGGGTGTTGGTGGCGCGCGGCAGCATGGCGTATTCTGCGGTGACCCAGCCGGTGCCCTGGCCCTTGAGCCAGCGGGGCACGCCCTCGGTCAGTGAGGCGGTGCAGAGCACCCGGGTGTTGCCGAATTCAATCAGGGCCGAACCTTCGGCGTTCTTTGACCAGCCGCGGGTGACGGTGATGGGGCGGAGCTGGTCGGGGGTGCGGCCGTCGCCGCGTAGGGTGGGTGCTGCCATGTTTTCTGTCATGAGTTCAGCCTATCGCCTGTTGCCCGAGGCGCACAAAAACACGGGCGCTTTTGGCACCCGTGTTGTCTGGTTTTTGGGCCTTACCCACCTCGGCAGGTGTTAGTACCCCTGGTGGCGGCTAATGACGTTCAGGGTGGTGGTCTGCGGGTTGCTGGCGTATTCCTCGGGGCTACGGCGGGGGTTGACCCGGTAGGTTGCCGAGGCCTCAGCCACCGATATCGGCCCGTCAAAAACGCTCTTGGCTTCGGCCAGGGCAGTGGCGGGGTCGTTCCAGATGGGCAGGTGGGTGAGCAGCAGGTTGCGGACGCCTGCCTCGGCTGCCGCTTCACCGGCGCGTTTGCCGGTCAGGTGGATGCCGCGCAGGGCGTCATCACGGCCCTCCTGGTAGGCCGCTTCGCAGAGGAAGAGGTCGGCGTCGCGGGCCGCTTCAATCAGGCCGATGCAGGAGTCGGTGTCGCCGGAGTAGGTGAGCACGGTCTTGCCCTCGCCGGTTTCGCACTCGATGCGCAGGGCGTAGGGCTCCTTAGTGGGGTGTACGACCACGTGCGGGGTCACTGTGAAGGGGCCAATTTTGACCTCGGCGTGGTTGTTCCACTCGTGGAACTCGAACTCGGTGTGCATGCCCGGTTCGATGGGCAGGCCGTGGGTGTTGACCAGGTACTGGTGAATATCGCTGGGCCCGTAGAGGGGAATGGGGCCCTTAGACCAGCCGTTGGGGTTCCACTTGACCGCTACGTGCAGCCCTGAGAGGTCGATGCAGTGATCGGGGTGCAGGTGGGAGATCAGGATGGCGTCGATATCTTCGAGGTTGATGTGGGTCTGAAGGGTGCCCAGGGCGCCATTGCCCATATCAACGATAATGCGCCAGGTCTTTCCCAGGTCATCAATAGTCGAGACCATGTAGCAGCTGGCCGCTGCATTGGGCCCGGGGAAAGAACCGGTACAGCCTATGACGGTCAATCGCATCAGTGGCCTTCCTTCTTCGGTGTGTGTCTGTGGGTTAGGGAGTGTCTGTGGTGATGGTAATGCGCGGGGTGGTGACGGACGGAGCGATGAGTTCGGGGGGAACGACGGCCAGGGAGCCGGTGGGGAACCGTTCTGCCACCGAGTTGGTGTGGCGCACCTTGGCGACCTCGGGGCCCAGGAAGCGGCGGGCTAAGTGCTCGAAGGTTTCGGTTTCACCGGTGGCCAGGAATTCGTGGGAGGGCGGCAGGGCGGCAGGGCGCTCTAGCCCGGCTCGCAACAGGGCCTTGTAGACGTCCTTAGCCGACTCTTCCGAGGACGACACGAGGGTGACGTCGTCCCCCATGATGTAGGAGATGACGCCTGTGAGTAGGGGGTAGTGAGTGCAGCCCAGCACCAGGGTATCGACCCCGGCCTCCTTGAGAGGAGCCAGGTATTCTTCGGCGGTCTCAAGTAGCTCGGGGCCGCTAGTGATGCCCTGTTCAACGAACTCTACGAAGCGGGGGCAGGCCACAGAGTAGATTTCAAGGTCGCTCATGACCGAGAAGGTGTCCTCATACGCACGGGAGGTCACGGTAGCTTCGGTGGCGATGACGCCGATTTTACGGTTGCGGGTTGCCGCCACTGCTCGGCGGGCGGCGGGCTGGATAACCTCAACCACCTGAATGCCGTACTTGCGGGTGTAGCGCTCACGGGCGTCCCTCAACACAGCAGCAGACGCTGTGTTGCAGGCAATGACTAGGAGTTTCACCCCGGAGTCCACCAGCTCGTCCATGATACGCAGGGCGTGGGCTCGCACCTGGGCGATAGTCAGGGGGCCGTAGGGGCCGTGGGCGGTATCGCCCACGTAAATCACCGACTCGTGCGGGAGCTGGTCCATGATGGCGCGGGCAACGGTTAGGCCGCCCACTCCCGAATCGAACACGCCAATGGGGGCACTTGCGGTGGGTTCGGCAAGCACCTGACTACCCCAGGGGGTTACGAGTTTCGAGTTGGTTTCGCTCATTACACACCTGACACTAGCTAAAGGTTGAAGAAAACTGTAGGCCGCCTATCGCAGCGACCGGCTTTTGAGTGGACTATCACGCCCCGGCGCCCGCGCGAGGCGTCATACTCGGTCACGAAAGATTGCGCTTAGGGGGCGGACGGCCCCGCCCCGGCATCGTCCAAGCCCAGCAGGAGGCTCTGCATGAGGCTTTCTTGCAGCCAGGTGACGAAGTTGTAGAGCAGGGCCATATAGTCTTCGGTACTCTCTACGCTGCCCCAGTCAGTGTGTTCGCCGATGCGGTCGGCGTCCTCAGCGCTGTTAATCCCTAAGCGGGTGCCCAGGGTAAGGCGCACGTCGTTGAGGGCAGCGGCCCAGCTGTTGGCCCGCTCGGTATCTAGCCGCACAACCCCGGCCTGCAGGTCCATGGCGGCCTGGGTGAGGTGTTCGATTTTGGCCCGGCGTAAGGAAAGGTCGGTGAAGCGGCGGTATTCATCGGCAACTTCCGGGTCGTCGCTCGCCACAGGCAGCATGCGGGCAACAGCGGGGTCACTGGGCACGCTGGCGGTTTCAGAAATCCCCACCAGGGCTGCCAGGGGGTCGGCGTTGGGGTCTTCTTCCGGCTCCAGCACCAGGGCGACGTCCTCAAACAGGCGGGTGAGCACCTGCACCTCTTCAGGGGTGAAGCGGGCGGCAATACCACGGGAGGTTGGGGTAAAGGGTTCAGCCATAAATCTATGCACCTGCCTGCTCGATGGTTGCCCACAGGCCCCAGGTATGCAGGGCGGTGGTGTGCCGTTCGGCCTCTTCTTTGGAGCCGCTAAAGACGGTGGCCTTACCTTCGGTGTGTACCTGCATCATGAGCTGGTGGGCTTTTTCGGTGCTGTAGCCAAACTGGGTACGCAGCACGTAGGTCACGAAGCTCATCAGGTTAACCGGGTCGTCCCAGACAATGACCGCCCAGGGCAGGTTGAGCTGGGTGCTCTCGTCTAGGGCTAGATCGAGCTCAAGATCTGCCAGGGTATCGGTGGCTGAGGCAGCCGAAGGCATAGGGTGTACTCCTTAGGTCATTTGTACCTTATCTATCATAGGGCTCTTCTTTCGCTGTGCCCTAGCTCGTTCACTTTCGGAGCAAGCAGAACCGCGGCGGTGGGGCTGGGCTTAGGTGCGGTCAAAAGGATAAAGTTATACCCGTGACTCAAAAAACTTCCCTCCTCACCGACCACTACGAGCTGACCATGGTGCAGGCTGCCCTAGCCTCAGGCGCTGCCCACCGGCGCACCGTCTTCGAGGTTTTCACCCGCAGGCTTTCGGGCGGACGCCGCTACGGCGTCTTGGCAGGCACCGGCAGGTTGCTTGAGGGGCTAGAGAACTTCCGCTTTGATACCGAAGAGCTGGAGTTTTTAGCCTCCCGTAAGGTGGTCAATGAGCAGACCCTGGATTACCTTGCTAACTTCCGTTTTTCCGGTTCTATCCGGGGCTATGCCGAGGGTGAGGTTTTCTTTCCCCACTCCCCCGTCTTGCAGGTTGAGGCGTCCTTTGCAGAGGCCTGCCTGCTAGAGACCTTTATTCTCTCGATCCTTAACTTTGACTCTGCTGTCGCTACCGCTGCCTCCCGTATGACGGTTGCAGCGGGCAAGCGTCCCTGCCTTGAGATGGGCTCCCGCCGGGCACACGAGCAGGCTGCTGTCTCTGCCGCCCGCGCCGCCGTCATTGCCGGTTTTACCGCTACCTCGAACCTTGAGGCAGGACGCCGCTACGGGCTCCACACGGTCGGCACCAGCGCCCATGCCTTCACCCTGCTCCACGACTCCGAGCGCCAGGCTTTTGAAGCCCAGCTAGCCTCCCTAGGTGTGGGCACCACCCTGCTGGTGGATACCTACGATGTTGAACAAGCCGTGAATCTGGCTGTTGAGCTGGCAGGAAAGGAGCTGGGTGCCGTCCGCCTGGATTCTGGTGACCTGGTTGCCCAGGCCCAGAAGGTGCGCGAGCAGCTCGATGCCCTGGGCAATACCGGCACCAAGATCACCGTGACCAGCGACCTGGACGAGTACGCCATCGCGTCCTTAGCTGCCGCCCCCGTCAATGCCTACGGGGTGGGTACAAAACTGGTTACCGGCTCCGGGGTTCCCACCTCTTCCATGGTTTATAAGGTGGTGCTGCGCGAGAACTCCCAGGGGGTGATGGAGCCTGTCGCTAAGGCGTCCTCGGGTAAGGCATCTGTGGGCGGCAAGAAAACCGCCGTCCGCCGTCTTGATGCCACCGGCACCGCCACAGCCGAAGTGGTGGGGCTCGATATTGAGGCTCCTGCTGACTCCAACGACCGACCCCTCATGATAGACCTGGTGGTCGACGGGCAGATCCAGCCCGGCTTTACCGGGGCTGAGGGCGTGCGCCGAGCCGCCGAGCGTCATGCCCGCTCCCTCACCGAGCTGCCGGTAGCCGCTACCCGCCTCTCCCCCGGCGACCCGGTCATTCCCACAGAATTTGTCTCTTAAGAAGAAGGATTACCCGATGTCCAAAGTACTCATTATTGTTGATGTTCAGAACGACTTTTGCGAGGGCGGTTCGCTTGCTACCGAGCGTGGCTCAGAGGTTGCTGCCCTCATTAGCGAGTACGTAGAGAACCACCACGGCGACTACGAGGCGATTGTTGCCACCCAAGACTGGCACGTTGACCCCGGCACCCATTTTTCTGAGAACCCCGATTTCAAGGACTCCTGGCCGGTACACTGCAAGGCCGAGAGCCACGGTGCCGAGCTGCACGAGGATCTCGATACCGACTACATCGAGGCCTACTTCCGCAAAGGCAAGTTTGAGGCAGCCTATTCCGGCTTTGAGGGGCTGCTGGCTCCCGAGGATTCGGTGATGACCGGCGAGCGCGAGGCCGGTGCCCAGGTACAGGACGACACCCCCAAGGTATCTTTGGATGATTGGCTGGCTGAGCGCGATATTACCGATGTTGATGTGGTGGGCATTGCCACTGATTTTTGTGTGAAAGCTACTGCGCTGGATGCGGTGGATGCTGGCTACGAGACCCGGGTGCTGCTTGATTTGACGGCCCCGGTTGATGAGGGTGCCCTCGATGAGGTCAACGAGGAGCTTGAGGACGCCGGGGTGACTGTGACCGAGGTGCTGTAAGTCATCTGCGCTACAGGTCTTTGACAGTGAAGGTCGCTCTCATCTGGCAATAGGGCAACGAGGGGTCTTTCTTTCCATGTTAGGAAAGAAAGACCCCTTTGATATCTGGTGGTTGTGGTGCCGGCAGGCTGGCCCGGGGCTGGCGTTTCAGGGTGCCTGCTGGCACCACAAGCACCGGCCCCAGGCAAGAGTTCCTACTTACGCCCCACGAACCAGTCCTGTAGCTTATCCAGGCGGGCCTGGAGCTGTTCTGCTGAGGCCTGCGCAACGGCGGGCCCACCGCAGATTCGGCGTAGTTCGTTGTGGATAGAGCCGTGGGGTTTACCGGTGCGGGCTGCCCAGGCGGCGACGTTCTTGGCCAGCTTGTTGCGCAGGTCTTTGAGCTGGCGGTGATCGACGACTTGGGGGGCGGTGGATGCTGGTCGGCGGGAGGCGTGGTCTTTTTGGCGGGCGCGGAGCAGGGTGCCTACCTGGTCGGCGTCGAGTAGGCCGGGGATGCCGAGGAAGTCTTGTTCTTCGTCGGAGCCGATTTCCAGGCCGCCGGTGGAGAATTCGGCGCCGTCGAAGAGCACACCGTGGAAGGAGGCCTGGGAGCCTATGGCTTCGAATTTGCCGCGGGTGAGCTGGTCGCTGGCGACTTCTTCTTTATTGGCTTCTTCGATGAGGTGGTCGTCTAGGCCTTCGTTGAGAGGGTCGATGGCTTCGTCGCTTGCGCCTTTGCGGTCGAGGGCGTGGTCGCGTTCGGTTTCCATTTCGTTGGCCAGCATCATGAGCTGGGGTACGGAGGGTAGGAAGACCGAGGCGGTTTCGCCGCGTTTGCGGGAGCGGACGAAGCGGCCGATGGCCTGGGCGAAGAAGAGGGGGGTGGAGGTTGAGGTGGCGTAGACACCGACGGCTAGGCGAGGGACGTCCACGCCTTCGGATACCATGCGTACGGCGACCATCCAGCGGGAAAGACCTGCGGAGAACTCTTCGATGTTGTTGGAGGCTTCTTTGTCGTCGGAGAGAATGAGGGCGGGTTTTTCACCGGTGATTTTCTGGAGCTGTTTGGCGTAGGCGCGGGCGTCTGCGTGGTCGGTGGCGATGACGAGGCCGCCGGCGTCGGGGACGGTGCGGCGCACTTCGGTTAGGCGTTTGTCGGCGGCGGCGAGTACGGTGGGGATCCATTCACCGTCGGGGTTGAGAGCGGTGCGCCAGGCTTGGGCGGTGACGTCCTTGGTGAAACCCTCCCCCAGGTTGGCTGCCATTTCTTCACCAGCGGAGGTACGCCAGCGCATCTGGCCGGAGTAGGCCATGAAGATGACGGGGCGCACGACGTGGTCTTTGAGGGCGGGGCCGTAGCCGTAGGAGTAGTCGGATTTTGAGCGGCGGATACCGTCGGCGTCTTCTTCGTATTGGACGAAGGGGATGGCTGCGGTGTCGGAGCGGAAGGGGGTACCGGTCAGGGCTAAGCGGCGGGTGGCCGGTTCGAAAGCTTCACGCAGGCCGTCGCCCCAGGAGAGGGAGTCACCGGCGTGGTGGATTTCGTCCATGATAACCAGGGTGCGGCCGTTTTCGGTGCGGGCCCGGTGCAGCATGGGCTTGTTGGCAACCTGGGCGTAGGTGAGGGCAACGCCCTGGTAGCCGCGGCCCATGGTGCCGTCTGAGTTTTTGAAGTTGGGGTCGATGGAGATACCGACGCGGGCGGCGGCGTCGGCCCACTGGCGTTTAAGGTGGTCGGTGGGGGCGACCACGGTCATGCGGTTGATGGTGCCGCGGTTGAAGAGTTCCTTGGCGACGGTCAGAGCGAAGGTGGTTTTACCTGCGCCGGGGGTTGCCACGGCCATGAAGTCGCGGGGGTTCTCGGTGAAGTACTTGGTCATGGCTTCTGCCTGCCAGGCGCGGAGCTTAGGTGCGGTTCCCCAGGCTGCGCGGTCGGGGTAGGCCGGGGGCAGGGGCGGGTTGGAACCTTCGCCAAAGAGCGGTAACTGGCTGTCGTTCATCTCGTATCTTCCCTTCCCTCATTTTTGCCCTCACAGTTTTTGGGCACCACAAAAGTTTAGCCCCATTCGGGGGCGAATGGGGCTATGAGTCATCTCTCGATGAGTCTGGTTGACTAGGCTATTGGTTAGTTTTCGTCGTTGTCGCCGGGTGCAAGGCCCTCGTAGATTTCCTTGCATTCGGGGCAGACGGGGAACTTTTCGGGGTCACGGCCGGGGGTCCACTTTTTACCGCAGAGGGCGCGCACGGGCTTGCCGGTGAGGGCGGACTCCATGATTTTTTCTTTGCGCACGTAGTGGGCGAAGCGTTCGTGGTCGCCGGGTTCGACGTTCTGGACTTCTTCGCGTTCCAACAGGGCGGTGCCGCCGGAGTGGGCGGTTTCGGGGAAGGGGTCTTCGATGCCGGGAATCGATGACATGCCGGGTCTCCTTAAGGTTAGAGCGGGTTGGTCTTGTCTACCAGTGTAGTGCCCCCGTCAAGACGGCCTCCGGCTCCTGCTGTAGGGCAGGGGCCGGACGCCGCTGGTGGGGTTGCCTGCTTCGAGCAGGTTGAGGGGCGGGTTAGCTGTAGCGGGCTACTCGCTGGTACATGTCTGCTACGTGCCGTTCGTAGTTTTTCGCGCCGGCGCGGACGCCCAGGTAGAAGGCTGCTGCCCCGATGAGGGCGGTGACGACGGCACCTAGCCAAATCCAGAGCATGCTACCGACGATAGCCGTGGCCGCCATGCCGATGATAGCCGGTAGTGATAGAGCCATGGGGATGAAGAGCAGGAAGCCCCGCGCCATTGTCTTGGCCATACCGTCGGGCTGTTCCGGGGTCTTCCAGGGACTGGTTCCCGGGGGTACTACCGGTGCGTTGAAAGTGGTATCCAGGTAGTTGGCCATGCCGTTAGCAATGAAGTAGGTGCCGATGGCGCTCACCAGCAGGGGCAGGGCCCAGGAAGCATGACCGGTCAGGAAAGCAAAGGCCAGGGTACCCAGCACAATCATGGGCAGGTAAAGCAGCATCATGCCGTAGGCCCGCCCCAGCCTGTCGTCAATGCCGCGCAGGGGTGAGAGGGCGTGCAGGGAGAAGGCTGTGCCTTCTAGGGAGGCCAGGTTGGTTTGTGCATAGCCTGCCATAGCCGGTATGAAGGCAACCGCCATGACGAAGGCCATGGGGTTCGTCATCTCTTCCTCCGCCCCGTTCATTGAGATGATAAAGCTTCCCGAGATAAAAACCATCAAGATATACATGAGCGGCATCATGAGCACGTTGAGGTTGGCCCGGGAATCCCGGAGCATCATGTCGAAGGTACGGGCGGCGATAGCCCCGCGCACGGTGGCCGGGAAGCGCCCAAGAAGCCCCAGATTACCCTGGGCCAGGGTTTTGCCTTCGTCCTGAACTCCGGCGGAATCTCCCACGCTGGCCATGGTTTTAGCCGCAAAGAACTGCCAGATAAACCAGGCCAGGGCACAGTAGACCAGGGTGAACGCGGTAAGAGCTAGAGCGAGGCCGTAGCGGCCGGCTCCTACCTGCGGGGCAATGGCCCAGGCTGAGGCTACAGGAGTCCACTGCAGGTAGCCGAGAATCTGCCGGAGCTGCTCAGTGTTGCTGGTGATACCCGTGATCGTCGCCAGCATCAGAGGCCCGGCAAAGATCAGGGCCGCAAAGGCAAGAAGAGTGAGGGCATTACTCACTGAGCGTCGCGAGCGGACGGGTATAGAGGCCACCGCGGTCAGGCGTCCGCCCAGAATGGCGAGGGCAAGACCCAGTAAACCTGCCGGGATGAAAGCCAGGGTAGCCGCTAGCGAGTAGAAGTTGGAGGTTATCAGAGCCAGGGTGGCTAGTACCGTCAGTACACCGGGCACCCCAATCAGAGCCCCTAGGGCTTGGCCGCCCATGAGCTGGCGGACGGTAATGGGATAGGGGGCAAGGCGCTCTGGGTCAAGGGTGGGGTCGGCACCGGCTGCAACCAGGGGTATCAGCCACCAGGCCAGGGTCAGCAGGCCACCGGCCAGCCCCAGAATGAGCAGGGAGTCGGCGGGGTTCTGCAGGGTGAAACCTACACCGGCCACGCCCACCAGGGCGCCGACCCCGTAGAGCAGGCCAAAGACCAGGCCCACGATAGCCCAGGCGTTCCCGTTGCGGAAGATAGCGAGGAAGTGGTCGAGTTTGAGTTTTAGGAGGACTGCAACCATGAGATTCCCTCCGATACAACGCGTCCGCCCACCAGTTCAACAAACCGCTCTTCCAGCGATACGCCGCCGCGCACCTGTTCCACGGTGCCAGAGGCCAAAATACGGCCGTCGTTCATAATGGCAACGTGGTCACACAGGCGCTGAACCAGGTCCATGACGTGGGAGGAGATAATGACGGTGCCACCGCCTGCCACATAGGCCTTGAGAATATCCTGGATGTTCGAGGCCGAGACCGGGTCCACCGCTTCGAAGGGCTCGTCGAGCACCAGCAGGGAGGGGGCGTGGATCATGGCGCAGGTCAGGGCAATTTTCTTGGTCATACCGGCTGAGTAGTCGGCGACCTTGCGGCCGGCGGCCCCGGTCAGGTCCATAGCCGTGAGCAGGTCGCGGGTTCGCTCAGCCACGGTTGCTTTATCCAGCCCGTGCAGGCGGCCGGCGTAGGTGAGGAGCTGCTCGCCGGTGAGCTTATCGAAGAGGCGGGCGCCGTCGGGCAGCACACCCACCCGGCGTTTAGCATCTAGAGGGTTGGCCCAGACATCCAGGCCACCCACCAGAACCTGCCCGGCGGTAGGTTTGAGCAGACCCGTTGCCATGGAGAGAGTGGTGGTCTTACCTGCGCCGTTGCGCCCTACCAGCCCGTAGAAGGAGCCTCGGGGTACGGTCAGGTTGACTCCGTCTACCGCGGCCTGCTGGCCAAAGACCTTCACTAGGTTGGTAATCTCCAGGGCTGCGCTGCCCCTGCTGGCTTCTGCCACTTCAGCTTCTACCGGCGCTGAAACCGGCTCAGTAAAGCCGCTGCCGGGTGCCTCTTCAGGCCGGTTGTGGGTTTGGTCGAAACGTTCATTCTGCGGGGGAAGGTTCTCGTGTGCCATATCTCCACTGTAGCCAGAATCACGTGCTATGCCCTCCCCCGCTAGGGTGATTCCTTAAAAAAGAGCCATCATCAGGGCTGAACGGGCCTTTGTGACGCGGGGGTCAGCTGAGCCTACAACCTCGAAAAGTTCCAGCAGGCGTTCGCGCACCGTGGTCTTAGTCTCCGCATCCACGGCCTTGAAGAGGGCGATAAGGCGGTTGAAGGCGTCCTCCACATGTCCGCCAGCTACATCTAGGTCGGCAACGTTGAGCTGGGCCTGCACATCGGTAGCGTCGGCGGCAGCTTTCTGGCGTTCTTCTGCCAGGTTCAGAGTAGAGACGCGGTGGAGCAGGTGGACCTGAGCCAGGCCGATTTTGGCGTCCGTATCGCCCGGGTTCTCGTTGAGCGCGCGGGTGTAGGCAGCTTCAGCTCCCTGGTAATCGCCCCGGTCTAGAGCCTCGATAGCTTCCCGGTGCAGGGGAGGCAGAGGCTTCTCAGCCTCCGACAGTACCGGCTCGAATCCACCGGGCAAACCCTGCTGGGCAGCGAGCTGTAACACCTGGCCCAGCACCTCGGTCAGGGCCTGGGACTCAACGGGGCCGTTGAAGAGCGGGGCCGGTCGGCCAGCGAGCACAGCCACGGCCGCAGGTACGCCCTGAATCTGGAAAGCCTGCCCGATTTCGGGAATCTTGGTGATATCGACGGCAGCCAGCAGCAGGTTGCCACCGGCAGAGTTCACCAGGGCCTCGACCTGCTCCAGCATCTGAGCCGACGCCGGCGAGTGGGGTGCCCACAGGGCAAAAATGACGGCGCCCCGTTTGGATTCCTGCACCAGCTGCTGGAACTGGGCCACATCGGTTACATCCAGTCGCCAGCTGGCAGCGGTGCTCTCCTCAGCAGGCTCAGCGCTGGAACCTGCCGAACTCGTAGCCCCCAGGTCCAGGGCGTTTCGTACCGAAGCGGGTAAGTTCTGATCGTCAATCCCGGCCATTGGGCCTTCCTTTCACAACGATAAATATCTCTACTGTCTATGGTGCCAAAGCTCAGCCGGTGCACGGGCACCCCTGCCCTAGTTCTAGCCCAGGGCAGAATCACGATAAGGTTGAACACAGTAACTACACCACTACCCAAGTAGCCAGCATGCCCTCATCTTTTTCTCCCTCCCGACTCCTGCGGCCCCTGACCTCCCGCGTCAGCCGAGCACAGGCATCCGCGCAACCAGATTCCCCAGCCAACGCCGAAGAAAGCGGCACCGGGCAGTCGCAAAACAACAAGTTCGCTCTACCGGCTATCCCCGGCGCTCGCCCCCGCCACCGCCTCCAGCTGCCCGAGGAACCGGCCCACCTGAAAGAGAATAAGGACGGCGCCGCCCCCGCTCCCCCAGAAACCCACGCCCTTACCCCCGGCAAGGGACGCTACATCAGCAACCCAATCTATTTTGGTTTCATGCTGGCCGTCGGTGTGGGCCTGGCCTGGATGGGCATGTACTTTGTGCTCAACATTGGCGCCCTAGCTGGCTGGCTCACCGGCGCAGTGTTCATCGGCCTGGGGCTAGACCCGGCTGTACGCAAACTCGAACAGTGGGGTCTTCCGCGTGGCGCGGGCGTCACCGTCGTTTTCCTCTTCTTTGTTGCGGTAGCCGCTGCCCTCATTTTCTGGCTAGTGCCCCTCATCGCCCGCCAGGCAGTTTCCTTCATCACCGGTTTCCCCCAGCAGTTTGAGAACTTCCTCAACTCAGATCTCTTCTCAGGTCTTGATGAGCGCTACCGCATCCGCTCAGCGGTAGACGCCGAAGTAGAGAAGTTCTTTGAACAGGTCACCTCAGATACCTCTGTGGTGAGCGGCTTTATGAACTCCCTCATGAACGCGGGCTCCACCCTGGCAGAAATCACGACCGGCACGATTATCGTGCTGTTCCTCTCCATCTACGTGCTCGCGTCCCTACCCACCATCAAGGCCTGGTTTATCCGCCTGGCGCCTGCCTCCAAGCGTGAACGCGTCGGCTACCTCACCGAAAAAATCACCAGCTCTGTTGGCCAGTACGTCATGGGCCAGGCTCTCGTGGCTATCTGCAACGCCACCTGTGCCGCCATCATCATGCTGATTGTGGGCGTGCCCTTTGCCCAGCTGCTCATGCTCTTCGTCCTGCTCCTGGCCTTCATTCCCCTGGTCGGTGGCGTCAGCGCCGCCGTCCTGGTCTCGGTCATCTCGCTCATCGACAGCTGGCAGACCGCCCTCTTCTTCCTTATCCCCTACCTGATTTACCTGCAGATCGAGGCCTACTTCATCTCCCCCCGCATTATGAGCAGGGCTGTGGCCGTGCCCGGTGCTGTAGCTATTATCGCGGTGGTAGCCGGTGGCTCTCTCTGGGGTGTGCTCGGTGCCCTCATTGCGATTCCCGTCGCAGCCTCCCTGCTGATTCTGGTCAATGAGGTACTCGTACCCCGGCAGGACCAGCTCTAACGAACCGTCCGTTTTCCTTAACCCGGTAGCGCCCTGCCTTTGAGCAGGGGCCGCTACCGGTTTTTTCTGCGCTTCTATCCTGATCTAGATTGTGTGGGGCATTCGCCAAGTTCTACCAGAATCTACGGGTTGCCCAGCACCGCTCGTGCCAATGGCGACGCTCCTCGATAGCCCGCTGGGTACCAAACATATGGTCCTGCTGCCAGACCACCAGGTGCGCCACCCCGGGCTGGATAGGCCGTTCACATTCGGGGCACTTATAGGTTTTCAGAGCATTGATGGAGGGGATGTACTGCACATACCAGTCCCCGTCTTGGGCCCGTTCCACTCGCGGGGCAGGGTCAAGGATACGGGAAATGTCGCGCCCAGCGGGGCGGGCCTTCTGCCACTTGCTGGGGGCGGCTCCGGAGTTAGAGTTGGGACGGCGGGGCTTAGATGAAGAACGACGAGGCATTCCCCCATTCTTTCATGCACCGGTGTGCCCGCCCAAGCCACCTGTTAGAGTGGTACGGTGCGTTTAGTTATAGCTGATTGTTCCGTAGACTACATGGGCCGTCTCAATGCCCATCTGCCCCGTGCTACCCGCCTGCTCATGATCAAGAATGACGGCTCGGTGCTGATTCACTCCGACGGCGGCTCCTACAAGCCCCTGAACTGGATGAGCCCGCCCTGCCGTCTACATATTTCCCCTCGCGAAGAGTTCGAGGGCACCTCGGTAGCCGAGGATCTTGACCCCGATGTGAGCGAGCTGTGGACTGTGCAGGCCGCCAAGAGCGACGACAAGCTGGTGATTCGTGTCTTCGGTACCCACGGGGAACTCAGCCACGATTTGGGTATTGACCCGGGCCTTATTAAGGACGGAGTTGAGGCCGACTTACAGCGCCTGCTGGCTGAACAGATTGAGCTTCTTGGCGCAGGTTACCGCCTGGTACGCCGGGAGTACCCCACGGCAATCGGCCCGGTAGATATTTTGGCCAAGGATGCCGGGGGCGTCTCTGTGGCTGTCGAGCTCAAGCGTGTAGGCGATATCGACGGCGTAGAACAGCTCACCCGCTACCTAGAGCTCCTCAACCGCGACCCCCTGCTAGCGCCGGTTCAGGGTGTCTTTGCTGCCCAGCGCATCAAGCCCCAGGCCCGCACACTGGCAGAAGACCGCGGCATCCGCTGTGTGGCTCTCGACTACGATGCCATGCGCGGAGTAGATGACGTAGAATCCCGCCTCTTCTAAACAAGAAGAAAGCTAAAAAAATAAGGACGCTGCTCTCCCCCATCTCTGGGGAAGGGCGGCGTCCTTTCGTCACAGTAATCTAGTTAGATCTGTGCGTGCTTAGCTGCGATGGTGACTCGATCGTTAGAGACAGTCAAGAAACCTTCGTGCAGGCGGGTGGTCTTCTTCTCACCGCTGGTTGCCTCAATCAGAAGCTCACCGTCTTCAGCGAGAAGGGCCATGGTGGGGATGTGACCGGGCATGATACCCAGGTCGCCATCGACGGTGCGTGCGCGCACGTACTTGGCTTCGCCAACCCACACGACTCGTTCACGGGAAACGACTTCAACTTTCAGTGCCATGATTACTTGGCTCCAGACTGTGCCTTGATTTCCTCGTAACGGCGCATGACATCGTCCATACCACCGATGTTGTAGAAGGCCTGCTCGGGGATGTGGTCAACATCGCCGCGGCAGATCATCTGGAAGGATTCGATGGTGTCCTTGATCGGCACGGTTGAACCCTCGACACCGGTGAACTGCTTTGCAGTGTAGGTGTTCTGTGAGAGGAACTGCTCGATGCGGCGGGCACGTGAAACAACGACCTTCTGCTCTTCGGAGAGTTCGTCAACACCGAGGATGGCGATGATGTCCTGAAGTTCCTTATTTTCCTGCAGGATAGCCTTGACCTGAATTGCGGTGTCGTAGTGCTCCTGACCGATGTACTGGGGGTCCAGGATTCGGGAGGTGGAAGACAGGGGATCAATCGCGGGGTACAGACCACGTGAAGCAATCTCACGGGAGAGCTCGGTGGTTGCATCCAGGTGGGCGAAGGTGGTTGCAGGTGCGGGGTCGGTGTAGTCGTCCGCAGGAACGTAAATTGCCTGCATGGAGGTGATGGAGTGACCACGGGTTGAGGTGATGCGCTCCTGCAGCAGACCCATTTCGTCGGCCAGGTTGGGCTGGTAGCCCACAGCGGACGGCATGCGGCCGAGCAGGGTTGAAACCTCAGAACCTGCCTGGGTGAAGCGGAAGATGTTGTCGATGAAGAGCAGAACGTCCTGGTTCTGAACGTCACGGAAGTATTCCGCCATGGTCAGGCCGGTCAGCGCAACGCGCAGACGGGTTCCCGGCGGTTCGTCCATCTGGCCGAATACGAGAGCGGTGTCCTTCAGAACGCCAGCTTCTTCCATTTCAACCCAGAGGTCGTTACCTTCACGGGTACGCTCGCCAACGCCGGTGAATACTGAGGTACCACCGAAGTTGCGGGCAACGCGGGTAATCATTTCCTGGATCAGAACGGTCTTACCAACGCCTGCACCACCGAAGAGACCAATCTTACCGCCCTTGATGTAGGGGGTCAGAAGGTCGATGGACTTGATGCCGGTTTCCAGCATCTCGGTCGAACCTTCGAGGTCTGCGAAGCCGGGGGCTGCGCGGTGGATGGGCCAGTAGGTGTCGGCCTTGATTTCGTCGTTGGAGACGTCGAGGGCATCACCGAGGACGTTGAAGATGTGGCCCTTGACGCCGTCGCCTACGGGGACGGAGATGGGAGCGCCGGTGTCAACTACAGCCTGGCCGCGGACGAGACCGTCGGTCTGCTGCAGGGAGATTGCGCGTACCAGTGAGTCACCGAGGTGCTGGGCAGTCTCGAAGGTGATCTTACGGGTGGTGCCGTTGAGGGTCAGATCAGCGGTCAGCGCGTTGTAGATGTCAGGTACCTGGCCGGCAGGGAACTCAACGTCAACGACAGGGCCGATAACGCGAGCAATGCGACCGGTTGCGCCCTGAGCCGGCGCAGTAGCCGATTCGTTCAGAGTGGCAGTCATTGTTCTCACTTACCTATGTAGAGAGTGGAAAGTTGTCTGGTGGATTAGGAGGCGAGTGCGTCGGCGCCGCCAACAATTTCGCTGAGCTCCTGAGTAATTTCTGCCTGGCGAGCGTTGTTCATCAGGCGGGTGTACTTCTTGATGAGCTCGTCAGCGTTATCACCTGCGGACTTCATCGCGCGCTGGCGGGACGCCAGTTCGGAGGCCGCTGCTTCTAGCAGGCACGCATAGATGCGGGAGGCGATGTAGCGGGGCAGCAACTCGTCGAGAACTTCCTGGGGGCTGGGCTCGAATTCAAAGACTGAGTTCTGCTGGAACTGGTCGTCTTCGAGACGTTCGCCGGGCAGGATTTCTTCACCGAGTTCGCGTGCGTCTGCTACCTCAATGGGGAGCAGGCGCAGGACGCGGGTTTCCTGGCTGACCATGGAGACGAATTCGGTGTAGATGATATGAAGGTCATCGACGTCGCCGTTTTCGTAGGCTGCCAGGATGGCGTCGCGTGCTGCAACGGCCATCTCGATGTTGGGGTTGTCGGTGTTGCCTTCCCAAGCCTGCTCGTATTCGCGTTCGCGGAAGTCAAAGTAGGACTTTGCCTTGCGACCGATGAGATAGAGCTTGACATCACGTCCCTCACCGCGGAGCTTCTCAATAAGACCCTCGGTTTTTTTGAGGACGGATGAGGAGTATGAACCCGCAAGGCCGCGGTCGCTGGTGAGGACGAGAACTGCGGAGCGACCGGTCTTTGCCTTTGAGCGTGCGTTAAGCAGGGGGTGCTCAATGTGGTGCTGGGTCGCGATGGCAGTGACGGCCTTGGTCAGCGCATTTGCGTAGGGGCTAGCGGCCTCTGCGCTCTTACGTGCCTTGTTAATGCGTGAGGTTGCGATCATCTCCATCGCCTTGAAGATCTTCTTCATAGACGATGTTGAAGTAATCTTTTGGCGGTAAACCCTAATCTGGGCTCCCATAGAGATTCCTTTCACTCCTAGGGTAAGAGCCCCTCCCCCAGGTTCTGTTGGAGGGGCATCTCACCTGCTAGGAAAATCGCTAACCGATGGTTTCCTGTGATACTTCGCTGTCTGACAGGGGCTGGTGCTCTTCGTGACCGGCCTCAACGAGGTGGCTGGTGCCTTCTGAGCGGAAGCCCTGCTTGAAGTCAACGATGGCAGTCTTGAGAGCTGCTACGGTTTCGTCTTCGAGCTTGCCTGATGCTGCGATGTCCTGCAGTACTGAGGTGGAGCGGCGCAGGTGGTCGAGGAACTCTGATTCGAAACGCAGAACGTCTGAAACTTCGAGGTCATCGAGGTAGCCGTTGGTGCCTGCCCAGATTGAGACAACCTGGTCCTCAACTGCGTAGGGGGTGTACTGGGGCTGACGCAGCAGCTCAGTGAGGCGAGCACCGCGGGTCAGCTGGGCCTTTGAGGCTTCGTCCAGGTCGGAAGCGAACATTGCGAAGGCTTCCATGGCGCGGTACTGAGCAAGGTCGAGCTTGAGGGTACCGGAGACCTTCTTCATAGCCTTGGTCTGTGCTGCACCACCAACACGGGAGACGGAGATACCTACGTCGACCGCAGGGCGCTGGTTAGCGTTGAAGAGGTCTGACTGCAGGAAAATCTGGCCGTCGGTGATGGAGATGACGTTGGTGGGGATAAAGGCTGAAACGTCGTTTGCCTTGGTTTCAATGATCGGGAAGCCGGTCATTGAACCTGCACCCAGCTCGTCGGAGAGCTTTGCACAGCGCTCAAGCAGGCGGGAATGGAGGTAGAAGACATCGCCGGGGTATGCTTCGCGGCCCGGAGGACGACGCAGCAGCAGTGATACCGCACGGTAGGCTTCTGCCTGCTTTGAGAGGTCATCGAAGATAATGAGGACGTGCTTGCCGCCGTACATCCAGTGCTGGCCGATGGCGCTACCGGTGTAGGGGGCCAGGTACTTGAAGCCTGCTGCGTCAGATGCGGGGGAAGCCACGATGGTGGTGTATTCCAGTGCGCCCTGCTGCTTGAGGGTTTCGCGCACTGCGGCGATGGTTGATGCCTTCTGACCGATAGCAACGTAGACACAGCGAACCTGCTTGTTGGGGTCGCCGGTTGCCCAGTTGTCCTTCTGGTTCAGGATGGTGTCAACCGCGATAGCGGTCTTACCGGTCTGGCGGTCACCAATGATCAGCTGACGCTGGCCGCGGCCAATCGGAATCATGGCGTCGATTGCCTTGAGACCGGTCTGGAGGGGCTCGTGAACTGACTTACGCTGGGTAACGCCGGGAGCCTGAAGTTCGAGGGCACGGCGGCCTTCTGCTTCAATGTCGCCCAGGTCATCGATGGGGTTGCCCAGGGGGTCAACTACGCGGCCCAGGTAGGCGTCGCCTACGGGTACTGAGAGAACCTCGCCGGTACGGTGAACTTCCTGGCCTTCTTCAATGCCGGTGAAGTCACCGAGGATGATGACACCGATGTCACGAGTGTCGAGGTTCTGTGCCAGGCCAAGGGTGCCGTCTTCGAAGCGAAGCAGCTCGTTAGCCATTACTGAGGGAAGGCCCTCAACGCGTGCGATGCCGTCGGATGCTGATGCAACACGACCCACCTCTACGCGCTCTGCATTGCCGGGTTCGTAAGACGCTGCGAATTCGTTCAGCGCGTTACGGACATCATCGGCGTTGATGGTCAAATCGGCCATCTTATGTCCCTGCTCTCCTAATTTGTTGGTGTGCCTGCCGAATGGCGGCAGGCCCACCGAAACTTGTGTGACGTGCTCGGGTTGTGCTTCTTAAGCTTGCCCGATGTCGTCTGTGTATCTTCTAAATCACCGTCGAGGTCTCGACTGTGTAAATCGCCTATGCGAAAGCGCGGCTGAGTTCTGACAGTCGGGTGGACAGCGAGCCATCGATGACTTCGTCCCCTACCTGCACGCGCAGACCGCCCAGAAGTGCGGGGTCTACGGTGATATCGAGCTTCAGCTCCTTGCCGTAGGTCTTGTTGAGTGACCCCTGCAGCTTTGCAATCTGCTCTGCAGTCAGCGCGGTTGCTGAGGTAACTCGTGCGATCCAACGGTTTTGACGCTTGACGATGATTTCTACGAACTCGTTAGCCAGACGGGCTGCGGTGGTTCCGCGGGCCGCAGTGGCAACTCGTTCTAGCAGAAGCTTGCCTTCAGCGGTAGCTACACGGCCACCGAGGCTGACAGCCAGCTTCTTGAGTGCTTCCTTGCTTGCCCTGGTATCGGCAAGAGCAGCCTGTACTTCTGCTGAGGCATCAACGGTGTTGATGAAGGTCAGCAGTTCATTGACGGTCTGCTCCAGTGCATCGATACCTCCGCGCTGTTCAGCAGAAAGCGCTACTGAGGTGACAGCGGTTGTTTCGAGGGCATCAGCCAGATCGCGTTCTTCACTCCAGCGGGCTTCTGCTGCTGCAGAAACGATAGCCAGAGCGGCGTCGGAAATCTTGCCGCCCAGAACGGAGCGGGCGATGCCTGCTCGCTGCGCTGCTTCGCGGGAAGGATCGGTTAGACCTCGCCGGAACCCGCCGTTGGTGTCGATAACATCGACAACAGCGAAGAGCTCTTCTGCGAGGTGGGTCGGGTTATCGGTAGGCTGGGCCACCAGAACCTGTTCCACCTTGTTCAGTGATTCAGTCGATACTGCTGACATTAGCGGGCTGCACCTGCCTGCTGCTGCGCGTCAAGGTCAGCAAGAAAACGATCGACTACACGTGCGGATCGCTCATCATCGTTGAGGGATTCGCCCACAATCTTGCCAGCCAGTGAGGTTGCCAGAGCGCCAACTTCGGCACGAAGTGATGCTGCGGCAGCTGCACGTTCTGCCTCGATGGTCTTCTGAGCGTTTTCGGTGATGCGGGCGGCCTCAGCGTTTGCGCGCTCCTTAGCTTCTGCCACGATGGCGTCGCCTTCGGCGCGTGCTTCTTCGCGAATCTTCTGAGCTTCCAGACGAGCGCTTTCGAGCTGCTGGCCGTACTCTTCGCGTGCTGCCGCGGCCTCTGCCTGAGCCTTTTCAGCCTTGGCTAGACCACCCTCAATTGCTTCTTTACGGTCCTGGTAAATCTTTTCGAATGCCGGGACAACGTACTTGGTGACGATGAAGAGGAGGAGCAGGAACCCGATGGCGGTAATGGCGATTTCCCAGACATTGGGGACCAGAGGGTTCGCGCCCTCTGCTGCTGCCATTAAGTGAGACATAGGGGGTTTTCCTGTTCTATAGTTTGGTCAATCTTTCGGCGGGGCCAAAAATTACTTGATAAACGCAAGAACCAGGCCGAGAACTGCCAGTGCTTCAACCAGTGCGAAGCCCAGGAAGAGCATGGGCTGCAGGGTGCGCTGTGACTCGGGCTGACGAGCAACAGAGGTCATGTAGGCTGCGAAGATCAGACCTACGCCGATGCCACCGCCGATAGCTGACAGACCGTAACCAACTGCGGTAAGTGAACCGGTGAGTTCCATGATGTTTGTTTCCTTTCACAGTGCCCCTTGCGGTTTGTGTGTTGTGTAAGGGGCAGAGTTTTGATGTGGACACTCCCCGCTAAAGCGGGTTGCTTTTCTCGTCCGCCGGTGTGCCCGACGGAGAAAACCTATATTTTTAGTGGCCTTCTGAGACCGAGCCCTGCAGGTAGACCGCAAGGAGCAGGGTGAAGACGTAGGCCTGGATGACCTGAATCATGAGTTCCAGGAAGTAGAGGAAGAGGCCCAGGGCGCCTGAACCAATCGAGGCGATAGCGGCGATGCCACCTGCTTCAACAATCAGGTACTGGGTAAGGGATGCTGCAACCATAATCGCCAGGTGGCCACCGAACATGGTAGCGAAGAGACGCAGGGCGTGGGTTGCGGGGCGGATGAGCATGTTGGACATGAACTCGATGGGAATCAGGATGACGTAGACCAGCGGGGGAACACCGGAGGGCATGGTCATGTCCTTGAAGAACTTACCCAGACCCTTGCGCTTGATACCAACACCAACCCAGGTCAGGTATGCGATACCTGCCAGGGCGTAGGCAGAACCTACGTGAGACATGGTGGGCAGCTGGAGAACGGGAATTGAACCGTAGAGGTTATTTACCAGGATGAAGAAGAAAGCGGTGAAGAGCAGGGGAACAAAAGGCTTGTAGTGGTGGGCGCCAATCAGTTCCTTGCCCAGGCTGTTACGGACCAGGCCGTACCCCATTTCGCCCACGAACTGAGTGCGTGAGGGAACCATGGCACGCTTGCGGGCAGCGAAGAGGAAGAAGCCAGCAACGATGACCACCGACAGGATAACCAGAAGCATCTGCTTGCTGAACTCAAAATCACCGATCGTGAAGATGGCAGGCAGGTGCATCTCATCGATAGTGGGCGGAACGTAGCCCTGCTGCTCTCCCGCTGCGACAACTAGCCCGTTTGAAATCAAGGCAAGTCCTTTCATTGCTTCGTGTTGGCCGCTGGCTCCAGCAACCTCAGAGGTTTAAAGAATCAAAAGTACGTGTGTGCCAACCGGTTTCAGTTGGTCTTATTTACGCTGCTGCATGTGGATAAATACCAGGTAGATACCACCAAAGGCGCCAACGAATCCGCCTGCCCAAGCAATCCAGGTTGTACCTAGTAAGTGGTCCAGACCATAGCCTACCAAACTCCAGATACCAATGCCTATCATGACGTACAGAAGTGTCATAAAGGCCCCGGCTGTTCCGCCACCGGCAACCAGGTCGCCAGCAGAGCGTAACTGCTTATCTTGCTTGTACCACTTATCGTCGGTGTTGCCCACGGGTGTATGCTCCTTTGCCTAGTTTCATCCTACCGAATCGAAATAGAGGATTCTCTGTTTCGAGATAATTTTCGTTTCAATGACAAGCTGGGCCACAAGTGCCAGGACGGCTCCGGTGAGAAGCCAGCCGTTACGAAAATCCTGCGGTATAGGGGCGAACACTAAGAGGCCGGTGAAAACCATAATCTTGAACGGATACATGGCCGCTAGAGCCACTGCCGCCGCTTTCATCGACTTCTTCTCAGCCGGTATCACAACCATGATTCCGACCGCGAAACTGAGATAAACCAGGGTAAGCCCCGTAAGGAACCCACCCGCAGCCGGTTTACCTGCGATAAGTACACCAACTATCGTACCGACTAGGGCCAAGATAGCCAAAGCCAGTGAGACAGACCTGAAGATTTTTACCCAGGGCATCTCGTTGATGCCCAGCGGTTTAGGCCCCATTTTTCTGACGCACCTTCCCGAGCATAGTCGGCAAAAAGATGTAAAGGGCCAAGATAAGCACAACTAACAGGGCAGACCAAATAGCGTTCTGGGTTTCAAAGGGTAGAGCCATCACTGTCACAGCGGTCACCACAAAAGTAGTAAGTGTCACAAGGGCCGCACTGCCCAGGTGGCTGAAACCGACGTCCGTCAACCGTTGGTAGGCGTGGCTGCGATGGGGTTTGTACCATTGTTCACCCCGCACGATTCGGCGCAATAGCGTAGTTCCGGTGTCTACCAGGTAGACCAGCAGGGGGGCAAGGATATACTCCACATAAACCCCCGAGAGGAAGGCGCCCACCGCCATGGAAGCAATAGCTCCCCCTAGGAAGTAGGAGCCGGCGTCCCCCAGGAAAACGTTCTTACCGGTACGCACATTCCAGGGCAGGAAGGCCAGGTAGGCCGCAGCCACAGCCGCTCCCCCGGCAAGTAGCCAGGGCATTTGGTTAACCCAGCCCGCGTAGGCATAAGCCCCTCCCACAGCAAAGCCGTGCAGACCCGAGATGCCGTTGATGCCGTCCATAAAGTTCACCACGTTGATGTAGGCGGCGATCGCAAAGACCCCTAAGGGGACCCAGAAGATGGAGGTCCCCAGCATCAGGGTCATTCCCAGAGCGACGATAGCGCCGATAAGCAGCTGGGCAGCAAAGCGAACCTTGATAGAGACCCCGCGGTAGTCCTCCATCCAGCCCAGAGCACCCGATGCCATCATGCCAAAGAGTACGAAGAGGGCGATAGACCGATCAGTAAAAATCTGCCCGTCGATGAGGGCAACCAGGTAGGCCAGCACCGCTGCAAGTGCGGTTGCCAGCCCCATGCCGCGAAAGACCGGGAAGCTGTGAGAAGACCGTGCAGTGGGGATATCGACCAGGTTCCAGCGATGCAGGAGCGGACGCACGGCGAAGGGTAAGAGCAGACCGGCGACCAGGGCGATAAGGGCGGGCACCAGAAGCAGTGCCAGAAGTTCTGAGGTAGTCATTAGGCCTCCTGCCCCCGATGCTCGGTGCGGTCGTACCCGCGGTGGCTACGGTAGTTTTCAAGCCAGCGAGCATAGTCAAGGTCAGCGGGGTCAAACCTGGGGGCTTGAGCCCTCATGATATTTTCGTTCTCTTCGCTGCGCTGGTGTACCTCGTCCTGGCCGAAAAGTACCTCGTCGCGCTTTTCGCCCGCGCGCAGGCCAATGACGTCGATGGCTACGTCGAAGCGCTCATAGAGGCTGCGCATATGTTCGGCCACCTTGAGAATCTTGACCGGCTCGCCCATATCGAGCACCATCACCTCGCCGCTTCGCCCGATTGCCCCAGCCAACATAACCAGCAGGCAGGCGTCCGGAATTAGCATGAAGTAGCGGGTGGCGTTCCGGTCGGTCACGGTCAGGGGGCCACCGTCTAAGATCTGCTTGGTAAAGAGGGGCTTAATAGAACCGCGAGAACCAAAAACATTGCCGAAGCGCACCGAGACATAGGTATGCCCGGTCTGCTCGCCGTACCAGCTCGTCAGCATTTCCGCGCTGCGCTTGGACTGCCCCAGGGCAGTGGTGGGGTCGGCAGCCTTATCGGTCGAGATATTCACAAAAACCTGAACATCAACCTGAGCTGAAGCCTTAAGCACGTTTGCGGTGCCTAGAGTATTGGTTTTATAGGCTTCCTTGGGGTAAGCCTCAAGGGCAGAGACATGCTTAAGGGCGGCAGCATGAAATACAACCTCAGGTTGACGTTCAGTAAAGACCGCCTCTAGGGCCTCAAAATCCCGCACGTCCGCCAAAATCACACTGGGATCGTCCAGGCTTGATAGGCCGGTCAGAGAATACCGGGTATCCATGAGCAGGGACTCATCACGGTCGAGCATCATCAGCTCAGCCGGCTGATAGGTATTAATCTGGCGGCAGAGCTCAGAGCCAATCGACCCACCTGCACCGGTCACAAGCACCCGGCGACCCTGCACATAGCTACGAATCAGGTCGTGGTCGATCTTGTAGTCAATGGTGCCGCGAATCTTCTCAAGAAGCTCCCGCTCATTGTTCTCTTCGCTGCGGCGACGGGACTGGCCCATATCGGGAACAGCAGAGTTAATGCGTATGGTCTCTACCCCCAGTTTTTTCATGCTCTGGGCGATGCGGACCAGGCGTCGTTCAGGAATCTCCTCGCCAATAGCAATAAGCACCTTCGTAGCCTGGTGGTGTTTTACCAGGGCGGCCAAGTCAGCGCTAGTTCCTTCAACCTTTACCGAATGAATACGGGCGTTACGCACCGAACGGTCATCGTCAACAATCGCGACCGGCAGGTACTTTGCCTTGGGGTCGGTCATCAGGGTTGAAATCAGGTTGCGGCCCAGAAAACCTGCACCGTAAACAATCACCCGCTGCACATCTTTACCGCTGGGGCGGTTGGTCTTTTCCTCATAGATTCGCTTGCTGTAGCGGAAGCCCATCATCAGCAAAACAGCGATGGGGAAGGCAATGAGTACCACCGAGCGGGGCACACCAACGGCACGGGACGATACCATCAGCAGTATCTGCATAATGATGGTGTTAGCTAATATCAGGGGGTAGAGCTTGCTTCCCTCTTGCAGGGTGCCGTAGCTGTGGACGCCACGGTAGAGACCCATCATCAGGCCCCCACCAATTTGTAGGGCGACCACCACCAGGGCAACCGTGGTGAGCCCGCCTGCATCAATCTGGCTCAAATCCATGCCGTAGCGCAAAACAAAGGCAGCGGGTAGGGCTAGCAGCCAGGCTAGGGAGTCTAGCCCCATCTGCACGTACTTCCACCAGGTCTTCCGCTCAGTGCTCGATGTCAGAATGGGAATAGAAGTGGTCTGCGGGGACGATTCTTTAGACATTGCTGACCTTCTCTTTCTTCCCCTGCGGGTTTCGGCCGGTCATGGCCCTAAAGGCCCGGGTGCGCAGTTCTTCTGGGGCTAGGCGGTAGACACCGCGTATGGCTAGGTTCTGGGCGAAGCGGACGGGACTCAGCACTCCCCCGGTATAGAGCCTGCGCTGGATTTGAAGGTCCTTGCGCAGGGCCTGGATCCCCCCGCGTCGTGTATAGGCAGTGGCCACCCGGTAGCTCACCAGGGGCTGGCTCAGATTGCCCAGGACGAACCCGGCCCGACTCATGCGGGCCCAGAGCCAATAGTCTTCGGCTCCCGGAACCTCAACGTAGCTGCCAACGGCCTCCACAGCGCTCTTGCGGAAGACCACGGTGGGGTGCAGCATGGGATTGCGTTTCGGAAGCATCTCTCGGATAGCTCTCGCCCCGGTCACAGCCTTGCGTTCGGCCTCGGAGCGGGCGGGGTCGTCCGTAAACTCGTGCATGGCGCTACCCAGCACGTCGTACTGGCCCGTGGCAAGCAGAGGAACCTGCTGGGCGAAACGGTTAGGAGCAGAAACATCGTCTGAGTCTGCTCGGGCCACAATATCGTAGTCGCAGTAGGTAAGCCCCTCGTGCAGAGCGGCAGCTAGCCCATGGTTCTCGGCAAGGCGTACCACTGTCACCGGAAGGGAGCTCTGCTCTTCAAAATCAGCGATAACCTGAGAAAGCTCAGCGCTCACGGGGCCATCCTGAACCAGTACCAGCTGGTTGGGACGCAGGGTTTGGCCCTCGGTATTCGAGACTAGGGCCAGGCGCAGGTGCTCAGGCTGATCCCCGGCATAAACGCTCATCAAGACAGAGAACTTGGGGTCGCTCCCGTAGTTTTCTTTGACGCGCTGGGCCAGTTGGGGGGTTTCAAGCTGGTAGATGCCGTCCAGCACCTCACTGTTGGAGCGATAGCCGGCAGCAGCGTCCTGAACCCCCTTGAGGAAGTAGCCGGTATAGGTCTTCTTCTCATCGGTGCGCAGCAGGGTGCTAGCCCACAGGCGAGCCGTCGAACCCCCGTAGAGCAGCTTTTCCAGCGGGTTCAGGGTACGACGGGCACAAAAAACCCAGAGCTTATTGCGCACATCATTGTAGAAGCGGGGGCCAGGTTTGGCATCTGTGGTGCCAAAGGTCTTGGTGTGGTGACGGGCTACCGACCGCTCGGTAGCAATACCGTTGCTGTGATGAATCAGGCGAGTGGTGTATTCGAAGTCGTCATTCCAGATAAAGAAGTCTGCCAGGGGCAGGTCGGTGGCCCGCATGGCGGCAGCATCCATCAGAATTGAAACAAAGGACGCCGAACGGATGGGGCGGGCGCCCACAGCGGCTGCCCGCGCGGTGCGGTCAGGGCCCGCTGCGAACATGGTACGCATGGTGTTCATGGGGTGGTCCTGGCCGTTGGTCCACACCACCTTAGAAGCCACAACGGCCGGGCGCTCTGCCCGCACCGGGGAATAGTCAGCCCAGGCCCGGTAGGCCTCAGACAGGGTGTTCTCAGTAGGTTCGGTGTCGTCGTCCATGACCCAGACCAGATCTGCGGCATGCCGGTTCAGGGCCCGGTCGATGCCCACAGCGAAGCCGCCTGCGCCGCCCACGTTCTGCGGCAGGTGCACAATATCGGTAGCCAGCGAACTCCGATAGCCGCCCAGGTACTCTTCGGTGCCATCGGTAGAAGCGTTATTGACGATGATAACCCTATCGGGGGTCAGTTCCCCCGCCTCTATCCCGGCTAGGGTCTGTTCAAGCAGCTCACGGCGGTTATAGGTCACCACTACAGCAACAATGCGCTCCTGGGGGCGCACCTGGGGTGTCGGGGCAGATACCATGGGCAAACAGGTCCTTTCGTGGGGTGAGGCCACCTGCAAAGGCGTGCTTGCCCCGATTTCAGGGCACAAAGCACACAACTCTATCTAAGTTTAGCGAACTCACCTGTGGATTATCCCAGCGCAGGCGGCCAAAAACCCAAACCTTAGCCCTTTGCGGCCTGCCCTACGTGTTTTTTGGTCCGGCCTATGTCACCCTAGGGGTAGGGGCACAGACAACCCACCGGTAACCACTACACGGACGGAGTAAAGGCATGGCTCAGGCCACATGGAAAGTAATTGGGGCAAGCGGGTTTGTGGGTTCATCGATTGTAGCCCGGCTAGCTGCCGAAGGTGTCCAGGTCGATGCGGTTGAGGCTCCCCGCCTGCTCACGCGCACGGCCGAAGCCAACCAGCTCATACGCGAAGCCCGGCAGCTAGACGGCATTATCGACACTCTCGCTGAATCTTTTGCCGGGTGCGAGGTTGTCATCAATGCTTCGGGCCTGGCTGCCCCTGACCAGGAAGACCTAGCTCCCCTGCTAGGCGCTAATGCCCTGCTGCCTGCGGTCATTGCAATTGCCGCCCAGCGCACCGGGGTCAGCAGAGTAATCCATCTGAGCTCTGCTGCCGTCTTAGGGCCGGTTCCTGTTCTCAGTGCAGAGGCAAAACCGCAGCCTTTCTCTGCCTACTCTTTCTCGAAGGCCCTGGGTGAAGAGGTGCTTCTCTCCCTGCGGACCTTTATCGAAGAAACAGCAGCTCAGGGGCAGGCTCCCGGCTCTGAAGCATCAGAGTTCCCGGCAGCCCCCTCTCACTCCCCCGTCGCTGTAGCCGGGGATCACGCGGTCGATATCTGCATTATCCGGGCCACAAGTGTGCAGGGGCGCGGACGCCGAACCACCGAGGCTTTCGCAAAAATCGCTTCCTCCCCGCTGGCGTCCGTCGCAGGGCGCGCCCCGCGGCGTACCCCGGTCTCCTCCAATTACGCCCTGGCAGAATTCGTCTACCGGGTAGCCAGTTTCGTAGGCCCCCTGCCCGCCATCGTAATGCAGCCCTGGGAAGGAGCTACCACCGAGTCCGTCCTTATTGACGCAGGACGCCGCCGCCCCCTACACCTACCGGCCCCCCTCTGCCTGGCCCTAGTCGCCACCGGTTACAGGGTCTCTAAGCTCCTGGGCGACCGTCTAACCGGGCCCGTCCGCCGGGTTGAGGTGATGTGGTTCGGCCAGGATATCGACGATTCGTGGGCTCAAAAAAATGGCCTGGTGCCCCAAGCACGGGTGAGCGAGGTGCTTCGCACCGCCCACAGCGCACTGGGCACCAGACAGGACCGCAGGGTTGAAAACTAGACGGTAGGAGTTTCGTTGCCCTCGCCGTCCGCTTCGGTCAGCGGCTCGGCGGGGGCTTCTTTCTGGGCTCCAAAAACCAGAGAACGGGCATCGGCCACCGAGTAGGGCTTGGTGTTGTCTTGTACCACGCGGGTCTCAGGAGCATGAGCGCTGGCGGTACGGCGCTGGTCAACGGCTGCGGTGTTGCTAGCACCACCTACCAGCCCCGCAGCGAGTGAACCAGCTACAGGAGCGGCAGCCTGGCGGGAGGCAGCCTCAACCTCTTCTGTGTCAGGCTCATCCACCTGGCGGGGCGAAATCTCGGTATCTTCCATCGCCTCTGAGCTTGCTACCAGAGCTGACTCGGCTTCGCGGCGGGCCTTTTCCTGGGTCTCAAACTCGGCGCGGGTTAGCACACCGGGCACGACCTCGCGCAGGCGCTCTACTGAAATTGCGCCCTCACGCACCACAACCAGGCGGTCAGAGGTGCAGTCCACGATGGTCGAAGGTAGGGCATCCTTGGCTTCAAAGCCCTCAGGACGGTTCTCGGGGCGTGGCCCACCATCAAAGATAACGGCCACATCATCGCCCAGCTGGGCCATGGCTTCCTGGGCTGTGGTGGCAGCTGGACGGCCGGTTTTGTTGGCTGACGAAACAGCCAGGGGGCCCAGGTTTTTCAGAAGCTCAATAGCCACCGGGTCATTAGGCACGCGCAGGGCAACGGTGCCCTGGGTCTCGCCCAGGTCCCAGTTCAGGGAGGGCTGGGAGTAGAAAATCAAGGTGAGAGCACCGGGCCAGAACTCGGTCGCCAGGGAGCGGGCGTCCTCAGAAATCTCATCGGCCAAGCCCGGCAGCACAGACTGGTCGTAAATGAGTACCGGCGGGGGCATCTGCCGGGTGCGGCCCTTAGCGGCAAGCAGGTTCCCAACGCCCGCAACAGAGAAGGCATCGGTAGCGATGCCGTACACGGTATCGGTAGGGATCACGATGGTCTTGGCTGCACCGATTGCTGAGTTGGCAGTCGCGATGGCGTCGCCCAGGGTCTCAGGGTCGGTTGCACTAACAATGGTTGCTTTCACGCTCATTATTCTTTCACATTCTTAGGTGCCTGGTAGCGGTTTATAGCCCGAGGTGTGACGGGGTTTACCCGCGAAGTCGTCAATAGATTCGATACCTTCAAAGCCGGCGGCGGCAAGGGCCTGACGCATCAGTTCCCGCTGGGTTTCGGCGTGCTCCATAATCAGATAGCCACCGGGAGCGAGAAGGGCATAGGCCCGGGCTGCGATGGCGGCAGGTAGCTCCATGCCGTCCTCTCCCCCACCGTAAAGAGCCAGGGCCGGGTCGTGATCGCGGACCTCAGGATCTTTAGGAATTGCCCCGGCAGGGATATAGGGCGGGTTGGAGGCCACCAGGGTCACGGCTCCCTCGTACCCGGGCAGGGCAGTACGAGCATCGCCCGCTATCAGTTCCGCCCCGGCAGGGCCCAGGTTACGCTCAGCCCAGGCGGCAGCTTCGGTAGAGAGTTCAACGGCAAGGACGCGCGGGGTCGGCACCTGCTCATCGGCGGCCAGCTCGGTAGCGAGGGCAGCTGCAATGGCACCTGACCCGGTACACAGGTCAACCACCAGGGGCTGAGCGGGTAGGGCCCCAGCCATGCCCCGGTAGGCGGTAAGAGCGTGCTCCACCAGTAGCTCGGTCTCAGGGCGGGGCACAAAAACCCCCGGCCCCACCGACAGGGTCAGGCCCCGGAAGTGGGCCTGGCCGGTCAGGTGTTGGAGGGGCAGGCGCTCACCGCGCAGGGTCACCAGACGGGCAAAGCCCTCAGGCACCGGATGCCCCAGCAGGGCCAGGGACTGAGCGCGTCCCCGTGATACCGGCTCACCGGCGTCCTTCTCCAGCAGGTAAGCGGCCAGCAGCTGCGCGTCAGCTGCAGCCGATTCAATACCAGCTGCGCCAAGATAGAGCGCAGCCCGGCGAAGGGCTGAATCAAGCTCTTCGCCGGGCTCCAGGCTAAAATCAGCCACGCTTACTTGTCTTCCTGACCGAGCTTCTCAAGGCGGGCGGCCTCGTCCATCTCGATAGCGGACTGCACAACAGCCTCAAGGTCGCCGTTGAGTACAGCATCGAGGTTGTAGGCCTTGTAGCCGGTGCGGTGGTCGGCAATACGGTTTTCAGGGAAGTTGTAGGTGCGGATGCGCTCGGAACGGTCCATGGTGCGCACCTGGGAGTGGCGCTTCTCGGCGTTCTCGGCGTCAATCTGCTCCTGCTGCCAGGCAAGCAGGCGGGCACGGAGCACGCGCATCGCAGCTTCACGGTTCTGAATCTGTGACTTCTCGTTCTGCATAGCGACCACGATGCCGGTGGGCAGGTGGGTAATACGCACAGCGGAATCGGTGGTATTCACCGACTGACCACCGGGGCCAGAAGAACGGTAGACGTCAATCTTCAGGTCGTTCTGGTTAATCTCGATTTCCTCGGGCTCATCGACCTCGGGGAAGACCAGCACGCCGGCAGCTGAAGTGTGGATACGGCCCTGGGACTCGGTCGCCGGTACACGCTGCACGCGGTGCACGCCGCCCTCGTACTTGAGGTGGGCCCAGACGCCCTCAGCGGGGTCATTCGAGGTGCCCTTGATAGCTACCTGGGCGTCCTTGTATCCGCCCACGTCGGTGGTCTGGGAAGAAATCATTTCGGTCTTCCAGCCCTTAGACTCGGCGTAGCGGGTGTACATGCGCAGCAGGTCAGCGGCAAAGAGGGATGCCTCGTCGCCGCCTTCGCCGCCCTTGACTTCAAGAATGACGTTGCGGCCGTCGTCCGGATCACGGGGAATCAGCAGACGGCGCAGCTTCTCTTCAGCCTCGGGTAGCTGGGCTTCAAGCTCCTTGACCTCGTCAGCAAAGTCGGGGTCTTCGGCAGCCATCTCGCGGGCAGCTTCGATGTCGTCGCGCAGGGTGTTGACGCGGTTGTAGGCTTCAACGATGCCGTTGAGCTCTGAGTAGCGGCGACCCAGCTTACGGGCCTTGCCCTGGTCAGCGTGGACGGCCGGGTCAGCCAGCTGCTTCTGGAGGTCGGCGTGCTCGTCGAGCAGACCCTGGATAGATTCAATCACGGTGATGTCCTTTCCTTATTCGCCGTGGCCCAGGCCGCTCTTAGCAACGGTGAGCAGGAATTCGACGTTGGACTGGGTCTCGCGCAGCTTGGAGAGCAGAACAGACAGAGACTGTTCCTGGTCCATGCCGGCCAGCACGCGGCGCAGGCGCCACATGATCTTGACCTCGTCGGGTGAGAGCAGGGCCTCTTCGCGACGGGTTGAGGACGCGTTGAGGTCGATGGCGGGGAAGATACGCTTGTCTGCCAGCTGGCGGGAAAGGCGCAGTTCCATGTTGCCGGTACCCTTGAATTCTTCGAAGATGACCTCGTCCATCTTGGAGCCGGTCTCGACCAGGGCAGTCGCCAGAATGGTCAGTGAGCCGCCTTCTTCGATGTTGCGGGCAGCACCGAAGAACTTCTTGGGCGGGTAGAGGGCAGCTGCGTCCACACCACCGGAGAGGATGCGACCTGAGGCAGGGGCTGCCAGGTTATAGGCGCGGCCCAGGCGGGTCATGGAGTCCAGCAGGACGACGACGTCGCGGCCCTGCTCCACCAGGCGCTTGGCGCGCTCGATGGCGAGCTCAGCAACGGTGGTGTGGTCATCTGCCGGGCGGTCAAAGGTAGAGGCGATTACCTCACCGTTGACGGTGCGCTGCATGTCGGTGACTTCTTCAGGGCGCTCGTCCACCAGAACCATCATGAGGTGAACCTCGGGGTTGTTGGTGGTAATCGCATTGGCGATGGACTGCAGCATCAGGGTCTTACCGGCCTTGGGGGGTGCCACAATCAGGCCGCGCTGGCCCTTGCCGATGGGGGCAATCAGGTCGATGACGCGGGTACCGAGCTTCTTGGGGTCGGTCTCCAGGCGCAGGCGCTCCTTGGGGTAGAGCGGGGTGAGCTTGTTGAACTCACGGCGGCCCTTGGACTCTTCGGGAGTCAGGCCGTTGATGGAGGTCAGCTGCACCAGGGCGTTGAACTTCTGGCGGTTGTTGTTATCGCCTTCGCGGGGGGCGCGGATGGTACCGACCACAGCGTCACCCTTGCGCAGGCCGTAACGCTTGACCTGGGCCAGGGAAACGTAAACGTCGTTGGTGCCGGGCAGGTAGCCGGAGGTACGCACGAAAGCGTAGTTATCGAGGACGTCAAGCACACCAGCGACGGGAATCAGTACGTCGTCTTCGCTGATCTCGGGCTCGTAGTTGTCGCGGCGGTTGTTACGGCGCTCGCGGCGCTCTGCCTGACGGTCGCGGCGGTTTTTGCGGTTGTTACGGCGGTCTTCGTCGGGGCCGTTGTTGTTCTGGCGGTCGTTACGCTCAGCGCGGTTGTCGCGGTCATTCTTGCCGCCGCGGTCCTGACGGTTATCGCGGTCGTTGCGGTCACGACGGTTCTTGCGCTCATAACGCTCGTTCTTCTCGCCGTTCTCAGCTGAAGCCTCGTTCTGCTCGGCGGAATCGACGCTCTCGCCCTCATTCTTGCGGCGACGGTCGGTACGGGTGCGGGTACGGGGGCGCTTGGCACCCTCTTCGTCCTCGTTCTGCTCGTTACGGGCAGCCTTCTGGGATTCCAGGCCGTCAAGGGCAGCTTCAACCGCTTCAAGGGCTGAAGTATCGAGCTTGGTTTCCTTCTGGGCTTCAGCGGCTACGGTTGAGCTGGTGGCGCGGCGGTTACCGCGACGCTTGGTAGCGGGCTTCTCAGATGCGGCGTCAGCAGCTGCCTCTGCGCCAGTCTCGGCAGCGTCCTGCCCCTTGGGCTGCTCTGCTTCGGCGGCCTTCTCGGCTGCGGTCTTACGGGTACGGGTGCGCTTAGGCTTCTCTACCTCAGGCTGGGCCTCGGCGGGAGCTTCTGCTTCGCCAGCCTTCTCGGCTGCGGTCTTACGGGTACGGGTGCGCTTAGGCTTCTCTGCCTGGTCTGCGGTTTCAGCAGGACGGTCGGCTACAGCTGAGCCACGCTGGTGGGCTGAAATAGCCTCAACCAGGTCTGATTTACGCATACGGCGGGCGCCGGTAATACCTAGCTGGGAGGCTAGGGACTGGAGCTGAGCAAGTTTGAGGGTGCTCAGGCTGGGGGACTTCTGCTCAGCCGCTGCTGCGGCCTCCGTACCTGCAGTCAGGTCGGTGTTTTCTGCCACGAAGATTCCTTCTCTCGAAATGTCGTTGATTTCGCGGTTTGTTCTGGCGCAACAGATGCGCCATGCCCAGAGCGGGCGAGGGATAGTTTCAGGGGTCAGGTGACGCTGTCGCTGGGAAAGCGAGAGTATCAGGTGACCCGGGTTCGGGTGCCCGGCTGCACCACACGGTAGCTGACGGGATACCCGGGGAAGGAACGCCACCACTAGTCAGTGAAAGACGTAAATAAACGGTTGAACCTGCTGAGGCTTCTACAGACCTGCCAAACCGTGGGATGAGGCCAACACAGGCGAGCCCGGCACAAATAGTGCTAGAGCGCGCTAGGCGGTTTCCTCATAAGTAAGCATAACACCTTTAGTGTCGATATCGATATCGAGCACCCGCCAGCTTACAGCCCGGTTCTCGTGCTGATTAGGCTCGCTTTCGGTGGCGAAGGCCTCAATGGCTTCGCGAACTCGGGCGCGTTCGTCCGCCCCGTTGGCCAGGCCCATGACAGTGGGGCCTGCCCCCGAGATGACCGCGGCAAATCCCTTGCCACGCAGGTACTTAACCAGGGCCGCTGAGGGCTTCATGGCAACGGCGCGGTAGGACTGGTGCAGCAGGTCGCTGGTTGCGGGCAGCAGGTAGTCGGGGTAGGACGCCAGTGCCTGGGTCAGCAGGGCCGCGCGGCCGGAGTTAGCAGCGGCTTCCCGGTGGGGAACGGTCTCAGGAATAAGGCCGCGGGCTACCTTGGTCGGCACCTCGTAGTCAGGAATTGCGATGACCGGCAGTACGTTCTCATGGGCCGGTACAGGCAGGGAGTGCCAGCCCGAGTCGTCCCCGTAGGAGATTACGACGTGGCCATAGAGGGAGGGGGCCACGTTATCGGGGTGGCCTTCCATACCCGAACAAATCTGTAGTACGGCCTCGTCATCAAGCTGGAGTTCGGCGGGGAGCAGGCCGTTCGCTGCGGTCACGCCAGCCACGATGGCCGAAGCGGACGACCCCATACCGCGAGAATGCGGGATGCGGTTATGGGCCTGAACGTGCAGGGAGGGAAGCTCAAAAAGCCCCACGGCCTTCCAGGCAGTCACCATGGCCTTGATAACCAGGTGGCTGGCGTCCTGCGGAACCTCGTCCGCCCCCTCACCGGTGAGATCGAAGGCCAACTCCCCCACCCCGGGCATGCGGGTGACCGTCAGGTCATCGTAGTGGGCCAGGGCCAGACCCAGGGAGTCATAGCCGGGGCCAAGATTGGCTGAAGAGGCCGGGACCTTGACGGTCACGCGCGCTCCAAGGGGGATTACATCGGGCTGGACGAAGGGCTCGTCTGAGCCGTCAATCATGGGAAGTGACATAAGAATCGGTGCTTAGCCTTCTACGCGGATAACGGAGGTGATGTCGCGGACGGTATCGAGGGCGTCCACCACAGCCATGGTCTTACGCAGGTTAGCGTCAGTGGCGCGGTGGGTGACGATACGGATGGAGGCGCTGGTTCCGTCGCCGGTGCCCTTAGCCTGGCGCATGGTCTCGATAGAGACACCGTGTTCGGCAAAGATACGGGCGATGTTGGCAAGAACACCCAACTTGTCTTCCACGACGATGCCCACCGAGTAGCGGGAGACAACGTCGTTCATGGGGGTGGCAACCAGCTGGGCAAAGGAGGACTCGGGGATACCGGGGCCACCGAGCACCAGGCGGCGGGCCAGAGAAACAAAGTCACCCAGTACCGCAGAGGCGGTGGGGGCGCCGCCTGCGCCCGGGCCGTAGAACATGAGCTCACCGGCGTTTTCAGCCTGCACGAAGACAGCGTTGAAAGCACCGTGGACGGACGCCAGCGGGTGGGTGCGGGGCACCAGGGTGGGATTCACACGGATATTGACGCCCTCGCCGTCCTTTTCGCAGACCGCCAGGAGTTTGATGACGTAGCCGTCGGCAGCGGCTGCTGCCACGTCGTCGGCGGTGATAGAGGTAATGCCCTCGCAGTGAACATCGTCGATGGTGAAGTCAGAGTGGAAGGCCAGGGAGGCAACGATTGCGGCCTTTGAGGCAGCGTCGTGGCCCTCAATATCGGCGGTGGGGTCAGCTTCGGCGTAGCCCAGGCGCTGGGCCTCGGCCAGAGCGTCGGTGAACTGGGCGCCGGTGGTATCCATCTGGTCAAGGATGTAGTTGGTGGTGCCGTTCATGATACCCAGCACGCGGGTGATCTGGTCACCGGCCAGAGAGTCGCGCAGGGGGCGCAGAATGGGGATAGCACCGGCAACCGCGGCCTCGTAGGAGAGCTGGGCCCCGCTCTTGGCCGCGGCAGCAGCCAGTTCTACACCGTGCTTAGCCAGCAGGGCCTTGTTACCTGATACCACCGATTTGCCGGCGGTCAGGGCGCGCAGGATGCGGGTTCGGGCAGGCTCAATACCGCCGGTGAGTTCAATGACCACGTCGGCAGCGTCAATCAGCGCCTCGGCATCGGTGGTGTAGAGCTCGGGTGCAGCCTCATAGTGGCGCTTGGCTGAGGTATCGCGCACGGCAATACCGATGAGCTCAACCGGCGCACCAATGCGGTCTTGTAGGGACTCGGCATCTTCGGTGAACATGCGGGCTACCTGTGAGCCGACGTTACCGGCGCCTAGTAGCGCTACTTTGATGGTGGTGTTGCCCAAGAGCGTCTCCTGACGTAGATGGGAAATAGGTTCAGGGGTACGCTCACCATGCTAGCGGTTAAGACAGCGTAACCCAGAGTATGAACTTTATTTTCTAACGGAGTGGTTGATGGCAGGACGCCGCCCCACTGCTCCCCTGCCTCGTGGCAGGGAAGCTGGCAGGCGGCGCCCTGGTGAAGGAACCTAAACTAGACCCAGGTCGCGGACCAGCATGTCCTCTTCGGTTTCGCGGCGGATAATAGCGCGCGGCTCCTTGCCCGCCGCCGTAGCGATGACCGGCGGGCGGGTCAGGTAGTTATAGTTGGAGGCCATAACGTGGTTGTAGGCGCCGGTGGCCGGAACAGCCAGGATGTCTCCCGCTGCCAGGTCAGCCGGCAGGTAGCAGTAGCGAATCACGATATCGCCGGACTCGCAGTGCTTACCCACCACGCGGGAGAGAATCTGTTCCCCTGCCGGGGCCCGATTAGCCAGGGTTACGGCGTAGTCGGACTCGTAGAGCACCGGGCGGGGGTTATCGCTCATACCGCCGTCGACCGAGACGTAGCGGCGCACACGGGTATCCCCGTTCTCGTCCTCAATCGCCACGTCCTTGATAGTACCGACCGTGTAGAGGGTGATACCCGAGGGGCCCGAGATGGAGCGGCCCGGCTCAAAGGAGAGGTGGGGAATGGCCATGCCCACGTTGGCGCAGGTCTTAGAGACCATGTCAGCCAGTTCGGTGGCGATATCGGCTGAACCGCGCGGGTCATCCTGCTCGGTGTAGCCGATACCGTAGCCGCCACCCAGGTCGATTTCGGGCAGCACCACGCCAAAGCGCTCGTTGAGCTGCTGCATGTAGGTCAGCACCTTCTCAGCGGCCTTACCGAAGCCCTCGGCCTCAAAAATCTGGGAGCCGATGTGGCAGTGCAAACCGCGCAGGTCAATGTGCTCACTGGCCAGGGCCAGAGCGGCAGCCACAGTGGCGTAGGCATCATCAGCGGTAATTCCCAGCTCGGTCAGCTCTTCAAGCGACAGACCTGCCAGCGGTGCGGTACCGGCTGCCAGAGACTGGCCGAACTTCTGATCCTCGTGGGCGGTAGCAATGAAGTCGTGGGTCGAGGCGTGCACGCCCGGGGTCACGCGGAGCATAACCGGGGCGGTAACGCCCAGCTCAGCTGCTACCTGCGCAATCAGCTGCACCTCGGGCACCGAGTCTGCCACCAGGCGTCCTACCCCGTAACGCAGGGCGCGGGCAATCTCGCCCGCCGACTTGTTGTTACCGTGCAGGGCGATTTTCGCGCCGGGCACCCCGGCCCGCATGGCGATAGCCAGCTCGCCACCGCTTGCGGTATCCAGGCACAAGCCCTCTTCCTCAGCCCACTTGGCCACGGCGGTCGCCAGGAAGGACTTACCGGCGTAGTAGACCGAGACCTCAGCCCCGTGCTTCTCAAAAGCCGTCTCAAAGGCGGAACGGAACTCAGCGGCACGGGAACGGAAAGTAGTCTCAGAAAAGACGTACTCGGGGGTGCCAAAGTCGGCGACCAGGCGGCTGATGGGGGTGCCGTCCACCTCGAGTTCACCGGCCTCAGAGCGGGTGAAGGAGGGCATCCAAATCACCGGGTCGAGGTCGGCCGGGGCGGACGGGTAGCTCAGCCAGTCGGGCTTGAACAGTGCGGTTTCTGCGCCCATTTACATCTTCTCCGGTGCGCTCACTCCCAGCAGGCCCAGGCCGTTGGCCAGTACCTGGCGGGTTGCGTTGTTCAGCAGCAGGCGGGTGCGGTGCAGGTCGGTGACCTCTTCATCGCCCTTGGGGGCAACGTGGGAGACACCGTACCAGCGGTGATAAGCACCGGCTAGGGTTTCCAGGTAGCGGGCCACACGGTGGGGCTCACGGAAGTCAGCGGCTTCTTTGACGGCACCGGCGAACTGGCCCAGGGCAGCCAGCAGGGCTGAGTCTACCTCTGAGTTCAGCAGGGAGGTATCGACGGATTCGGTGGTGACGCCGGCTGCCTCAGCGTTGCGGGCAATAGCGCAGGTACGGGCGTGGGCATACTGCACGTAGAAGACCGGGTTCTCGTTGGACTGCTTGGTCAGCAGATCCAGGTCGATATCGATGTTGGAGTCAACAGAGTAGCGGGTCAGGGAGTAACGGGCTGCATCCACACCTACGATTTCAACCAGGTCTTCCAGGGTCACGACGGTACCGGCGCGCTTAGACATACGCACGGGCTTGCCGTCCTTGACCAGGTTAACCATCTGGCCGATCATGACCTCAACCATGTTGGGGTCATCGCCCAGGGCAGCGGCAGCGGCCTTGAGGCGGGCTACATAACCGTGGTGGTCAGCACCCAGCATGTAGATTGCCAGGTCAGCGGGGTTCTCGGCGCGCTTGGTCTTGTCCTGGAAGTAGGCGATGTCACCGGCGATGTAGGCGGCATTACCGTCGGACTTGATGACCACGCGGTCCTTGTCGTCGCCGAAGTCGGTGGACTTGAGCCACCAGGCGCCGTCCTTGAAGTAGAGGTTCTCGGACTCCTTGAGCTTCTCAAGCAGCTCATCTACCTTGCCGTTCTCAAAGAGGGAGTTCTCGTGGAAGTAGACGTCAAAATCGACGTGGAAGTCATGCAGGGATGCCTTGATGTCCTCGAACATGAATTCAACACCGGTAGCGCGGAAAACTTCCTGGGGATCTTCGGCATCAAGGGCATCGGGACGAACCTCAAGCACCCGGTTGGCGATATCGGTGATGTACTCGCCACCGTAGCCGTCCTCGGGAGCCTCCTCACCCTTGGCACGGGCCAGCAGGGAGCGAGCAAAGCGGTCAATCTGGTTGCCGTGGTCATTGAAGTAGTATTCACGCACGACCTTGGCGCCCTGGGAGATAAAGATACGGGCCAGGGAGTCACCCACGGCAGCCCAGCGAGTACCACCCAGGTGGATGGGGCCGGTGGGGTTAGCGGAAACGAACTCCAGGTTGATAGTCTGGCCGGCCAGGGTTTCGTTGGTACCAAAAGCTGAGCCCTGCTCAACGATAGTCTTGGCCAGCTCACCGGCGGCGGCGGCATCCAGGGTGATGTTGAGGAAGCCGGGGCCAGCGATGTCTACGCTTGCCACACCGGCAATCTCGGTGATTCGGTCAGCCAGAATCTGGGCTACCTCGCGGGGGTTCTTCCCCACCTTCTTAGAAATCTGCAGGGCGATGTTGGTGGACCAGTCGCCGTGGTCGCGGTTCTTGGGGCGCTCTACGCGCACAGCGGGGGCGGTTTCGCCGTCGGTTAGGGTCAGTTCGCCGGCTTCGAACGCTGCGGTCAGCGCGCCGTCAATTGCACTTGAGAGTTCTTCGGGAGTCATAGGGTCAAGTCTACAGGGTGAGCTGTAGACCTACCCAGCGAATGATATGTTCCCAGGTGCTCTCGCTGGCGTAGATTGCCGGGTCGGAGTGCTCCGCCCCGCCAATCAGGGTGAGTTCGGTGGCGATTCCGGCGGCTGAGAGGGCACGGTGGGCATCAACGGACTGGTTGGGCGGCACGCAGGTGTCTGCGGTGCCATGGATGTAGTAGACCGGGGCGTGGGTACGTTCGCCGGTTCTCTGGGCTTCTTGGGCGTAATCGATGGGGTGGGCTTTGGCCCAGTTAACCTCTGCTGGGGTGCCTGCCAGGGCGGGGTAGGTGGAGCCGAGTAGCCGCCATTCGGCGCCGTCATCTTCGGGGTGGTCGTAGGGGAAGCCCCAGGCCACACGATCGTCGAAGATGGTGCGCAGGTCGCTGACCCCGTAGATAGAGACGGCGCAGCGGACGGACGAGTCCGGCTCACCGGCGATGGTTCGGGCAGCGAGCGCGCTGGCTGAGAGACCTTCGAGGTAGGGCTCGTTCAGGTGGCCTGTGGCGGCGGCCAGCTGAACCAGGTGCCCACCCGCTGATCCGCCTGCGAGGACGATACGGTTGGGGTCTATTCCGAAGTTTTCGGCCCTGGTTTTGAAGTAGCGGATAGCTGTTTTAAGGTCGTTGATTTGGGCGGGGAAGAGGGCTTCGTGGCTGAGCCGGTAGTTGATGGAGGCTGTGGCGTAGCCGGCGTGGGCGAAGCGTTCGCGGACGCGATGTAGACCGTTGTCAGCTAGCAGGAAGGAGGATTTATCGCCGAATCTCCAGGCTCCGCCGTGGACGTAGATGAGCAGGGGCACGGGGTGGTGTTCACCGGTGGGTGCACTGGGCGGGTAGAAGTCAAAGGTCTGGGAGGGGTGGTTGGTTCCCGCGTAGTTGCCGGTGAGTGTGGTCATTGATTCAGCCCTTCGGTGCGCTGGTCTTTGTTCCTACTGTAATCGGTTTGTGTTGTGGGGCGGGGTTTCTGATAGAGTAATCAGGTCTGAGTTTCACTGTGTGCAGTGAGTATTCGGAGTTGCCCTCGTAGCTCAGTGGATAGAGCACCAGTTTCCGGAGCTGGGTGTCGAAGGTTCGAATCCTTTCGAGGGCACAAAAAGAGAAGGTAGGCCAGAATGCGCGAAGCGCTGGCCTACCTTCTCTTTTTGTGCCCGGCGCCCGCCTTCTTCCCCGCATTTATTCTGATTTAGCCGCAACTAGTTGCGGGGTTTTCAGACTAAGTGCGGGTTAGTTTTGGGCGACGAGTTCTACTTCAAACCCCTGCTTGTTTTCGAGGTAGAGGGCGTAGTGGTCGGGGTGCGTCCGTCCTTGCGGAGCCTAGCGGCTATCACTGCGTCGTAGGTCTGCCCGGCATAGAGGAATTTCTCCCGCTCAATTCCTTCAACCTGGAACCCTGCTGCGGCGGCAACGGCTCCGCTAGCGGGGTTATTGGTGCGGTAGCCCAGTTCTAAGCGGCGAAGGCAGGGCGAAGGTAAGGACGCCAGCAGGCCGGTATCGAGGACAGGTGCGGTAGGCGCGGGGTTGGCCTCGCCCAGGGCCCAGGCGCATACCGCAGTGAGAGCTGCTTTTGTGTACCCCTGCCCGCGGTAGGGGTCAGCAATCCAATAGTAGACCCAGGCTCTGTCCCAGGCGCCGGCGTCCGTACGAGCGGTGTAGTTGAGACCCACCAGCCCTACGGGCCGCCCTTCGTCACTGAGGCAGAAAGTAGCCCGGTTTTCAGCCGGTAGGTAGCTGGTTTCGATGAGGCTTCGGGCGTCCTCGTCGCTGGCGAGGGCTGGCATCTGCCGCTCGAGATCAGAGGACGTACGATACACCGAGAGAAGATCGGGGGCATCGGTGAGTGCCCAGTAGCGTAACTCCATGTACCTAGTGTAGGTCAGGGGATGGCCGACGGAAAGCAACCCAGACTGCCGCTATCGCGCCGATGGCTAAGGCGAACCAGAGGGAGAAGGTAGCATCAAAAATGAAGTCCTGCGGGTCGATGCGGGGTAGGCCTATTCCTAGCCCGAAGACCGCGCCTAGCAGGAAGGCCCCGGAAGGGCGAACGGTAAACTGCCGACGGTAGATCAGGTGAAGGTCGGGGCCGGGGAAGCGCAGGGCGGCCAGGCTGATGAAGGTCAGGGCGACTGCCCCAATCGTCATACCGATGAGATAGGGCATCAGTTCTTGCTCTGGGAGCACAAAGCTCCGTAACAGGCCGATGATGCCGCTGATTGAGGCACCAAAAGCCGCTACAAGCGGTGAGATAGAGTGCTTTCGTCATTGAATACTCCTTTCGGCGTTCCCACCCCAGCCTACCAAGTTACTAAGTAGGGTTGCTTATATAAAGCCGGGTAGACTAGGGGCGAAAACCCCACCCTTTCGCACCAGAAATGAGAGTGACATGGCAGAAGCCGTCAACACCCCGCACATTGCTCCGAACGGCGCTGAAATTGCCGAAACCATCCTGCTGCCCGGCGACCCGCTGCGCGCCAAGTTCATTGCCGATACCTACCTTGAGAACGTCGTGCAGTTCAACACCGTACGCAATATGTTCGGCTTCACCGGCGACTACAAGGGGCAGCGTATCTCGGTCATGGGTACCGGCATGGGTATCCCGTCGGCCAGCCTCTACGCCCACGAGCTGATTCACACCTTTGGCGTGAAGAATCTGATCCGTATCGGCACCTGCGGTGGCATGGCTGAGGGCCTTGACCTTTTCGACCTGGTCGTGGCCTCAGCAGCTTCGACCGATTCTAACTTCATGCACCACTACAAGCTCCCCGGCACCTTTGCCCCCACCGCGTCCTGGCCCCTGCTGTCGGCTGTGGCTAAGGAGGCCGAGGCCCAGGGCAAGACCCTCAACGTGGGTAATGTGCTGTCTTCTGACGTTTTCTACCGCTCTGACTTCTCCGACGCCTCTAAGTGGGCTGAGATGGGTGTGCTGGCTGTTGAGATGGAAACCGCCGGTATCTACGCTGTGGCTGCCGCCGCCGGTGTGCAGGCCCTGTCGGTCTTCACCGTCTCAGACCACCTCTTCAAGGGGGTCGAGACCACCGCCGAGCAGCGCCAGACCGCTTTCACCGACATGATGGAGCTCGTCCTGCCCGTCGCTGCCAGCCTCTAAATTTTCCATCAGGACGCCCGCGCCCCGCTCCCCTGCCCCAGGGTAGGAGAGCGGGGCGTCCTTATACGGAAATAGCTTCCAGAAGTTTATCGACTATAGTCGATAAATTTCCCTTTTTGAAGATTTTGTCGACTATAGCCGACAGGCTTCACGCGCCCAGTGAAACCTGACCGTTCGTGCCGGCTCTGCCCTAAAATAGAGGGCAGTATGTCTAGTTCAGATTCTTCCCGCACCCCCGCCCCCTCGCTGTCTGCCATCGCCGCTGCCATGCACGGCGCGGGCGTCCGCGCATCCGAGCCCACCGAACCCCAGACCGCCGAAAAGCGCGGTGGCAGGGGGAAGCAGGCATCCGGCCCTCGTGAGGGGGCGGATGCACCTGCCCGCTCCCAGCGCCGTGCCCGAGGCTCCCGCCCCCGGGGCAAGCAGGGCGGGAAGAAACCGAACCAGCGCCGTCCCTACACCCCGCTGATTCCTGAGAAAATCACCTACCCCGAGGCCCTGCCCGTCTCTGCCCGCCGGGATGACATCATGGCGGCGATTCGCGACAACCAGGTCACCATCGTTGCGGGTGAAACCGGCTCGGGTAAGACTACCCAGCTGCCCAAGATGCTTCTTGAACTAGGGCTGGCGGAAAAGGGGATGATTGGCCACACCCAGCCCCGCCGTTTGGCCGCCCGATCGGTGGCTGAACGCATCGCCGAAGAACTGGGGCAGGAAATCGGCGAGACGGTGGGCTACCAGGTGCGCTTCACCTCCGAGGTGGGCGAAAGCTCTGCCATCAAGCTCATGACCGACGGTATTCTGCTGGCCGAAATTCAGAATGACCGGCTGCTACGCCAGTACTCGGCCATCATCATTGACGAGGCCCACGAGCGTTCGCTCAACATTGACTTCATTCTGGGCTACCTCAAGCGCATTATGCCGCAGCGCCCCGACCTGAAAATCGTCATCACCTCAGCCACCATTGACCCCGAGCGTTTCGCCCGCCACTTCTCCCCCAGCTTTGTGCCCGGTGTCGGCATCGTCGATGAGACCCTCAGCCCCGAAGAAAAAGAAATCGCCGAGGCAACCCTGCCAGATGACGCTCCGCCCATTATTGAGGTTTCGGGTCGCACCTACCCCGTCGAGATCCGTTACCGCCCCCTGAGCGAGCCCCGCACTGGCGACGGCGGGGAGGACGAAGCGGACGCCGGTGACGGCGGGGAGGACGAAGCGGACGCCGGTGACGGCCTCGAGGACGACGACCGCGACCCGATTGAGGGCGTACTTGACGCCATCCGGGAACTATCGGAAGAAGCTCCCGGTGACATCCTGATTTTCTTCTCGGGCGAGCGCGAGATTCGCGATGCAGCCGACGCTATCGAAGACATGGTGCGCTCCACCCGGCGCCTGGCCGACTACGAGGTGCTGCCCCTCTACGCCCGCCTGTCGATGGCCGAGCAGCACAAGGTCTTCAAACCCGGTGGCAGGCCCCGCATCGTGCTGGCAACCAACGTGGCTGAAACCTCCCTGACCGTGCCCGGCATCAAGTACGTGATCGATACCGGCACCGCCCGTATCTCGCGCTACTCAGCCCGCACCAAGGTACAGCGCCTGCCCATCGAGCGTATTTCACAGGCCTCAGCCAATCAGCGATCGGGTCGCTGTGGTCGTGTCTCTGACGGTATCGCTATCCGCCTCTACTCCGAAGAGGACTTCCAGGCCCGGGCCGAGTTCACCGACCCCGAGATTCTCCGCACCAACCTGGCCGCGGTCATTCTGCAAATGACGGCCATCGGTGTGGTCAAGTCCCCCGCCGATATTGAGAAGTTCCCCTTCGTTCAGCCGCCCGAAACCCGCGCTATCAACGACGGCGTCAACCTACTGCGCGAGCTAGGCGCACTTGCTGCCCCCGGCCGTGATGGGGCGGACGCTCTCCCCCGCGATACGCGCGGGGCACGCGGTAGAGGGGGGCGGCGTCCGTCCTCACCGCTCACCGCCGCCGGGCGTGCCATGGCAGCCCTGCCCGTTGACCCCCGCCTAGCCCGCATGATTGTGGAGGGTTCCAAGCGGGGTGTTGCCAAGGAAATCATGGCGCTGGCGGCAGCCCTGACCATCCAGGACCCCCGCGAGCGCCCCTCCGAGCACCGGGGTGATGCAGATTCCCTGCACGCCCGTTATAAGGATGAGAAGTCTGACTTCACCTCCTATCTTCTGCTGTGGCAGTACATCAATGAGAAGCAGGCCGAGCTGTCATCGAGCCAGTTCCGCAAGATGTGCCACCGGGAGTACCTGAACTTCCTGCGTATTCGTGAGTGGCAGGATCTCTTTGCCCAGTTGCGGGAGATTGGCCGGTCGGCCGGTATTACGGTTGAGGGAGGGCGCGATATTGACCCGGCTGCCAGTGAGACCGAGGTGCACAAGTCTCTGCTCTCGGGTTTGCTGTCGCATATCGGTATGCAGGATGAGCAGAACCGCCACGAGTACCGGGGCGCCCGCGGAACCCGTTTTGCGATTTTCCCCGGTTCAGCTCTCTTCAAGAAGAACCCGGTCTGGCTGGTGTCTGCCGAGCTAGTCGAGACCTCCCGTCTCTGGGCGCGGGTGAATGCCCAGATTGAGCCCGAGTGGATTGAGGAGCTGGCTGGTCCCCTGCTCAAGCACTCTTATTCTGACCCTCACTGGTCTGCCCGCCAGGGTTCGGTGCTGGCCCATGAGAAGGTCACCCTGTTCGGGCTGCCCATCATTGCCGACCGGCGTATTCAGTACTGGCGTGTTGATCCGGTAGCTGCCCGCGAGATTTTCATTCAGTCTGCCCTGGTGGAGGGCGACTGGCAGACCCGCCACCGCTTCTTTGCCCGCAACCAGAAGGCTCTGGCTGAGGTTGAGGAGCTTGAGGCCCGCCTGCGCCGCCGCGACCTGCGGGTTGATGACGCTGTTCTCTTTGACTTTTACAACGCCCGCATACCCGAGCACGTTGTTTCTGAGCGCCACTTTGACCGCTGGTGGAAAGAGGAACGCCGGGTCAACGAGCACCTGCTGGATTTCACCCCCGAAAACCTGATTGACGAAGAGGCCGCCGATTACGACGAATCCCTCTTCCCCCGCACCTGGACTGCCCGCACCTCCGGCGGGGAGCTATCCCTTGACCTGCGCTACGAGTATGCCCCCAGCGTGCAGATTGGCGGGGTGCGCTCCTCCCAAACACAGACGGACGGTATCGCGGTGCAGGTTCCGGTGCTCTTCTTAGGCCAGCTTGAACCGGCTCCTTTTGAGTGGCTGATTCCGGGCCTGCGCCAGGAGCTGGTGACGGCCCTGATTAAGTCCCTGCCCAAGCAGATTCGCAAGAATTTTGTTCCGGCACCGGACGTTGCCCGTCAGGCCGTTGAGAAACTCAACGCCGACTACTCCCCCGCCACTGATTCCCTTACTGAGGCCCTGGCCCTGGTACTGCGCCGCCTGCGCGGGCATGTGGTAGACCCGGCCGAGTTCAATTGGGATGCGGTACCCGAGCACCTACGCTTCACCTTCCAGGTGCGCAACCACCAGAACAAGATTCTGGGTGAGGGTAAGGACCTGGTTGAACTCCAGGGTCTTTTACACGCCGAGATTCGCTCCGCCCTGGCCGCTTCTCTGGGCGCTAGCCCCGAGACCATGGGCAAGATGGCGGCAATGGCCGCTGGTGGTAAGAAAGGTCAGGACGCCCGCGGCGGCTCTGCTCTCTCAGCAGCTCCCAGCGGCGCTGGGAGCCGGGGTGCAGGTGCTAAGGGGGCACAAGCGTCCGCCCCGGAACAGACGCCGGGCAGTAAAGCCGTGCGGGAGGTCTCGGGCCTGACCGACTGGCCGGAACAGGATCTACCCCGCAAGGTCGAGCGTATGATTGCCACCCAGACGGTAGCAGGCTACCCGGCCCTGGTCGATGAGGGGGCATCCGTTGCTGTGCGAATCTTCCCCACCAAAGCTGAAGCTACCCGGGCCCAGCGCGGGGGCGTCATCCGCCTGCTCAAACTCAATACTCCCTCGCCCGAGCGCTATGTCTCTGAGCACCTGAACAACCGCGAAAAGCTGGTCTTTACGCAGAACCCCCACGGGTCAATTGACGCGCTCATTAGCGACTGCACGGTAGCCGCTATTGACCAGCTGGTACCCGCTACCCCGCCTTTTACAAGGGCGGAGTACACTGCCCTGTTCAATAGCGTGCGGGCTGAGCTCATTGACACGGTCTTCGTGATGACTAAGCTGGTTGCCGATATTCTGTCGGAAACAGCTAAGGTTCAGAAGCTCATTAAGAAGTCCACCTCGCTTGCGGTCATTCACGCCATGAGCGATATGAAGAGCCAGCTGGAAAACCTAGTCTACCCGGGGTTTGTGACCGAGACCGGTGCGGTTCAGTTACACCACCTGCCCCGCTACCTCAAGGCGATGTCCAAGCGCATTGAGAAACTGGGGCCCAACGTTAACCGGGATAACCAGCTCATGCTAACCGTACAGGAGCTTGAGGACGCCTACGATAAGGCTGTGCAGTCCCTGCCCGGAGGCACGGTACCGACTCCCGAGCTGGAGCAGGTGGGCTGGATGATTGAGGAACTGCGCGTCAGCTTCTTCGCCCAGGAACTCGGCACTGCCTACACGGTCAGCGAGAAGCGGGTGGCTAAGGCCCTGCGCGAGGCCATGGAGGCTATCAAGAACGCCTAGGCCCGCCCGTCCTCGCCCTAGGTACCATCTAAATCAGAAAAACCCACCAACGAGGTGGGTTTTTCCGATTTTCCTGGTCATTTCTCTCTTCTAGTTGTTCTCGGGTGCGTCTGGAAAGAAAATATCCTCAATCCGGCAACCGAAAACTTCAGCCAGCTGGAAGGCCAGGGGCAGGGACGGGTCGAAGCGTCCTTTTTCAATTGAGATGACGGTCTGACGTGACACTCCGAGCACGTCGGCGAGCTGCTGCTGAGAGTAGCCCCGCTCAGCGCGTAGTTCTTTGAGCTGGTTCTGCACAGGCTATGCACCCTTACGCTTATAGACCTGGTAGCTCACCAGGAAGACCAGCATGGCCAGCACGGTGACGGACGCCAGCAGAAGAGACGGCGATACCTGCCAGTCGAAGATAGCGAAAGCCCCGGCTCCCACCCCCATCACTGCAATCATGAGGTGAAAGGTAGTTTCTGCTGCCTTTCCGTACCAGTGGTTTTCGATGCTGGATTCTGGGTTACGGGTGGCTCCTTTGATGGTGTTTCGGTCGACCAGAAGCACCCAAAAGGTGGCGGCTAACACCGGAATAAAAGCTAACGAGGCAACCGGCACCCACCACCAGGTGACCTGCTCAGACTGAAGGGCAATAATACCCCAGGCCAGCAGCTGGGCCAGTACAGTTGCACCCAGAATACTGACAAATATCAGGGTTGCTTGACTACCGCCAAAGCGAGAACGACCCCAGGTTCTTTGGGTCTTGTCGATGCTCATCTTATCTCCTCATGTAAAGGTTACTATACAGCTGATGTAAAATAAACTTTACACACAGGCGTGAAGCTATGTCAAACACACTTTACTTATATTTAGAACGACGAACCGCACACCACAGACACTCAGCCACTACACCAGAAAAGACCATCTAAATCAGAAAAACCCACCAACGAGGTGGGTTTTTCTGATTTAGATGGTACCTACCCGACGGGGCTAGGAAGCTACCGAGTCGCCGTAGCCCAGCTCCGTCAGGGCTGCCCGCAGCTTTTCAGCAGCCTCATCCATAGCAGCCGCATCGGGGTTACGGTTAGCCTGCTCGAAAGTGAACTCGCTCTGATCCACCGCCGGCCACACATGAATATGGGTATGGGGCACATCAAAACCGGCAATAATCATGCCCACCCGGGTGGGCTCAAAAGCCTTCATCAGGCCCTTCGACACCTTCTGAGCCACGTCAAAAAGGTGGGCTGAGAGCTCCTCGGGCAGGTCAACCCAGTGATCAATCTCAGCCTTGGGAACCACCAGAGTGTGGCCGTACTGGAAGGGCTCGATAGTCAAGAAGGCAACCGCCTGCTCGTCCTCCCAGATAAAACGGCCAGGCAGTTCGCGGTTAATAATCTTGGTAAAAACAGTGCTCATGGGGCTTGCTCCTAAATCTCTACAGACTGGCCGGGAGCCAGGTACTCAAAGGTAGTGCCGTACTTCTGACCAAAGTTGGTTGCATGGCCAACAATCATGTTTCGGCCATTTTCTGCAAGCAGTGAATCATGAATCTGGAAGGCCCGCGGGGCACGCACGGCAATAATGAAGTCAATGACCTCCTGGATCTTGTTCCAGGGAGCGTGAATCGGCACCAGCAGAGTACCCACCTCAATGCCGTGGGGCACCACAAAAGAATCCCCTGGGTGGAAGAGGTTATCGTCAATCAGGTAGCCCACGTTATCAATCACCGGCAGCAAGGGGTGAATCACAGCGTGGTTACCACCGAAAGTTTTGATAGAGAAGGACGAGAGAGTCAGCTCCCCGTCCGTCTCAACAGACTTAGCAAGAGCCTCAGGCAGGGCCGCAAGAACGGTGTCAATGACAGCGGCAGGGGCGTGAATGGTTACCTGCGGGTTCTCCCGCAAAAAAGCGACCACCTTGCCCTCATCGAAGTGATCGGGGTGCACATGGGTGACCAGAATATGGTCGGCCCCGTCCAGTGCCTGCTCGACCTCGGAGAAGTTTCCGGGGTCGAGCACCAGCACGGCGCCGTCCTTTTCGAGCCTGACGCAAGAGTGGGTGTATTTCGTAAGTTTCATACCTACCACCCTAGTAGCTACAGTAGCCTTGATTCCAGTAGGCTTACTTTTTCTGGGACCGGGGCCTACCAGGGCCGGGCCTGCGGGTAGGTAGCTGGTGTACAGTAGGCACTGATAAAGAGCACAATGAGAGGGAATGACCCGTGAACACCAACTCAACGTCGTTAGCCAGCAAGCCTACCGAAATCCGCAACACTAAACAGCGCCGGGCAGTCACCGCAACCCTCGAAACCCTCGAAGACTTTATTTCTGCTCAAGATCTGTACCAGCTCATGCTCTCGCGCGGCGATAAGGTGTCACTGGCAACCACCTACCGTCTCTTGCAGTCCATGGTGGGCACCGGTGAGGTAGAGGCTCTCAAGACCGAGGACGGTGAAGCTATCTACCGCCGTTGCGATTCTGAGCACCACCACCATCACCTGCTCTGCCGTATCTGTGGGGCTGCCCGGGAATTTGAGATTCCCGAGCTTGAAGAGCTAGCACTGGCGATTGCGGCAAAGAACGGCTACACCGAGGTGAAGCACGTCATTGAGATTACAGGGGTCTGTGCTAACTGCTCTGCCCACCAGCAGGGCTAGGTGCTGCTGCGGCTTCAGGTGAGCGGACGCGTCCCGAGGCTGAGTAGCGCTGGCGGACGGCTCGCGCCAGGCGGCAGACCACGAAGATAAGGAAAGACAGGGTGGTCACGTAGGGGCTGATAGGCAAGGAGCCTGCCAGGGCCAGAAGAATACCGCCCACCATGGCTGTTTCTGCAAAGAGCACTGAAAGAATCAGGGCGCGTAGGGGTGAGGCTGTGATTTGCAGGGCTGCCGCTGCCGGGGTAATCAGCAGGGCAAGAACCAGCAGGGAGCCCACCACCTGCACCGACAGGGCGGTGGCGATACCCAGAATCACCATGAAGATGAGCGAGAGGGCGCGCAGGGGCACGCCCTTTGCCTGGGCGACGATGGGGTCCAGGGAGGCGAACATAAGCGGACGCCACAGGATAGCGAGGGCAGCGATAATCACGACCGCTCCAACAATCATGGTGTTGAGCTGGGAGGCCTCCACCGACACTATCTGACCGGTCAGCAGAGAGAACTTGTTGGCTGAGCGCCCGGAGTAGAGCGACAGGAAGAGAATACCCAGCCCCAGACCAAAGGGCATGAGCGCACCAATGACCGAGTCGTTCTCGTGTGCCTTGGTTCCCATAAAGCCAATCAGCAGGGCTGAGGTGATGGAGCCGACCAGCGAGCCGGTCACCACGTCGTAGCCCAGAAGCAGGAAGAGCGCAGCGCCGGCAAAGGACATCTCGGCGATACCGTGCACGGCAAAGGCGTGCTGGCGCATCATCACGAAGAGCCCCACGAAGCCGCCGATGAGGCCCAGGACGGCACCGGCGATGATGGACTGGCTGAGCAGTTCCAGCAGTTCGCCATAGCGTTCAAAGACGAAGACGCGGTCGAGGAAATCGGAGAAGGAAAAAGCTACCGGGGTCATTTACCTACCGCCTTCCGTGGTGGCACCGGGGTGGTCGTGGTGGGTGCCGTGATGCAGATCCTGGCCGTACTGGCTACCGTGGTGGTGTTCTTCGGCGCAGTGTTCGCCGCCGACCACCACATACCTGCCGTTGGTGTGAATCACGGAGACGGGGGTCTGGTAGAGGTCGGTTAGCACCTCGGAGCGCATGACCTCTTCTACGGTGCCCACGGTGAAGCGTCCACCCGCCAGGTAGAGCACACGGTCAACGTGCTCGATGATGGGGTTAATTTCGTGGGTCACAAAGACAACGGTTGCCTGATGGTCCTGGTTGTAGCGGTGAATCAGCTCTGAGACAGCGTACTGGTGGTTGAGGTCCAGGGAAAGCAGTGCCTCGTCTGCCAGCAGGATTTTGGGGTCGTTAGCGAGGGACTGGGCTATGCGGAGCCGCTGTTGTTCGCCGCCGGAGAGTAGACCCACGGGTACGTTGGCGTAGTCTGTTGCGCCGACCGCTTCGAGGAGTTCGTCTACTTTTTTACGGTAGCCTGCGCCCTTGAGGCGGAAGCCCCATTTATGCCCGTCTACGCCCAGCCCCACGAAGTCGCGGGCTCGCAGCGGGGTTTCGGCACCGATTGCCTTTTGCTGGGGCACATAGCCCACGCCGGGGTTACCCAGGCTGGCGGGCTTGCCGAGCACAGAGATTTTGCCCTGGCTCAGGTGGGTGAGGCCCAGCACCACCTTAACAAAGGTGGACTTGCCGGAACCGTTGGGGCCGAGCACGGCAAAGTATTCGCCCTGCCCAATAGTGAGGTCGAGGTCTTCCCAGAGGGTTCTGTGCCCAAAGGAGAGCCCGCCCCCACGCACCTCAATGGCGGGGGCGAGCTGGTTTAGCTGCTGTGTCATGAACGCTGCGCTGTTGCCTTTTCAATCTTGTCGATATTCTCCGTCATCCATTCCTTAAAGTTCTTGCCCTCGGGCAGGGTCTCGGTGAAGGAGGCGGCGGGGACGTCAGAGTCCTGGGCGAAGGTGTAGATTTCCTTAGTCTGGTTGGTCTGCGTCTGTTCATTGAAGGCGAGGAGGTCTGCCTTGTTGTTGGTCAGAATGTCCTTGGCTTCCTGCATGGTCAGCGGTGCGATATCGCTGTCGGTTTCTACCGCTGCGAAGAGATCAAAGGGGGTGACGTCGGTGTAGCCGGCGTCTTCGAGCATGTAGGCGGGTACGGGCTCAGTGGCGATGAAGGTGCGTTCTTTGGTAGCAACCTTCTTGGTGCGGTCGAGCAGAGTCTGAAGCTCGTCGGTGTAGGCATCCGCTGCTTCAGTGTAGGAGATGGCGTTATCGGGGTCGATCTTGCCCAGCTGTGCTGCAACCTCATCAGCCACCTTAATCATGGTGTCCAGGTCGTACCAAACATGCTCATTGTAGGTGTGCACGTGGTTGTGCTTTTCACCCGGTGCCATGGAGGCGTGCTCTTCTTCAACACCCGCCAGCTGTTCCTCGGTAAAGAGCCCGGAGACGCGCACAGCGTTAACGATGACCTGGTCGGGGTAGTCAGCACCCGCCATGTCTTCCATAAAGGTATCGTAGCCGCCGCCGTTGAGCAGCACCATGTCTGCGTCCTTGATTTTAAGGCGGTCCTGGCTGGTTGCCTCGTAGGAGTGGGGGTCTACTGCGGTGGAGGCGATAATCGGGATTGCTTCGACCTTATCCCCCGCTACCTCGGCTACGATGTCCGCGTAGACGTCGGTGGTGGTAACCACCTTGATAACGCCGTCGGTGGCTGCGGTGGAGTCTGAGGAGGCGGTGTCAGCCGATGAGCCGCAGGCTGTGAGTGCCAGTGCAGCAATAGAGAGGAGCGAAAAGCCCCGAAGTGTGTTTTTCATGCGGGTTCCTGGTCTAGGTGGGGTATGCCAATCGTTGCACCCACCCTAGTTTACCTGCGAACCATTCGCAAAACAGACTTCGGGGCTGTCGTCTTAGTCGCGGACTAAAAATTAGTCGGTGACGTTACGGGAGGCTGCCTCCTCACGGCGGCGCACGTGCTCCTGGGTGGTGTCCTTAATTTCACCGACCAGTTCTTCAAGGATGTCTTCTAAGAAGAGCACGCCTACGCTCTGCCCCCGGGCATCAACTACGTGTGAAACGTGAGCCCGGTTGCGCTGCATGGTGGCAAGAGCCTCATCGATTTCGGTTTCGGGCTTGACAATCGACATCTGACGTAGCTTAGACCAGGCAATGGGCTGGTCCATGCGATCAGCTTCGTAGACCAGGGCGTCCTTGATGTGCAGGTAGCCCATGTAGGTGCCGTCCTGCTCGTCCTTCATCACGAAGCGGGAGTAGCCGGTGTGGGCAACAGCCTTTTCCAACTCAGCAGGCGTGCAAGGGAAGTTCATGGTAACCAGCTGGTCGCCGGGCACCATAATCTCAGCAACGGTCTTCGAGCTGAATTCCAGGGCTCCAGACAGCACACCGGAGCCGTCATCCACGGTTCCTTCTGCGGTTGATTGAGCCACGATACTTTGCAGCTCATCGAGGGTGAAAGTTGATGCCACTTCAGCCTTGGGCTCTACCTTCATCAGACGCAGGGTGTGGTCGGCTATCCAGTTGAGCAGACCCACCAGGGGCTTGAGAATACGGGAGAGGGTCACCAGTGAGGGGGCAATCCACAGGGCAATACCCGAAGCTGCCAGCGATACAGCAGCGTTCTTGGGCACCATTTCACCAAAGATGACGTGCAGGTAGGTCACCAGCACCAGCGCGAAGATGAAGGCTAGGACGCTCGCTGCCTCATAAGGTATTCCCCAGGATTCCAGAGGGCCAGCCACTAGGTGGTGGATAGCCGGCTCAGAGACGTTCAGAATCAAGAGGGAGCATACCGTGATGCCCAGCTGGCAGGTGGCCAGCATGAGGGATACGTTTTCAAGGGCGTAGAGGGTGGGGACGGCGCGCTTGTTACCCGACTCAGCCAGGGGCTCAATCTGGGAGCGGCGGGTCGACATAATGGCGAACTCAGCACCCACGAAGTAGGCGTTACCGGCAAGGAGCACAAAGAGCAGAGCGATAGCTACCCAGTCATTCATCGGCGGGCCTCCTTTCGAGCGGTCTTCGACTCATCTGTAGCCGCTTCCCCCTGCTCCAGGGGTAGGGCATCGGGGATGTAGCGAATTCGGTCTACCCGGCGCTGTTCCATCTTTTCTACGCGCAGGCGTCCGCCCTCAACGGGCACCACATCGCCGGTTTCGGGAACTCGACCCAGGTGGTTCATCATGAAGCCGCCCATGGTTTCATAGGCGGGATCATCGTCTACGTCCAGGGTGCCGATGTAGTCCTTGACCTCGTCGGGGCGGAGCAGGCCCGAGAAGATGTAGTCGCCGCTACCCACGCGCAGGGGGCGTTCGTCGAAGGAGTTGGTGTCGTGTTCATCGGAGACTTCACCGACGATTTCTTCAACCAGGTCTTCGAGGGTGGTAATACCCGCAGTACCGCCGTACTCATCGAGCACCACAGCAAGCTGCAGGGCGCCCTCACGTAGCTGCATAAGCAGGGAGTCAAGGTGCACCGTTTCGGGTACCTGTAGGACATCCTCCATCAGCATTCCAGCTTCCAGCGAGTCGCGCTTATCGAGGGGAAGGCCCACGGCCTTCTTCACGTGCACGACGCCCACGATGTTGTCCTGGTCTTCCCGGTAGAGGGGGAAGCGGGAGTGGCCGGTGGTGCGGGCCAGCTCAATAACATCGCTCACAGGGGCGGTATCTTCGAGCATGATGACCTTGCGGCGCGGGGTCATCACATCAGCTGCGGTCAGCTCGGCAAAAGAGAGGGTCTTATCGACGAATCGGGCAGTATCGGAGTCCAGGGTGCCCAGGTCGGCTGAGCGGCGCACCATCGAAGACAGCTCTTCGGATGAACGGGCTGCCGAGAGCTCTTCCTTAGCTTCCATGCCAAAACGGTGCAGAATCCAGTTCGCTGACCCGTTAGCGGTGCGGACGATGGGGCCCATCACCTTGGTAAAGAGCAGCTGGCCGGGAGCAAGAATGCGGGCCACCTTGTAGGGTTCAGCAATCGCCAGGTTCTTGGGAACCAGCTCACCGATAATCATGGAGAGCAGGGTTGCAATACCCATCGAGAAAATCAGGGTCAGCGCCGATGCCGCTGAAGGGGCCAGGCCCCACGATGCAATGGTTTCACCGGCCAACGCATTGATGCCACTGTCGAGGGTGTAGCCAGTCAGCAGGGTGGTGATGGTAATTCCCAGCTGGCAGCTCGATAGCTGGGTTGAGAGGGACTTGAGGCAGGCAAGCACTCGTTCACCTGCGGCGTCTCCCCTATCAATTTCTTGCTGGACCTTAGATTGGTCAAGGGCTACCAGCGAAAATTCTACGGCTACAAAGAAGCCGGTGCCCAGAATCAGGGAAAAGCCAATGAGAAGTAGGAGCCATTCCATGGTTTAGGCTCTCACCGCCTGCTGGGCTGGGTACGGGTTGCCAGAGGTGCGGACGCCCGTGGTTGGGTTAAAGAATAGTGCGCGCCAAAGCGCTCGTGAGGGCTGCGAAGATGCGCAGCAACTAGAAGGGTCTTCCATAGTGGTCAATTCTAGCGAATATCGAGCGGTTCACTCAGTGGGCTCCCTTTCACCACCTGCGAAATGTCAGCCTATTTCTACCAGACAGTCTCACGGCGAGATGTCATAGAAAGTAGTGCGTTGGACGAACCCCCCAAAACACTTCTAAACTAGACAAAGATATGCGGTACATCACGCGCCCAATGTAGTGTGCGATGCCCGCCCACCTCGTGCCAAAAGTGGTTTTGGCACCCAGCAATCACAAGAGATGGAAGAGGCGTAAGAGAAGTGCCAAACCAGCCAGAACATATTGTTCCCGAAGAGTTCGCGGGTAACGAGTGGCTCGTCGAAGAGCTCTTTGAGAAGTACGAGCAAGACCGCAACTCAGTCGACGAGACGTGGTGGCCTCTGTTTGATCAGTGGGCAGGCACAACCGGCAGCGCACCCAGCTCGCAGCAGGCACCGGTACCCGCTGTAGCGTCCGCACCGGTCAAGGAAGAACCCGTCAAGGCCCCCACCCCCTCCACTCCCAAGACCCCTGCCCCTGAACCTGACCCCAAGTCAGCCCCGCAGGCAGCCCCCAAGGCAAGCACCCCCTCAGCGAACAAGCCCGCCACCCCGAAGGAAGAACCCGTGAGCGACGCTCCCCAAGAAGACCAGATTGTCACCCTGCGCGGCCCCGCCAAGGCGGTAGCGGCCAACATGGACGAGTCACTGAGCGTACCCACCGCAACCACCGTCCGCGCTATCCCCGCCAAGCTGCTGATTGATAACCGCACCGAAATCAACAGCTACCTGGCCCGCACCCGCGGCGGCAAGGTCTCCTTCACCCATATCATCGGCTACGCCATTATCCGTGCTCTTGCGGCCTTCCCCTCCATGAACGTCAGCTACGGTGAGGACGCCAAGGGTAAGCCCGCCGCTATCCAGCACGCCCATGTTAACTTCGGCCTGGCCATCGACTTACCCCGCCCCGACGGCTCCCGCAACCTGGTTGTGCCCAACATCAAGGGTGCAGAGAAGCTTTCCTTCTCAGAGTTCTGGGAAGCCTACAACGATATCGTCAAGCGCGGCCGCGAGGGCAAGCTCGGTGTTGAGGACTTCGCCGGCACCACCGTATCGCTCACCAACCCCGGCGGTATCGGCACCGTCCACTCCGTGCCCCGCCTCTCTAAGGGCCAGGCAGCCATCATCGGCGCAGGTGCCCTCGACTACCCCGCAGAGTACCGCGGTACCTCAGAAAAGGTCATCGCCCGCAACGGCGTCTCCAAGATTCTGACCCTCACCTCCACCTACGACCACCGCGTCATCCAGGGTGCAGGTTCCGGTGAGTTCCTCAAGATTGTGGAGCACTACCTGCTCGGTGGCGACGGCTTCTACGACCAGATTTTTGAGGATTTGCGCATTCCCTTCGAGCCCGTCCGCTGGGCCCGCGACAACCAGGTCAATCCCGAAGCCGAAGTCTCTAAGGTTGCCCGTATCCAGCAGCTTATTCACGCCTTCCGTGTACGCGGCCACCTGATTGCCCAGACCAACCCCATCGGCTACCAAATGCTCTCCCACCCCGATCTGCGTCTGGAGAACTACGGCCTGACCCTCTGGGATCTTGACCGCTACTGGCCCACCGGTGGCTTTGGCGAAAAGGAATCCCTGCCCCTGCGCACCATCCTTGAGCTGTTGCGCGAGGCCTACACCCGCACCCTGGGTGTGGAGTACATGCACATCGAGAACCCCGAAGAGCGCCAGTGGTTCCAGGACCGCCTGGAGCACGGCTACACCAAGCCCTCCCGCGACGAGCAGTTCCGTGTACTGGGTACCCTGAACGCAGCCGAGGCTTTCGAAACCTTCCTGCAGACCAAGTACCTGGGCCAGAAGCGCTTCTCCCTGGAAGGCGGCGAATCCCTGATTCCGCTGCTGGACTCTGTTATCTCTGAGGCAGCGGACGCCGGCCTCTCGGGTGTGGGCATCGGTATGGCCCACCGCGGCCGCCTCAACGTGCTGACCAACATTGCGGGTAAGTCCTACGCCCAGATTTTCCGCGAGTTTGAGGGCCAGATGGACCCCCGCCTGACCGGCGGCTCCGGTGACGTCAAGTACCACCTTGGCACCGAGGGTATCTTCACCTCCCACAACGGTAACCAGACTCAGGTCTATCTTGCTGCCAACCCCTCCCACCTTGAAGCCGTCAACACCGTGCTTGAAGGTATCGTCCGCGCTAAGCAGGACACCCTGGCAGAACAGGGCATCGGCAACTACCCCGTACTGCCGATCCTGGTTCACGGCGACGCTGCCTTCGCTGGTCAGGGCATCGTGCTAGAAACCCTGCAGATGTCCAAGCTTGAGGGCTACACCACCGGCGGTACCGTCCACATCGTGGTCAACAACCAGGTGGGCTTCACCACCACCCCGCGCGATGGCCGCACCGCAACCTACTCCACCGACATCGCCCGCATGATCCAGGCTCCTGTGCTGCACGTAAATGCCGACGACCCCGAGGCCGTCGTCCGCGCAGGCTCCATCGCCTTCGCCTACCGCCAAGCCTTCAACAAGGACGTCGTCATCGACCTTGTCTGCTACCGCCGCCGCGGTCACAACGAGGCAGACGATCCCTCGATGACCCAGCCCAAGATGTACCAGCAGATTGAAGAGCTGCCCTCAACCCGCAAGATCTACACCGAGGCCCTGGTCGGCCGCGGCGACATCTCCCAGGACGAGGCCGAGCGCGCCCTCAAGGACTACCAGTCCCGCCTGGAGCAGATTTTCACCGAGACCCACGAAGCCCAGTCGTCCTCCGCTCCCCTGGTCACCGCAGACGCCGCCGCTGTTTCTAACATCGAACGTCCTGCTGCCCAGCAGAACGAGGACTCGGTACACGTTGCCGGTGAGACCGCTATCTCCGCTGAGACCCTTGCCCAGATTGGTCAGGCCTTTGGCAAGATTCCCGAGGGCTTCACTGTACACAAGAAGCTTAAAAAGCTGCTGGAGCAGCGCGTCAAGATGTCAACCGAGGGCGACATTAACTGGGGCTTCGGTGAGCTTGCTGCCTTTGCTTCCCTACTGCTGGAAGGTCGCGATGTGCGCCTGACCGGTCAGGACGTCCAGCGCGGCACCTTCGTCCAGCGCCACTCCGTGCTCCACGACTCCCTGACCGACGAAGAGTGGAACCCCCTGGCCAACCTCTCAGAAACCCAGGGCAAGTACTCTATCTACAACTCCCTACTCTCCGAGTACGGCGTCATGGGCTTCGAGTACGGCTACTCCGTAGAGCGCCCTGACTCCCTGGTGCTCTGGGAGGCCCAGTTCGGCGACTTCGCCAATGGCGCCCAGACCATCGTTGACGAGTTCATCTCGTCAGCAGAGCAGAAGTGGGCCCAGCGTTCCTCACTGGTTCTGCTGTTGCCCCACGGTTTTGAGGGTCAGGGCCCTGACCACTCATCGGCCCGTATGGAGCGCTACCTGCAGCTGTGCGCCGAGAACAACATGACCGTTGCTGTTCCCTCAACCCCGGCTAACCACTTCCACCTGCTGCGCCGTCAGGCCCACTCCCGCCCGCACAAGCCGCTGATTGTTATCACCCCCAAGCAGCTGCTGCGCCTCAAAGCTGCCGCTTCATCGGTTGAAGACTTCACCAGCGGTAGCTTCAAGCCCGTCATTGAGGACCAGGGTAACCTGAACCCCGCTGACGTGACCCGTCTGGTCTTCGTCTCGGGCCGTCTCTACTACGACCTGGAAGCTGAGCGCACTAAGCGCGGTGACAAGAGCACCGCAATTGTGCGAGTTGAGCAGCTCTACCCCTTGCCGTCCGCAGAAATCAAGGAACAGATTGCTGCCTACCCCAATGCGGAACTGGTCTGGGCTCAGGATGAACCTGCCAACCAGGGCCAGTGGCCCTTCATGGCGGTCAACCTGCTCCCCCAGATTGATTACCGTATGAAGCTGATTTCCCGCCCGGCAGCAGCTTCACCCGCGGCCGGTACCGGTAAGCGTCACCAGCGCGAGCTCGATAACCTTATCTCTGAGGTATTCGACCGCTAAAGCAGGGCGCTCGCTCAGCTCCCAGTGCCCGAATCTTGCCCGTCAGGATTCGGGCACTGCCTGTTTGCGGTGCGCCCACCGTGCACTGTCAGGCTCCAGGGTTTAGACTGGTACAGAATGAATGAGACCAACGTTGCGGGGCTACCTGGCCCTCAACCTTGTAGAAAGAAACACGTGGATCAGCGAAAAATTCGACTTGTAGCCGTTGGCGATGATCTGCTCGCAGGCGTCGGGGACCCCCGCACCCTCGGGTGGTTCGGGCGCGTTATGGCGCGTACCCCTCAGACCTCTGCCTCTATCTCTGCCTATAATCTGGCAGCTCCCGGTGAGGGCAGTGAACAGCTCAACGCTCGCTGGTTTGAAGAAGCCAGCCGCCGCTTTGCCCAGGGCCACGAGAACCGCCTGGTCATTGCCCCCTCAACCTTCGACATCGACCTAGGCCTCACCAGCGCCCGCTCCCGCCTGAACCTGGCGAACATGGTCGATATGGCCTCCCAGAACAATGTGAAGGTTCTGGTTGTTGGCCCCCCGCCCACTCTCGATGCTGAGCGTAACCGCAAGATTGCCGACCTGTCGGCAGCCTACGCCGATGTGGTGACCCGCCGTAACCACCTCTACGTTGATACCTTCAACCCCCTGCTGCACCATGAGCAGTGGCGCAATGATCTGGCAGCAAATGACGGCCGCCCCGGCCAGTCCGGCTACGGCCTAATCGCCTGGCTGGTTCTGCACCGCGGCTGGTACAACTGGCTTCAGATTTCAGAGCCCGTTTAAGAAAGTACCTGGCTGGCATCTGCCCCTGTGACCAACCCGGGGTGTGCAAAGCTAGCCAAGGTATGCGAAAATAGTGAGAAGTGCCTATTCCAAGGTGCTATCGACCATTTGTGTTCCGTTATCCTGACGGGCACTCCACCTTGATCAAGGAGGCTCTCATGAGCAAGCGCGGTCGCAAGCGTAAGGATCGCCGTAAGGGTAGCGCTAACCACGGTAAGCGCCCCAACTCATAAGGCAATCAACAAGGGCCCCTACTCGCAGAAGCGAGCAGGGGCCCTTTGTTATTGGCTAGCTAGCTGCCGGGTGCCCTCCGGTGTGGATGTCGTCGATGCAGGCGCGGATACGGCTTTTGAGGTCAACGGGGGCGGTCTCCTTGCAGGTGCGGCGCACAGCTTGACGGATGATGCACTCTAGGTCGTATTCCTTGGCGCAGGTTTCACATTCGGCCAGGTGGGCTTGGAGTTCTTCGAGGTCCTGGCAGCTGAGCGGGTCATCAAGGTAGGTATAGATCTTGGCCAGGCGCTCTTCGCAGGGGGTAGAAGGGCTCGGGTTGTGCACGGTGGTCATTGGTGGCTCCTTTCTTAGGCCCTAGCGGTTTGGCGGGCGCCGGCCTTGCCGGTGGTCGTGGTTTTAATGCCGCGTTCGGCGGCGTAGTCGGTGAGTTTGTCTCTGAGCAGTTTGCGGCCCCGGTGCAGGCGGGACATGACGGTGCCGATGGGCGTGTCCATGATTTCGGAAATCTCTTTGTAGGAGAACCCTTCGACATCGGAGTAGTAGACGGCCATGCGGAAGTCTTCGGGAATGGACTGGAGAGCTTCTTTGATGTCGCTATCGGGCAGGTGGGCGAGAGCTTCGTTTTCTGCCGAAGGTAGGCCCTTAGAGTCGTGGGCTCCTGCCTGGGCTAGCTGCCAGTCTTCAACGGTATCGGTGTTGGCCTGATAAGGCTCCCGCTGACGCTTGCGGTAGACGTTGATGTAGGTGTTGGTGAGGATCCGGTAGAGCCAGGCTTTGAGGTTTGTTCCGGGCTTGTACTGGTGGAAGGCGGAGAAGGCTTTCATGTAGGCCTCTTGGACGAGGTCTTCGGCGTCCTGCGGGTTGCGGGCCATGCGCAGGGCGGCGGCGTAGAGCTGGTCTACGTACAGTAGGGCTTCTCGTTCGAAACGGGCTTTGCGTTCGGCGTCGGTTTCGCGGGAGCGCACATCGGGTTCGTTGCCTTCAGGGGCGAGGACGTCGGTGGTCGGCGCAGGTTCAGTGCTGGGGGCCGGGGGTGTGGCTGTCATTTCCCTCCAGGTGTGCTGTGGTCTTTTGTCTTACTGTACCTGCCAACGGGCGCGGCTGCGCGCCGAGTACAACGAGACCTGTACTGGTTGAACAGGCTCACAGCGAAGCTGTTGGCTCGGGGCTGGCGCGAATCTGGCGAGCCTGCGAGCCAGCTAGCGAACCAGCGAGAAGGCCGACAGCGAGCGTGAGCCTGCGAAACCTTTAACAAATCTCGTCATGTATAACGACAGAGAGTCGAGTTTATTCCCCAGCACCAGAGTAATTTTGCGCTGGTGGTGCAATAAAGTGGCTGAATCCACCGGTCTATATGTATGCTTAGTAGTGTTAGGTATCTGTGATACACCGCAAAGGGGCCTCACACCCCGTGAAGGAGGAACTCATGTCTTTGGTTCGCCGTTTTGCTCGCCCTCTGCTGGCTTCAAGCTTTATTATCTCGGGTGTTGACCGCCTGCGTGACCCCGAATCGTCCAAGCACCTGGCTAAGGTTGTCAACCTGGCTGCGACTTCTGCCCCTCAGCTGTCTGTGCTGCGTGGCCAAGAGAAGCTGGTGGGTCAGGCTCTGGCTGGTTCTCAGGTAGCTGCTGGCACCCTCTTTGCCCTGGGTAAGTTGCCCCGTCTTTCTGCGAGCGTCCTGCTGGCTACCGGTGCTATTAACTCCTATGTTGAGTACCGCGCTACCGAGGCTGAGACTAAGGAAGAGAAGACTGCCCGTCGCAATGCTGCTGTGCTCAACGGCTCCCTGCTGGGCGCTATTGCTATCTCAGCTGTTGACACCGACGGTAACCCCTCACTGGCCTGGCGAGCTTCTAAGCTGGGTGACCAGGTTGCTAAGAAGTCCCATCAGCTGGCATCTGATGTTCAGGATGCTGCTTCTGACGCCCAGAAAAAGGTTGAGGACCTCTTCGCCTAAGCTGGCCCGTACCGGGTGTACGCCCCCGTGAACTTTCGATAAACCCCGCACCAAACCGGTGCGGGGTTTTCTTGTTTGCTGCCCCGCCCACCTAAAATAGGGAGGGAGTACGCCGTAATAACTGATTCCGAAGTAGGTTTTATTTGTGGTTGATGCGACCAAGCAGCCCCTAGTTGCCGATGGAGACTGGCTAGCGCCCACCGTTACGGTGCCCGGCGGTGCCCATGCCCGGGTGGAGATTCCCGGGTCTAAGTCGCTCACCAATCGTTACCTGCTGCTGGCGGCTTTAGCCGATAGCCCCTCGGTGATTCACGCTCCCCTGCATTCGCGCGATTCGCGGCTGATGATGACTGCGCTGACTGCCCTGGGTGCCCGTTTTGAAGAGGTTGAAACCGGTAGTGCCTTTGGCCCTGACCTGCGGGTGACCCCCCTAGATTTTTCTGCGACCGCTGCCCGTGAGACCTCCATTGATGTGGGGCTGGCGGGTACCGTGATGCGTTTTGTGCCCCCGGTAGCTGCCCTGCTGCCCGGTACTTTCCATTTCGATGGCGATGAGCATGCGCGGGTGCGCCCCATGCTGCCGGTGATTGAGGCCCTACGGGGCCTGGGGGTTGAGGTTGCGGACGCCGGTCGCGGCTCCCTGCCCTTTACCGTCGTTTCTACCGGTTCGGTGCAGGTGCCCGAGCTGACCATTGACGCTTCGGGTTCTTCCCAGTTTGTCTCTGCCCTACTGCTGGCTGCGTGCCGTTTTGAGCGGGGTCTGGTGCTGCGGCACGAGGGTGGCCAGGTGCCCTCGATGCCCCACATTGAGATGACCGTTGAGACTATGCGTGAGCTCGGTATTAGCGTCGACTTCAATGGCACCGATACCTGGACGGTTGCCCCCGGTGGCTTCCCCGGCTTTGAGGTTACCGTTGAGCCCGACCTCTCCAACGCTGGTCCTTTCTTGGTTGCCGCTGTTGCCACCGGCGCATCGGTAACCGTTCCTCGCTGGCCAGCCTCTACCACCCAGGGTGGGGACCACTGGCGAAAGATTCTGCCCCTCTTTGGGGCCCGGGTGGAGTTAGCCGACGGAAACCTGACCGTCACCGGCCCCACCGGGGGTGCGGCGTCCGGCTTGCCCGGTGTTGAGCTCGACCTGGCCGAGGCCGGTGAGCTAGCCCCCACCGTCGCTGCCCTCATCGCTCTTTCTCCGGCGACCAGCGTCCTTTCCGGTATTGCCCACCTGCGCGGCCATGAAACCGACCGGCTTGCCGCCCTGACCGCCGAGATTAACCGCCTGGGCGGTTCCGCTGAAGAAACTACGGACGGTATCCGCGTCACCGCCCCTGTAGCTCACGGGGCCCTCATGCGCACCTACGCTGACCACCGCATGGCAACCGCCGCTGCCGTAATGGGTCTGGTGCTACCGGGCATCGTGGTTGAGAACGTCGAGACCACCTCCAAGACCCTGCCCAACTTCACCGGGCTCTGGCAGAACATGCTGGATCAGTGGCAGGCAGGTGCCGCCTAATGCGCCGTTCCTGGGATGAAAGCGATGTGCGCGTCCGCCCCAACAAGAAGGGCTCCCGCCCCCGTACCAAGGACCGCCCTGCCCACAAGGACGCAGAAATCGGCCGCATCATCACCGTAGACCGGGGCCGCTACACCGCCATCCTCGATGAGGGCAAAAGTAGCGAACGGGTCGTCACCGCCGTACGCGCCCGCGAGCTGCGCCGCTCCCCCATCGTGGTGGGCGACAAGGTTGCCCTCGTGGGTGATACCAGCGGCAAGCCCGATACTCTAGCCCGCCTCGTCCGCATTGAAGAGCGCGCCAACCTGCTGCGCCGCAGCGCAGACGATACCGACCCCGTCGAGCGCGTCGTCGTTGCCAACGCCGACAACCTGGTTATCGTGGTCGCCGCTGAAAACCCCGAGCCCCGTACCGGCTTTATCGACCGGTCCCTAGCCGCTGCCTTCGACGCCGGGCTCACCCCCATTCTCTGCATCACCAAGACCGACCTCAAACACCCAAAATGGCTGCTGGACTACTACCGGGACGTTGAGCTCACCATCCTACTGTCTAAGTCCAAGGACGGCCGCGCCCCCAGCGAGGAAGGCTCCGAAGGGCTCGACACCACCCTAGTTGAGCAGCTTTCTGAGTATCTCGACGGCTCAGTCTCTGTGCTCCTGGGCCACTCCGGCGTAGGCAAATCAACCCTGGTCAACGCCCTGACCGGAGCAGAACGCGCCACCGGCCATGTGAATGCCGTGACCGGGCGTGGCCGCCACACCTCGTCCTCAGCTCTGGCCCTCCAGCCCCAAAAGTCTGCCCCCGGCACCTGGATTATCGACACCCCCGGCATCCGCTCCTTCGGCCTAGCCCACGTCGAGCCCGACACCCTGGTCGCCTCCTTCACCGACCTTGCCCCGGGCTCAGCCAACTGCTCCAAGGGCTGTACCCACTCGGCGTCCGCACCCGACTGCGGCCTTACCGCCTACGTCGAAGCGGGCCAAGCCGGCCCCTCAGGCCCAGAACGCCTCGAATCCCTGCGCAAGCTCCTGCACGTTGACGAAGAAACCGGCGACACCGAGAAAGAACTCGGCGTCGTAGACCTCTAAACACACCAAGGCACACGAGACCATGACTAACTACACCGACGACCTGCGCTTAGCCCACATCATGGCTGATGCGGTAGACCGCCTCACCCTGGCCAAGTTCACCTCCCACGATTTCGCCGTCGACACCAAACCCGACCTCACCCCCGTCACCGACGCCGACCGCGAAGCCGAACAGCTCATCCGTTCCCAGCTCTCCCGCGTCCGCACCCGTGACTCGGTGCTGGGTGAAGAATTGGGGGAAACCGGCTCTTCTCCCCGCCAGTGGGTCATCGACCCCATCGACGGCACCAAGAACTTCGTGCGCGGCGTGCCCGTCTGGGCTACCCTTATCGCCCTGCTCGACCACGGCAAGCCCGTCGTCGGCGTCGTCTCCGCCCCTGCCCTCCAACGCCGCTGGTGGGCAGCCGAAGGCACCGGCGCCTACACCGGCCGCTCCCTCGCCAAGGCCACCCGTATCTCGGTCTCCTCTGTCGCCCAGCTCGAGGACGCCTCCCTCTCCTACTCATCTCTCACCGGCTGGCGCGATTTGGGCCTGCGTAATAACTTCATCGACCTGACCGACACAGTCTGGCGCACCCGAGCCTACGGCGACTTCTGGTCCTACATGATGGTCGCAGAGGGCGTCGTCGACGCCGCCGCTGAACCCGAACTCGGCCTCTACGACATGGCAGCCCTGGTCCCCATCGTGACCGAAGCAGGCGGACGCTTCACCTCCCTGGCAGGAGCAGACGGCCCCCACGGCGGCAACGCCCTAGCCACCAACGGCCACCTGCATGAGGCCGTCCTTTCCTACCTGGGGACCGACAAGACCCTTTAAAACCGGGTTCTCACGGTACCGGGAAAACGTTTCAACCTAGACCAAAGGCCCCGAATCCTATATCAAGGATTCGGGGCCTTTGGTCTAGGTTCTTCTGCTGAGCTACTTCTTACGCTGGTTCAGAATCGAAATCTGCTCGTTGCTACGGTCGTTCACGGCCTCAGTATGCACCTCGGTCTTACCAGACTCAGAGGGAGCTGAGTACTGCAGGAACTTGGGCTGGGCAGGAATCTTCAGCTGAATCTTCGACTGCTGGGTACGCTGCTTCGACAGGTCTACGCTGTAGAGCATCGACACGGTCTCCTCGCGAACACCTCCCATCATACTCTGGTAGAGGGCATAACCCTCACGCTGGTATTCCACCAGGGGATCACGCTGGGCCATAGCGCGCAGGCCAATACCTTCCTTGAGGTAGTCCATCTCGTAGAGGTGCTCAGGCCAGCGCTTACCGATGACCGAGAGCACCACGCGGCGCTCAATCTCGCGCATGGCGTCCTCACCCACGGACTCTTCACGCTCGCCGTACTGCATCTCAGCGTCAGCCAGCACCTCCTTCACAATCTGGTCGCGGGTGACCTTGGTCTTGTCGCCAGCTTCTTCAGCCAGGTCTTCTGGGGTAATGGTAACCGGGAAGATGGTGCGCAGGTTCTCCCAGAGCTTCTCGAAGTCCCAGTCCTCGGCGTGGCCCTCGCCCACCTGGGCATCAATTGCTGAGGTGATGACCTCAGTGCGGAACTTAGCAATCTGTTCCTTGAGGTCATCCCCTGCCAGAATCTGGGCGCGATCCTTGTACATGGCTTCACGCTGACGGTTGAGCACATCGTCATACTTGAGCACATTCTTGCGCTGCTCAGCGTTACGGGCCTCGACCTGGCCCTGGGCGTTGGCGATGACGCGGGAAACAATCTTAGCTTCCAGAGCGGTATCATCGGGGGCACCAGCCATGAGGCGGGCAGCTGCCTGGCCATTGAAGAGGCGCATCAGGTCGTCAGACAGTGACAGGTAGAAGCGGGACTCGCCGGGGTCGCCCTGGCGGCCCGAACGTCCGCGCAGCTGGTTATCGATGCGGCGGGACTCGTGACGCTCGGTACCCAGCACGTAGAGACCGCCCAGTTCTTTGACCTCTTCGTGCTCGGCAGCAGAGGCCTGCTCTGCTGCGGCGAGCACCTCGGGCCACTTAGCCTCGTATTCTTCAGTCCTCTCCTTGGGGTCAAGCCCCAGGGTCTTCATGGTCTCAACGGCCTCGAACTCGGGGTTGCCGCCGAGCATAATGTCGGTACCGCGGCCTGCCATATTCGTCGCCACGGTGACAGCACCCTTACGGCCAGCCTGGGCCACGATGGCAGCCTCACGGGCATTGTTCTTCGCGTTGAGCACCTCGTGGCGAATACCGGCCTTCATCAGGAGCTTAGACAGATACTCGGACTTCTCGACGCTGGTGGTACCTACCAGCACGGGCTGGCCGGTAGCGTGGCGCTCTTCGATATCTTTGACCACCGCGTTGAACTTGGCAATCTCGTTCTTGTAGACCTTATCGGGCTGATCGATGCGCTGTTTTTCCTTGTTAGTCGGAATAGGCACGACACCCAGCTCGTAGGTGTTCATGAACTCGGCAGCCTCGGTCTCAGCGGTACCGGTCATACCCGAGAGCTTGTCGTACATGCGGAAGTAGTTCTGCAGGGTCACGGTCGCCATGGTCTGATTTTCAGGCTTGACCTCGACCTCTTCCTTGGCCTCAATAGCCTGGTGGATGCCGTCGTTGTAGCGGCGGCCTGCCAGAATACGGCCGGTGTGTTCATCAACAATCATGACTTCGCCGTTCATTACGACGTAGTCCTTGTTGCCCTTGAAGAGTTCCTTGGCCTTAATAGCGTTATTGAGGAAGCCAATCAGGGGGGTGTTCTGTGACTCGTAGAGGTTATCGATGCCCAGGTGGTCTTCAACCTTATCGATACCCGATTCGAGCACGCCCACGGTGCGCTTCTTTTCATCGACCTCGTAGTCTTCGCCGGCCACCAGGGTGCGGGCGATACGGGCAAATTCGCCGTACCAGCGGTTAGCTTCGCCCATAGCGGGGCCAGAGATAATCAGCGGGGTACGGGCCTCGTCGATCAGAATGGAGTCAACCTCATCGACAATGGCAAAGTTATGGCCGCGCTGTACCTGTTCCTCTTTGGTCCAGGCCATGTTGTCACGCAGGTAGTCAAAGCCAAACTCGTTATTGGTGCCGTAGGTAATGTCGGCTTCGTACTGTTTACGGCGCACATCGGGGGTCTGGTTCGCCAGAATAACGCCCGACTCCATACCCAGGAAACGGAAGACACGGCCCATCAGGTTAGCCTGGTACTCAGCCAGGTAGTCGTTAACGGTCACCACATGCACACCCTTACCGGAGAGGGCGTTGAGGTAGGCAGGAGCGGTGGCGACCAAGGTCTTACCCTCACCGGTTTTCATTTCGGCGATATTGCCCAGGTGCAGGGCGGCGCCACCCATGAGCTGCACATCGTAGTGGCGCTTGCCCAGGGTTCGTTTTGAGGCTTCGCGGACCACAGCAAAAGCTTCGGGGAGCAGAATGTCCAGTGACTCGCCGTCCTCAACGCGCTTGCGGAAGGCGTCGGTCTCAGCGCGTAGCTCTGCATCGCTCATCGCAACAAAGCTGTCTTCGAGTGAGTTCACTGCATCGGTGTAAGCACGCAGCTGCTTGAGGACTTTTTGGTCTCCGCTGCGGAGTAGCTTTTCCAAGAGAGATGCCACTGAAGTTTGCTCCTTGATTGGTTTGGTTTAGGGGTGGGCAGGGTGAGCCCACCGTGCTCACTCTATTCTAGTTTAGTCCGCAAACGGGCTGGGGCCGTTCACCTGTGGGCTTGACGGGCCTACCTTTTAGATTCACAGAGGGGTAGGGCCAGGCACAGGGCAGGGCCCCCTGCGCCCCCCCTACCTGCGGTAGGGGGTACGGCAGAGGGCCCTAGTCCGGGCGGGTACCGACCTTAGTCGGTAGTACCTTCTTCGAGGGTAATGACGCCGTAGGACCAGCCTTTACGGCGGTAGACCGCTGCGGGGGATCCGGTTGCCTTATCGACGTAGAGGAAGAAGTCGTGGCCAACCAGCTCCATGCGGTCAACCGCTTCTTCGGGGGTCAGGTGGTCGGCGGGGAAGCTCTTCTGACGAATCTCGATGGGTGAGTCAGCTTCTTCGTGCAGGTCGTATTCGCCAGCAAAAGCTGCTTCTTCAACCGGCAGGTCCTCGGTCTGAATTTCGGTGAGGGCGACCTGGTCGGTGATGACGGGCAGTGAACCAGTGGCTTCTGAGAGCGAAATGGGGTGCTTGCCCCCTGCACGGCGGGTCTTGCGACGGTCGCGGGCACGGCGGAGGCGTTCTAGGAGCTTGCCATAGGTTTCGTCGAAAACTGCGAACTTATCTTGACCGGTTGCTTCTGCTCGGAGCACGGGGCCGCGGCCGACGACAGTGATTTCCACTCGAATCGCGGCGGGGCCATTCTGGCCTTCCTTGGTGAACTTGACTTCAATGTCGGTTACGTTGTCGCCGAGGGCTTCGAACTTGGTGATTTTACTTTCAACGTGTTCCTGCAAACGTTCACTTACTTTGACGTTGCGGCCGGTGATGTTGAGTTCCACAATTCCCTCCATTCTCAGGGGGTGAATACCCGGCCCTGTGACTGCCGGGTATTGGGGAATCTATCTTGTGGATTCCTTAACGCAACTCTACGCCCTTTTGTGGTCTAAGTCATTTTTTTAAGCCTTTTACGGTTCTTTTCACAGGAAGGACTCAATATTTTGGTGGCCCACCTCACCCTGTGCTATATGGCTGCCGCTTGGGAACATAGGCAATCGTTGCCCCTCCCAGCACGGTGGCGCCCTGGCTGGTAAGCACCCGGTAGCCCTCCTTCAGGGAAGCTCCGGTGGTGAACACATCGTCAATCAGCAGACAGCTGGTTCCCTCTAGACGGTAGTAGCGCCCCAGCTGGTGCAGAGCAGGCTTGCCCAGGGTAAGTTTTCCCTGCATCTGCCGGTGGCGCTCTTCGAGGCCCAGGGTTTTCTGGGCTTGGGCACCTTTGGCGCCGCCTATTCCCCGCTTCCAGGCAGGAACCTGGGCGAGCGCGTCCGCCACCTTGACCGGTGCCGGGTAGCGCAGGAGGGGTAGCACTGCGCGGGCTAGGAGCGGGGCTGGGGCATAGCCTCGCCTGCGCACCGAGGCCCGGCTGGAGGGCAGGGGCACCAGGAAGATAGGCTCAGCGGGATCCAGCTCGCCCTGGTTCAGCTCTAGAAGGCAGGTCGTGGCCCGGGCCAGGGCCGAGGCGAGGTAGGGGCTAAGGTCGGTGCGTCCGGCGTCCTTATAGGCCAGGACGCAGCGCCCCAGCTCGTGCTCGTAGCGGCCAGCAGACACCACCGGCAGCTGTGCGCCGGGCAGGGTAATGGTCTGCAGGTTGAGGGTAGCTAGACGCACCAGCCGGTCGCAGAGGGGGCAGAGGGCAGCGGACGCCAGCATGCTGGGCCCGTAGGTCTGGCAGCTGGCGCAGACCCTAGGAAAGAAGAGTTCTGTGGTCTGCCGCCAGCTGGTCAGTATATCGGGCAGAAGAGGGTGGGCGGACGTCATACCCCCAGTCTGGCGGGGTCAGGCAGCTACCTGCCAGGGCTGGGGATAAGTGGTCCAGACCATTTCTCTTAGCCGGCGTAGTTGATTTCGCTGAGGCTGCTTTCAATGCGGGTCCAGCTCAGCCCGGCTACGATGTAGAGCCCGCCATCCCGGGTCATCGCAACCGCCTGGTCAATGCCGTTGCCGGTAACAATGCGGGTAATGCCTTGCAGGGAATCGTACTGGGTGTTCTCGCCGGTCAGGGAGACCAGTTCGGTCTGGGTGGTATCGGTGTTCCAGAGGAAGACCTCCACGTCGCTGACCCACTCCGCTCCGCGCGGGTTAATCTCTGCGCCCAGGCGCACCGGGTCAAGGAGCTGGGTAGGGGTACCGTCTGCCGACCGGCGGATAGCCGAGACCCAGGCCCCATAGTTGCTTCCGTCGGCTGCCGAGGTGACCAGTACGGCCCGGCTACCGTCGCGGGCGATAGAGATGCTCTGCAGGAGCTCCCCCTCAATCCAGCTGGTGACCTCGCGGGCAGCGCTGTCTTCCTGGCCTGCGGCGATAACCCGTACAGAGCCGTCCTGCTCCCCCACCCAGAGCCAGTTCTGGTGGTCAAAACAGGGCCCTAGAACGTGGGTGCCCCGGTAGACCGAGCGGGCACCGTTGGAGTTAGCCAGCCAGATCTCGTTCTGCCCGGTATTGGTGTAGGCGTAGTAGTTACGGGTGTAGTTCATGGCGGGTAGGGTAATGAGGGCCTGGGCCGAGGTCTCTACGATGGTCTGCTGGCTGGCGGCATCGTCCAGGGTTGCCCGGGCGATCAGGCGGTTATCTTCGATACCCACGATGTTGCCGGCGGCTTCGGGGTTAACTGCCGGTTCCCGGTAGTTTTCGAGGGTGGGGGCCGCAACGATCTGGTCGTTGATGGTGAGCTGCACCGTGGTGACCGAGGCGAGGTTGGTGAGGGTCTGGGTGAGCTGGGTGCGTAGGCGCTCGGTTTCGAGGGCGCTGGCTGCGGTGAGGGAAGTGCCCCCGGAGAGCTGGATGTCAGCCACCCCGTTTTCGATGGGGACGGAGTTACGGGTCAGGCTGGTATCGGCCGGTACAGCGGTCACAACAGCCCCGGTGAGGTAGGGGGCAGGCCCTTCAAGGAGCACCCTCACCAAGGAGGTAGCTACCGTGGTGCGCTCGGCGAACCAGCGCACATCGGGCACAGCGTAAGTGTAGGTGGGGTCGTAGAAATAGAGAGTGAAGGGGTTGAAGACGTCCGCGAATTCGTTCCTGTTCAGCACCGTTCCGTCGGGAGCGGATGAGATACGCCACTCCCCGTCAACCTGGCGCAGGGTGAACTCCACCTCGGTATCAGCCACCGTGGTGTAGGAGGTAGCCAGGCCCTTATCGTCAACCAGAGTGCTTGTGGGCACGGTGACCAGGTAGCTTGAGTCGCTGACGGAAGTCGTGGTGAAGGATGAGTTATAGACCAGGGTGCGCCCGTCCGGCTTCCAGGATTGGGCTAGGTCTTTGGTCAGGTAGAGCCTGGCTACGCTGTAGTCATCTTTCACCCCTACCCCGGCGTGCAAAAAGCCCTCGATGATCTCGGTGGGCCGGGCCCCGGGGGTGGGCCCTTCGGGTGAGTTGCCGCTGGTGGAGGTGCTGCCCGTAGCCTGGGGGTCGGCGTAGTGGTTGACTTCGCCGTCGGTGGGGATAGCGGCACAGGCGGTGAGGGTTGCGAGAGAGCTCAGGGCCAGGCCGAGGGCTGACCGCCGGGTAAGGTTAGGGTTCAACGGTGGGCTCCGAGGGATTTGAGGCGTCGGGGTTCACGGTCGGGGTGGCACCGGTAGCCGGAGCGGACGGCGCGGGCAGCGGCTCGCCGCTCAGCAAGACCGGGGAGGGGCCCATGGGCACGTCCTGGTCAATGGGGATGGTCATGCGGAAGCTGGCTCCCTGACCCTTGATGCCCCAGGCTTCGAGGGTACCCTGGTGCAGGCGGACGTCCTCGGCGGCGATAGAGAGCCCCAGGCCGGTACCGCCCAGGGTGCGTTTGCGGGAGGTATCAGCCCGCCAGAAGCGGTTGAAGACCTGCTCGGTTTCTTCGGGGCTCAGGCCGATACCGTGGTCACGCACGGCAACGCCCAGGGTGCTTTCGGTGGCGTCCACGTATACGTCGATGGGCTGACCCTCGGAGTGCTCTACGGCGTTGAATAGCAGGTTGCGCAGCACTCGCTCAATGCGGCGGTGATCCATATCGACCATAATCTCGGTGTGATCGGTATGCACGGTCAAACTGGTGTTGGTCCGCATCAGGTGGGGCTCTACGGCCTTGAGGACCTCATCGAGCACGGCCATGAAATCAACCGACACCGTATCGAGGGTCTGGGAGCCGGCATCGAAGCGGGAAATTTCGAGCAGGTCGGCCAGCAGGGAGTCGAAGCGGTCCACCTGGTTATAGAGCAGCTCGGTGGAGCGCTTGTAGAGGGGCTCCATGTTGTCGCGGTTATCGTGCAGCATATCGGCTGCCATGCGCACCGTGGTGAGCGGGGTACGTAGCTCATGTGACACGTCAGATACAAAGCGCTGCTGCATGGTTGATAGCTTCTCAAGGCGAGAAATCTGGTCTTGCAGGGAGTCAGCCATACGGTTAAAAGACATCCCCAGGCGCGCTGTCTCGTTCTGGCCGCGCACCAGCACACGCTGATCCAGGTCACCGGCTGCAAGTTTTTCAGCGGTGATAGCGGTAGAACTAATCGGGCGGATCACGAAGCGGGCAATCATCCACACGATGGTCAGCACCACCACCAGGAGCACACCGAAGCCCACCCAGACCACCAGGTTGATGTACTGCACGGTCGCTTGGGAGGTCGACAGGTTATAAACCAGGTAGAGGGAGTAGTCGGGGTTCTGGGGTATCGAGATACTGGTGCCGACCACCAGTACCGGGGTGCGGCGTCCGTCCGCTGAGGTAATACTCGATGACTGCCAGTAAATCCCCGTGCCCTCACTCACGCTCTGGGCTAGTGATTCGGGCACGTCGCTGACCGTGACCTCGCTACTCTGGGCCTGCTCCACAATAAAGCCATCGGTGGTGGCATTCATGTCCTTAAGAAGCACCCAGTTGCGGTTGCTGTCGGCGCTACTGCTCTCAAGCACGGTCAAGAAACGCGAGACATCGCGCTGAATCTCGGTACGGCCGGTGGCGTCAGAGCCGTTGATCAGGGTCTGCACGTTACTAAAACCGGCCGATGACTCTTCCAGGGCCTGCTCCAGGTTGCCGCGGAAGAGGGAGTTAGCGATCTGGTGGGAGATAAAAGAGCCCACAAAGATGAAAGCCACCAGCAGCAGGCCGGCCGCGGCCACTACAGCTCGAAGCTGGAGGGACTGCTGCCAGAGCCTGCGGGCACTGGCCAGGGGCCCGTAGACCCGGGAGGGGCCTGCGGGGGCGGTAGTCCGAGCGGACGCGCGAGGTGAAGTACCAGCCACTGCTTAGCGCTGGCCTGCTGCGGCCTTGTAGCCCACACCGCGCACGGTCAGCACGATCTCGGGGTTCTCGGGGTCGCGCTCAATCTTGGCGCGCAGACGCTGAATATGCACGTTAACCAGGCGGGAATCGACGGTCTTTTCGTAGCCCCACACATTGCCCAGCAGGGCCTCACGAGTCATGACTTGGCCGGGCTGGCGGGCCAGGTTCGCCAGAAGTTCAAATTCGAGGGGGGTGAGCTGAATCGTTTCACCCTCGCGGCTCACCGTGTGCCCCGCCAGGTCAATGGTGAGGTTACCGATGCGCAAAGGTTCGTTATGGCGCTCTTCGCGCGGACGCAGTCGGGCTCGGACGCGGGCCAGCAGCTCAGCGGGCTTGAAGGGCTTGGTCATGTAGTCATCGGCGCCAGCCTCTAGCCCCTTGACCACGTCCTCGGTATCACCCTTGGCGGTCAGCATGATAATGGGCACGTCTGACTCCCCGCGAATCTGGGTGCAGACCTCAATACCATCCATACCCGGCAACATGAAGTCCAGCAGAATCAGGTCGGGGTGGTGGGTGGCAAAAGCCTCAAAGGCCCGGTCACCGGCGTCGCAGAAGACCGTCTCGTAGCCCTCTTGTGCCAGCACGATACCGACCATCTCTGACAGGGCGTCGTCGTCATCAACTACAAGAATGGTTTCTTTCACGGTGGGTCTCCTGGTGGGATTCACATTGGGCCTTCCCCTAGTGTACCGGGGTTAGGCAGTGAGCCGGTTTAGGCATCTTGGGCGATTTCGGACAGGGCACGGGCTGTCTCGGTCAGGTGCCCCAGAACAGTAGTAGCCCGCTGCGGGTCAGTGGCAGCCAGGCTACCGGTTTCGGTCAGTACCAGCTGGTTGAGAAGCTTCTTCCCCAACCCAAGGTCCGACCAGGTACGCCACAGCCCCCGGGCCAGGTCGCCAGCAGGCACCCGAACCAACGGATCAACAACCTCTAGATAAAGCCCCCGCTCAGCTTCTAGACGGGGGGCTAGCGTCTCCCAGGCCGAGGTAGGCTGAGCCGCCATCGACAGCAGGGGGATGGCAAGGGTCTGCCTGACCTCAGGGTGCAGCTTCACATAATCAGCCCGAGTGACAATCTGAGCGCCCAAGCCCTCCAGCTCCTCGTGCAGGGCCCCTAGCAGGGCCACCAGCTCATGTCGCGGCACAGCCCGCAGAGCGCGGTAGCCGCTAGAAGTCGGCAGCTGACCTGCCACCACCTCGACCAGCAGAGGCTCTTCTACCTGCACCAGCACCTGCGCGCCGGGCACAGCCTGCCGCAGCAGCTTCACCACACCGTGAAAACCAGCTCGCTGGGCCTCAGCAACATCGCGCCGAGCACCATAATCTGAGAGGACGCGCTCGCCACTGGTTAAGTAGGTACTGGCAGCTAGGCTCAACGGCCCCAGCAGACGCAGCTTGATGGTTCCGGGAGCAGCCCCGCTCTCCTTCCCCACAACGTCCGCCAGGATATTGATATCAGATTCCAGGAGCGACCTGGCAGCCTCCCCCTCAGCAGCGTAGCCGCCAGTGAGCCGCCAGCCTGCGGCGGTACCGTCCGCGCTCAACCCTTCCAGGGCCGCGATAGACCGTGCCAGCAGGGTTGCCCGGTAGCCTCGGTCGGTTAGCTCCGGCAGGTAGCTGATATGGGGCTCCCCCAGCTCACCGCGGATACGGGTCACCGCATCAAGCACATCACTCCCAGCCCAGGGGCCAAGGCCGGTAGCCCCAACCGTCAGGTGCTCCTCAAAGGTCAGCGGACTCTCTAGGTCCTTACGGGCAGCCAGCATTTCGGCATCGGTCGGCAGGTAGAGAACAGGGCGAGCAGGCCTAGAAGCAGGCATAGAGGGAACTCTTTCTGCCACCTACCGGTGGCTGTAGCATTGCGGGCTGAAAGTTGAGTGGCTAGGACTTCTGTTCGGCCTCAGCCGCAATCTTCTCGTGGTGCCGTATAACCTCAGAAATAATGAAGTTCAGAAACTTCTCGGCAAACTCCGGGTCAAGGTGGGCAGCTTCAGCCAGCGAGCGCAGGCGCTTAATCTGGGCTTCCTCCCGCCCCGGGTCCCCCGCCGGCAGAGAGTGTTCAGCCTTGAGGTGGCCGACGCGCTGGGTTGCGCGAAAACGCTCAGCAAGAATATGCACCAGGGCTGCATCCATGTTGTCGATGGTCTGGCGCATGGTAAACAGCTCCTCCAATACTGCCGGGTTAGCCCCTGTCATCGAGGTGGCGCGGGTATCAAAGTCAGCGTGGGCCTGCACGTCGTGGGCCTTCGGAGTTGTGTTCATGTGTTTAGTCTAAAAACCTCAGGTGCTGTTTGCAGGGGCAAGCCCGCAGATTTCACCCTGTGGACTCGTAACGGTATGCCTAGTTAGCGGTGATATCAGCCCGATCGAGGCTGTAAGCGCGGGCGATAGTGGACTGACCCAGCACACGGGTGCCCTGGTAAATCACCATGGTCTGCCCCGGAGCAACACCACGCAGTTTCTCGTGCAGGCGCACCACGGTTTCCAGGCGCAGGGCACCGGGCTCAGCTGCTTCATCGTCTACGACCCATTCCAGGTGGGCGGTCGAGGGCACCGGGTCAGCGTGGGCCCGTACCTGGGCGGTGACGTCAAAGGGTGCCGAACGGGCACCTTCTACGGGCTCTTCGGCCAGGAAGGCAGCAGCTTCCTCTACGGGCAAACCGGCCCAGGTTTCGCGGATACCGCGAATCTCATCAATTTCGAGCAGGTCCTTACCGCCCACGATGACCTCGTTAGTCTTGGGGCGGATTTCTAGCACGAAGCGGGGCTTACCGTCGGGGGCAGGGTGCCCAATGGCCAGGCCCTTGCGCTGCCCCACGGTAAAGGCCTGGGCCCCGCGGTGTTTGCCGAGTACGCGTCCGTCCGTGTCCTTGATATCACCCTCAGTCATGTCGATGTGCTCTTCGAGCCACTCGCGGGTATCGCCCTCGGGAATGAAGCAGATATCGTAGGAGTCGGGCTTCTTCGCTACCGAGAAGCCGCGTTCGGCGGCCTCGGCGCGCACATCGTCCTTGGAGGGGGTATCGGCCAGGGGGAACCAGGCGTGTTTGAGCTGCTCATGGGTCAGCACACCCAGAACATAGGACTGGTCCTTAGCCCAGGTGGCAGCGCGGTGCAGCTCCCGGTTGCCGTTCTCGTCCGTGATGACCTTGGCGTAGTGGCCGGTGACCACAGCGTCAAAGCCCAGGGCAACGGCCTTCTCCAGCAGGGCCGCGAACTTGATCTTTTCGTTGCAGCGCATGCAGGGGTTAGGGGTGCGGCCGTGCTCGTACTCGGAGATAAAGTCATCGACCACGTCCTCCTTGAACCGCTCGGAGAAGTCCCAGACATAGAAGGGAATCCCCAGCTGGTCGCAGACCCGGCGGGCATCCATGGAGTCCTCAATGGTGCAGCAGCCGCGGGAGCCGGTGCGCAGGGTGCCGGGCATGCGGGAGAGCGCCAGGTGCACGCCGACCACCTCATGGCCGGCCTCAACGGCGCGGGCGGCGGCAACGGCCGAGTCCACGCCACCGCTCATAGCAGCAAGAATTTTCATTAGTCTGTCCTCAGTATCAATAAAAGTTTGGTTATGGGCTCAGCAGGACGCGGCCAGGTGCCTGCCCGGGCTACCGCCTTATCGAGCTAGTTCCAGCGGGCGGCGTCCGGGGCGTGGCCCGCCATACCTGCCTTTTTGGCTTGGGCCCAGGCGCCAGGGAGGGCGGCAAGGAGAGCAGTGATGTCGTCCTCGGTGCTGGTGTGCCCCAGGGTGAAGCGCTGGGCGCCGCGGGCCTCGTCCTCGCTCAGCCCCATAGCCAGCAGGACGTGGGAGGGGCGGGGCACCCCGGCGTTGCAGGCTGAGCCGGTGGACGACTCCACCCCTGCCATATCGAGCAAGAAAAGCAGGGAATCGCCCTCGCAGCCCGGGAAGGTGAAGTGGGCGTTGCCCGGCAGGCGATTGAAGGTGCCGGTTGCTCGGTCCTGGGTGCTTTCGGGGGCGGCCCCGCGCAGCTGCGCTTCGGGAACAGCCGCGAGGACGCCCTCGATCAGGCGGTCCCGCAGCTCGGCCTGACGGCTTGCTTCGGCGAGCAGGTTCTGCCCTGCTTCGGCAGCTGCTGCACCAAAGCCCGCGATGGAGGCAGCATCAATGGTTCCTGAGCGCACGGAACGTTCCTGCCCGCCGCCGTGGAGTATGGGCATGAGCTGGGCGCTGCGGGTGGCGATGAGGGCGCCGATTCCCATGGGCCCGCCGATTTTGTGGGCTGAAATCGCCATGGTGGTGGCGCCGGATTCCTTGAAGCTCACCGGCAGGGTGCCAAAGGCCTGGACGGCATCCGTGTGAAAGGGAATGCCAAGTTCAGCAGCTACCGCGGCGATTTCTGCGACGGGCTGCACGGTACCTACCTCGTTGTTGGCCCACATAACGGTCATCAGGGCAACCGTCTCTGGGTTCTGCCCCACCGCCTGCCGAACCGCTTCGGCACTGACGACACCGCTGGCGTCCGGAGCTATCCAGCTCACTTCTGCCCCCTCGTGGGCCTGCAACCATTCAACGGCATCGCCCACGGCGTGGTGCTCAATGCCCGAAACAATGATGCGGTTCGCAGCCGGGTTGGCTTCGCGGCGTTTCCAGTAGAGCCCTTTGATTGCCAGGTTATCTGCCTCGGTACCACCGGAAGTAAAGATGATTTCGGCGGCGTCGCAGCCGGCGACCCGCGCGATACGTTCGCGGGCGTACTCGACGGTAGCGCGAGCAGAGCGGCCCGCTGAATGCAGGGATGAGGGGTTGCCGCCAATTTTCATCTGCTCCACCACGGCATCGATAGCCTGAGGGAGCATGGGGGTAGTGGCGGCGTGGTCCAGGTAGACCCGGGGCATGGGCGCTGGCCTTTCCGTGGCGATTGGTCAAAACAATTCAGCCTTCCATCATACTCCCCCCCCCTTCTTGGGGCAGGCTATGGACTGCTTCACCCTCTCAACAGCTCCCAGCGCGCTTTTATTTCGCGGCGGGCGCGTAAACTGTTGGGGTGTTCAAGATTCTTTTTTATACCCCAGAAATTCCCGGCAATACCGGTAACGCGATTCGTCTTGCAGCTATCACCGGTGCAGAGCTGCACCTGGTCAAGCCCCTGGGCTTTAACTTTGAGGACGCCAACCTGCGCCGAGCTGGCCTCGACTACCACGACCTAGCGGTCATGACCGTACACGAGACCCTCGAGGACGCCTGGGAGGCCCTAGGCCCGGCCCGCGTCTTTGCTTTTACCACCACGGCCACCACTAACTTCGCTGATATTGACTACCAAGAGGGCGATGTGCTCATGTTTGGCCCCGAATCGGTCGGGTTGCCCGAGCACGTACAGAATGACCCGCACGTTACCCAGCGGGTCAAGATTCCGATGGTTCCGGGCCGCCGCTCTCTCAACCTGGCCAACAGCGCCTCAATTGCGGTGTTTGAGGCCTGGCGCCAGCACGGCTTTGCAGGTGGAGCAATTTAGTCGCAAAAAGGCTCTGCAGGCTCACAGCGAAGCTGTTGGCTCGGGGCTGGCGTGAATTGCCTCGTGAGCGAAGCGAACCAGGCAAGAGGGTCGACAGCGAGCGTGAGCCTGCAGAGCCTTAGATCAATCTCTAGCTGTTAGCTGCGTCCCCCAGGGTCACGGTAACCTGCTGGGTTGAGCCGTTGCGCTCAACAGTGAGGGTCACTTCATCACCGGCTGCTGCCTGGCGGACGGCAGCGGTCAGCTCGGTTGCCTCGCTGATGCTACGCCCATCAACGGCGGTGACCACGTCGCCTGACTTTAGGCCGGCAGCTTCGGCGGCTCCTCCGCTGGTGACCTCCTGAATCAGAGCACCGTCGCCGAAGGCTTCGGATGCGTCGTTGTTGGCGGGTGAGGTGGAGACAGTAGCTCCCAGCAGGCCGTGGGTGGCTGATCCGTTATCGATAATTTCCTGGGCTACCCGCTTGGCGTAGTTGATGGGGATAGCGAAGCCAACACCGATGTTACCGCTGGTGGAAGTGCTGGATGAGTCAGTGGAGGCAATCGCCACGTTGATACCGATGACCTCGCCGTCAGAGTTGATGAGGGCACCGCCGGAGTTGCCAGGGTTCACAGCAGCATCGGTCTGGATGACGTTGATGGCGATGGTGGAGCTTGAGGTGGTGCTTTGGCCCTGCTGGCCGGGAATCTCAAACTGGAAGGGTGAGCTACCAAAGGGGTCGGTGCTGCTGCTACCGGAGTCGCTGGTGGACTCATCGGCTGCCGATGAGGCTACCTCGATGGTTCTCACCAGGTTCGAGACGATACCGGTGGTCACGGTGTTAGACAGCCCCAGGGGTGCGCCGATGGCTACGGTGGTGTCGCCGACGTTGAGGGCATCAGAGTCGCCCAGGGTGGCAGGTGTCAGAGTGAGCCCACTGGTGTTGTCAGTCTTGATGACGGCTAGGTCGCTGGTGGGGTCGGTGCCGACAACGGTGGCGGAGCGGACGGTGCCGTCGGCTAGCTGCACTTCAATGGCGGCATTAGCGGTAGCTCCGTCGAGAGTGACCACGTGGGTATTGGTGAGGATGTGTCCTTCGGTGTCGAGAATAACACCGGAGCCGGAGCCAGACGCGTTCGATGAGGTCGCTGCGATGGTCACGGTGGAGGGGGTCGCCTTGGCAGCAGCAGCGGTAACAGCGTTGACGGAGTCGGTGTTATTGACGATGGTGGCGCCCGAGCTGGTGGTTGTGATGCTTGAAGCTGCACCGGTTGAGGTTGCGGCTACTACCCCACCGCCGATACCGCCACCGACCAGGGCAGCGATAGCAGCTGCTGCCAGGACGGTGCGGGTTGCGTGCTTACCCTTGTTCTGTTCGGGCTGACCGGCAGGAGCAGCGTAGTCACCGGTGTAAGCGGCACCGGCGGCAGCGCCTGCGTAGGTGTAGGCCCCGGCGGCAGGAGCCTGCTGGGCAGCAAAAACGGTAGTGGGGTCGTCCTGGCTGGAGGCACCCGCGGCGGAGGCCGCTACCTGCTGCTGGTTCATAGGAACAGTGCGATCAGCGGACGACGAATCGGGGGTGGGTTCCCATGAGTTCTGTGACATCTCAAGTAGCTTTCTTTCGAGATCTTTTGATGTGGGCACCTATTCAAGAGGTGCACCTGCGGTGTTTTCTTAGCTCCCACTATGCGCTATAGGTCTGTGTTAGAGATGAAGCAAAGCTGTGTGTTTGCTGTACATAGAGCTGAGGAGTACATCGCCCTGAGCTGAGGGTGAACGCCGTCGGCTACCTCAAAAGAGAGGGGTGAGCGGGGCTACAATAGTGCTCAAGTACCGCTGACCTCTAGAAGAGAGACCCCATGTCACGCAAACCTGCCACCACTGCCCTGCTTGCCCTTGCTTTGGCGCTGGGAGTATCGCCCGCTGCCCTGGCAGCGGCTCCCTACGATTTGGACGCCGGGGTTCGGGTCAGCGACACCACCTCCTCGCTGGGAGACACAGGTTCGTTAGAGGACGCCATCAGCCAGCTTGCCAGTGACGAACAGGTCAATCTGTTTGTTGTAACTATTGATGAGTTTGAGAGCCCCAGCTCCTCTTCGGAGTGGACCAGTAACTTTGCCACCCTCAATAATATGGGCACCAACGACGTGGTACTGATCATCGCTACCGAAGCCCGCCAGGCCTACTTTATGGCCGGCTCCACCTCGGTTCTTTCTACCAGCCAGCAGGAGAAGATTTATCAGAATTACATCTACCCTGAGCTAGCGAACTCCGACTATGCGGCCGCTGCGCTGGCTGCGGTCACCGGTATCGAATCCGAGCTGGGCTCAGCATCTGTTACTTCTGGTGCCTCTGGTGCCCTAGTTGGTGGAGCTACCCTACTGGGTGTAGCCGCCGTCGCTGGCGGCGGGGCCTGGGCTTTTAGCCGCTCACGGGCGTCCGCGCGCAAAAACACCGGTGGCAGCCGCAGCGGGCACCCCACCTCATCCCAGCCCCTGCCCTCCATCGAAGAGCTCCGTACCCGGGCAGGTGCCCAGCTGGTCGCTACCGATGACGCCATCGCCCACTCCCAGCAGGAGGTTGAGTTCGCCCGCCTGCAGTACGGCGATGACGAGATCAAACCCTTCCTGGCTGCCATCGAAGCGGCTAAGAACCACATGCAGCGTTCATTCCAGCTGCAAAAACAGCTAGATGATGAAATCCCCGATACCGAAGCTGACCAGCGGGCCTGGCTGAACGAGATTATTGCCCGCACCGAGGACGCCCAGAAGGCCCTCAACGAGCAGGTTGCCAACTTCACCAATCTGCGCAAGCTCGAAGAAACCGCGCCCCAGGCTCTTGAATCCCTCAACAAGGGCATAGCCTCAGCCACCCCGCTCTTTCCCGCCGCCCAGGCAGCCCTCGATCGCCTCGGCACTCTCTACTCACCCAGCGCTTTCGGAGCGGTGGCAGATAATATCAGCGAAGCCCAGGCCCGCATAGAATTTGCCCGGCAAGAGGCCAAGGAGGCAGAAGACTTGCTGGGCACCCAGCGAAGCCAGGCTATTCTTGCCCTGCGTGCCGGTGAAGAAGCTCTGGGCCAGACTAGGGGCCTACTAGAGTCGATTCACCACGCTGAAACCGACCTGGGCAAGATGGCAGCCTCACTCGATAACGCCCTGATTTTGGCTGACCGCGACGTTGCCCAGGCCCAGGAGCTAGCCCGCAGCGGAGCAGGCAGTAGCAGCCAGCTCTCCGGTGCTGCCGCCGGGGTTCAGGCCGTACTCGGCCAGATTCGAGCCGAACGCTCCGCCGGGCTGATTGACCCCTACCTGCTCAACCAGCGGATCCACGAAGTACGGTCAGACCTAGATACCGCCCTCGATGCGGTGCGCCAAACCCATGAACAAGAGCGCAGCGCCCGTGAAACCCTGGGCCACACCCTGGTGTCTGCCCAGGCCCAGGTGTCGTCAGCCAGCGAATACGTCTGGGCACGACGAGGCGGCGTAAAGGCAGAAGCCCGCACCCGCCTTCGCGAGGCAGAACGCCACCTCGGTGAGGCCCAGCAGCTCCAGCACAGCGCCCCCATCGCTGCCCTGGCCCATGCCAATGACGCTATCCGCCTCGCAGGTGAGGCCCAGCGCATCGCCCGCTCCGATGTGGACCGTTTCAACCAGCGCAACGGCTACTCCGGCGGCGGCAACTATAATTCAGCCATGTTGGGCGGTATCCTGCTCGGTACCCTACTCGGGGGCAGCAACCACAGCTCCGGAGGCGGCTTCGGGTCAGGTGGATTTGGCTCAGGCGGCTTTGGCGGCGGTATGGGCGGTGGCACCTTTGGTGGAGGCTTCGGCGGTGGAGGCAGCTGGGGCGACGGTGGAGGTGCCGGGGGCAACTTCTAGCCCACCGGCGTCCGTCCGGCTCTCTCCTCTTGCTCACACACGGCCCAGTGCCTGTGCACAGGCTTAGTTTTCGCTGACAACGTAGTAACCACAAGGTGTGGCAGACCACCATCTGCCCCAAGCCTTGACAGAATAAAAGAAGGCACAGCAAGCCCGCTCATGCTTTCCCCACCCACCGAAAGGTACTCTCATGGCTAAGCAGACCATTTTCAGCCGCATCGCCCAGCTCACCAAGGCCAACATCAACGCCCTGATTGACGCCGCTGAAGACCCCCAGAAGATGCTCGATCAGATGGTGCGCGACTACACCAACAACATCGCCGAAGCAGAACAGGCTGTCGCCCAGACCATCGGCAACCTGCGCATGCTCGAAGAAGACCACGCCGAAGACCTGCGCGAAGCAGGCGAATGGGGCGCCAAGGCCCTGGCGGCTTCAAATAAGGCCGACGAGTTCCGCGCCACCGGCGACACCGCTAACGCCGACAAGTTCGATAACCTGGCCAAGATCGCTCTGGGCCGCCAGATGCAGGCAGAGAACGAAGCCTCCGCCATCAAGCCCCAGATTGAGTCTCAGACCGCCGTGGTTGAGCAGCTCAAGACCGGTCTGACCCAGATGAAGGAGAAGCTGAACGAAATCAAGCGCAAGCGCGATGAACTCGTAGCCCGCCAGAAGTCAGCCGCGGCCCAGTCCCAGGTCAACGACGCCCTCAAGGCCTTTGACGTCATGGACCCCACCAGCGAAATCTCCCGCTTCGAAGACAAGGTGCGCCGCGAAGAAGCCCGCGTACGCGGCCAGCAGGAGCTCGCGGCCTCCTCCCTCGATGCCCAGTTTAACGACCTTGAAGAACTCGGTCGCCAGTCAGAACTCGAAGCCCGCCTAGCAGCCCTCAAGGCCGGCAAGCAGTAAAACAGCTACAAGGGTTAAGCAGATGTGGGGCCCACCTCCTTGGGAGGTGGGCCCCACATCTGTATCTAGGAGTGCAAGGACGCCCCTTTCGACGGTTTGCTCCCGCCTACGGCTAGGGCTAACCTGCCTGGGTGCCGATCTGGCCGGTAATACGGTGGAACAGCATATCGAGAGCAACCACGTTGACCCCCTCGGGGATAATCATGTCTACGTGGCGCTTTGAGGGCTCCACATGCAGCTCATGCATGGGCTTGACGGTGGTAAGGTACTGGGCCTCAACAGACTCAATAGTACGGCCCCGTTCGATGACGTCGCGGCGCAAGCGGCGCAGGATGCGCACATCGGCGTCGGTATCTACAAAGAGCTTGATATCGCACAGGTCGCGAATTTCAGGCTCAGCAAAAATCAGGATGCCCTCAAGGATGATGATGGGCTGGGGTTCAACGATCAGAGTCTCATCTGACCGGTTGTGATCCGCGAAATCGTAAACAGGTGTCTCGATGGTCTGCCCCGCGATGAGGGCTTTAAGGTGGGTCACTAGAAGATCATTGTCGAAGGCTTCGGGCGCATCGTAGTTCAGCAGGCAGCGCTGTTCGTAGGTGAGGTGGTCATTGCGCTTGTAATAGTTGTCGTGATAAATCACGCCCACCTGGCCATCAAACTTTTCAAGCAGGGAGTTGGTCAGGGTGGTCTTGCCGGAGCCGGTGCCACCGGCGATACCGATAATCAGGGGTTTCATGTGCGTGCAGCCCTATAGGTCAAAGTATTACTGCTATCTATTGTGGCATGTTCCCCGGGGGACGGCACCCACCCGGCTTTGTCCCCCAAAATCCTGGCACAGTTTGTCCCCAGCCCCTACCTATATGTTTCACAGGTAAATTTTTCCCAAACTTGAACACCCAGCTTTTTCCCAGATATAGAGCCTACCAGCTCAAACAGGGGTCAACTTAGGAGATACGACAAGCGGGGGACAAATTTTTCTCCACAACCTGCCCTTTGGGGGACAAAATATGTGTATAGTTGGGTACAGCTCGTACGCCACCCCACCAACCACTTGAGGAAGAGCACCATGATTTTTGCAAACTGGGCAACCGACACCTACACCAGCGCTTCGCTAGGTTCTGCCGTCAAGCGCCACTCTTCCCACGGTGGGCTCAAGAAGTTTCACAAGGCTCTGCACATGGCAGATTCCATGGTGCGCGGAGAGACCGTTGTTGATGTAGCCACCGGCAAGTTTGGCAGCTTTGGCGACTCCCTACTGGTCATCACCAACGAGCGCATCCTGATTCTCAAAAACTCCTTCCAGGCAGGCAACACCCTATCTCTTGACCTGCACGCACTCGACCAGGCCAAGCTGACCCACCTCCCCTTCCTGGGCAATACTCTTACCATCGATGGCTACCGCTTTAGCCGAATCCCTGCCGACTACACCGGCACCCTGCGAACCCTGCTGGCAGCAGACCTTGCAGGCCACTGGGCCCAGGCAGCATAAGACTTAGCCCTCAACCTAAAGGCCGGCCGCACCGACAGGTGCAGCCGGCCTTAAGTTTTCCCATCTTAAACCACATAAAAACACATCCGTATTCACACACACTCCAATTCTAGGCCCGGGCCACCGCAAGGTGACCCGGGCCTAGTCGTGTATGAAGATTTTCTGTTAACTGAGTTGTCTAGAACTGCCAGCAAGAGTTGATGCTGGAGAGCCCCTTAAACTGGCGGTCTAGGAAGATTAGGCCGCGGGGAATACCCTCAAAGATACCTGCCACGTGGGTCGCACCGGCCAGCGTGTAGAAGGTGACACGGGAGCCCTGCTGGCAGTAGTCTGCTGCCAGCTGGCGGTTGGTCCGGTAGGGAATTACGTCATCGGCCCAGGACGACGCAATCAGAATCGGAACCTCAGGGTGGCGCCCCTGCTGGCCCAGGTTATTCTGAGCCATGATTTGTGAGACCTGGGGATCGGCGGTCATTTCATGGGCCAGGGTCTGGCCACTGGCGGTGAGGGTGCGGGTGTTCTTAAAACCGAAGGTACCCACAGCAGCGAGAGTGCACTGGTCCCGAATAGTGTCGAGGGCTGCCTGGCCTTCAGCTGAGAGCTTGTGGCTCAGGTCGATGCCATAGCTATCGGCCAGGCCCACTACGCCCATCAGGGAAAAACCGGTGTAAAGACCGCCATCGATGAAGCTGACTACAGACTGCAGGTTAGCCGGAACGGCACCCGCGTAGATGCCCTTGAGGTTGAGCTCGGGGGCGTAGCTGGCCTGGAGTTCACCGGCGGACGCTACCGCGCCGCCGCCCTGGGAGTAGCCCCAGAGGCCGATGGGTGAGGTAGGGCTACCCAGGCCGAGGTCAGCGGCGGTAGCTGCGCGGGCGGCGTCCAGCACCGCATTGCCCTGGTCTACTCGGTTGAGGTAGCTGTGAGTGCCAGCGGTGCCCAGGCCGATATAGTCGGTAATAACCACGTTATAACCGGCACTGAGCAGGGAGGTGATAACGAGGCTCTCGTATTCGGTTCCCGCTGCGAACTGGTTAGAGGGGGCACAGGAGTCGCCAATGCCCTGGGTACCGGGGGCCATAGCGATGATAGGACGCTCGCCAGGACCGTTCCAGGCAACCTTTGTGGTGAGTGCGGTGCCGGTGACCGCCACGGGGTTCCCCAGGTGGTCGGTGGACTTGTACATAATCCGCTGGGCCTGGGCTACAGGGTGGGCGATGACGTTGTTGGCGTCGACCTTGAAGGTGAAGTTTTCCTTCTTGATGAGGGCACCGTTAGCGGTGGGCAGCTGGGCCGGGGCGGCATAGAAATTTTCGCTAACTAGCGTTTCGGGGACATGGTTGTAGATAGCGGCGGGGCTGCTACCCTCGCTGGTGAGGGCTTCTTGGATGAGCGCTTCTGCTTCTTGCACGGCCTGGCTGTTTTCAGTCAGGGGCGTGGTTTCGGCTGCGTTGGCCGGGGCCATGCTAAAAGCTAGCAGGGCGGTGAGTGAGAGGGCGGTTGCCCGGCGCTTGCCGACGTTTTTGGGCGCGACGTGGCGCGGCGTGTATTTAGCCAATGAGTTTCCCTATAAGAAAGTTGAGTGCGAGTGCGTGCGAAGAGCACTTCACTAGTGTAGGGCATACATCAGATGAGCGCTGACGCCCTGCTTACCGCTCGTAAGCATCTACGGGAAAGATTCTCTTGCTGAGTAGCTTAAACGAAGAAACCCACTCTTTCGAGTGGGTTTCTTATCGTGGTTGCGGGGGCAGGATTTGAACCTGTGGCCTCCGGCTACACGGCTTTCTACTGGACTCCTACTCTACTCATCATCGGACTCATACAATCTGGGAGAACGGGGCTATCGGTGGCAAGTTCACCCGCGAGGGCGGCACCGGCACCTACGGATTCCCCAGTGAGGATGAGACGGCTGTAGCGAACGGGGCCCGCCAGACATTCGTACTAGGCACCAATGTCACTCGGTTTTTCTAGGCACCTAATACCGGAGTGAACCTGGTCAATGGGCGCGGCGCTATTTACGCTCATTGGCGGAATACTGGTTTCACTTCGGTGTATGGCTACCCTGTGTCCGATGAGGTGCATGCTGGTAATGGGGTTTACGAGGTGAGGTTCTCTTCGGGCAAGACTATTAATTGGTCTTCTACTAGAGGTATCTGGGTAAGCTGATGAAACTTTGAGGTTTAATTAAATAAAGAGTGTCGGCGTCTTCCTAATCGAAAAGACGCCGACACCCCTCTGAGTACGACTCAAACCATCTGCATGATTCAAAGACTCCGATAAACTTCCCGGCGGTGCCCAATTTTAAAGACAGTGATAACCACTCCCCCATCATCAATCCTATAGAGGATGCGGCAGTTCTTAACCTTGACCCGGTATCTCTTATTTTTTCCTCTGAGCTTTCTATATTCCAAAGGCTTAGGATCATCATCATGACCTCACAAAAATTGGCGTCCACCCAATGGAGCGGACGCCAATCCTTTTTTAACGATTCACGGTAAAGCTATCGGCTGTGAAGACGACTCACCAGGTTTACGCCTGACGAGTACGCGAAGCCCACACAACCACAGCACCACTAGCCAGCAACACGCCAAGAGCCACCAGCATAATTAGCTAACACCTTGCGTTCAGAATTGTCGGCAGTCTCTACTGGTGCAACTGCAACGCCGGTAGACACCTATACCCTTAGCTACAAGGTAACCTTTAATTCTTTCTTCTGTTTCCGCCCCTGTAACCAAGCCTCCAACAACCACGCACATAGAATCACCGGAGCAGCAACTGTTGTAAGACCAGGTCCAGAAAAAGCACTCACGCCCTCAGGTAGGCTGTCCCATACACAACGGGTTCCAATTACAGGGAAAAATCCCCAATAGGCTTCGCCTTGAATATACTCATTTGAAGTATGGCAAGCTATCCCCGCAGTAAAACGGATGAAGTACTCAAAAGCCATTAAAAATAGCCAAAAACATACGGAGAGAAGAAAGAGCTTATGGTTTTTTACAAGATTCATAACGATACTGCCTTCTTTCTACCAGAAGAAGTTCGAATTTAGATTTTCCTAACCTATCACTTGCAGCTCGCCAGAAGTCAATGCGTCCTGGCATCCCTGTTTAGCATCGTCCTCAGTACCAACACGTCGACCGATTTCTCGCCCCACAGCGTTGTTATGTAAGTCCATAGCCACTTCCTCTTCAGGGCCATCTGCTACTGACTCATGATTATTGGCAATGGTTTCAGCGTCAGGATTCCCAAAATGCAAGTACATCAGAGCATTCCAGTAACAATGCCTAAAAGCATCGCCTTCACCATTGTGCAGGCTCTCCTTAGGATACAACTCTACAGCAGTATCGCGAGCAGTGTTAGAGTCAAGAGTCCTGTATAGCAGTTGATAGGATTAGCGTAGAGACCACATTTAACGCCCTCTTCACCCCATTGCTTAAGCTTTTCAAAATCTATATCTTCATAAACGCTTGAAGGGGAAGAAGATCTGAACTGCCCCAAAGTTCCACGCTCCTCCTTGTTTACCTCTTCATTCAAAGCAATAGCTCTGAAAAGCATTTCTTTTTCTTCTGGTGTCACACCTTAGATAAGTTCTTGCTCATACTCCGTCAGAGGCCGCGGAGGAGTAAGCTCATCTGCAGATGCAGGAGTTGAGATCAGCATACCGCTTGTGAGTAGAGCTATGGGTGCAAGCTTAAGAATAGTCTTAGGGCGAACGAACATCATTGTTATCTCGTCTCATTGCAATTTACCAGTTGGCAATTGTCACACTAGCAAATGCCACAATAATTAAGCAAGCTTCCTTTCACTTGTCGATTGGCACCAAACCAACCCGCAAATTATCCGTATACGGAAACGTAAACGTCTGTCCCACGCCAGACTCCCCCACAAAAGCACCCGAACACGTCAACAACCACACCAGCTCATCCGCCCCATACGTAGCCCATTCATCCGGCGTCACCTCAGCAGAACCCCACAGACCCGCATCAGTCTCAGTTAGACCCTGTTCAATCGTGTCAATGACAGATCCCTTGGGGAGTTACTGGGTGATGGACTCCTTAACGCAAAAATCCCCACCACTGCTGAACTCAGCAATGATGGGGAAAAGAAAATCGCCCCGGTCGGATTCATTCCGAACGGGACGACTTATCAAATGGTTGCGGGGGCAGGATTTGAACCTGCGGCCTCCGGGTTATGAGCCCGGCGAGCTACCGAACTGCTCCACCCCGCGGCGACTCATATAACTATACGCACTTCCTACAGGCAGCGCAAGCCAGAACCAGCTTTTGTGACGTACTCTACATAAAAAGGACGCCGCCAGCCCGCTGGGTGCGGGAGGCGGCGTCCTTATCTACCCAAGGCTGCTACAGCCTGGCTCCTAGTTGGAGGGTGAGGGGCTGGGGCTTGCCTCGGTGGTGGCAGTGCCCTCGATACCTTCAGCATCAATGGCGCGCTGCAGGGCCTCGTTCAGACGGTTCTGGGCTTCGCCATAGGCGGCCCAGTCGCCAGCCTTCATAGCGGCGTCCGCATCCTGCATCGCCTTGCGGGCATCTTGCAGGGCGCCGGTCAGGCTCGCGCTGTCAGTGCTGGTCACAGTACCGTCAGCTGCCTGAGCGGCCTCGGTTTCATCGACACCGGCATCGGCAGCGGTTTCAGCGCCGGAGGAACCGCTAAAGAGCTCATCCAGGGCTTCCTCCAGGGTAGGGGCAAAGCCGACCTGCTCACCAAAGCCCACAAGGACGCGGCGCAGTGAGGGGTAGGCGGCATCGCCGGAGGACTGCACGTAGACCGGCTGCACGTAGAGAATACCGCCGCCCACGGGCAGGGTGAGCAGGTTGCCGTTGATTACGTCAGAAGCACCCTGGCGCAGCAGGTTCAGCTCGGTTGATACAGCGGTATCTGAGTTGAAGACGTTCTGAGCCTGGCCGGGGCCGGGAACAACCGACGAGCGGGGAAGCTCAAGCAGGGTTAGCTTGCCGTAGCCTTCTGCTTTTTCGCCGTCCTTACCGGTACCGGCATCGCCATTGGCTGAGAGGAAGCCGTACATGACGTTACGGGTGTTGCTGTCTGACTGCTGGGGGATGAAGCTGGTGGTCAGCGAGAACTGAGCTGAGTCTTCACCCGGCATCTGCAGGGACATGTAGTAGGGAGGCAGGGGGCGGCCGCTGTCGTTGGTGGGATCGTTAGGAATCGACCAGCGGTCGTCCCCGTTATAGAGGCTGCTTGCATTGGTCACGTGGTAGGCGTTCAGAATCTCTCGCTGCACCTTGAAGAGGTCCTGGGGGTAGCGCACGTGTTCAATAAGCGAAGCGCTCATCTCGCTGTAGGGGCGCACGGTATCGGGGTAGACCTTCTGCCAGGTCTTCAGTACCGGGTCCTGGTCATCCCAGGCGTAGAGGGTAACCGAGCCGTCGTAGGCGTTTACAGTGGCCTTAACCGAGTTACGGATGTAGTTAACCTGCTGGCTGGGCAGGGCCTGGGTTACGCCGGATGCGGTCTCTGAATCAGAGGTCGCATTATCGAGCTGGGCTGCCTGCGAGTAGGGGTACTGGTTGCTGGTGGTGTAGGCGTCCACAATCCAGAGCACCTGGCCATCGATGATAGCCGGGTAGGGGTTGCCGTCTACGGTCAGGTAGGGGGCAACCTTCTTTACGCGCTCTGAGGGGTCGCGGTCGTAAAGAATCTGGGATTCGGGGCGGACGGCGTCCGACAGCAGGATGTCTGAGGACTGGAACTTGATGGCGTAGGCCAGGCGGTTAAAGGCGTTACCGATAACGGGACCGCCGTTGCCGCTGAAGGTGTATTTGGCGTCCGCGCCACTTTCGTCGTCAGCGGTCTGGGGCCGGTCAAGTTCTAGCGGTTCGTCCTCGGCGGTGCCACCCACGATAGAGTAATCGGGTGAGCTCTGGCCGAAGTAGATACGGGGCTCGTAGTCACCGCTAATTGCACCGGTTGCCTGAATACCCGACTGGATGAACTTGGGCTTACCATCGGCTTCAACCTGGTTACCGTAGGCGGCAATGACGCCGTAGCCGTGGGTATAGACCACGTGCTGGTTAACCCAGGAAGACCCGGCATTCTGGTCGGGGTTCAGCTCGCGGGCGGCGATAACAGTGTCGGTCTCAGTTCCGTCGATGGTGTAGCGGTCCACCGAAAGGTTCTGCCCAAACTGGTAGTAGGGGCGGAACTGCTGCAGCTGGGCAAAAGCGCCGGAGACCACATTGGGGTCGAGCAGACGGATGTTAGAGATGGTGTCGCTCTCACCGCGCAGGGCACCTGCTGCGGTTGAGGTGGTGGCGTCGTAGCTCTGAACGTCTATCTGGTCCAGGCCGTAGGCGGCGCGGGTAGCGTCAATGTTGCGCTGAATGTAGGGGGCTTCTGCAGCCTGCTCGTTCGGCACAACCTGGAAGCGCTGCACAACCCAGGGGTAGATGCCACCGGCAACCAGCGAAGCAATCACCAGCACGGCGGTGCCAATGATGGGCAGACGAAAGTTCCCGCGAACAGCCGCTACGACGAAGAGGGCAGCGACCAGCAGGGAGGCAATCGCCAGAATCGCGTTGACAGGGATGATGGCGTTGACGTCGCTATACATGGCACCGGCCCAGGAGCCGGACTGGTCCTGGGTTGCGTTGTAGCGGGCCAGCCACAGGGTGATGCCGCGCAGCAGAATAAAGAGGGCACCGAGCACTGCGATGTGGCGGCGGAAGTGCACGGTGGTAGTGATACCGCGCTCTCCCACTACGATTCCGCCGTAGAAGTAGTGCATAACCAAAGCTGCCATCGCTGAGAAGATAATAGCGGTGCTCAGCAGGCCGGTCACCACGTTGAGGAAGGGCAGGGTAAACATGAAGAAGCCCAGGTCGCGGCCGAACTCGGGGTCTGTGGTACCAAAACTTTCGCCCTGGAAGAAGAGCAGGACGGCCTCCCACTGGGTCATCGCCCCACTGCCGACGAAAGCGCCCAGAAGAACCGGCACAGCAATCAGAAGGACCTTGCGCATACGCTCAATACCCTGGCGGTAGCGCTCCATGTTCTGGTTGAAGAGGTCCTGCATATCGCCGTAGGGGTCGGGCACAGGGTTGCCGTTGGCATCAACTCGGGGGCCAGCAGAACGGCGGGGGCTAGGAGTCTGTAGTTGGCCATGCCTATAGGCGTAGAAGAGGCTGGCCCAAACGGCGATACCTACAACGATACTTGCAACTAGGAAGACGGCACCGCGGGTCAGGTTCTGGGTGATGAAAACCTTGAGGTAGCCCAGCTGGTCATACCAGAGGACGTCGGTGTACACCTGGGTTGCAAAAACAAAGGCTACAACCAAGGCGGCAATGATTGCCACGGTCACGGTCAGCGGCCGGTTTCTACGTTGAGGAGCGCGTGATGATGAACGAGGAGGGGTGCTTCCGGTACTCACGGGTATCCTTCAGTTGTGTTTCGTGTCTGCCGCAAAGATGCGGCCTGTGTGGTGGGTGACGCCGCACAGTGGGCGACGCTACATATAAGACACTATTGTGCCAAAGAAAACTGTGAGTTTCGAGAGTAGGCTTAGCATTTCAGCTCTGGGGTGACCAGCCCCGCCCCTTATGAACAGATGGGGAGGGTTGAGGGGTCTTCGCCCTGGCCGATGCGGGTAACCGCGTCTACCGCCTCATCCAAAGTTGATACCTTGATGACGTTCAGGCGACGGGGCACGTTACCGACCACTTCATCGCAGTTATCTGCCGGTGCCAAGAAAACCATAGCACCGGCGTCCGCAGCTCCCTGCATCTTTTGTTCGATGCCGCCGATGCTGCCCACGGTGCCGTCCGCGTCGATGGTGCCGGTTCCGGCAAAGTGAAGGCCGCCGGTCATCTCGCCTTCGGTTAGCTCATCGATAATCCCCAGGGCAAACATCATGCCAGCAGAAGGGCCGCCCACTTCTTCCAGGCCGTAGTTAACGGTCATGGGGAACTCAAAGGACCGGGCAATGTAGAGGCCCAGCACGTAGCGCTGCCCTTGCTCGTTGTAGGAGGGGGTGACGGTGACGTCCTGCTCGCTGCCGTCGCGGGTCAGGGTGAGGGTGACGGGCTGCCCGGCGGACGCGTTCACCCGCTCGGTCAGATCGGTGTAGCTTGCTAGCAGCTCGCCGTTGAGAGCGGTAATCACGTCGCCCTCCTGGAGTATGCCTTGGCTGGGGCCGCCCTCAACGGCACCTGACACCGTTAAAATCTCGGTGTAGTCGATGCCCAGCTGAGTGAGGGCAGCCGCCTGAGCTACCTCCTGGGAGTTGGTCATATCGGCAGTGTTCTGCGCGGTGACCTGCTCGCTAGTCACTGAGGGTTCGTAGATGAGGTCGCTGGGCAGCACCGCTGTAGAATCTTCCAGCCAAGTTGCCAGCGCCTCAATCGCAAAGAGAGAAGAATTGGGGCCACCGGCGACCGACACTGTGGTCATGTCAAGGTTGCCGCTCACCGGGTAGGTCTGAGCACCCTCAATCTCAATCAGGGGCTTACTGTTAAACTCGCCAATCGTGTTGAAGGTGGGGCCGGGTGACTCAGTCACGAAATCAACCGGAATCACCAAAGAAAGCATCGACAGGCCCAGGGCCCCCACAGCGCTGACCTTGCGCAGATCAGCCCGGCCTCCACCGGGGCGGGTGCCTGCGTTGTCCCTCTTCGAAAAAACCATAGGACTAGCCTACTAGCAAAATCACCCGGTTCAGCCCACTCCCCAGCAAATTCCCACTTGGCTCAGGGCTAAAAGCCTCCCGGGGCATGCACCCCGGTCGGTAGGCTAGTGAGAAACAGGAGCGGCGGGCGCCGCAGCCCCCTATTGAAACGAGGCAGAACGTGACCAACAACCCCTACGACTCAGCTGGCCGTGACCCCCTTGAAGAGTTCCTCAAAAAGCTACAGGAGCAGGGGTTTGATCCGTCAGCCATGAACGGGGCCACAGGCTTCGATGCTGACGCCCTCAAAAATATGGGCATCCCCCTCGACCCCGCCATGCTTTCGGGCATCTTCGCCCAGGTCAATTCCATGATGAGCGCCCAGTCTAGCGACGAGCCTGTCAACTGGGATATGGCCAAGCAGCACGCCCGCCAGGTACTGGCCATGGGGGAAGACCCCTCGGTGACTTCGTCCCAGACAGGCGCGGTTCGTGATGCTGCTGCCCTGGCAGATCTCTGGCTGGACCCCGTGACTATCTTCGAGCGTCCTGCCTTCGGTGTTGAAGCCTGGGCCAAAGCCGAGTGGGTTGAGAACTCCTTTGCCACATGGAAAGACATCGCTGGCCCCGTTGCCGAAGAAGTCTCATCAGCCATGACCTCCTCTATCCAGCAGCAGATACCCGAAGAAATGGCCGGTATGCTCGGCGGCGGCAGTATCTTTGCCGGTCTCGGCGGCATGATGTTCGGTATGCAGATGGGACAGGCCATCGGCAAGCTGGCCGAAGAGGTCGTCTCGTCCACCGACATTGGTATCCCGCTGGCCCAGGGGCGCTCAGCCCTGCTACCTGCCGGCGTTGCAGCCTTCGGCGAAGGCCTAGAAATCCCGGCCCAAGAGGTCATGCTCTACCTTGCCGTGCGCGAAGCTGCCCTGATTCGACTGCATAAGACCAATCCCTGGCTGCGTGAGGACATCATCGACCTCATCAAGCGCTTCTCCCGCGGCATTCACGTTGATATTGAGCGTATGCAGGCAGCCGCCAACGACATCGACTTCGACCCCTCAAACCCCGAAGCCATGATGGACGCCTTCGCCGGCGACATGTTCAAACCCCAGCTCACCGAAGACCAACAGCTGGCCCTTGACCGCCTCGAAACCCTGCTGGCCCTCATCGAAGGCTGGGTCAGCCTCGTCACCGAGCAGGCCACCAAAAACCTACCCATGGCCCCGCAGCTGGCTGAGACCATGGCCCGCCGCCGCGCCACTGGCGGCCCCGCAGAGCACGCTTTCGCCCAGCTGGTTGGCCTTGAACTACGCCCCCGTAAGATGCGCGAGGCCCTTGCCTTCTGGCGTCACTACGAAGAAAACCACGGCTTTGAGGCTCGCGACCAGCTCTGGGAGGGCCCCGAGACCCTGCCCACCGGCGAGGATCTGGACGACCCCGCAGGCTTCACCTCCCGCCGGGCCCTGCTCAACGCCAGCGAGGACGAGTTCGACGCGGCCCTCGAGAAGCTTCTAGCCGGCGGCTACGACGAGCCCGCTGAAGGGTCCGAAGAGAAAGACAAAGAATAAAGAGGCACGGGTCTAGGGAAGAGTCTTCTCTAGACCCGTCCTGCCTGTTGCGCCCGCTGCCCAAAAGTAACACCTTCCAAAAAGCCCCGCGCTTTCTCAAGGTGGGGGTAGCGGGCTTCAAGGGATCTAAAAGCAGGTGAATGATTGGGCTCCAGAAAATGGCAGAGCTCGTGAAAAATCACTGAATCCAGGGCGTACTCCGGTGCGCCCTGAAGTGTATGCGAGATACGGATCGTGCGCTCAGCGGGGGTCGCTGAGGCCCATCGCTGTTTCTGGTTGGTGACCCACCGGATTGAGAGCGGCTCCGGGGCTTCCGGCAGGTAGGTGGCTCGTAGGTAGTCAGCGCGCTCCCGCAAAAACTCATCGCGGGCACCCCGCTGGGCACCGGCGTCCTTACGGGCCCGGCGGGCCTCTACCTTAGGTAGCATGCGGCGTAGGTAGCCCTCAATCTCCCTATCGGTGGAGGCGGCGGGGACCATCAGGCGCAGGCGTCCGCTTTTGTGCGGCGCTAGCTGTACCGTGCGGGTGCGGCGGGTAGAGCGCACCACCTCAATCTCGGGGCGGGAGGCCGTTGCCGGTAGTATCTCACGCGAGGTAGCCACTAGACCCCCTTGGGAGCGATGTCGTTGATAAAGCGGGAGCGCTTGCGCCCTGCCCGCCCGCCGGGGGTTCGCGAGCGCGACCAGCTCAAGGTCAGGTAGGAGCGGGCGCGGGTAATTCCGACGTAGAAGAGACGGCGTTCTTCATCTACCTCGTCGCTGGTTTGGGCGAAGGAAATCGGCATAAGGCCCTCGTTGAGGCCGCAGAGGAAGACGGCCTCCCATTCTAGACCCTTGGCTGCGTGCAGGGAGGCGAGGGTGACACCGTTGAGGGAGGGGGCATCGCGGTGCTGGGAGCGCTGGATGAGCACGGCAACCAGCTCGTAGAGGGTGAACTCGGGGGGCAGATCGGTGGCGCCGTTAGCGGACGCCCGCTCCCGCGCTTGCCTGCGCTCGTCGGCAAGGCGGTCGGCAAGGGACACCAGGGTTTCAAGAGACTCCCAACGAGCTCTTTCTTGGCCGGAGCGCTTGGGGGCTTTGGCTGACCAGCCCAGGTTCTTGAGGTTATCTCGCACGAGCTGGGTGACGCTGTCGGTGGCTTCAGCGCCCTTGGCTGCACCCTGGAGCATGCTGATAGCGGCACGAACCTCGGGGCGGTCAAAGAACTGTTCTGCGCCGCGAAGCTGATAGTTGATTCCGGCATCTGTGAGGGCCTGTTCCAGGGCAGCTGACTGGGAGTTGGTGCGGTAGAGCACGGCGATATCGGCTGCCGGTACGCCATCCTTTTCAATGAGGTCCTTGATGTCTTCAGCGATACCGATTGCTTCTTGCTCGTCATCGGCGTATTCAAACCACTCGGGTTTAGCCCCGGGCTCTCGTTGGGAGACCAGTTGCAGGGGCGGGGCCCAGGAGTAGCGGGTGGAGTCGGGCATCTGACGGCGGGCAGCTAACAGGCGGTTGGCCAGGTCGACCACCTGCGGGGTGGAACGGTAGTCACGCACCAGCTTAACCACGGTGGCGCCCTCGAATCGGGTGCGAAATTCGAGCAGGTGGCGGCTGGTTGCCCCGGCAAAGGAGTAGATGGTCTGGGAGGCATCGCCCACCACGCATATATCGTCGCGCCGCCCCAGCCAGGCGTCCAGCAGGCGTTGCTGCAGGGGGGAAACGTCCTGGTATTCGTCCACCACGAAGTGGCGGTACTGCTGGTGAATCTGGGCGGCGATATCAGGGTTTTCCTCGATGATGGCGACGGTCAGCAGCAGGATATCTTCAAAGTCGATGACGTTGCGCTCGTCTTTGAGCTCCTCGTAGGTGCGCAGCAGGCGCACCATGTCGATGGGGCTGATGTCTGCCGGCAGCTCCCGGTGGGCCAGGTGGGGCATGAGGGAGTCGGCCGTGAGCATGGAGACCTTGGCCCACTCGATTTCGCTGGCAAGGTCGCGCACGATAGCCCGATCGGTAGCTAGCCCTAGGCGGCGGGCTGACTCGATGATGAACTGGGACTTGTTCTTAATAATCTCAGGAAGGATACCGCCGATAGCCTGGGGCCAGAAATAGCGGAGCTGGGCGAGGGCAGCTGAGTGGAAGGTACGGGCTACGACTCCGGAAGCACCCAGCTGGCGCAGGCGCACCTTCATTTCTTCGGCTGCCCGGTTAGTAAAGGTGAGAGCCAGGACGGCCCGCGGGTTGTAGCGGCCGATGGCAATACCGTAGGCAATGCGGTGAGTGATGGCCCGGGTCTTGCCCGTACCGGCACCTGCCATCACGCACATAGGCCCGGCCAGTTCGGTGGCCACCCGGCGCTGCTCGGGGTCAAGCCCCTCAAGGATAGTCTCGGGGTTGGGGGCAGACAGGGTAATGGGCTGGGCACGGAGTTTGTTGTCTTGCATAGTGGTGCCCTTTCTCTAAGGTGCTCTGAGGGCAGTACTTGATACAGGAACTGTGCCCAGCCCTTTAGTCTACCGGTAGAAATCAGTCGGCACCTTATACTAAGGCCCCGCCTCTTCGAAAAGAAGAAGCGGGGCCTTCTAGGCATCTAGCTAGGGCTGGGTCCCTACTCAGCATGTAGGGCTAGAGCAGAATCCTAGGCGCCGGGCCAGGGCTTAGCCATCAGGGGACCTCTTTGAGTTAGGCGGTACATAAAGGCTGCCATTTCGTCCCGTCTTACCTGGTTGAGGGGGCGGTAGGTTCCATCGCTGTATCCAGTGGAGATGCCCTGCTGCTTGAGCCAGGCGACTTCGCCGGGGAAGCGGGTCTGTGACATATCGGTAAAGCTACCGTTAGCAGTGTTGGTGGGGCTGCCAGCGAGACGGTACATAAAAGCGGCCATCTGTTCTCGGGTGACGCTATCAGCTGGGCGGAAGGAGCCATCTTCTAGGAAGCCTGTAGTTACTCTTACGGAGTAGAGCCACATGATTTCCTTGTAGAAAACGTGGCTAGGCTGGACGTCCCAGAAGGGGGAGCGGGCAGGGGGTGTGTAGGCCGGTGAACCAGCTAGACGGTACATGAAGGCAGCCATTTCACCGCGGGTAATCTGATTAGCGGGGCGGTATTCGGGGCCTCTGGGGGTGTCCCAGCCGCGGGTTACGCCGGTGTGGGCTAGCCAATTTGTTTCGTTGTAGAAGGCATCACGGGGTGAGTAGTCAATAAAGGAGATGGGTGCCGGGTACTTCTGTGATGCGGTCCAGGCAAATTCGCTCTTCTTGGGGAGGGCAAGAAGCCCAGCAGGACCGAACTTTTGAACTGTACCAATGTGGAGGAAGCGCTGGTTGCTGGTGCAGGCGGTTGAGGTTTCAAAGAAGCGTTCAATGGTACGGCAGGCATTCAGGCCACTATTCCAGCGGGTATCGTAGCCGGCTCGTTCCGGTCGCCAGGCTGCAGTTGCTAGGCGGAGCTGGCCAGAGCTGTCAAGAAAGGCGTTGGAACCGCCGGGGCCGCCCAGGCTCCACCGGGCGTCGGTTTGTAGCAGCGGAGTATGGCTTACTCGCTTACAGGGTCCGGTCGCTGAGCTACACTCGGCATAGCCGGTACGGTAGTCCAGGGTGGAGTACTGGCTAGCAGAGTAGAAGAGGTAGTACTTACCCTGCCAACTGACCATAGAGGGGTTCTCAATCAGGGTCTCTTCCCAGGTCTGGGTGTCGCGACTACCGGCCTTCTTCATGACGCTGGTCTCAAGCAGGCTCTGAGGGCTGGTGTTAGGGGCCCAGGCTGTACCGGTGTTATTGAGTTCACGTACCCAAATCTTGGTCTTAGTTGCTTGAGCGGCGTTCCCTTCATTCTTCCAGTAAAGGTAGAGCTTGCCGTTGTTGTCCTTGTAGAGATCGGGGTCGATGGCACCGGCGGGGTCATCAGAGCAGACAAAAGGAGTACGTGAAGTATCAAAGAAGGGGCCGGTAGGCTTATCTGCCTGAGCCAAGCCAATACACCAGCGGTCTACCCCGGCAAGGGTGGACTGGGTTCGGGCAGCGTAGGCCATGATGTATTTGCCGTTAGCGGCCTTCTCTACGCTAGGTGCCCAAATTTCATAGCAACCAGATTGAGCGGTGTTGCAACCATTTTGGCGTAGGGCCCAGGAGCCGGGTAGAGCTAGGGTATCGTTGTACCAGCTATCACCGGCATTGAGCACGGGGCGGCCGTCTGGGCTTGTCTTAGGAACAGTGTAACGCTGGTTGGTCTTCCAGTTTTTTAGATCTTTAGAGACAATCAAAGGGACGTTACGCCCGCCACCGTTGGTGCCATAGGCATAGTAGGTACCATTCTCAAGGAAGACGTTGGGGTCGGCAAGATCGCCGATGGTGATGTTGTGGCCGGGAACCCACTGGGAGGTGCTGACGTAGGGTTTATCAGCGACAAACCAGGGACCGTCCGGGTAGGCATGAGCAGCGGGAGCAGCAGCGAGAGCTGCTAAACCGCCCGCCAAAGTTGCGGCAGCAACCCTTTTAAGGGTGCGCCAGGGGGAAGTAACAGAAACCATAGGGTCTGCTCTTTCTGTGTGAGTGATTGAGATATACCCACACCCAGGTGTGTAACTGGTAACGTGCAGGTACTTCACAGGCTACCACTGAATCCGTCCCCCAAACAGCCCCCATCACCATCTTTTACTCCGTGGATATGCTGTCCAAAGGTTGCCTCAGCCAGAACTCAATCAGGCGGCGGGAAATGGAACTGGGCCCAGGCAGCTGCACGGCACCTGACCGGTGGGCCTCGAGCAGTTCTACACGGCTAAACCAGCGGATTTCCTCAATTTCGGCTCCGTCGGCTTCAACCTGATCGGGGTTGGAGATTTCAGCAAGATAGCCGCACATAAGCGACCTGGGAAAGGGCCAGGGTTGCGACCCCAGATACTTCAGGGAAGTAACCAGCCCGCCGCACTCCTCGTAGACCTCACGCAAGACAGCGGTTTCGAGAGCTTCGCCACCCTCAACAAACCCGGCAAAGGTTGAAAATCGACCTTTCCCCCAGGCCCGAGCCTGCCCCAGCAGAATCTTGCTCTCGCCCCCAAACTCAGCGGTAACGGCTGTAATAACGGCAGGGTCTGTGCGGGGGAAGAGCTCTCTACCCTCTTCGGTGACCCGCACCCAGCCGCCGCGGGTAGCGAAGGTAGGGGCGCCCGTCCGCGCATCAAAACCAGAGGATGCGTGCCAGGCCCTCAAGGACGCCGCAGCCGCCAACACCTCGCCCCAGGCAAAGGCTGCCCCCTGCCCCTCATAGGAGTAGGCAGCGTAGTCGCGGATGTTCACCCACTCGCCGCCCGAACGGGCTGCTACCACCTCAGCGAGGGTTTGCTCCTGATTTTCAAAGCCCTGGAGGTTCAGGGGCGATTCTCCCAGGTCTAAGAAGCGGTCAAAGTCAGCCAGGATTACTAGCACGGGTTGTTCGGTTGTCTCCCCCTTCTGGCCCGGTGCGGACGCCGCTACCCGGCTCCCCGCGAAGATGAGGGTTGGGTGTTGGTGACGGTCGCGGGACGTGTAGTCGAGTACGGCTTCAGTATGAAGATTAAAAACCTGCGCTAGGTCCAGCGGTTCTAGCCCCTGATCGGTCTTGTGAACCAGCACCGTGCCCCGGTCAACTGCCAGCAGGGCGGGGCTAAGGAGCCAGGGGTAAAGGTCGCTGAGTGTTCTATCTTCGGTGTCTTGCCTGTCCGTCAGGGCCTTCCCCACATAAGCGAAGAACCCCGGACGCTCCCGTACAGCACCGCTGGTTCGCACCCGGTCAGTGGTCAGCGGTAACCGCCCCAGGGGCGAAAACCAGCTCTGTCCGTCCATGCCGGGTGCGGCGTCCGTACCATCCTGCGAACTAGATGCCGACAGATTAGTCATATTTTCAGCATTCATATCGGGTTCGTTCCAACTTCTCTTGTACCCTTAAAAGTGTGACTTCAACACCACTTCAACTTGCCGCCATCGTATCAGCTGGGGTTCCCGGGCTCTACCCCGTAGCTGCCCTACCCTCAGCCGACGACGCCCTCGACTTCGACTCAGCCATCATCATTGACTCAGCCGACAAGCGCTGGCGCGTCCGCGCCCCCAAGCACCCCGAAGCTAGCGTGCGCCTCGAAGCGGAACACGTCATTCTCCAGTCCTTTACGCCAGGGCTCCGCGCCCGCCTGCCCTTCCTCGTACCCACCATTGTGGGTACCGTTCCCCTCGACGGGCGGCAGGCCTTCATCTACACCCACAACCCCGGCTCCCACTACGACATCGACGATTTGGCAGACCTCTCCCACCGAACCCGCGAGGGCCAGCCCAATATTGCGGACGACGTTGCCCGCCACATCGCCACCATCCACGTTTTCCCCACCACCATCGTTGAAGACGCCGACCTACCGGTCTACACCGGCCAGCAGGTTCGCGAGCGCCGCCTTGCTGAGCTAGATCTGGCTGTCGCTACCGGAAAGGTGCCCTCTGGGCTACTCACCCGCTGGGAGAAGCAGCTCAATGATTCAGTGATGTGGGACTTCCGCCCCCGCGTCATTCACGGGGACCTCAACGAAGACAACCTGGCGCTTAATCAGAAGAAAATCGTTGAGATCACCGGCTGGTCAGAGGTCTGCGTCGGTGACCCTGCTACTGACTTTGCTTGGCTCTACGCCTGCGAAGACCCCCTCTTTAGGGAGAGGGTCTTTGCGGCCTACCGTGAAGAGATGCCCCAGGAGCCCGACCGGAACCTAGAAGCTCGAGCTAACCTCTATGCGGAGTTCGGTCTGGCCCAGTGGCTGATCCGCGGGGTGGAGTTAGAAGACAGGGTCATGATTTCTGAGGCTGTTTCTATGCTCGACCACCTCGAAGCTGAGCTACGGGCTGTTGGAGCCCTAGCCGGCTAACTGAGTGGCCCATTCCAAGGCCTTCTCTAGCTCTGACCGGGTAGAGAAGTTGGTAACTTCGATGCTTTCTCCGGTTGAAGCGTAGAAGAAATGGGCTTCTACGTTTTCTTCGGGTACCCCCTGTAGACGGGCAAAGCCCAGGCGGTAGAGGGAGAGCTGCACCGACCGTTCTTTGAGCTCCTTCTTGGTGCGTGGCGGCTGCCCTGTCTTCCAGTCCACCAGCTGCCAGACGGTCGAACCGTCGCCGTCCGTCCGGGTAAAGATAGCGTCGATGCGGCCGCGTACCGTCACTCCGGCAAGAGGTGTTTCCAGCGGGTATTCCAGAGCCCAGGGCTCACGGCTTGCCCAGTCGCTAGCGAGGAAGTTCTCTCGCAGGGCCGGGATATTGAGCTCTTCTTCGGTGCTGTCGTCATCGAACTCTTCGTCCATGTCGAGCATGCCGCTGGTGCCGAAGTGGTCTTCAACCCAGCTGTGGAAGATGGTTCCCTGGCGGGCCGCTATACCCGGCTTTTGGGGCATGGGGCGTCGCATGTTGTCAATGACGGCCTGCGGGTCTTTGACCAGGTTGACGAGCAGGGAGGCTGACAGGTGGCCGGGTAGCCCAAAGGAGCTGTTTTCCGCGGGTGCGGCCAGCAGGCTCAGGAGCAGGTCTGTTTCTTCCTGCCAGTCCTCGATAGCGTCTTGTGCCTCTCGGCTCTGCTCCGGGGTGGGGTCGGGGAGGGCAGCGAGAGCTTCAGCGAGCGCATCTGCCTCAAGCCCACCGCGCAGCACGTTCTGGGCCGCACGCTCGACTACCTGGCGGGGGCTGAGCCCTGTTAGGTTGCCCTGTTTACTCTCGTTCGGGCTGGGTGTAGGGCCTGCTGCTTCGAGTTCCTGAAGGGAGGTCCAAGTCATCTGGTGGGGCCCGTCGAAGGGGTCAAAGGGCCAGAGGGCGGTGGTAATCGTGGCTGACTGGGGGTTGACGGTACCTACTTGGTCAGGGTCGAGCTCGCTCAGAATTTCAGCTAACTCAACAGGGGCATCAAGTAACTCGGCGACGAAATCAGACATGAGGCGGGGCTTAGCTGTGGTTCCCTTCCAGGCCGAGGTAGTCAGAACGAGCAGGGATCGGGCACGGGTGTACCCCACGTAGGCCAGACGGCGCTCTTCCAGAGTGCGGTGTTCTACCGCCTGCTCCGAGAGCTGGGCCATAAAATCACCGAGATCCTGCAAATGATCAAAGTCCGACCGCCAACCGGGTAGGTAGGCGGCGTCACCGCGCAGGGGCCAGGGCAGGGTATCCCCCTGCTTGGTCCAGCGTTCGTCCTTAGCATCGGGGAAGTCTCCGGCAGCCATGCCCGGAATGTATACCTGGTCCCATTCCAGTCCCTTTGAAGCGTGCACGGTGAGAATTTGCACCGCGTCGTGACGGGGGGCCTCTGCTGCCATTTCGAGGCCGGCTTCCTGCTGGGCTGCTGCATCAAGCCAGGCTAAGAAGCCGCTAATCCCCGATGCCGAGGCGCCGGTGGCGCTGAGGGCAAAGCGGACGCCGGCCTCCCCCTCTTCCAGGGGCTGGCCGTTAGCAGCTGCCAGGAGCAGGGCGTTCACGCGGGGGGCTGTGGACTCGTAGGTAGCGGCCACATCGTAGAAGGCATCAAGGTGCCTGCGAGCCGATGTGGCATGTGCCCCCGGGCGGGCGGCTAGCTCGATATCCAGCAGAAGGGTGCGCTCAATTTCGCTGATGAGGGTGGTGAGGTCATCGGCGGTGAACTGGCGCAGGTAGGTCAGTTCCCTCGATACGGCCTGCAGTCGTTTCAAGCCTTCGGCGCTGATGGACCGGCCGCTGCGGGCTGAGGCCCAGCCCTCCTGCGGCAGGTTTTCGAGTGCCTCAATCAGGGAGGCTCCATCGGTGACATCGGGGGCGGCAGCTTGGAGCAGGCGCCGAAGGTCTTCAGCGGACGCCGGCACCTGCTCACCAGCGTCCTTCAGGTCCCTTGCGCTAGTGGCGCCGCGTTCAGCGGCTTCGCTCAGGCCCTCAACTTCGTCGAAGATTTCCTGTTCGGCGCGCAGGGCAGCGGCCTGGGCTGTAATGCCAAACCTGATTTCAAGTTCTCGCTGGCGTTTGAGGGTTTCTACCCACTCGCCGAAGGCTAGAAGATCAGATACGCCAAGCCGCCAGCGGGCTCCGGCCAGGATGCGCATGAGGGCATCTGAACGGCCGGGGTCGCTCAGCACTCGGAGAACCGCCACCAGATCTACGATTTCGGGGGTATCGAGCAGTCCTCCCAGACCTACCACCTGGTAGGGGACGCCCAGCTCGTCGAAGGCTTCTTGCAAGGGTTCCATCATGGCTCGCTTTTTGCAGAGGACGGCCATGGTGGGCATGTCAGAGATCGGGCGGCCAACAAAGCTAGAGCGTTGCTCGGCAATCATCTGACCAAGAGCACGAGCTTCTTGCAGGTCTGTGAGATACTCCCCCACCAGCACCCGCCCCGCGGTGGGATTGGGGCGCGCAACCAGGGGCGGAACCTCGATACTATGGGTGCGCTGAACCCAGTCGGGGCTTACGCTCAGGGGCTCAGCTACCCGGTTGGCAGCCGCCAAGATAGAAGTGTCGTTTCGCCAGGCCAAGGTGAGGTAGCTGGCGGTGCGGTCTTCTGCCGGGAAGTAGTCGTAGAAGCTAAAGAGCTGGCCGTCGGAGGCACCGCGGAAGCCGTAGATAGACTGCTTGGGGTCCCCCACCGCCATGACGGGGTGGGCAGGGGCATCTGCTTTTGCCCCAAACAGATCGGAGAAGAGCTGCATCTGGGCATGGGAGGTATCTTGGAATTCGTCCAGCAGCACCACCCTAAAGCGTTCCCGTTCTATCTGCGCAGCTTGGGGTACGGTCTTCGCGATGTGGGCAGCCTTGGCGATGAGGTCGCCGTAGTCCATCACCTGCATCTGTGCTTTGATGGACGAATAGCGTTTGACCAGCTCAGCGTAAAAAATACGCAGCTGTAGCCCCTGCACTAGGGCCCGTTGTTCGGTGGTAGCCCCCTTGACCGTGGGCTTGCCCAGGTGCTCAACCTGTTTCAGAGTTTCTGTACACCAGTCGATGACGGCATCGGGGCTTACCAGGTGTTCAGCGCACTCAGCTGAGAGTTTGATGATGGACTCCACCATGGTTGACTTAGCGACGTCTTTTTCAGGCAGCTTGCCCTCATAGTGCTCCACGATTTGGGCAACCAGCTGCCAGGTTTGAGCGCCACCCAGCATTTGGGCATCGTCTTCTACACCGATGCGAAGCCCGTACTGCTGCACCAGGGTATTGGCGTAGGAGTGGTAGGTGGAGATGGTGGGGTCGCTCGTGACTCCGTCCGCGCCCTGATCAGGGTTTTCTCGCACGAGCCCCTGGCGGCGGAGCTCTTCAAGGCGGGAACGCATACGCTCCCGCAGTTCACCGGCAGCCTTGCGGGTGAAGGTCACTCCGAGAACCTGGTCGGCACGCACAAGCCCGTTGGCAACCAGCCACACTACTCGATCCACCATGGTGGCAGTCTTACCCGAGCCTGCTCCCGCTACGACCAGGCGGGGTACCAGTGGAGAGCTGATAATGGCAGATTGCTCCGCTGTGGGTAGGGGGCGGCCCAGGGCTTTTGCGATTTCTTCGGGGCTCAGGAGATTTTCTACTGGCTTGTTTTCAGTCATGATTCTGCCTTTACTGGGCGGGGCGGACGGTGATAGCGCGGCCCCGTGAGCAGATGGGGCAAATATCGGGGAGGGCACAGCCAATGCCAAAGGGGCCACCTGCGGTATGACGAGCCTGCAGGTGCTCCCCTGCAATCAGTTCGGCAGCCCGGTTGATAAGCTCAACAGCCCAGGTACTTTCAGCAGTCAGCGGTGCCTGCTCCTGCTCGGAGTAGCTCTTCGTAGTCCCACCAATTTGTAGAAGTAGGGCACCGCCCGAAAGTTCGTGGAGCCCGTCGAGCACCGGAACCTGGTTCGGTTGCGGCTTCGCTGGCTGCTCGCCCTCTTTCTGGGCTAAGGCATCGTGCTGTAAGGCCTGCTGCATCAGGGCGCCTGCACCGGCTTCAAGAGCAACCTGGTAGGCAGCGAGCTGCGGGTGCTGTTCAAGATCTGCCTTACTAGGTTTACTCTTACCAGTCTTCAGGTCGATGATGATAAAGCGCCCCACCTGGTCTACCTCAATGCGGTCCACACGCCCTGACAGCAGGGCGTCCTTGGCGGGGCCGGGCACCAGCACACTAAAGGAACCTTCGACACCCACCAAGGAGCGTCCTTTGCCCTTGAGGTCTCGCACATAGTCGGCAAACTTCTGGAGCATACCCTCGGCCCGCTCCACCATCTTCTGGCTCTCCCAGGTGTCGGGCAGCCCTAGCTGGGGTAGGCGGCGATGGAGCTCGTCGCGCAGGTCGGTTCCGTTCCCATCGGGTATATCTTCGCAAATGGCATGGATGAGAGTGCCCAGCGACCGCGAGGCGTTGGTGGCAGCTTCAGCACGGGAGGCAGCCACAAACCAGTCGAGGGGCGAGCGGTGAATCTTTTCAATCTGAGACGGTGATACCGGAACAGGCCCATCCCCTTCAAAGGCCGGGGTCTGTGAGGACAGGGGCAGTAGCCCCCACCAGGAGCGGGGGTGGGCACCGGGTAAGTTCAACCCGGAGGTCTGCGTTCGGTCAGCGAGGCGGCCCAGCAGACGGGCAGCGGCATCGGCTTTCGTTGGCGAAATGTGCTGGGCCTCTGACCACTGGCGCAGTTCGGCAACCAACGAGCGCAGGGTCATGGGGCGCCGGACCTCGGTGAGGGGCCGCTCGCCGCCGGGGGCCGGGGCAAAAATATCGAGCAGCTCGCTGGGGGCCTGGTCGGCAGAAGATACAGCCGTGCAGACTACCCGGGAGCAGGCTCGGGAAGTTGCTGTGGCGAACATACGGAACTCGTCGAAACGGTTGGAGCGTAGGCGTTCAAGGAGCGAATAGCCGGGAGCTACTCCCCCACCGTTATCGTGCCGGTTTGCATCCAGACGCCCGGTAGCTGCATCCACCAGGTCGAGGGTTCCCAGTAGGGAGCCGCGGACGGTGGTGTTCGGCCAGGTGCCGTCTTGCAGGCCCGCGATGTAGACGGTGTCCCATTCGCGCCCTGCGGCGAGAGCGGGGGTCATGATTTCTACGGCGTCGCGGTGGTTGGTGCGCTCTGCCAGGGTATCCATAGGTAGGTCTTGGGCATCGATGTAGGCCAAGAACTGGTCGGCGGTGGCTCCTGGCATCTGGTCGGTGTAGCGTTCTGCTGCCTCAAACAGGCCTATCATGGCGTCGATGTCTCGCCCGGCTCGGTCGGCTCCTGCACCGCCTGAGAGAGACTGAGCCTTCCACAGGGGGGCGAGTTCTGAGGCCTCCCAGAGCGCCCAGAGGACGGTTTCGGCGGTAGCGCCGGGCTGGTCGAGGGCTTTATCGCCTGCGGTGAGTACCCGGCCCAGGCGGCGGGCAGCTGCACTGCTTTCGCCGGTGGGCAGTAGTTGGGGGTTGATGAGGGCTTCAACCAGGAGGGCATCGCTGTCTCGGGTGCCCCCGGCGCGCAGTTCTTCGGCGCGGAGACGCTGACGTAATCGGCGTACGTCCAGGGTCGAGGCCCCGCCTAAGCGGGAGGTCAGCAGGGAAACCGCGGTATCAGCGCCCAGGCCCCAAGTGTTTGCTTGCTGGGTAGTTGAAAGCTCAGTCTCTGCGTCCTGAGAGCTCGTAGCCTGCTCTGCACCCCGTATGCGCCGGGCGTGCAGGATGAGCCCCAGGGCATCAAGGAAGGGGCGGGCGGCAGGTTCATCGCGCACGGGGGTAATAGAAGCTGCTGTTTGTACGGGAACACCCAGGTTAATGAGGGCTCGTTTGAGCCGGGTGACGTCTGAGCCGTTTCGCACGATAATAGCGCTACGCTGGTAAGCCCTGCCCCGGTAGAGGTGGTCTTCAAGAATCATTTGGGCTAGCAGCTGGTTTTCCTGCTGGGGGGTTTCTACAACCAGGCCCAGCACCTCGGGGTCCGGTTCTGCTGCTTTTGCGGGGTTTAGCAGGGCACCGTCGTCCCCGACCGGTAGGAGGGCTTCTTCGCTGGGATCCTGCGGAGCGGGGGTAAGGACGCGCCGATGGGCTGCCCGGGGCACAACGGGTAGGCGGGAGGCCAGTTCTGCCCAGCGCTCGGCGATAACAGGAGCCATGCGCCAGCTCGTGGTGAGCTCTTCTGTAACAAGAGAGGGGAAGATATCGGGGAGGTTGGCTGCCAGCTGGGGGCTGGCTCCGCGGAAGCCCTGCACGACCGTATCGGTACAGCAGGTCATGACCGCTGCCGGGCCTGATGCAAGAAGGCCGTCTAGGTCTGCGGGTTCGGTACCTGCGCCAGAGGCCAGTGAGTTACTGGCTGTGGCACGCAGGTACTTTGCTGACCTACCGGCCAGAACAGCCAGCAGCCGGTAGATAGAGGGGGTAAGTTCTTGCACGTCATCGATAAGCACCAGATCAAAGCGGGCACGTTCTGCACTCAGCACGTCGGGGTGGGCTAGCAGGGTCTTGGTGGCCTCATGGATAAGGGCTGCGGGGTCGAAGGCATGCGGGGCGCGGAGGGCTCGCACCTGGCGGTATTCGGTGTAGAGCTTAGCCAGGGCCCGCCACTCGGGGCGGTCGAAGCGCTGCGCTAGGTCTGCAACTGCTGAGGCTGTGAGGTCGTATTCGGCCATGCGGTCGAAGAAGTCTCGCACCTCGTGGCGGAACCCGCGGGTTTCAAGGGCTTCGCGGAGGTCATCGGGCCAGATAATGCCAGAGCCTTCGCCGCTGCGGTGGCCGTCAAGGAGTTCTTTAATCAGGACGTCCTGCTCGGGGCCTGAAAGGAGCTTGGGGGTGAAGTCCAGGTGGGGTAGGTACCCCTCGATGTGGGCCCGTCGCAGCAGGCCAAAGGCGTAAGCCTGCCAGGCTCGCACCGGGGCCGTTGAGACTGTTGCGGTAATGCGGGCTGAAAGCGCCTCTCGGAACCTGGTTGCGCTGACGCGTGAGGGGGTGAGCACCAGCAGACGGGCAGGGTCTTTGCCCTGCTCAATGAATCCGGTAGCTGCTTCTAGCAGGGCCTGGGTTTTACCGCTGCCGGGCGCGCCCAGAAGCAAGGTAGCGCCCTGAGTCTCTAGCCGCTCGTGTGTCACCGTGCACTCCCCATCTTTTGTCGTGGTCAAGGTTCTCACTGTATTCCAAGTTCATCATAGGTGGCTGACATTTTAAGAGCCTGGGCGCCACCTGCCTCAAATATTTTTGTGGCGCTACTTCTGTCGCTACTATCGAAGGTATGACTTCATGGACCGAGCTTCCCCGCGCCACTTTCGACCTTGAGACAACCGGTATCGACCCCAAGACCGCCCGTATCGTCACGGCTTCTTTGGTCTTGGTTTCTCCGGACGGCGAGGTTCTGCGCGCCGGGGAGTGGCTGGCTGACCCCGGGGTTGAGATTCCTGAGCAGGCGTCCGCTATCCACGGCATCACCACCGAGTACGCCCGTGAGCACGGCAAGCCTGCCCAGCAGGTTGCCTACGAGGTGGCTATGGCTCTGGGTGGTCTCTTTGCCGATGGCGTTCCCGTCATCGCCTTTAACGCTGCCTACGATTTCTCGGTACTGCATTTTGAGCTGGCCCGCTATGGCTTCCCGCCGCTGACCTGCTACCCCGTGCTTGACCCCTTGGTTATCAATAAGCACGTGCACAAGTTCAAGAAGGGCAAGCGCACCCTGGAAGTGCTGGCGAGTGAGTACAGCGTTGAGCTGGAAAACGCCCACACCTCGAAGGACGACGCCCTAGCAGCTGAGCGCCTGCTGACGGCTATGAGCTTTGAATACGAAGAGATCGAACAGCCTGCTACAGCCCTGCATGAGCAGCAGATTACCTGGGCAGCTGAGCAGGCAGCTGAGCTGCAGGACTACTTCAACCGCATTGGCAAGCAGGCGGACGTCAGTGGCGCCTGGCCAGTACGCACCGACTAGACACGCCCCTGCTGTGAAGATTAGGACGCCGGTAGGCAGGTAGGTGCCTTAAGCACCGTCACTTGCCCATCGGCGTCCTTTTCTGCCCTCCCTCTACTAGATTTAAAGAAGCAGATACACCTCAACCGCAAGGACGACCGTGAACGAGCCCGCGCCCACCAGCAGCATCTACCTCGGCTCCACCCACAACCAGCACAAAGAACTGGTAGCCCAATCAGCGGTCGTCCTCAAACTAGGCCTGCTCCTCATGAAATCTGGAGCCAGCGCCTACCGCGTCAAAACCTCCATGTCCCGCCTGGCCAAAGCCGTAGGGCTTGAAGAACACCACGCCCAGGTACACTTCACCGAACTCTCCACCACCGCCTACTCCGGCGGCAACTTCCGCACCGAAATTGCAGAAACCCGCGTCAAGGGAATCTCCGCCTACAAAATCGACCTACTCAGTCACTTCATCTCGTCCCTGCCCGAGCGCATTGACCCGGCTCTAGCCGACGCAACGCTCACCCGCATTGAGAAAGAAAAGCCCCTCTACGCCCCCTGGCTCCTAGCTCTCGCTGCCGCCCTAGCCTGTGCAGCCTTCGCCTTCCTCAACCGGGGCGGGGTCATTGAATGCTCAGTCGTTCTCGTCGCGGCCTTCGCCGGTCAGCTCCTACGCTCCACCCTCGCCCACCGGGGTCTCAACCATATGGCGGTCTGGATGCTCTGCGGCCTGCTCTCAGCCGGTATCTATGTGGCAGTCATGTCGGCGCTTATCGCTCCCGGCCTCATCGCAGATAACCACCTGGTGGGCTTTATTTCGTCAATTCTCTACCTGGTACCAGGCTTCCCACTGGTCACCGGCATGCTAGAAATAGCCCGCATGGACTTCGCCTCCGGCATCTCCCGCCTCACCTACGTTGCCCTACTCCTGGGCAGCGCGTCCTTCTCGGTCTGGCTCATCTCCCTGGTCTTTAGCCTGCCCCTAGAGCAGGCCCCAGCCCCGCACCTGGGCTTCTGGCTGCTCCAGATCCTCCAGATGCTGGCCTCCTTCACCGCCGCCTTCGGCTTCGCCATGCTCTTCTCGGCTACTCCCCTCTCCTGCGCCTGGGCAGGGGCAATCGCTGCAATCGTAAACCCGGGCCGTATCTGGCTGGTAGAAGCCGGGTGGGCGCCCCACCTCGCCATTGCACTGGCCGTTTTTACCGCCGGGGTACTCTCAGAAATCGTCGCTCCCCTCCACGCCCGCCGGGTTTCCCGCATATCCCTGGCGGTGCCAGCTACCGTCACCATGGTTCCCGGCGTCATGTTTTACATGTCCATGGCCCACTTCTCTAACGGCGATGTCAATGAAGCCCTAGCCAGTTTCGTGCAGGTCCTGCTCATCTTCGCTGCTCTAGGAATGGGTCTGGCCCTGTCCCGCCTGCTCATGGACAAGAACTGGCTCTACGACCGCGACACCCAGAACCTGGCCTCCCTGCCGCAGGGGCACATGAGATAAGGAAACTGACACGCAGATGTAGGTGAAGCAGGCACAACTATGGGCGCGGCACACTGACCTTCGCCAACTAACCTTCTCGCTGGCTCGCAAGCTCGCAAGCGATTCATGCCAGACCCAGCCAGTTGGCTACCGGCCAGTGCGCCGCGCCCGTAGAAAGCATGAGCCTAGACTGTCGCCTCCGCCGCCGCGCGGGCAGCCTCAGGCAGGGCCGCGATGATGCGGTCCATGGCGGCATCATCGTGGGCTGCTGAAAGGAACCAGGCTTCGAAGGCGCTGGGCGGCAGGTAGATGCCGGAGTTCAGCATGGAGTGGAAGAAGGCATTGTAGCGGTAGGTTTCTGATGCCTTGATGTCTTCGTAGTTGTGCACGCCCTTGTCAGCGGTACCAAAGGCAACGGAGAAGAGGTTACCTGCGGTCTGGATAGAGTGATTGACCCCCTCAGCGTTGAAGGCTTCAACCAGGGCTGCCTGCAGCTGGGCTGAGCGGGCGTCAATGGTTTCGTAGACGGTGGCGTCAGCGGCCTTAAGGGTAGCCAGACCAGCAGCCATGGCGATGGGGTTGCCGGAGAGGGTACCTGCCTGGTAGACGGGGCCCAGCGGAGCCAGGTATTCCATGATCTCGCGCTTACCGCCCAGGGCGGCCATGGGCATACCGCCACCAATCACCTTGCCGAAGGTGAAGATATCGGGTGCCCAGTTACCTTCTACGGGGGCGGAATAGCCCCAGTAGCCTGCGGAGGAGACGCGGAAGCCGGTCAGCACCTCGTCAAAAATCATGAGGGCACCCTGTTCGCGGGTAATCTCGCGCAGGAAGGCGTTGAAGCCCTCAGCAGGGGTCACAACGCCCATGTTGCAGGGGGCTGCCTCGGTGATGATGGCGGCAATCTCGCCGGGGTTGGCAGCAAAAGCTGCGCGGACGGCGTCCTCGTCGTTGTAGGGAAGAACGATTGTTTCGGCGGCGGTAGCTGCGGTGACGCCCGCCGAGCCGGGCAGGGCAAGGGTGGCAACGCCGGAGCCGGCTTCTGAGAGCAGGGCATCGACGTGGCCGTGGTAGCAGCCTGCGAACTTAATGATCTTGTCGCGGCCGGTGTAGCCGCGGGCCAGGCGGATGGCGGTCATGGTTGCTTCAGTGCCGGTGGAGACCATGCGGATCTGGTCGATGGTTCCGGGGGCTACGGCGTTGATGCGGTCAACCACGAGTTCAGCCAGCTCGGTTTCGGCGGCGGTTGAGGCACCGAAGGAGAGGCCGTGTTCTACCGCTGCGTGCACGGCTTCGATGACGCCGGTGTGCTTGTGGCCGAGCAGGGCCGGGCCCCAGGAGCAGACCAGGTCAACATAGTTACGGCCATCGGCATCGGTCAGGTAGGGGCCGGATGCCTCCACCATGAAGGCGGGGGTGCCGCCAACGGAATTGAAGGCGCGCACGGGTGAGTTGACGCCGCCGGGAATGACGCGGGCGGAGCGGGCAAAGAGGTCTTCTGAGACGGTCAAGGGGTTTACCTTTCGTTGAGCCAGGTGGCGGCTTCGGTGGCGTAGTAGGTCAAGATGATAGAGGCGCCTGCTCGGCGGATGCCCATGAGGGCTTCGAGAGCTACGGCCTCGCGGTCAATCCAGCCCTGCGCGGCAGCCGCTTCAATCATGGCGTATTCGCCAGAGACATGGTAGGCGGCCACGGGGACGGGCGAGAAGTCGGCGACCTCGCGCACGATGTCCAGGTAGGCGGTAGCTGGCTTAACCATGACCATATCGGCTCCCTGCTCGATATCGAGCTGGACTTCGTAGATGGATTCCCGGCGGTTGGCGGGGTCCTGCTGGTAGGTTTTGCGGTCGCCGCTGAAGGTTGAACCAACAGCGTCGCGGAAGGGGCCGAAGAAGGCCGAAGCGTATTTGGCGGAGTAGGCCAAGATAGACACGTCGGTGAAGCCAGCTTCGTCGAGGGCGGTGCGCATGGCGGCGATTTGGCCGTCCATCATGCCGGAGGGGCTGACGGTGTGGGCACCGGCGCGTGCCTGGGAAACCGCCATCTTGCAGTAGGACTCCACGGCTGCGTCATTATCAACGACGGTGTTACCGAAGGCGTCTTCGACCAGCGGGCCGCAGTGGCCGTGGTCGGTGAATTCGTCCAGGCAGGTATCTGCCATGACGACCACCGAGTCGCCGAAGTGCTGGCGCACAGCGCGGATCGCCCGATTGAGAATGCCGTCCTCGGCCCAGGCTGCTGAGCCGACTGCGTCCTTATCTTCATCGCGGGGCACGCCGAAGAGGTCGATGCAGCGCACGCCAGCGTCCACAGCTTTTTGTACCTCGCCGATGACGGTCTCCAGGGTGTGCTGGTACTGGCCGGGCATGGATTCGATGGCAACGGGCTCCTCGATTCCGTCGCGCACGAAGAGCACCTGCACCAGGTGAGCCGGAATCAGGGCGGTTTCAGCGGTCAGGGACCGCATGGGGCCGGTGGTGCGCAGGCGGCGGGGGCGCACCGGCAGGGCTGAAGGTTCAAACATGGTCTTCCTTGACGGGTAGGTGTCTTTTTTAGCTTAGAGGGCGAGTGCGGCTGCTGCCAGGTCTGCGGCGGCGGGGCTTGCCGCCACGGTGATGGTTGCAGGACGCTGCTGCTCGGGTAGGTTGCGGGCGGCGGCTTCGGTGCTGGCCCCGATGGCAACGGTGGGGGGCAGGGTGTTGCCGGCAGCGTCCGCTAGGGTCTGCAATAGCAGGGGCGAGGTTGCAATCAGGACGTCGGTGGTAGCGAGCGCGATGACGGCCTCGCTCAGGGTGAGCGCGGAACCTGACGGAACGCCAAGGTCAGCGGGGTTCTGCTCGGTCAGGGGGTTCGCTACTGGGGAGGGCAGCATGTCGTAGACCGGCAGGGTGGCTACGGTGTAGCCGTAGTCGGTGAGCCCTTCTTCGAGGGTCGCTGAGGCGGTGGTTCCCTGGACGGCCAAGATGGTTTCGTCCATGGGGTTATCCCATTCTTCGTCGATGAGCCATTCGTCGACCATTCCGGCTGCTGATTGGGTTTCGGGCACGAAGTCGACCAGCAGGCCCCGCTTAATCAGGGCTGCCTCGGTAGCCCGGCCGACGGCTGCAATCTGGGCAGCGCCTAACAGTTCGACCAAGCTTTGGCCCAGCCCTTGGGCCAGGGCGTCTAGACCCAGTACCCCGTTGACCGAGGTGAAGGTAACCCAGGAGAATTCCCCGCGGATCAGGGCGAAGGCGACTTCTTCCCAGTCTTCTGGTTCGGTGCCTACGGGGTCAAGAATAGGGGCGTAGAGCAGCTGCGCTTCGGCGTCCTGCTCCAGAAGAGCACTGGTCAGCGCAGCGGCCTTAGCCGGGGTGCGGGTGATGAGGTAGGTAGTCATAGCTCTAGGCACCGCCTTCAAGACCGGCGAGGGCGGCAGCGCCCATGCCCAGCAGGTCATCGGCAGCCTGGGTGCCGAGGAAGGCGGCGGCTTCTACCGACAGGGTCTCTGTCTGCACGGTGTGCCGCAGCAGCTCGGTGCCATCGGGGTTAGCCACAGCTATGTTAAGGACGAGCTGGCCGGCGTCCACCAGGGCGTAAGCCCCAATGGGGGCGGCGCAACCGGCTTCAAGACGGCGCAGTAGAGCGCGCTCAGCGGTCACAGCCAGCTGGGTCTCGGTGTGGTTGACAGCAGCTACAGCCTGCCCCAGCTCTGTTTGCTCGCCGGTATCCTCTGTACGAATTTCGATAGCGAGGGCCCCCTGGCCGGGAGCGGGCACAACCCTGTCAACCCCCAGGTACTCGGTAATGGTCTCAGCAAGACCCAGGCGGTGCAGACCGGCAGCAGCCAGCACGACCGCATCGCAGTCACCGGTGATAGCGCCAAGCTTCTTCTCACCGTGCAGGCCGTGGGCGCCCACCCCGTAGTGCTCATTGCCAGCCACACGAGCCAGACGGGTACCCACATTACCGCGGATATCAACGATGGTGAGGTCAGGACGGATAGCCAGCAGCTGGGCCGCCCGACGCGGCGACCCCGTACCCACCCTAGCCCCGGTGGGCAGAGTATCGAGGGTCAGGCCGTCCCGGGCGCACAGGGCATCCCGGGGGTCCTCCCGCTCCGGGGTGGCAGCAACGGTCAGCCCCGGGCAGGGCGCACTGGGCAGGTCTTTCAGGGAATGGACGGCCACATCCACTCCCCCATCGAGCAGGCGGGAGCGCAGGGTCGCAGCAAAAACACCGGTACCACCTAGCTGAGACAGGGGGCCGGTGAGCACGTCGCCCTCAGTTTTGACGGTGACGGTCTCTAGCTCAATGCCGGTTGCCTCCCGCATACGCTGAACAGCCCAGCCGGTCTGGGTTGTCGCAAGAGCCGACCCGCGCGTGCCTACAGTAAATGTTCGAGCTGCCAATGAGCGTCCTTTCGTGCAATCTTTATCTGAAATGTTTAAGCCGCCGTGTTGCAGAGGGGGCGCGGGGACGCGCTTGGAGCCGACTGGCTGGGGCTGGCATGAATTGAGCGAGCGCCCCAGCGCGAGCTCAAGAAGGTTAGTCGGCAAAAGCGCGTCCCCGCGCCCCCAGCTAGGAACAAGAAGGAAACGGCGCACGCTTACGCACCTCACTAACTTGCCCTTGCCGTCTACCTACCCCTGGTAATTAGCAATCACAGGCTTGTCGGAGCCGGGGCGCTGGGACTTGCAGCAATCGGGGTTGCAGGCGTCGAACCAGCCGGTTCCACCGCAGACGGAGACGCGAGCTGCCTGTATGCCGTCGGCGTCCTGGGCGGGGGCGGTGGAGGCGACTCGTTCGGCGATTAGCTGGCGCAGGCCCTCAACGTAGGCGGGGTGGGTGCCGGGGGTGGGGGTGCGGGTTGCTGCGAAGCCGAGGCGCTTACAGGTGTCGAGGGCTTCGGTGTCGAGGTCCCAGAGAACTTCCATGTGGTCTGAGACGAAGCCGAGGGGTACAAGCACGATGCCGTCGACCTTACCGTCGAGGGCTTCGAGGGCGTCGTTGACGTCGGGTTCGAGCCAGGGCATGGATGGGGGGCCAGAGCGGGACTGGTAGACCAGTTCCCAGTCGACTTCATCGAGCAGGGCGGGGTCAACGGCCTGTACTCCGGCGAGGACGGCGCGGGCAGCTTCCAGGTGCTTTTCGACGTAGGCGGAGCCACCTTCGTAGTCGACACCGCGGGGTCCGGCCTCGTTGGCGGCGCTGGTGGGTACGGAGTGGGTGCAGAACATGATGCGGATTTTTCCGTTACCTGCGGCAGCCTGCTGGGCGGCAGCAAGCTGGGCACGGACGTCCGCAAGCCCCTCGACCAGGCCGTCGATGAAGGGCTGGATGAAGCCGGGGGTGTCCCAGAACTGGCGGACCTTATCGATCTGCAGTTTGCCGTCTAGGCCCAGCTTTTCGATGGCGATTCCGTAGTCTTCGCGGTACTGGCGGCAGGAGGAGTAGCCGGGGTAGGCGCTGGTGGCCAGCACAAGGATCTTACGCTTGCCCTCGTCATAGGCCTGCTGGACCACGTCGTTGACATAGGGCTTCCAGTTGCGGTTGGCCCAGGTGATGTCGATAGCGGGGCCTTTCTCAGCGAGGGCTTCACTCAGGGCTGCCAGCAGGGCGCGGTTCTGCTCGTTGATGGGTGAGACGCCGCCGTTGGCCCGGTAGTGGGTGGCGACTTCTTCGAGGCGTTCGTCGGGGATGCCGCGGCCGGCGGTGACGTTGCGCAGGAAGGGAATCACGTCGTCCTGCCCCTCGGGGCCGCCGAAGGAGGACAGAATCACCAGGTCATAGTCCTGGGGGGCGGACGCGCGGGGGCGGGTGAGAGTGCGCTCGCTGGTGTAGGTGCCGATGGTGCTCTCATCGAGCACGGCCGGGCCGTTGGAGGCGGTGTTGGCCGGGTCGGTCTGGTTAGGGATGATGTCGGCAGGGAGCTGGGTGGTCATTAGGCGATCACCTGGGCAACCTCGGCGGCCTCGATGCGGCGGCCGGTGTAGAAGGGGATTTCTTCGCGTACGAAGTGGCGGGCTTCGGTATTGCGGAAGGAGCGCATGAGGTCAACGATGAGCACCAGTTCGGGAGCTTCGAGGGCGATAAGCCACTCGTAGTCGTTGAGGCCGAAGGTGGCGATGGTGTTGGGCAACACCTCTGGGAAGTCGATGCCCTTCATGCCGTGGCTCTTCATCACATCGCGGCGCTTTTCGGGGTTGATGGTGTACCAGTCGAAGGAGCGCACGAAGGGATAGACGCAGACCCACTGTTCGGGGGCGATGCCTTTGGCGAAGGTGGGGGTGTGACCAGCTGAGAATTCGGCGTCGCGGTGTACGCCCATGGTCGACCAGACAATCTTGGTGCCCGAAAAAGCTGCGGTGCGGCGGAAGCTGCGGATTGCTGCCTGCAGGTCTTCGGGCACAGCACCGTGGACCCAGACCATCACGTCAGCGTCGTTACGCATGGCTGAGACGTCGTAGAAGCCGCGGGTAATCACACCCTTGGCTTCGAGCTCAGCAACCAGGGCTTCGAGTTCGGCGGTAGCCTCAGCGCCGGTAGCGGCGGGGTTGGCGGCACCTTCGCGGGCGAAGACGGTGTAGAGGGCGTAATGGAACTGGCTGTCGCCTTCGGCTACTTCACCGGGGCGCTGGCCCTGAATTTTGCCGTGGGTGTCCTTGGCAGTGGGCATGGGCGGACGACCGCCGTGGCTGTAAGCGCCGTGACCAGCTGAGCCGTGGCCTGCGCTGCCGTAAGCGCTGGCGCCGTGGGAGTGTTCTGCAGGGTTACCGTGGTGTGACATGGGGTTACCTTTCGATGTGGGACGTTGAGGGCGAGTAGCCGCTACCTAGTCGTTAGCTGATGTGTCGGTGTTTTTCTGGATGAAGCGCCCCAGATGTTCCTGGGTGTCTGCGGTGACGGCTGCCAGGCCGGTTCCGGCAATCCAGGCGCCAACGGCGGTGGCACCTGGCAGGTCGGCGAGGGCCGAGCGGAAGGCGGTGACGCGATCCTTGTGCCCCGGCGTGGTGGAGGGCAGGGCGCTGCGCCAGCGTACGACGTCCGCTGCGACCAGGTGGCTCTTGGTGATGGGTACGCCCAGCAGGTGGCCTGCGTCGTGGAGGCCCAGGGTGACCAGCTGGTCATCGTGCAGGGCAAGCTCTGACAGCGGTGAGGTGTCGTGATCCTTGCCGCGCCCGTAGGACAGGCGTACCACGTGGCGCCCTTCCCCTGCTCGTTCTGCGACCCAGGCCCACTTGGCGGTGGCGTGGGTAAGGGCCTTGGCGCGGACGCCGGTGGCAGCCTCGCTCACCAGCAGGCCGGTACCGCGCGGGGCTGCGTCAAGAGCTGGCTGGTCGAGCACCAGGGAGACCAGGGCAACTTCCGGGCCGGGGGTAACGGCGGGCAGGGCGGACACCGGTAGGTGGGGCCCGAGCAGGCGAATGGAGGTCTGGGCGTCGGTGGCTACCACCAGCAGTTCGCCGCGGATAATGGCTGATTTTTCGCCGTATTCAGGCTGGCGCTGAATGGCCGTCCACCCGCCGGTAACGGGGTCACGGTCCACGGCGATGGTGTCGAAGCCGCTGACGATGCGCACGCGCTGACGGAGCAGGTCGTCCACGAGAGTTTCGGAGAGCTGGTTCATGCCGCCTTCGATACCGGCAACCTGGGAACCTGCCGGTGAGGCGGCTCGCAGGCGGGCACTGGCTGCGGTGAGGGAGCCCAGCTCGCGGAGGCCGGTCAGCAGACCGGGGGCGATGGTGGCGATTTCTAGCTGGTCGGGGTGTACTGAGTGCACACCGGATACCACCGGGGCTACCAGCTGGTCGAGTACCTGCTGGCCCAGACGCACCCGCACCAGCTCACCCAGGGTTTTGGCGTTAGACCCGGCTGAACGCGGCAGCATAGCATCGAGCTTGGCGCGGCGGTAGCCTGCCCGGCCCAGGATTTTTTTGAGGGCCGGGTCATCGAGGCTACCGGGAATGCCCAGAACACCGGTGGACGGTGAGGGGTAGGGCCCGGTGGGCAGGTAGAGCCAGGACCCAAGGGGCTCGGGCGTCACAATGCGGTCAGCCAGCCCCAGGTCGGTGAGCAGGTTGCGGACCGCGTCGGTACGAGTTGCGAAGGACTCAGCACCAGAATCCAGCACCAGACCGGCTAACTGGTGGGCGCCTACGGCACCTCCCAGGTGGCTTTCCCGTTCAACCAGGGTGACTTTCTTACCGGCTCGGGCTAGTTCGCGGGCTGCAAGCAGGCCCGAGATGCCGCCGCCAATCACCAGGGCGGTGTTGTACAGGTGCTGGTGCTGTGCCATGGGGTTCTTTTTCCTAGCCTTTGCGGGTTGAGGTGTGGATGTAGTCGACCAGGCGGGTCAGGACGGTGGGGTCGGTGGTCGGGGGCACCCCGTGCCCCAGGTTAACCACGTGGGCCGGGGCACAGCGTCCTTCTTCAAGAACCGCATCGGTGTGGGCGGCAAGGGCCTCCCAGCCCGATGCCAGCAGGGCCGGGTCGATGTTGCCCTGTAGCACGATACCTCCGCCCAGTCGGCGCTGGGCTTCGGAGAGGGGCAGGCGGTAGTCCACGCCGATGACGTCCGCACCGGCTTCGAGCATAGCGGGCAGCAGTTCAGCGGTTCCGGTACCAAAGTGGATGCGGGGCACCCCGTAGCGTTCAACGGCAGCGAGGGTGGCTGCGGAGTGGGGCATGACGAAACGGCGGTAGTCGGCCTCACCCAGGGAGCCTGCCCAGGAATCAAAGAGCTGAACAGCTGAAGCACCCGCCTCAATCTGGGCAGCCAGGAACTGGGCTGAGGTGCGGGCAGCCCAGGCACCCAGGGCGGCCCAGGCTTCGGGGTCGGCGTGCATCATGGTGCGCGGACGCAGGTGGTCGCGGGAGGGCCCGCCCTCTACCATGTAGGCGGCCACGGTGAAGGGGGCACCGGCAAAGCCGATGAGCGGGGTGGAGCCCAGTTTCTCAACGGTCAGAGCAACAGCTTCTCGAATGGGGTCAAGGGCTGAGTCTTCGAGTTCAGGCAGGTTCTTGATGTCCTCGAGGGTGCGGACGGGGGCGTCCAGGACGGGGCCTCGCCCGGGAACAATATCGACACCCACACCGGCTAGCTTCATGGGGATGACGATATCTGAGAAGAAGATACCGGCATCGACCTTGTGGCGGCGCACCGGCTGAACCGTGATTTCTGCAGCCAGTTCGGGGTTGAGGCAGGAATCCAGCATGGGGATTCCCTCACGGACTTCGCGGTACTCGGGCAGGGAGCGTCCTGCCTGGCGCATGAACCAGACCGGGGCGTGCTCAGCTTCGCGACCGGTCAGGGTACGAATCATGGCTGACTCGCCAGTGCCGGCGGTCTTCAGGGGGTGGGTAGCGGGCAGATGGGTAAGCTGCTCGTCGGTGAGCAGGGGGCGCTGACGCAGCGCTGATGATACGGTCTGATTCATATACACCATTCTGCCAAGTTTAAAGCACAACTTTAGAGACAACCTGTCACCAGACCCCCAACAGGGAGCTGTCTATAATAGAGTCGTCGTGACTATTTTCAGCCTTGTAGCATCGCATCGCTCCGTCGACCTCACCACCGTGGCTTACCTCAGCGAAGGCGTTGAGAAAATCCACCGGGATCTTGAACGCACCGGCATTCGTGGTGAGGTGATTTTGTCTACCTGCAACCGCTTAGAACTTTACGCCGAGATTCCCAGCAAGCCGGGGGCCACCGACCAGAACATCGCCAACGACGTTGCTACCGCCTCAGAGTACATCTTTGACCTGATCTCCCAGCGGTCCGGGCTTTCCTACGACCTGGTAGAAAACAGCTTTGATGTGCTGGTAAATACAGATGCAGCCCACCACCTCTTCACTGTAGCCTCAGGCCTGGAATCGGCCGTTGTGGGCGAACGCGAGATCACAGGCCAGGTACGCCGCGCTCTATCTCTCTCCCAGGAGCAAGGACGGGCCACCGGCAATCTGGTGCGCCTCTTTGAACACGGTGCCCAGACCGCCCGCCGGGTCGGCCAGCAAACCATGCTGGGCTCTCGGGGCCGCTCTATCGTGTCGGTTGCCCTGGATATGGCCGATGACATCGCCGACAAAACCTGGGAGAACCGCCGGGTTCTGGTCTTTGGTACTGGCGCCTACGCCGGGGCTACTGTAGCTGCCCTGCACTCTCGGGGGACGACCGATATCTGGATATACTCCCGCTCAGATCGTGCAGCCACTTTTGCCGACAAACGCGGGGTACAGGCAGTGCCCCACGGGGAGTTGCACGAGCAGATGGCAGCGGCCGATATCATCATCGGCTGCTCGGGTGGTGCCTCCCCCATGCTTCCCATCGAAATCCCCGCCGGCAAGCGCGTCATCCTTGATTTAGCGCTCTCTCGCGACTTCGCCCCCGAGGTAGCAGACCTACCCGAGGTAGAACTCATTACCCTCGAATCTGTGCGTCTGGCCGCCCCCGAAGAGACCGTAGAGTCCGTGCACACTGCCCGCACAATTGTGGACGAAGCCGCCGCAGAATTCTCCATCAAAGAGAAGGCCCGCAGCGTTGACGCTGCTATTGTTGCTCTCAGACAACACACCATGAGCGTACTCGACGCCGAGCTAGCTAAGGTGCACAACCAGTACGGGTGCACCGCAGCAACTGAACAGCTTGAGCTCGCAATGCGCCGCATGGTCAAGTCCCTCTTGCACACCCCGACCGTCCGCGCCCGAGATATGGCACGCGAAGGCCGGGTAGACGACTATGTAGCGGCCCTCGAAGCCCTCTACGGTATCGAAGTGCAAGAAACCCCCGAAGAGGCCGAGCCCCAAACCGACGCCTCCTAGCAGGCAGGTACCCCACCAGCCGCATCCCCGTCCGCCCACCATCCCAAAGGTTCGGCAGCAACGATGTCCACCTCCATATTTTCAGCTGACTCCGACCCCGGCGACCCCATCGACCCGCCCGGGGCCTCCCGCCTGCCCAAAGACCTGCGCCGCCAGCAGCTCATCGGCAACGCCGTGCGTGTTTTTGCTTCCCAGGGCTACCATGCCACCACCATGGACCACATCGCCACCGCCTCTAACGTGACCAAGCCCGTGCTCTACCAGCACTTCACCGGCAAACGCGACCTCTACCTGGCCGTGCTCGATGAACAAATCAACAACCTCATGACCCAGCTGGTGCAGCCCCTCTACACCACCAAGGTCAACCGCGAACGTGTGCAGGGCGTCATCGGTGCTTTCTTCAATTTTGCCCGCAATAATGTGGCAGGCTACCGCGTCATCTTTGAATCCGACATTCAGAACGACTACGCGGTACAAGAACGCACCGAAAACATGCACATCACCATCGCCAAGCGAATCGCCGAGGTACTAGCGCCCAACGCCGGCATGCCCTTTGAAGAGGCCCTGATGACGGCCCGCATGCTCACCGGCATGGTGCAGGCAGCTGCCCACATGGTCATCGGCACCGACTCCTCACCCCAGCAGCTTGCAATGGCTGAGCGCGCCGTCTTCCGTCTGGCCTGGGGCGGTATCTCCATCATCGATGAGGACTGGGAGTAGCGCTTTCCCCGCTGTCGTGCCCTTTCTCTACCCTGTCAGCTCAGACCGAAACCCACCTCCTTTCCTGCCCCTACTCACGTAGACTGGTGGGCAGAGACCCCCTGCAGCCAGGTAGGGAACCATCGAAAGGAAACCTCATGGAAATTAAGATTGGCGTTATCAACGTGCCCAGCCAGGTCGTCATCGACACCGACGAAACCGCCTCAGACGTCCGCGCCAAGATCGCTGCGGCTCTCGAACAGGGCGGCATCCTGGAACTGACCGATTCTAAGGGCTCCACCACCCTGGTTCCGGCCGCTAACATCGGCTATGTCGAGCTGGGCTCTGAAACCAAGCACCGCATCGGCTTCGGTATCGGCCAGTAACATCGGGCTTACTCAGCCAGAGGGGCCCCGGGAGTTTGACGCAAAACTCCTGGGGCCCCTCTTACATTTACGGCACTTGGCGGTAGAATAAAGAAGTTATTTGGTTGCCCGGTCGTACCATCCGTATAGACTCACCTGCCTTTAGCTCTCCCGCCCAACGCTCTGCAAGCGTCCGCCCAGCGGTTGATAGAGCTTCTTTGCTGCATGAAAACCCACGATCGGCTTCCTCGTTTGCCCCGGGCCGGGGCCTCACTCTATAAGGAACACGATTCGTGACTAACCCTGATACCACTCAAACTTTCGCCGACTACGGCGTGCGCCAAGACATTGCCGATGCCCTTGCCGAGAAGGGCATCGTCTCCCCCTTCCCCATTCAGGCCCTGACCCTGCCGGTGGCCCTGTCTGGCCATGACATCATCGGTCAGGCTAAGACCGGTACCGGTAAGACCCTGGGCTTTGGTCTGCCGGCCCTGCAGAGCCTTTCGGTCCCGGGTACGGACGCCTTCAACCAGCTTCCCGCCCCCGGTGCGCCTCAGGCCCTGATTATCGTTCCCACCCGCGAACTGGCTATCCAGGTGGGCGATGACCTCGCTGTTGCTGCCTCAAAGACCGGCGTGCGAGTAGCGACCCTCTACGGCGGCCGCCCCTACGACAGCCAGGTCAAAGAACTGGAAAAGGGTGTTGAGCTGATTGTGGGTACCCCGGGCCGTCTGATTGACCTGCACCGCCAGAAGTACCTCAACCTGAGCCAGATCAAGATTGTGGTACTCGATGAAGCCGACGAGATGCTTGACCTGGGCTTCCTGCCCGATGTGGAACGCATTCTCTCAGCCGTACCCGAGGCGCGCCAGACCATGCTCTTCTCGGCAACCATGCCCGGGCCCGTCCTGACCATGGCCCGCCGCTACATGAGCCGCCCCATGCACATCCGCGCAGAATCCGGCGAAGAAGAGACCATGACCAAGGCCTCGATCCGCCAGGTTATTTACCGGGCCCACCCCCTGGATAAGGACGAGCTGGTCGGCCGTATTCTGCGCGCCGAGGGCCGGGGCCGTACCGTCATTTTCACCAAGACCAAGCGCTCCGCTGCCAAGCTCTCTGATGAGCTGACCGCCCGAGGTTTCGCAGCCGGCGCTATTCACGGCGACCTCAACCAGGGGGCGCGTGAGCAGGCCCTTCGGGCCTTCCGCAACGGCAAGATTGACATTCTGGTTGCAACCGACGTGGCAGCCCGCGGTATTGACGTTGAGGACGTCACCCACGTCATCAATTACCAGTGCCCCGAGGATGAGAAGACCTACCTGCACCGTGTGGGCCGCACCGGCCGTGCCGAGAAGGAAGGCACCGCCGTTACCCTGGTGGATTGGGAGGATGTGCCCCGTTGGAAGCTCATCAACAAGGCCCTTGAACTGGGTGTAGACGAGCCGGTTGAAACCTATTCTTCCTCTCCCCACCTCTTCACTGACCTGGGTATTGCTAAAGGAACCAAGGGCCGTCTGCCCAAGGAGGAGCGCACCGCAGCGGGTCTGCAGGCTGAAGAGGCTGAGGACTTTGGGGGTGTCCCGGCTCGTGAGAAGCGCCAGGAGCGCGGTGGCCGCGGGAATCGTCGCGGACGTTCGGGCTCCCGTTCTCCGCGCCGCGAGGGCTCACGCTCTGGTGGTGAGGGCCGGGTTGAGAAGCGCGATGATCAGCGTGGCGGCCAGAGCGGGGAGGCTGATCCCAAGCCGCGTCGTCGCCGTACCCGCCGGGTAGAGGGTGAAGCCGGGCAGGAGCGTCCAGCCCGCCGTCAGCGCCAGCAGAAGCCTGCTGACGTGGCTGAAGGTGGCCAGCAGGGTGAGGGCCAGCGCCGCCGTCGCCGCCGCACCCGCCGGGTAGAGGGCAGACAAGACTCATAGGGACCGCAAAACTTAAAAGGGACCGCATAATATGCGGTCCCTTTTAGGTTTTAAGGTCCCCTTTCAGGGAAAACCTACCTAGCGGGTGGCGCGGGCCTGGCCCTCTGCGTAACCAGCGGCAGACTGGATACCCACCACGGCTCGCTCGGCGAACTCCTCAATGGAGGCAGCGCCGGCGTAGGTGAAGGATGAGCGGACGCCCGAGATGATCGAGTCAATCTGGTCTTCTACACCACCGCGGCCCTCGGGCAGGTAGATTCGGGCTGATGAGATGCCCTCTTCGAACATTTCACGGCGGGCCTTTTCAAAGGCTTCGGTCTTGGAGTTGCGGTTAATAACCGCGCGGCGGGAGGCCATACCGAAGGATTCCTTGTAGAGGCGGCCGTCGGCATCCTGCAGTACGTCGCCGGGTGACTCGTAGGTGCCCGCGAACCAGGAACCGACCATGACGTTGGAGGCACCGGCGGCCAGGGCCAGGGCAACGTCGCGGGGGTCCTTGATGCCACCGTCCGCCCAGATGTGTACGCCCAGTTTCTTGGCTTCGGCGGCGCATTCCAGTACGGCGGAGAACTGGGGGCGGCCTACGCCGGTCTGCATACGGGTGGTGCACATGGCGCCTGGGCCAACGCCGACCTTGATGATGTCGGCTCCTGCTTCTGCCAGGTCGCGGACGCCCGCAGCCGTTACCACGTTGCCGGCGGCAATGGGGATGGAGGGGTTAAGGGCCTTGACCTTCTTGAGGGCCTCAATCATGGTTTCCTGGTGACCGTGGGCGGTATCGACGACGAGCACGTCGGCACCCGCCTCAATCAGGGCGGCGGCACGACCCGCTACGTCGCCGTTGATGCCGATTGCAACGCCGATGCGGAGCTTGCCCTCGGCGTCGGTGGCCGGCTCGTAGAGGCTGGCGCGCAGGGCGGCTGAGCGGGTCAGCACGCCGACCAGCTTGCCGTCAGCGTCCACAACGGGCGCTACCTTGCGGGACTTCTCGTGCAGAATGTCGAAGGCTTCACGCGGGGTGACGGTATCGGGCAGGGTGAGCAGTTCGGTGCTCATGAGGTCTTGTACCTGGTCAAAGTTGTCTGCCCCGCGCAGATCCTTAGGGGTAATGACGCCGATGGGGGTCTCGCCGTCCACGACGATAGCAGCCCCGTGGGCACGCTTGGGTAGCAGGTGGCGCACGTAGCCTGCGGTGTGGTGGGGCTTGACGGTGATAGGGGTGTCGAAAATCAGGTGGGAGTTTTTGACCCGCTGGATAGTTTCGGCGACGATGTCGGTGGGCACGTCCTGGGGAATGATGGCGATGCCACCGCGGCGGGCAACGGTTTCAGCCATACGGCGCCCTGAAACGGCGGTCATATTAGCGATAACCAGGGGGATGGTGGTGCCGGTGCCGTCGGCGGTGGAGAGGTCTACGCCCATGCGGGAGCCTACCGCGGAGCGGGAGGGAACCATGAACACGTCGTTGTAGGTAAGGTCGGTGGTGGGGGTCATGTCGTTGAGAAACTTCATACCCTTAGTCTATGCGGTGTGCCGCTGAACAGGCAGTTTGTTAGCTTTGAGCGTGCAACCTGCGTAACTCCAATTTGTGGCATTTTTACCACGCGCATCTTTTCCGCTCAGGGGGAGGCGGACGCCGGGTCGTAGGCTGGTGGGCAGGGGCAGGTGCCCTGCCCTGTAGCTTCTTCCCATGAAAGGTTCAACGATGAGCGATTCAAACCTCTTGGTTCCGGCAGCCGACGATCCCACCTGGTGGCGCCAGGCCGTGACCGCTATATCTTCCGTGACGGCCTGGGTGAGAAGGGCGAGCTACCCCCGGCTGACTGGACCTCTATTTTCGGCGGCCCGGCCTGGGAGCCGGTGGGCGACGGCCAGTGGTACCTGCACAACTTCGCCGTTGAGCAGCCCGACCTGAACTGGCATAACCCCGAGGTCCACGAAGGCTTCAAAGAAACTTTCCGCTTCTGGGCTGACCGCGGTGTGGATGGCTTCCGCATCGACGTGGCCCACGGTATCGCCAAGGACCTACCTGAGGTGCTCCCTAGCCAGGCAGAGCTTGACGCTCTGCCCAAGGACGGCACCCACCCCATGTGGGACCGCGACGATGTGCACGAGATTTATAAGGAGTGGCGCGCCGTCTTCAACGAATACACCCCGCACCGCCGTGGCAGAGGCCTGGGTGGAGCGCGACCGCCGTCCCGCCTACGCGTTCGCCCAGGGCCTGGGCCAGGCCTTTAACTTTGACCTGCTCACTGCCCGCTTCGCGGCAGGAGAGTTCCGCAAAATAGTGGCCGAAAACCTGGAACTCTCTGCTGAGTCCGGCTCGTCGAGCACCTGGGTGCTCTCCAACCACAATATGGTGCGCCACCCCACCCGCTACGGCCTACCCTTTGTAGAGGGTAAAACCAACGAGAAGGTAGGCCACGAGTGGCTGCTCGCAGGTGGCCCGGCCGAGGAACTGACCTGGCTCGCCACTGATTCGGCTGACCTGCTGGTTTTTGAGCGCCCCGGCGGCTGGGTCAACCTGACCAACTTCAGCACCGAGCCCGCTCCCCTGCCCGCTGACCTGACTGAGGCCGAGTTCGTACTCGGCTCTACTCCCGGTGCCGCGGACGCCTTCGCCGCAGGTTCCATGCCCGGGTCGGCTACGCTCTGGCTCAAGAGGTAGCCGAAGAGCTAGGGGTAGGGCAGATGCATCGCCCGGCGGCTGGCGCGGGGCTGGCGTGAATCATAGCGAGTGCCCCGGCGCGAGCTATGAGAGGGTCGTCGCCGGGCGATGTATCTGCCCTGCCCAATTACCTAGCTAACTCACGAATCCGCTCGACCGTCTCACCGGGCGTGGTATTTTCGCCCAGGCGGTTGGGTTTGCCTGCGCCGTGGTAGTCGGATGATCCTGTGACTAGAAGGTCGTGTTTGGCTGCGGTTTCAAGCAGCCAGGCGCGGCCTTCTTCGGGGTTGTCACGGTGGTAGACCTCAAAGCCGGCCAGCCCTGCCTCAATCATGGCGTAGATGGTTTCGTTACTGGCGAGTTTGCCGCGGGCGGACGCCTTGGGGTGGGCCATGACCGGCACGCCCCCTGCCGCACGTACCAGTTCAACAGCCCTCGCCGGGTCAACGGCGTAGTGGGGTACGTAGTATTTTGAGCGGGTAGTCAGAATGGTTTCGAAGGCTTCTGACCGGTTGGCTACTGTGCCGAGGGCCACTAGGGCATCTGCGATGTGGGGGCGGCCTACGGTAGCTCCCTCGTGTACCTGTTCCTGAACGGTCTCCCAGGTAATCGGGTAGTCTTCGGCGAGTCTTTCAACCATGCGCTGAGCGCGTCCCACTCGAGAATCACGGGCGCGATTAATTTCAGCTAGGAGAGCCTCGTTGGCCGGGTCGTGCAGGTAGGAGAGCAGGTGGATGCTTACCCCCTGAGCCGAACACGAGATTTCCATGCCAGGCAGGAAGTCTAGCCCCAGGCGTCCGGCTGTATCTTGGGCTTCAGCCCAGCCGGCGGTGGTGTCGTGGTCGGTCAGGGCGAAGCCGGTAAGCCCGGCGGCGGCTACGTCGGCGACCAGCTCGGTTACCGGCTGGGTGCCGTCTGAGATACGGGAGTGGGTGTGCAGGTCGTACATAGCTCCAGCCTACCTGCGGCGGCCCATCCGTAACAGGTGGCAACCATTAGCCGCCCTTAAGTATCGGTACCACTATCTTCAACTAGACGCGCCGTTACCCAGCTCACTAGACTGGTAGGCATGACTACTAGCGATAACACCCCCACCCCTGGCGACGACCAGCCCATCGAGGAGCGCGTCACCAACCGCTCTGCTGCTCCCAAGTCCAGTGCTTTTACTGACTTTATGGCAGCGAACTGGGCACCGGCGTCCGATGAACTCCCGGCCCGCGCCCGTGTAGCCGACTTCGCCGCTGAGCGCCGCGCCAAGATTTCTGCGCTCTTCCCAGGCGAACGCCTGGTTCTGCCTGCTGGCCCCCTCAAGGTGCGCTCTAACGACACTGACTACCGTTTCCGCCCCCACTCGGCCTTTGCCCACCAGACAGGTCTGGGTCTGGACCACGAGCCCGACGCCGTGCTCGTATTTGAGCCTGTTGAAGAGGGCCAGGGCGATAACGGCTCGAACCACGAGGTCACCCTCTACTTCCGCCCCCTGGCAGGCCGCGATACCGAGATGTTCTATCGTGATCCCCGCTACGGGGAGTTCTGGATTGGCTCCCGCCCCACTCTCGAATCGCTGGGTGCCGAGTACGGTCTGCGTACCAAGGACCTGGGCGAGCTTGAGGTAGCTATCACCAAGAACGCCGGCCCCGAGGCACTGGGCGGTGTGCGCATCCGTCTGGTACGCAACGTTGACCTGAATGTTGATGCCCTGGTCGATACCTCCCGCTACAACACCTCTGTTGACTTAGAAGAGTCAGATAAGCTCGATGCTGCCCTGACCGAGGCCCTATCTGAGGCCCGTCTGGTCAAGGACGCCATTGAGGTGGAGAACCTGCGCCGCTCGGTTGACCTGACCATCGAGGGCTTTGCTGAGGTTGTCAAGGTCCTGCCCGCAGCTGTTGCCCACCGCCGCGGCGAGCGCGTGGTCGAGACTGCCTTCTTCGCTAAGGCCCGTGTTGAGGGTAACGACCTGGGCTACGACACCATCGCAGCCTGCGGTAACAACGCAACTATCCTGCACTGGATCCGCAATAACGGCACCGTCGATGAGGGTAAGCTGCTTCTGCTCGATGCCGGCGTTGAGGACGACACCCTCTACACTGCGGACGTCACCCGCACCTTCCCGGTCAACGGTAAGTTCTCCGAGGTTCAGGCCAAGGCCTACAACATCGTGCTCGAAGCTGCAGATGCTGCCTTTAAGGTTGCGGTGCCGGGTAAGAAGTTCCACGAGGTTCACGATGCTGCCATGCAGGTTCTAGCGACCCGCCTACACGAGTGGGGCCTGCTGCCCGTCTCTGCTGAGGTTTCCCTGTCGGCTGAGGGCGGCCAGCACCGCCGCTGGATGCCCCACGGCACCAGCCACCACCTGGGCCTCGACGTGCATGACTGCGCCCAGGCCAAGAACGAGCTCTACATGGAGGGCATCATCGAGCCAGGCATGGTCTTCACCATTGAGCCTGGCCTCTACTTCAAGGAAGAAGACCTCGCTATCCCCGAGGAGCTGCGCGGCATCGGTATCCGTATCGAGGACGACGTACTGGTCACTGAGGACGGCAACGAGAACCTTTCTGCCGCCCTGCCCCGTACTGTTGAGGGTATCGAAGCCTGGATGGCGGAGAACTCCCGCTAAGTGACGAAACCCCGCCTGCTCTCTTCCAGAGCGGGCGGGGTTTTCGCTGCGGTTTATATTGAGCGTGTACTGCCAGAGCCAGGTTATTTTTACTTGGCGTCCTGCTGCGATTCCTGCTCAGCCCCTGCTGTTTCGGGCGCCTTGCGGATGGTCGCCTCAAACTCTTCGGGGGTTTCCACGCGCAGGCCGTAGCGCTGCTCCCCCTTTTCTGCGCGGATCGCTTCGATACGCTCGTTGGTGGCAGGGGGCTCGGGAGCCTTACGGATCATCTGCTCAAATTCTTCGGGGGACTCCACTCGCAGACCGAATTTACCGGCGGCTTTCGAGCCGTCGCGGTTGGTTTCAGCGGGAGGGGTAAAGACGGGGGCGGAGGGACGCTGCTCGGCTGCCGGTGCCTCAGGCTGCTTCTGGTCGGCCGGGTTGAAGCCGGGCAGGAAGGGTTCGGGGGCCTGCTCTTGCTTGGGAGCAGGGGCTGAGGGGTCAAACCATTGGGGGTTCTGTTGGTTGCCAGGGGCTTGCTGCTGAGTTCCCTGGGGTTGCTGGGATGCATAGCCCTGGGGGTTAGCCTGGCTCATGCCCGGGTGTACATAGGGGCTTGAGCCCTGCCCGTTCTGGGCGAAGGGGTGGGTGCCGGGGCCGTGCACGCCACTGTGGGTGCCACCGGGCTGAACTGTCACTCGTAGCAGGTGCCGGGCTGCCTGGGCGGTGGCGGGGATAGCCATCAGATCAAAGCGCTGGGGTAGCATCTGGGTACGGGTACGGATACCTCGGCCCTTGGTGCGGGAGGCAACGATAATTGCGTAAATCATGCAGAAGGCAATAGCCAGGGGCACGATGCTCAGGAAGTTGGCCAGAATCGAGGTCTGGGTAATTACGGCATTGAAGAGGGCAACCAGGGCGCCGAGGCTCAGGCCCTGGAAGACGCCGCTGAGGGCCGCCCGCGGATAGGTGGCCTGACCGGTAATGTAATCAACCTGCTGCACGTCCCGGCCCACCACGTACAGGGAGTGTACGGGGAACTTCTGGCTGGCAAGAAACTCGATAGCCTTGTTGGCCTCTTTACGGTCGGTGAAGGTGGCGACCAGCTCGCCGGGAGGTAGGTGGGTGCCATCTGCCATGGCCAGGGCGGGAGGTGCTTTGAGTTGATCCATGCCCCTATTTTTTCGCAAAGTGCAGGGAGTTTGCTGGGAGCACGCCGGGGTATCGCCACAGGTGAACTCAGTAGGGTTACTCTCACTCTGCTGGTAACCGGTGGCAGCTGCGGGCCGGGGCGAGTACCCTTGATAACTGTGAGTAGCGTACCGAACAAGATTTTTATCGCCCGCCTTCTGGGCCTTGATGTTTTTGACCCCCACGGCGACCGCCTGGGCCGTCTACGCGATGTGGTGGTGCTTAAAAGCGGCTTTACCCAGTTCAACGCGGTGGGCTCTTTGGCTAAGCTCAAGGAGCCCGTTGTGGTGGGTATCGTCATCGAGATTTTGGGCAAGAAGCGCATCTTCGTGCCCATGACTCGCGTGACCAGTATCGATTCCACCCAGGTAATTCTGACCGGCCTGGTCAACCTGCGCCGCTTTGAGCAGCGCGGTTCTGAAGCTCTGGTGGTCGGTGAGCTCTTTGACCGCAAGGTGCAGCTACGCGACGGGTCGGGTCGGGCTCAGATTGAGGACGTCGCAATGGAGCAGCGCCGCAACGGTGACTGGTTTATCTCCGAGCTCTTTATTTCCCGCGGCCACACTAGCCTGATGCGCCGCCGCAAAGAAACCCTGATTGTGGACTGGGACGAGGTCATTCTCTCCACAGATTTTGAGCCGCAGGCGGCGACCGCGTTTGTAGCAAGTCACGAAGACTCCAACCCCGCTGACCTGGCAGACGCTATTCACGAGATGCCCGATAAGCGCATGGTTGAGGTTGCCCAGGAGCTCCAGGACGAACGCCTAGCGGACGTGCTGCAGGAACTGCCCGAAGAAGACCAGGTGCAGATTCTTTCCCACCTTGAGGTGGAGCGAGCGGTCAACGTTCTGGAAGAGATGGAGCCGGACGACGCGGCCGACCTTCTGGGTGAGCTCTCAGATACCCAGCGTGAAGAGCTGCTGACCCTGATGGATCCCGAAGATTCGGACGACGTACGCCGCCTGCTCGAATACGAGGAGGGTACCGCCGGTTCGCTCATGAACCCGGTGCCGATTATTCTTTCGCCTGAAGCGACCGTAGCTGAAGCGCTGGCCCATATCCGCCAGGAAGAAATCTCCCCTGCTATGGCAGCGGCGGTTATGGTCACGCGTCCGCCCCTTGAAACCCCTACCGGCAAGTACCTGGGCATTGTGCACATGCAGCGGCTGCTGCGCCACTCCCCCAGCGAGCAGGTGGGCAACATTATCGACACCTCCATTGAGCCGGTTACCGACGCAGCCAGCATCGAAGAAGTAACCCGCGTGCTGGCAACCTACGACCTCACCATCATCCCGGTGGTCAACGACCACGACCGCCTGGTTGGGGCGGTCACTGTGGATGACGTACTCGATGAGATGCTGCCCGATGACTGGCGCACCTATGACGATGGAACCCCAATTCGAAAGGTAGGCCGCCGCTTTGAGTGATGCACGCGAGCGCAACGATTCAGCGCAGACTCTCGGGACCCCGCAGCAAAAGAAGCGGCGGCCGGTCTTTCAGCTGAGCCCTAACCCCGATGCTTTCGGTCAGATGACCGAAAAAATTGCGCGTTTTATGGGTACTCCGCAGTTTTTGCTGTGGATGACGATTTTCTGTGCCCTCTGGTTGGGCTGGAATACGCTGGCACCTGAGGAGCTTCAGTTTGACCCCCGTTCGCTAAACTTTACCCTGCTCACGCTCATGCTCTCTTTGCAGGCCTCGTATGCGGCTCCCCTGCTGCTGCTGGCGCAGAACCGGCAGGACGACCGTGACCGCGTGGTTGCCCGCCAGGACAGGCAGCGCGACCAGCGCAACCTCGAGGAGACCGAATATCTGACCCGCGAGATTGCCTCCTTGCGTATTACCCTGCGTGAGGTTGCCACCCGTGACTTTGTGCGCGGGGAGATGCGCGACATTATGGACGAGCTTGCTGAGGTGCAGCGCCGCCAGGAGGAGCTCTTTGCCCGCGCTGAGGCCCTGGCGGCTAAGGCAAATGAGCTTGAGGCGTCAGAAGCTACTAAACCTTTTGACCCCAATGCCGCCCAGCCTGTGACCAGTGCCTTTGATGTGCTGAGCGATGACCACCCGAAAATGCGTAAGAAGAAGAAGGTAAAGGACATCGACCGCTCGTTTGAGTAGGCGATTTACCCCATGCAGACATCACATCTGAATGAGGAGCTGCTTGCAGCTCTTTCAACAGTTATTGACCCTGAGCTGCGCCAGCCCATCACCGAGCTAGGTATGGTTGACCGGGCTGAGCTGACCGGTTTGGTCGCCGATATCAGGGTGCTCCTGACTATTGAGGGCTGCCCACTACGTTCGACGATTGAGGCGGACGTCCGCGCTGCGGTCTCTGCCCTGGAGCAGGTGAGCGAGGTTCAGCTTGAGATTGGTTATATGAGCCCGGATCAGCGCGCGACCTTGCGCCAGCGTCTTGGCCACACCAAGCAGAACCCTTTTACTGCACCCGGCTCACTGACCCGTATTTTTGCGGTAGCTTCGGGTAAGGGCGGGGTTGGCAAGTCCTCTGCGACCGCTAACCTGGCAGCGGCTTGTGCCTCCATGGGTTTGAGTGTTGGCATTATTGATGCCGATGTGCACGGGTTCTCGATTCCCGGGCTGCTGGGCATTACCTCTGGCCCTACCCGCATGGACGATATGATTATTCCGCCGGTGGTTGAGGCCCCTTCAGGTGGCGGTGTCATCAAGGTAATTTCTATCGGTATGTTCGTGAAGCCCGACCAGCCGGTCGCCTGGCGCGGCCCCATGTTGCACCGGGCTCTGGAGCAGTTCCTCACCGACGTGCACTTCGGTCACCTGGATGTGCTCTTCCTCGATTTGCCCCCGGGCACCGGCGATATCGCGATTTCAATGGCCCAGCTGCTGCCCCATGCCGAGATTCTTCTGGTCTCAACCCCGCAGCTAGCCGCTGTGGACGTGGCCCAGCGGGCCGGTACCCTCAGCCTGCAGACCGAGCAGAAGGTCATCGGGGTGCTAGAGAACATGGCCGCCATGCAGCTACCGGACGGCACCGCCCTGCCCCTCTTCGGAGAAGGGGGCGGGGCCGTCCTCACCGAGTCCCTGAGTCAGGCCCTGGGCTACGAGGTGCCCCTACTGGGGTCGGTACCGCTCGAGGTTGCCCTGCGCGAGGGCGGGGACGCCGGCACCCCGGTCGTCTGGGGTGCGCCCGAGACCGCCGCGGCCCAGGAGCTGGTAAAAACCGCCCGGGCCCTGACCCACCGTCCGCGCGGGCTAGCGGGAGCCCCCCTGCCCTTTACCGTCTGACCTAGACCAGGGGGAGCGCAAAACTTCAAAAGGACCGCATATTATGTGGTCCTTTTTTGAAAATCAGGTCCCCTTGGTTTCTAGATGGAGGGGGAGAAAGAGTTTAGGTGGCCTCGGTGTCGAAGGGGGCCCAGGCGCCGCGGGGCAGGCGCACACTCACAGAGGGAGCCGGTGCAGCCGCCGCCTTTTCTTCAAGTTCCTTGCGGCGCTCTTCGTCGTCCTCAGCAAAAGCCTCGCGCACAATGACGCGGGGGTCGTACTGGCGGGGGTCGTACTGGCGCCAGTTAATATCGCCCAGGTCGGGGCCGAGAGTTTCTTTGAGGTCGTCCTTAGCGTCAAAGGCCATACGGCGAACCCACTTGATAAAGTCTTTGAGCTGTTGGGCATATTCGGGCATGCGTTCTGGCCCGATGACAACAAACACCAGGATCGCTAGAACGATAAATTCGAGGCCGCTAATTCCAAACACACAAAGAGATTACCAGCTCAGCCCGAGTGTTCGCCCATAAAACGAGCGGGGTTGAATAAGATGTTTCCAGAATCATTCCCGCGCACACTCATGTGAAGGTGAAGTACTAGGTGAATACTCAGGAACAGGCTCGAAGCTGGGTTTATGCTGAAGAGTTCCCGCTGGAGGCTCCGGCGGTAGCTTCTGCCCGGGCTGGGGCCGAACGGTTGGACGCCGCCCCCGTCGCCCCGTCGGTAGCTTCCCTACTCACGGTGCTCGCTGCCGCTACCAAGGCCCAACACGCTGTAGAAATCGGCTGCGGGGCCGGCGTTGCTACGGCTGCCCTGCTCACGGGTCTGGCCCCTGGTGCAGCGCTCACCGCCATCGATATCGATGCCACCCGCTGCCAAGCAACCCGCACTCTGCTGGCAGCTGCCGGTCTCGATAAGAGCCACCGGGTGCGCGTCATCACCGGCGATGCTGCCGAGGTACTCCCCCGCCTCTCAGCGGCCTCATACGATTTGGCCTTTATAGATGCCGGTAGCCAGCTGGCTGAACAGCTGGTCTATGATACGTTGGCTCTCCTAGAGCCCGGCGGGCTCCTTATTCTGCATGACCCGCTGGTGGGCGGGGCTGTTGCTGACCCCACGGCCCGCGATGCCGTTACCGTTTCGGTTCGCTCTGTTATCCACGAGGTAGCGGCCTGCACCGCCGATGTTTTGTCTCGCTCGTACACGCGGGCGAGGGTCTTTACCTGGTCTACAAACGCTAAAGCCCCCATCCCAAACCGGTAGGGTTCGGAGTAGGGGGCCGGGCTTAGAGCCGAAGCCTAGACGTTTTCAACACACTTACGGATCGCTTCAACTTCTTCTTCGGTGATATCAAGAACCAGGCGGCCGCCACCTTCAACGGGAATGCGCATGACGATGCTGCGCCCTTCGCGCACGATTTCGAGGGGGCCGTCGCCGGTGCGTGGTTTCTGAGCTGCCATCTTGGTTCTCCTTCAACGAGGGTTGGTCTGCGGGTTCTCGGCTTCTGTTGCCGGTCTCACCTTCTTTTAATCATAGTGCTTAGTGGCTCACTTCTGGCGTTTTTGGGTGGAAACTTACAGGTTTAGGGCGGGTAGTCCCCGCCGCCGGGTAGCTGCTTCCAGTGCCAGAGCCAGCCGACCCAGCCAAACTGCAGGGTTGCCCCGCTGAACATCAGCAGCCAGCGGTAGGCCCGCGAAGCGGATAAGGCAACAAGGGGCAGCAGGAGCGGGAAGAGCGGTAGTAGCAGGCGGAAGGTTGAGGACTGCGGATTAAAGAAAGCCAGTATATAGAGCGCATAGGACCAGCACCAGGTGATAAGCGCCGGGTGGAGCACCCGCCGGGTCACCGGAGCCAGAAGGGCCAGCAGGTAGGCGAAAAGAAGAATCACCAGGACGATTGGGCCCAGCACCTGCCCCAGGTAGAGCTGGCTCTGGGTGTACCAGGGCACAAAGGGAAGCACATGCTCCCCGCCAGCTCTCCACGCGGCCTCGGTAGCGGTGTAGGCGTCGATACGCCCGGTGGAGACCCAGGCAAGTGCCGGGTGGATGAAGGCAAAGGCGCAGACAGCCAGAGCAGACGCCAGCTGGGTACCGGTATTTTTGAGGGCGACCAGGGGGCTGGTCGCGCGGGTCTGCTGTGCCCAGCAGATCAACCACCAGATGCCGACAGCAGCGCCCAGAGGCACTCCTACGGGGCGGGACAGAGCCGCGCCAAGGGCCGGAATGAGCAGAAGCACATAGCGTTGCTGCACCAGCCAGTAGAGAGCCCAGGCCAGGAAGAAGAGGCCGGTTGCCTCGGCATAGCCGGTTTGTAGGATGGGGGCAACGGCGCAGAAGCTAACGGCGGCGGTTGCCCACAGGGCGGTTGTCTCTAGTTCAGTGCCCCGGCTGCCTGCTCCACTTGCTAACATGCGCATCTCTAGGCTCGCTTCAAAGAGCCGGTAGATGAACCAGGCAGCACCGAACCCAAACAGCAAAGAAACGGTGGGGGCTACCGCCTGGTAGCTGATACCGGTCACGCTCGTAATGGCTCCGCTGATCAGGGGATAGAGGGGGTAAAAAGCCCATTCGTTTTGGGCGACGTGCCCGTTGCCGTCCAGGGGTAACACATCGGGGTAGCCACCGGCGGCTATCTTGGCGTACCAGTCGGCGTCCCAAATAGTGACAAATTCCAGGTAGCCCATTGAGGTATTTTTCCAGGGGCTAAAGGTCTGATGCAGACCCACGGTTGAAAAAATAAACCAGCCCCAGAGCCGGCTTGCGGCATAGACCAGGGCCACCCGCAGGCCGATAGGCAGGCTTGTGAAAAAAAGTAGACCCTGACTGGCTCTCACGCTCAGGGTCGCAGCGGTGCGGCCAAGTATCCCGCTGCGCTGTGGTGCGGACGGACGCCCCACTCCCCTAGCCCTCCCCGCCAAGGTTGGTAGCGGCGTCCTGACCCCGAGCACCGCGCAGGGCCTCAAGCTCTGCCCGCAGGCGGCTGTTCTCGGCAACCACTTTAGCGAGCACCCCATCAACCTCATCGCGGTTATAGCCCAGAGCCGAGGTAGCAAAACGAACCCGCTCCAGCTCGTCCGCACCCGGGTGGTCCGAAAGAATCAGGGGTGGCTCAGTGGCAGGAACCAGCGCTACGCCGTCCTGGCTTACCGCATCGATAGCCTTCCGCCCCGGAATCAACCGGTCAGTGCCCAACACCGCGCACCCGGCCATCACCACCGCCAGCACCACAAAAGTCACCGCAACCAGTAGATAATTCATACCGTCCTCCCGCAGGAGCCAAGCCCTTTCGCCCAGCGCCACTCAACAAAACCCAACAAATATGACTGTAAAAACACGACACCCCGTGTAACAAGTTGTTTACCTTACAGGGGGTCAGGTAAGGCACATACACCATTTGGTTTGCGCCACAGCACCTCAATGCTACCGGCGCACGCACTGAATCCACCACAAGAGACGAAGCCCAGTGACTACTGACGCACTGGTTCAGCTCACCCACGTCAACAAGCGCTACGGTGAGAACCACGTCCTCAAGGACATCAATTTCCATCGGCAAGGGCGAGGTTGTCGTCCTCCTCGGCCTGCCAAAGGGCCAGGGTGAAGCTGGTCTGGCTATCGGCCTGACTCCCATGGAAGGTGCTGACCCTGATCCTGGTGCCCCAGGCTCTGACCGACATGATGCCCTCGCTGCTCTCGCAGTTCGTGGTTATTCTTAAGGACACCGCCCTGGGCTACATCATCTCCTACCCCGAGCTGCTGGCCGCTGCCCGCCGCTTTGGCTCTGGTTGCAGGCCAAGGGCCTCATCGTGTGATGGGGACCTTGGCCTTTTTCTCGATGGGGCTGGGCAAGGTTCTTAGGCTATGAGCAGGTTTTTCTCTGCACACAGCCCAAGAAGTCTGCACAGGCTGGCAGGGTTAGGACGCCGTCAGCCAGCTTTCCAGCGCCGAGTAGCAGGCACGCACCTCGGAGGCTTTAACATGCTCGTTATCAGTGTGGGCTAGCAGGGCGTCGCCGGGTCCGAAGTTCACGGCGGGGATGCCGATTTCGCTGAAGCGGGCGACGTCCGTCCACCCGTACTTGGGCTTAGGGGCCTGGCCAACCGACTCAATCAGTGACCTAGACAGCGCAGCGTCCAGGCCTGGGCGGGCTGCTGATGAAAGGTCTACGAAATCCAGCTCGTAGCCCTCGAAAACCTCGTGCAGGTGTGCGACGGCTTCGTCCAGGGTCTTGTTGGGGGCAAATCGGTAGTTGATGTGCACGCCAGCGTCATCGGGAATCACATTCCCCGCAACCCCACCTGAAATCTGTACGGCGTTAAGCCCCTCGCGGTAGGCCAGGCCCTCAACCTCATAGGTGGCAGGTTGGTAGGTGGCAAGACGCCCCAGCACGTCCGCCATCTTATGGATAGCGTTGACGCCCTTCCAAGCGCGGCCAGAATGGGCAGCGACGCCCGAGGTACGAATCCAGAAGCGGATGGTGCCGTTGCAGCCACCCTCGATGGTGCCGTCGGTGGGCTCCAGGAGCACGGCAAAGGCCGCGTCGGTCAGCTTCTCCCGGTGGTTGCGCATCAGGCGGGCAAGCCCTGAAAGCTCGGAGGCGACCTCTTCGTTGTCGTAAAAGACGTAGGTAATGTCGTAGCGGGGTTCCTTCAGGTGGGCAGCTAGGGCTAGCTGCACGGCAACCCCGCCCTTCATATCCACGGCCCCGCGGCCGTAGAGAACCCGCTCCCCCGCTTCCTCAGACCAAGAAGCAGGTACGGTACCTCGTGAGCCCTCGGTACGGGGCAGGGGCACCGTATCCAGGTGACCTGCCAGCACAATGCGGGTATCGCGGCCCAGGTTAGTGCGGGCGATGATGGCGTCGCCGTCGCGGGTTATCTCTAAGCCGCCGATACCCTCAAGGGCTGTCTGCACGGCGTCCGCCAGGCGCACCTCGGCGCCAGACACAGAATAAATATTGAGCAGATCAGCGGTCAGGTCTTCAACGGGCTGGGTTAGGTTGAGGACGCCGGGGCCCACCTGAGCGAACTCAGCGGCCTGGGCGAGGGTAGGGTTCTTGGTCATAGTTCCACCATACAAGCAGATAGCGCCCCGCACCCGCCTGATTCCGTAGACTGGTAGGCATGACTGAAAACAACACCCGTGTAGCATCCGGCCTGGGCCTGGCCACCGTCGTCGCCTCCGGCAAGAACGAAGGCACCGTACTCGATGTCTGGTACCCCGCCCCCGCCCTCACCGAAACCCCCAACGACTCCGTAGCAGCCGACCTCGAAGCCCTAGTCGAAGCCGACGAAGACCGTAACGTCGTGCGTGAGCTGGTCAACGTCACCATCAACCTCGACGAGGCCCCCGCCAACGCAGCGGACGCCTACCTGCGCCTGCACCTGCTCTCCCATACCCTGGTTGCCCCCAACACCATCAACCTCGACGGCCTCTTTGGGGCACTCGCCAACGTCGCCTGGACCAACTTCGGCCCCGTCCTCGCCAGCGAATTCAACACTGTCTCGCTGAAGCTGCGTCGCCGCGGCGCTCTGGTGGTTACCCACGTCGATAAGTTCCCCCGCATGATTGACTACGTCGTGCCCGCCGGTGTTCGTATCGGCGACGCTGACCGCGTCCGCCTGGGTGCCCATCTGGCCGCAGGAACCACCGTCATGCACGAAGGCTTCGTCAACTTCAACGCCGGTACCCTCGGCGAATCCATGGTCGAAGGCCGAATCTCCCAGGGCGTTGTCATTGGCAACGGCACCGACATCGGCGGCGGCGCCTCCACCATGGGCACCCTCTCCGGCGGCGGCACTCAGCGTGTCTCCATCGGCGAGCGTTCCCTACTCGGCGCTGAAGCTGGCATCGGCATCGCCCTGGGCGATGACTGCGTGGTTGAGGCTGGCCTCTACGTCACCGCTGGCTCCCGCGTCACCGTCCTCAACCCCGATGCTGAGCCCAAGGTCGTCAAGGCCCTGGAACTCTCCAGCGTCAATAACCTGCTCTTCCGCCGCAACTCCGTGACCGGCGCTATCGAAGTTCTGCCTCGCGCCAACAACACCGTGGAACTGAACTCAGAGCTGCACGCTAACTAAAAAGTAAGTCATCATTTCACCCGTTGATATTTACTGCAGATTAATATATTCAAGACCCGCCCTACCGACTGACCGGCAGGGCGGGTCTTTACAATGGGAGAACACACTCACAACACATCAGAAAGCTATTCATGAAGCGTTCTCTTTCTCTGCTGGCAGGTCTTGGCCTGGTTTCTTCCAGCGTTCTCGTTCCCGCAGCTTTTGCAGCAGATGGTACTACTGACCTGGGCGATTTGACCGTGTTAGCCTCAACCGACGTTCACGGTCGTGCCCTCAACTACGACTACTTCACCGGTGCCCCCTACGGCGAAGGTGCTCAGGCTCTAGGTATGGAGCACCTGGCAACCGCCATTGCCCAGACCCGGGCTGCAAAGGGTGCAGAGTCCACCCTGGTGCTCGATAACGGTGACGCCAACCAGGGCAACCCCTTACAGACCTACTACCAGAACAACCGCACCGCCACCAGCATTGACCCCATGGCCTCGGTCTTTAACCTGCTCGGCTATGACGCGGGTGTAGTGGGCAACCATGAGTTCAACTACGGCCCCGATGCAGCCGCCCAGTACACCCAGAATCTGACTATGCCCCTGCTGGGTGCTAACGTCATCGACACCGCAACCGGTGCTCCCGCCTACGAGCCCTACACCATGATTGAAAAGACCGTGGGCAGCGAGAAGATTCAGGTAGCCGTGATCGGCGTGGTAACTCCCGGCGTTCGCGTGTGGGATAAGGCTACCGTCGAGGGCAAGCTGGAGTTTAAGGACGCCGCCGCTACCGTCGCCGAGTGGGCACCCAAGGTTAAGGCGGCAGGGGCCGACGTGGTCATCGTCCTCGCCCACACCGGCCTGGACGCCGAAGACTACACCTACAACCCGGCAGACCTGACCGAAAACGTCGCCAAGTCTGTTGCTGAACAGTCCACCGACGTTGATGTGGTTGTGGGCGGCCACTCCCACGTCACCAACAAGGTTCAGGAATACTTCACCAACAAGAACGGTGAGCCGGTGCTCTACACCCAGCCCGGTTACTGGGCCCGGTTCCTCTCCGAGGTCACCCTGCCCCTGGTCAAGGAAGCAGACGGTGATATCGAGGTCAAGTGGACCGAGGCCGAAAAGCCCACCGCCGTTGCCCTCAACGCTGGTGACTACGCTGCCGACGCGTCCGTCCTCGCCGCTATCGAGCCCTACCACTCAAAGACTACCGAGTGGGTGCAGACCGTTGTTGCCCAGGCAAGCGCTGAAATGCACGCCGCCACCAGCGCCTGGGAAGACACCGCTGTTCTGGACTTCATCAATATGGTGCAGACCGAAGAAGTCACCCGGGCCCTGAGCGGAACCCAGTACGAGGGTCTACCCGTCCTTGCTGAGGCCTCCCCATTCTCCCGCACCGCCGTCTTCAAGCAGGGCGATGTCACCATCGCCGATATGGCAAGCCTCTACATCTACGACAACACCCTCTACGCTGTTGAACTCACCGGTGCCCAGCTCAAGGACTACCTTGAATGGTCAGCCCGCTACTACAAGCAGCAGGAACCCGGCGCTGAAATCACCGACTGGTCCACCGTTACTAACGCCCTCTACGAGGGGGCAACCCGCGGTATTCCCGACTACTCCTACGACGTGCTCTCAGGTGTGAACTACCACATCAACATCTCCAAGCCTGTCGGCGAGCGCATCGAGGGCCTCACCCTGCTCGACGGAACTCCCCTCGCCGATGATCAGAAGGTCATCCTGGCTCTGAACAACTACCGCTGGTCAGGCGGCTCAGGCTACCCGCACGTCACCGCAGCTCCTATCGTCTACGAGGAGCAGAAGGCCGTGCGCGACCTCATGATCGACTGGGCTATCGCCAACAAGACCATCGACCCGACCACCTTCTTCGTGAAGAACTGGACGGTCGGCACCAGCTCCCTGCCCACCGAGCAGGCACCCGAAGAGACCCCGGCCCCGGCTCCCAGCGACAGCCCCAGCGCTGCTCCTTCGGCTGATCCCACGGTAGCCCCCACCGAAGAGCCAACGGCAAGCGCCAGTGCGGACGCCCCCGCCCCGGCTCCCAGCGAAAGCCCGGCTTCATCGGCCTCCGCTGACGCCAGCCAGAGTGCTGTGGCAGGGGCCCGTGAAACTGGAAAGAGCGGCGCGCTAGCGCACACTGGCGCTACTGCCCTGCCTTTCCTCGCAGGTGCTGCCCTACTGCTGGGTCTAGGCGCTACCGCCTTCTTCGCCGCCCGCCGCAAGAACAGCTAGGGGTAGGCGTCCGCGCCCTACACTTACTCGATATATGCTCAGCCCCGCCACCACTTCTACCGGCTGGCGGGGCTGAGTGCAGGTAAGCTAGAAAGAACACTAATCGTCTACTAGGGGAAAACGTGAAGATTCTCGTTACCGGCGGCGCCGGCTACATCGGCTCCCACACCGTACTCGAACTGCTCAAGGCAGGCCACGAGGTAACCGTTATGGACAACCTCTCAAACTCCTCCATGGAGTCTCTGGCCCGCGTTGAAGAACTCACCGGCAAGACTGTGGAGTTCCGCCAGGTTGACCTGCTGGATCTACCCGAGATGAAGCAGCTTTTCAACCTGGTCAAGCCCGATGCCGTGATTCACTTCGCCGGCCTTAAGGCTGTAGGCGAGTCTGCTGAGAAGCCCCTCTGGTACTACCAGACCAACGTCGCTGGTACCCTCAACCTGCTCTACGCCATGGAAGACGCAGGTTGCCACTCCATCGTCTTCTCATCATCGGCTACTGTCTACGGCGAGCCCGAGTCTATGCCGCTGACCGAGAAGCTGAACATGGACGCCCAGTCCTGCTACGGTCGCACCAAAGAGCACATCGAAGATATGCTCATTGACCTGGCCGCCTCAGATTCCAAGTGGAACGTCGCTCTGCTGCGCTACTTCAACCCGGTAGGTGCCCACGAGTCCGGCCGTATCGGTGAAGACCCGGCTGGAATCCCCAACAACCTGGTCCCCTTCATCGCCCAGGTCGCGGTGGGTCGCCGCGAATACCTCAACGTTTTCGGTAACGACTACCCTACCGTCGACGGCACCGGCGTTCGCGACTACATCCACGTCGTTGACCTAGCGGACGGCCACCTCAAGGCCCTGGACTATATCACCACCCACGGTGGTCTGCACACCTGGAACCTGGGTACCGGCAACGGTTACTCGGTTCTTGAGGTTCTGCACGCTTTTGAGAAGGCTGCCGGTAAGGAGCTGCCCTACAAGATTGTGGACCGCCGCCCCGGCGATGTGGCTGTTTCCTACGCTGACCCGGCTGCTGCCCTGGCCGATCTGGGGTGGTCTGCTACTCGCGACATCGACACTATGGTGCGCGACCACTGGAACTGGCAGAAGAATAATCCAAATGGATATGAGGCGTAGCCGAATATCTTTCGTTAAAAAATCGCCACCGATGTGGCGATTTTAGAAAGCGCGCGGAGCGCGGGAAAGAGGCGTAGCCGAATATCCCCTTTAAACCAAGCCCCGGCGTCCTTACCTCCTGGGAGGTAAGGACGCCGGGGCTTAGTTATTTTGCTGCCTGGCAGGTTAACGCTCGGGGTAGTGGCGTTCGGTTTCGCCGATGTAGACCTGGCGGGGGCGGCCGATCTTGCGGTCGGGGTCCTGGATGCCTTCGGTCCACTGGGCGATCCAGCCGGGGAGGCGGCCCAGGGCGAAGAGGACGGTGAACATGTGCTCGGGGAAGCCCATGGCCTTATAGATGAGGCCGGTGTAGAAGTCTACGTTGGGGTAGAGCTTACGTTCGATGAAGTAGTCGTCGTTGAGGGCCTTTTCTTCAAGGCGCTTGGCGATATCGAGTAGTTCGTTGTTGCCGCCGATGGATTCGAGGATTTCGTCTGCGGTCTTCTTGACGATACGAGCGCGGGGATCGTAGTTCTTGTAGACGCGGTGGCCGAAGCCCATGAGGCGGACGCCGTCTTCCTTGTTCTTGACCTTTTCCATGAAGTCTTCGGGGCTGATGCCGTCCTTCTGGATCTGGTTGAGCATCTTGAGCACTGCCTCGTTGGCGCCACCGTGCAGGGGGCCGTAGAGGGCGTTGATGCCGGCTGAGACGGAGGCGAACATGTTGGCGTTTGAAGAGCCGACCAGGCGCACGGTGGAGGTGGAGCAGTTCTGCTCGTGGTCTGCGTGCAGGAGCAGCAGCAGGTCAAGGGCCTTAGCATGCAGGGGGTTGACCTCGTACTCTTCGGTGGGGAAGCCGAAGCACATGCGCAGGAAGTTCTCGGTGTAGTTGAGCTCGTTCTTGGGGTAGATGGAGGGCTCGCCCTTGGACTTCTTGTAGGCGTAGGCTGCCAGGGTGGGTACCTTGGAGAGCAAGCGGTAGGTTGAGATTTCTACCTGACGGGGGTCGAAGGGGTCGAGAGAGTCAGAGTAGAAGGTCGACATGGCTGAGACGCTGGATGCGAGGACGGCCATGGGGTGGGCGTCGCGGGGGAAGCCGCGGAAGAAGAATTTGAAGTCTTCGTGCACCATGGTGTGGCGGCGAATCATCTGGTCGAAGTCTTCAAGCTGGGCGGGAGTGGGCAGTTCCCCGTAGATGAGCAGGTAGGCGGTTTCGATGAAGCTGGATTTTTCTGCCAGCTCTTCGATGGGGTAGCCGCGGTAGCGCAGGATGCCGGTGTCACCGTCAATGTAGGTGATAGCTGACTTGGCGTTTGCGGTGTTCATGAAGCCCGGGTCGTAGGCTACCTTGCCAGTTTCTTTGAGCATGCCTGCAACTTCGAAGGCGCCGTTACCTTCAGTTGCTTCTACTGCGGGCAGGGGCAGTTCTTTGCCGTCATAGCTCAACAGCGCTTTGTTCTCAGTCATTGTGTTCCTCCTGTCATACGAGGCAACGTACGTGCTGTGTGATGAAGTGGGATTCTAAAAAGGACGGTGCGGCTTTCGCGGGGTGGTGGAAGGCCGCACCGTGCACGTACGCACGTCATCTATGGTCTACATTACAGCAGAATGATGCGCGGGGTCACATTGGTGTGAGTTCAGAAGCTACATTACGTTCTTTAGCTGAGCTTATTTGACATTAACAGTTTTGCTTTACTCTGACAGTCGGGCAGCGGCACGGGAAATGTCGTCATCTGAGCCGGTCAGGGCAATGCGCACATAGCCCTCACCTGCGGTTCCGTAGAAAACGCCGGGGCCAATCACGATACCCTTGTCCGCAAAGCGCTGGACGGTAGCCCAGGTATCTTCACCTGCTGTAGCCCACAGGTAGAGCCCGGCCTCGGAGTGCTCAACGGTCAGGCCAAAGCCTTCCAGGGCGGACAGCAGGGTCTCGCGGCGGGCCCGGTAGAGGTCTTTCTGGGCTTCAACGTGAGCGTCGTCTGAGAGCGCTGCGGTCATGGCTACCTGCACGGGAGCAGGCACAATCATACCGGCGTGCTTACGGGAGTTGACCAGGTTGGCCATAATCGTGGCGTCTCCCGCGATAAAAGCGCCGCGGTAGCCAGCGAAGTTGGACTGCTTAGAAAGAGAGTAGGCTGCCAGCACCAGGTCCTGGTTCTCGCCGCAGACGCGGGGGTCAAGGACAGAGGGTACCGGCTTCCCGCCGCGGGCAGCGTCCCATTCCCCCCAGCCCAGTTCTGCGTAGCACTCGTCGGAGGCAACTACGGCGCCCAGGGCGCGGGCGTCCTCCACTATCTTTTTCAGCTCCTCCACATCGCGCACAATGCCGGTAGGGTTGGCCGGCGAGTTGATCCATACCAGGCGGACGCGGGAACGGGTCACCTCATCGAGCTCGTCCAGGGAGTCAGCTGCCACGGGGGTTGCACCAGCGAGCTGGGCACCGATGTCGTAGGTGGGATAGGCAACGGTGGGGCGGACGACCACGTCCCCCTCCCCCAGACCCAGCAGGAAAGGCAGCCAGGCAACAAGCTCCTTTGAACCGATAGTGGGCATGACCTGGTCGGTGGTTAGGCCGGGCACGCCGCGGCGGCGGTCGAACCAATCAACGATAGCCTGACGCAGAGTGAGGGTACCGTGGGTCGTGGGGTAGCCGTGGGCGTCGGTGGCACCGGCCAGGGCATCACGGATAACTGAGGGTGTAGGGTCAACCGGGGTTCCGATGGAGAGGTTAATGAGCCCCTCGGGGTGGGCTTCAGCGGTAGCCCGGTAGGGGGCCATAGTGTCCCAGGGGTAGTCGGGCAGGTCGAGGCCAAATTCGTGCATGGTCTGCTTTCTCTTGTGAATATGTTTGTTTTCTAGTGTAAGCCTTCGCATAAAACTAAAGGAGCGAGTATCTCACGAGATACTCGCTCCTTGAACCGCGTTTAGAATCTTAGTCCTGGTTCTGCGGGGGCAGGGCCGCAATCATGGGGGCGTCCTTAGCGATGACGCCCAGGCGGGCTGCGCCACCGGGTGAGCCCAGGTCGTCGAAGAAGTCGGCGTTAGCTGCGGTGTAGTCTTCCCATTCTTCGGGTACATCGTCTTCGTAGTAGATAGCTTCTACGGGGCAGACAGGCTCGCAGGCACCGCAGTCGACGCATTCGTCGGGGTGGATGTAGAGGGAGCGTTCGCCTTCGTAGATGCAGTCAACGGGGCATTCTTCGACGCAGGCGCGGTCTTTTACGTCGACGCAGGGCTGGGCGATGATGTAGGTCATGGGTGCCTTTCTGGTGGTGACGCACCGGTGCGTGGTGTGTTGGTTAACTGTGCTCTAGTGTATCTGGTCACCGGTGTGGGGGCAGATTTTTGTGATGGATGAGATAGCTTGTTGAGCCGGGTTAATTTTTGTTGCGGCGGTACCTGGTAGCGCTCACCATGCCGAAGGTTGCGGCGGCCAGGGAGCCTAGTGCCCAGATGGTTCCGGCGGTTCCCACGGGGTTGACGGGGTTGATGTAGACCAGCATTGAGGTGCCTTTGGTGTAGGCGAAGATGCCAATGAGCACGAAGGCGGTGGCCCCAACGACGGCCGCGGCCCAGTTCTTTTCGGTGTGGATTGCTGCCCAGGTCGCGGCGAAGTAGACCGTGAGCAGGCCGAGGGCAGCGCCCCAGGGCACCCAGAGGGTGCTGGTGGGGTACCAGATGTGGGCGTGGTACATGGTTCCGGCAAAACCCGCGATTAGGCCGAGGGCGACGGCGGTAATGGCCGAGTTGATAGGTCCGGGAGCTTCGACGCTCTCTTCGGGGGCAGCGTCCGCTGGGGTTCCTGCTTGGGCAGTGCCCCAGAGCAGGCGGTAGGTTTCGGTGGGGTTGATGGGCTGAGAGACCCCGTTTGAATATTCAAAAGTGGTATCGCTGGTGATGACGATTTGGGTGGTGTGGGCCCGCATGGCTTCACGTTTGCGGTCTAAGTTGCCCATGATAACGGCCTGCTGGCGGGTATCGTGCGGATTGGGGTCGCCCTCGATACCCCAGAGGGCGGTGGGGGCTGCGGGAGTTCCTTCCAGGGAGCGGACGGCCGCCAGGGTAGCTTCGTAGGTGCGCTTGTGGTCGGGGTGCCCGTAGCCGCCGTCCGCGTCGTAGGTGACGACGACATCCGGCCGGATCTCGCGGATAGCGCTGGCGATTGCCTCAGCCTGGGGTTTGAGGGGCAGGCGGGTGAGGCAGTCGTCGGCTGCGGCGGGGTTGGCGATGGCGCGCCCGTCCGACCCCCAGGTCATGCCGGAATCGCGGTAGCTGGTGCGCTCACCGGGCAGGTAGCTGGCCCCTTCGCCCAGGTAGAGGTGATGGCGGATGCCGAGGGCTTTGAGGGAGGCCTTGAGTTCCCCGGTGCGGTACTCGCCCAGGGCATGGCCCCGGTCGGTGTTAGCGGGGTGGGTTGCTTCGAGGTGACGCAGGGCAGGATCGATCACTTCGCCCATTTCGCCGCGGGTCATTGTGAGCAGGTGGACGGTGACGCCGGCGGCGGTGAGGGCTCCGATGGTGGCGCCGGTGGATGAGGCTTCGTCGTCGGGGTGGGCATGGACGAAGAGGACGGTGGCGTCTTTGGGTTTGAGGCTTTCAGGGATCAGGCTGAAGGTGGCGCTGTCGGTGATGACTTCACCGGCAACCGGGTAGTGGGGCTGGGCGTCGAGTTCCATGGTGGCGATTTTCTGCTGGGTGCTGTTTTGTTCCTAGCAATTTTAGCTGGACTAGCTGGGCTCTAGCTGGGTTTGCTGTATTGACGATGCGCTTAGGTCATCTCGCTCTTTTATCCTGTGGCTATCAGTAAGGCCGTGGCCCGCTCCCCTACCGGGGGAACGGGCCACGGCCCTGAGAGCAGAGCGTCTATCCCTTTGTAGCCTTAGGCGCGGGCGCGGCGGCGTGCTTCGCGCACACGCTCGTTGGAGTCAAGGATAACCTTGCGAATGCGGATCGCTTCGGGGGTGACTTCCACACACTCGTCCTCGCGGGCCCATTCCAGGGACTCTTCGAGGGTGAGCTTCTTGGGGGGAGTCATGTTTTCGAAGTTATCTGCTGAAGCTGAGCGCATGTTGGTCAGCTTCTTTTCGCGGGTGATGTTAACTTCCATGTCATCGGCGCGTGAGTTCTCGCCGATGATCATGCCCTCGTAGACCTCTGAGGTGGGTTCGACGAAGATGGTGCCACGTTCCTGCAGGCCGATGATGGCGTAGGGGGTGACGACGCCGGCGCGGTCAGAAATCATGGAGCCGTTGGAGCGGTAGTCGATGTCGCCGGCCCAGGGCTCGTAGCCGGTGGAGTAGGACGATGAAATACCGGCACCGCGAGTTTCGGTGAGGAACTTGGTGCGGAAGCCGATTAGGCCACGGGCGGGCACGGCGAACTCCATGCGGACCCAGCCGGTGCCGTTGTTGGCCATGTTTTCCATGCGGCCCTTACGAGCTGCCATGAGCTGGGTGACGGCGCCCAGGAATTCTTCGGGCACGTCGATGATCATGTGCTCCATGGGCTCGTGGACCTTACCGTCGATGGTCTTGGTGACAACCTGAGGCTTGCCCACGGTCAGCTCAAAGCCTTCGCGGCGCATCTGCTCAACGAGAATTGCCAGGGCGAGTTCGCCACGGCCCTGAACTTCCCAGGCGTCCGGACGCTCGGTGGGCAGAACCTTGAGGGAGACGTTACCAATCAGTTCCTTGTCCAAACGGTCCTTCACCTGGCGGGCAGTAACCTTAGCGCCCTTGACCTTACCGGCCAGCGGTGAGGTGTTGATACCGATGGTAACGGAAATCGCGGGGTCATCGACCTTAATCAGGGGCAGGGGCTTGGGGTTCTCGGGGTCGGTGAGGGTTTCACCGATGGTGATGTCTTCGATACCGGCAACTGCGACGATTTCACCGGGGCCAGCGGACTCAGCAGGAACACGTTCCAGGGCCTTGGTAGCCAGCAGTTCGGAGATACGGACGTTCTTGGTTTCGCCGTCCTGGCGTACCCAGGCAACGGTCTGGCCCTTCTTCAGGGTGCCGTTGAAGATACGCAGCAGGGCCAGGCGGCCCAGGAAGGGTGAGGAGTCGAGGTTGGTTACGTGAGCCTGCAGTACCTCGTTAGGGTCGTAGGTGGGGGCAGGAACGTGTTCCAGAATGGTCTCAAAGAGGGGTTCCAGGTCATCGTTATCGGGCAGGGCACCGTCGGCGGGCTGGTTCAGTGAAGCAGCGCCTGCCTTACCTGATGCATAGACGACGGGGACGTTCAGCAGAGCATCGATGTCGAGGTCGGGAACCTCATCGGCCAGGTCGCTGGCCAGCCCCAGAAGCAGGTCCATAGACTCGCCAACAACTTCGTCAATACGGGCGTCGGGGCGGTCAACCTTGTTAACAACCAGAATAACGGGCAGCTTAGCGGCTAGGGCCTTACGCAGCACGAAACGGGTCTGGGGCAGGGGGCCCTCTGAGGCGTCCACCAGCAGCACAACACCGTCAACCATGGACAGGCCGCGCTCAACCTCGCCACCGAAGTCAGCGTGACCGGGGGTGTCGATAACGTTGATGGTGATTTCTTCGCCCTTGGCTGCGGGGCCGGAGTAGAACACGGTGGTGTTCTTAGCCAAAATGGTGATGCCCTTTTCCTTTTCAAGGTCACCGGAGTCCATGACGCGGTCTTCCACGTCAGCGTGGGCGGAGAAGGCGTTGGTCTGCTTGAGCATCGCATCAACGATGGTGGTCTTGCCGTGGTCAACGTGAGCCACGATTGCCACGTTGCGAAGGTCGCTCCGTGAAGCGGTGTTCTGAGTTTCAGACATGCGGAAAGTATCTCGCTTACATGTTGGGGATAAGGACGCCGGTGCGCGGCTTACCTACCGAATTTTCGGCACCAGCGCAGAGGGCTTTCGGTTTGATTATACCGGCGGCACCTAAACTAGCCGCTATCTTCTGGGACACATTAGGAATGAATAAGGGGCTTATTCAGAACGGTTCCGCAGGCTCGCGCTCGCTGCCGACCCTCTCGCAGGGTTCGCTTCGCTCACAATGCGATTCACGCCAGCCGCCGAGCCAGCAGCTTCGCTGCGAGCCTGCTACACCGCTCTTTTGAATAAGCCCCTATCTATTTCCTATTTATTCCAGGGTGTCTGCTTTACATCCTGGGGCTTGACCACGGGGATGGAGCCGGTTGCGGTGCGGATTTGCTCAATCGCGGCGGTGTTGGCTTCAACCTGCAGGGAGACTTCGTCCACGGCCTTTTCTACGGCCTCTTCGACCTTGGCTTCGACGGCGCTTTCAACCGCGGAGTCCACGGCCTCTTCGACCCTGGCCTCAACCGCCTTATCCACGGCTTCTTCCAGGGCGGCTTCTAGCTGGCCGTCCAGGTGTTCGTCGAGGTGCTCACCCACTGCTGCGGTGACGCGGTCTTCAACACCTTCGGCAACCAGCTCGTTGACACGGTCGTCAATCTGTTCGGCCAGGGAGGCCTCGATCTCGCGGCGGGCGTTACGACGCTGGGCGCGGACGAAGAGACGGTGCTCAACGCTCAGGGCCTTGTAGAGGGAGATACACATGAGCACGATGACCACGGAGAAGGGCAGGGCCGTCAGAATTGCCACGGTTTGAATTGCCGACAGCGATTCGCTACCGCCGATGACAACCAGGGAGATAGCGGTGGCAGCTGCAACCAGTACCCAGAAGACACGAATCCAAGTTTTGGGCTCAGGTGACCCGTTGGTGGAAAGCATGCCAAGCACCAGGGCGCCGGAGTCTGCCGAGGTCACGAAGAAGACGGTAATCAGCAGGACCGCACCGGCGGTCAGAATGACGCCACCGGGCAGGTTGTGGAACATCTGGAAGAGGGCATTTTCTGCAGAGACACTACCATCTTCGCTCACCAAGCTGGTGCCGGTGCCGAAGAGTTCCTGGTGCAGGGCGGTGCCACCAAGTACGGAGAACCAGAAGAAGGAGGTCAGCGCAGGTACCAGCAGCACACCGATAACGAACTCGCGCACGGAGCGGCCCTTAGAGACGCGAGCGATGAACATGCCGACGAAGGGCGACCAGGAAATCCACCAGCCCCAGTAGAAGGTGGTCCAGGCAGCCTGGAACTGTTCACCATCAACGCCGTAGAGAGCCAGGGTTTCGAAGGTCATGGCAACAACGTTTTGCAGGTAGTTACCGATGGAGCCCACGAAGTTACGGAAAAGGAAAAGGGTGGGGCCAACGACCAGCACGAAGAGGCAGACTACAGCGGCCAGCATGAGGTTGCCGTTAGACAGCATTTTCATGCCCTTCTCCAGGCCAGTCACCACAGAGAAGAGGGTAATACCCATGAGCACCACGATAATGCCTACCAACCAGCCATTGCCTTCGGCAGGGATATTCATGTAGCCCAGGCCAGCGGCGATCTGCATGACGCCTAGCCCCAGGGAGGTCGCCACACCAAAGAGGGTGCCGACGAGGGCAACAATATCGATGACGTCGCCAGCTCCACCCTTGACGCGGTCACCAAGCAGAGGCTTGAGTGAGTAGCGAATGGAGAGGGGCAGTTTGAGACGGTGGGTTGCATAGGCAATGGCAAGGCCCACGATGACGTAGATCGCCCAGGGGTGCAGTCCCCAGTGCAGGAAGGACTGGCTCATCGCTGCCTGGGCAATCTCTTCACTGGTGCCGTCGCCCACGCCAGGGCGGGGGGCAACGTAGTGCATGAGGGGTTCAGTTGCCCCGTAAAAGACCAGGCCGATACCCATACCGGCGGCAAAGAGGAAGGCAAACCAGGTAGTGAAAGGGTAGGCGGGTTCGTCATCGTCATCGCCTAGTTTGACGTCGCCCATGCGGGAGAAGCCCAGGTAGAGGGCAAAGATAACGAAGAAAGCAACGATAGCGACGTAGTACCAGCCGAAGTAGTTGATGACGTCGGCCTGCAGGGCATCAAAGATTTCTTTGGTGCGATAGGGGAAGGCCAGGGTAATGCCGATGAAGGCGGCCATGATGACGGCTGCGGGAATAAAGACCTTGGGAGCCAGGGAACCTTCGCGCATGTTTTCCTTGGCGGCCGCGTCGATATCCCCCTTCCGCAGGTCGGGGCCCGAGCCGGGCGGAGTTTGCTGGGTTGTAGCCATAAAGTGTCCTTTATATCTTCTTACGTTTCGACCTAGGTGACATGCAAAAGCACCTCGTGTGCCGCCGTCCGCACCCACGTTCGCGCAAGGGGCGCGGGGCCGCATAGCGTGGTTCGGGAAGGGGCTAGAGATGCCTGTTCCACCCCAATAATAACACCACTGATAATAAGTAGGCATTCTCTTGGGATGGCCAATGCCGACAAAACCACAAAAAACCACACCTGCCAGCAGGGTCAAAAACTACCAAACCAACATAAAATAGAGGCAAGAACACCCAAATCGACAGGAAGGTAGAGCACGCATGTCTCTCCCCGCCATCACCGACCCCGCCCAGACCAAGGCCTGGGCAGCCCTGGCCGACCACCAGCAGAAGACCACCGCCGACCTGCGCGCCTGGTTCGAAGCCGACCCCACCCGCGCCGAAAAGCTAAGCTTCACCGCCGCCGACCTCTACGTTGACCTCTCCAAGAACCTCATCACCGAAGAGACCCTTGCCCTGCTGACCCAGCTGGCTGAAGAGGTTAACCTCGAAGAGCGCCGCGACGCCATGTTCGCCGGTGAGCGCATCAACGTCACCGAAGACCGCGCCGTCCTGCATACCGCCCTGCGCCGCCCCAAGGGCGCTACCCCCGCTCTCGTGGTTGATGGCCAGGACGTCGATACCGACGTTCACGAGGTCCTCGCCAAGATTTACGACTTTGCCGACCGCGTCCGCTCCGGCCAGTGGGTAGGTATTACCGGCAAGCGCATCGAAACCGTTGTCAACATCGGTATCGGCGGTTCAGACCTGGGCCCCGTCATGGTCTACGAGGCGCTGAAGCCCTACGCCCAGCCCGGCCTGTCTGCCCGCTTCATCTCCAACATCGACCCCACCGACGCCGCCGAGACCGTCAAGGACCTCGACCCCGAGACCACCCTCTTCATCGTCGCTTCCAAGACTTTCGGCACCCTCGAAACCCTCACCAACGCCCGCGTCTGCCGCGAGTGGCTGCTCACCTCTCTGCGCGAGGCCGGTGCCCTGGACGGCAAGGACGAAAAGGATGCCGTTGCCGCCCACTTCGTCGCCGTCTCCACCGCCCTGGATAAGGTCGAGGCTTTCGGCATCGACCCCGAGAACGCTTTTGGCTTCTGGAACTGGGTAGGCGGACGCTACTCCGTCGACTCCGCCATCGGCACCCCCCTGGCCATTGTGCTGGGCCCCGAGGTCTTCGAGCAGTTCCTGGCAGGCTTCCACGCCATGGACGAGCACTTCCGCACCGCCCCCCTGGCCGAAAACGTTCCCGCTCTCATGGGCCTACTGAACATCTGGAACGTCAACTTCCTGGGCGCTGAAACCCACGCAGTCCTTCCCTACGACCAGTATCTGCACCGTTTCCCCGCCTACCTGCAGCAGCTGACCATGGAATCCAATGGCAAGTCCGTGCGCGCCGACGGCAAGCCCGTCACCACCGCCACCGGTGAAGTCTTCTGGGGCGAGCCCGGCACCAACGGCCAGCACGCCTTCTACCAGCTCATCCACCAAGGCACCCGCCTGATCCCCGCCGACTTCATCGCCTTCGCCAACCCGGTTCACGCAACCCGCGACGGCGAGCAGGACGTCCACGAGCTCTTCCTGGCCAACTTCTTCGCCCAGACCAAGGCCCTGGCGTTCGGCAAGACCGCCGACGAGGTCCGCGCCGAAGGCACCGCCGAAGAAATCGTTCCGGCCCGTGTCTTCTCAGGCAACCGTCCCACCACCTCCATCATGGCCTCCCAGCTGACCCCCGCCGCCCTGGGTCAGCTCATCGCCCTCTACGAACACATCACCTTCGTTCAGGGTATTGTCTGGGGCATCGACTCCTTCGACCAGTGGGGCGTTGAACTCGGCAAGCAGCTGGCCCTGCAGCTGGCTCCCGCCGTAGGCGGCGACCGCGAGGTCCTGGCTCAGCAGGACTCCTCGACCCAGGGCCTGATTAGCTACTACCTGGAGAACCGCAACTAGTATCGCTTCGGCTAGACGCCCAGGTAAATATACCTCGCAGCACAAGACCCCGGTAACTCATGAGTTACCGGGGTCTTGTGCTAGTACTAGGCCAGGGTGGCCAGGATCGCCTGTTCGATGGTTGCAACCACTTGGGACTCTGGCAGGGTAGGTAGGTTGTTTCCCTCCACTCCCCCAGCATCTGCGCTTGCCGTGACCTGCGGACGCTCGGGCGCAGCGTCCGCTCCCCCAGCGGCTTCTACATGCGTGAGGGGAATGTGGATGAAGCCCGCCGGTATTGCCCCTTTGGTTGCGTGCATGAGCTCGTAAAAAACGTGGTTGCACACAAAGGTTCCAGCGGTGTACGACAGCTCCACGGGCAGCTGCTGAGAGCTAAGCTCTTCAAAAATTACTCGAGTAGGCAGAGTAGAGAAGTAGGCTTCGGGGCCGTCACCGCGGATGGGCTGGTCGATAAGCTGGGCACCAGCATTATCTGGAATACGGGCAGAGTCAAGATTGATGGCAACCCGTTCCAGGCTAACCTTATCGCGGCCAGCCGCAACACCGAGACTGATAGCTAGCTCAGGTTTGATGCGTTCTAAGAGCTCACCCAGCGCCCGGCTTGATTCGGCGAACTCCACCGGCAGTTCGTGAACTTCAACGCTGAGATGTGGAGCCGAGATCGCCAGGGCTTCCTGTGCCCCAAATGCTACCGCCTGGCTGGGGTTGATGGGTACCCCTTCAAAGGGGCCGAAATAAGTCAGCAGAAGGGTGGTCATCGTCGACTCCTGCGGTTTAGGTATTCTTGAAGGTATGTCTGAGCACAAGCCTACCCGCTATATCCACAGCGAAGAACCTCTGGAAGACACCCCCGAAGCCCTTAACCTCGATGGATTCGACGATGAAGAGCACCCGGACGAGCTTCGCACCCCGGCCGTGGCCCAGCAGGTAGGCTTCGCAGGGGCTGTGCGTCTTTTTTACCGACACTACTGGAACAGCAAAGGCCATGCATCAGCCAGCGAATTTTGGTGGGCAACAGTTTATTTAGCTGCGGGTACCGTTTTATATTTTGGAGCCACCATTTGGCTTAACTATCTCACGCTAAGTGAAAATGCTTCATCACTTTTACGCACCGTATTTATGTTGCTCGTTATAACAAACCCCCTATGGGTTGTTGTTAATATCGGTCCCGCCGTCTCCCTCTTCAGAAGACGGCGGAACGCGGTAACTGGTCTGACCAGCTTATAGGGTCTCCTAGCCCAGAATTTCAGGAGTCTTGAACTCTTGGCCCAGGAGGTGCTGGTCCAGCCAGGCCGTGAAGACCTGGTACCAAAGGCGGGAGTTGCCGGGTTTCAGGATCCAGTGCCCTTCATCGGGGAAATAGAGGTACTTGTGGCCAAGATCTGGTGAGTGGCGTTGCAGGTCAGCCCAGAGGTGGTGGGCCTGGCCGATGGGCACCCGGTAGTCCTTATCGCCGTGGATCACCAGCATGGGAGCTGCAATATCGGCAGCACGATGGCGCGGAGAGATGCTATCGCCCTCTCCCCCGAACTCGACCTTCCATTCGTGCCAGGAACCGTTATCTGACAGGTAGTACATGGTGTTGTAGTCCCAAATCGAGGCGTGGGTGACGTAGCACTTGAAGCGGGTGCCCGCGCGTCCTGCCACCCAGTTAGTCATAAAGCCACCGTAGGAGCCGCCCGAGAAGGCCACCTTATCCCCCTGGATATCATCACGCGCAGAGACCTCTTCGACCACCTGCATGATGTCGGTGTAGGGGGTGCCGCCCAGGTCGTCGCCGCCGCGGTCCAGCATGTGCTGGCCGTAGCCGGTGGAAATCGCGGGGTCTGGCAGCAGTACAGCGTAGCCTGCCTCGGTAAAGACCCAGGGGTTCCAGCGGTAGGTCCAGGAGTTCCAGGATCCCCAGGGCCCGCCGTGGGCAAAGACCAGCAGAGGTAGGGGGCCGTCCGCGTCCTTTTCAGGCAAAGCGAGGAAGGAGGTGAATTCGGTGCCGTCAGCGGCGGTGGAGCTCAGGCGCTCAAAACGGCCGGGGGCTTTCAGCTCTTCTACGGGGGTGGCGATTCGGGTGACTTGGCCGGTTTCTGGGTCGATACGCACCGGGTAGGGCGAATGCTGGTGCGCATCAGCCAGGGCAAGCAGGGAACCCTCGTTGTAGGTCAGCGCCGAGAAGTGGGTGGTGCCGTCATCAACCAGGGTGCGGGTTTCCCCGCCAAGACTGCCGGTGAAGATGGCGGTTGCGCCCAGGTGGTCGGTGACGAAGGCGTAGCGGTGATTGTCGAGCCATACGATGCTGTCTGCCCAGCGGTCAATGTCGCGGGAGAGTTCGGTAATCTGCCCGGTTTCTAGGTTGTAGTGGCTGGCATTGACCTTGATGGACTGGCCCGGCAGCCAGCGGCGTACCTCGGTGATAGCCAGGCCGGAGCCGTCCGGGGTGAAGGCACCTGCTGAGTAGTCGTGGGTTTCGCTGGCTTCGACCAGTAACTGGGGTTCTTTCTCGCCGTTGAGGTCTAGCAGCCAGGTGCTGTAGCGCTGGTGGATGCCGCGGGCCTTGGTATGCAGGGTGATGGCGGCGCGGTCGCCGGTGGGGCAGACTTCGAAACCGGCGAGTTCTGCGCGGTCCCCGGGTAGGGCAATACGGCGGGGTTCGCCGTCCCCGTCCTTAACATAGAGGGCGCGGACGCCGGTGCCCAGGTCCTGGTCCCAGTAGCGAGTGGGGAATTCGGTATAGAGCACGCCGGAGGTGGCGGTTTTCTCGCGTTCGTCGAGGGTCTTGGCTTGCTCTTCGAGGCTGCCCCGGTGGGCTTTGGCGCTGTAGATGTAGCGGGTGGTTTCACCGCGCTGGCGTACTGCGAGGGCTTCCACGCCGCCGGGGTGGGTGAAGATGAGTTCGGGTTCACCATGCTCGGGCAGGCGGTAGACACCTTTGAGGCTCTTGGAGTCGGCTTCGTCGACGTCCTTGCCCAGGGTCAGGTAGATCTGCCCGTCATCGGTGATGGTCAGGACGGAGGCGCCCGACTCGGGTGCGGTTAGCGGGTAGGGCTTGCTCTCCTGACCGGTGGGAAGGGCCCAGAGGCGGGGGCGCCACTTTGCGCCGTCCTTATTGAGGGTGTTGACGGTGAGCACCGGAGCACCGGTGCGGCCTGCCGTCAGCCCGACCATGCGGGGGTGTTCGATGAGCTGCGATAGGTAGGCAGCGTTTTTCTGCTGGTCTTTTTCTTGGAGTGTGGTGTCAGTCATATACACTACGGTATCACCAGTACCTATCGGGGCGGTAGCGCGTCCGGGTCCTCAAAATCATCGCCGGCGAGAAGCGGGAAAATATGCTGAGTATTCAGTAGGGCCTGCTTGCTGTGGTCATCGCGTGCAGGGTCGGGGTGAACCCACCGGATTTCCTCAATTTCAGCGCTGGGCGCGGCCTTCTCCAGATCAGCAGCACCCCCGGCAGTTACCAAGAGGTAAACATGGGCGCGGACGGTTCGCCCCGGCTCGTTGAGGGCAGCCGCTTCGTAGGTTCCCAGATTCATCAAGGAATAGCTATCGAGAACAAGGCCCAGTTCTTCGGTAGCTTCACGGCGGGCGGTTTCTTCGGCGGTTTCGCCCGGCTCAGGTTTACCTCCGGGGAGCATAAACCCTGTGGTACCGCGTTTGCGAACAGTGAGGACCTCACCCAAGGCATTACGAATGACAAGTGCAGAAACAACAATCGGGGCTGGAGTATCGGTGCTCATACCAGTAACCCTATCTCAGTAGTCGAGTCATGTTGTCACACATGCCCATCTATTTAGTGAGCGCAGGCACATCGTTGTATTCTTGGAAATGAAACTGCCCACAAGCGACAAGGGAGACGCCCTTCATGGCAAAGATTATCTACACCCACACCGATGAGGCTCCGCTGCTGGCGACCTACTCCTTCCTGCCCATTCTTGAGGCTTACGCTTCAACCGCCGGTGTTGAGGTAGAGACCCGCGATATTTCACTTTCGGGCCGTATTCTGGCTCAGTTCAGCGATATCCTCCCTGCCGACCAGCAGGTGGCGGACGCTCTAACCGAGCTAGGTGAGCTAGCTAAGACCCCCGAAGCCAACATCATCAAGCTGCCCAACATCTCGGCGTCCGTACCCCAGCTCAAGGCCGCTATCGCTGAGCTGCAGGAGAAGGGCTTCGCGATCCCCGATTACCCCGATGAGGTTGTGACCGAGCAGGATAAGGACGTCCGCGCCCGCTACGACCGCGTCAAGGGTTCAGCCGTGAACCCGGTTCTGCGCGAGGGCAACTCCGACCGCCGCGCTCCCCTGTCTGTTAAGAACTACGCCCGCAAGAACCCCCACTCCATGGGCGCCTGGTCAGCAGATTCCAAGACCAATGTTGCTACCATGGGCCACGACGACTTCTTCTCTAACGAGAAGTCCGTGATTATTGAGGCTGACGATACCCTGAAGATTCAGCATGTTGGCACCGACGGCACCGTGACCGTCCTGAAGGAATCTGTGCCCGTACTGGCTGGCGAAATCGTCGACGGCACCTACATGAATGTAGCTGAACTCGATAAGTTCCTGGCCGAGCAGGTTGCCCGTGCCAAGGCTGAGGGTGTGCTCTTCTCTGTACACCTGAAGGCCACCATGATGAAGGTTTCTGACCCCATCCTCTTCGGCCGCGTCGTGCGCGCCTACTTCTCCGAGCTTTTTGAGACCTACGGTGAGCAGCTGGATGCCGCCGGTCTGAACGGCAACAACGGCCTGGCCGCTATCATCTCTGGCATTGATACCCTGCCCGAGGATATCCGTGAGGACGTCCGCGAGCTCATCCACAAGGGCCTGCAGGAGGGCCCCGAGCTGGCCTACGTCAATTCTGATAAGGGCATCACCAACCTGCACGTTCCTTCGGACGTCATTGTGGATGCTTCTATGCCCGCGATGATTCGTACCTCCGGTCAGATGTGGGGCGAGTCAGGCCAGCAGGCTGACACCCTGGCTGTGCTCCCCGATTCCTCCTACGCTGGCGTCTACCAGACCGTCATCGAGGACTGCCGGGCTAACGGCGCCTACGACCCCACCACCATGGGTACCGTGCCCAACGTGGGCCTGATGGCCCAGAAGGCTGAAGAATACGGTTCACACGACAAGACCTTCCAGCTTGAGGCGGACGGTAAGGTTCAGGTTGTGAACGCTGCCGGTGACGTACTCATTGAACACGAGGTTTCTGCCGGTGATATCTGGCGCGCCTGCCAGACCAAGGACATCCCCGTTCAAGACTGGATCAAGCTGGCTGTCACCCGCGCCCGCGACTCCCAGACCCCCGCTGTCTTCTGGCTCGATAAGAACCGCGCCCACGACGCTAACCTGATTTCCAAGGTCGAGAAGTACCTGCCCGAGCACGACACTTCAGGTCTGGATATCCGCATTCTGGCTCCGGCTGAGGCAACCCAGTTCTCCATTGACCGCATCCGCAAGGGTGAGGACACCATTTCGGTGACCGGTAACGTACTGCGTGACTACCTGACCGATCTCTTCCCCATCCTGGAACTGGGCACCTCAGCCAAGATGCTGTCGATTGTTCCGCTGATTAACGGTGGCGGCCTCTTTGAGACCGGCGCTGGCGGTTCTGCCCCTAAGCATGTTCAGCAGGTTCTAGAAGAGAACCACCTGCGCTGGGATTCTCTGGGTGAGTTCCTGGCTCTGGCTGCTTCCTTTGAGCACCTGGCGAAGACCACCGGTAATGCTTCTGCCCAGGTTCTGGCTGACACCTTGGATAAGGCCACCGGTACTTTCTTGAATGAGAACAAGTCGCCTTCCCGCCGTGTGGGCGAGATTGATAACCGCGGTTCGCACTTCTACCTGGCTAAGTTCTGGGCTGAGGAGCTGGCTGCTCAGGGTGAGGACGCCGACCTGGCGGCTAAGTTCACCCCGGTAGCTGATGCCCTGGCAGCGAACGAGGAGAAGATTGTGGCTGAGCTGAACGGTGTGCAGGGTACGCCTGTGGACCTGGGCGGCTACTACAAGCCGGCGGACGTGCTGGCGGATGCGGCCATGCGCCCGAGCAAAACCCTGAATGAGGTTGTGGATAGCCTGACCAAGTAAAACCCCGAAAGTGAAGAGTGGCCCCGGCAGAAATGCTGGGGCCTTCTTTACAGCATTAGCTTTTCCAGTTCAACTAGTCAGGTAGCCACATGAAAGAACTTACCCTCAAAGAAATAGCAGAATTTAGAATCCTCAGCTCAACCTATAACACCGAGAAGGAAAACAAACTCCCTAAAAAAATTAAAGACTTAATCAAATCCAAAGAACCTGATTATGTTAACAAGAAGCTAATTGATGAAATCTTCAGGAAGCTAAAATTCCCCCATGGTGGAGCCATCTGGGTCAAGGCTAAATTTATAATAGAGCCGACTCACCTAACGATTAAAATCGAAGAGCACAAGCTTACATCTTACAACTTAGATAAAGAGGTAAATCTGAGAATAAGCGATAAAGAATTTACCCACCCTCTCAAAATTGATGCCCATCTTCACAAACGCGGCATAAGAACCCAAGATTTAGAATTCTCAACAGCCACCCCAGGGCCACTCACCAACTTCTCATATAAGAGAAATGGGAAAAATAAATTTACCACAAACCCTACTAACTTTGAAAAAGTTAGTAAAATTTTCGGCAGATTCATAGACAGCGAAAAATATTATAAGAACGTCAAAGGACTCAATCTCCCCATCACACACGATCTCAACACTCTCGATAAGATATATGAAGAATACTCTTCAGATCCGCTTAAAAACCCAGCTCATATCAACTATATCCACCTATCAAAATTAGCAGAGTATATTTCAATCAACAAGCTTTACCAAAAGAGCAACGAAAAACAGAAAATTAGATATATATTTGATATATACAAAGAAGGTACAGATTTTACTCTAGACACCTCGAATGAAAACATTCGCAATGCATTCACCCCGTACAAATCTCACTACAGAAAGATTTCCGAATACACAAAAGATGGGCTCCTCCCCCATTTCAAAAAAATCTTGGAAACGATAACCGTCGAAAACCTTTCAGAATACAGCAAAAAAGTTTCTGCATCTACACCCGTAGTTTTTGGACTAACAACACTTTTGGCGTCATTATTCCTACTCCAGATAACAAATTGGAATATTAACTACGCCGCAGACTTATCCAAATATTTAACCAGAGATATATTCTTCAATATAATATTATTCACCATAATTGGGATATTTATATATTCATCCATCCTGGCAGGATTCCTATTTTTTGGAACTCCCATAAACCTACTTTTAGATAAGCTCCACGAATTAAACATACCTACCATATGGAAAAAAGTAATAATTCTTTTAATATTGATGGGGGTTATATCGATGGGGATTTACATAAAATTACACTTCCCCCCACTCCTCGCCCTTATGGTATTGATTATCATTATAGCGCCAATCTCCCTGAATGTTTTCACTCGATTAATCTATCAATATAAAGATTTATTCCACATACCATTTAAAGTTATTATATTTGTAATTGCAATTACAATCCCACTCAATGGAATAATAAATTTTTCCTCCCCTCAATCTCTTTATGCACAATCATGTGCGTACAAAATTGAAAACGATAGAATTTATGCCTACAGATATTTTGAGACTAACAACTGGGCAGAGAAGATTGAAATTGCAATCCTGCCAGGTAGTAGTGATAGATGGATTGATGATAGCAAATTGCAAATTCCTACTAAAATAACTGTCGATAAATCTGAATTACGCTCATTGGATTCCTGCACAGATGAACACTCAACCTGGAGTGAAGCAGAATATGCCTTCGAAATAGAGAAAATAAGTTCATCGCCAAAGCTCAGAAGAATGTTCCCCGATCAGGAAACCAGCAATCTCGTTTCCACAAAAAATTAATACAAGGAGCTTAATGAACATTACCAACTTTAAAGAAATTGGAAGCTACTCTCTGATTCTTGTAATAGCAAGCAATATTTTACTGTACTCCAGCGCATTAAAATCAGCGCACGGAGACTACTATATTGCCTACGAAATTATGAAATCTATGTCCCTACAGTCGTGGCTAGTCGGTAATATCGCAACATTATCGATTTTATTTTTAGTGATTTCCTTACCGCTTTTTTACTATGCCAGATATAAAAGAATTAAACACCTGCAAGAACAAGGGAATCCGCGGAAAATCCAATACACACGCGATATAATTACTCACGTTACCATCCCGCTTACTGTGCTCTCACTCTTCATTGAATTTTTTCTTGGATTCCACGGAACTTTATCTATACTATTACGGGCTATCTTTCTTTTAACCATCACTTTCTGGGGAATCCATAGTCATTTTAAAGAAATCCCCATCTCAGATAAACCCCTAAAAATAGCCTCCTATATCTGGATGACAATATTCCTCCTAGCCAGTGTCTACACAATTCGAGATTCAGTAATTATTGGACAAAGCTGCCTCCTACAGGTAAATAATGATAAAACTGAAAAAATTGCGACAATAGTTCCAATTGAGCACTCGCAAGAGTCCTTAAAAGCGATATATTTAGAACACCACCTGAATTCCGCAGATACAAATAGGCAAGCTGCATACCTTGCCATCCAACCAATCGATGAAACATTCTCAATATACCCAAGATCCTGTGATTCAGTTCAATTGAACAATTAATAAAATTATCCAGCATGAATACTAATTTAAAATATACTACAGTTTCTCAAGCTCAGGTATTTATCTTTAGCCCAAGAGCTTTCGCGGGTGCGAGAACGTAGCAGTGAGCGCAATAAACTAATTTGACTCTGGAAATCTTATATACGCTAAATTATCCAGAAGAAAGGAGAATCGCCAAATATGCAGCTGAAATATCAGGAAGGATGTTTCAGTTACACCTCAACTATTTACTACCCAAGAATCTTTGAATTACTACTTCTATATCCCTAATGTCGTTCTCGACGACACTTCTAATCTGCTCTTCAAGAACGCTGAAATACTGATGGGCAAGAAAATTCCGCATGCCCACGACCTCATGCCAGGGGATCTCCGGGTGGGATGCTTTAAAATCATCAGGCAAATGCCGAACAGCCTCACCAATAATTTCGATGTTCCTAATAATGGCGTCAAGAGCCATCAGCTCAGTATCTGTCTTACCCAGAAATTTCTGATACTTAAAACACTTATCAATCGCTGACTGAATATCTTCTAAACGTTGCTCTAAAGACCTGCTCATACCGGCACGCAATCCTCTAAAGCAGTCGCAGAAACCCCTTCACGCAGAAACTCAGGCACAACAACATCTACATCTCTACCCAAAATCTGACGGAATAACTCGTTAATACCGCCCATTCGCATTAAAAAACGATGCTCCGGGTTCCGCAACCTCACCATAAAATCAATATCGCTCTGGGCCTTAGCTTCTCCCCTAGCCACAGAGCCAAACACCTGCAAATCATAGGCATCATAGCGGTCGAGCACAGCCTGTAGTTCAGCCCTGTGCTCCGCAACCTTATCCAGCGTCAGCCTAGATTCAGCAGTTATCATGCTCATACCACCATGCTACAAGAGGGACCTAGAAGCCGACAGTAGTCCTGCCAAAATCCTGGCCTCTAATGATTCCTTCCGCTCCCCTAGTCCGTCCGTATCAGGCACCAGGCCTGGCTGAAGTCTGGCTACACCCGGCCAGCCACTGCTCCACCAGGTCATCAGCCGCATGAAGCGGCGCTCTCAGTTCTTTCACCAAACTGCCTATCCTCCCTCTAAAACCACGGGCCCTGCCAGAGCTAGCCCTTACCGGCATGTACAGCCCCTCAACACTCTGCACGTTAAAGCAGGCAGGGAGTCCCCCTGACAGGCACAGAAACTACCCACCCCTAGCACTTCTAAAATCTTCTAAAGAGTTCTAAAAAATATTTTAGAATTGGCCCAGTCAGGACTCCGCCGCCTAGGCTCCCCCCACCAGCAATGCAGTTATCCGGGGCAGCTCCTGCACTCGACCGCGCTTCCCTAAAAGATGGCACCGCAACACAGCCCGCCCCATCACCTCTACCCCCCTGAGGGGAGTAGCAGGTGATGGGGCGGGTAAAGAGTGCTCCAGGAACCTAGAGGCCTTAGGCGGCGGCCAGGGAGTTAGCGATGCTTTCCGCCAGGGCCTTGGTTTCGGCGGCGTCCGAGGTAGAAATCGCAATCATGGAGTAGCCGGAGCCACCACCAGCAGGAACAATCAGGTAGGCGCCCTCTACGGTGATGCCGTTGGCAGACATATTGTAGGTCAGCTGAGCGTCCTCACCCAGGGAAGTTTCCATGGTGGAGTATTCACCCACGTCTGCGCCAAAGGTCTCCAGAATGGGGGTCAGTTCTTCCTTGGTGGGCAGAGAGGACGCGGGGATAGGCTTAGCCTCCACAGTTACGCTGCTGCCACCTACTGCGTTCAGCTCAGTGGACATAGCCATCAGGTCCAGTGCGGCAACCTGCTGCTTGAAGGTCTCGGCGTCAAAGGCACCACCGCTGATTTCAATCATGGCCTGGATAGCTTCTTCAATTTCTGCGATGGTCTGGGCGTTCAGTTCCATCCAGCTCTCGGGCACAGCGAAGGTAATCTGGTTCTGGCTGGCGGTCACAACCTTGTGACCTTCGGGGATAACGGCTTCCTTGGCGGGGGCGGCGCTCTCGCTTGCGGCAGCTGAGGTTTCAGCGGCAGAGGCGCTAGCGGCGGCGCTGCTGGAGGATGAAGCGGAAGAGGACGCGGCGGTGTCCTCCTTGGCGCCACAGCCTACCAGGAGGGTCAGGCTCAAGAGGGCGGCGGACGATGCAGAGAGAGCACGGGTAGAAAATTTCACAGTCGGGCCAGGCCGGTAACAATCTGTCGTACAGAAAGCAAGAGCATCCCCGCAGGTAAAAGCCACCAGCCGCTAGAGGCCAGCAACCCCGGGCATAGTTGTGCCCCGCTCCCCTACCCCTCCCAGCAGAGGGAGCAAGCAGAAGGAACGGGGCACCCCAGAAGGTCTACCCTAGCGTTCTCTAACGCTTCTTGGGTAGGGAGCAATCTGCCTTATTCATGGCAAGGTTGGAACCGTTGAAGCAGGTGGGGATCTTGTAGGTCTGGGTGGCGTAGCCCCGGCCCTGCATGGTCCTCTTGTTACCTGCTGGGTCTACCTCACAGGGGGTGTTCACCGCGCAGGCTTCACCGTGATCAGCTGTCGTGTTATTGACGGCAATAATAGCGCCGGTGTTAGCGTCAATCACCGGGGAGCCGCTGGAGCCGCCCCGCACCTGGCAGCCGGAGGCCGTGTAGCGGATAGCGTCCCGCCAGAGCCATTCGCCCTCGTGCAGTTCGTGGGCAAAGCCGTCAATAGCGCAGGAGTAGTTGGTGTTCCAGTAGGTGCTGGGGATGTTGATGGGGGTTCCTGCGTTGGGGCGGGTGGTGGAGAAGGGGCGGATCTTGACGCCGCTTCGCTTGAGCTGGGCGTAGGTCTTGTCTGAGCGCAGGATAGCCAGGTCGGTGTCGTCCATGGTTGCGTACACAACCTCGATGAGCTTGCCGCTGGCAAGGGCCTTAGCGGGGTCGGGGGGGGGGGGGGGGGGGGGGGGGGGGGGGGGGGGGGGGGGGGGGGGGGGGGGGGGGGGGGGGGGGGGGGGGGGGGGGGGGGGGGGGGGGGGGGGGGGGGGGGGGGGGGGGGGGGGGGGGGGGGGG
>NZ_JAYWIX010000006.1:0-245048 GCF_035916755.1 Rothia nasimurium | reverse complement strand
ATGTATAACATTGGTACGCTATTGAGTTTTCAAGCAACAAACCGCATTCTCAACCCTAGCCAGTGGAACTGGCCGGTGTTTCGTATCGGTCATTCTCAAGTTTTTGTGTCACCCGTTTGGGCAACTCGTCTAGTCTATCGCGTTTCTTTTCTGCGTGTCAACTCGGTGTTCCGTGTTGTGTCTCACAGTGGCTGTTGGCTGGATTATTACTTCAAAACCTCACTCCTACGAGCTGGGATTCATCAGTTCCGACCGGAGCCTGAATTCGCTATGTGACTAGGTGTTTTGTCGCTTGGCGGGCTTCCCCTGTGCCGTGGCGACTCGTAATACTCTACGCAGGTTCAAAACACTTCGCAAGTCGAAAATGACCCCAAAAGCCAACCACAGGCGTCCAAACCCCCATTTTCAACCCTGCAAAGCACCCCTACTGACAACATTCCACCTAGTCAAAGGTGGCTAGTGAGGCAGGTCTATGGCTCACATCTATGACCCACTACACCTAAAATTCTTTGAAAAACCTTCAAACCTCCCCCAAACGACCCTCCCTGACTCCTTTTCAAGGAATACTGCACCCTTCTCTACCCGTTATGCCAGGTGTACACAACCCCTATGTAGAGAAGGACATTCACCATGCCAGCCCTATCCCTGCTCGACTTTGCCCTGATTTTCCCGGGTGAGCGCCCCGCAGACAGCTTCAAACGCTCTGTAGCGCTAGCCCAGCATGCAGAGAAACTCGGCTACGAACGTATCTGGTACGCGGAGCACCACAACATGCAGCGCATTGCCTCAGCTGTCCCGGCAGTACTTATTGCCCACGTTGGTGCGCAGACCTCAACCATTCGATTGGGAGCTGGTGGCGTCATGCTGCCCAACCATTCCCCCCTCACCGTGGCAGAACAGTTCGGCACCCTGGCCGAAATGTACCCCGACCGCATCGACCTGGGTCTGGGCCGGGCGCCCGGCACCGACATGCGCACCCTCGCCGCCCTGCGCAGGGACCCGCAGGACGCAGAGAACTTCCCCCAGGACGTCCAGGAACTCGCAGGCTATCTGAGCGGGGACACCCGGGTGCCCGGCGTCCAGGCAACCCCGGGGGCAGGGACCGATGTGCCCCTCTACATTCTGGGCTCCTCCCTCTTCGGCGCTTCCCTCGCTGGCGCTCTGGGCCTGCCCTATGCCTTTGCCTCCCACTTCGCCCCCAATCACCTGGAACAGGCTATCGCGGTCTACCGCGAGCGCTTCACCCCCTCAGAGCAGCTAGAGCAGCCCTACGTGATCGCTGCGGCTAACGTGATTGCCGCCGAGACAGAAGAGGACGCCCGCGCCCAGCAGGTGATTGCGCACCGGCAGCGGGTGAAGTCCATGATGCGCCTAGATGACCGTGACCTGAGCGACGATGAGCTGGATATGCTGGTCGCTTCACCCCAGGGCCAGCAGATTCTGGACATGCTGCGTTACACCGCGGTAGGCACCTCGGAGCAGGTAGGTGACTACCTCACCCGCTTCGCTGATTCAGTACAGGCCGACGAGCTAATGATTTCTAACCTCTCCCCCAGCACGGAACAGGCCCACCGCGGCCTTGAGGTGCTGGCACAGGCCATGATTCAGAAGTAGGACGAGTTACTAACAAGACAAAGGTGGAACAGGCTCACAGCAAGCGTGAGCCTGTTCCACCTTTTATAAATAGCTATCCCTCTAGGAAGGCCAGGACCGCGCGGACGCGGCGGTTGCCGGTATCGGCGGGCAGGTCGAGCTTGTCGAAGATATTGCCCACGTGCTTGGCGACGGTGGCCGGGGATATGAAAAGTTCAGTTTCAATCTCTGCGTTTGACCGCCCCTGGGCCATGAGCCGTAGGATTTCTAGCTCGCGCGGGGAGAGCCTAGCCAGTTTGCCCTCGGTAGAGTGCACTGTCTGGCAGGGCTGGCGGGCGGACGCTCCCCCGCTGCTTCCTGCCCCGGGGTAGGAAGAGGGGGTGGGGGCGTCCGCGCCGGAAGGACCCGCCGGGGTACCGGGTAGATGCCCGGCTATCTGCCCGCTAGAGGTGCCGCCGAGGAGGTGCTGGACGACATCCGGGTCAATCACGGTGCCACCTGCTACCACGGTGTCGAGGGCGCGGGCGAATTCTTCGACGTCCCCCACCCTGTCTTTGAGCAGGTAGCCCAGCCCCGCCGCAGAGCGGGCAAAGAGCTCGCGGGCGTAGGCGGTGGTGATGTATTGGGAGAGCACCACAATCGGAAGCCCCGGGTAGGTCTCACGCAGCTGCAGGGCTGCCTTCAGACCGTCGGAGGTGTGGGTAGGAGGCATGCGCACATCGGTGATGACGGCGTCGACCCCCTCTCCCGCCATGGCGGCCTCAACGGCGGTGAGCAGGGTGGGGGCGTCCTCAACCTCTGCAAGCACGGAGTGCCCCAGCGCTCCTAGCACCATCGTCAGCCCCTGGCGGAGCAGGGCGGAATCTTCGGCGAGGATAATGCGCATGGGGCACCTTTCGTGAGGGCAACAGGTTCGCGGCGAAGCTGCTGGCTTTGGGGCTGGCATGAATCACTGTGTGAGCGCCAGCGAACCTAGTGAGAGGGTCGACAGCAAGCGCGAACCTGTGGCCCTCTATCTCTGATATGTTTCACGTGAAACGCTACAGGGTTGTTGAGCCCTTGGGTAGGGGCAGGGCCAGAGTCAGGCGGGTGGGACCACCGGCAGGGGAATCCACCTGCACCGTGCCACCCAGGGCGGCTGCGCGTTCTACCAGGCCGGCGAGGCCGGTGCCGCGGGCGGGGTCAGCACCGCCGATGCCATTGTCCTCGGCCGTGACCACCAGGGAGTCCCCCGCCACGAAGGCCGAGAGTGAGACGAACTGGGCCTGGGCGTGCTTGAGGGTGTTGGTCAGGGCCTCATTGACGGTGTAGTAGGCGGTGCGCTCGATATCCCGCGGTAGGCGGGCCGGGGCGTCGTAGGTCAGGTGGACCGGCAGGACGCTATGGCGCACCAGTTCTTCCAGGGCAGCTTTGAGGCCGTGGTCTTCGAGCACTGCCGGGTAGATGCCGCGGACGGTGTCGCGCAGGGTCTGCTGGGCGTGGGAAAGCTGGGTGCGGGCCTCGGTGACGTGGTTGAGCAGGGCTGCGGCGCGGGCGTCCTGGGTGTCGGCAGCCAGGTTCTTCGCTTCCATCTCGGCTAGGCCAAGGCGCAGGTTGAGGTTGACCAGTTCCTGCTGGACGCCATCGTGCAGGTTGCGTTCGATACGGCGGCGTTCGCCCTCGAAGGCATCGACGATAGTGGCGCGGGAGGCGGTCAGTCGGGCCAGTTCGCGTTCCTGTTCCTCGGGGCGGGAGGACAGGATCAGCTTGGAGAGGCTAGCGCCAGTGGCGGCCATCAGGCCGTTGACGTAGGCAAAGGTGATGAGCAGGACGGGGATAGCTACCAGGAAGACCCACCAGTACTGGGGAGTGACCTCAAAGATCTGACCGTTTGCGGGGAGAAGACCCTGGTTGATGTAGTAGTCCAGCTCCCCCTGGGAGTAGAAGGACAGGTACTGCCAGTCGAGGTAGAGCCTATTGCCGATCCCCAGGTAGTAGGCAACGGCGCCTGCGCCGCCAAGTGCCATGATTTGGAGGAAAAGGACGACGCCGGCAAGCCAGCCCCAGACGGTGGTCAGCGCCAGGGAGCCAACCTCGCGCCAGGTAGCAATCTCTTTGAGGCGGAAGAAGGCACCCTCAAAGAAACCGGCATTGGGGTAGTCAACATGGCCGTTGGCAATCACTCCGTGGCCGGTCTTTGCCAGGCGCCAGCGCTCATACACGCCGAAGCCGATCGCAACGAAGGGCAGAACCAGGAGCCCAATCAGCGAAGCCGTCAGGCCGGTCACCAGGGAGGCAACGATGCCCTGGGCTACCAGCACGGCAAACGCGATCCAGGGACCAGCAGTAAAAATGTAGAAGGGGTTAGCCATACGGCGCCACAAGCTCTTGACAGGCTTGGGCTGGTCGGCGGGTTCAGTATCAAAGGACGCCGGCGCTTGGCTCCCTGCCGCAGGTGCGGCAGGTGCGGCGTCGTGCAGGGTGTAATCGGTGCTTGTCATGCTTCTATTCTTTCGTTCCTAGCCACCGAGCACAGTGGGGTGGTCTCTACTCTTACTCCACCCGCACCCCAGCTGCCAGGTAGAGCTAGCTCTACCCCGGGCGTCCTGACCGCTTCTTCAACACCTTATCGGCACCCACCACTCCGCGCAGCAGCTGCGGATCAATCTCCACGCCCTCACGCACAATCGATAGCTGGCCGGTAGCCTCCAGCACCACGCACTGCACCTGACTCAGCTGCGAAATACCCGCCTTCCGCAGGGCCGCGTACACCTCTGCCGGGGCCAAATGCGAGCGCTTCAAATGACGCACCACAAATTTGCCGTGGGCCATAATCACCCTGGGCTTGTGATTGATGTGCCGGATGCCGGTCACCGACTGCACCGCACCAAAGATACTCTCCAGCAGCATGAGCGTGCCCAGCCCCACCATGCCCGACGCCAGCGTCGGCGGGTGCCCGATAATCACGCGGCCAGCCACCGCGCCAAACATAATGATGATGACCGCATCAAAACCGTTCCAGCCGCTCAGCACCCGCACCCCAAAGATACGCACCAGCACCAAAAATGTCAGGTAGATACCCACAGCAGAGAGCATCACAATCGGAATACGCCAGGGCTCAATCCCCAAATACTCAACTAGCGCAGGGCCCCACCCCTGCGGCGGCTCGAAGATATCCACCGGCCCTACCGATCAGAGAGAGCTGCAAGGCCGCGCTCACGGGCAGAATCAAACCAGCCGTTGAGGGCCGTAGCTGGTGGTGACCAGCAGGACGTCGGGGCGGCAGACGCGCGGAGTGAGGAAGCTGAGGAAGTCATAACACCAGGGTACCGCCGGGGTGGAAATGACAGAAGAAGCCCTACTCCGAGGGACGATTTTCTAAATACAAGTTCACAGAACTCGTTTGGCGAAGATACTCACCGAGCTCTGGAAGAAACATGAAAGCGAGCGTACCGATAGCATGGTGCGCCTCCGTAACCTCTTGTAGCCTTCGGCCGGTAAATAAAGGCTTGTGGTGCGCTGCACGGTTACGCACACCATTCACAAGAGCAAGAGCCCGGTCTACTTTCTTTCGATCTGTATTTAGAAGGAAAGGCTTCGTGGCACGCTCAGAGGGGCCATGCGGGTGCCGTGGCAGGGGGGTTGCGCCAGAGAATCTCGCCAACCATGGTGTCGAGACGGTCGGCGGTGTCCCACCAGCTTTTCTCTTCGATGAGATCGCGCAACCAGTCAATGTCTTCAGGTTCGAGGTAGCGGCGCAGGGCGTGTAGATAGTCCAGCGCGGCGTACTGGAACTCCCGTTCCGGGGCCTGCCAGCAAGCATCAACGAAGCTGCGGTCTATGCCCTGAGTCTTAGCTTCTACCCGGGCCTCTGCCAGCAGGGGTTTGATGAGTTCCCGGCGCTGCGGGGTTTTAATTCCCAGGAAGGGGAATTGATGTTTGCGAACAGGTCTTTTAGTCCACCCCATATAATTCAACATGTGGGGATATTATTCTACGCTTGATGAATTTCATCTGCAGATGGGGAATTTTGGGTAGACTAGGCGTATGGCAGCTCAGCACTCTACTACTTCCCGCTCGCCCCGTGGACGACGCAGCGGCGGCACCCGCTCCCGCGACGATATTCTGCGGGCAGCTACCGCCCTCTTTGCTGAACACGGGTTCGAGGGTACTTCTGTACGAGCTATCGCCGCACAAGCCCAGGTTGACCCCGCCCTCATTCGACATTTCTTTGGGTCAAAAGAAACCCTCTTCACAACCCTGCTCAGCGAGGCAACGGAGCTTTCAACCCGTCAAACCGCGCCACCCAGCAGCGGCGACCGGGCTACCGATCTTGTCGCGACCTACCTGCACCTGTGGGAATCACCCGAGACAGGGCCACTGCTTATAGGTCTAGTTCGTTCGGCTCTTGCGTCAGCCACGGGGGCACCCGCCATCAAGGAAGCTCTGGCGCGGCACCTTACCCAAAGCTGTGCCAACCCGCTGAAGCTTAGCCTTGATGAGGCGTCCGCGGAGCTCCTCAGCACCCACCTACTAGGGGTAGCGGTAGGACGCTACCTTCTGGGACTCCCCCACCTTGCCGCACTCAGCACCGATGAATTGGTTGAACGCACCGCACCGGCAGTCCGGAGCTACCTTGAGGGGAATTCTCACTCCCGTAAGACCCGGTCCGAGTCGAAAAAGAAGAGCCCCCAGGAGCAGCTGTCGCTGTTTGACGGTCTCTTCTAGCGAGAGGGCCGACTCCTGGGGGCTTATTTTTAGGCTGGGGCTAGAAGGTTTCAGTGCCGGTGTAAGAATCGTGCACCATGTTGGCAAAGCGCGAGTAGTGGCCCTGGAAGGCGACCGCGATAGTCTTGGTGGGGCCGTTACGGTGCTTAGCGACGATGACGTCCGCCTCGCCTGCGCGGGTTGATTCTTTCTCGTAGTAGTCCTCGCGGTGCAAGAGAATGACCATGTCAGCGTCCTGTTCAATCGAGTTATGAACGGTGATGCCGTTGGCGATGAAGTTGTGGTTCCCTAGCACGGTGGCGTCGAAGACCTCCTCTTCCCCCTCGTACTCGATAGAGGTGACGGTGTCCCAGAAAAGGTCATTGACCGCAAGCATGTCGAGCTCAGCGGCGTCAAGGACGCTAGCTACCTTTGCTAAACGAGAGCGGGACGGTGCGCTTTTATAGTAGGCCGAACCACAATACTTTGAACCCATAGCAGCTTGGAATTCACGATGCGTCATTCCCTTCTCAGACAGGATTTTCTTAACATCGTCCCACACCTGCACCGGAGCGGTATCAACGTTGGTGTTAGAGCGAACGCCTTCGGCAGTAATTGCCGCAAGCAGTTTCTCACAACTCTTAGCGCGTTCCCCGTAAACAGAGATTTCACGCAAGAAGCGGAGCTGTTCATCGCGTCCGGAGATATCGAGACTGTACCCCTGACGGTACTCGCCCTTAATGGTGGTACCGCGAACACGAGAGTTAATACCAAACCGCAGAAGCAGAAGAGACAGCTGGTCTAGCATGACACGAGAAGTTGAGACGTAGTAGATACGTCCTGAACGCCCGTTCTTATTTACGGTAACAGAGCCATCAGTTGCCCACAGGTGTCTAATAAAGAGGGCAATCTGCCGTTTAGGCAGGGCAAAAACCTGATCTGGAATAAATTTTTCCCACGACCGCTTATCGAAAAGACCTAAATCATCGAGCCATGCAGCGAGCGGGTTCCGCTTACCATGGGTTAGCTTCTCCGGCGAGCGCAGTCGTAAAGAAGTGCAGCGCGCAGCTTCGTGAGTATCCCTGACGCTTTCAATTCCGAACTGCTTGTATGCAGATTCAGCAACTGTAGAAAGGTTCTCTTCATCAATAGATGCATAACGAATTGGCTGTCGAGCTAAGGCAGATCCGTCACCAATCATGTGGGCCAGCAAAATGACCTGCTCGTCACTCCAGTGCGTCCGGGCAGACGGCCCGTTAACGTGGCGGGGTACGCCCAAACGATCGCCCACTGCAAGCTCGCCCAGCCCCTTCCAGCCTGTGTAGGTAAAGAAGGGGTGATTGGCGGTAGCGCGCAGGGTCTTACCCGAAGCCAGCGTTAGACGATAAACCGGTTTCACGCCCGTAGAAAAGACGTGAGTCAGGTGCCGCTCCACGAAACGCATATCGTCCCCCAAGGACCATACCGGGACGTCCTGAGCGCCCTGCTCAAAAAGCTCACCCATCGTTGTTTCAGCTCCCGTATCAGAGCGAAGCACACGAGTGTCGGCCGTCAGACAGCCGGACTCGCGAAGGTCCGACACCTGCGGCTTCTTGTCGGTACGCTGCTCAGAGCCACGGTTCAGCTGGGAGAGGGCAATCAGAGGCACCTCAAGCTCCTTAGCCATCAGCTTGAGAGCACGCGAGAACTCCGAAACTTCCTGCTGGCGCGACTCAACCTTCTTACCCGAGCTCATCAGCTGCAGGTAGTCCAGAACGATCAGCTTGAGGTTATTCTTCTGCTTCAGGCGGCGGGCCTTAGCGCGAATCTCCATCAGGGTCATGTTGGGTGAATCGTCAATAAAGAGCGGAGCAGAGTCCATCTTGCCCATGGCGGTAGCAATCTTGGCCCACTGGTCATCGTCCAGCTTGCCCTTACGCAAATCAGACAGATTAATGCCAGCCTCAGCCGACAAAATCTTCATAGCAATTTCGTTGCGGCCCATTTCCAGCGAGAAGAACACCGTGGTCATACCGTGCTTAATGGCAGCAGACCGGGCGATGTCTAGTGCAAACGTCGAATTATGGGTGGGTACAAAAGCACGAGAAGCCAAGAAAAGATGCTGCTCATTGTCCACCTCAATACAGCGCACCGGCACAGAATCAACAGGCTCCACAGCAACAATGTAGCGAGAGCTTCGCTTAGCGGTCGGACGAGAATCGCGGTCACGGTGCATTTGCTTCTTGCGAGACAGAGCAAAAACAGAATCCGAGGAAGAGAAGGTCAGCTTGTAGGCCGTCGATGTAGCCTCGCTACTGCCCTTGACCTTTTTCGTTGCCATACCCGTGCGGTACCCCAAAGAAAGCGCCAGCTCCTGGGTATCGTATGCCAGCTGGCGGTTCGTAACCGTGAACTGAATACACCCAGCGTTTGTAACGGTGCCATCGCTATCGAGCAACCCTGCCAGCAAAGCTCGGCGCTGCGCTTCAGAGGCCCGTAGGTACTGCATAGGAATGTGCTTATTATTCAGAACGCCCAGAGTGCGCAGCTGCCCCTGGAGACTACCGTTGGCCCGATGACATGAGAGGCACCGTAGGCCTGATGTGCACGAACCGCCACAATCAACACATGTTGCACGCGCATGGGGAGTAGCAACAGTCTTTCGCTTACCACCACATTCCCGAGAGCACGTAGTGACATTACGATCAGAATGAGTAAATGCCTTACCGCAGACGAGACAGTCGCTTGTACATGTACGAGTATCGGCTGGTAGATGCACCGAATAGGTAATGCCTTCTACCTGACGAACCGTGTAGCCATCAGCCTCAATACCGTGGAGAACTTCGTCGTCTGCGGTAGATACACGAGCTGCAGCAGACGCACCATCACCCAACCAAATTCCCAGAGTATAGGGGGCGACTAGCAGGTCAGCTTCGGGCAGCTGGAGCGGACGAGTGTTAGCAATGGAGTGGTTGGCTCGCTGGCCAGCCGTCACGCAGCGAACTGTCTCACGAATCTCAGCGGTGGTGCGCACCTGCGCACCCACGGACGTCCGCACACGCCCCCCGCCTGAACCTGCCAGAGCTGACGAGCGGGCTCGACGGGACGCGCGGGTTTCGGTGAGCCACTGGTGCTCGGCGTCCGCAATGATTTCGGTTCCGTCATCAAAAATGACCTTGAAGCAGGGACGCCCGGTCATCACGTCGGTAGCGTTCGTGACGGTTGTGGGGTGCCCGTCTGCCCCCAGAACGGTGTCGCCCACGCGGATATCGCCCATGGTGGTCCAGCCTGTGGGGGTGGGGATGGGGGTATCAAGGGCGAGCGCTTTCCCCATTGCCGGACGCGCCGCGATCACGATCATCTGCCCGGCCTGCAGGCCGGCGGTGAGCTCGTCGAATTCGATGAAGCCGGTGGGCACGCCGTGGATGCCGCCGTCGCGGGAGCCGTTGGCCTCAATCTCTTCGACCGTGCTGTTCATGGCCTCAGAGAGGGGAACGTAGTCTTCCTTGGTGTTATTGGCAGAAACCCCGTAAATCTCGGCCTGGGCGGCGTTGACCAGAGCCTCAGCCTCGCCGTCGCCGGAGTAGCCCAGCTGCACAATCTTGGTACCAGCCTCAACCAGGCGGCGGAGCATAGCGCGCTCAGCCACGATTTCGGCGTAGAAACCGGCGTTAGCAGCGGTGGGGACGCCCGCAATCAGGGAATGCAGGTAGGCTGCCCCGCCCACGCGGTTCAGCTCGCCGCGCTTGGTTAGCTCGTCGGCTACGGTGATGGCATCCGCTGGCTCGCCGTGCCCATAGAGGTGAATAATCGCCTCATAAATCATCTCGTGGGCGGGCTTGTAGAAGTCAGCCCCGCCGCCGATGACCTCAACAACGTCGGCAATGGCGTCCTTGGAGAGCATCATGCCACCCAGCACCGACTGTTCGGCGGTGTCGTCGTGCGGAGGTGTGCGAACGAACTCAGACTGGCTTTCAGACATGGCTACTCCCTAGACGGTTAAGGTGGTGAACTTCTATCATCTCACCTTTCGCGCCGGCACAGCATCAAAACTTCTTCACCTGGTCTGACAGGCTCTGGGTGCGAGCGCTTTGACCGTCTTGGTTTTCTTACAGTGTCAGCAGGGTGTAGGTGGCTTCACCCCATTCTCTGGCTCCGTTGATGTTCATGAATCCCAGGGGAACCAGCAGTAGGTGCAGGGTGGGCAGGGCGAGCAGGATGAACCCGAGGACGGTCAGGGTTTTGGTGCCGCCCTGCTGGTGGGCTGACGTGGATGCGGTAGACGGTGCTGGGTCAGAAGTGTGCATGGGGTGGTTTACCTCAGGTTCTGCAGGATGATGAGCCCGCCCCAGATGAGCCAGGCAGCTATACCCTGGGTGGGGGGGTGATACTCATGGGGCCTCCTCAAAACACACCCTTGTGTGATGTGCATAATATTATCAGGTGGCCTAGTAGAGATACAGATAGCCTTGAGTCACAGACAGAGAAGCGAAAGGACGCCGGTGGGCAAGAAAAAGCGCAAGGGCGGGCAGGTTGCCCGCGAGATGAAGCAGTTAAAGCGTGAGCTCAAGGGCCTGCGTAAGGAGCAGAAGAAGCTGCGGCACCAGGTAAAGAAGCTACATCGGAGCTTAGCTACTGCGAGCGCTGTGAGCGGTGAGACCGCCCAGGGTGGGGCTGTTCCTAGCGGTGCCGGGGCGGGATCCCCTACCCAGGGCCGCCCCAGTGGGGGCGGGGGCGTCCTGCCTCAATCTGCCTACCCTACCCCTATGGCGTCGGGCAAGTACCGGGGCGGGTATGCTCACTACCGGGTAACCGAGGTGGGGCATCTGACACCCACGGTGATGCGCGTGGTGGCTGAGCCTGCGGGCAAGCAGCGGCTGGATGCGCAGGGACTAACCGGCGAATACGTCTACCTGGTGACCGGCAAGCACGGTGAGGTTTTGGGGGCGCCGCGCTTTGAGAAAGGTAAGGCGCGTTGGGACCAGCCGATCACAAGCGCCAAGTACACGGTGCGGCGGTTCGATGAGCGCAGCGGGGCGGTTGAAATCAATATCATGCTGCACAAGCGCGGGGCTGGCACCACCTGGGCGCGCACGGTTGCGGCGGGTGATGATGCCCACTTCTTGGGGCCTAAGTCGGGGTACTTGATTAGTGATAGCTACGATTTTTACTTGCTCGCCGGGGACGAGAGCGGCCTGCCGGGCATGGCCCGTTGGGTGGAGTCCCTGCCGCCTCAGGCTCGCGGGGCGCTTTTTGTTGAGGTGCCCACGGACGCCTCCCGGCAGGTGATTGAGGCACCGGCAGGTTTTGAGGTGGTCTGGGTGGATTCTGCCCGACGCGGGGCACTGGCTGAGGCCGTGATGGCCTATCCCCTACCGGAAGGGTCAGTGTTTACCTGGCTGGCAGGTGAGTCCGGGGCGATTCACCCGTTGCGCATCTGGGCGCGGCGGGAGCTGGGCGTGCCCAAGGGACACGGCTATGCCAAGGGGTACTGGAAGAAGAAGTAGCTTGGGCACAGGGTGTCATCAAAAGAGACAAAATTTTAGGGTAACTTAAACAAAGATTTAGTCGCACCTAACAATGGAGTTTTACTGATGACACTCACCCGCGCCACCTTCCTCAAGATCACCGCAGCAAGTGCCCTCACCGGCGTCCTCTCTGCATGCTCAACAGGTTCAGGTGCATCCTCTTCAACATCAGAGGCTAGCGGCGGCAGCTACACCGTTGATCATGCCTTTGGCAGCACCACCTTCGATGCTGTGCCTGAAAAAATTGCTGTTGTTCAGCCCTGGAAAAACCCAGATACTCTTCTTGCCTTGGGCGTTATCCCCGCAGGTACTCCCTATGTGAGCTGGGGCGAGAATGCCAACCGCTCCACCGACTGGTTCGATGCCAAGCTCGCTGAGCTGGGCGGCGAAGAGCCCACCCGCTACGACGAGACCGACGGCCCCAATTACGAGGCTCTTGCCGCTCTAGAACCCGATGCTATTTTCTCGCCTTACGGCGATATGACCCAGGAGGTCTACGATAAGCTCTCAGGCATCGCCCCTGTAATTCCAGCTCCGGTGGGGGTGGGTGCCTATGAGACTAGCTGGCAGCAGTGTGTTGAGATGGCGGGCAAGATGCTGCAGCGGGAGGACGACGCCACCTCCCTGATCACAGAAGTTGAGGGGAAACTTGCAGAGGCGGTTGCACAGCACCCCATTCTGGACGGTGCAAGTTTCATCGCCGGCTACTTCGATACCGCCGCCAATACCTTTGGCGCCTACACGTCAGAGGACTCTCGCCCCCAATTCTTCGCTTCTCTCGGCATGGTGAATGCCCCCTACATTAGTGAGCATGAGGGTGAAACCGAGGGTGTCTATATGACTATTTCTTCTGAGGTTCTCGACCAGGTTGAGTGTGACGTAATCTGGGCGTGGGCCAACTCTGCTGAAGAAACAGAAGCCGTGCGCTCTAACGAGCTGTTTGCCCAGCTGCCCGCCCTTAAGAATGATGCGACAGTGTTTGAGACCGACAAGCAAAGGGGTCTAGCCCTTTCTGCCGCCTCACCGCTTTCAGTGCCGTGGGCTCTCAATGAGACCACCCTCCTTGCAGATTTGGCAGCAGCTGTAGAAAATACGCGCGCAGCTTCCTAGCGCAGGTGGGCGCTGGCGATGGTGGCCGCTAGTTCGTGGAGGTAAGGACGCGGGTTAGCCAGGGATTCTTCCAGGGTAGCTTGGGTGTCGCCCACGACCGAGTAGACAGCGGTGAAGCCGGCTTCGCGGGCTTGGTCGGGGGAGAGTTCGCTGATTCCGCAGACGGCAATGACCGGCAGGTTGCGGGCGGAGGCTTCTGCCGCAACCCCTGCCGGGCCCTTGCCCTGCAGGGTTTGTTCGTCGAATTTCCCTTCACCGGTGATGACGATATCTGCCTGTTCGAGGGCCCGGTGGAAGCCGGTGAGCTCGAAACAGATGTCAACGCCGGGGCGCATAGTAGCCCCGAGCACCGACAGGCAGGCAAAGCCCAGGCCACCGGCGGCACCTGCACCGGGTGCGGTGGCGAATGTTCCACGTGAAACATTGAGGGTTTCCTCTACCGCATCGGCTAGTTTTTGCAGGTTCTGGTCAAGCTGGGGAACCTGATCTTCGGTAGCTCCCTTCTGGGGCCCATAGACCGCGGCAGCGCCGGACGGGCCACACAGGGGGTTAGTCACGTCGCTTGCCATAATAATCTCTACCCCGGATAGGCGCGCATCAAGCCCGGCCATATCAACAGAAGCTAGCTGCCCTAATGCCCCGCCGCCGGGGGTAAGTTCGCGCCCTTCGGCGTCCTGAAGTGTCACACCGAGCGCCTGCATGAGCCCTGCTCCCCCGTCGGTGCTGGCCGACCCACCCAGGCCGACCACGAGCGTCCGCGCACCCGCGCCCACCGCGTGCAGAATCAGCTCACCGGTGCCGAAGGAGGTGGCCCGCCAGGTGTCTAGCTGGTCTTCGCGCAGGCGGGCGATACCGCCCGCTTCAGCGATTTCGAGGACGGCCGTGCGTTCAGTTGGCGAGTAGGCGTAGCGGGCGGTCACCGGCTGACCTGCAAAGGGGCCCGTGACGGTGCAGGTGACCTCGCTGTAGCCGGCGGCCAGGGCGGCGTCTACGGTGCCGTCACCGCCGTCCGCTATGGGGCAGGTGATAATCTCGCACCCCTCAGCACCCTCTAGCCCGGCGGCGAGTACCTCAGTGAGCTGCGCGCCGGTGAGCGTGCCCTTGAACTTATCGACAGCGATTAAAACCTTCATGGGTCTATTATGCGCCTGTCTCTCTAAGAGGTGACTTTCAGCCCCACAATACCTGCCACAATCATGAGCAGGAAGAGCACCTTAAGCAGGGAAACGGGCTCGGTACCGGTCACCATGGCATAGAGGACGGTGACGGTCGCCCCGATTCCCACCCATACAGCATAAGCGGTACCGGTAGGTAGCTCCCGCATGGCGTAGGCCAGGCCCACCATGCTGAGAACCAGACCCCCGATAAAGACCAAGGTGGGGGTCAAGCGGGTCAGACCCTCAGACTTACCCAGGGCCGTTGCCCAGACAGCTTCGAAGAGGCCAGAAATAATCAGAATAAGCCAGTGCATAAACACCCATTCTAGGTGCGCACTCGCACAGTTTAAAACGATGAGGCCGGGTCCCCCGACCCGGCCTCATCAATACACACACATTTACACATCGGGGCTAGGCCCATGCAAGAAACACACACTACTGCTTTCTTGAGATTCTCCAGGGCCACCCTGCGGGCGGCTGCTCTTTCGAACCTTGTACCTCTAGTATGGCGGAGCCTTCTTAAGCTCCTATATACCGTTCCTGTGTGCCAGCTGGGAATGTGGAGCGGCAGTCTGTCTAGGGTTCTTAGCTCATGTGCAGGGAAAAACGTGCACACACTCCAAGAAACCTAGGCAGCCCCCAGGCCGCGGGCGAAGCCTCTGCCCCTCAGCTAATTCAGCCCACCCTTACCGTAGGACATCCTGCGGTGCAGGGCCTCTAGCGGGCCGGGCTTGCCCGCCGCTTCAAGAACCACCGCCACAAGAACCGTCACCAACCACCCGGCAGTGCCAACCAGCAGGAGCACGAAGGCACCGGCATCCGCAAAAAGCCCCAAGGCAAAGCCACCGAAGACCACTAAGAAAATCACCGACTGCAGCACATAGCCAGTCATAGACCGCTTACCCAGGGCAATCAGGGGCCGAAGCGGGGCAGGGACGGGGGCGCCGGCGTCCGTACGCTCCTGAGCCCCGGTAAGTGCCAGCGCCAGCAGGGCAATAAAGCCCGGGCCACCCAGAACCCCCAGGGTCATCGTGAGCACCCCGAAAACACCGGTAGGCAGCACACCCAGGGCCTCAAGCCCGGCGGGGATACCAGTGCCCAGGGCAGCAACCAGGCCAACCCCGGCCAGCCACACCAGCACCCGGCGGTGACGCGCAGGGTCAGCCAGCACACCCTCACGTGCCAGCACAAACCCCAGAAGCATCAGCGGGAGCAACATAAAAGCCTGCAGGGGCGCGCTGAGGAGGCTGCCCAGCAGCACAATCAGGCCGTTGAGCAGTACCGACCAGTAGCTCGTTATGGGCAGTAGGCCGCCGCTGTTACCCCCGCTCAGAAGCTCCTGGAGCTGGCCAGCACCGAGCACCGCCTCAAGTAGGAGCACTCCGGCCAGAGCCACCAGGTTGGTCACGGCAAAAAGCGTACCGGCCACCCAGAGCAGAACCTTAGTACGCACCGCAATCAGGCAAGCCATGAATAGACCAATCAGGCCGTAAGCCAGCATGATGTCGCCCCAGAAAAGAAAGACCATGTGTAGGGCGCCAAAGATCGCCAGCATGCCGTAGCGGCGGGCAATCACTCCGCGGGCCTTAGGTAGCGGGTAGCCGCGCCTATAGAGACTGGCGGCAATCAGCCCCACACCAAAGCCCAGCAGGGTCGAGAACATGGGGAAGCCGCGGGCATGCACGAAGGAGGTGGTGAACATGATGGTCAGCTTGTCCCAGAGGCTCCCATCGACCACTCGGCCCGTTATCGAGGCCGGGCCACCGGCAAAAAGCACCCAGGCGGTGGCCACATTCGCCACCGCGATGCCCCAGAGCATCAGCCCGCGGGCTACATCGGGCACAAGCATACGGGGTGTGGGAAGAGTCTGAGGGGGCTGGTGCTGAGGGGTCTGGTGTGGGTGCTCCATTGCTACCTTTCGTGTGTGGGTCTTTGCTTCTACCCTAAAGAAAACGGAGCTAAGGCGCATCCGCCGGGCGGGTGAAAAACACCTTAAACACTGATGGCGAGACCCCCATACTGGTCTCGCCATCGGTGAGTGAAAACCGGGTTCAGCATTACCCGCTTTTCGAAGCACACACATTCGCTTCTTGTAGCCTTTCGAGCTGTTACATCTATATAACCGCACTAGGCTTGAACTGGGTTTTGAGTTGCCTGGGAGCAAGCTGGGTATTTTTGCGGACGCCCATGGGCACTTCCCGGAGCGCAGGCAGGCACTGGCCAGACCGGGGAACTTCTAGGAGAAGTAGCCAATCAAGAAGAACCAGAGCACCGGGTTAGCCAGCACAGACACCACCAGAATCACGATGAACCAGAGCGTGTGCCGGGCAAAGCGCAGCAGACCCACCAGGGCCAGCACAAAGGCCAGGGTAGCTGCCACAACAGAAATCGCCATGAACCCTAAAAAGGTCGCTAGAACCGTTGAGGGGGACCCTACGTTCACTATGAAAGCCAACACCAGCGTCAGTACCGCCACGCCCTCGGTAATCGCAGCTGCAATCAGGGTCTGGGTGCTCTGCGGGCGGCGGGTACGGACAGCAGGAGGTGTCGATTGTAAAGCCATACCCTCTAGCATGCCAGACTCCCCTGTGAAAACCGCAAGCCCACCACACGCAGAACGCCCCGCTCCCCCACCAAGGGGGAACGGGGCGTCCTCATGCTGCTAGAAACCTAGCGAATAATCCTCAAAGGAATTACTCGGCTACAACGTCCAGCTCAACGTTAGCTACAACGTCTTCGTGCAGACGCACGGAAACGGTGTAAACGCCGGTGCGCTTGATAGCGGAACCGAGGTTGATTGCACGCTTGTCGACGGAGCCTGCACCTGATGCCTCAATGGCGTCAGCAACGTGCTCAGCCTTGACGGTGCCGAAGAGGCGGCCGTCAGCACCAGCCTTGTGAGCAACAACAACGGGCTTTGCTGCCAGAGCAGCTGCGGTTGCCTTTGCCTCTTCGAGGTTAGCCTTGGCGCGAGCAGCGCGTGCTGCGCGGATGGACTCAACCTGCTTTTCGCCGCCTACAGTCCAGGTGACTGCGAAGCCGCGGGGCAGCAGGTAGTTACGTGCGTAGCCGTCCTTTACGGTGACGACGTCGCCAGCGGCACCGAGACCGGTGACTTCCTGAGTAAGAATGATCTTAGCCATGTTCTTCTACTCTCCTATCGATTTAGCGGCCAGCGCCTGAGTAGGGCAGCAGTGCAACTTCGCGGGCGTTCTTGATTGCCTGAGCGATCTTGCGCTGTTCCTGAACGGTCACGCCGGTGACGCGACGTGCACGGATCTTGCCGCGGTCGGAGATGAACTTACGCAGAAGTGCGACGTCCTTGTAGTCGATTACGGTGACGTCAGCAGCCTTCAGGGGATTCTGCTTGGGTTTGGGCTTGCGGATTTCAGCCTTAGCCATCGTGGTGCTCCTTTTTCTGGTGGGAGCCCGCGGGATAAACCGCGGGATGGATGAATATTTTGTCTTGGTTCAAAGAAGGACGCTGGACGCCCCTTCCCTTCTGCCGTGCAGGCGGTGCCTGCCCTGGGTTTAGAAGGGGGGTTCGTCGTCTGTGCCGGATCCCCAGTCGTAGTTGCCACCGGACTGCTGGCCCCAGGGGTCAGCAGCGGGTGCCTGCTGGGCAGGTGCGGCCTGGGGGGCTGCTGCGGGTGCGGCAGGGGCAGCGTTGAAGTTGCCCTGCTGTGCGCCGCCGGTGTTGCCACCGTAGCCGCCCTGGTTGCCGTAACCTGCGCCGCCGCCGTAACCACCCTGGCCACCGGCGTTGAAACCGTTGCCCTGCTGGTTGCCGTAGCCGCCGCCGAAGCCCTGGTCGCCACCGAAGTTGCCACCTGAGCGCTGGTTGCGGGATACATTAGCGGAGGCGAAGCGGAGTGAGGGACCGATTTCTTCGATCTCTAGCTCCATGCTGGTGCGGCGTTCGCCTTCTTTGGTTTCATACGAGCGAGACTTCAGACGGCCCTGCGCGATGACGCGCATGCCCTTCTTCAGGGTCTCGGCGACGTTCTCGGCAGCTTCACGCCAGACGCTGGCGCGCAGGAAGAGGGTCTCGCCTTCTTTCCATTCGCCGGACGCGCGGTCGAAGTTGCGGGGAGTCGAAGCGATCGTGAAGTTAGCTACCGCCGCACCGTTGGGGGTGAAGCGAAGCTCAGGATCGCCGGTCAGGTTACCGATGACGGTAATGACGGTATCGCCAGCCATGTGATGCCTCCAGTCGTAATAAGAGTAAGTATTTGAAGTTTTGCACGGGGGTCTGACATTTTAGTGAACAGGGCCCCGTCTCAAACATTTACTTGGAGGAGATCTGCTGATCTTCCGGGCGGATGATCTTGGTGCGCATGACGGATTCGTTCAGGTTCAGAACGCGGTCCAGTTCAGCTGCAGTCTCGGGGGTTGAGGTGAAGTTAACGACGGCGTAGATGCCTTCGGACTTCTTCTGAATCTCGTAAGCGAGCTTACGGCGGCCCCAGATGTCCATGTTGTCAACGGTGCCGTTGTCCTTGGTGACAACTTCGAGGAACTTGGTGAGGGTGGGCTCTACAGCCTTGTCCTCTACCTCGGGGTTGAGGATAACCATCAGTTCGTATGCACGCATGATTAAACCCCTCCTTTGGGCTAAGCGGCTATGGGATTTCCATAGCAGGAGATTACGTACGGCCTGGCCGGTCTCAGGTGTTGGCCGAGTGCCAGCACAGACTTGACCAACTTTACCGCAGGACGCCCGGTTTGGGCAGGGGTGGCGCGGTTAAAGCGGTGTTGTTCACAGCACCATTAGTAGATGCGGCGGTTAGCGAGGGCGTTGAGGTAGCCAACGCGTACGGGGATGGTGAAGAGATCCCAGATCATGACGATAACCAGAGGGATGTAGAAGATCCAGCCAATGAAGGGCACGGCCGCGGTGATGCCACCCGCGATGAGGTTACCCACGATGTAGAAGATACCCATGAAGGGCTGGCGCAGGTAGAACTTGTGGGCCCCGAGCCACCAGAGGAAGAAGAAAAGCAGGTAGGCCACCAGGGTGGATTTGGCCTGCACGATGTAGACCGGCTGGCCCTGCGCAAAGGAGCGGGCGCGGCCGGGGTTGTTGATGTAGGTGGGCTGGTAGTGCTGGGGCTGTTCGGGCATGGTCTCCTGCCTTTAGGGGGTGGTCTCGAGTGAGGCCACAAATTTTTGGAGGGTGGATTTGGCGGCGTCTTCGCTGTTGATGGCTTGGCGCAGCTGGGCTTCACTTTCTTCGCTACCGCCGAGGCCCACGCTGATGTCAGCTTGGGCTCCATCTGAGACTACCTCAGCGTTGATATAGAAGGGGATGATTTCTCGTTGGGCTTTACCGTCGGCAAGGTAGGTGACTTCAAAGGTGGCCTGGCGGTAGCGGGAGGCCCGCCAGATTCGGGGGTCGGTACGGTCTGGCACCAGGTAGAAGGCGGGGCGGTCGGTGAGCTCCCAGGAGACATTGCTGATGGTGGCGGTGGAGTCTTCGCCGTGCAGGAGGGATGTGGGGCACCCTGCGATGTCCAGGCGGCGGGCGCTTTCACAGCGTTCTAACCAGGAGGTGATGAGGTTGTTGGTTTCGTTCCACATGCGGGGAGAGGGGCGCACATCGAGGGTGAGCTCTTGGGTAGCATGCCCCTGACCGGGCAGGGGTGCAGTGATCACGTGGTCAGCATGGTTGAGGGTGTAGTAGGAGCTGCTCGGCAGGGTGAAATCGTAGGTGCCAGGCAGGGTGGGGATAGTCCACTGGTAGCCGGCCTCTGTTTCTGTACGGCGCGTAACGGGAAGGTCAAGGGACTGGCCGTTGACCTGCACCCCAGCGAGCGCTACCGGCGCGGTGAGGGTGAGGTAAGACTGGGCGGGGGTGGCAAGTTGCCAGCTGTCGTTGAAGGGCCCGGTGCGGGGTATCTGGGTCAGTGGCAGGGCGAGCTGGTGGTCTTGCCCCGCGACCGTGGCGAGGACGCTGGCTGTTACCTGCCCGGCGGCGTCCTTGCTGGTACCGGTGATGGTGTAGTTTTCTATGCGCCCCTGGGCGGCGCGGTAGATGGAGTTGGTGAGATAGGTGTAGGTGAAGTCGCTGTAGGCGCCGCGGTCGATGCCGGCGATGTAGTCGCCGCGTTCGAGGGCGCTCATGTAGTGGTCAACGCTGTCTTCGGGGGTGTGGGTGAGAGAGAGGTAGTTACCCACAGCGGCGACCAGTATGGCGAGCAGGGTGACGAAGAGGGTGGTGAGGGTGAGACGGACGCGGACGGTGTGGGCGTCCTTGCGGGTCAGAACGCCGGCAGCGCGCCCGGAGAACTCCCCGACCTGGCCAGGGATTCGGCTTACTCGCTGGATGGAGGTGGTGAAGGTGTCGCGCACAGCCTCGGGGCGGGCATGGGAGACGGCACGAGCCAGCCACTGTTCGCCGTCCTTTTTCTTGCGCTCAACCATGGCTCTATTGTAAAGCTAAACAATAAGGGTGGTGTTTTCTTCTCTGCTAGAGAGAAGAAAACACCACCCTATCTTTCTGAGGGGCTAGCCAGTTTTAGCCGCGGGTATCAGTGAGAGTAAACCGCAGGTAACCCAGCAGAGCGGGCACAGCAGCCCAGAGGGCAAACCAGGCACCGCCTTCCAGGTAACTGATGTCGGCGTCTGAACTCAGGTCGTAGGTGAGAATAACGCGGCCCAGGCCCGAGGGCAGGTAGTTGTAGGCGTCCGCTACCCATTCGAATTGACCCATGAAGATATTGGCAATGATGGGCAGCACGAAGAGCAGGAAGACCACCATGACGATGCCACCAGCGTTATTGCGGAAGAGGGCGCCGAAGCCGTAGCCCATCCAGGTCATAAACATGAAGTAAAGACCCACTGCCGCCCAGTTGAGCACCAGCCCGTCGGTGAATTCCAGGGTGTCTCGGATAGTTGAATCAAGCACGGGGTAGCCGGCAGCATAAGCCAGGGCAGCCAGTACAAAGCCCAGTACGAAACCATAGACGCTCAGAACCAGTAGCTTGGCGATGTAAAGCGACGAACGGCGGGGAACAACGGTTAGACTAGTATGTATAGACCGAGTGGCATATTCAGCCCCAATAAATACAGCTGCAACAGCGGCAATGAGCATATTGGCCAGATCAACACCCGAAGTGCCCAGGGCATATGCCATATTGGTCATAGATTCGATGCCGGCATTCGTCTGAGCCATACCCTCAGAGGCCTGAGCCATCATCTCAGCGTTCTCTGCCATAGAGTTCAACACGAGGGAGTACAGCGGGGCCATACCCACCATCACCACAGCCAGAATCAGGGTCATGGCCCAGTTGGTGGTGAGGGTTCGGAACTTCAGCACCTCAGAGCGCAGCACACCCCAGAAGGTCAGCTTGCGGTCGGCAAAACGGGAGTGGTTGACCTGCGCGGACGCGGGAGAAACAGATGCGGTGGTCATGGTTAGTTCTCCTGTGCTGAGGTTGAGTACCAAGGGGCTGCCGGGGCGGTAGCACCAGCCGGAGGCTGAGAGCTGGTGGGGGCGTCCGCACCGCCGTCGGACTGAGAGGTAGCGAAGCTAGCCGAGGTGTATTCCACGTCGTCGCGGGTCATATTCATATAGACCTGCTCCAGGGTGGACTTCTGCGGGGTGAGCTCATGTAGCAGCACGCCGACCCCCTGGGCCAGGCGGGCCAGGTCGCGAGCATCCGTCTGTTCCACCATCAGACCGTCCGTTTCAAGGGCGGTGAAGGGGTGGCCGGCTTCGTTCAGGGCGGTAGCGAAGGTATCGCGGGCGTCGGTGCGCACGAGAACCTTATTTTCATCGCCGATTTTCAGGAAGTCTTCCATGGAGCAGTTGGCCAGCAGACGGCCACGGCCAATCACGATGAGGTCGTCTGCAGTCTGGGACATCTCACTCATCAGGTGGGAGGAAATGAGCACGGCGCGGCCCTCAGAAGCCAGGTGGCGGGCCAGGTTACGCACCCAGATAACGCCCTCGGGGTCAAGGCCGTTGACGGGTTCATCGAGAATGATGTTCTGGGGATCCCCCAGCAGGGCGGCTGCGATGCCCATGCGCTGGCCCATACCCAGAGAGAAGCCCTTGACCTTCTTCTTTGAGACAGCGGCCAAGCCGGTCATCTCGATAACCTCATCAACACGGGATTTCGGGATACCGTGCGTCAGCGCCAGCGAGCGCAGGTGGGCTGCCCCGTTACGCCCGGGGTGCATGGCTTTGGCGTCGAGGAGGGCGCCGACAGAGGTGAGCGGGCTTTTGAGGGAGCGGTAAGGCTGGCCGTCGACCAGGGCGCTGCCCTTGGAGGGCTTTTCTAGCCCCACCAGCATGCGCATGGTAGTTGATTTACCGGCGCCGTTGGGGCCGAGGAAGCCGGTGACTCGGCCGTTGGGCACGGTGAAGCTGACGTCATTGACGGCCGTTTTTGGGCCGTAGTTTTTGGTGAGGTTTCTGACCTCGAGCATGGGTCTCCCCTTGTTGTGCGTGACGGTATCACTTTTAACACTAGGGGGTTAGGCCGAAGAAAACATCAGCCTGAGAGGTGAGTTCTTCATACTTCCTCAGTATGAAAGCCAGTCTCGCCATCCACTACTTTTTCCTCTAGCCCATTTGGATTAGGTGTGTAGGTAGGACGCATAGACCTGCCCAGAGTGCCGATGCAAAAGTTCCTACAATGAACTTTTCAGCGAGACTGCTCTTTGCGCGAATCTCAGGGTAACGAGCCAGCCCCTTAACTGCTACCACCGCTGCTAAAAGTGCTGGCTGTGCAAAGACGAGCAGCGCGGCGATGGTTAAGCGCTCAAAGATTCCAATCCAGTGCCCACCGGCTAACAGAGCACTCTCATGTGTTTTCGGCGAACTCAGCGTTCCTTCAATCTGTAGCTGTTCACCTTCCGGTGTTGTTATCGACCCGTGCAGTTGCTTCGAATCGTCAGAGCCAGTGGAGAGTTCAGATTCACGGTTTGCGATACGGTTTAGCAAAGTTGCTAGAGGAAGACTTCCGCCACACGCTGCGGCCCAAACAGCACACACGGTCAGTACCCCAATTTCCTGATAAGAATTTATATACCCATAGAGGCTTACCACGAGTACGGTGACCATGAGTGCTGCTTGAAGAATAAGCAGGAAGCCCGCTCCTGGCATTCTGTTGAGAGCGGGTTGCAAGCTGGGCAGAATGCCCGCCAGACCCACAACCGCTAGGGCACAGGCCAAAAAGATGCTCATACAGCTCCCTCATCGTTGAGTTTCGCTACCGCAGGATCTCTACCAGTTCGTCTATCAGGGCTCGTGTTTCAGACCAGTAGCCCTCGCTGAGCCGCTGGCTCACGGCAGACTGACTTATCCCAAGTTTTTCAGCTATTTGTTTCTGAGACAACCCCTGACGAGCTATTTCTCCTGCCTGCTGGCGGGTTTCTTGCCGGTCTATTTCAAGACGGGCGAGCAAGCTCAGGGCTCTATCAACCAGCTGAGCTACCGCTACAGACCCAGCGAAGCAGCAGCGTCCTTTTGTTTTTTTAGCCCGCTCAACCGCTCTGCGGGCATACTCAAAGGCAGGCCCTGCCCCTGCCCGAGTTTCTGCAGGTAGCGGGACGTTTGCCGGCCCCTCCCCTATGCCCACATACCAGTGACCGGTACGCACCAGGGCAAGAGCGGTTACAAGCGCAGCAGCTGGGTCATCGAACACCGCTTGGGCTTCATCGCCTGCGGTGCGCTGGAATGGACGGAGTGGGGCGCCACCGCTCTCTAGCCCATCAACAAGGGCAAAGAGGTCGGGGATTCGATCTTTATCAGCGGAGGATCCCACCTGGTCAACAGTCAGAACAAACATAAGATAAGCATATAGACTTATATATTCATATATAAGGCTATATGCTTATACCCAGGTTTCTGGACTTACTTTTTACTCCACTCCAGCAGGCGGGCCGTCGCTTCTTCTTTGCCCAGGGCGCCTTCGTCCAGGCGCAGGTTGAGCAGGAACTTGTAGGCCTGCCCCACCCGAGGGCCGGGCTTGATACCCAGAATCGCCATGATTTCTTCACCGTCCAAATCGGGGCGGATAGCGTCCAGCTCCTCCTGCTCGGCCAGCTCTGCGATGCGACGCTCTAGGTCGTCATAGGCGGACGCGATGCGGTTGGCCTTGCGCTTGTTGCGGGTGGTGACGTCCGCCCGGGTCAGCCGGTGCAGGCGCTCCAGCAGGTCCCCGGCGTCACGTACGTAGCGGCGCACCGCAGAATCTGACCAGCCGGCGTCCCCGTAGCCATAGAAGCGCATGTGGAGCTCTACCAGGCGGGCAACGGCCTTGATGGTGTCGTTATCGAAGCGCAGTTCGCGCATGCGCTTCTTGGTGAGCTTAGCCCCCACCACGTCGTGGTGCAGGAAGCTCACAGCCCCGTTGCTCTCGAACTTGCGGGTGGCGGGCTTACCGATATCGTGCATGAGGGCGGCAAAGCGCAGGATGAAGTCGGGGCCGGGCACAGCTCCGTCCGCGTCGGTTTCGAGGGCGGCAGCCTGCTCCATGACGGTCAGAGAGTGATGGTAGACGTCCTTGTGGCGGTGGTGCTCGTCGACCTCCAGCTTGAGCGCCGGGATTTCGGGCAAAACAAAGGACGCCAGCCCCGACTCCACAAGCAGGTCAACACCGCGGCGGGGGGCGGTACCGCAGATGAGCTTGACCAGCTCATCACGCACGCGCTCAGCAGAAATAATCTGAATGCGGTCGGCCATATCGACCATGGCCTCAAAAACCTCGGGAGCCAGGTCAATATCCAGGCGGGAGGCGAAGCGGGCAGCGCGCATCATGCGCAGCGGGTCGTCAGAAAAGGACGCCTGCGGGGTGCCGGGGGTGCGAATAATGCCCTTCTGCAAATCCTCCTGGCCCCCAAAGGGGTCAACCAGTTCAAGAGAGGGCAGGCGCAGGGCCATCGAGTTGATGGTGAAGTCGCGGCGGAAGAGATCTTCCTTCAAATCTGTACCGAAGGCAACGACCGGCTTACGGGAATCAGGGTCGTACTTTTCAGCACGGTAGGTGGTGATTTCAACCATCTCATTGCCCTTGCGGATGCCGATGGTGCCGTACTCCTTGCCAATCTCCCAGGTAGCGTCGGCCCAGCCGTCCACCACAGCCAGGGTTTCATCGGGAGTGGCGTTGGTAGTGAAGTCCAAATCTACCGAGGTTTCCCCCAAAAACAGGTCACGGACGGGCCCGCCCACCAGGGCCAGCTCGAAGCCAGCGCGGGCAAATAACTCGCCCGCCTCAAGTGCTACCGGGTGAATGAGGGAAGTATCAAAAACATGCGCCATAACCCTTCAATCGTGCCAGCAAACCGCATAAGTTACCACTTACACCCTTAACTTTTAAAACATCACCCCTCTCTATCGGTTAAGGTAGAGACATGACTTTTCCTATTCCCCGGGCACCAAAGAAGCGGGCTTTCACGCCCGTTGCTGCCATGCCCACGGTTGAGGAGGTCTCTGCAGGCGGCGTCATCGTCAACTTTGACGACCGCAACCTACCCGTTGCCATCATCGCCCGCATCAACCGTGGCGGGCGTCTGGAATGGTGCCTGCCCAAGGGCCACCCCGAGGGGGACGAGTCCAAGGCGGCCGCTGCGGCCCGCGAAATTGAAGAAGAAACCGGCATCTCTGGCGATGTGATTACCTCGCTGGGGTCCATTGACTACTGGTTCAACGTTTCGGGGCACCGCGTGCATAAGACGGTTCACCACTTCTTGTTCTCCGCAACCGGTGGCGAGCTCACCACCGAGAACGACCCTGACCACGAGGCGGTTGACGTCGCCTGGGTCAATATTGACGATTTGGGGCGTAGGCTCTCGTTCCCCAATGAGCGGCGCATCGCTGAGATTGCCCGTGAGTACATCATTCACCAGCTCTCCTAGCTGACTGAGTAGATAAGGATTCCCGTGGCACGTTCCGGTGCTTTATCCAGCGCGATTATGGCCGCTGGTACGCTCGTTTCGAGGGTTCTCGGCTTCGTTAAAACCTTCCTGATTACTGTTGCTCTCGGTGCTACAACCACCGTGGGCGATATTTTTGAAACCGCTAACACCCTGCCCAATCTGATTTATGTGCTGGTGGCTGGCGGTATTTTTAATGCCGTGCTGGTGCCGCAGATTATCAAGGCAGCTAAGCACGATGACGGCGGCTCAGACTACGTCTCACGCCTGGTAACGCTGGCGGTCAGCGGTATCGCCGCGGTGACCGCTGTGGTTCTGCTTTTCTCATGGCCCATCATTGCGGTCATGGGCAGTAAGTGGACGCCCGAGCAGCAGCACTTCGGCTGGATTTTCGCCCTCTGGTGCCTGCCCCAGATCTTCTTCTACGGCCTCTACACGGTGCTGGGCCAGGTGCTGAATGCCCGAGGGGCCTTCGGCTGGTATATGTGGGCCCCCGTCCTCAACAACGTGGTGGCTATCGCCGCCCTGGTCGTTTTCATCATGGCCTTTGGCCCCCAGGACGTCACCACCAACCCGCCTTTCCACAACCTGGAGAGCTGGACGTCCGTCCAGACCCTGGTGCTGGCCGGTTCAGCGACTCTGGGTGTGGCCCTGCAGGCCCTGATTCTCTTTATCCCCCTGCGCAAGGTGGGCCTGAAACTACGCCCCAAGTTTGGTTGGCGCGGCATCGGTCTGGGCACCGCAGCCAACCTAGCGGGGTGGACGCTGGCCACCGGCGTCATCTCCAATCTAGCCTTCCTCTACCTGGCTAAGGTAGCGGCAGGTGTTGTCGGTGCCCGCGAGGACTTCCTGGCCATGGGCGTGCAAATTCCCGGTGTGCAGGCCCTGAATTACTCTTCCATGCTCTACTCCCTGCCCCACGGCGTCATTGGCCTCTCCATCGCCACGGTGCTCTTCAACCGTATGTCGGCCGCCTCTCAGGACGACGACCGTACCTCGGTAGCTACCGCGCTCTCGTCCGGCCTGCGTACCGCCTCTATCGCCACCATCTTCTGCGCCGTAGCCCTCATCGTCTTTGCCGGGCCCATCGGCATGATCTTCGGCGGCGGATCCCAGCAAGCAGGCGCTGTAATCGGCCAGACCATCGCTGTCATCGCCCTGGGCGGGCCCTTCCTCACCATCGCCTTCATGATGGGCCGTGTCTTCTACTCCCAAGAAGACGCCAAAACCCCCTTCTACATTCAGCTCTTCTCGGCGGTGGTCATCGTGGCCATGGGCTTCATCGCCTCCCGGCTAGCCCCCCAGCACATCATCTACGGCCTGGCTCTCACCTACGCCCTGCAGAACGTGCTGGCGGTCTACCTAAGCCACCGCGTCCTTGCCCGCCGCCTCGGCGACTACGGGGTGCGTGAGCTCATCTCAACCCATGCCCGCGTCTCCTTCGCCTCTATCGGCGCAGGTCTGGCCGGCGCCGCAGCCCTCTACCTGCTGGGCGGCTACACCTTCGACGGCTTCGCCTGGGCCTCACGCGGCAGTGCCTTCATCACTGTCCTTGCGGGCGGCATCGTCATGGCCATTGCCTACTACGCCATGCTCATGCTCTTCCGCGTGCGCGAACTCGACACCCTCATCAACCCGATTATGGCGAAAATCGGCATGCGCCGCCCCGCCGCCCGCCACAGAGGGTAAACTCAGTAACCTAACCAATCACTCACCCATTCGCTACGGGAGGCCCCACTTGACACAGCAGATTCCCCTCAACACCCTGCTGGGAGATCGCTACAAAGTCACCGCGCACCTGCTCGACACAGCCAGCGGCGACACCGTGCTCGACGGCCTTGATACGGTACTCGGCCGCAAGGTCTCCATCGTTGTGGCCGCTCCCGACCACAGCCGCCTGCTGGTCACCAACGCCCGTAACTCCAGTTCATTTTCACGCTCCGCCGTGCAGGTGCTCGATTTGGGCAACCACAGCGAGCACACCTACCTGGTCACCTCCCACTCCCGCCCCGACACCCTGCTCGATATGCTGCTGACCGAGGGTGAGAGTAACTCTGCCGAAGAGTTCGGCGAAGAAATCTTTGGTGATACAGGCTCCATGGCTGCCCCCAACACCTACGTGGTGGCTAAGGAAAAGCCTGCTGGCAAGAGTCAGGACGCCGGCGCGGCAGCAGGTGCCGCAGCGGTAGCAAGTGCAACCTCCATCTCAGCTACCCGTAATCTCTCCACCGTAGAAGAAGAACCCACCGACGAGTTCGAAGAATACGACGCCGAAGAAGAGGGCTACTACGAGGGTGACGAGCCCACCGAACGCAACGGTGGTATGTGGGTCGTTGGTATTGCGGCCGTCCTGCTGCTCGTTATCGGCGCCGGAGCCGTCTTTGCCAGCCTCGGCGGCATGGTAGATTCTGACGCCTCCAAGCAGGTACTCGACGCCAACGGCACCGCCGTAGCCACCGCGTCAGCCAGTGCCTCGGCAAGCGCCTCAGCGAGCGCGTCCGCCTCTGCAACCCCCAGCGAAACCTCTCTGCCCACCCCTAAAATTGAGGGCACCTTTACCCGCACGGTGCCGTCCGCTCCCACCCTCATGGCAGAAAGTGACTCCCTGCTGGGCAACCTGACCGATGGTAACGCCTCTACCACCTGGCTCTCCCTGGCCTTCGGTTCTGCTAACTTCGGCGGCCTCACCGACTCCTTCTACCTCTCAGCCAAGCTCGACGAGGCAACCACCGTCAACAGCATCACCATCAACCAGGTATCGGGTGTAGGCGGCGCTTTCACCGTCTACTCCAACGACTCAGCTTCCATTGAGGGAGCCACCGAAATCGGCTCCGGTAGCTTTGCGGCCACCGGCGACACCACCGTCCAGCTCAACAAGGAAGCCCAGGACGGCAAGACCGAATACATCATCATCCAGTTCACCAGCGCACCGCAGCTAAGCCAGCCCATCGTATCGGGCTACGTCTACGGCCTGCGACTGGCAGAAATTTCCGTCAAGTAACAGCACTTCTACCGCCGGCGGGTGGGTTGGGAATAAACCCCACCCACCCGCCGTTTCATACCCATAACGCACCAAACCAATACCAAGGAGAACAATGACCGACAACGCACTCGGCGGCCTCTTCGGCGGCACCGCCGCTGCCGGCCTCAACCTGGCAGGCTCAGCCACCACTACCGCCCCCGACGCCACTGCCCAGAACGATGACCAGACCGTTCACAACGTCATCATTGTTGGCTCAGGCCCCTCCGGCTACACAGCCGCCATCTACACCGCCCGCGCCAACCTCAAGCCCGTCCTCTTTGCCTCATCGATTTCCCCCGGCGGCGACCTGATGACCACCACCGAGGTTGAGAACTTCCCCGGCTTTATCAACGGTATTCAGGGCCCCGAGCTGATGACCAACATCGGCGCCCAGGCAGAGCGTTTCGGCGCAGATATTCGCTACGAGGACGTCGCCGAGGTTGAGCTCGACGGTGACGTTAAGAAGGTTATTCTGACCGACGGGTCAGTTCACCTGGCGAAGACCGTCATTATTTCCACCGGTTCTGAGTACCGCAAGCTGGGGGTGGACGGCGAATCCCGTCTCTCTGGCCACGGCGTCTCCTGGTGCGCTACTTGCGACGGTTTCTTCTTCAAAGAGAAGGCCCTGGCTGTTATCGGCGGCGGCGACTCCGCCCTCGAAGAAGCCCTGTTCCTGACCGCTTTTGCGTCTAAGGTCTACCTGGTCCACCGCCGCGATTCCTTCCGCGCTTCTGAGATCATGACTCAGCGCGCCCTGGCCCACGAGAAGATTGAGGTTATCTGGGATTCGGTCGTCAAGACCATTGACGGCGACGAGAAGGTCTCTGGCTTGACCCTGTCGAATGTGAAGACCGGTGAGGAAACCACCCTGGATGTTGAGGGTGTCTTCGTTGCTATCGGTTCGGACCCCCGCACCTCCCTGGTGCAGGGCCAACTGGACCTCACCGAAGCTGGCACCATCGCTGTAGAGGGCCGCTCTTCACGCACCTCTATTCCCGGTGTCTTTGCCGCAGGCGACGTCATCGACCCCACCTACCGCCAGGCCATCACCGCAGCCGGTTCAGGCTGCGTTGCGGCCCTGGATGCCCAGCACTATCTTGAGGCTCTCTAGGCCTCCCCTACCCCCTCTACGAAAGGTTATTTATCATGGCACAGCAGGTTACTGACGCTACTTTTGCTGACGAGGTTCTGAAGTCAGACAAGCCCGTCATCGTCGATTTCTGGGCTGAATGGTGCGGCCCCTGCCGCATGGTCGGCCCCATCATCGACCAGCTCGGTGAAGAGTACGGTGACAAGGTTAAGGTGCTCAAGCTCGACGTTGAGAACAACCCCGCCACCGCAATGAAGTACGGCATCACTTCTATCCCCGCCATCTACGTCTTCAAGGACGGCGAGGTTGCCAAGCAGACCGTCGGCGCTAAGCCCAAGGCTGCCCTGGAGCAGGAGTTTGCGGAGTTCCTCAAGTAGGCCTTGCTGCTTCTCCAGACACCCCTGACAAGCCCCTCAGATTCCTACTGAGGGGCTTGTTTGTGGCCACAGAAGGCCGCCAGAGACATCAGACTGCGGAACAAAAGTAGGCAGGCAAGGGCCCGCTCTCGATAGCTTCATGCCGGGCAACAAGGGCATGAACCTGATTGGAGAACTCCCGGGTCAGTTCAAATGTTCCGGACTCAACATGCTCTGCAACGAAGTTGTAGCCCTCACTCAAGGCAAAAATTTGCTCCTCATCTTCAATGCTTTTACCCCCCACTGTTACTCCATCGAGCAGGGTAATAACTTCTGGCAGAGTGAAAGCATTTCCTTCTAAGGCTGCAGTATTCCAAATCAGCTGCCCCAATGTATGCGGCGCGGTGGGAGACTCATGGTTAGTTTTCACCCCACTGGCTTGTTATCTGGCGGGCTAATGCCCCAAAGCCAAGAGAGTGCAAGTCAAGTATGCCCTGGACGGGGGAAACGAGGTTTTCTGCCACCCAGAGAACAATGGGAGCCAAAACAGCTTGCTTCCCCAAAAGGTGCGAGGCAATGGGGCACCGGAGAGAGCCCAGGAGGCTTTGCTTTGATCTCCTGCTGAAGCTACACGCAAGGCAAGTTCAGCTGACGACATCGAAGGAGCTGGCGCATAGAAAAGCACCCCCTGCCGCTGGGTCAGGTTTCCGTAAGAAGCGATTTTTTCAGCAATTTTTTCAGGGTCGAGGGGAGCTTCTGGGGTGGTTGGGGTAATTCCCCACCGTTCATAGCGGGCTAACCATTGGGCTACTTCCGGACGAGTTTGGGGCAGGTTTTCTGGCAGGGTGGGGTCGAGAAGACAGCGAGCCGCAGTAACAGCCCAGGGGTCTGAGGCTGGCTTGAGGGAGCAGGTGAGATCATACCCGTGAGCTAGTGCTATTTCGCGCAGGGTCGCTGGTGTGGGCTCCGTTTTTTCTTGGGTTATGCGGAGCAAAGTTGAGCGAGCTATACCGGCTTTTCGAGCTGTTTGGCTGCTTCACGGATAAGTTCAGGCATATCCACATATCCCACCCTAAAATATCTGTTGCATACACGCAACAGATGGTGCATGCAGGCAACAGATATTTTGAAGTATCACACCATGGGTTTTACAAGAATCTTATTTCTTTTTCTTATCAAGAAGACTAATCCCCCACAACAAAAGCACCAGGGGCGTCAGCAGAGTTGATAGAGGTGGGTAACTTTTCACCACTACGCCCTGGGGGAAAGAATCCCAAGTGCAGGTATACCCCAGCGGAATAAGAGAAACCCCAGCATCGCCATAAATTGAATCTAGATTTGTTGGGCATGAGGTAAACATACGAGAAAAAACAAATACTTCAATAAAGGCAACAAATACCCACAGGGAGAGAGCTATAAAAAATAATTTTTTAGACATATTATCAACCTCCACACATAATATATTCAACAAAGGGCAGCTTGAAAATTGGGTTATGTTTCACGTGAAACGGCAAAAAATCTTAGAATTTACGATAATTAAACCCTGGAGAGATACTTTCAAGATTCCAGAGGGTCCTTGCCAGAGTTATGGACCAACGAGCTTTCCCGACTGCTTGTCTGGGGCGCTTCAAATCTTGCCGACCGCCCGGGAGCAAAAGAAGAACCGTATAATTCCATAGGCTGGGCCAAACTATCACCCACAACCGATTTACCACCAGAGGAAATATTACCCTTACTAGCGGTAGGTTTATTTTTAGATTTTCCCGCTTTAGGCTTTTCTTTAATAATCACACGGCGCACAATAACAATAAAGGCAAGAAACATCAAACCGTAAATAATCAAAACGCCAAACCAGGAAATAAATTCATAGAAAAAATTCACCGTTATCACCTCCTTGTGATACCCCCAGTATAGAACAGCCCCCCTCCTCCAAAACCCCCTCACAATAGTTACTGCGAGTGAGAGGAGCTAAAGTATCCCCGCGAGAAGTGACCAGATTAGTTCCAATCGTATGCGCACACATCAAGGAAATCGGGAGAATTTTGGTCCCTACTAGAAAAATCGAAGCTCTAGAAGCCTCTCTCAACGCCTCACGCGACTTAACCGATGTCCAAGTAAGGCGAGCTCTCTTTAAGGCCCTCAGGCGGCCGCACAGCGCTTTTTCATCTCTCCGCAAGCCCAAAAAATCTATATTTCCATTCAAGGACACCCACATACGCCATGTTTCACGTGAAACATAAAGAATCGGCACCAGCTTTTGGAGCAGGTGCCGATTCCAGGTCTTATGGGTAAGCTAACCAGTCCAAGTTGGCCGCTCCCCTACTTTTTCTTGAGCTTGGGATCAATGATGTCAAGAATTCGATTGAGGTCATCCACCGAGGCGAACTCAATGGTCATCTTGCCCTTACGGGCTCCCAGATTGATTTTGACGTTGGTATCCAGCTTGTCTGCGAGGGCATCTGCCAGATAGTCCAGTCGTTCAGAGTGATCCTGAACCTTGGCGCTCTTCTTGGTGTACTTGGGCTCTGCCGAAGATCCTGCAGCTACGAGCTCTTCAACGGCGCGCACAGATAGACCCTCATTGACAATTTTCTGGGCCAGAGTCTCAATGTCAGCGGCCTTTTTCAGTCCCAGTAGGGCACGGGCATGGCCTGAAGAGATGGTACCGGCAGCAACCCGGCGCTGAACCAGGGCAGGCAGCTTCAGCAGGCGGATAGTATTTGAAATCTGCGGGCGAGAACGACCGATACGCTGGGCCAGCTGCTCCTGGGTGGTTCCAAACTCTTCCAAGAGCTGCTGGTAGGCGGCAGCTTCTTCAATGGGATTAAGCTGCGACCGGTGCAGGTTCTCTAGCAGGGCGTCCCGCAGCAGGTCTTCGTCCTGGGTCTCACGAATAATCGCCGGAATAGTGGTCAGGCCCGCACGCTGGGTAGCGCGCCAGCGACGCTCACCCATAATAAGTTCGTACTTTTCAGCGCCACTCTCCCGGCTGGGGCGCACAACAATTGGCTGCAGTACGCCGATTTCCTTGATGGAATGCACCAGCTCCTGCATATCGTGCTCGTCAAAGTCGGTACGGGGCTGCTTACGGTTAGGGTGGATATCGGTGACGTTGAGGGTAGCAAAATCAGCACCGGGCACAGGCACCAGACCATCGCCTGCGGCGGCAGTCTCGTCACCAAAGAAGAAATCGACAGGACGCCGGGAACCGGTTGCGGTGCGCAGGGCAGCTCCCATGTCTGCCCGCTTCTTCTTTGATGTTTCACGTGAAACGCTCTTCTGGGCGGGGGCAGGAGCCTCTACACCTAGACCCAGATCTAGCTGTTCACTCTCTACCGACTCGGTGCTTTTCTGCTCCACCGGGGGCTTAGTGCTCTCTGGAATGAGAGCTCCCAAGCCACGACCTAGACCGCGTTTCTTCTCTGCCACGTTGACCTCCGTACTCAAAAGTTTTCCTCACCCAAGTCTAGTGGAGTCAACTCCCCCGCATAGACCAACGGCGCCCTGTTCAAGCACAAGGCGCCGTCATTCTTACTGAGCTTTTTCGAAAGGCTACGCAGGCTCACGCTCGCTGCCGACCCTCTCGCTGGTTCGCTGACGCTCACAAGCGATTCACGCCAGCCGCCGAGCCAGCAGCTTCGCTGCGAGCCTGCTTTTGCCTTTCTCTAGATATTTATTAAAACATCGCAGAAATGGTGTTTACACTCTTTTTGCCATCTCCATAGCAGCCTTTAGATAGGCCACGGCACCGGGTGATGCGGGGTCATAGCTCATCACGGTTTGCTGGTAGCTGGGAGATTCAGAGATGCGCACAGAGCGGGGAATAGCGGTTTCAAGCACCTGCTCAGGGAAGTGTTCACGCACTTCGTCAGCTACCTGAGATGAGAGGTTGGTGCGGCCGTCGTACATGGTGAGCAAGATAGTGCTGATGTGCAGCTCAGAGTTGAGGTGCTTTTGAATCATGCCAATATTTTTGAGCAGCTGGCTCAGCCCCTCTAGGGCGTAGTACTCACACTGAATGGGGATGAGTACTTCCCGGGCGGCACAGAAGGCATTGATGGTGAGCAGCCCCAGGGAGGGTGGGCAGTCGATAAAGATATAGTCCAGACGCGGCAGTCCGGCAGCCTCTCGAGCAGCAGCATAATCAGAGACAGCGGTCTTCAAACGGGTCTCTCGAGCCACCATAGAAACCAGCTCGATCTCGGCTCCGGCAAGATCGATATTGGCTGGAGCACACCAGAGGTTTTCGACATCGGGGCAGGGCTGCACAATATCTGCCAGGGGCTTGTCGTCGATCAACACATCGTAGGTAGAGGGAACTTCCACCCCGTGTTCTATGCCCAGCGCGGTAGAGGCATTACCCTGGGGGTCGTTGTCGATAACCAGCACGTTCATACCTTTGAGGGCAAGCGCCGCAGCCAGGTTGACTGCTGTTGATGTTTTACCCACCCCACCCTTCTGGTTGGAGATGGTGAAGATGCGGGTTTCGCGGGGGCGGCTCAGGGTCTCGCTGGCCAGCTCTTCAAACTGCTGCTTGGCCGAGCGGGCCTGCTGAGTGATGGGGTTATTCTGGGCGGCCGCGGCGTCAGTGCGCTCCAATTTTTCGCGTGTTTCACGTGAAACATGTGAGCCTCGGTCAGGTTTGGCCAGGGCGTCCTGGGGTTCAGGTGGCAGCCCAAAGTCGGGGATATTGGAGATGGTAGACACCGGCTATGCTCCCTCGGTAGGTGTGGTGGTCTCGCTTATCTAAGGTTACCCGCTCTCCCCCACCTCTCGAAACATCGAAAAATAAACACCATAATTGAGTTGTTTTACAGATAAAAACCCATGTTTCACGTGAAACACTTTGCACACCCCTATAATCACTGACCATGATCACCATTCGCAGAGCCATCCCCCGCGATGCCCAGACTCTAGCAACCCTGTCTGCCACCACCTATGCGCAGACCTTCAACTACTACCCACCCGAAGACCTAGAGCACTACCTCTCCACCACCTACACCGCCGAAAACTACCTCGCCCATCTCACAGACCTCCGCACCGCTATCTGGCTGGCAGAAGATACGGACGCTGGCAGCCCGCTGGGCTACGTCATGGCAGGCCCTGCCGGTCTCCCCCACCCTGATTGCAGCGACCAGGACGGCGAACTCAAACGCCTCTACGTCTTAGCGGACCAGCAGGGCTCAGGAGTGGGCACCAGACTGCTGGAGACAGCCCTGGAATGGCTGGAGCGCGAGCACCCCGACCGTTCCCTCTGGCTGGGGGTCTGGTCTGAGAACTACGGTGCCCAGCGCCTCTACCAGCGCTACGGTTTTGAGCGCGTTGGTGACTACTATTTCACGGTCGGCTCCACTCAAGACTACGAGTTCATTTTCAGAAGAGACCCCCGATAGGTCCCAAATAAAAAGCCCGGCTTCCCTCTACGGGGAAGCCGGGCTGTGCCGTCCTGGTCTAAAGCCTAGAGGCTTACTCGCACCACGGTGGTGGGCTCTTCGAGCAGGGTCTCGCCAGCGACCAGAATTTCGGTCTCGCGAGCGCCGTACTTGTTGAGCTTCTTCTTAGCCTTGGTGATCTCGTCAGCCGCGCTACGGCCCTTGAGGGCTAGCAGCTGGCCGGTGCCGCGCAGAATCGGCAGGGTGATGTCCAGCAGGCCTACCAGGGCAGAAACGGCGCGGGCGGTCACATAGTCAGCCTCAACCTGCCCCACGGCCTGCTCAGCGCGGGAGCGCAGGATCTCGACGTTATCCAGCCCGAGGTCGTCCATAACCTCAGCTAGCCAGATGACGCGGCGCTCCAGGGGCTCGATGAGGGTCAGTTTGAGGTCGGGGCGGGCAATGGCCAGGCAGAGGCCGGGAAGGCCCGCCCCTGAGCCCACGTCGGCGACGCGGGCGCCGTCCTCGATGAACTCCTCAACCACGGCGCAGTTGAGCACGTGGCGCTCCCAGAGGCGGGGAACCTCGCGGGGGCCAATCAGGCCGCGTTCGATGCCGCTGGTAGCCAGGTGCTCCACGTAGCGTTCTGCCAGGGGCAGGCGGTCACCGAAGATCTGGTCGGCAGCTACCAGGGTAGGGCCGGCCAGTTCGGGAAGGTCGGTGGTTGCTTCGCTCATGGTTTAGTCCTCCGCCGGCATGATGACGATGTGACGGTCGGGGCCAGCTCCTTCTGACTCTGAGTAGAGACCGTGGGCTGCCACGATGTCGTGTACGAGCTTACGCTCGTAGGAGCCCAGGGGCTCCAGGTGTACCTCGTCGCCGGTTTCTTTGACACGGGCAATGGCGGTCTCTGCCATGTCAACGAGGGCCTTCTGGCGGCCGGCACGGTGCTCAGCGATATCCAGAATCAGGCGGGTGCGCTGGCCGGTGGCAGCGAGTACCGAGAGGCGCACGAGCTCCTGCAGGGCGTCCAGCACTTCGCCGTCCTCGCCCACGAGGGCTGTGAGCTCGGTGTTGTTGCCGTCCTCAGTAACGACCGAGAGGTAGGTGCGGCCGTTGCGCACCTCGATGTCGATGTCGCCGTCGATGTCTGCGATGTCGAGAAGTTCTTCGAGGTAGTCGGCGGCGATGTCACCTTCGTCCTCAAAGCCCTGCTCTACGGCGTCTTCAAGGACGCTGTCTGCGGCGGTTTCTTCGTAGGCTTCAGTCATGGGTTCCTCCTGTAGCTGCCGCTATTTCTTCTTGTTCTGCTTGTTCTGCTGCTTTTGGCGCTTCTTGCTCATAGGCTGCTGACGCTGGCCGCGGTTGGCACGTTCACGCTGGGCTTCGAGCTCAGCTTCGTGCTGTTCCTTGGTCTTACCAACGGGGGGCAGACCCTTGGCGGCACGGCGCTCGTTGAGCTCACGCTCGGCCTGAGAACCGGGGGTGGGGTTGTTCTTGATAACCCAGTACTGCTGGCCCAGTGACCAGAAGTTGGAGACGGTCCAGTAGACGAGCACGCCCAGGGGGAAGTTGATACCCGAGATGGCGAAGATGAGGGGCAGCACGTAGAGCATGATCTGCTGCTGGCGGTATATGGGGGACTGCTTGGCGGCGTCCGACATGTTCTTCACAGAGAGCTGCTTGGTGATATAGAACTGGGTGGCGCTCATGAGCACAACCATGATGGCGGCGATGATGATGGTGGCGGCGTGGTTACCGTCGCCGGGGCGCAGCATGGTGGAGAAGAGGGGGGCACCGAAGATGTAGGCGTCGTTGAACTGCTCAACCTTGTCGTTGGAGAGCATCAGGATGCTCTCGTTGTTGGCAGCTGCGCTGGGTACGCCGTTGAGCACCTGGAAGAGGCCGAAGAAGATGGGCATCTGGACCAGGATGGGGAGGCAGGAGGCGAGGGGGTTGGAGCCGGTGCGGCGGTAGAGTTCCATCTGCTCCTGGGCCATGGCCTGGCGGGAGAGCTGGTCGGTCTTGCCCTTGTACTTAGCCTGAAGCTTGGCTAGTTCGGGCTGCAGTTCCTGCATGCCGCGCATGGCCTTGATCTGCTTCATGAAGAGCGGGATGGTGAGGGTTCGCATGACCAGGGTCAGGCCGATGATGGCTAGTACCCAGGTGACACCGGACGCGGGGTCCATGCCGATTGCGGTGAAGAGTTCGTGGAATGCCCAGAGAATCGCAGAGACGATCCATTTGAAGGGCCAGAGAATGATGTCGAACATAGTTCTCTCCCTGGCTCGGGTGTGTGAGCCGGTTGTGGTGGACTGCAGCCAGTACCTGTTAGTGGTTCAGGTGCTGGTGCGGGTGGTTTAGAAGTATTATTTTGGGTTCGGTGCCGGGGGCGAAGGTGCGCCGCCCGGGTGGAACAGGGTCGAGGCCTCCGGTGGCCCAGGGGTGGCAGCGCAGTAGGCGGCGGACGGTCAGTGAGAGCCCGCGTATGGCGCCGTGGGTAGTGAGCGCTTCGAGCCCGTAGGCTGAGCAGCTCGGATAGTACCGGCAGACGTTGCCGTAGAGCGGCGAGACGATGGCGCGGTAGACCTTGATGAAAGCAATGAGGACGTTCTGGGGCAGGGTGATAGCTGCCTGAACGATGGTGGTGGGGACGACGAACTCGTGGGGGGCGTTATCTAGCAGGACGTCTTCGTCCGCGGGCTCCCCGGCGGGGTGCTGGTGGGAGGTGCTCATGGCTTAGAGCTCCTCTCGGGCGGTGGCACCGAGTTTTTTGAGGGTGGTGGCCAGCGCGCTGGTCAGGTCTGTTTCGAGGTCGGTGTAGGGGGCGGACGCTGCCGGTGGCAGGGCGCGCACCACCACCCGGTAGCCGGTGGGGTTTTCGGCGACGAAGGGGGCAATGATGTCGCGGAGGCGTCGCTTGGTTTTGTTGCGGGTAACGGCGTTACCGACGGCCTTGGAGACGATGAAACCGATGATGGTTGGTTCTTCGCCTGTTTTGGCTGTATATAGAACTAAGTTCCGACGCCCTGAGCGGGCGCCGGAACGTGTAGTTGCTGAGAATTGAGCCGAAGCTCGCATCCGGTGCTGTTGTGCCAGCACGTAGTCTCCTTTGTCTTTTCGGTCGTCTCTCGGCGGGCTGCGTGATCACGCTGGCCTGCACAAGGGGCTAGGCCGAGGCGAGGAGATGTGAAGCCTTATGCTGAGAGGCTTGCGCGGCCCTTTGAACGACGGTTCGCGAGGATGGCGCGGCCTGCACGGGTGCGCATGCGAAGACGGAAGCCGTGCTTCTTGGCGCGGCGGCGGTTATTCGGCTGGAAAGTCCGCTTGCTCATTTGGTTACTCCAAAAATGGTTGGTACGGGGGCCAACCTTTCAACAGTTCTTCGAACAGGTTGACGCTTCTTGCTCGTGTGTTAGCTCCGCCGCGTGAGGGGCGGAATCAGGCCTTAGATATAGGCATAGTCCTAGCACACTTTGACTAAACAACTCTAGAAGAGGTTGTGATATAAGGTCAAGCCCGCTAGGGGTAGGTCTTTAATCACAGATAGGTGGGAGAGTTTGCCCACACCTGTGGATAGCTTGCGAGCGCGCTCGCCCTAGCGAGAGTTATCCACAGGCACACCGGGGAAAGTTGTAAATTACAAAAACTGCGGCTTTGAGCTAGCGGTGCGCGGTTTAATCACATACTGTAAACAGGTACTCCCCTCGTTAAATCACAAGTTTTCCACCCTGTGGATAACATTGTGATAAATCGGTGGGCCCTGCGGCTAAGCTGTGGGTAAGTTTTTTGCGTGACCTGAGATTAAAGGAGAGCCAGTGGGCGATTATATGGACCCGGAGCTTCAGAAGAAGTGGATGCACCTGGTAACCCTGTTGCGGGCAGATACCTCGGTGGCTCAGCGTCACCGCGCGCATATTGGCCTGGCTCAGCCTCACGCTTTTATGGGTAATGTGCTGCTGATTGCGGTGCCGAGCGAGTTTACCCGCGATATTTTTCAGCACGAGCTGAAGGAAACCCTGCAGGAGGCTATTACCGCGACTTTTGGCCAGGGGGTAACCGAGGCTTTCATTATTGATACCAGCCTCGAGAATTCTCCCGAGAAGGTGGCACTGCCTGCATCCGAGCGTCCTGCTGCTCCGTCTTTCCCTGCACCCGCTGAGCGGGAGCAGGCTTCCCGCGCCGGTTTCGACGAAGCTGCCCACCAGCGTCCGGATGCTGCCCCCGCCTTTGGGCAGACACCGGCGGCTCCCGAGTTTGCCCAGGTCAGCCACGAGATGGAGCCTCTTGAAGAACCTGTTGAGGCAGGCGAGCTAATCGAGGCCCCTGCGGAGCCGGGGGATGTAAAGACCTGGGACTCCACCGCGCGCCTGAACCCCAAGTACACCTTCGATAGCTTTGTGATTGGCCAGTCCAACCGTTTTGCTCACGCGGCTGCTTTCGCGGTGTCCGAAACCCCGGCGTCTGCTTACAATCCCCTCTTTATCTACGGCGGCTCGGGTCTGGGTAAGACCCACCTGCTGCACGCCATTGGCCACTACGCTAAGAGCCTCTACCCCGGTTTGCGGGTGCGCTACGTGAATTCTGAAGAGTTCACCAACGACTTCATCAACTCCATTCGCGACAACAACGGTATTACCTTTAAGCAGATTTACCGCAATGTCGACATGCTCCTGATCGACGATATTCAGTTCCTGGCTGGGAAAGATAGCACCCAGGAAGAGTTCTTTCATACCTTCAATGCCCTGCACAACCACCAGAAGCAGGTGGTCATTACCTCTGATCTGCCGCCCAAGCAGCTGACCGGTTTTGCAGAGCGTATGCGCTCGCGCTTTGAGTGGGGTTTGATTACCGATGTTCAACCGCCGGAGCTCGAAACCCGTATCGCGATTCTGAGTAAGAAGGCCCAGAACGAGGGTCTTGATGTGCCCGATGACGTGATGGAATATATTGCCTCGCACATCTCCACCAACATTCGTGAGCTGGAGGGCGCGCTGATTCGTGTGACCGCTTTTGCTTCCTTGCAGGGGCAGCCGGTGGACATGCAGCTGGCGGAGCAGGTGCTTAAGGATCTGTTGCTGGACGACGGTGCCCAGGAAATCACGGCATCGCAGGTACTGCAGGCAACGGCAGAATACTTTGATGTGACGATTGATGATCTGCGGTCGAAGTCCCGTAGCCGGACTCTGGTGAACGCACGTCAGATTGCCATGTACCTCTTGCGAGAGCTCACCGATATGTCCCTACCCCGTATTGGGCAGGAGCTAGGCGACCGTGACCATACCACCGTGATGTACGCAGATCGCAAGATTCGTAACCTCATGGCGGAGCGTCGACCTATCTTTAACCAGGTCACAGAGCTTACCAACCGCATTAAGCAGGGGTCTCGCGACGCATCCTAAACCTAAAATGCCTAGTCACAGGGTTGTGGATAACTTTGAGACTTAAGGGGTTTTACTGTGGATGTTAAGTGCATGAATATGCAAAGCCTGTGTAGTTCGATGATTGCATAAATATCCATCCACTATTCATTCACAGCGGAGACGGGTTTTCTGCACAGGCGCCCCACAGGCACTTGGTTGAAATTCCGGGCTTAAACGGGGTTTTCCACAGTTTTCACAAGGGTTATTAACACTACGATTCTTAAAGAAAAAACGTCAAATAACAAAAAATCTGTGCTCGTGCTTCCAGGCGGGGTGGGCTCTTGTAATTACAGATTTTCGTGAGAACTCTTTGGTTCAGGGTCACGGCTTGTAATTACAGAAAAACAGCTTTGGTGCCAGGGTAGTCCGGTAGACTGGACACCTGAACTGTGCCCGTTTATAGGGCTCCTCATGTTTAAAGCTTTGGAAGGTGCTCCAGTGAAATTTACTGTCGAACGCGATACTTTGGCCGAGGCCGTCAGCTGGACTGCCCGCTCCCTCTCCCCTCGTCCGCCTGTACCGGTACTCTCTGGTCTGCTCATCAAGGCAGCTGCCGGTGAAGTATCTATTGCCAGCTTCGACTACGAAACCTCAGCTAAGCTCAATATCGCAGCCGATATCGCTGAAGAAGGCAAAGCCCTGGTATCTGGTCGTCTGCTTGCCGATATCTGCCGTTCGCTGCCTAAGTCTGACGTGCTCTTTGAGCTGCGTGAGGGCAAGGTTCACCTTTCCTGCGGTTCTTCTAACTTCAACCTCTCGTCCATGCCTGTAGCTGACTACCCCGAGCTACCTGCCCTACCCGCGGTATCAGGTACCGTTGAGGGCTCTGAGTTTGCCAAGGCTGTTGCCCAGGTGTCGGTAGCAGCGTCCAAGGACGACACCCTGCCGATTCTGACCGGTGTACGCATGGAAATCGAAGGTGACCAGATCACCCTGCTCGCAACCGACCGCTACCGGCTAGCCATGCGCGAGCTGACCTGGAACCCCGCAGACGCTTCTATTTCAACCGCTGCTCTAATCAAGGCCAAGACCCTTTCCGAGGTCGCCAAGACCCTGGGTGGTGCAGGAGAACTGTCCATCGCCCTCTCAGATGCCCACGAACTCATTGGCTTCGAGTCTGACTCCCGCCGCACCACCAGCCTGCTGGTCGACGGCGAGTACCCCAAGATTCGTTCCCTCTTCCCCGAAGTCACCCCCGTGCACGCGATCGTCCGCACCTCAGACCTGATGGAAGCCGTCCGCCGTGTCTCCCTAGTCGCTGAGCGCAACACCCCCGTCCGTCTGGCCTTCAGCCAGGGCCAGGTCACCCTGGACGCCGGCACCGGCGAAGACGCCCAGGCAACCGAGGTGCTACAGGCCCACCTGCACGGCGACGACATCACCGTAGCCTTCAACCCCAGCTACCTCTCCGAGGGTCTACACACCTTCGCAGCCAACAAGTTCGTGCGCTTCTCCTTCACCGACCCCCGCAAGCCCGTTGTGCTCTCTGAGCAGGACGACTGGCAGGCTGAGGACGAGAAGAACTACCGCTACCTGCTCATGCCTATCCGCCTGCAGAACCAGTAAAACCGCTATCTCAAGGAGGGCGCGCTGTACATCGACCACCTTTCGTTGATGGACTACCGCACCTACCAGCTCCTGACTCTCCCCCTCACCCCCGGCGTCACCGTCTTTCTCGGGTCAAACGGGGTGGGCAAAACCAACATCGTTGAAGCCATTGACTACACAGCGCAGCTGGCTTCACACCGGGTTAGTCAGGATGCCCCGCTGGTACGTGTGGGCGCTGACCGCGCCTACATCCGCACCCGCACGGTCCGCGGCAACCAGCAAACCGTCCTTGAATTTGAACTAGCCCCAGGTAAAAGCAACCGGGTGCGCATCAACCGGGCGGCGCCCGTCCGCGCCCGTGAAGCCCTGGGAGTCACCCGCACCGTGCTCTTCTCACCCGAGGATTTGCAGCTGGTGAAGGGGGACCCCGCCGGGCGGCGCCGTTTTCTTGATGATTTGGCGGTATCTCTGCGTCCCTCGGTTGCCGCCTATCGGGCGGACTATGAGCGGGTTGTGCGCCAGCGGAATTCCCTGCTCAAGTCCATGCGCTCGCGGCGCAGCACCGGGCCAGAGGAAGCCTACACCCTGGAAGTCTGGAACAAGCAGCTGGCGGACGCCGGTGCCTACCTCTTACAGGCCCGGCTACGCACGCTTGCCCTGCTTCTACCTCAACTACAGAGGGCCTACACCGAGCTGACGGATGGCTCCAAGAGCGTGAGCCTGGCGTACGACTCTACTGTTTTCCCGCCAATTTCAGCTAACCTTTTGCCGACCGCCGCCCTGATGGGGATAGATGATTTGCGGGAGGCTATGCTGCGCGGTTTTGCCGATAAGCAGCGGGAAGAATTGGAGCGCGGCGTAACCCTGGTCGGCCCCCACCGCGATGACCTTGCCCTGGAACTCGGTGGCATTCCGGTCAAGGGCTTTGCCTCCCACGGGGAAAGCTGGTCTTATGCCCTGGCTTTGAAACTGGCCTCCTGGTATGTACACCTGGCAGATAATGATGCCCCCGGCGCCTCCCCCATCTTGATTCTTGATGACGTCTTTGCTGAGCTCGATACCGCCCGCCGCCATAAGCTGGGCACTATTGTTGCCGGTGCTGAACAGGTGCTAGTGACCTGCGCTGTAGCCAGCGATATTCCTGAGGAACTGGGCCACATCACCCTGGTACGGGTGGAACCCGGCCGAGCCTGGGTAGAACCTTCACCACTAGTCAATATTCCAGAAAAGGAATAGATTGCCGTGCGGGAAGGTATATCTCAAGCGGAATACGGTGCGGAGACTATAGACGCCCCCCATGCCTTGCTCAGTCGTATCCGGGCTGCCAAAGAAGCCCGCGGGGAACACCGGGTGCAGGGTGCTGCCGGCCGGAAAATTATCAAAGACTTCGGCCGCGTGATGAACGCTGAGCCCGGCACCAAGGTGCGCCGCTATACCTCAACAGAATCTACCGACCAGCTGGGTGGCTACACCGGAGCCGGCCCCAGCGCCCGCGATCCACAGAGCCTCGGTGGCCTGCTCGACCGCGTCATTATGGAGCGAGGGTGGACTACTCCCCTGGCGGTTTCCTCTGTCATGGCTCGCTGGGACAAACTGGTTGGCCCCCAAATCGCTTCGAAAGCTACCCCCGAGAGTTTTGAGGACGGGGTGATGACCGTGCGCTGCGAGTCCACCGCTTGGGCCGTGCAGATTCGCCAGATGAAATACGACATCATGCGCCGCTTCAACGGGGAGCTGGGGGACGATGTCGTCAAAGATGTGCGCGCCTTTGGGCCTGCCGCCCCCTCCTGGAAAAAAGGACGGCGGGTTGCCCCCGGCGGGCGCGGCCCCCGCGACACCTACGGGTAGAAAACTCAAGAATACAAATTACAAAAATCGCTTCTGCGCCCCTGACCCCCTGCCCCTGTGAGAACCCACAGCATCGGGGGCTTGGGCGCTCTAGCGGCGCTCTAGGTATCTTCTGGCAGTATATGCCCCTCTAAAACATCACAAAACAGGTTCAAAAATGGCCCTGTGCGGTAGAATTGAGAGCAGAATACGCGCGCCTGCCCGCCCGTACAGCAGCCCCACCCCGTCGCCTTGAGCGGGGGCCTCCGCGCTGAACGGCCGCCGGTGCGAGACCGACCATGCAAGGAGCCTAACTACCTGTGGCAACTGAAGAAACCTCCCACGAATACGGCGCCGCCGATATCACGGTCCTCGAAGGCCTTGAAGCCGTGCGCAAGCGCCCCGGTATGTACATCGGTTCAACCGGCGAACGCGGCCTGCACCACCTGGTCTACGAAGTCGTTGACAACTCCGTCGATGAGGCCCTGGCAGGGCACGCCAACCTGATTGAGGTCGTCATTCAGAAGGACGGCGCAGTACGAGTTGCCGACAACGGGCGAGGCATTCCCGTCGACGAGCACCCCACCGAAAAGAAGCCCACCGTCGAGGTCGTCATGACCATCCTGCACGCCGGTGGTAAGTTTGGCGGCGGCGGCTACGCGGTCTCCGGCGGCCTGCACGGCGTGGGTATCTCCGTTGTTAACGCGCTCTCGACCAAGGTCGAAACCGAGGTGCGTCGCCAGGGTTACAAGTGGCACATCAGCTACGCCAACGGCGGCCACACCGTCAAGCCCCTCACCCGCGGGGAGGCCACCGACGAAACCGGCACCACCCAGACCTTCTACCCCGACCCCGAAATCTTCGAAACCGTTGAGTTCGACTTCGAGACCCTGCGCGCCCGCTTCCAGCAGATGGCCTTCCTGAACAAGGGCCTGACCATCCAGCTTACCGACGAACGCGAGCTACACGAGGGCGACGAAGTCACTGGTGAAGAAAAGCCCGAGAAGCTGCCCCTCAACCAGGTGGGCGCCGACGCCAACGGCTACAAGACCGTCACCTACATGTACAAGGACGGCCTTTTTGACTACGTGAACTTCCTGAACACCTCCAAGAAGCTCACCACCGTGCACGATGACATCATCGCCTTCGAAACCGAAGACACCGACCGCATGATGAGCCTGGAAGTGGCCATGCAGTGGACCACTGCCTACAAGGAATCGGTGCACACCTACGCCAACACCATCAACACCCACGAGGGCGGCACCCACGAAGAGGGCTTCCGTACCGCTCTAACCACCCTGATCAACCGCTTCGCCCGCGACAACAAGCTGCTACGTGAGAAGGACGATAACCTCACGGGTGAGGACGTGCGCGAAGGTCTGACCGCCGTGGTTTCCGTCAAGATTTCCGAGCCCCAGTTTGAGGGGCAGACCAAGACCAAGCTGGGCAACTCCGAAGCCAAGGCTTTTGTTCAGCGCGAGACCATGGACCAGCTGGGCGACTGGCTCGAACGTAACCCCGGCACCGGCAAGGAAATCGTCCGTCGCGCTATCACCGCAGCCCAGGCCCGCCTGGCCGCCCGCAAGGCCCGCGAAACTACCCGCCGCAAGGGTCTGCTTGAAACCGGCTCCATGCCCGGCAAGCTCAAGGACTGCTCCTCCAAGGACCCCTCAATTTCAGAGATTTACCTGGTGGAGGGTGACTCTGCGGGCGGTTCAGCCGTACGCGGCCGCAATCCCGAAACCCAGGCCATTCTGCCCCTGCGCGGTAAGGTGCTGAACGTCGAGCGCGCTCGCCTCGACCGCGCCCTGTCTAACGCTGAAATCCAGTCACTGATTACCGCCTTCGGTACTGGCATCGGTGAGGATTTCGATATCGAGAAGGCCCGCTACCACAAGGTCGTCCTGATGGCCGATGCGGATGTGGATGGCCAGCACATCACTACCCTGCTGTTGACCCTGCTCTTCCGCTACATGCGTCCGCTCATCGAAGCTGGCTACGTCTACCTGGCCCAGCCCCCGCTCTACCGCATCAAGTGGTCCAACGCCCCGCACGACTACGTCTTCTCTGACGCCGAGCGCGACGCTGCCCTGGAAGCCGGCTATGCCAAGAACCAGCGCATCCCCAAGGACAACGGCATCCAGCGCTACAAGGGTCTGGGCGAGATGGACTACACCGAGCTCTGGGACACCACCATGGACCCCAAGCGCCGCACCCTGCTACAGGTCAAGATGGAAGACGCCGCCGCGGCTGACCAGATCTTCTCCGTGCTGATGGGTGAGGATGTCGAGGCCCGCCGAGAATTCATCCAGCAGAATGCAAAGGATATCCGCTTCCTTGATATCTAAGGCTTATTAGTATGAATTAAGCGCTATATAGCTAATATGGAATATAAAAATCAAGGACGAAAAACGAGGAACTTATGAGCGACGAGAACACCACCAGCTCACCCCAGCCCGTCGAGGGCGATATCGTTGCAACCGACGCGACCCCGGCGCCTGCTGGCGGCAACGTTGAGGTTGTAGACCTGCGCTCCGAGATGGAGCGCTCCTACCTGGACTACGCCATGGCCGTCATTATCGGCCGCGCCCTGCCCGATGTTCGTGACGGCCTCAAGCCCGTGCACCGCCGCGTCATCTACGCCATGTACGACGGTGGTTACCGCCCCGAGCGCTCCTTCAACAAGTGCGCCCGCGTGGTCGGCGAAGTCATGGGTCAGTACCACCCCCACGGCGACGCCGCTATCTACGACACCCTGGTGCGCCTGATTCAGGACTGGGTCATGCGCTACCCCCTGGCGCTCGGCCAGGGTAACTTCGGCTCCCCCGGTAACGATGGTGCAGCAGCTCCCCGTTACACCGAAACCAAGATGGCTCCCCTGGCCCTCGAAATGGTACGAGATATCACCGAGGACGCCGTCGACTTCCAGCCCAACTACGACGGCAAGAATCAGGAACCGGTCGTCCTGCCCTCCCGTATCCCCAACCTGCTGGTCAACGGCTCCTCGGGTATCGCGGTCGGTATGGCCACCAACATCCCACCGCATAACCTGCGAGAGGTGGCCGACGGTGTGCAGTGGTTCCTGCAGAACCCCGATGCCTCCAATGAAGAGCTACTGGAAGCTCTGATTGCCCGTATCAAGGGCCCTGACTTCCCCACCGGCGCGACCATCCTGGGTCACAAGGGAATCGAGCAGGCTTACCGTACCGGCCGTGGTTCCATCACCATGCGCGCTGTGGTCAATGTTGAAGAAATCCAGGGCCGCACCTGCCTGGTCGTTACCGAACTGCCCTACCAGGCCAACCCCGATAATCTGGCCATCAAGATTGCTGAGCTGGTCAAGGACGGCAAAATCACCGGCATCGCTGACCTGCGTGATGAAACATCCGGTCGTACAGGCCAGCGCCTGGTCATCGTCCTCAAGCGCGACGCCGTGCCCAAGGTTGTGCTGAATAACCTCTACAAGCACACCCAGCTGCAGGAAAACTTCTCAGCCAACATGCTGGCGATTGTGGACGGCGTGCCCCGCACCCTCTCCCTGGAGGCCTTCATTCGTCACTGGGTCACCCACCAGCTCGAAGTCATTGTGCGCCGCACCCGCTACCGCCTGCGTCAGGCTGAAGAAGAAGCGCATATCCTGCGCGGCCTGCTCAAGGCCCTCGATGCCCTCGACGAGGTCATCGCCCTGATTCGCCGCTCCCCCACCGCCGATGACGCCCGCACCGGCCTGATGGACTTCCTCGACATCGACGAGGCTCAGGCCCAGGCGATTCTGAACATGCAGCTGCGCCGCCTGGCTGCCCTGGAACGCCAGAAGATTCAGGACCGCCATGACGAGCTCATGCGCATGATTGACGAGTACAACGCGATTATCGCCTCTGAGGACCGCCAGCGCGGCATTATCTCCGAAGAGCTGGCCGAAATCGTCGCCCGCTTCGGTGATGAGCGCCGCACCAAGATCCTCATGGGTTACGACGGCGACATGTCCATGGAAGACCTCATCCCCGAGGAAGAAATGGTCGTCACTATTACCCGCGGCGGCTACGTCAAGCGCACCCGCAGCGACCAGTACCGCTCCCAGCACCGCGGCGGCAAGGGTATCAAGGGTGCCTCCCTGCGCGGGGACGATGTCGTGCAGCACTTCTTCGTCACCTCCACCCACTCCTGGATTCTCTTCTTCACCAACCTGGGCCGCGTCTATCGCACCAAGGCCTACGAGCTCATGGAAGCCGGCCGCGACGCTAAGGGGCAGCACGTGGCTAACCTGCTGGCCTTCCAGCCAGAGGAGACCATTGCCAAGGTTATGGAGCTCAAGTCCTACGAGGACGCCCCCTACCTGATTCTGGCTACCAAGAACGGTCTGGTGAAGAAAACCGCCCTGTCGGACTACGACACCAACCGCGCCGCCGGCGTCATTGCTATCAACCTGCGTGACGGCGACGAGCTGGTCTCAGCCCAGCTGGCCAGCGCTGAGGACGACCTGCTGCTGATTTCCCGCCAGGGCCAGTCCCTGCGTTTCACCGCCTCTGACGAGGCCCTGCGCCCCATGGGGCGCGCAACCTCCGGTGTGACCGGCATGAAGTTCCGCGACGGCGACGAGCTGCTCTCAGCCAATGTCGTCACCGACGACTCCTTCGTATTCGTGGTCACCGCTGGCGGCTACGCTAAGCGCACCCAGGTCGACCAGTACCGCGTGCAGGGCCGAGGTGGCCTCGGCATCAAGGTCGCCAAGCTGGCAGAAGACCGCGGCGAGCTCGTCGGCGGCCTGATTGTGGGCGAAGAGGACGAGGTCATGGTCGTCATGCAGTCCGGCAAGGTCGTGCGTACCTCGGTCTCAGAAGTACCGGCCAAGGGCCGCGATACCATGGGTGTCATTTTCGCCAAGCCTGGCAAGAACGACGAGATCCTCGAAGTTGCCCGCAACTACGAGCGCAACATCGATGAGGCAGACGACACCGACGAAAATGGCGCCGAAAGCCCCGAAAAGCCGGCAGATGAAGTACCTTTAGAAAACAACACCACCCCGGCAGTAGCCGACACCGCAGACGCACTTGGAGGTAAGAGTGAGCACTAAAAGCACCGGAACCGCACCGCGGCCAGCGCCGCGAGCCGGCACCCCGCGCGCTGCCCAAGGTAAGGCACGCCCCCAGAACGCGGCGTCCGCAGGTGCCCAGCGCAAGCCGCTGGTGCGCCCCGCCCCCCGCTCCAAGATTCGTCGCGCTCGCCTGGTCGTTGCCAAGGTAGATACCTTCTCGGTCGCCAAGCTCGTATTCCTGCTCTCGGTCGCCATCGGTATCGCTACCGTGGTTGCAGCCGTCATTCTCTGGCTCGTCATGCAGGCCACCGGTGCCTTCCAGAGCCTCAACGACCTGCTCACCCTGCTGGGTACCACCGGTGACGCCGTAGACATCTCCCGGTACCTCTCACTGGGCCAGGTAGCTCTCTACAGCACCATCATCTCCGTGGTGAACGTCGTGCTCTTCACCCTGCTCGGCACCCTGGCAGCCATGCTCTACAACGTGGCAGCCAAGCTGGTCGGCGGCGTGGGTGTAACCCTCACTGACGAATAAACCAAACCCCTTTTCAGCCTCGTGGCGCTCTGTAAACTCAGGGTGCCACGAAGCTTTTAAACACCCTTTCAGAGTATGTGTCTCAGAACACGCTATTTCGATTTGGCAAGGTGTCAAAACCTGTGTAAAGTTATATCTCGTTCTGAGGAACACCAAGGGCGTATAGCTCAGACGGTTAGAGCGCTACACTGATAATGTAGAGGTCCCAGGTTCAATTCCTGGTACGCCCACTCACCTTGGTTGAAAGGTTGACATGAAGAAATTTATGGCAATCACGCTCGCTGCGCTAGCAACAGCGATAGCAGCAAAGAAAGCTAAGGATTCTCAGGAGAATAAAAAAACTTGGGAAGAAGCTACAGATAAAATTTCATAGGTAGCACCCGATGGGGGCGTGGCGCAATTGGTAGCGCACCTGCTTTGCAAGCAGGGGGTTAGGGGTTCGAGTCCCCTCGCCTCCACTCTTCGGTGATTATAGCAAGAGGGAAACACCCGGTCCCATCCCGAACCCGGAAGTTAAGGCTCTTAGCGCCGATGGTACTGCACTGGCGACGGTGTGGGAGAGTAGGTCATCGCCGAATTAAATGTGGTAAGGAACCCCAGTCGAGAGACTGGGGTTCCTTTTTTGCTGTCGTCGATAAAAGTTTCTCCTTTAGTTCGCTGGCCTGGAAATAAAGCTATCAATGACTAACAGCACAAGCGATTCTGGTCTGTCATGGCCTTGAAATAACCAGAAAAGCATGAGAATAGAAACCGTGACTACAGAACTCATCATTCTGGTGATCGTAGTGCTGACCGCACTAGCTTTCGACTTCACCAACGGCTTCCACGATACCGCCAACGCCATGGCCTCATCTATCGCCACCGGCGCCCTCAAGCCCAAGGCGGCTGTCGCTCTCTCAGCCGTCCTTAACCTCATCGGCGCCTTCCTCTCCATCGAGGTAGCTAAGACCGTCGGCTCCGGCCTCATCGACCTTGAAACTGCCGGCGGTGGCCCCAGCCTTATGTTGATCGTCTTTACCGGCCTGGTAGGTGCAATCCTCTGGAACGTCTTCACCTGGCTGTTGGGTCTGCCCTCCAGTTCATCCCATGCCCTCTTCGGTGGCCTGATCGGTGCAACCCTGGCGTCACTGGGCACCAGCGGTGTGCTCTGGAACGGTGTGCTGATGAAGGTTATCATCCCAGCCCTGATGGCCCCGCTCATCGCGGGGGTGGTTGCCGGCGTCGGCGCTGCCATCATCTACGCGCTGACCAAGAGCGTGCCCGGCGACCAAAAAAAGAAGAACTTCCGCTTCGGCCAGATTTCTGCTGCTTCCCTGATGTCCCTGGCGCACGGCACCAACGATGCTCAGAAGACCATGGGTGTTATCTTCCTGGCCCTGGTTGCTGCCAACGAAATCAACCCCGAAGCAGATATTCCCTTCTGGGTCCGCCTGGTCTGCGCCCTGGCTATCGCCCTGGGCACCTACCTGGGTGGCTGGCGCATCATCAAGACCATGGGTAAGGGTATCGTCGATATTGAAGGCCCCCAGGGTTTCGCAGCGGACGGCTCCTCAGCAGCTATTATCCTGACCTCCTCCCACTTCGGCATGGCCCTGTCGACCACTCACGTGGCAACCGGCTCTATCATCGGCTCCGGTGTCGGCCGTCGCGCCAAGGTGAGCTGGTCAACTGCCCGCCGTATGGTTATCGCCTGGATTATCACCCTGCCCGCCGCTGGCTCCGTCGGTGCGCTGACCTGGTTCGTGGGTAACGGCATCAATTCCATGACCGGTAGCGCCTGGATGGGTGAGGCAACCGTCTTCCTCATGCTGGTCGGCTTCTGCTTCTGGATGTGGGCCCATTCCCGCAAGAGCGCCGTCAGTCACATCGATATGCACTCGGGTGAGGGCGTTACCACCCGCGAGGTGCATACCGAGTCGATTCCCACCGTGAAGGCTGGTTCCTAAATGTTGATTGTTGATATCTTCCACAAGATTTACCCCGTCTTCCTGGCCGGTCTGGGCTTTGGTGCTGGCCTGCCGATTCTCTACGCTCTGGGTGTGCGCCTGATGAGCGGCACCGCTGTAGAGACCCCCGAGGGCCCTGCCTACACTGAGCCTGCCCCGGCAGCGCGCGCTGCCGCCTACGTACTGTTTGCGGTGCTGGCTTTGGCTGTTGTGAGTGGTATTCTCTGGATCGCCAAGGACTTCATCTACGCCTACACCGGCTTCAACTTCCTGGGAGCTGCAGGCTAAGGGTTCTGTGTATAGATGGCGGGGGCTGGTAGTTTGTAACCACCAGCCCCCGCTGGTTTTAAGGGGCGGACGCCGCTGGGCTGGTGTCTTGTTTTGTTAGGGGGGCGCAGGTAGGGTGCGAAGTATGGCGCTCAACGACCTTCCCTTACGCAGTATCACCGCCCGTAGCAATTTTGAGCCGCTCACCGGCGGCCGCGCACAGGCCTGGCCTTATCACTTGGCTGTGACGCGTGCGGCGCTCGCCGGCCTCAGCTTCGGGCAGCTCACGGTTATCGTGGGAGAGAACGGGGCCGGTAAATCCTCCCTTGTGGAATCCATCGCAGAAGCCTACGGCCTGCCTCTTGGAGGCGGGGATAACCGGGTTGCCCGCCCCACCTTTGAACAGGCCTCAGCTTTTGGGGCCGACCTGCAGGTAGTGCGAGGTGTGGCAGGACGCCGGGCAGGGCTCTTCCTGCGAGCTGAGGGGATGCTGGCCCACCTGGAACACATGGCCAGCCTCAACTCACAGCAGGCAATCGATATTCTGCGCCTCTCCCACGGGGAGGGCGCCCAGCGTTTACTTGAAGAATCCTTCGATGATTACGGCCTCTGGATCCTTGATGAACCCGAATCAGGCCTATCTTTCTCGGGGCAGCTTGAGCTGTGCGCCCGCGTCCTCGCCTTTCTTGAGCGAGGCGGGCAGGTTGTGCTCTGCACCCATAGCCCACTTCTTGCTGCGCTCGCTGCCCGCCGCAATGAGCTGGTGTGGGAAATAGGGGAGTGGGGAATCCAGAGACTGGCCTGGGCTGAGCTTGATATGACCACCCACTGGCGCAATATGCTCGATGACCCTGATATGTACCTGCACCACCTTGGATAAACCGGGGCATATCGCCTATTTTTCAGACTTTCACCCTCAACTTGTGGCGGAGCTAACCGCACATTTGGTAGAATTAGTTTGCGCGTGCAAAAAACCTGTAGTAAGGTAGAAGCATAACACCACGGGGGCGTGGCGCAATTGGTAGCGCACCTGCTTTGCAAGCAGGGGGTTAGGGGTTCGAGTCCCCTCGCCTCCACTCTTCGGTGATTATAGCAAGAGGGAAACACCCGGTCCCATCCCGAACCCGGAAGTTAAGACTCTTAGCGCCGATGGTACTGCACTGGCGACGGTGTGGGAGAGTAGGTCATCGCCGAATTAAATGTGGTAAGGAACCCCAGTCGAGAGACTGGGGTTCCTTTTTTGTATGCACACTCAGCGATATGGCACATGCTCGCGTCCGTCCGCCCCTGCCATAAATAGCCAGAGGCAGCCCTATATAGGTAAACTAAACACTTCAAAAGTAAGTAATGTTGCAATCTTGTGTGATTGCAGGTGCAAGGACGCACCAGCGAGAACAAAGGCAAAACCATGTCACCACAAGCAGTTGGCTTCGCCCTCCTCATCCTCGGCGTAGCCCTTCTCATCGGCAAGATTATTCGAGTCAAAGTCGGCTGGGTGCAAACCCTCTTCCTGCCCAGCTCCATCGTGGCGGGCATCCTGCTGCTCCTGCTCGGGCCCCAGGTACTTGGCCGGCTCTCCGGCCCCTGGGGCGAAAACGGCCTCTTCACCGACGCCATGCTCACCACCTGGGGAGCCCTCCCCGGCCTGCTCATCAGCGTCATCTTTGCAACCATGTTCCTGGGCCAAGAGCTCCCCACTCCCAAGCGGGCCGTGCAGCTCGCCGGCCCCCAGCTTTCCTTGGGCGTCGCCCTGGGCTCCGGTCAGTACGTTGTTGGCCTGCTCCTGGCAGCCCTGATCCTTGTACCTGTTTTTGCAGCCTCACCCATGACTGGTGCCCTGATCGAAATTGCCTTCGAGGGCGGGCATGGGACCGCTGCCGGTATGCGCGGCGTCATGGAAGACCTGGGCTTCGGCGAAGGCGCCGACCTGGCAGTTGGTCTGGCAACCGTAGGTATCGTGGGTGGTATCGTCATCGGTATTGCCCTCATCAACTGGGGCGTGCGCACCGGCAAGACCGAAATTCTCAAGGGCGATGCCAAGATGTCAATCGCAGAGCAGAAGGGCCTCTTCCGCGAAGATGAGCACTACTCCGCTGGCACCATGACCTCCCGCCCCGCATCGGTCGAGCCGCTCTCTTTGCACATGGCGATTATGGCTCTGGCTGTGCTGATTGGCTGGCTGATTCTGGAGGGCCTGCGCTGGATTGAACAGCAGACCTACGCCTCTATCATGCTGGACGAGAACACCCCGCTTGAAATCTTCGCCTATGTTCCGCTCTTCCCCATGGCTCTGCTCGGTGGCGTCATCGTGCAGATGGCAGCTAAGGCGGTAGGGGCCGCTTCTATCATCGACCACCAGATGATGCTACGTATTCAGGGCTGGGCTCTGGACTTCCTCATCGTCGCCGCTATCGCCAACCTGTCTCTGCAGGCTGTGGGTGAGAACCTTGCTGTCTTCGCCATTCTGGCGGTGGCCGGTATCGGCTTCAACGTGGCTATCTTCCTCTGGCTGGCCCCGCGCCTGATTGGCCGCTACTGGTTCGAACGCGGCATCGGCGACTTTGGGCAGTCCATGGGCGTGACCGCCACCGGCCTGATTCTGATGCGCGTTGTTGACCCCAAGGGCGAATCCCCGGCCTTCGAAGCCTTTGGCTACAAGCAGCTGGTCTTTGAGCCCTTCTTCGGCGGTGGCCTGGTCACGGCCCTGGCGGTGCCCGTCATTTACCTGATCGGTATCTGGCCCCTCTTCTTCGTCATGCTCGCCATCTTCATTATCTCCATCGCGGTGGGGCTCATCTTCCTGCGCCCCAAGGAGATGAAGGACCGCGAGCGCCACACCCAGCAGATGCAGCAGGTCAAGGCTAAGGACGCTTAGACGTGGCAGGACGCGCGAGCGCGGCCGGGTGCCCCGCCTCCGCCGGCTAAAGCAGTACCTGCCACGGTGCCCGGTGCTCGCAACCCCGAAATCGACAACAGGTCGTACACCCGGCGTAATATTCTGATTCTGCTGGGTGTGCTGGCTGTTCCTACGGTGCTGGTTCTGGCTCTTGTAGCCTATTTCGCGGGGTCCCGTAGCCACATGACGCTGGGTGGTGGGAGTATCTGGGATTCATCGCTGCTGGCTGATGACGGTTCCTTAAACTCAGATGCCATCTGGCTTAGCGTTGTCGATACCGGCAGTATAGAGTCGGGGGCGCTGGCCGAGCACCTAGCCCAGGTGGTGCCGGGGTCGAGTCGGTAGGTGTAGGAACGACCTACGCGCGGGCCGCGGTGTAGGATTCCACGTTCCATAAATCTCTTAATCGAGGGTGAGACAGATTCTCGGCTACGCCCCCATTCCTTCAGCCAATGCCTTCACATCCAGGTGTAGGTAGTTCTCAAAGTCCAGCCGGCCCAGGAGCTTAACAAAGACCTTGTAGCCCCCATCGGGCCAATTTGCGTTAGCAATCTCATCAAATGCGTCTAACATTCCCATAAAGAACCTCCCCTGTTGAACCTTCTAGCCTGTGAATGAGGTACAGCTACGATGTCGTATGCCAAAACTATTTTGGACCCCAAGGGCCGTGACAAAAACGTGCGCCCCCCTGCCCCTGAGATGGATGTAAAAACTGCTAGCGATTACCCCCTGACGGGGTGCTGATTTTTCCGGCACACTTCGTGCATCCAATAAGCCAGGTAGTTCTATTTGGGTGTGGGTGGTGTTGCCGCCTAACACCCCGGTGGTAAGCGTGTTGCGTAGTTTTTCGAGGGCGTGCTGACTAGGGGTTTTGCTAGTGTTGTTATCAAGCTGTTATATGCCAAGTTGACTTAGCTTAAGAAATTTGATTGGATTGAAGTAATCCCCAATACCAGGGTAAAGATGCTCTGGGGATAAGGACTAAAACAATGACTATTGTAAAGAAAATTTCAGCTAGTCTTGCGACTGGTGTATTGGTTATTGGCATGGCAGGTGGAACACTATCTGCTGCTTATACGCAGGAACCTGAAAATGCTACTATCTCTAATAGTCAAAGTCACAAGCAAGCCTTCTTAAATATTCACGAAGTCAATGCCCATGGATTTTCTGCTGAAATTGAAAACGGTAGTGCAGTGATGCAAGAAGATGGTTCTGTCCATCTACTTGATTCAGATGGAGAAGTAGCAGTTCTCAGCTCCCATATCCACCTTAATGATGGCACTGAGAGGGAAGTTAGCTATAGCCTGAGTGGTAATAGTATTGTCGCTAAATATGATTCTCCAATTGCTGAAGATGCAGTGAAGTTGCAGTCTCCGTTTAGGGATAACGTTGAGTGTGCTCTTTCTGCCGTCGGCGCCGCTGGTGCGTTTATTGGTGGCGTAGGAGCTGCCCTTACAGCACCGCTTACTTTTGGTGGGGGTCTTGTTGTGGGTGGTGCTGGTATTGCCGCTGGCGCTGCTGGTGCAAATGCTGCATACCAGTGTTTCGGAAAACAGCAGTAGAGATAAAAAGGGCTGATAAGCTGTGCATAGTGAAAATAAAAAACTATTTGTAGGATTTATCTTCGGTCTAGTAGCCATCCTTTTAGGAAGTTTTGTACTAGTAGCAACACTTATAACTGATTATAATAATTTGCTAAACTCCGTAATTGGGGTTGTCTCAATAACTATCGGCTCTATTGCATGTTTAATGTATTCTAGAGAAAAATGGTTGAAGGGTTAGATAAATATTAAGGGGCGAGGGAATAATCCCTCGCCCCTTAATTAATCTGCCTCTATATGCTCACCTTTACGCTCTTTACGAGCACGATAAGCACGGCGCTTCACAGCGCCGTAGTGTAGACCAAACAAATTTAGCTGTTTCTGGCCAGGAATGGCCTTTGTCGTCCACCATTTTGCGCAGATACTTCTAAGCAGGTACTTGGGTTACTTTGTTGTGCCACCTGAGAGAACCTTCCATTTACGTTCTGCTATCTGATGTTCAAGCCGTTCGCGGGCTTCTAATTTGCCTCGCCAGGCGGTGCCGCAGCTCGGTGGCACCAGCGGAATCTTCCAGCGGGAATCCACCCACTCCACCTATATTCACCTGCCGAGCGGTTGAGAGCGTCTCGTACGTGGAGGAAACTCAGGTTGACACCGAGACGGTACAGGTTTTCGTCTTCGGTCCGTTGAGCGAGACGCAAGCCTGGTCATACTCTGCCGCCTCCGTTGCCCAGGTATTCGCGGCGCACACCGAGAGGTTAGAAGTCGTGAGCATCAACAAATACCGGGACTCTACCGACTACTTTGTGACCGCCCGCTTTGAGGCCTACACAGGCGATACGGACGCCGCCCGCCAGGCCATGGTCGAAGGCGTGCAGGGAACGGCAATTGGCAGCGCCTTCACCCTTGACCTGATGGACGCCACCACCTCGGCTTACTTCGAGGGCCGCTGGGACATCTACACATCAGGAACCTCAGAATAAGCCCCCCCCTACAGCAAAGGCCCCGGCCTCCCTGCGCGGGAGCCGGGGCCGGGCGTCCGCGCTCGCGGTGAGCGAGCTAAGGACGCGGGCTAGTGGTTCGTGAAGACTATGCGGCGGGGGTCTTCCAGGGGTCCTCAACGGGGCGAGAAGCCTTGAAAGCAGCCGCGCCGGCAACAGCGCCAGCAACGATCAGACCGAAGACCAGCAGGCCCTTGTTGCCGCTCTTAGCAGCCTTCTTCTGCTCCTTGGCGTAGCCCTTAGCAGCCTTAACGGCGGCCTTCTGAGCCTTCTTCAGGGCCTTCTTGTCGCCGGTGACCTTAGCAGCAACGGTCTCAACCTGGGTGGGAACCTCAGCGTCAGAGAGCTTATCTGCAACGGTGCTTGCAACGTCGGCAGCCTTAACGCGGGCGGTTGCTACAGCGTTTTCAACGGCGGGGGTGACGTCGTCGATGGTGTGCTGGATCTTGTCGGCCAGAGTGGACTGGACCTTCTCCAGCTTCTTGGAACTGTCCTTAGCAACAGACTGGGTTGCCTTTGAGATGTTCTTACCCTGCTTCTCAGCAGCCTTCTGCAGCGCTGAAACCTTCTGGCCGGTCAGCTTCTCGGCGCGAGCAGCCTTCTTCTCAGCCAGGGCGGTCAGCTTGTCAGCCTTCTTACCGGTGTTCTTAGCAGCCTTTGAGAAGAACTTCTCTGCCTGCTTCTGAGCCTTCTTAGCCTTGCTCTTCTTGCACAGTGCCATGGTTGTTTCCTCCATGTGTGGGGCTGCCCCTAACTAAACCCGTGAGTTCGAGTAGAGTGCGGTGGCAAGCAACTTACATTTAGTATCAGCTTACTTTCTAAAACCGTAAAAGTGCTTTGAGGCGGCACAAAAACCCTCGTGTTTCTCTGCCCGCTAAAGTTAAGGGCTTCTGAAGAGTGCGCGGACGCCGGGGTGCGCCCGCTCGAATGCGACGTGAATTCCCGAGGGGGTGTTGTTTGAACGGACGCTCGGGACGCAGAGTCACATTCGGGGGATATGCGGTTCTAAATCTTTCTAAGGCATTCTAAAATATTTTTTAGAATGCCTTAGAAAGATTTAGAAAGTAGCGAACGATGAATCAAGACCTCAACCCCTTCACTCCCGGAGCAGGGCTCACACCGCCTGAACTTACAGGTCGAGACCAAGAAATCCTTGACTTCGACAGGCTCGTAGCCCGTAGCAAAATGCGCCTGACCGATAGGGGGCTTATGCTCTACGGTCTGCGCGGAGTCGGTAAAACCGTCTTACTTCGCAGGCTAGAAACCCATGCAGAACGCTCCGGCTGGCTCACCCTCAGACTTGAAGGGAGCCTTACTTCCTCTGCCCAGAAACAGCTTCGTATCAAACTCGCACGAGATCTTGCCCAGCAGACCAGGGTAGCCACCCAGGGGCATACTGGAAGTGCGATACAGCGAGCAATCGCCTCCATCGCCGAACTATCACTGACGCTGGGCTTTGCCCAAGCCCGCCTAGTGCTCAAACCCAAGGCTGACGAACCCGCTTTCACCACCGGCGTCCTCGAAATAGACTTCCCCGAAGCAATCCTGAACCTGGCAGAAGCCCTCAAAGAGCTTCCCCAGCCTAAAGCTATCGGTTTTTTCATTGACGAAATCCAAGACCTCGATAGTGAACTGCTCGATATGCTCCTGACAACCCAGCACGAAGCAGGGCAACGGGAACTGCCTTTTTACATCATCGGGGCCGGTCTGCCCTCAGTACCCACCCGGCTAGGGGAAATCAAAACCTACGCCGAAGGCCTCTTCAGCTACCGCGAAATAGGTGCTCTTACCCCGGATGCGACCCGGCGGGCTTTCATCGAACCTATCCGCAGGCCCGGCGGCCATATCGTAGAAAGCGCCCTCGAAAAAGCAACCGTAGCCTCGCAGGGCTACCCCTACTTCATTCAGCAGTACGGGCAGGCTATCTGGAACTCTACCGCCCAACAAACCATCACCGACGACGATGTGCTTGCTGGCCTTGCCGTAGGGCGAAGCGAACTAGATAGCGGTTTTTACCTCACCCGCTGGCAGCGGACTACCGCTGCAGAACAGGACTACCTGGTTGCTATGGCCCGCGTGATGAAAGGTCAGGCCGCCCGTACCGGCGAAATTGCAGAGGCTCTGGATAAGACAGCTAACGGAACCAGCGTGGTGCGTAAATCCCTCATCGAAAAAGGGCTGGTGTACTCACCGGGTGTAGGCCAGCTGGCCTTTACAGTGCCGGGAATGCAGGAATTCGTGCTGAGACAGGCGGGGGCAGGTATAGGCCGCGCCCCGGCGTCCGCCCCTTTCACTCACCGCAAAAGCTCAGGTCATATCTAGCGGCTGCCCACCTGCCCGTGCGAGAATAGGGGCATGACTGCAACTGCAAAAGCAACTATTCACACCAACCACGGTGACATCGTCGTTAACCTCTTCGGTAACCACGCACCGCTGACCGTTAAGAACTTCATCGGCCTGTCAGATGGCACCCAGGAATGGCGCCACCCCCGCACCGGCGAAGTGCAGGACGGCCCCCTCTACAAGGACGTCATCTTCCACCGCATCATCCGCGACTTCATGATTCAGGGTGGCGACCCCCTCGGTCAGGGTATCGGCGGCCCCGGCTACCAGTTCAAGGACGAAATCCACCCCGAACTGAGCTTCAACAAGCCCTACCTGCTGGCCATGGCCAACGCAGGCCCCGGCACCAACGGTTCCCAGTTCTTCATCACCACCGTTGAGACCCCCTGGCTCAACGGCCGCCACACCATCTTCGGTGAGGTAGCAGATGAGGACTCCAAGAAGGTCGTTGACGCCATTGAAGGCGTAGCAACCGGCGCTATGGACCGCCCCGTCGAGGACGTCGTTATCTCCTCCATCGACATCGAAGAACTCTAAACCTTACGTAGGTTAGTGCAAGGCCCGCCCCTTCCTGGGTGGGCCTTTGCTCTACCCTAGAAAATTTTTTTTGAGCGGCTAACGCCGCAGTTGAAAGGACGAACGCGTGAGTGAGCAGGTCGGCAGGTACGGCTATTCCAGTGATGAGACTACGGTGTGCCCCCGCCACCCTGACCAGGTGACCTATGTGCGTTGCGGACGCTGCGGGCGGCTAGCTTGCGGGCAGTGCCAGGTGCCGCTTGAGGTGGGCATGATGTGCGTGGACTGCCTGGCAGAAACGCAGCGTTCAGCCCCGCGGATTCGCTACGCTAAAGCTCGCCCCACTATTACATATGCCCTTATCGGCATGAATATTGTGGTGTGGATTCTGCAGTTTATCTTCCCGAGCGTTACTACCTTCGGTATCTACAACCCCCTCTATGTGGAGTACACGGGCCAGTGGTACCGTCTGCTGACCTCTGGGTTCTTGCATTCGCCCAGCAATATCACCCACCTTCTGCTCAACATGTTCACCCTCTACCTCTTTGGGCAGGCCCTTGAACCCTTGATGGGGAAGGCGAAGTTCCTTGCAACCTACCTACTCTCAATCATTGGTGGCTCTGTGGCCGTGCACCTGCTGGCCTCGGTGCTGGGAGGTATGGAGGTGAGCACCCTGGGGGCATCCGGCGGCGTCTTTGGCCTCTTTGGAGCCTTCTTCGCTCTCTCCCGGGCCCGCCAGCAGAGCACCAGTAGCATCGTGATTCTGGTGGCGATCAACTTCGCCTTTGGCTTCCTCATGCCGGGTATCTCCTGGGAAGCCCACCTCGGTGGCCTGGTGACCGGCGCTCTGGTTGCTGCTGTTCTTGACCGGCTACCGAGTCGCCCGCGCAGGCCGTAAAAACAGTGCAAAAAGAGTGAGGGTCCGCCAGTACGGTGGGCCCTCACTCTTTGTCCACAGGACTTATCCACAGCTGTTAATAACTACAGGCATGTAATTCCATAGATGTTAAAAACCTGTGCACAGCACCAAAAAGCTTTAACTGCCGCCTGTAATTACACCGGTGTAAGAGATTTCCCCAGTTTTATCCCCACCTGTGGATAACTTCTATTCGCAGGGTGTAGAAAACCTGTAATTTCAAAAAATTACTCGGCAGGCACTACTTCACCTGTGAGGGCATCAACCTTGACCGACCCCAGGTCGTTGCCACGGGCGTCCTCAAAATCAACCTCCCACACCAGGGCACCGTTCTGGTCATCAAGATCAAGGTCGGTAGCAATCTGCCCGCCGCGCCCCTCAGCGGCGGTGCGGACGGCGTCCGCAGCCAGAACCTGGGCAGCAGCGGCCCGTGCTACATCCTCGGCATCCTCGCTGGTTTTCTCATCTGCCACAGACCCATCTGCAAAGAGGGTGAACTCATGCTTGATTCCGTCAACCACTATGGCAAGGTCGAAGCTATCTTGGGTTTCATCCTCTTCATCCACCTGCACCACGGTGCCACCCGGGCGGGCAGCTAGGCCCTGCTCAATAGCGGCGAGCAGGGCCCCGGTCTCGGCAGGGCCCTCAATGGTGGGGGAGGGGCTTGCGGACGCCGTAGCCTGGCTATTAGCAGCTGCACTGCTTGTTGCCACAGAAGTTCGCGGGGCGCTCGTCTCGGCACTGCCTGACCCGCAGGCCGCAAGGGCCAGGGCCAGTACCGCGCCGGAGGATACAAGAACAGTCTTTTTCGCAGAAAACATCATGACTCCATTCTCTCAGGCCCGCATGAAGCCAACATTAAAATAAGGCTTAAGCGCTTACTTGCCCGATGCCTCAATGAGCTCAGCTACGGTCTGCGGAGCGCTTGCCGCTGAGGCAACAAAAGACCGCTCCGCGGTGCGGACGGTCGGCACCACAGCGTTACCGTCATTGACGCTCTTTACATAAGCCTCGGCGTCCGCGTCCTCCCAAATATTGACCCAGATAGCCCGCTCGCCTACCTCGCCGAGACCGGCATCCAGGCGCTGGCAGAAGGGGCAACCCGGGCGCCAATAAATTGCGACGCCGCCTTCGGCGACGAACTGCTCGGCAGCGGCGTGGGTAGAAGATACGCTCGGCATAGAAAACTCCTTATTCAAAAACGGTAGAGGTACCTGGTACAACGCGGCGGGGGATCTGATATTCCCACTTTTTGCGACAAGACCTCTGCGAGATGGGTAGATACAGCTATCGCCGGGCGCCCACGATACATTGTGAGCACCCGGCGATAGGGATAAAACCTTAAAGACGGTTTTACTTACCGAATTTCTCGGTGAGCTTGGTGGCGGCGCCGGCAGCGGCTTCCTTAGCCTTCTCAGTGTTTTCTTCGCTGACAACTTCCTTGCCAGCCTTCTCGTTGATGGCGTCCTGAGCCTTGTCGATGCCGTCATTAAGGGAGCTGTTGAGATCGAAACCCATGGGTTTCACCTTTCTTTCTCGGTGCGAGGGGCCCCGAAATGGGTACCCACTAGCAGTTTAGCGCCTGAAAGGGGTGAGACTAGTCCTTCTTGATGGAATCCTTGATGCCGTTGATGGCGTCCTTGGCCTTATCAACACCGTCTGAGATGGTCTGCTTGGCTTCGTCGACCTTGTCCTTAGCCTGGGCCTGAACCTGGTCGGCCTTGCCCTCAGCTTCGAGACGGTCATCGCCGGTCAGCTTGCCACCGGCCTCCTTGGCCTTGCCAGCGAGGTTGTCGAGGCCGTTTTCAATCTTGTCTTCTGCAGCCATGGTGGGCTCCTTTCGTTTCTCGCCTGCGCGAGCTTGGAATGCAGGGATAGTTCGTAGGCTTCCCTTGTTGATAAGTTTACGCACTAGTGCTGCAAAAAGAAACCCAGTAGGCTGAGAAAATTCTGGTGATGAGCCCAGAATTACCCTGATACAGAAGAAGAAACTAGATGTCCCGGTCTGCCGGGAAGCCCGCCACCATGGGCAGGAACTCGGGGTCAGCATAGCCTCGCTGGGCATAGGCCAGAGCTACCCGCTCTGCCGCCGGCTCCAACAGGTGGGTTGGCAGTAGGGCCATCACAGCCCCGCCAAAGCCGCCACCCACAATACGGGCTCCCAGGGCTCCGGCCGCCAGGCAGGTATCAACTGCCAGGTCAATTTCGGGGCGCGAAACGCGCAGCTCATCGCGCATCGACACAAAACTCTCGGTAAAGAGCCTGCCCAGCTCGCTCCAGTCAACCGGCTCACCGGCGTCCTTGCGGCCCAGCAGGTAGGCTGCCCGCTCCACCAGGGTCATATCGTGCAGGGTGTGGCGCACCCAGCCGCGCGGGAAGGTGCGGGGCTGGCCGGTCTCATCCAGGGCAACCAGAGCACGGTTGACGGTTTGATCCACCAGATCCAGGCGGCACTGTTTAGCCTCGCGCTCGCTCATGCCGGCACAGGTGAGATCCTCGGGCAGGGCATTGCGCAGATAGTCCAGCCCCATCGCCTCGGTTACCGCCTCGTTCGCCTCGCGGCGGGCAGCAAACTCACCCCCCGCCAGCTCGTGGGGGGTATTGGTATTGATGACCAGCCAGCCCAAATCAACGCTCGCCACATCAACGGTTAGCGGGTTGATAGAGAAATCGCGGAAGTCCACCACCAGGGCCTTGCCCGGTGCCGAACGCAGCGAAGCGGTCTGGTCGAGGCCGCCGGTGCGGGCCCCCGCCACCTCGTTCTCGGCGCGAATACAGACCTGGGCCAGGCGGGCACGCAGGGCGTCGTTGGCGGGGGAGAGGTCAGAGGGTAGAGCCTCTGTACAGTCGCACCCCTGGCGCAGGGGACAGGAAAGATCTAGCAGGGCCAGGGCTGTGGAGCATTCCAGGGCGGCAGAGGACGACAGGCCCCCGCCCACCGGCACCTGCGAGGTAATCAGCAGGTCAGCCCCAAAATTATGGGGCAGGGCGATATCCTTGCCACCCTCCCGGTTCATGGCCCAGGCTACCCCCGCCACATAGGTGAACCAGCCCTTAAAAGTGCCCGGGGTAATCTCGTGAATTACGACCGTGCGGTCGTCCCCCGGCATCTGCAAGGACGCCGCCCGCAGCACCCCGTCGGTGCGCAGCCTACCCGCGACATAGGTGCGGTAGGGCAGGGGCATAGGCATGCAGGAGCCGCCGAGAAAGTCGATGTATTCACCCAGCAGGTTGAGGCGCCCGGGCGCTGACCATACCCCGTCGGGCTCCATGCCGTACTTTTCAACAAAAGCGGCGCGGGCTGCTTCAACTTCGGCGCGGTGGTCTGGCAGGGTAGCCCAGGCGGGCTCAACACGGAGGGTCACGGTCTTATTCTTTTCGTTCTGCGGGACTTGGCTGAGTGGGGTTGGTTAGGCGGTGAAGCCCTTGATGATGGCGGTGAGGGCGGAGGTGTAGGACGCCGGTGGTTCAGCGGGCGGGGTGCTGCCAGTGAGTAGGGCCCGGGTTTGCTCTTGCTCGATGAGGCTCAGGCAGGTGTGCATGAAAATTTCGGCGGCTAGGGCCGGCTGTGGGGTGCCGGTGGCGGCTTCAAAGTCAGTTTCAAGGGTGTCGAGCAGTTCTAGTCTATCGGGGGTGAGTGTTGCGGGATGAAGAGCCAGGGCTAGGCGGATGACTTCGGAACATTCCTTAACCGGAATAAGTTGCCGGTAGGTGTTTTCACTGGTTATGAGCAGGGTAGCGGGGGTGGCCGCTGCCTGGGGGTGCTCAACCGTGGCCAACATGCGGGAGGCCAGTGAGGCTAGAAGCTCCTGCTTATTCTTGACGTGATAGTAGAGAGCACCGGGGGCCACGCCCAGCTCGGTAGCCAGCCGACGCATCGAAAGGTCGGCTAAGCCAAACTGGCGCAGTACATCAAAAGCGGTGTCAAGAATCTTTTCACGGGATAAAGCCACCCCCTCATTGTGACCTATTTTCGCTCCCGGCAACAGCTGGCAGCGGGCGCTGTTCCCTCGAAGAGGAGTAGATTTGGACCCATGACCCTCAACTTTTCAAATCTTGCCGCCCGCCTGCGCGCAGGCGAAACTGCCTCACCGTCCGACCTTCACGACGTGCTCACCGCCAGCCCTGCCGCCACCTTCGCCCTTATGGACCTGGCAGCAGAACTACGCGCCACTCACTTCGGCTCAACCATCACCGCCACCAACCTGCTGGGTGCACCCGTGCGGCAGGTGGCGTCCTCCCTCGTAGAGGTCGCAGCCCCACTCGCCGCCGACGCCCTGGCGGCTACCCTGGCTGACCTGGCTGCCGATCCCGCGGTGGAGCGCATCGACGTGGACTTTGTGGGCATACCCGCCCTGGCCCCTATGGAGGCCCTGCGCGTGCTGGCTGCCGCCCGCCTGGCCGCACCCGTAAAGAGCCTGCACCTGGGGGAGAGTCGCGAAATGACCTTGCGCTCCCTGCAACCCCTGGCGGTCGGTGCCCTGGACTCGTTGGTGCTGACCGTAGACCCCGCCCAGCCCCGCCTGATTTTTGAGGACCTTAAGCTCATTGTGGGCGCTGGCCTCACCATTGCCGATACGGGCGACCGCGACCTGGTAGCTGAGTATGTAGAGCACCTGCGTGCTGCCGGGGTGGAGGACGCGGACGCCTATGCCCAGGTTGCACTGGAGGGTGCGGCGTCCGGTAGCGGCTGCGGCGGCAACTGTGCCTGCGGCTCTGGGGGCTGCGGCGCTTAGCACCTTCTGTAAGGGGATCGTAAAACTTAAAAGGGACCGCATAACGCGAGGTCTCTTTTAAGTTTTGTGCCCCTTGGTTGGTGTGGGCTGTGTAGGGAGAAGTAACAATTTGAACACCGTTCAAAATCGGTGTTGACTGGTTCCATGATTGACTTCTCTGCCATCGCCGACCGCGCCCTGACTGGCCAGCCCGCAAGCCGCGACGAAGCACTTGCCGCCCTGACCGCCAGTGACGCCGAAACCTTCGCCCTCGTCGACGCCGCCTCCCGCCTGCGCCGCCACTACTTCGGGAACACCGTTAAGGTGAACTACCTGGTCAACCTCAAGTCCGGCCTCTGCCCCGAAGACTGCACCTATTGCTCCCAGCGCCTTGGCTCCGAAGCTGACGTGCTCAAATACTCCTGGATTAAAACCGACGAAGCCGTCAAACAGGCCAGCTACGGCATCGCGGGTGGAGCCTCCCGCGTCTGCATGGTCGCCTCGGGTAAGGGGCCCACCGACCGTGACGTCGAGCGCGTTGCCACCATGGTCGAAGACCTCAAAGAGGAACACCCCCAGGTGGAAGTTTGCGCCTGCCTGGGTATTCTCAAGGACGGCCAGGCCGACCGTCTCAAGCAGGCCGGAGTGGACGCCTACAACCACAACCTCAACACCAGCGAAGACCACTACGCCGATATCTGCACCACCCACACCTATGCCGACCGCCTTGCCACCGTTGATAAGGCCCAGTCTGCCGGGCTTTCTGCCTGCTCCGGTCTGATAGTGGGCATGAAGGAAACCGACGAGCAGTTGGTCGATGCAATTTTTGCCCTGCGTGACCTGGGCGGCGACTCCATTCCCGTCAACTTCCTTATGCCCTTTGAGGGCACCCCGCTGGCTGGCACCTGGGAGCTCACCCCCATGCGCTGCCTGCGCATTCTGGCCACCGTGCGCCTGGTAGCCCCCGACAAGGAGCTCCGCATGGCGGGTGGACGCGAGATGCACCTGCGCACCCTGCAGCCTCTAGCCCTGCACGTGGTCAACTCCCTCTTCCTGGGCGACTACCTCACCTCGACCGGCCAGTCAGCCCTCGACGACCTGAAAATGATTCGGGACGGCGGGTTCGTGGTGCTCGGCGCCGAAGACCGCGACCTGGTCGCCGAACATGAGGACTACCTGCGCGCCCACGGCGTAGACCTCGCCCAGGAAACTGCTCTTGCGACCGCGCCCTGCGGGGCGTCCGGTGGCTGCGGTGGGTGCAGCTCCGGGGCCTGCGGGACCCACCCGTCCGCGGGGGAGGCGGACGCCGGCGTCCGACCCGCTAGCGAGCAACGGACTCCCGAGATTCTGGTCCCCGAGATTCGCCGCCGCGGGGTCGGGACGGATGCCACCCCCAACTTCTAGCCCTAGCTGGCATCTCAAAACCGCACCTGAGGCGCAGGTTCACCCTAGGTTGAGGTACTAGAGTAAGATGCCCAGCCTGCACATTGAGCCCGAGATTATTCTGCCTATCTTCCTGCCGCCCTGCTGTGGGCTATTGGCCAGCGCGTCTCGTGGGGCATGCTGCGCACCGAGGCTGTCTTTATCGTGCTGACTGTCCTCTTCTTCACCATGGTCTTCCCCGGCCTGACCCTGCCCTGGCTGGTGCAGGCCCAGGACGCCATGAACCAGGGCTCCGGGGTGCTCACCATGTCACTGTCTAAGTCCTTCATCATTGGCGAGCACAAGCTGGATCGCGAGGAGGCAGAGCAGCTCTTCAAGACCACCGAGATGCGCATTATCTCGGCCCAAAAGGAGCTGGACGATGAGGCCCTGCGGGTGGCAACCCGTCAGCTACCTGTAGTTGGGGGTGCGGACGCCCGCGACCGGGAGTGATTCCGGGCACCGGCTAGGTGATACTCAAGAAATTTGCAGGTTCATCACCTAGTATGGGTAGGTGCTTATTCCGTTATAGGCCTATGTGAGCCCCAGATTTGACGCGGGCTTCTTGGGGTGGGTGGGCACGTAAGCAATATATTCTGAAATTAAAATATAAGATTTTCTCACAGAATCAGGATCAATGGACACCAAAGACCTCTCCCCGGCATACTTCACCTCCCTCGCAGCCCTTTTTGCGGGCGCTTTAATGGTGGGTGCGAGTTCCACCTGGGTATCAGTGCTGGGTTGGGTCGTGCTGCTGGCCGGTATGGGCCTGAACGTCTTTGCCACCCTGGTGATGGTACAGCGCCTCAAGGGCGGGCCCCTGCCCGCTATAATCGCCGGTGCGGACGCCGACGCCCAGGTAGAGTATGAAGAAGAGGGTGCGCCCGCTGACCCTTACCTTTACGAGCCCGAGGCCATTACCGAGTCCCAGCCCCTGGTCTCAGCGGCAGCACCTAGCGCTGGTGCCGGTGAAGCAGCCAGCGACGAGCGTATCTTCCGCTCCCGCGCCCCGCGCCCGCACGTCCGCTAGAACCACCGAGAGGACCCCCATGGATACCCGCTTTCTTCTCTCCCCCGCTTACCTAGTTTCGGTTGCTGCCCTGATTGTTGGTGCAATCCTCAGCGGTACTGCCCTGATGGTGATTGGCTGGATTATTTTCATTATCGGTTTGGCCCTCAATGCCCTGGCCCTGGTTGTACTGGCCAACCGCGAGCAGCTCTACAAGGCGCAGCGGATTGGGGTCATCCCCAAGGGTCAGAAGTCCGGTTCTGCTGACCAGCAGTAAAGTCTAAAATTTTTTTTGCTCTGCCTACTGGCAGAGCAAAGACGAGGGGCGGACGCTTCTAAGCGTCCGCCCCTCGTGTATCTTCTAGGCTCTTACCCGCTTGCGCTCGGGGTGGGCAACCTTGCCGAGCACACTGCGGGAAAAGTGGGCCAGGGCCCGGGCAGTGGTGGAATCCATCCCCTCAAAGACTGCGCGCTGTACTTCGCGGGTGTAGACCGGGGTGGCCTCTCTGTAGACCTGCTGGCCCTGCTGGGTGATAATCACGCCCTTGCCCCGCTTATCGCCGGGCACAGAAACCTTGGTAACCCAGCCGTTTTTCTCTAGCACGTCAATCTGGTAGGTCAGCCGTGACGCTGAAACGTTGGTGGCGCGGGCTAGGTCGCGCATGCGCACGACGGGGTGGGTGTCGGTGGAATCATTCTGTGGTGAGTCTATGATGGCTGCCAGAATCCTGTAGTCTGCCAGCTTGATTTTCACCTCTTCTTTGAGGCACCTATCGAGGTGCAGGTTGAGGGTCTCTAAAGTATTGGTGTAAATCTTCCACAGATTTTCCTGTTCTTTGGTGAAGCGAGCCGGTGTGGGGGCTGTTCCCATAGAACCTCCTCTCCTCTCTACCGGGTGGGTAGGTGTGGTTCAGGAGACTTTCGCAGAAAATCTCTATCTGGTGCCAGCCTAACGCGCAGTGTCACCTGTATGGAATATATGTGGGAAATATTAAGACGGGTTAACGGGTGCTCTGGCGCTCACCAGCTAGGACGCCGTTTTAGTTGCGGGACGAAAATGCAAAAATTTAGACACCTTAAAGAATGGCGGGGAGGGCTTCTACCCTCCCCACCAGTGCTGTACCGGTAGGCTGCCCTTTAGGCGCCCGGTGTATTCCGTTTCGGTAATTCCTCAAAAGGGGTGACCGTCAGGGCTTCTAGCCCCGGGGCCTTATAGGCTGCCGCAGGTGCCTGGCCGCCCCGCTCTTTCTCAAGAATGCCGAAGAAGGAGCCGGTGTTGGCGTCCTGAACTGCCTGCTGCCTTGAAGACCGAGGTGACCACGATGAGGGCGTCGGCCTCCCCCCCCACCTGATCCAGGGCAGTGGTGGACGGCTCGCCCAAACCTGCCGTGACAACAACGATAGAAGGAGTGTTCATGGGTCTCCCCCCTACTTACCCTGCTCAGCCAGGTGGGCAGCGTAGCGGGGGTGGACGGGGGCCTCGGGCACACCGGCGGCGCGCAGCTTAGCGAACTCCTCGCGCAACACGGGCACAACCTGCTCACCCAGCATGTCAATCTGGTTCAGAACCTCCTTGAGGGGCAGGCCTGCGTGGTCCATCAGGAAGAGCTGACGCTGGTAGTCACCGGCGTAGTCGCGGAAGGACAGGGTCTTCTCAATGACCTGCTGGGGTGAACCCACGGTCAGCGGGGTCTGGTCAGCAAAATCTTCTAGAGAAGGGCCGCCGCCATAGACCGGAGCGTTGTCGAAGTAGGGGCGGAACTTAGCAACGGCGTCCTGGGAATTCTTGCTCATGAAGACCTGCCCGCCCAGGCCCACGATGGCCTGCTCGGCGGTGCCGTGGCCGTAGTGCTCGTAGCGCTCGCGGTAGAGGTTGATCATCTGCTGGGTGTGCTCCTTGTTCCAGAAGATGTTGTTGTGGAAGAAGCCGTCACCGTAGTAGGCGGCCTGCTCTGCGATTTCGGGAGTGCGAATCGAGCCGTGCCAGACGAAGGGGGCGGTGCCGTCCAGGGGCTGCGGGGTGGCGGTGAAGGAGTTGAGCGGGGTACGGAAGTTGCCCTGCCAGTTGACCACCTGTTCGCTCCAGAGCTTGCGCAGCAGGGCGTAGTTCTCGATGGCCAGGTTGACGCCCTGGCGGATATCCTTGCCGAACCAGGGATAGACGGGGCCGGTGTTGCCGCGGCCCAACATGAGGTCCATGCGGCCGTCGGTCAGGTGCTGCAGGGTGCCGTAGTCTTCGGCGATGCGCACGGGGTCGGTGGTGGTGATCAGGGTGGTGGAGGTCGACAGTAGGATGTTCTTGGTCTGGGCTGCGATGTAGGCCAGGGTGGTGGTCGGTGAGGACGCGATGAAGGGCGGGTTGTGGTGCTGGCCAACGGCAAAGACGTCGAGGCCTACTTCGTCTGCCTTCTTGGCAATTTCAACGATGGCCTTTTGGCGCTCGTATTCGCTGGGGGTCTTGCCGGTGGTGGGGTCCATAGTGACGTCGCCGACGGAGAAGATGCCGAACTGCATGGTGGTGACCTTTCGAGGTGGTGTTGTTGTTTCGATGTTTTTAATCTACTCCTAAAAACTTTCCTTGTAAAGTATTTTGGGGGTGTGGGGTGGCGCGCGGCTTCTGCAGCCTACTCTTTCTCTCATGACCCTAGGGATTATCTCGGGGTGAAGAGAGAAAGAATAGGGTGTTCTTTGTGACGATGCAGAGGCCATCTTGTGTCTTCTTGTCCACAGGCATCTGACGAGCGAAAATAAGGGTTATCCACAGGCTCAAATAGGGTCACTTGAAGCCCCCGAACCTTTTTGCCACAGTAGCGGCATGGAACTCAACCTCTCACACATCTGTTCAGCGATGCACACTCACCGTGAACTCAAAGAATCGGGCATGAGTAACAACCTCATCAGTGCGAAGCACCGTAGAGGCGAGCTTATACGCCTGACCCGCGGGGTCTATCTCAAAGGTGATATCGCACGACACTGCACAGGCAGCGACCGAGCCAAAGCTGTGACGGTAGCCCTGCAAAAAACCCGCCCCACAGCCGTAGTGAGTCATCAGTCAGCCGCCCTGCTGTGGGGTGCTCCGCTGATGGCCCTACCCCCTAAAGTGCACCTCTCCCTCTTGGGTATCAATAAGTCGGGGCACCCGCAGGCAATCCTGCATAGCCATAAGGTAAAAGAATGCTCCCTGGCTACTGATTTAGGCGGAGTTAAAGTCACGAACCCGCTCACAACCGTCATAGACTGCGGAAAAACCATGCCTCTGCAGGAGTCGCTAGCTATCGCAGATTTCTTTTTAAAACACGGGAATCTTGAACTCAACACTGCGCGAGAAGAGCTCGAACACTGTGAGGGGCGAGGCTCCCAGAAATTACGTGTTGTGGCTGCGCTGATGAGCCCGCTGAGCGAGTCCCCTCTAGAATCTTTTGCCAGGCTTCGCTTCTATCAAGGAGGTATCGAACAGCCTGTTCAACAGTTTGAAATCGTTACCCCGTCCGGGCGCCTGTGCCGTGCTGATTTTGCCTGGCCCCACCTCAAGCTGCTTCTTGAGGTGGACGGTCTGCATAAGTACTACGGAGCCTACCGGGCAACCGATGAGCAGTTACGCAATGATGCGCTGCGGCAACGGGAACTAGAACTGGCGGGGTGGACGGTTATCCGTGCCACCTGGGGTGACCTGGCACAGCGCCCGGAACTGTTGATCTCGAGATTGCGTCACCTCGGCGTCCGGGTAACAGGCCAATGACCCTACTCTTTCTCTCATGACCCTAGGGATTATCTCGGGGTGAAGAGAGAAAGAATAGGGTGGACGCCGCTAGGAGGTTCCGTACTGGTCGCGGGCCAGGCGGGCGATATGAATCGTCAGATAGGTCAGCTCATCATCGGTCAGGTTCTGCTCCAGATGCATCTCAAGCACCAGCTTTACCTTCACCGCCGCAGCAAAGGCGCGGGGATGGGCGTCCTTCAAACTCTCAAGGAGCAGGGGGACGCTGGTGCCCGCGTCCGTGGTTTGGGCAGCGCCCGCGCGCACAAAGAGATAGCGCAGATGCGTGACGAAACGGGCAGCGCTCATCAATGACCGGTCCACCGGGCCGCCAAAGCCGGCCCCAATCACCTCAAAAATCTGGGCAAAGACCTCGGTCATGCGGTAGGTACCGCCCATATCTTCCGAGGCAAACTGCGAATTCACCAGGTGCATGGCCAGGGGGATCGCCTCAATCTCAGGCAGCTCAATCCCCAGACGCTCCTTGACTAGCTCCAGTGCCCGGTGGCCAAATCGGACCTCCTGCGGGTAGAGCTGAGACACCTCCAGAGCCAGCGGGTAATCCACCGCCAGCCCCTCGCGGGCCCGAACCACCGCATAACTAATATGGTCAGCCACCGGAACAATAAAGGAATGGGAAATGGTAATACCCTCGGCCTTAACCAAAAACTCAAGCTCGGTGGCCAGGCCCAGAATCTCAGAGGGAATCTTCGCCAGCGACCCCGCCAGAGTCTCATCGGGAGTGCCGTGCTCCGGCACGAAGGTCTGCTCAATGAGGGTGGGGTCAACCATATCGCCCTTGCGCTTACCAAACGCTAAGCCGCGACCGATAACCACCATCTGCTCGCCCGTATAGGCCTGAGCCAGAGCCACATTGTTGTTATAAATACGTGAAATGCGCAACGTGACCCCCTTTTGTCTCAGACACACAAACGCGCGAATATCCTTACCAGTCTACCGACCCGCCGCCACCCGCGGGCCCCACGCGCCCGCAACCTGCCCAATAAAGAGGAGTAAACTAAGCCTTTCGTACAAATAGAGAATTACCCGAACCTATGAACTCAACACCCACTAAATCATCACCGCTCATCAGCATCGTGGTCACAGCCCTCATGCTGTTCTCCATGTTCTTCGGCGCAGGCAACCTCATCTTCCCCGCCATGCTCGGTGCAGAAGCCGGTGAAAACTTCACCCCCGCCATCACAGGCTTCCTGGTGACCGGCGTCCTCATGCCTATCTTGGCTGTTATCGCCCTCGCCGTCACCGGCCGCGATCTGCAAGATTTGGCGGGCCGCGGCGGAAAAATCTTCGCCCTGCTCTTCCCGCCCCTGGTCTACCTCTCCATCGGCGCCCTCTACGCCCTGCCGCGCACCGGCACCGTCAGCTACGCCATGGCGGTAGACCCCTACCTGTCGGTGGACGGCATGGTGCCCACCCTTATCTTCTCTGCCGTCTTCTTTGGAGTCTCCTACCTGCTGGCCATGAACCCCACCGGCATCGTTGACAGCCTGGGCAAGTACCTGACCCCCGCCCTGGTAATCCTGCTGGGCGTGCTAGTCGTCATGAGCTTCATTACCCTGCGTACCCCCTCGGCCGCACCGACTGAAGACTACGCCAGCGGCGCTTTTGCCACCGGCTTCGTCAACGGCTACATGACCATGGACTCTCTAGCTGGCCTAGCCTTCGGCATCATCGTGATTGCCTCCCTGCGCGAAAAGGGCATCAGCGGACGCACCGAAATGCTCCGTAGCGTCGCCCTGGCAGGCGGTATTGCCGGCGTACTGCTGGGTGCGGTCTACCTGGGCCTGGGCTACATTGGCGAGCACATCGCGGACGGCCAGGGCTACAAGGACGGCGCAGCCCTGCTCACCGACGCCGCAGCCCAGACTATGGGCGGCCCCGGCGCCGTCGTCTTCGGCCTCATCGTGCTGCTGGCCTGCCTGACCACCTCGGTGGGTCTCATCGGTGCGACCAGCTCCTTCTTCAATAAGCTGGTCCCCTCGGTCTCCTACCGCACCTGGGCTATCATCTTCACCCTGATTGCCTTCGTGCTTGCGTCCTTCGGCCTTGAAGGGTTGATGAGCTTCGCCATTCCCATCATCACCACCCTTTACCCGCCGGCCCTGACCCTGGTCGTCCTTACCCTCCTTGAGGCCGCCCTGCGTGCGCCCTGGATGAACCTCACCCACCGCTTCGCCCTGCTGGTTTCGGTCGTGTGGGCCCTGCTCATGACCCTTAACTCCCAGGGTCTTGGCTCAAACGTCATCGAGCCCCTCATCGGCTGGGCACCCGCTCACGCTTACGATCTGGGTTGGTTCGTTCCCACCCTGGTTGCCGCCCTCATCGGCGCCGCTATCGACCTGGTACAGCACCGCCGCGCGTCCGCCCGCTAAGTCGGGCACCGTACCCGCCCCTGTGTGAGGGCAAAAAGAAAGGGTCTTGCTCCCGCATCTGCGGGGCAAGACCCTTTGCTGTAGAGAGGCCCGCGCTGAGGGGAACCACAACCATCAACGCGAGCCCGTCTAACGAGTTGCGAGGTGGTTCATTCAACTCAAACTTAGAAAGCCTCTAGGCAACCCGTCATAAAGTTTCTTCAAAAATAAACAATTGACAGCCTGCTCAAAACTCTACCCGATGAAGCTAAGGAAATAAACCCGCGGTGCTCATAAAGGCAGGTCTTTGTGAAACATTACATCTCTGTGTCATCCCACTGACACTAAATGTTCTCTCACTTGCTCATACAAGACAGACCCACACCCGGCTTGCTCCCGCTCACACACGCATAAGAATCGCCTGTGAAAACAGCCCCCAAAGACCCCAAATAGCGGTCAAGGTACCCCTAAACTCCCGCTGTTAGCTACCCTTAGAAGTATGAGCAGCACAGCAACCGATATCGCCAAGAACCTTCCGGCCCTTGAACACCCCGACGGGTCGCCCATCCGCGCCCTCGTGGTAGACGATGAGCGCATGCTCGAAGAGCTGGTCAGTGTGGCACTCAAAATGATTGGCTGGGAGGTCAAATCAGCGGGTGAGGGCCCCGCAGCCCTGGCTATCGCCCGTGACTGGCGCCCCGACGTCCTCGTGCTCGACATCATGATGCCCGGCTTCGACGGTGTCGAGCTGCTCTCCCGCATCCGCAAGCTCTACCCAGAGGTGCCCTGCCTCTTCCTCACCGCCAAAGACTCCGTGGACGACCGCATCGTCGGCCTGGCCGCCGGCGCCGACGACTACGTCACCAAGCCCTTCTCCATGGAAGAGGTCATTATCCGCCTGCACCGCCTGGTGCAGCGCTCCGGTGTAGCAGCAGCCAACGACGCTGAACTCGTAGTCGGCGACCTGGTGCTCAACCAGGACACCCGCGAAGTCACCCGCGGCGGTGAAGAAATCCAGCTCACCGCAACCCAGTTCGACCTGCTGCGCTACCTCATGGAAAACGCTAAGCGTGTGGTCTCTAAGGCCCAGATTCTCGATAACGTCTGGAACTACGACTTCGGCGGCCAGGCCAATATCGTGGAACTCTACATCTCCTACCTGCGCAAAAAGATTGACGCGGGTCGTGAACCCATGATTCATACCGTGCGCGGCGCAGGCTACGTCATTAAACCCGCCAACCAGTAGGGCTCATGGCAGTATCTTCACAGCCTGCGGGCAGCCCTGCGCCCGTTTCGGGGCAGGAGCAAGCCCAGGACGCAGCCCCCACCGGGCTGCGCACCGCCCCCCACCTGCGCACCAAGCTCATCGCTATTCTGGTGACCATGCTGGGCATCGCCTGCCTCATCATCGGTGTTTCCAGCTACTGGGCACTCTCTAGCTCCCTGATGGAACGCGCCTACGGTCAGCTCGATGAAGCAGCCCACCGTGCTGTGGCTTTCAAGCCCGGTGGCATAGGGGGTCAAACTGGTGAAGCGGAAGCAGATGGCTGCCAGCAGTTCGACGGTCGCACCACTCTTGATGCTCCCGGCCAGGGCCCCGGCACCCTGAGCCTCTGCACCGCCAACGGCCAAACTGTGGTGGCGGGCATGCTCGACTCGGTCGGCTCCACCCAGACCCTCAGCGAGGCCGACCAACAGACCCTGCTGGCGCTTTCTACCTCTGATGGCACCGTTGAAGTAGACCTAGAGGTGGGTGAATATCTGGTTGTCATGCAGGATAACCCGGTCAGCGAGGGCGTCATCGTCACCGGTGTACCCCTGGCAGAAACCCGCCGCACCCTCGCTGTGCTGGTAGCTGTGATCGCTGCTGGCTCGGTTGCCGTGATGATCGGTGCCGGTGTGCTGGGCTCCTGGATTATCCGCCGCACCATGCAACCCCTTGAGCGGGTCTCACAGGTCGCAGCAGGCGTCGCCCACATGGACTTGGCCCTCGAAACCCTGCCCGAGGCCACCCGCGTACAGCCCGCGGACGCCCACCCCGGCGACGAAGTAGGCGCGGTGGGGTACGCCCTCAACCAGCTTCTAGACAACGTACAGTCGGCCCTCGAAGCGCGCTCGCGCACCGAAGAGCAGATGCGGGTATTCGTGGCGGACGCCTCCCACGAGCTGCGGACGCCCCTGGCGGCTATCAAGGGTTATGCGGATATGATTCGCTGGACCGAAACCCTCACCGACCAGGGTAAGATTTCCCTAGAGCGCGTGAACTCGCAGACCGAACGCATGTCGCGCCTGGTCGACGACCTGCTTCTGCTGGCCCGCTTGGATGAGGGGCGCGAGCCCGAGATGACCGAGGTAGACCTGACCGAACTACTGGTAGAAAACGTCATGGACCTGCAGGTGGCAGCCCCCTCTCATATCTGGCAGCTCAACCTGCCCGAGGACGTGGTGGAGGTGCGCGGCGATCGCTCTCAGCTGCAGCAGGTGCTGCTGAACCTGCTGTCGAATGCCCGGAAACACACGGATGAGGGCACCACGGTGACCGCATCCCTGTCGATTTCTGCCAGCGGCCGCGAGGCCATCATGAGCGTGAGTGACAACGGCCCCGGCATTGCCCCCGAGTTCAAGAGCAAGATCTTCGACCGCTTTACGCGGGCGGACGCTGCCCGCTCCGGCTCCGACGGCACCACCGGGCTGGGCCTTCCCATCGCCAAGGCCATCGTGGAAGCCCACGGGGGGTCTATCGATGTGGTTTCCCGCCCCGGCCGTACCGATTTTACGGTGCGTCTGCCCCTGCTGGCGGCGTAGGCTGGGGGAATGACCCCTACATTCCGCGCTACCTGGCTCGTCTTTCTGGGCGGTGGAGCAGGTGCCCTGGCGCGGGCCCTGCTCCTGGCTGCCTTTCCCGTCTCTGGCACCCTGCCCGTAACCGTGCTGGTGGTGAACTGGGTAGGTGCCTTCCTGCTGGCTCTCTTGACGGGTGCCCTGCTTGCCGCTGCCCCGGGAGGGGCTTTATCTGCTCGTGCTGAGGATCTCCGTCTTACGCTGGGCACCGGCTTTCTTGGCGGGTTCACCACCTATTCCACCTTTGCCCTCGCCCTGGCTCAGCTGGCCCTGGATGGGCACTGGGGGGTGGCTGCTGCCTATGCCCTGCTTTCGCTGGTTGGTGGCTATCTGCTGGCCTGGGGCGGTTGGCAGTTCGGAGGCAGATGGGGGAGGCGTGGACGCCCGCCCCACGCCGGTAGGCCAGCTCGTGGAACGGGGGAGTAGGGTATGGTCTATCTTTTAGTCTTTCTCGCCGGTGGCGCAGGCGCAGCCCTGCGCCTGTGGGTTGATGCCTGGGGTAAGGCCCTCACATCAAGGCTCTGGCAAGTATCTATGCCGCTAGGGACATTCTTTATTAATGTCACCGGGTCTTTTCTTCTGGGCTGTCTCACCGGCCTTCTCGCTGCCCATATCACGCCTATTCCCGGTGTGGAAAATTTTGTAATTACAGAAAATCTCACCGTTATTCTGGGAGTGGGCTTCTTAGGTGGCTACACCACTTTCTCCACCGCCCTGCTCGAAACCCTACGAGCCCCCGGCAAGCTGGCCACCGGCGTCCTTGCCCTCGGCCAGCTCCTTGCCGCAACCCTCGCTGCCTTGGCTGGTCTCGCCCTAGGTCTACTCCCCTAGCCTCGGGGTGGTTTTCAGCCTTTCTCTGTAAAGACCCAGCTAAGGCCGGTACACTCAATCACTCAGATACCTGTTGACGTATAAGGCTATGCGGTACTACTTCTACTTCTCGATTCCCGTGCTCCAGCAGGCGCTTTCCCTCTGGGCCCTGCTTATGGTTTTTGTGGTGCCCACCCTCTGGTGGTTTGGCCGCCACCTGCCCGCCCGCAGGCTCCTGCGCCGCATTGCCGCTACGGGCGTCCTGGTGCTCTACGCTACCGGAGTCATCGCCTACACCTTCCTGCCCCTGCCCGATAACGATTCCTTCGTCTGCCCCGATGGCTGGGGCAGTACCTACCCCCGCTTCTTCCTGGGCTGGAGTATCGAATTCGCTATTGCAGCCAACGACGGCCTGCTCGGCGCTATCTTCTCTATCTACGTGCTGCAGATGCTGCTGAATGTGCTGCTCTTTGTACCCTTTGGGGTTTTGGCCCGCTGGCGCTGGGGAGCTAGCTTCCGTACCGTTCTCTTCGCGGCTTTTGGAACCTCTCTCGCGATTGAGCTGACCCAGCTGACCGGTATCTGGGGCTACTATGACTGCGCTATCCGCACCTTCGATGCCGAAGACATTTTCAACAACACCCTGGGTGCTGTCCTTGGCTGGGGTGCCCTTGCCACCTGGCAGTATCGTCATACCCTGCCGGGGCAGCTGCGCCGCCTCTTCGGGCGCTAGTGGGGCGGGTGCGTCCGCCCCTAGAATCCCCGCGGACGCCCGCCCAACAGCCTCCCTGTCTTGGCAGGTGAACGCGCTGGTGGGAGCTTGGTCACATCCCCTGAAAAAGAGGGCGATAAACCGCTTAAGTGTTAGAGCACTTTTACCCCTAAGCCTTGCCGTCAAAAACCCAATTATTCACACTTAAACCCAAGTGAAGCAAACTATGGGCTGAAGGGTCCGGCACCCGCCGGGGCATACTGGCCCCCGACACTTGTGGAGAAACACGTGAACACTATCAGTCCCTACTTAGCCGAATTCCTAGGCACCATGATTATGGTGACCATCGGCTGCGGCGTCATTGCCACCGTCGAACTACGCCGCTCCAAGGGCCACGGCGACAACTTCTTTACCATCGCCTTCGGCTGGGGCTTTGCCGTCGCCTTCGGCGTCTACGCCTCCCACGCCTACTCCGGTGGCCACCTCAACCCCGCCGTCTCTATCGGCCTGGCCGCCTACGGGGAGTTCGACTGGGCCATGGTGCCCGGCTACATTCTCGCCCAGGTCGCTGGGGCCATGGTGGGTGCGGGCTTCGTCTTCCTCAACTACCTGCCCCACTGGAAAGCCACCGCAGACCGTAAAATCAAGCTCGGTGCTTTCGCCACCGTGCCCGCTATTCACAACTACTTCACTAATGCCCTCTCCGAAATCATCGGCACCTTCCTGCTGGTCTTCTCAGCCCTCTACGTGGGCGTGAACTTCACCCCCGTGCTCGAAGGCTCGGCCCTGGCGCTCAACCTGAATCACGTGCTCAAGCCCCTGGCCTTTGGTTTCTTGGTCACCGTGCTCGTGATTGGCCTGGGTGGCCAGACCGGCTTTGCCCTTAACCCTGCCCGCGACTTTGGCCCCCGCCTCATGCACGCCCTGCTGCCTATTCACGGTAAGGGAAGTTCCCGCTGGTACTACGCCTGGGTGCCGGTGTGCGCCCCCATCGCCGGTGGCATGATGGGTGGATCCTTCTTCAAGCTCTACTATGACGGCCAGTTCTCACTCTTCCAGGTGGTCGGTGTTGTACTGGCTGTGGCTGTACTCGGGTTCGGTCTGTGGGCTAACAAGCACATGTACCGGTCTAAGTCGGCTGAGGTGCTACCCCAGAGCGAGGACACCGAGGCTACCGCCGCGTCCGCCGCCGCCACCTACGTGCCCACCGGCCAGCTGCCGGTCGTGCAGAAGCGGGCCTTCTGGGAGTAGTCCCCACTGGGTGCTGTGCAGATTTCTTGGGCTGTGTGCAGGGTTTTCTCTGCACACAGCCCAAAAAGTCTGCACCGACCGGCTCTAGGCGCGGTCTTGTAGGTCGCTCCAGGGCTGGGTACGGCTCAACAGGTGGAGCTTGACAGTGTAGCCCGCACCCAGTTCGCTGGTGAGGGTATCGCACAGTCTCTCCCCCAGCTGCCGCCAGGCCCGGATTTTGGGGCTGGCGAGGTCTTCCGGGTCCAATTCCAGGTCTTCCCAAAGGCTGGCCCATTTGCCCAGTAACTGCCGGGTGGACGGGGCCAGCTTAAGGTCCTCAGCCGGCTTTCCCTCATCGGCGTACCAGAGGGGGAAGAACTCTCCCCAGTCATTGGCAAGGGCCAGGTGCACGGTTTCTGAATGCGGTCCGATACGCCACTGCGTTACCGGGGGTAGGCCGGGCTCCTCGTAGAGATCCCGGTGAATCGCCCGCACCAGGGGTTCTAGGGCGGAGGCGGCGCGGACGTCCGCCACCTCGTATTTGCCCCTGGTAAAGGGGAGGTTTGTCTGGGCCCCTACCAGCGGGGAGCCATAGACGATATCCCAGTTGCCGCTGCGCTGAACATACAGGGTCATGCTGTTGAGCCAACTCAGTTTCAGTGCCCAGCAATCGGTATCGGTGCTGGCCACACAACGTAAGGTGGCGGGCTGGTAGCCCTGTTGTGCCTGGGAGTAGTCCCTATAGAACCCTGCATACCACAGGCCCTCAGGCCGTGCCCTGCTGGCGGTTGCTGCCAGACCCCGCACCGTGTCATCGGAGGGGCGGACGGGTACGAACCCCCACCAGCGCAGCGGAGAGGTGGGCAGGGCTAGGGTTACATCGACCTCGGATGTCGCCTGTGTGGCAGAGATGAGATAGGGCAGGTTGCTGCAGCAGGTTACCACCCCGGGCGTGAGTCGGGGCCAGGTCGCCGGGTAGGGTTGGTTGCCCAGTTCCCGGTTAATCAGGGCACGGACGCCCCGGCAAAAGCCAGTGAGGAGCTCTAGCTCCTCGGTGAGTTCATCACCCGTAACGACAGGCTGAAAGGTGCCCGGGCTGGCTTCGATGAGGACGGGGAGCCCCTCCCCACCGAGTAGGGGAGCCGACGAGGCGGTAATCTGCCAGGTGCCGGCGTCCTCATACTCTCCGCGCCCATCGCGATAGAGGGCACTGACCTGTACCCCCGCCACGGTGTCGGGTCGGTAGGTGACGGTAATCTTTCCCTGCCCGGGTGGCTGGTTGGGGTCCTGCTCAACCTCTCCCTGAAGATAGACCAGGAGGGAGGGCTCACCCGCCCGCTCAAGGCTGACGGGAACCGTCAGAATACCGGCCAGGGCCGGGTGTAGGCCCGGCTCTGATGGGTAGGGGATAAAGTGATATGGGGCACTCATAGGGTCCAGTTTAGATACCCGGCCCTATTCCTGGCTAGCCCACTCCAGCACCTTGAGCATGAAGCGGTCGCAGGCCTCAATCTGGCTCAGTTCAATCCACTCATTGGGGGTGTGAGCCTGGGCGATATCGCCGGGGCCGCACACCACCGCCTGCACCCCGCCGTAGAGGGCGAACTGCCCAGCCTCAGTACCGTAGGTAACCTTCTGGGCCTCCACAGAACCGGGGCGCCCCGCCCACTCGTTGGCCAGGGCAATAATCTCAGCACCGTCAGCAGTACCCAGGGCAGGGACGGCAGCCAGTAGCTCATGGGTGATACCCACGGCATCCACAAACTCGCCGGGTGCAGCGCCAGCCAGGGCCTCAGCGTCCGCTGCCCGTGCCTTGAGGGCAGGAAGAAGATCACCGGCAACCTTGGCCTCAATCTGGGTAACGACCTCGTCGGTGGTCATCTGGGGAACCGTGCGGAAGTCATACTCCAGAACCACATGCTCACCCACAATGTTGTACTGAATACCACCGCGGGCAAAGTTCACCCCGCCGGTGGAATAGGGCACCACAAAGCCCTCATCGAAGGGGCCCTCAGACAGCCAGGTACCGGCCAGCTGCTCAAAGAACGTAATAAACTCCGCCGCCGGCGCCAGGGCGTTAACCCCGTGCGGGCCCAAGGAGGCATGCTTGGCAATACCCTTGAAAGTCACCCGGCCGCGGTGGGCACCCTTATGAGCAGAAATAACCTGCATCATGGACGGTTCACCAATGACCGCAAAGTCGGGATTGATACCGCGGGCCTTGAAATCTTTGACCATGGCGGGCGCACCTACACAGCCAATTTCCTCATCGTAGGAAAAAGCGAAATGAACCGGCTTCGCCAGCTTAGCCTCAAGCAGCTGGGGAAGCAGCCACATAGCCGACCCAATAAAAGACTTCATATCCGACGACCCGCGCCCGTAAAGCTTGCCGTCCTTCACCAGGGGAGTGAAAGGGTCGGTGACCGTCCAGGCCTGGCCCTCAACCGGAACTACGTCCGTATGCCCCGACAGCACCACGCCACCGTCTGTACCACCGTCCGTGGCGGGCACAGTCACGAAGAGGTTGGCGCGCTCACCGTCCTCGCTGTAGGTGTAGTGCGGGGTCAGGCCGTGAGCCTCAAATTCAGCCGCCAGCAGGTCGAGTACGGGGCGGTTGCTGGTCTGGCTGATGGACTGCGCGGCAATAAGCTTTTCAATCCAGGGAAGAGATGCAGGGAGTGTCATAGCACCAGTCTAAAACCCCGGGCCTGCCGGGGGCGCTAGATTACAGGGCTGAGTGGTCACCCAGACCGTGGAAACGGCGGGCGTGATAGACGGTGGGGGTGGCGTTGGCATCGTGGCGGATGAAGTCGGTGACCTCAGCGGTAAAGACAACGGCAGGACCAGCATCGAGGGTACCCAGGGGGCGGACGCGCAGCACCCGGCTCACCCCGTGTAGCAGGGGCTCGCCGGTGGGTAGGCGGTCCCAGGTGGAGGTATCACCAAACTTATCGGCCTTGCTGACCGAGAAGAGTTTGGCGATCTCGATGTTATCGGCACCAATCAGGTGAATCAGGAAGGAATCAGCATCGATGATGCGGGCAGCGGAGCCAGTGCGGTCCTTGAAAGAAAAAGACACGATGGGAGGCTCAGCGGAAACCGACGACAGGGACGAGATAGTCAGGCCACCCGGCAGCCCGTCGGAGCCCTCCGCGGTGATGATGGCAACGCCTGCTGCCTGGGCGCCGAAAGCCTCGCAGAACAGTTCAGTGGCGGTCTTTTCGCTGATATTTACCTGGGTGGTCATAATCGGTTTCCTTTGTGCGGCTGCTTGGGGACTACAGCGCCGGGAGCGCTTGGTCTCAGCCTAGGACTTCGGGTGCGTCAAACCCTAGCCTTTCTCACATATTGCTCCTATGAGTAGAACTGTGACAGTGTTACGCCAACCTGCTGTAACAAAGGGTAGAAGCCGTATGTCTTGAGTGCCCCGTCCATTCGATATACAAACTAAATGGGTGCACAATAATAGACATGACAAAGGAAAACACACATCACATTGTCGTGATGGGTGTGAGCGGTACCGGTAAAACCAGCATCGCCCACGCCCTGCGCGATCAACTCGGCTGGGCCTTCATCGAAGGCGACGATCTGCACCCTGCTGAAAACATTCAGAAAATGAGTGCCGGGATTCCCCTTACCGACGAGGATCGTGCCCCCTGGCTTGCCCGCATTGCCACCTGGATTAAGGACGCGGACGCCCGCGGCGAGCGCACTGTCGTCACCTGCTCCGCCCTCAAACGCACCTACCGTGACGTGCTGCGCGAAGCCGCCCCCGGCGTCCTCTTCGTGCACCTGACGGGGGCACGCGAAACCATTGCAGAGCGCATGAAGCACCGCGAAGGCCACTTCATGCCAACCTCCCTACTCGATTCCCAGTTCGCCGCTCTCGAACCCCTCGGAGCGGATGAAGCCGGGGTGCTCGTTGATATTTCTGGTACCCCGGAACAGGTTGCAACCGCGGCACTGGCCGCCCTGCGTCCTACCCTATAAGACCCACACGAAAGCACATCAATGCCCCTTCCCGAAGACTGGGTCCAGACCCTCACCGCTGGGCCACTCCTTGCCATCGCCACCGGTGCGATCCTGCTCCTGCTCCTACTCATCATCAAGTTCAAACTCCACGCCTTCCCAGCCCTCATCATCGTCAGCCTGCTCACCGCGGTTGCCACCGGAATCCCCGTCGCCAGCGTCGTGCCCGTCATGCTCAGCGGATTCGGATCAACCCTGGCGTCCGTAGCCCTGCTCGTTGGTCTGGGCGCCATGCTCGGCGCCCTGATTCAATACTCTGGCGGTGCCCAGATACTTGCCCACAAACTCATCTCTGCCTTCGGAGAAGACCGCGCCCCCATCGCCCTCGGTGTTGCCTCCATGCTCTTTGGCTTCCCCATCTTCTTTGATGCCGGCCTGGTCGTGATGCTCCCCATCGTTTTCTCCGTTGCCCGCTGGGTTGGTGGCTCCCTCCTGCTCTACGGTATTCCCGCTGTAGGTGCATTCTCAGTTATGCACGTCTTCGTTCCGCCCCACCCCGGGCCGGTCTCAGCCGCCTCTTTCTTCGAAGCTAACGTCGGTACTCTGTTGCTGGTCTCCCTCATCATTGCGGTACCCACCTGGTACTTTGCCGTTTACCTCTTCTCAAAGTTCATCGGTAAGCGCATTGACCTGCCGGTTCCCTCTCTCATGGGTCATGAAGAAACCCAGGACGCACCCCTCAACCCGCCCTCCTTCGGCACCGTGCTCTTCGTACTGCTGCTCCCCATGGTCCTCATCTTCCTCAATACCGGTCTTAACACCCTGGCTAAGGGTGGAGTGCTGCCCGAAAGTGCAGCAGATGAAACCTGGTTCCAGACCCTGCGTCTGCTCGGCGAGACCCCCGTTGCCCTGCTCATTACCTCCCTCATTGCCATGTACCTGCTCGGCTTCAAGCGCAAGGATCACGCACTGGGTATCCAACAGACTATGGACGGCGCTCTTCCTGCTGTCTGCTCCGTCATCCTGATTACCGGCGCCGGCGGTATGTTCGGTGGCGTGCTGCGCTCCTCAGGAATTGGCGATGCGCTCGCCGATGTGCTGGGTGACCTGGGTGTTCCCCTCATCGTTGCCGGCTTCCTCATTGCCGCAATTCTGCGCGTCGCCCAGGGGTCTGCGACGGTAGCGTTGACGACTGCCGCAGGTCTGATTACCCCCGGTGTGCTGGCGGCAGACTTCAACTCTATTCAGCTTGCGGCCCTTGTGGTTTCGGTTGCGACGGGTTCTGTGGTGCTCTCTCACTTCAACGACTCAGGTTTCTGGCTAGTTAGCCGCTTCTTCAACATGGATGAAAAGACCACCCTTAAAACCTGGACGGTGATGGAAACCCTCATTGGCGTTGTGGGCTTCGCCGGTGCTGCTGCTGTGTTCAGCGTGGCAAGCCTGCTGTAACTACGCGTGAGTTAAAGCCGGACGCGCCCGCCCCGCCTTCGTCGATGAAGGCGGGGCGGGCGCGTCCTTGGGGGCTCTTGTGCTACTTCTTCTTGTTCAGCTGGGCCGCCTGAGCACCGAACTTCTCAAGCAGTTCGGGCATATCCATGGGGGCCGTAACCACCTCAATGAAAACCAGCTTGTCACGGTTTTCCTTGGCGAGGCGGCAGGCCTCGTCAAACTCACGAACCGTAGCTGCCCGCAGAGTTAGCGTGTTGGCGTTCGTACCGCCAAAGGCCGCAGGAATCTTCGACCAGTCGTAGGAGGTGATGTCGTTGTACTCAGCCTCCACGCCGTGAATAGACCGCTCAATCGTGTAGCCGTCATTGTTAATCAAGAAGACCACCGGGTTCACGCCCTCGCGAATAATGGTGCCAATCTCCTGAATGGTCAGCTGGGCTGAGCCGTCACCTACCATCAGCACACCGCGGGAATCGGTATCGGCCATGGCCGCCCCCAGCAGGGCCGGAATAGAGTAGCCGATGGACCCCCACAGGGGCATGCCGATAAAGCGAGAATCGCGTGGGAACTTGCGGGTTGCCATGCCGAAGAAAGAAGTGCCCATATCAACCACCACAGTGTTCTTCTCGTCCAGGTTTGATGAGAGCACCCGCCACAGCACATCCTGCGTGAGAGCCTCATCGGTGATATCGGGCAGAGGTTCCTCGCTGGCGGGAGCCTCAAAGGGAGTGCCCTTCAGGCCCAGCTCTAGGGACACCTCTTTAACGATATTCAAAGCCCTCGCCATGGTCAGCGGGGCATAGTGACGCCCGGCGATGCTAGTGCTCTCCGCACCGATGTTAATAACCCGGCCAAAATCTATCTGATGTGAGTATATGCCGGTTGTGGTATCTGTAAATTCCACGCCAGCGCAAACCAAAACCTCAGCATCTTCCACTACCGCACGGGTATGTTCAGCCGACAGGCCCCCCACATAAATACCCGCAAAATTGGGCTTGGTTTCGTTCAGCACGGCCTTACCCCACATCAGGGACGCAAAGGGGAACTTGGTCTCGGTTACCAGGGCGCGGACGTCCTGCACCGCTCCCAGACGCTCAGCCATGATATCTGCCAGCACCGTCACGCTCTTGCCGCGCATGAAGTCGGTGACGGCGTCCTTGAAGAGGGCCTCAATATCGGGTGAGGAGACGTGGCTATCCACATCGAGCGGACGCGACGGGGGAGTGGCCGGCATGGTCGACACATCAACCGGCAGCATCAGGTAGCCGGGCTTGCGGTGGATGACGGCGGTGCGGATGACGCGGTCAATGTCGGTCGCAGCGGTCGCCGGGTGCAGGGCTGCAACAGCGGCAGATACCTCAGATGCCATGCGCATAAAATGCTTGAAATCCCCATCGCCCAGGGTGTGGTGCATGCGCAGGTGAGAATTCTGGGCCGACAGGCTGGGTGCACCCACAATGTGAATCACAGGTACATTCTCAGCGTAGGAGCCGGCGGTTGCGTTGATAGCTGACAGCTCACCCACACCGTAGGTAGTCACCAGGGCGCCCAGGCCCTTGACGCGGGCGTAGCCGTCCGCCGCGTACCCGGCGTTGAGCTCATTCGCGTTACCCACCCAATCCAGTTTCTCGTGCGCCAATACGTCGTCGAGGAAGAAAAGGTTAAAGTCCCCGGGCACGCCGAAGACCTTGTCTACGCCCAGCTCAGCCAGGCGGTCGAGAATATAGTTACCCACGGTATAGGTCATCATTGACTCCTTAGGAAGGTAGAAATGTGGGGTGTGCAGGTATATAACCTGAATCATCTGTCCTTTCAGTTTAGAGGCGAAATGATGGTGAATGTAACTTCTTCCTGCGTCAGGTGAAAGGAACGGATGTTCAAGACTGTCGATAGTATTGAGAAGTTGAATAAATACTTGATGATGAAACGGGGAAAGTAAACCGTGTGGATGAGTGCTCTGCTGCCAGCTCTCGTAGGCTTGTTGGTAGTTTTTGTTCCCGGGTTCCTGGTAACTCTTGCTCTGCGGATCAGAGGCTTTGACGCGTTTGCAATTGCCCCGCCGGTTTCAATTGCCCTTATTGCAGTGAGTGCCATCATAGCGCCTGCCCTGGGGCTAGCCTGGGCCCTGTGGATTCCTTTTGCTCTAGCTGCTGTTATCGCGCTACTCGGGTTTCTTGTTCAGGCTGGATTTGCTGCCTTTGACTGGGAAGATATTCCTGGGGGGCGGCGCCTGGGCACCACTATTGAGCGTGAACCAATGGTCTGGTCTGTGGGGCGGCAGGTGTGGCTTTATGCTTCAGTTGCCCTTGGTGCCCTTTTGGGCCTGCGCAATCTTGCTCGATCTATTGGTGATGCAGAGTGGATATCGCAGACCTGGGATAACTCTTTTCACCTCAATGCAGTCAGGTACATTGTTGATCACTCCAACGCTTCCCCCTTCTTTATTTTGAGTATGACCTCGGCAAGTGGAGAACCTGAAGGTTTCTACCCTCTGGCCTGGCATAATATTGTTTCACTAGTGTTTATGTACTCAGGGGAATCTATCCCTGTGGCAACTAACGCCACCGTTTTGGTCATTGCCGGTGTCGTATGGCCCCTTTCTGTTATCTACATGGTGCGCAGCATCTTCCCTGCTCGACCCATAGCTCTTGTGCTCACCGGTGTCGCCTCCGCCAGCATTTCCTCCTTCCCCTACTCTCTCGTCTACTTCGGTGTGCTCTACCCTAACCTTCTGGGGTACTCCCTCATTCCGGTGGGTATCGGCATGATGGCTCAACTCTTCCGGGTCGGTCTGGTGCGCTATCTCACCACGGTGCAGGCCGTCTTTCTGGGGATCCTCGTCGCCCTGGGTATCGCCCTAGCTCACCCCAACGCCATCATGTCAATGCTTGTGCTGGTGCTCCCCATCTTCGCTACCCGCCTCATTCTTCAAATCATCGCAGCAGTTCGCACAGAAATTCCCTGGTGGGTTGCTCTGTTGCAAGGCCTAGGTATTCTTGCAATTTTTGCGGTAGTGCGGGTGCTGTGGGATGTAGTGCGCCCACCTAAGGAAGCTGGTGAAATGTGGGGGCCCGCCCTCAAGCAGGGGCAGGCCATTGGAGAGTTGGTTTTTAATCACCCCTTGGGGATGATGGTCACCCCCTTATGGGTTATCACGATTATCTTCTTCATCGGTGCTTACTACCTGGTGACCTGCAAAAACCGTCTCTACTGGGTGGTGGGGTCCTGGCTAGTGCTGGTGTATTTCTATGTGGCCGTTCGCTCCTTGGCTTGGGAAGAGGGCAGATATGAGGTGGTGGGAACCTGGTATCACGATTCGTACCGCCTGGCTGCCCTGGCCCCGATCCTCGTCCTCATCTTCATTGCCTACGGGGTTCACCAGGTTGCCCTTCTTGTCATGGATAGGTTGCCTGCTGCTGGCCAATTCAAGGTGGGCTCCTACCTGCTTAAAAGAGAAACTGTAGTGGCAACTAGTGGGGTTGTTGCTACCTTGGTGCTCACCCTTCTCTTGCAAACCAGCACCCCCTTGAATGCCTACATCAAAAACGTTCGAGCTCTGTACGAGCCCACCATTGATTCCCCTCTGCTGACCCCAGATGAGCTTGATGTTTTAGAACGAGTCGATGATCTTGTGCCAGAGGATAAGGGCATCGTAGTGTCTGCCTTTAATGGTGGAGCCTTTGCTTATGCCTTAGCAGGGCGAGAAGTTACTTCCTACCACACCCTGTCAGAAATAAGTGAGAATGATAAATATATCTATGAGAACCTTGACAAAGCACAGACAGACCCGCGAGTCTGCCAGATCTTGGATGAAGAAAACATCAGCTATTTCCTCTGGTTTGGCTGGGTAGAGGTAAATAACGATGGTGACCATGCCATGTGGTACCCCAGCTTTGAGCGCCTCTGGGATACTGAGGGTGTTATTGAGCCGGTTTACCGCTCAGGTGGGGCTACGCTCTATGAGATTGTGGCTTGTGATTAAACTTATCTTGATAGGGCTCTAGGGCCTTTGCAGCTCTCGGATAGCCGTCTGAGGTGAACTGTTAGACTGGGTAGTATCTTTGCCCTGAGAACAGGGCGGACGGACCTCTGAGGAGAACCTTTGTCGATGAACCTCTCATCTGCTTCTGTTGATGAACCGCGCACCCTCATTATCATGCCTGCATGGAATGAGGAGGAGGTCATCGGCGGTACTATTACCGAGCTCTACCGTATGATGCCTGAAGTTGACCTTCTGGTAGTCAATGACGGCTCAACCGACCGCACCTCGGAAATTGCCCGTGAAGCTGGGGCTTTTGTTATCGACTTGCCCTATAACATGGGTATTGGTGGGGCCTTGCGTACCGGCTATAAGTATGCCCGCCGTATGAACTATGACCGTGCAATTCAGGTGGATGCTGATGGGCAGCATGATCCTAAGGGTATTCGTACTGTGCTTGCGGGTCTAGATGATGGTACCGATATTTCTATTGGTTCTCGTTTTGCTGAGGCAACTAACTATAAAGTGAGTGGCCCTCGTAAGTGGGCTATGGTCGTTTTGGCCTTCCTTTTCACCCGCATTTCAGGTGAAAAATTCACCGATGCGACCAGTGGCTTCCGGGCAGCCAACCGTCGTGCCATTGAGCAGTATTGTGAGCATTTGCCAGCTGAGTATCTAGGTGACTGTATTGATGCCTGTGTCATGGCCATTCGTGCAGGGCTAACAGTTAAGCAGGTTCCGGTGGAGATGCGTGAGCGTCAGGCTGGTACACCCTCTTCTAATCCTTGGAAATCAGCTATTTACTTGGTACGCTCCTTTTTCTCTTTCGCCATGTCGATGACTCGTTCTAAGACCTCAGTAGGAGGCAAGTAAAAAATATGTCAATTAACGCATATATCTTCTTTTTGGTCTTTGCAGCAGTCATTGTGCTGCTAGTCCTTGCCCAAGTGCGCAACCAGAATATGAAGGAAAAGTATGCAGCCCTGTGGCTGATTGTTTCAGTCATCATTATTCTGCTAGTTATTTTCCCGCGTATGCTCTTCTTCTTTGCAGACCTCATCGGTATAGAATCACCGGTAAATCTGCTTTTCCTACTTTCAATTATCATGCTCATCGGCGTTTGCCTGCATCTCACCTCTGCTCTTTCCAAAATGGGTGAAGATGTCCGCGTACTGGCTGAAGAGGTTGCTATTTTGAGGGCTCAGTTTGATCAGCAGGGTCAAGGAGGGGGTGCTGGCTTTGCTGAGGCTACTCAGAGCCGTGAACCCGATTCGTTTTAGGGGCTTTTTGCGATGAATATAGCCTTTGTGGTGAATAATTACCCGCCTAAGCGTGGCGGAGTGGAGCAGCATGTTCATGCTTTGGCCAATGAGCTGGAACAGGCTGGTCATAAGGTTCGTATTGTTACCTTAGACCATTCCCCCGGTAAGTCTTCTGAAGGCGGTATTTCTGTCTATCGCTTGAAGGAGTATCTGCGTATTGAGGGGATTCTAGGGTTTCCTTCTCTTCTGGGGTTTGTTCGTCTTGCTAGGGTGCTGAAGCGCGAGAATATAGATGTCATCTCGGTTCATACCCGTTTCTTTAGCATGAGCTGGTTGGGGGTTGCTTTAGGCCGAATGATGAAGATTCCCGTAGTCCATACTGAGCACGGTTCGGGCTTTGTGGTTTCGGAGAAGGCTGTTATTCGTCTAGCAAGTCAGCTGGTAGACCGCACTTTGGGTGTGCTGACTCTGCGGTCCGCTTCTAAGGTCTTGGGTGTTTCTCAGCTCTCCTGTGACTTTGTTAAAAAGCTTTCGGGTGTAAAGGCTGATGTTTTTTATAATGTTTCTCCCTTGCCTGCGGCAGAACCTGAAGAGGTCGTTTTCCAGCGGAAAAAGCTGATTTTTTTGGCTCGCGTGGTTGAGGTGAAGGGCTGGCGGGCCTTTCTCGAAACTGTCCAGCAGCTTCATGCAGAAGATGCTGAGATTACCGGTGTTGTATTGGGCGCTGGTGCCGACCTCGAAAAGGCTAAGGCCTATGCTTCTGAGCTAGGTATCTCTGCTGCCGTAGATTTCAAGGGTTTCGTCGATCATGAGATGGTGGCTAGGGAGCTTCGTGGCGCTACCTTAGTTAACCCTACTGTGGCGGCAGAGGGATTTCAGACCACAATTATTGATGCCTATGTGTCACAGGCAGCGATAGTGACTTATGATGTGTCGAGTGCCAGGGTGCTTAAGGACGCCGGGGTTCGGGTTCACATTGTTGAGCAGCAGGGCGTACCCCAGTTGGTAGCAGCTGTGCGCGCTGAGCTTGCACAGGAACCTCAGAGTTACCCCTTAGAAGACCTGGAGCGGTGGGGCTGGGGCAGCCAGGCTAAGATTTATGAGCAAATCTTGCGCTCAGTTACCAGTGCGTCAGGAGCCTAGTGTGATGACTTCTTCACCGGAACTTTCTGTCGTTATACGAAGCGGGGCCCTCAGTAAGTGGCTTGAAAGCACGGTACAGTCGGTGCTAGGGAGCCAGGATGTTAACCTAGAAGTAATTCTGGTGCTTAACGGCCCCTCAATCACCTTGACTGCTGAAGACTGCGCCACCGACGAGAAAGCCTACCCTTGGCTGACAGACCCGCGTCTGACCGTCCTGCGCTTTGATCGGTATATTGGTGTCAGTAACGCGATGCGGGCAGGCTGCGATGTCGCCCGGTCAGCTTTTATCGCCAATGTTGACGGGGATGACCTCATCACTCCTACAAAGTTTCGCCGACAGTTAGACTACTTAACAGCCCACCCTGAATGTGTTCTTGTGGGTACGGGTGGAGACCTTATCGACGAAAACGGCCGAGTAACGGGTGAACTTAAAGCTCCAACCGGTGATGATGTTCGGCGTAGCATGTTGCTGTTCAACCCTATCCCGCATTCATCGGTGGTGTTCCGAATGGCAGCCTACCGCCAGGCAAAAGAGTACCGTCGAGACCTTACTCAGTTCGAGGACTATGATCTCTTCCTGCGTCTAGCAGCGCTAGGGCCTGTAGCGATGTTGCAGGGGAGTGAAATCCAGTACCGAGTGCACACTACCAATATCAGTAAGGGAGCGGGAGCCCGTGGCGATCATATCAAGGCAGTTACCAGTGGCCGCCGCCAGCTAGCGAAGGCTCTTGGCGTTCCCGCCGTCCTGGCACTACCTCCGCATCTGTTGTGGTGCGGTGTTCAGTTTGCGCGGGCGTCCGGCCTGATCCGCCCCGTGCACGAGTATTTCACCTACTTCAAACGTTCTTAAAACACTGAGGGGCAGCTTAGCTGCCCCTCATGCTTTATGCTCTATTAGATAGTGGGCGCGGACGCCTTTGCACGGCTCAGGACCTCCATACCAGCAAGGTGCGCTGCCGCACCAATTATTGGGCTAACCACCAGTGCCACAATAGTCCTGGCCTCAAGCCCCAGTGGCAGCAAAAGACAGCCAAAAGCCACCAGAACAGTGAGCACCCAGCCAGCAAGATAAATACGGTGGGCCCCCATCGCGAGGGTAGCGGTTCCTGACAGCGTTGTAACCGCCAGTAGGGCTGCGGCAAAGGTGAGAGCAGCAAGGAAAGTACCATCGAGCTGCCCAGCATACTTCTCATAAATTCTATCGAACAGCCAGGGCCCGAGAAGATAAGCGGCCCCCGCACCTGCCAGGCCAAGGGCCAGTAAAGCTCCCACCGGTTTAAGCAGGGCAGCGGTAGGACGCTGAGAGTTGGCCAGGAAATAAGAGACAGCAACCCCCTGAAACGCCTGCAAGGGAAGCATGATAGGAGCACGGGTAATCGAGATACCCAAAATAATTGCGGCTAGAAGCGCGGCAGACTCAGGCGTAGCAGTGGAGCTTGTCGCCTCCAAGAAGATAGGGAAGCCCGTAGACATAGCAGCTATAGCGACAGCGGTGCCCACCGCCAGTATCATGCCACGATAAGCCGCTCCAGGGCGTCCTACCAGTCGTAAACGGGTGGCCCCCCGCACCCTGGGGGAGAAAACTACGAAGACAAGCCAGAGAAAAGCGGTTGCCAGAAAGGAAAGCTGGAAGGCGAGTAGGCCTGCCCCCAGCGCAGATGCGAGCAGGGTGCACAAGAAGCAGAAAATACCACCGGTTGAAATTAGCAGGGCGTACTCCGTCCAGGCCCGGGTGCCAGCCATTGCCCCAATGCAGTAGACATGGCAGGCATAGACGGCCGTTACTAGCGTAATGAGAAGTACGGTTCTCCAGTCTCCTGCCGGCAAAACTGTGCCGAGCCACACCGGCGTAAGAGCAGCAAAGATAAGAGCGCAGGTAACCCCCACCCAGGTCGCTACCACAAGAGGGTTATAGGTGCTTTCCCCGGGGGCACGGGTAGCCTTCTTCTGCTGACTGAGCTGGTCAGAACCAATCAGACGTGCAGACTCCTGCTGCACTCCAAGGAGGGTGGCGAACACCAAAGAAGTAAGGGACCAGAAAACCAAAAAATCTTTGTTGTCTTCGACCGTTAAAGATCGGGCAGCTAGCCAGGTCACCAAGAAAGTAGTACCCGCGCTAATAATGGATGAAGCCGTAATAAAAAGTGACTGGCCGCGACTAATCACGGCTTCGGTAGGTTCTTCGCTCACGGAATCTCTTCTTCTGTAACGATGGGAAAGTATCTCTAGCTTAGTACCCATGCTCTCAATCGTCGTACCTACCCTGTAGAGGAAACATGTAACTCCTCACGAGATATATCTGCTTCATGCCATGATATATCGGGGGCGGTGCCTGTGGTAGACTGCCCAAGTTGCCCAGCTCGCAGGCAGCTATCGCACCCATAGAGAAGCACCAACAATGAACCGAACCAGTCACAGATACAAGCCCCTGGGCAGCTTTCTAGAACAACCCAAATTCCGCCCAGAAGTCCAAGGCCTCCGTTCCCTGGCGGTCCTGCTCGTTGTTACCTACCACGTCTGGTTCGGTAAAGTCTCCGGTGGCGTCGATGTCTTCCTATTCATCTCCGCCTTCCTGCTCTCACTCTCGTCCTTACGCAAGATACAGGATGGCAAGCCCCTCAAGGTCGTCAGCTACTGGCTCCACGTCTTCCAAAGGCTCCTACCAGCAGCTGCAACCGTCATTCTCGGTACCCTAGTAGCCTCCTACTTTATTCTGGTTCCCTCCCGCTGGTCAGCCCTCCTAGCGGATGCCAAAGCAGCCCTCTTCTACTGGCTCAACTGGCGCCTAGCCTTCAACTCGGTGGACTACTATGCTCAAGACGCCACCCTCAAAACCCCCTTCCAGCACTTTTGGTCCCTCTCCATGCAGGGGCAAATTTTCATTCTCTGGCCCCTGCTCTTTGCCTTCGTAGCCTTCCTTGTAGGCTACCTGCGTCTGAAGGTGCTCCCCACCGCCCTACTCGTCTTCGGCAGTGTCTTCGTAGCCTCCCTCACCTACTCCATCCTTGCAACCTCAACCAATCAAGCTTTCGCCTACTTCGACACCCGCACCCGCCTCTGGGAATTTGCTGCCGGTGCCCTACTTGCCATGCTCATGCTGGCCTGGCGAGTGCCGTCCTGGGCCAAAGTACCCCTGGGCTGGGTAGGTCTTACCGGCCTTATTACCTGCGGCTGGCTCCTGCCCGTTGAACAAGCCTTCCCCGGCTACCTAGCCCTCTGGCCTCTACTCTCAGCTGCCTTCATCATGGCAGCTGGCCAGACCGGCTCCCGCTTCGGTGTGGACCGCCTGCTCTCATCTAAACCTCTCCAGAAGATGGGCGCTATCTCCTACTGCCTCTACCTGGTTCACTGGCCTGTGCTTATCCTCACCACCACAGCCCTTAACAAGCCCCAGGCTGGTTGGTTTGACGGTGCCCTCATCATTGCTGGATCAATTGCCCTAGCCTGGCTCCTGCACAAGGCCGTTGAGGAACCCCTGCGAGCCTGGGAGAAAAAACCCAGCCTCCGCCCCCGCCGCCAGCGCCTCATTGGCCGCCACTTCACCGGCCACCACATTCCTTGGGACAGCACCCAAAAATCAGCCCCTAAGAGCTGGGGCCGCCCGGTAGCTGTTATTGCTATCTGCCTAACCTTCCTAGGAGGAAGTATATCCGCAGGTCAAGCCTGGGTTCGCCATCAGCAAGACCGGGCAGAGGAACTTGCCCTTCTTGCTGGTACCGATGCCTACCCTGGCGCCTTATCCGCAGGTAGCGATCAGCGATATCGTCAGATGCCTATCCCCCAAGGTGATATCTTAAGTCAGTTCGATGACCTCAGCGAGAGATGCGCTGACTACCAAGTCCTATCTAACGTAAGCCTGGAAGACTACTGCACCATCGACTACTGGGGTGACGCTGAGGCCCCCCTTACTATCGTGGTAGGTGACTCACATGCAGAACAGGCTATCTCAATGTACCGCCCCATTGCTCAAGCCAGGGGGCAGAACATGATGGCTTTCCTTATGGGAGGTTGTAAATTTCCCACCCAGCCCGAAGGCTGGGAAGAATGCGCGACCTTTAACCGCGACGTCACTCAGGAGATCCTTAACCTACGCCCAGCTAACCTTGTAGTTATCTCTACCGCAGCCATGCCCACTAGCGCTGACGAGGTACCTATTACCGAGCTAGGACCTGCCGTAGACCTTCTCACAAGGGCAGGCATAAATGTGATCGCCTTACGCGATAACCCCCGCTATGACTACGACATGTACGTCTGCGGTCAGGCTAACCTGCGCAACCTCTCTGATTGCTCAATGCCTGTGCGTGAGAAGCTAGCACCTGTTAACCCCTCACTGGCCCTGGCAAAATTTAACCCCCGCGTCTACACCGTAGACCTAACCGAGCAAATCTGCCCCAACGGTATTTGCCGGCCCTTGGAGGGCAACGTCTTCATTTATATTGACGATAACCACATTTCGAAGGCTTACGGCTCGACCATGTCAGCAGAGATGGAAAACCAGCTCCTTACCCAGGGCTGGAACCCCTCCGCCACCAACCCCTATAGATAAGTAACCACCATACGGAATACGGGCGCCCCGGCTTTGACCAGCCGGGGCGCCCGCGCATACGCTCAGGGGTAGCACCGTACACACACGCCGGGCAGGTGTAGCCGAGCCGGGCGTCCGCACCCCGCAGGAAAACTATGACCGCACCCGCCACCCCGCACAAACGTCCGCGCAAGGCCGCCCTGGCCTCCTGGATCGGTTCAGCGCTGGAATACTACGACTTCGCGGTCTTCGGTACAGCCGCGGCCCTGGTGCTCAACCGCATCTTCTTCCCCGAAGACTCGGATGCCGCTGGCATCCTCAAATCGATGATGGTGCTGGGCATCGCCTATGTAGTTCGCCCCTTTGGTGCCATGCTGATGGGCCCGCTGGGCGACAGATTCGGACGCCGCTTTGTGCTCATGCTGACCCTCTTCATGATGGGCGGGGCCACATTCGCCATTGGATGCCTGCCCACCTACAACCAGGTGGGGCTGCTTGCCCCCGCCCTGCTGGTGCTGTGCCGGGTCTTCCAGGGGCTATCGGCGTCGGGCGAGCAGGCGTCCGCTATCTCAATGTCGCTGGAACACGCCCACGACCACCAGCGGGCCTTCACCACCTCCTGGACCCTGCACGGTACCCAGTTCGGCTCCCTGCTCGCAACGGCGGTCTTCCTGCCCTTTGCGGCCCTACCCGAAGAAGACCTGCTCAGCTGGGGCTGGCGTGTGCCCTTCTGGCTTTCGGCCTTTGTGCTGGTAGCTGCCTGGCTGATTCGCCGCCGCCTTGAAGAAGCTCCCTCCTTCGTGGAAACCCAGGCGCAGCAGGTGATTGACCCGGCCCGTCGTAAGGCGCCGCTGGCTCTTGTCTTCACCCGCCACAAGCGGGCGGTGGCGGTGGTGGCCCTGTGCGCCATGGTCAATACCGTGAACATGGTCTTCACAACCTTCTCGATCTCTTTTGCCACCAAGGGGCACGGGATTGATTCGGGTATTATGCTCTGGGTTCCTATTGCCTCTAACGGACTGAGCCTGCTCGCTATCCCCTTCTGGGCTATGGTCGCTGACCGGGTGGGTCGCAAGCCCATCTTCGCCACCGGTGCCCTGGTCGCGGGTGGGCTCATGTTCCCCTACCTGCATGCCATCACAAGCGGAAACATTGTTCTCGTGTTTGTGTTTGGTGTGCTCATGCACGGGGCCTTCTACTCCATGGCCAACGGTATCTGGCCTTCCTTCTACGCTGAAATGTTCCCCACTCGGGTGCGGGTGACCGGCCTGGCCTTGGGTACGCAGATTGGCTTTGCCCTGTCAGGTGGCATCGCACCGGCTGCTGCAACGGCCCTTGCCGGGGACGATTTTGCCAGCTGGGTAGGCCCCGCCACCTTCACTCTGGGTATGGCTGCCCTGGCCTGTCTGTGTGCACTGACCGCTCGTGAGACCGGAAAGCTGACACTGGCTGAGGTTGACCGGGTACAGGACCACTAGATTTTCTGAGGGTAAGGACGCGCCCGCCCCGGCTCACATAAGCCGGGGCGGGCGCGTCCTTGTGAGGGGATTGAGGAAGAGCTTTACTCGCTGGCGAGCTTGGCCTCGATAGCCTCGCGGAGGGCCTGCGCTCCTTCGACCCAGGCGTTGAAGTCGCCGTTACCCTCAATGTCTGGCAGGGCGCCAGCTTCGAGACGGGCTGTGCGGAAGGCACGGGCAATATCGTTGACCGAAGCCCCGTGCTTCTTCTTCATCTCGTACACGAAGGTGATACCTGCGTGGTTGATCATGCGGTTGGCTGCACGGGTTGCGATGATTTCGCTGCGTAGGGGGTGCTCATCGAAGTAGGAGCCAAACTTCTCGGTAGCAGGAGCCGGGAAGTAGTCAGCCAGGACGTCGCTGAGGTCAAGGTCGGGCTCGTCAGCATAGCCGCTTTCGACGAGAGCTGCGGTGAGGTCAATCTTGGCGTAAGCGGTCAGCACGGAGAGCTCGGGGCTAGTGAGGGGCACGTGCGCCTCGGCCCGGTCTGCCAGGTCTGCATCTGAGGGGAGCAGCTCAACCTCGCGGTCCAGGTGCACGGTTTCGGTGAGGTAGTCCATGAACTCGCCTGCGACGTCGTTGGTGTTGAAAGCTTCGGTGCGTTCGGCCTGAAGCAACACGTTTTGTTCCAGGTTGGAGCGCAGCACACGGCGGCCTACTTCTTCGACCTGCTCAGCGATGAAGTCGGCGCGGTCGCCCTCCTTGAACTGGCCCGCCTCGATAGCGCGGCCCATGAGAATCTTGAGGTTGACCTCGCGGTCTGAGGTCTCGACGCCAGCAGAGTTGTCGATGGCGTCGGTGTTGACCAGGATCCCGCCTGCGGCTGCCTCGATACGGGCGCGCTGGGTGAGGCCCAGGTTGCCACCCTCGGAAATGACGCGCACGCGCAGCTCGGGTGCGGTGATGCGGAGCTTGTCGTTGGTGGAGTCACCGACCTGGCTGTTGCTTTCTTCGGTGGAGCGCACGTAGGTGCCGGTTCCGCCGGTGTAGAGCAGATCTACGGGGGCCTTGAGTAGGGCGGTAATGAGCTGGTCGCCGCTCATGGTTTCAACGGCGCTATCAAGGCCCAGGGCCTCCCGCATCTGGGGGGTGACCTCGATGGCCTTGTCTTTACGGGAATAGACGCCGCCGCCCTCTGAAATCAGTTCGGGCTTGTAGTCGGTCCAGTAGGCGCGAGGCAGGTTGAAGAGGCGCTGACGTTCCGCAAAAGAAACAGCTGCATCGGGGTTGGGGTCGATGAAGATGTGGCGGGAGTCGAAGGCACCAATCAGGCGGATGTGCTCTGAGAGCAGGGCACCGTTGCCGAACACATCGCCGGCCATGCCGCCGATACCCACCATGGTGAAGTCTTCAGCCTGAGAATCGTGCCCCAGGGCAGCGAAGTGGCGCTTGACTGATTCCCAGGCGCCGCGGGCAGTAATGCCCATTTCCTTGTGGTCAAAGCCCACCGAGCCGCCGGAGGCAAAAGCATCGCCCAGCCAGAAACCACGGTCTAGAGAGATGCCATTAGCGATGTCTGAGAAGGTAGCAGTGCCCTTATCGGCGGCAACGACCAGGTAGTGGTCGTCCTCATCGAGAGCCACGACCGCGTCGGGGCGCACGATGGTCTGCTGGCCATTGTCGGTCACCAGGTTATCGGTGACATCGAGCAGGGAAGAGATGAAGAGCTTGTAGGCAGCTACACCCATCTCGTTGTACTTATCCTGCTCAGCATCGCGGTCGGGCAGGTTCTTGGGAACAAAGCCGCCCTTGGAGCCGGTGGGGATAATGACGGCATTCTTGGTGACCTGAGCCTTAACCAGGCCGAGCACCTCGGTGCGGAAGTCCTCGGGGCGGTCGCTCCAGCGCAGACCACCGCGGGCAACCTTGCCAAAGCGCAGGTGCACACCTTCGAGGGCGTCACCCTCGACAAAGATTTCAAATAGCGGTTTGGGGAGGGGGGCAAAAGAAACGTCGCGGGTTGAGATTTTTAGGGCGATGGTTTCTTTGCCCTGATAGGCGTTGGTGCGAACAGTTGCGAGGACGACCTCAAGCAGCTTGGTGAAGAAATCCTGGGTTTCGGCATCCAGCTTTTCGATATCGGCGCGCACGTCTTCAGCCGCTGCGCGCTGGGAGGCGCGGCGGGCGTCCGCGTCCTTTTCGAGAGCGGGGTCAAAGCCGGTGCTGAAAATGCTGGCGATGCCTTCGGTGATGGTGGGGTTGTCAGCAAGAGCCTTGTTCATGAAGTCCGCGGTGAAGGGGGCTCCGAGTTGCAGGAGGTAGCGGGAGTAGGCGTGCAGAACCTTTGAGGAGAGAGCTGAACTGGTAGAGGCTGACATCATCTGCCCTTCTAATCGGGGAGGGCACCTTAGTGCCCTGGTGGAAATTCCAGCATAAGAGGGGGAAAGAAAGCTGGCGATACCGTTTTTGCAATGTGAGACCGTGTGTCTCGTATGTGAAGAGCTGGTGCGCGTCTAGCACTTCCTGGGTATAGCGAGTTCTTCTTGCTAAAAATAGTACATATATTCGAGACAAATGAGAATATATGTTCTAAACTTGTGGGTAAGAAATATTCAACACAAGCGATAGTAGACAAGTGTTTCAAATCTGAATATAAAGGGCTTGGGGCACCTCGGTGTTGCGGTTCACTCCCACCGTCTTCCCGACTACTATGTAAGTAGAGCGCAGACCCGCGCACCCAGGTATCACAACGGAGTGACATCCACCCAGCGAAAGGCAAACCCTTGCTCACGAACGATCGTCCAGCCCACTGGTCCGGTAACGAAGACTGGATCAACGAATACTACCGTCACAGCTCAGCTGACGAACTCGAAGGTCTGAGTGACCAGCAGCTAACTAACCTTGCCCAGGCCCACCGCGCCCTGGCAGATCAGCGGGCAGCCGGTGAAGCCCTGATTTCAGTGAGCAACGATGACGCTGGCAGCACTCTCTTTATCGTTGTAGACGACACCAGCTTCCTGGTCTCGTCTATCACCGCTCAGATTGCCGCAAACTGGGGCGGCATTTCAGGGCTCATCCACCCCACCTTTGTTGTAGAACGCGACTCAAACGGCCGCCTGACCAGCGTCACCGGCACCGGCTTTAAGCAGCCCGTAGCAAGCGGTGACACCGTCTCTATGCCTATTTTGCGTGATGCCGCCACCGGCAACATCGGTGCCGGTGCCACCATTGAGTCGTGGATTGCCGTCCGCCTCACCTCCCGCGTTGAAGGTGAAGACGTTACCCGTCTTGAGCGGGAAATCCGCTCCATTCTGATCGACGTACGCCGCGCAGCCCGTGACAACGATGCCATGGCCGCCCGCACCCTCGACATCGCAGAAAAACTGGGCGAACTCACCGACGTTACCCTGGGTGGGGCTGCCCACTACACCGGCTCCATCAACTCCGACGCCGACCCCATGACCCGCATCGAATCGGTCCAGGAATTCCTGCGCTGGCTCACCCGCGGCAACTTCCTCTTCATGGGCATCAAGGAGCGCGACCTCTCAGGTCACTCAGGTGACCTGCTGCTGACCGACCGCGATGGCTCCGGTCTGGGCATTCTGGCCGATACCGGCGAAGGCGCCCCCATCGTCCTCACCGGCCTGGGCCTTGAAAATGCCCGCGACCCCAAGCCCCTCTACATCACTAAGGCCAACTCTCGCTCCACCGTGCACCGCCACGAGTACCTGGACTACATCGGTGTGCGTGACTTTGACCGCTCCGGCAAGATCGTGGGCGAATACGTCATTCTGGGCCTCTTCTCCCGCCAGGCCTACTCCCTGCCCGCCGTTGAAACCCCCATCGTGCGTGAGCGTGTGGCTATTATGCGCCGTCACCTGGGATACCAGCCGGGCTCCCACTCCGACAAGACCCTGGCCGGCATCATTGAGGACTACCCCCGTCTCGAACTTCTCCATGCTGACCTGCAGGAACTTACCGACACCTTCCGCGGCATTATGGGCCTGGAAGAACGCCGTACCACCCGCCTCTTCCTGCGTCCGGACGCCTTTGGTCGCTTCGTCTCCGCCACCGTCTTCCTGCCGCGCGACCGCTACAACACCCACGTACGTCAGCGCCTTGAGGCTGTCTTCCACGAGTTCATCGACATTGAAAGCCTAGACTTCGAGGTCTACCTCTCCACCTCGTCCCTGGCTCGTATCTTCTTCCGTCTACGCCTGACCACCCCTAACACCATTCCGGCCCTGGATGCCAAGGCAATTGAGCGCCGCCTGCAAGAAGCTACCCGCTCCTGGGGTGAGGCAACCGCCGCTGCCGTTGAGACAGCAGCCGCAGGCGAAGGTCTAAGCGCCGAGGACGGTCGTGCAGCTGCATCAGCCTGGTCTGAGGCTGTGCCCATGACCTACCGCGCCGACTACGAGGTAGAAAACGCCGTTGAAGATATCAACATCTTCGAATCGCTCAGCGATGCTCAGCCGGCCGCTATCCGCATGGGGCAGCGCCAGAGCCGCACCCGTATCAAGACCTACCTGGCTAGCGCCCACACCCTCACCGAACTGCTACCCGTGATGCAGAACATGGGCCTGGTCGTTATTGACCAGAAGCCCTACGACATTACTCCTGCAGACGGCCGCAACTTCTCCCTCTACGACTTTGGCGTTGAACTGCCCGAAGGTGTAGAAGCAGAGAAGGTTTCTGCCCTCTACGAAGACGCCCTGAACGCCTACCTGCTGGGCAAGCGCGAGTCCGACAGCCTCGACCGCCTGATTCTGGCAGAAGGCCTGACCTGGGAGCAGGTCCGTGTGCTGCGCGCCTACACCCACTACCTGGTGCAGCTGGGGCAGGTCTACACCGCAGAGTTCATGTCTGACACCCTGCTGGCCTACCCCGCAGCTACCCGTCTGCTCGCCGACTACTTCGCAGCGACCTTCGACCCCGATGCTCAGTTCGCAAGCGACGAGCAGCGCGAGGACGCCCGTGAGCAGGTCTGGCGTGAACTGGGCGGCGTCCTTGACGCCATCCCCACCCTCGACGTGGACCGCTTCATGCGCTCCCTGGCCGCCGTCATGAAGGCGACCCTGCGCACCAACGCCTACCTCGACCGTCCGGCCTTGGCCCTCAAGGTGGCACCCGGTCAGATTGATTTCGCACCCCTGCCCCGCCCCACCTTCGAAATCTTCGTTTATTCACCCCGCGTTGAGGGCGTGCACCTGCGCTTCGGCTCCGTTGCCCGCGGTGGCCTGCGCTGGTCTGACCGCCGCGAAGACTTCCGCACCGAAGTGCTCGGCCTGGTTAAGGCCCAGATGGTCAAGAACGCCGTCATTATCCCCACCGGCGCCAAGGGCGGCTTCTACCCCAAGCAGCTCCCTAACCCGGCCCTCGACCGAGACGCCTGGATTACCGAAGGTCGCGAGTCTTACAAGGTCTTCATCGCCTCCCTGCTCGACGTCACCGATAACCTGGCTATCGAAGCCGACGGCAGCGAAACCGTCGTACGCAACCCCCGCGTTATCGCCCGCGACGGCGACGACTACTACCTGGTTGTAGCCGCTGACAAGGGCACCGCATCCTTCTCAGACACCGCAAACGCCATCAGCGCAGACTACGGCTTCTGGCTGGGCGACGCCTTCGCCTCCGGCGGCTCTGTCGGCTACGACCACAAGGCCATGGGCATTACCGCCCGCGGCGCCTGGGAGTCAGTCAAGCGCCACTTTGCTGAGCTAGGCATCGACTGCCAAACTGAAGAATTCACCGCCGTTGGTATCGGCGACATGAGCGGCGACGTCTTCGGTAACGGCCTCATGCGCTCCCGCGCTACCCGCCTGGTCGCAGCATTCGACCACCGCGATATCTTCCTGGACCCCAACCCCAAGGCCGATGTCGCCTTCGACGAGCGTGTACGCCTTTACAACCTGCCCCGCTCCTCCTGGCAGGACTACAACCCCGAGCTCATCTCAGCCGGTGGTGGCGTCTACTCGCGCGGCGCTAAGTCCATCCCAATCTCTGAGCAGGTACGTCAGGCCCTGGGCCTCGATGAAGGCGTCACCGAAATGGCCCCGCCCGAACTGCTCTCCGCCATCCTTAAGGCCCCCGTCGACCTGCTCTACAACGGCGGTATCGGCACCTACGTCAAGGGCTTCACCGAAACCCACGCCGCCGTAGGCGACAAGGCCAACGACGCTATCCGCGTCAACGGCCGCGACCTGCGCGCTCGCATCGTGGGCGAAGGCGGTAACCTGGGCTTCACCCAGCTGGGGCGTATCGAAGCTGCCCGCGCTGGCATCCTCATCAATACCGACGCCATCGATAACTCCGCCGGTGTAGAGACCTCAGACCGCGAGGTCAACATCAAGATTCTGGTAGACCGCCTGGTCACCGCCGGTGAACTCTCTGCCGAAGAACGCGCAGGCTTCATCGAAGCCCAGCGCGAGGACGTTGGTGCTCAGGTACTGCGCACCAACGTTGAGCAAAACGTGCTGCTACAGGCCGAGCGCCACGGCGTGGTGCCCGGGGTTGAGGCCTACATCCGTCTGATTCACGACCTGGAAGAGAACGCCGGCCTCAATCGTGAGGTGGAATTCCTGCCCACCGACGAGGAAATCCGTGAGCGCTACGAAGCCACCGGTGAAACCCTCAACGGGCCTGAACTGGCCGTCCTAGCAGCCTATGTGAAGATTCACCTGACCGCAGAGCTCGAGAAGACCGACCTGGCGGACGACCCCTACCTGACCCGCGTGCTTACCGAGTACTTCCCACCCGCCCTGGTCGAGCGCTTCGGCCAGCACCTGGAATCTCACCCCCTGCGCAAGCAGATTATCTGCACCCGCGTAGCCAACGAGATGGTCAACCTGGGCGGTATCACCCACGTCTTCCGTGCGGTGGAAGAAACCGGTGTGGGTGTAGACGCCCTGGCCCGAGCCTTCTACGTTTCACGTGAAACATTTGGCATTGGCAACTCTGCACGGTTGCATCGCGAACTCCCTGCTTCTGTTCCCCTGGAAGGCTGGCAGGCCGTCATCAAGGACTGGCAGCGCGTGCTCGACCGCCTGGCCCGCTGGTTTGCAGCTGAACGTTCAGTCGTCGTGGGCACCCCCATCGCCGAGATGATCGAGCGCTTCAAGCCTGTGGCCGAACTCATTCCTTCCCTCAAGGACTACTTCTCCGACGATACCCGCGCCCGCGTCCGCGCCATGCGTGACCAGGCAGAAGCCTGGGGTCTGCCCGAGGAGCTGACCGTCAACTGGATCCGTGAGTTCGAAGCCTTCGCCCTCATGGACGTAGTGCGTATCGCAGAAGCCAACGGCCTCTCCACCGAGCAGGTCGCCCGCGTCTACTACTCGGTCTACGACCGCTTCCAGGTTGACCTGCTACTGACCACCATCTCTAAGCTGCCTCGTAACGACCGCTGGGAGACCCTGGCTCGTTCGTCCCTGCGTGATGACCTCTACGAGATTGCTGCTTCCCTGGCCCTCAACGTCGTCCAGGAAGTTGGTGAGGGCGTGGCTGCCGGAACTGAGAGCGGCGACGCCGCCCTGGCTCGCTGGGTAGAGAACCACCCCGTCCGTATGGGGCGTGTGGACTCCATGCTGGCTGAGATTCAGGACGCGGCCCCCGGCGCCGATGGCCGCCCCCGCCTGGCCGTGCTGCAGGTAGCCCTGCGCACCCTGCGCGGCGCGGTCAGCTAGGCCACACCAATCGGCTACCTATAAGCCCAGAACTACAAAGCTGCCCCCTCACTACGTGAGGGGGCAGCTTTAGTCATCAGAAGAAAAAGTAGGGCTATGCAGCCTTCACCGGCACCCAGACCTGCATCTGAAAATCATCAGCGGACGGGTCGCCCGGCCCATAGGCCTCGAAGACCGGGCCATTGGGCTTAAAGCCTGACGCTGGCAGGAAAGTACCCATCAGGTGGTCCACCCCGGCCATGGTGCTCATGGGCACCGGGCCTTCGACGGTCGTCACCGCGAACTCACCGCCGTCCACCTTAAGGGCGTTGAGGCCCAGAGCCTGCGCGGTTTCCAGGTTCTCCACCAGAATTCCCGCCATGTAGTCGAACTCGCCGGCAGCGTTCATCCCCACAATCACACCCATCGAGTGGACCTCAGGCATGGTCACCCCCCGCGCCTCAGCATGGGCGGTGAGCTTCTTCCAGAGCTCGCCAATGCCGGCGCCCTGCTTCACGGTCTCACGGAAGCCCGCAATAAAGAACTCATCCTTGTGCTCTACACGCGCACCAATCATCGACTACTCCTTAGAAAAATGTGTGTCGGCTCTATTTTAGTCGCCACACCCGCAGCCACAGCCACACGAGGCCTGCTTCGCAGACTTCCCTGACTCGGTAGAGGCCTCCTGCGAAGCCGGTGCAGAACCGTGGCCTCCCATCAGGTTGACCCGGTGGCCAATATCAGGGCCCCCGGCAGGCTTAGGGGTCACCCCTGCCAGCACTGCAGCAAAGCCAGCCGGCTCAGCGGCAGGAACCGTTGCGGGGGCGTCTGCACCACCGGTACCGCAAGCCGCCGCAGCGGCGTTAACCTTGGGCTGCTTCACCTCCCCAAAATGGGAAAAACGGCGGAGCTGCTCAGCGGTGGGATACATATACGACACCTTGACCAGACCCTCCACCAGCAAGATGGGCAGAACCTCTGTCCCGGCCATAGCAAGCTGATCGGCTACCGGCTCACAGTCGGTAAAAGCAGAGGGGTAGGAATCGGTGGAGTAAACAGCAATATCGAGGCCCTTATCGAGCAGCTCCTGCGCTGCTGCCAGGAATGTCTCGCGCTGGGTGTCGCCGGGGTCGTCCGGGTTCTCACCGGCAGCCGGAATGAAAACTTCAAGGGGGGTGCTACCCAGGGTGTCTTGAGAGGGGCGTGCCACTGCTGCTCCGTTCGTTGGTTAGTGTGCCCTACCAGCCTACGCCCGCAGGCGCCCGCAGAAAAGGTCAGGCGGCACACCCCAGTCGGGGCGCACCGCCTGCCTCGCCTTGTCAACGCAGTACAGATGGACTAGTCGCCGATAAAGAACTTGCGCAGGGCTGAACGCAGGCCGCGGTCGTCTTGCTTCTGCTCGTTTTCTTCTGCGGGCTGCTGGGGATCGGCCTGCGCGGACGCCAGCGATACCTTCTTAGCCCGGGCCGCAATGCTGGGCACGGTGTCGGTGTCTGTGCTCTGGTATTCCTTGCGCTCTTCGGGGGTGCCGAAAGCCAGGGTGCCTATTGTGTTAGCGATATTTTTCTGCTCAGGTGAGGCCGGTACGCGGGCAACCCCGGGGTCGATGTCGCGGATATCCTGGGCTTTCTCGCCGGTGGTCACAGGAAGATCGTTGGGGAAGGCCGCAGCCGCGTAGGCGCTTGCCGCCCGGCTCAGGGGGCTGGAGGCAGCCTCGTCCTGCTCCTGCGCGGATGGTGCCGGTAGGGTCTCAGCCTCTGGCTCGATACCTGATTCGGGGGTAGCAACCGACTCTGATGCAGGCTCGTCTGCCCCCGGGGTGGTGGTGAAGAGGCCGGAAGCGTTTTCCGAGGTCGTAGTGGATTTAATAACCACCGGCGCTGCAGGGGCAATCACCGGCTCAGAGCTATTGGCCGGGGTAGGGGTAGGCTCATCTGCCAGGGCGGGGGCTTCATTACTCTCGACGGGCTCTTTGGCTGCGGCAGTCTCAGGCTCGGCCGCTGAGTCGGGGTCGATTTCAGCTAGAACCGCGCGGTAGCGGGCATCGGTGGGTGCAAGCGTCCACCCCAGGAAGCCGGGCAGGGCAAGGGGCTCAACGGTACCCACCCAGGCAATGGTCTGCGCGAGAGCGGACGCCCCTGCTGCGGCCTTGGGAGTAGTCGCGGCGGCTGGGGCGGGGGAGCTGCTGCCGGCGTCCTGACCTACCAGATCACCGGTCACAAAATCTGCCAGCGACAGGGCAACCTGAACCGGCACAGAAGCCTCACCGCGTCTGCGCACGATAACCTGGCCCACGGTGCCCTGGGCGCCAGGTGCCAGGTCAATGGCGTAGAGATGGGTGGGGGAGCTGGCAATTTCAATCCACAGGGAGTGATTGAGGACGGCCTGGACGGTGCCGTCCGTCTTTTCGGGGGCCTTCCAGGGAGCTGAATCGAGGGTGGACGCCCCAAAGTCAGCCTGCGGGGTGGAGGCGATAACGTTCTGCCCGGCGACTTCGGCAACCACGCCGTTGCGGACCAATGCCCGATAGAACTTGAGTTCAGGGGTGAAGGTGAAGCCGCGCTGCTTCTCTTCGGCTGCGACCTCGGCGGGGGAGTAGCCGGAGTTGTGCCCGCGGGCGAGCAGGGCAGAGCGCAGCTGCAGGCCGTTGTTTGAGACGGACTGAGTGGGGGCGGACGGCTGGGGGGCCTCGTCCTGCTCTGTTGCGGGGGCCGCGGTGGGCATCTGCTTGACGATGGCCTGCCCGCCGGGGGAGGTGGTGATACGTACCGTGTAGGAGCCCTTAAAGTGGCCTGCCTGCGCTAACTCAAAGGCTGCTACTGTTGCGGCCTGGGCGAAGTCAGCGGGAGCGCTTGTGCCCAGTGCGCCAGTGATGGTGGCGACGGGTGCTTCAACGGTTGTCCCGTGAACGGTGAAGCGAAAATCCAGGGGCTGCTGGTGCGAATTTGAGTACCACTGGGTGAGGTGGGAGAGAGCTAAAAGGTGCGGGGGGAGCTCGGAGTGCGAATCAAAACTCATGGTCTCTATTTTTGCATGATTCATAGGTTACTGGTTGGTAACTTACCGGGTGACGGCGGGCTATTCGCAGCAGGAGGGGTGTTCCTGCCCTCACCCGGCAGAGGGGTAGCGGGGCGGACGCCGGTAGCCGGGTGTGTGGGTGGTAAGTGGGCGGGGCGATGGGGATAGATGGGCAGGGTTTCTATCACCGGATATGTCTTGACTAAAGAGTGCAATTATCTGACTCTGGAGTTCAAAAGAAGTTAGTTCAGTAGACTTAAATAAGCAGTATGATGAATGGTTTGAATTAATCCATAAAAATAGGCTAATAATTTACCTATATAGAAAATTTAGATATGTTGTTTCTATTTGTTGCGGTGCGATTCTGAGGAGTTCTGGAAGGCTTATTCATAAGGGCAGTGGAGCAGGCTCACAGCGAAGCTGCTGGCTCGGATGGAGTGAGCGGGTGCGAGTTAGCGAGCACGCAGGAGCGAACGGAATCTGCTGGGCTTCATCCAGCATGAGCCTGCGGAACCCCTTATGAATAAGCCTCCACTATTATCCGCCGCGGTCTTGTGCGCGGCGCAGCCTAGGCTGCACCTGTAGTTGTGGCCACCGCAGCGGTTCCTGCCTGCGCAGCTTCATTTACCTGCTCTGGTGCCCGGTTGACGGCACTGAGGTCTCCTTTATCTACGCCATTGACGGTGACTGCACTACTTCTACCACCTGCCTCATTCCTGCGGATGTTTCGATGTAGGCCGGTACCGTTCAGTGGTTAGCTCATACTGCTATAAATCAACGCGGTATTAAGGCAGTAAGTTTTTTTAAATAGGCAGCCCACCCAGGCTGCCTATTTTTGTATTTGGTTCTGTTCTTGGACTAATGAACCCCCAACGTGGCACTCAGCCCCGTCAGCAGGGCTGAGAGGCCGATGGTGAAGGCTTCATCCTGAGGGGTGTTTCCCAGCGATTCGTAGGCCTCTGCCATGGTGGGGCGCTCGGCCGCATGGTCACCGGGGTTAAAGATGTCCACTGGCGCATGTACATCCATTGCTGCCCCCAGCAGGAAGGCCTCGATCGCCTCTACGGTGAGCAGGGCCTGTCTGGGGCTCATGCCGAAGGCGGTAAAGGCAGAAGTTACTTGCTCATACATGGCCAGGGTTGCAGGTGCCCTGCGCACCGGCGTCACTGCCAGCGTCATTACGACCGCAGGTGCTACTGAAAAAGCCTGACGGTAAGACGTGGCCCACTGCTCGGTGGCTTCGATCCATAATGTTCTGGCTCTCAAAGTGCTGATGTTTTCACTGCGAATCTGTTGGGCAGCATTCTGGAGTGCCTCGGTGTCGATTCCCTGTGCTACGTGGTCTGAAATTGCAGCTAGTACTTCATCACGTGATGTCACATGGTTGTAGAGGGAAGATGGTGCTACGCCCAGTGCCCGTGCCAGCTTTGCCATGGTGAAGTCTCCTTCTGTGGCCATGAGGCGCTGGGCGGTTTCGGTAATTTTGTCTGGGGTAAGTAAGGACGCGCTTGGTCGGCCAGCATTGCGTGGTGCAGTGGAGTTGGGGGTCATGGGTACAACGGTAGCACTGTGTGGGAGAGGGGTTTGGTGGAGCGAGCTTAAGTTTGGCCTTGCATATTTTCGTAAGGTACTTCACAGGTCTTAGGGTTCAAGCTACACTAAAACGAACGGTATTCGTTTAGTGTAGCTAGCGCTGCAGAAAGGCTGGGCACCATGGCTCCCCAGGAAATTACCCGCGATGTCGTCATTATCGGCGCAGGCCCCTCGGGCCTTACCGCCGCCTACCGTCTGCAGCAGGCCGGGCACTCGGTTGCCGTCCTTGAAGCCCGCCACCGCGTCGGCGGCCGCACCTGGAACGGTGACCTTGACGGCGCCTTCATTGAAATCGGCGGCCAGTGGGTATCCCCCGATCAGACCGCCCTTAAAGCCCTGCTGGAAGAGCTCGATCTCAAAACCTTCTCCCGCTATCGCGAGGGTGACTCCATTTACAAAACCCTCGATGGTCAGGTCAAGCGTTATTCTGGCGATATCTTCCCCGTTGACGAAGCCACCAAGGCTGAGATGCTACGCCTTATCGACATGATGGACGAGATCGTCGCTGAAGTTGGCGCCGAGGCCCCCTGGGCTCACCCCCGCGCCAAGGAACTCGACTCAGTCAGCTTCCGTGAATGGCTCAAGACCAAGACCGATAACGAAGAGGCCCTCAACAACATCTCCCTCTTCATTGCCGGAGCTATGCTGACCAAGCCCTCCCATGCTTTCTCAGCCCTGCAGGCTATTCTCATGGCGGCCTCCGCAGGTGCCTTCTCCAACCTGGTTGACGAAAACTTCATCCTCGACAAGCGCGTGCTCGGCGGTATGCAGAAGGTCTCACTCACCCTGGCCGAAAAGATTGGCCACGAGAACATCATCCTGGGGCACCCCGTGCGCGTGCTGCGCTGGCAGGAGGAGGGGGACTACCCCGTCCTGGCTGAGGCTGAAGACTTCACCGAGGACGGCGTCGCCAACCCCGACGGGGCCGTGAAGGTCCGCGCCAAGTACGCCATCATGGCCGTCCCGCCCAACCTCTACTCCCGCGTCTCTTATGTGCCCGCCCTGGACCGCCGCCAGCACCAGATGCACATGCACCAGTCCCTGGGCTTGGTCATTAAGGTGCACGCTGTCTACGACCGCCCCTTCTGGCGCGACAAGGGTCTTTCGGGCACCTCCTTTGCCTGTGACAACCTGGTGCAGGAAATCTACGACAATACCAACTACGACCCTGCCACCGGTCAGGAAGAAGAGCGCGGCACCCTGGTTGGCTTTGTCTCTGACGAAAAGGCCGACCGCATGTTCACCCTCTCGGCGGAGGAGCGCAAGCGCACCATCCTCGAATCCATGGCAGAGATGCTGGGTGAAGAGACCCTGAACCCCATTCGCTACTACGAATCCGACTGGGGAGCCGAAGAGTGGACTCGCGGTGCCTACGCCGCTAGCTTCGACCTGGGCGGCCTTTCCCGCTACGGCGCCTACCAGTCGGACCCTGTTGGCCCCATCCACTGGTCCTGCTCCGACCTGGCTGCCGAGGGCTACCAGCATGTTGACGGCGCGGTTCGTATGGGCGAAAAAACTGCCGCTATGATTAGCGAAAAACTCAAGGGATAAAACATGCGTTACGTTGTTGGTTACTCACCCTCGCCCCGGGGGCGGGACGCGCTCAACCTGGCGGTTGCTCTCGCTTCATCGCTGGGGGCTGAGCTCGATGTAGTCTATGTGCTCAAGCAGCAAAACCCGCGCCTAGCTGCCCCGCGCTCTAACTTTGGTGCCATGTTGCAGGAGCAGGCTGTGGGCTGGCTGGAAGAAGCCCAGCAGTGGGTGCCCACTAGTCTTAAGGCCCGTTTCCACCTGCGACAGGCGGAGTCTACCGCAGCCGGGTTGATGGAGTTCGCTGGAGCTATCGGGGCCGGTGCCATCATTGTGGGTGGCGCTAAGACCGGTGGCTGGCTCTTCCACTCCATCGGCTCGGTGGGTAACGCGCTGCTACACCGCTCGTCGGTGCCGGTAATTCTTGCGCCCCACAACTATGATGCCTCCACCCGTATCACCCAGTTTGACTGTGCCGTTTCCCCTGATATCGACTCGATTGGCCTGGTGGAAGAGGCGGTGGCTACCTGCAACCGCACCGGCCTTGCGGTGCGCCTGGTGTCCCTCATTGAGGACGCCACCGCCGACGGGGCTGCGGCCCGTGAGGCTGAAGAGGGTGTTCGGGACCTGCTGGAGCAGTCCTCCCTGGCACCCGAGCGTCCTGATCTCATTACCGTTGCCGTGGGGCACGGTGCCAGCGTGCCCGAGGCTGTGGAGTCTGTGGATTGGTCCGCCGGATCTGTGCTCATGGCTGGCTCGTCTAAGCTGGCCCAGCGCGGCGAGCTTTTCTTGAGCTCCAACACCGCAAAAATTCTGACCCGCCTGCCGATTCCGCTGGTGGTTGTTCCGCGCGATTATTCGCCAGGACGCCGTGGCTCGGCTCAGGAGCCCTGGACCGGCTCAATTCCCGTAGTGGGCCGCTAGTTCCTCATAGGTGCGCGTGCGCCGCACTGCTCGTTACCTGCCCACCGGGTGGGTGCCGGGCGGTGCGGCGCATGCTTCGTTCTGGGGTGCTGCTGTGTAAAAACTTGGTTACGCACTTCACAAGAACTACTTAAGGTTGTAATCTAACTAACTAAACGAATGATGTTCGTTTTCTTGTTCTGCTTGCAACCTCTGAAGGTGATAGTGAAAAGGAGTCAGCGATGACCCAACCCCCAGCTACCCCGGGCGCCCACCCCCACGGCTCTGTCGATGTCAGTGCCGCCAACAAAAAAGGTCTCTCCTCGGGCAACGTCACCCTCTTCTCCTCCATCATCATCGGCATCTCCGTCGTCGCCCCCGCCTACTCCCTCTCGGGAGCCCTCGGCCCCGTCGCCGCCGAAGCCGGCATCTATATGCCCGCCATGTTCCTCATCGGCTTCATCCCCATGCTCCTGGTCGCCATCGGCTACCGCGAACTCAATGCCGCCATGCCAGATGCCGGAACCACCTTCACCTGGACCACCAAGGCTTTCGGCCCCTACGTCGGCTGGATGGGCGTCTGGGCCCTGCTGGTCGCCACCATCCTGGTGCTCTCTAACCTCGCCGGTATTGCCGTCGACTTCTTCTACCTCTTCCTCTCCCAGGCTCTAGGCAGCCCCGACATTGCAGACCTTGCCGCTAACAACCTGGTCAACATCGCAACCTTCCTCGCCTTCATGGCCTTCGGTTGCTACATCACCTACCGTGGCCTGGACGCCACCCAGAAACTCCAGACCGTCCTCATCATCTTCCAGCTGATCGTCCTTGCCCTCTTCTCCGCCGTAGCCCTCTACAAGGCTTCCACCGGCACCGGCTTTGCCAACCTGACCTTCAGCCTCGAATGGTTCAACCCCTTCGGCATCGATTCCTTCTCAACCCTGGCAGCTTCCATGTCCCTGGTCTTCTTCCTCTACTGGGGCTGGGACGCCGTGCTCACCATGAACGAAGAAACCGAGGGGAAGCACACCACCAGCGGCACCGCAGCCGTCGGCACTATCCTGACCATCGTCGTCCTCTACCTCTTCCTCTCCGTCGGCACCCTCTCCTTCGCCGGCACCAGCGAGGACGGCCTGGGTCTGGGCAACCCCGACAATCAGGAAAACATCTTCGCTGCCCTTTCCGGCCCCGTGCTCGGCTCCCTGGGCATCCTCATGTCCATCGCCGTCATGGTCGCCGCGCTCGCCTCGCTGCAGTCCACCGCTGTTTCCCCGGCTCGCACCCTGCTAGCCATGGGCTACTACCGAGCCCTGGGCCCCAAGTTTGCCCGCCTGTCACCCAAGTACCAGGCCCCCTCCTACGCCACTATCGCCTCCTGCCTGATTGCCAGCGTCTTCTACGTAGCCATGCGCTTTATCTCCACCTCGGTACTCTGGGACACCATCGCAGCGCTCAGCCTCATGGTCTGCCTCTACTACGGGGTGACTGCCTTCGCCTGCGTCTGGTACTTCCGCAAGACCTCCCTCAAGAGCGGGGCCCGTAACCTCTTCAACCAGTTCATCCTGCCCCTCATTGGCGGCATCATCCTGGTGGTCTTCTTCGCCCAAACCTTCGTTGACTCCATGGACCCCGCCTACGGCTCCGGTTCAGAAATCGGCGGTATCGGCCTGGTCTTCATCCTCTCCCTGGTACTCCTTGCCCTCGGTGTCGCGGTGATGCTCTACCAGCGCTTTAAGCGCCCCGACTTCTTCGTAGGCAGAGTTCCCATGGATATTGAGCACATGCTTGACCTGCCCGAATAATAGCCAGCTCGGGGCGGACGCACGCCCCGGGGCGTGTGAGACAGGCTACCTGACTGGCGGGTAGGGGGCGTAAGATAAACAGAAGGATGGGCCTGATGGTGTGCCCATCACACAGATAGTTCACGAAAGGTGCACACCGGTTATGACCGTAGATGTGAAAGAACTCCTAGCAAAGGTACCTACCGGCCTGCTCATTGATGGCCAGTGGCGAGACGCCTCAAACGGCGAAACTTTTGACGTAGAAAACCCCGCCACTGGTGAAGTCATCGCCACCCTGGCCTCCGCCACCGAAGAAGACGCCCTGGCCGCCCTCGACGCAGCCTGCCGGGCAGAAAAAGAAGCCGGTGAGCACGGCTGGGCCGCCACACCCCCGCGTGAACGCGCAGAAATCCTGCGCCGCGCCTTCGAGCTCGTCACCGAACGGGCCGAAGAGTTTGCCACCCTCATGACCTTAGAGATGGGCAAGCCCTACGCCGAGGCCCTCGGCGAGGTTAAGTACGGCGCTGAGTTCCTGCGCTGGTTCGCCGAAGAAACCCCCCGCCACTACGGCCGCTCCCTCGACATGCCCGAGGGCACCCTGCGCATGATCACCCGCCGCAAGCCGGTCGGCCCCTGCCTGCTGATTACCCCCTGGAACTTCCCCTTGGCCATGGGTACCCGCAAGGTTGCCCCCGCCATCGCAGCAGGCTGCACCATGGTGCTCAAGCCCGCTCGCCTGACCCCGCTGACCAGCCAGTACTTCGCCCAGACCATGCTCGACGCTGGCCTGCCCGCGGGCGTCCTCAACGTCGTCTCTTCCAAGTCAGCAGCCGCTATCTCCGAGCCCATCATGAGCGATTCGCGCCTGCGCAAAGTCTCCTTCACCGGCTCCACCCCTGTCGGCAAGGACCTGCTCAAGAAGGCAGCTGAGAACGTGCTACGTACCTCCATGGAACTCGGCGGCAACGCCCCCTTCCTCGTCTTTGAGGACGCCGACCTCGACCAGGCCGTCGCCGGCGCCATGGCCGCCAAAATGCGCAATATCGGCGAAGCCTGCACCGCCGCCAACCGCTTCATCGTGCACGAATCCCTGGCCGAAGAGTTCTCTCAGAAGTTCGCCGAAAAAATGGGCGAACTCAAGGTTGGCAACGGCCTGGACGAAGGCGTCACCTGCGGCCCCCTGGTTGAAAAGAAGGCCCAGGACTCCATGGTCGCCCTCGTCGAGGACGCCGTCGCCAAGGGCGCCCGCGTACTCACCGGCGGCGAAAAGGGTGAGGGAGCAGGCTACTTCTTCAAGCCCACCGTGCTCGTTGACGTGCCCCTCGACGCCCGCGTCGCCCGCGAAGAAATCTTCGGTCCCATTGCCCCCATCTTCACCTTCAAGGACGAATACGAGGCCTACGAGCTGGCCAACGACACCGAATACGGTCTGGCCTCCTACGTCTACACCGAATCCATCGACCGCCTCTACCGCGCCAGCGACCACCTAGAGTTCGGCATCATGGGTTTCAACGCCGGTGTAGTCTCCAACGCGGCTGCCCCCTTCGGCGGCGTCAAGCAGTCCGGCATGGGCCGCGAAGGCGCAGCCGAGGGCATCGACGAGTACTCATCCATCCAGTACATCGGTCTGCGCGACCCCTACGCTAACTAAAGCCCCAAACCCCGCGGATGCCCGCCCCGGCACCGTAGCGCCAGCACCGGCGTCCGCACCCCAACTTTTTGTAGTTACAAGAAAATCCATCACTAAAGGAACCCTCCACCATGGCCGACATCGCCTACCGCCTACCCCAGCAGATCAACCTCAACGGCGCCGTCCCCGGCCCCAAGTCCGCTGAACTGGCAGCCCGCCGCGCCGCCAATGTGCCCGCCGGCGTAGCCTCCACCCTGCCCGTATATGCAGCGGACGCCGACGGCGGCGTCATCGTCGACGTCGACGGCAACTCCTTCGCCGACCTCGGCTCCGGCATCGCCGTCACCTCCGTCGGCGCCTCCGCCCCCAAGGTCGTTGAAGCCGTGCGCGAAGCAGCCACCCACTTCACCCACACCTGCTTCATGATCACCCCCTACGAAGGCTACGTAGCCGTCGCCGAAAAGCTCAACCAGCTCACCCCCGGCGACTTCGACAAGCGCACCGTGCTCTTCAACTCCGGCGCCGAAGCCGTAGAAAACGCCGTCAAAATCGCCCGTGCAGCCACCGGCCGCAACGCCGTCGTCGTCTTCGACCACGCCTACCACGGCCGCACCAACCTCACCATGGCCCTCACCGCCAAGGCTGCCCCCTACAAGAAGGGCTTCGGCCCCTTTGCGCCCGAGGTCTACCGCGCCCCCATGAGCTACCCCTACCGCGACGGTGATCTGGGTGGTAAGGAAGCAGCCGCCCGCGTCATCGACATGATCGAAAAGCAGATCGGCTCAGAATACGTCGCCGCAATCCTCATCGAACCCATCCAGGGCGAAGGCGGCTTCATCGTCCCCGCCGAAGGCTTCCTGCCCGAGCTGGTTACCTGGGCTCGTGAAAAGGGCATCGTCTTCATCGCGGACGAAGTCCAGGCAGGCTTCTGCCGCACCGGCAGCTGGTTCGCCTCCGACCACGAAGGCATCGAACCCGACCTCATCACCACCGCCAAGGGCATCGCCGGCGGCATGCCCCTCTCCGCCGTCACCGGCCGCGCCGAACTCTTCGACAAGGTCCAGCCCGGCGGCCTCGGCGGCACCTACGGCGGCAACCCCGTTGCCTGCGCCGCAGCCCTTGCCACCATCGAAACCATGGAAGAGTGGGACCTCAACGCCCGCGCCGCCCGCATCGAAGAAATCGCTCGCGAAAAGCTCGGCCCCCTCGTCGACGAACTCGACATCATCGGCGAAATCCGCGGCCGCGGCGCCATGTTCGCCGTTGAATTCGTAGCAGACTCCGACTCCAAGGAACCCCACGCCACCGCAGCCAAAGACATCGCAGCCGCCTGCGCCGAACGCGGCGTCCTGATTCTCACCTGCGGTACCTACGGCAACGTCGTGCGCCTGCTACCCCCGCTGACCATCAGCGAAGAGCTCCTGGGCCAGGCCCTGGACATCTTCGTGGAAGAAATCCGCAAGGTTGCGGGGAACTAATTACCTGTTTTGTACGGGCAGGGCAGATGCCCTTATGCCAGGAAATACCCTCCGCCAGGCTGACCTTCTCGTAGCTCGCCCTGGGGCTCGCTACGATTCACGTCAGACCCAGCCAGCCTGGCTTTGAGGGTATTTCCCGCCCGGGGGCTGGCCCCATATCCAGCTTGTTGAGTTGTATTTAGGGGCGTCCGTACCGCACATACCCACAAACACAAAGGAGCTAAACCCATGAGCTACCGACTTGAAGACCCCACCACCGGCGAGGTGCTCGAAACCTTCGACACCCTCACCGACGAGCAGGCTACCGCGGCAGTAGAGCGCGCCCACGCCGCCTACCTGGACTGGCGCACCACCAGCGTCGAAGAACGCGCCGCTATTGTTAATCGCATCGCCGAACTCTTCGAAGAGCGCAAGCAGGAGCTGGCTGAAATCATCTCCCAGGAAATGGGTAAGCCCATCTCAGAGGGCGTTGAAGAGGCCGAGTTCTCGTCCGCTATCTTCGCCTACTATGCCGGCATTGCCGCCGACCACCTTGCGGACGAGCCGATTCCCTCTGAGGCGGAGAACTCTGAGGCATACATCCAGCGCAAGCCCCTGGGTGCCCTGCTGGGTATCATGCCCTGGAACTTCCCCTACTACCAGGTCGCCCGCTTTGCCGCCCCCAACCTCATGCTGGGCAACACTATCGTGCTCAAGCACGCCGAAATTTGCCCCAAGTCTGCGCTCGCCATTGCCGAGATTATGAAGGACGCCGGGCTGCCCGAGGGTGCCTACGAGGCAGTTTTCGCTAGCCACGACCAGATTGAGACCATGATTGGCCACCGCCACATTCAGGGCGTCTCGCTCACCGGATCCGAACGCGCTGGCGCCATCGTTGCCGGTATCGCCGGGCGCAACCTCAAGAAGGCAGTGCTCGAACTGGGCGGCTCCGACCCCTACATCGTGCTCGATACCGACAACGTCGCCGAAGCCGCCGCCACCGCCTGGGGCTTCCGTATGTACAACACCGGTCAGGCCTGCAACTCCAATAAGCGCATGATTGTCATGGCCGACATCTATGACGAGTTCGTCGCCGAACTGGTCAAGCTGGCTGAAGCCATGAAGCCCGGCAAGCCCGCCGAGGCGGACGAGACCACCTACATGGCCCTCTCCTCCCGCTCAGCAGCCGAAGGACTCAAGAAGCAGCTCGACGAGGCCGTTGCCGCCGGTGCCACCCTGCGAGCCGGTGGCCAGCTGCTGGACGACAAGAGCGCCTACCTCTCCCCGGCCGTCCTCACCGACGTGCCGGTCGGCTCCGAGGTCTACTACCAGGAGCTCTTCGGCCCCGTCGCCACCGTCTATCGGGTAGAGAGCGACGAGGAAGCCATCGATCTGGCCAACAACACCCAGTACGGCCTGGGCGGTGCCGTCTTCTCGCAGGACGAGGCCCGCGCCCGCCGCCTGGCCCAGCAGATTGACACCGGCATGGTCAACGTCAACACCCCCGCTGGTGAAGGCGCCGAAATCCCCTTCGGTGGCGTCAAGAACTCCGGCTACGGCCGCGAACTCGGCCCCTACGGCATGGACGAATTCGTCAATAAGCGCCTCTACTTCGTCCAGAAGTAAGGTCTACGACCTCGCTGAATGAGGTCTTTCATTCGGGGGTTGTGCCCAGTTGGGTGCAACCCCCGAACTGTTTCCAGCCCCAAGCAGTTCCAAGCCCAACCTTTTGATTCTCAGCTGGTGGCAAGCCCTCCGTATTTAGGAGTAGAGGGCATCAATCTCATCTGCCCACCGCTGTACGAAAATAGCGCGTTTGAGCTTTTGGGTGGGGGTTACCAGCGTCGGGTCGCCCATATCAGCCTGCACCAGGGCGAACCGCTTGACCTGCTCACTGCGGGAGACCAGGGCATTAGCCTGTTCGATACTGGCAGCAACACTCGCCCTCACTTCCGCAGTAGCTAGACCGGCAGCTGCCACAGCTTCGGCATCGGGTATGACGAGGGCCGTGAGGTAACTGCGGCCCTCGCCCACCATCACCGCGTGGGCAACCAATGGATTGCGCCCGACAGTGCTCTCCCAGATGTAGGGCGATACAGACTTGCCGTAGGAGGTAACAATGTCGTCCTTCAGGCGTCCGCGCAGCACGAGGAAGCCACCTTCAATCAGGCCGGTGTCGCCGGTCTTAAAGAAGCCGTCCTCAAAAGCCGCCGCGGTGGCGTCCTCATCGGTATAGCCGTCAAAAACCCCGATGCCACGCACCAGGATCTCACCGTCGTCGCTGATGCGGATCGTCCCGCCGGGCAGCGGCACGCCTACCGAACCTGACCGGGTTTTGCCCGGTAGGTTACCGGCTATGGGGGCGGTGGTTTCGGTGAGCCCATACCCCTCAATGACCGGCACACCCATACCCGTAAAAAGATGGGCCAACTCGGCATCGAGTGGTGACCCGCCGGCAAGCATCCATTCCATCTGCCCGCCCAGCAGATCCCGCACTCGCTGGTAGAAGAGCCGGTCAAAAAGACGGTAGGTAAGACAGTGGCTAAGAGTCAGCTGATCGGGCATCTGCCCCTTCTCCACAAGCCTGGAGCGTTCGCAGGCAGTACGTCGTGCGGCCTCCCACACCGCCCCCAGCTTCTTGCTCTCAGCCTGGGTGGCAATACGGTCGCTGATTTTTTCAAGGACGCGCGGTACCAGCACCAGGAAGCTGGGCTTGAGGGAGGGCAGCTGGGCTATGAGCTCCTTAGGGTCTGCCAGATGGGCAACCCGCATGCCTCCGGCGATGCAGGCAAACTGAAGACCACGGGCCAGCATATGAGCCAGGGGTAGGAAGATAACGGTTGACCCGCGATCGTGTACTACCTCCCGGTAGGCGGCAGCCACGTTGAGAACCTGACCCACCAGGTTGCGGTGGGTGATTTGAGCGCCCTTGGGGGTTCCTGTGGTGCCGGAGGTATAAACCAGGGTGGCAACATCATTCAGGGTGGGTGAGGTGCGACGCTGTTCTAACTCTTCATCGCTGATACGGGTTGCCTGCGCAGTGAAAGCTGTAACCGCCGTGTGGTTCTCAAAGCAGAGCGTCCCGAGGGGTAGGCCCTGGCCTGAATCGGCGGCTTGCTGTACAAGATGTTGCTGGGTCTTGGTTCCGGTAAAAGCAAAGACAGAACCTGAATCCTGCAGAATTGCCTGCACCTGCTCTAGTGAACTGGTCTCGTAGACCGGAACCACGGTGGCGCCAGCATACATGATTGCTAGATCTGCTACCGCCCAGTCAAAGCAGGTGGGGGCCATGATTATCACTCTGTCACCTGCCTGCACTCCGCTGGCTATCAGTGCTTTGGCTAGATGGCGCACGCGGTGGGCGAACTGAGCGGTCGTCACCGGTTCCCAGCCGGTGATAGCTCCGGACGCCCCGCGCCGGGGAATCTCAAAAGCAATGTGCTGCGGGGCCTGACGAAGCCGGTGCTCTAGTAGGTCGGTGGTGTTGCGGTAGGTACCTTCGGGGTCAATCAGCAGAGGAGTTGAGATCTCGTTCATGGTTACTTGCCCAGCGTGGGAATCAGCACCGGCGTGTTCTCTACGTAGGCACGGTAGCTGGGGTCGTGCCCCCACTTCTTCTCAGCTTTTTTCTCCAGCATGGGAATACCGCTGACCCGGGTCAGTAGCAAGATGACGATAGCTGGGGAGAGTAGCGCCACCCACTGCCAGCCCACCAGAACGGGGGCAGCCACCAGGAAAACGCCCAGCCACAGAGTAATTTCACCGAAGTAGTTGGGGTGCCGAGACACCGACCAGAGGCCGCTTGAAATGAACTTCCCCTGGTTGGCAGGGTTGGACTTAAAGGCGGTCTTTTGTAGGTCTGCTACTACCTCAAAAGTCATTCCCACGAGCCAGACGACTACGCCTATCCAGCTCACTAAACCCATGCTCTCACGGTGGGTCGACGCCATGGCGATCCAGGCTGCCGAGGCGGTTGCCGCTACCCAGAGGCCCTGTAAGGTCCAGGTTAGAAAGAAGCGCAGCTTGAGCGGTTTAATGTCGTCGAATCGGTCATCGCCGCCAAACTTATGAACGCGCCAGAACAGAAAAGATGCCAGGCGGAGGGACCAGATTACGACCATTGCCCCCAACACCCAGGTGCGGGCGTCCTTCTCGTCTGCGGCAGCCAGCACAAAGAGGGTGCCTGCAACAAACCCAACACCACCGAGCAGGTCATAGAAACGCTCGGTCTGCTTGAGATAGGCCGGAATGAAGGCCAACCACTGCACCACAAACGTAGCGCCTACAGCCAGCGCAAAGATTTTAAACCCGCTAAGTTCTTGGCCTCGGTAGCTGCCACCTGCAGCTAGGGCAAGGGCAAGAGCTGCGACTACCCCAAGGGCTAACAAGAGGCGCGGACGCAGCTGGGCGGCTTTGTGCTGGGTTTTGGTGGGTGAAGAGGAGCCGGAGGCTGGGTAAGTGGTCATGATGTCCTTCGCTTATTTATTTAGTTATTTTAACTAAGTAAATACTGGAAAGAAAGACCCAGAGACTCAAAAGATTCTAGGTGATAGCCCTAGAGGGCTCATCGGGGGCCTACTGATCCTGGCTTACAGACCTAATCATTGAACGCAAAAACCTCTCAACGGTCTTTAGCTCATCGTCTGTGAACGACTGCACCCCCTCCAGCATCAATCGGTGCATGCCGGTGAGGGCTCCACGCACTTCATTGTGGGTCCTTTCCGTGGGCACCAGTACTGTAGCCCGCTTATCATGCGCATGTGGGAAACGGCTAATATACCCATCGCGCTCCAACCGCTGGCACAGAGCACTCGCAGACGCCCCGGTAATACCCAGCTCACGAGCAAGATCGCGTTGCAGAACCTCATGGTTCTGTTGGGTTCTCATGAGCAAAAACCTGAGCGCCACCAGCTCAGTCTCATTCATACGCATCTCATCGCGGGTACGAGCACGCATGGAACGCTCCGCCTCGCGATACTTACGCAAGAGATTAAGAACTCCAACATGTCGATTGTCCATTGAGCTATACCAGTAGCTAGAATCCTTAGCATCTGGGAGGTCGAAAGCCTCACCTTTATTCTTTCGCACCAACTACCCCCTTCTGCACTGTCAGTGACATATCTCCAACATGCGGCCAAGTATTAATAGTTACCTTACTGATCCGTGAAGGGCAAAAACATCAAGAGAGGTCAAGCACCCGATCACAGAAGGCGGGGAAGAGTCAAAATCATTGAAAAACTCCAGGTGATATGGCAGATGCTAGCAGCAACAAGATTGCCGGTTCTCAGGCTGAGCCAATGGGCAAGAGCACCTAAGGCTAGCGCTGCAAAGGGCAGAAGCAAAGTCCCCATAGCTACAGTTGAAAAAGCATAAAGCCCCAAGGCCACCCCGTAAACAGTTGCAGGCTTATAAGGCAGATGCCGCACCACGGTGTACCGGTAATGCGCCTCTTCACCAATGCCATTAAGAGCAGCGATCAATAGCGTAGGAAGCAGAGCTGACCCCGCTGTGCTCGCCAGAAGCTCATCAACCTGACCAGCAAGAAAGGGCATGCGCTGCACCACAAAAGCCCCAGCAGCAAAAACCCCTGCAAGCCCAAGACCCGCACCCAAGCCTAGTGCCGCGTCCTTCACCGGGGTAGAAGAACTAAACCCACCCCTGCCCCCATGAATCCACCAGTTACCCCAGAGCAAAAGAGCAGAGAGAGCCGCGCACAGGTAAAAAACTATCCCCGCTGGCGGTGCAAGCTGAGAGACAGCTAAAAGCCCCGCCACTACCAAGGTTGGGGCAAAAGCAGCTAAAAAGGGCCGTGGGTTCTGAACTTTGGCCGGAAAAAGATAAGGGTGCATGGTTCTAAGTCTTTCACACCTGTAGTCTTGAATCAGCAGTGAGCTACACCCCTAACGAAACGAGGATACCCGTGGGGAGCACAGAAAGACGCCGTGGTCTTGTCATCGGAGCTACAGGTTTTATAGGCGGCCTTGTCACAGAACGCCTAGTTGAAGAAGGGTGGCAAGTGCGGGTGCTATCCCGCAGTCATGCCAAGGCCTCCCAGCGTTTTGGTACTACCGTGGATATCATCGAGGGTGACGCAAGCAACTCCGTCGACCTCACCCAAGCCCTCGAAGGCGTCGAAACCGTCTGGTATCTCATGCATGCCATGAGCGGAGATGACTTCAAACAAGCAGAAAAAGACGCAACGCGGCGACTAGCCCGAGCCGCCACAGAAGCAGGTGTGCAAAGAATCGTTTACCTCGGTGGCCTGCGACCAGCCGAAAAACGCATCAATGACCTCTCTGAACACCTAGAATCACGAGCCGAAACAGGGCAAATTTTGCTTGATAGCCAGGTGCCCACCGCGGCTCTGCAAGCAGGAATCGTGATAGGGGCCGAGTCAGCCTCGTTCAAGATGCTGCGCCACCTTTCAGAACGCCTCCCTGCTGCCCTGGGGCCCCGGTGGATCCGCCATCGTGTCACCCCCATCTGGCAGGGTGACGCCGTGCATTTTCTCGTCAAGGCCGCTGATCTGCCAGCTGACGTCAACCGCTCATTTGATATTGGCGGACCCGAAACCCTCGAATATGCCCAGATGATGCAGCGCTATGCTCAAGTTGCCGGCCTGCCTCACCACCCCATCCTGACAGTCCCGGCTTACAGCCTAGGCTTTGCCGCCTGGGGAGTCGCCTGCATCACCCCGCTTGACCGGCACCTGGTTACCCCTCTGGTGGGTAGCCTTGCTCACGATACCAAGGTCTCCGAACGTGACCTAGAAGACCTGGTGGGACTACCTGACGGTGGGCTTACCGGCTTCGACGAGGCTGTCAGGCGCAGCTTGACTCCTCGCGATGCTCGCCTCTGGTTCAAAGTCGCCGGAGGGGTTACAGCCGCCGTTGCCATCACCGCTGTAACTGGCTCATTTCTCACCGACCCGGATCAGCGCTGGTACAAGCGGCTTAAAAAGCCCTCCTGGCAGCCTGCACCGCAAGTGTTTCCCCTGGCCTGGACTGCACTTTACGCAGATATTGCCGCCACCGGATCCCTCACGTTAGCCGATATTCTCGAAGAAGAGGGTAAGGATGCGGCCCGCACCTACATGGGGGCTTTAGGCACAAACCTCGTGCTCAATGCCTCCTGGTGTGGCCTTTTCTTTAGAGCCAAGAAACCCTGGGTCGCAGCAGCTGGAGCCGCAGCCTTGGCTGCCAGTAGTGCTGACCTAGTTCGGCGAACCTACCAACGTTCACCTGAACGCGGCCTCCTACTAGCCCCCTACGCAGCCTGGTGTGGGTTCGCCACGGCCCTCTCAGCGTCCATTGCCCGTAAAAACTAGAGTCAGCGCCCCTTACCCGCACTTGCCCCAGCCCCGCCGCTGACGGTATTACTGGTGGAGTACCAGAAGAAAGAGGGGCGCGGTGATCCTAGCTTTAGTTGGCGGCCTGGCCATAGGCCTGCTTATGGGTGCCCTTGGCGGCGGTGGGGCTATTCTTGCTATTCCCCTGCTGGTCTACGGGTTCGGGTTCGCCCCGGCCCAGGCAACTCTGGCCTCCCTGGTAGTGGTGGGCCTCGGCGCTGTCACCGGCGTGCTCACTCAGGCCCGTTCTCTGGACTGGCGGCGCGGCACCCTCTTCGGTGCCCTCGGCTTAGCCGGTGCCTACGGTGGCCGGGTGCTGGCTCACGGCCTCGACGGGCAGATACTCCTGCTGGCTTTCTCTGTCCTGCTGCTGGTGGTAGCCAGTCTGATGGTGCGCAAGGCCCGCAGGGGCTCCGTGCGGGCTAGTAGGGCGGGCGCCACCTCCCGCCCAGCTGCCCTCCGTCAAGGGGTAGCGCTGGTGGGGGTAGCTACAGGCGTTGGCTTTTTGACCGGCTTCTTCGGGGTAGGTGGCGGCTTCGCCATTGTCCCCGCCCTGACCCTGATTCTGGGGCTTAGTATGGCAACCGCCGTGAGAACCTCTCTACTGGTTATCCTCATCAACAGCCTTGTTGCCTTAGCCCTGGGGGCCGGGGCCCTGCCGTCCTTAGACTGGGCGGCGCTAGCCCCCCTGCTGGTCACAACTATAGTCGGCACCCTGGTAGGTGCCTGGGGTGGGAAGCGGCTACCTCAGCGTGCCCTACAGATAGCTTTCGCCCTCTTTCTCTATCTCGTTGCGGCCTATATGGCAGTTAGCACCCTCGCGCAACTGGCGATGTAGGTCATGGGTGGTGTCCCTATAAATCTAAGAAGATGAGCAAGGGAGCTTTTGCATGAGATACCTGCAGGGTGTTGCGGCTATCACTTCTATAAGAATGTTAGCGGTGGATGGCTCTACGCCCTTATGTTTTGAGTAGAAAAGGTTCTAGGTTAAAAGATTTTTTACAAAAGCTTCCAGTATTGCTTTCGGGCCTTCATGGAATGAATGACAAGTTCATTCCCACTATCAAAGATAAGAACAACGAATTCAAGCAGCCTGCCCTTGGTGTCGAACCCTCAGGCGCAACTCCCCCCAGGGGTTCTCTTCGTCTAGGGCCTCTGAGAAGACGTAGGTTTGGGCGGCTGCAAGGAGCTCCTCCTCCATGCGGACGGGAATGACCGATGCAGGAGCGCTCCCGAGGCTTGGGCGGCCACGTTTCTTAAATTTTTTTTTCTACTGCGTAGCCTGCTTCAGCCTCGTCAGCCCAGGCTTGAATCTGCTCTTCTGTTACCGGGGTGCCGTTGATAGTTTCCATATAAAACGAAAATGCGCGCGAGAGTATAGTGGGTTTTATGACACAGCCAGACATTCTCGGCGCCCCCTACACCGCCGAAACCGTCAACCTGGGCCGCGACGCAGAAGGCCCCATCGTTGCCACCCTCGTCCACCGACCCGCAGATATCGACGGGGCGGACGCAGCTCCCCAGCTGCCGGCGTCCGCGCAGGGGCAGGACGGGGCAGCCCAGCCCGCCGTGCTCTACCTGCACGGCTTTGTGGACTACTTCTTCCAGAAGGATCTCGGCGACTGGTGGGCAGCCCGCGGCCACGACTTCTACGCCCTTGACCTGCGCAAATACGGGCGCTCCCTGCTGCCGGGGCAGACCACCTTCTACACCGAAAACCTCGACGACTACTTCGAAGACCTCGCCGCCGCCTGGAAGCTCATCACCTGCCGCGACGGGCACCAGCAGATTATTCTCATGGCCCACTCCACCGGAGGACTCATCGCCTCCCTCTGGGCGAGCCGCACCAACCCACCCGAGCTGGCTGCCGTCGTCCTCAACTCCCCCTGGCTAGACCACTTCAACAACCCGCTTGAGCGCGCCCTCATGACCGGGGCGGTGGCGGCGCTCGCGCGCCTCAAGCCCCGCGCCATCGTGCAGAAGGAGCAGGCGGACGCCTACGCCCGCTCCCTGCACGCCGAGCACGCGGGCACCTGGCAGTTCAACACCGACTGGAAGACCCTCAACTTCCCGCCCATCTACGCGGGCTGGCTGGCGGCAGTGCGCCGCGCCCACCGGCAACTCCAGCGCGGTCTCGATATTCAGGCCCCCGTGCTGCTGCTGACCTCGGCCCGCTCTGGCACTCTCAAAAACCCCACCGACCGCCACGACTTTGACGCCGTGCTCAACGTACAGGGCATCCGCCGCTGGGGGTTGGGGCTGGGTAAGGATGTCACCAGCCGGGTTATCGACGGCGGAACCCACGACCTCGTCCTCTCACCTGAACTTGCCCGCACTGCCACCTACCGGGCCATCGGCGAGTTTATCGACCGCCTCTAGGTAGCCCAGCCTAGCCTCACCTGGAGGTTAAGCTCCGCCGAATCGGGGGGCGAGACCTCTTTGACGAGGCTGGACGGGGTGACTGATTCGATGCGGGGTCTGTTTCGAGCTGGGTGATGGTGGCGGCCTAGTCTGTGTGGATGCTAGAACCCAGCTGCTATATCCAGCGTAGTTGGGCGGCAGGTAAATAGTTTGTTGACTTCCCTGAGCCTGTAGCTTGCTGTAAGTCTCCTATGCAATCGCTCAAGAAATATTTAAGATTTTTCCTCAAACCCCTTTCATGTCCTATGAATGTGTGGAAAGATACATGTATAACTTGAACATACAAGATGGAAGCATTCACATGCTTATCTCTTATCTCTAGCAGTTAAAAATCTCAATGTTGAGAGTCATGAATCCATATATTAGATAGGGCATCACATGCACAATATCAGGTGAGCCAAATATCTAGAGTATAGCTAGCTATTAGAGAAATTTTTGACTGATAAATGAGTGAGTCGTGTGAAACTTTTCATTAATCGAAGAAAACTACCTAAAAGGTAGCATTATAGAAAAACTAGGAGGTCTTTAAATTTAATTATATTTAAGAGGTTTACATATTATCATTAATTTATGATAGGAACATGAGGAGATATAAAAATGGAAATACTCCCCCCTCTTGCTGGGTACCTAGTCTTAATTGTTACTTTCGCTATCGTTAACAATGGAATTTCCAAAGGGTGGCTCACCCCAAACAAGGCAATTGGCATCAGAACCCGTGAAACGTTGAAGAGTAAAAAATCTTGGGACGTTGCACATAAGTATTTTCTTCCCTACACGGTAGCTGTGATACTAATATCAGCTGTTTTCGCGACTATCATCTCAGTACTAAAAGTATCTGGTTTCGATAATGGATATTTTGGGCCTGTAATAATCGCTGGTTATACTATCGTACTAGCAATTGTTCTTGTAGGCGGATATAAAGCACATCAATTATCCAAAGATTATAATAAAGAAGGAGCTGCAAATGCGTAAAACTATTTTTGAGGCTTATTCATAAGAGGTAACAACCACCAACTAGACAACGGCCCCACCAGCGGCAAAAAATTGAGGATAAATCATCACAAATATTCTCAAAGCCAAACCGGTCAGACCGTTGCCTCACAAGCCTATAACAGGCCTTAGCCACCAGCAATTCATTACGCTACTGACAGCCCTCAACAACCACCTCACCTGGATCAAACCCGACCAAAAACCACGCAAACTCACTCTGGCCCAGGCTCTGAAAATCACCCTGCTCTACCACCGGCACAATCTGACCGAAGAACTCCTGGCAGGATTCCACGACGTTTCTCAACCGACAATTTCAAGGACTATCAACCTGATAGAACAGGCACTAGTGAAGATTCTCAGGCCGCTAATCCAGCCTCTTGAAAAAGCACTCGATGTACCAGGTTCACTGGTCATCGATGGCACACTGATACCGGTCTGGAACTGGTGGTCGCTAGGGAAAATAAACTTCTCCGGTAAACACAAACGTGCAGGTTTCAATCATCAAGTTATCTGCACCGTTGATGGGGGAACTCCTTGTCATCACGGATCAACTACCTGGTGCCAGGTATGATGCTTTTGCCTTAAGGAACATGGTCTTGAGAAGTATCTAGGGGGACCACTCTGGCGGATAAGGGGCTACGTCGGTTTGGGGTTACTGGCACCGACCAAGCGTAAGCTTGGGCTGAAAATGCCTAAGGTTGTTAAAGACAGCAATCGTGTTATCAATAAGTTGCGGGTGGTGGTGGAGCGTGTCATCGCGCAGTTTAAGACCTGGCGTGTTTTGCATTCGGTTTTCTGTGGGCTGTTGGGTGTTGATGGGCGTGTGTTTTTGGTGGTGAGGGGGGTGGTGTTTTTGGCTGCTGGGCACCTCTTATGAATAAGCCTCGACATGCCCAAAGGCCTGAAAACCAGGTTCTAACTTTCTTTTCGCCAAGGGAATCTCCTCATCACTCGGTGGCTGCATTGGTTAAGAATTGGTTGATTCCTAAGAATGATAGCTACTGAGTCTATTCCGCCTGTGAAGGTCAGGCACTGGACTAGGCCATCATGGATAAATAACACTCAGCTTCAAACCTGGATTATAGGGCCGCGTCCGGAGACCCCTGTGCCGACGAAGTTCATTGGGTAAAAGATCTTTCCAAATATTCTTGACATTGGTAATAGTGGTACGGGAGCGTATCAATACACTATCTATGCGGAAAATTGAATCTGCTCTTCAATAGAAACAACCGCACACCAGTCCAGAGCGAGGAAGCCACCGTGACCAACCACAGTAACACCCCAAACACCGTACCTAACTACCCCGGTATGACCTTTCAAGAATGCCTTCACTATGCCACCCAAGAACACATAATGTTGAACGCCTACAAGGAAGAAGCCGCAGAACTCGAAAAGAACCGGGCCCACACCCTGGAAACCGCCCAGCTCTACACAAAGATGGGTTGGTGTGCCATGGAACTATGGAACTGGAAAGAAGCAGCGGAGCATCTCACGCATGCACTCCACATCTATCAGGCAAACCTTCAAGAACTCACCGGTTCATCAGGTAACTTTCTCACACCCATTCACCGCGACCTCGCCCGCTGCTATGCTGCGCAAATAACAGAAGTAAATCTCCATGTGGATTTGCGCCTCAAAACTATTAGCCACTGTAAGCAATATCTTCTCCTCGATGACCTCAGCTACCCGGCAGAACTCAAAACAGACTCTGCTCGAGAAGAGCGTCACTCCATCAATATTCTGCTAGGCAAATCACTTAACGCCTTAGGTCTCACTCAACAAGCCCTCCTAGCCTTCCTGGAAATCTCACAAAGCGGGCTAGAAAACATCGCCCCCCAAATCTTCATCGAAATGACACTCGGCGTAGCAGAATCAGACTACCTAGAGGGCAACTACGCAACTGCCTTAGAGTCCGTCCAGATGGCAATCAAAACTGCCGAAGTAGGTGGCTACACAGATCAACTAGCCCGTGCCTACCTACTCGAAGAAAAAATTACACAAGCACAGAACCATTAGAAAAAACGAGGTAGGTGAGGGGTGAACCGACCCTCACCTACCTACTCACTCTTAAAGGTCTGCTCGTAATTCTGACAGTATTACAAACAAACTCATAGGATTAAATTTTCTACTCTGCGCCGACTGCCTCGAGCCAATTAGTCATTGCGGTAACCATTGATCGGATAGTCTTTACACTCTCCAGGAAAGCTCGCGATATAGGCTTCAACCCTGAGAACAGCAGGGGCATCTGATGAGCAACCCTCTCAACATCATCCATACCTTCGAGATTAACCAGAGTATTGCGGAGATTCACTATCGACTCTATAAGATCGTCAGGTGCTTTCTCGCCTGAAGCTTCGCTGAGCATTCCCACCCCACGATTCAAGAGATGGAAGAACTCGGCCCACTTCTGAGCAGCAATTGCTGCTTTAGACTCGGTATCGTTTGCTGCTGGCGACAGGGAACGAGCCATTTGTAGAAGAAATCGTTGAGCCTGAATCGGGTTGATCATGGACCTCTGATCTAGCTTTGAGCTAGATTCCTCTAGCTGCTGACTGAGCTCGCCAAAGGATTCCATGAAATCTTCTACACGCTTCTGAACAGCCGGAAAGCTTTCCTGAATCTCAGCTAAGTATTCAATAGCCCCTCTACCATCATTACTTTCGGCGTTAGAGAGCGAAGGCTCACGAGATTCTCCAAGCTGTTCACGCTCTTCAATCCTTTCGTTGATGCTACCAGCCAGATCCTCTACAGTCTGGCGATATTCGCCAGAACCGCGGTTCAAACTCCGCACATGAGAAACATCTTTATAGAGCATGTTTTTAATGCGGGAAGTCACCACATCATTCACGCCCTCCTTTCTCAAGAGAGGAGGGTAAACCCAAATAAGCGGGAGCAGCAATTGCTTCTCTACACCAGCGCGCTCTGCTGCTTCTAAGAACGTGGTGAACTCTCTACGGCATGACTCGCTTTTAAGATAACGAGGCGTAATAAAGGGTATAAAAAACGTGCTTCTGCGAAGCTCTGCATCAAGACGATCCCAAAGGTTTTCGCCCCATTGCGCCTTGTCCGTATCGAGGAATACCTCTACCTCTCGCCCATATAGTCCTTCGAGAGCGTCCTCAATATCATGCATAAACTCGCGCATGCCACCACTTACTGCAGAGTCAGCATCGGCATGCACATAACTCATAAATATCTGAGCATCTTTCATAACTGGCTCCTTGTCATCTGCCATAGGGGTCGGTGCCTCATCCTCTTGCACTAAATAATGCGAGAGCCAGTTGTCCTGGCTATATAAACTGTTTATAGGAATAGCCCAGGTATCTTCTGAGATACGTATTGTTCGCGGAATGTCTAGTACGATGAACCCGCGGTGGAAATCGTCTGGGTACATTTCTCTAAAATCTTTGATTCCTTTAAGATAGTCGGTCTTGAAGGCTGAAGAAGACTTTACTTCTAAGGCAATCAATCTGCCTTTTGAATCTTGCAAGATAATATCGACTTCGGCAGTTCTACCCTTTACCTGCTGTCGCCAATGGAACAGTTCAACTTCTAGCGCTGCCCACCCTGCATGAGCGCGAACCTGCTGCACTATATGCGCTTCGACGAGTCTGCCTCTAGTCTCGGAGTCAGCAAGATTTTTGTCTCCCTTCACCATCAAAGCATGCGAAGAGAGCGCTATATCGGCTGGAAAAAACTTAGCAGAACTACGCGCTGACTTTCTTGTAGGGCGATGGAAATTGGGAACCTCGTAAAGAAGGAAGCGTCTCTCTAGCGCATCGAGATAATTATCGACTGTGCTGCGATGCATCTCCAGTTCTTGGCTAATCTTGGAAACACTCAGCTGTGAGGCTGGATGTCTTAGAACGTAGCTCAGAATTTCAGAAGCCCTTACCTGGTCAAAGCTTTGACCAGGAAGTACCTGCTGAGTAAGCACGCTTTTTGTGTCTTGTTCAAGTTGTCTATTGAAAACCCTGGAATCAGTATTCTTGATTGCCACCCTGTATTTAGGCATTCCGCCTCGAACGAGGATTTCCTGGCTGCTTTCACTCTTGAAGTGATTATCTCCCTCAAGAGGCGTTGCTTCATATAAATAGTCGATAGCGGACCAGGGGAGAGTCTTCTCATGTTGACCGGCAGAAATCTCAGCTTCAGATAGTGGCTCTAAGGAAATCCGCATTGAACGCCTGGCGAGGGGATCGGTTCCTCCTAGCCCTGTCTGGCCGATGCTTGCTGATCCTGTAAGGATAAGGCTAATCTTGTCTCCAGTCTCATCCATAACCTGTTTGATGGCTAAAGGAAGTGTTGGCACAAGCTGGGCTTCGTCGATAGCACAAGGCCATGTGCGAGCTCTAAGCCAGCCAACTGGGTCGGATTCGACTATTTTTCGTGTTTCATCATCAGCCATAGAGTAGACAGCAGAAATTACTCCATCTGCGTGAAGCTTGCTGACCAAGCTCGTTTTTCCAACTGCTCTCGCACCCTCAATGATCACTACGGAAGTGGTTGCAAGTAGCTCGATGACTCTGGGCTCGATAAAACGTGGATAAAACCTCATGTATAAGATTGTACAGTGAGTGTGCAAAAGATTGTACAGTCACCGTACAATCTTTTAGTTTATTGCTGCTGGAAGGGGGTGCTTCTATAGTTTTCGTCAAACCCCCACCGACACACGAGACTCATAAAAACACCCATCCCTCAACATCGCAAACAAAACATTCACCCGTCGACGAGCCAACGCCATCACGCACCTGATTATGCCGCTTACCCTCCGCACACTTGCGATCGTAATAAGCACGCGAAGCCTGATCAGCCTTCAACGAAGCAAAAACAGATAAGAAAAGCACTCGCTTGAGTGCTTTGTTCCCACGCCGTGAGGCGTGGGAACCCTTAATTGAGGTACCCGATTTTCTATCCACTGGCGCAATCCCAGCATAAGAAGCCAGATGAGAAGCATCCTTAAAATCCTTACCCACCACCTCAGTTAGAATCCTGGCACTGGTGCGCACACCCACCCCAGGCATCGAACGAATAACTGCTGATAAAGGATGAGCTTCCACCAAATCCAGTATCTGCTGCTCTGCTTCACTACGCTGTGCCAGAATCAACTCAAGCTGGGCAGCTAGGGCAGAAATGACCTGAGAAGCACTTGCTGTTCCAGCAACGATGACTGTTTGCTCATCAAGAGCTTGGAAAATCTCATCGGTGAGTTTTGGTGCAAGGCGCGGTGCTTTCTTTTTCAGTAGGTTACGCACCTTGGTACGCCCTACCGAGTGAAGGTCTGCTGGGGCCGGGTACTTCTTCAGCAATTCAAGGATTGCTGGGTGTGAAAGTCTGGGTCCAAGCACCCTTTCAAGATGCGGATGAATCTGGGTGAGAAAACCGCGTAAGCGATTTGAAACAGCGGTGGCGTTAGCTGCTAGGTCATCGTCAAAACCGCAGAGCATCGATAATTCAGCGGTGGTTTCATCAGCAACTGTTATTCCATGCAGGGTATGTGGCATGGTGCGGGCTGTTTCAGCGATGATGAAGGCGTCCCTGGCGTCAGTTTTGGCTTCGCCGGGGTGTAAATCGGCTACTCTGCGCATGGTTAGTCCTGGCAGATAGGCGACTTTGATTCCCATATTTTGTGCGATAGCTACCGGTAGAGCGCCAATTGTTTTAGGCTGGTCCACTACCAACAGAACAGTTCCTTGGGCTGATAGTTTTTCAAGGAGTTCTCGGATTTTGGGTTCTGATTGGGGCAGGGGTTTGTCCCAGATTTTCTTTCCTGTGGTGGTCAGGGCTGTAGCGTGGTGGGTGGTTTTGCCGACGTCTAGTCCGAGGTAAATTTCGGTCATTGCTTCGCACCTTTGTGTTTTGCGGGTTATGGTGTGAAGTAACCGGTGGTTCACGAATCTCGCAGCCCGTCTTCCTTTGGCTTTGGATCGTGCTTCTATTAGCGATGGTTTGTGAGCCGGTTCCCGCCTCGGTGGCGACACCCCCCTGACCATTATTTGTTTGGCTGGGGGTATTGAAGCCGTGTGCGGGGCGGGCTGGTTACTTACGCTTCTAGTTTCACCTGGTTTGGGGTGTCTTTGTGTGCGCTCTTAAAAGGTAACGGGGTAACTGTGCGCTCGCTGGAAGGCGCCAGGGAGCGGGTCTAGAGCGAAAGTATGACGAATCCAACCGAACGGGACCGCACCCGCGGCCCCTCAACATCACGCCGGCGAAGCCCACGACATGGGCGGTGCTTACCAAGAGAAACTTAACCGTCTTCGTACAGCCGTGCTGGGTGCAGGCTGACGACCTCCCAGCTGAAGGCGGGGCCGGCGTCCTTACCGCAGGACGCCGCTCGCGGCGCTAGCTCGGTGCGGCGGGCGGTGACTACCCAGAAACAGCCGTCGCGATGGGCGATATGGGCGGCGTGCAGGTCTGGTTCGGTGGCGGTCATTTCACCGGGGTTCAGGTCGTTGGGGCCGGGGCGCTCACCGGCGTCCGCAAGGAGGGTACGGGCGGCCACCTCTGCTACCTGCTCGATAGGGGAGTGGGCGGAGCGCCCGCGCAGTCCGGTAAGTTCTACCCGGCCCTGCTGGGCACCCTGGGCAAGGGTGAGGGCCTGCTCGAAATTCAGCCGCCCGTAGGTATAGCCGGTGGGTAGGCTGATGGCAACCGGGGCGAAGCGGTGCCCACCGGTGTGGGAGCACTCCCAGACACTGCCGTCTGCTAGCTGCTCGGCAACAAAGGACGCGATGGGGCGGCCACGTACCGCACAGCAGCGGTCGCGCTTGGAATGGGTGCAGATTAAGGTCAGCGTTTCACGTGAAACAACCGCACCGGGTATGTTTTCGGGGGTTTCGAGGGGGAGGGAGAGTAAATCCTCCGCGCCTGTTACCTCAAAAGAGTAGAGCTGGGCGGGTGAAAAATCCCTACCCCCGGTAACCGCTACGAAGGCGCGGCGGCGGGCGCCGGCGTCCTTGACTTTCTGGCCTTCACGGCCGGGCTGCCGAATCAACAGCAGGCGGGCGCCGGCTTGTGCCATCTTCTCTTTGAGGGCGGTCGAAAGCTCAGGGCCAAAGGTGGTGCCGTCGAGAATATCTCGACCCCAGCCGCCGGGGTGTTCTAGCAGTACCCAGCGTGACTCACGGGCGGCGGTGCCCGGTAGATTCTCATCAACCGGCAGGGAGCAGGAATCGGCAGGAATAACGGGTGCGGTAGGGGCAGTCATAGGCATCAGTGTACGGCAGTGCGAGCCCCAAGGAGCAGCGAAAGTGCGTCATATCGCCGAGAGTGCGCGCGACTGCTGCACGCTCAGCGATATGATGCACGCTCACGTGGGTCAGGGCTTTGCTTGCTCATTAGGTAGCCTAGATACATGACTTCACCCGCAGACTCAGCCCCCGTAGAGCCGCAGCTGCCTGTGCGCATCGACGCCTGGCTCTGGTCGGTGCGCGTGTTCAAAACCCGTTCACTAGCGTCCACCGAGGTCAAAGCCGGGCACGTGCGCATCAACAGCGAGCACGCCAAGCCCTCCCAGAAAATCAAACCCGGCGACACGGTCACTGTGCGCTACCCCGGCTGGGAACGCGTGCTCATCGTGCGCAAAACCATCTCCAAGCGCGTCGGCGCACCCGTGGCTGTCACCTGCTACGACGACATCTCAGCCCCTAAACCCGCCTACCTCACCAGCGGCGCCCTGCCCCGCCGCGACCGGGGCGCAGGCCGACCCACCAAAAATGAACGCCGCGCCCTCAACAAGCTCCGCGGCTACGAGAAAGAATAGCCATGCCCCACACCTTGCGCCCGGCCGTCCTTGCCGATGTGCCCGCCCTCTCAGCTTTTGCCAGCGCCCACTTCCCCGACGCCGCACCGTCCGTGGTTCCGCGCGAGATCGTAGCGGCCTTTGTGAGAGACAACCTAGATGAGGCGTCCTTCACCCGCTACATCGAAACTGGCGCCTACAGCTTCACCCTGGCCGTCAATGAGGCAGGCGACATCATCGCCTACTTCGGCATTGACCACGAGGCACCCCAGCCCGCCGAAATCCCCGGCAAGGCCGCCTATCTGAGCAAGTTCTACCTCTCCGCCGAAACCCGCGGCACCGGTCTGGCTAGGGAACTCATGAGCGCCGTCATCGAAACTGCCCGCGCCGACGGCAAAGACGGCCTGCACCTGGGCACCCACCAGCTCAATCACCGTGCCCAGGCCTTCTACGAAAAGATGGGATTCACCAAGGTAGGGGAACGCACCTTCCAGCTCACCGCGACGGAGGTTGCCCACGACTACATCTACCACCTGTCTATTTAAAACCTGAAGATAGCGCGAGGCAGTGCGATATCATATCTCTACGCCCTGCCTTCCCCCACTCGCTCGCAGCTGCAGGGCTCGAGGAGAATAATGAATTTTGAGGTTCGCCCGCCTGTGCCCGCAGAGGCTAGGGCGTGGGAAGAGTTGCGTATGACGTCCTGGCGTCACGCCTACGCGGGCACATTTACCCCCCAAATGTTTGCCAAACAAGAAGAGCAGCTAGACGCCCGCGCTACCGGATTCGCAGAGTGGCTAGATTCCACCGGCGGTACCGGCGAGGACATTCAGCAGCAACTGGGCCAGCACCGCCGTGCCCTGGTCGCGGTAGAAAAGGACGCTGCGGGCAAGCTACTGGGCTTAGCTTTCGCCTCACAGATGCCCTACGAGGTACAGAAACTTGAAATGCTCTACCTGCTACCCGAGGCCTTCGGCACGGGAGTTGCCCAGGCCCTGCTGGGCGAGGTGCTTGACTCCGGCCCGGCTGAACTTGAGGTGCTCTCCACCAACGCCCGCGCGATTCGTTTCTACGAAAAAGAGGGTTTTGTCATTGCGCGCGCTGACGAGTTTGCGGGCCGTAAAACCTACATTATGACCCGGCCCTAGCTGGCATGCCCTGCGCGGACGCCGGTGGTAGGGTGAAAGAGTCAGGCCGGGTTGACCCCGCTGTGAGGAGCCCGGCTCGAACCCTCACCAAGGAAAACACCCTATGACTAGCTCACCCGCTGCGCCTGGCCGTCCGCCCCTGAACCGCGACACCACTGTCTGCATCTCCCTCTCGGGTCGCCCCTCAAACCACGGTATTAAGTTCCACAACTATCTCTATGAAAAGTTTGGCCTGGACTTTCTCTATAAGGCCATGACCACCACCGACATTGAGGCCGCTATTGGCGGTGTGCGGGCCCTGGGCATTCGGGGCTGCTCGGTGTCCATGCCCTTCAAGCAGGCGGTAATTCCCCTGGTCAACGAGATAGACCACTCCGCTGAAGTGATTGGTGCGGTTAACACCATCGTGAACACTGATGGTTACCTCAAGGCCTACAACACCGACGTGATTGCGGTGGCCTCCCTGCTGGCCTCCCACCGGGTTGACCCCGCTCTGCCCTTCCTGCTGCGCGGTTCGGGCGGCATGGCGGCGGCTGTGGCCGGGGCCTTCTATGACGCGGGCTTCCGCACCGGCACCATTATCGCCCGCAATGAAGAGACCGGCCGTGCCCTGGCTGACCGCTACGGCTACACCTGGGCCGCTGAGGTGGGCGAGCTGACCGCCCCTGTGATTGTGAACGTCACCCCCATCGGTATGGAGGGTGGCCCCGAGGTAGACACCCTGGCCTACCCCGCCACCGCGATTGAGGCCGCCCAGGTGGTCTTTGACGTGGTGGCCATGCCCGTTGAAACCCCGCTGATTCGCGCTGGCCGGGCCGCTGGTAAGGAGGTCATTACCGGTGGTGAGGTCATCGCCCTGCAGGCTGCTGAACAGTTCAAGCTCTACACCGGGGTTGAGGTCAGCGACGCCGATGTGGCCGAGGCAGAAGCTCAAGCTAGCTAGGTTCTTGAAAGTAACCGAAACCTTCATCTGCGCGTTCTTTGCACACGCAGATGAAGGTTTCGCTTACCCATGCGGACGCCGGTAGGGTGGTTCTATGCCCTCTACACCGTCTTCTTCGCCCCGGCAGCCTTCGCTCAACCGTCAGATTCTTGCCCTGGCGGTGCCCGCTTTTGGTGCCCTTATCGCTGAGCCCCTGCTGGTGCTGGCCGATTCTGCCATCGTGGGCCACCTGGGCAGCGCCCCATTAGCTGGCCTGACGCTGGGTTCAACCGTGGTGCAGACCCTGGTAGGCTTCATGGTTTTTCTGGCCTACTCCACCACCCCGGCGGTAGCCCGGGCAGTGGGGGCAGGCGATACCCCCAGCGCTTTTGCTGCTGCCCGCAACGGCCTGTGGGTGGCTGCTGGTCTGGGCCTTTTCTTCGCGGTGCTGCTGGCGCTGACCGCAGGCCCCCTGCTGCGGGCGCTGGGGGCTGGTGGGGACGTCCTTGCTCACGCCACCGCCTACCTGCTGCCTTCCTTAGCGGGCCTGCCCGGCATGCTCCTGGTGCTGGCTGCGACCGGTGCCCTGCGCGGTTTTCAGGACGCCAAAACCCCCCTCTACGTTGCTACCGCTGGCGCTGCCCTCAACGTGCCGCTGAGCTGGGCCCTGGTCTACCCGGCAGGCTGGGGTGTGGCTGGCTCGGCGGTGGCGACGGCGGTGGTGCAGTGGGGCATGGCCCTGGTGCTGACCTACGCGGTGGTTGCGCGGACACGGACGCCCGGCTCGGCTACCAGCTCTTCCGGCGTATCGGCGCGGACGCCCGGCTGGCTGCCCGACTTCGCCGGTCTTAAGGCTGTCTTTAGGGTGGGGGTCTGGCTGATGGTACGGGCGGCCTGCCTGCGGATTGCCCTGCTGGCTACGGTCTTTGTGGTGACCAGCCAGGGGGAGAAAAATCTGGCCGCCTATCAGCTGACTATGGCCTTCTTTAACCTGCTGGCCTTCGCCCTGGATACCCTGGCCATTGCTGCCCAGGCCCTGCTGGGTAAGGAGATGGGAGCGCAGGATCTTTCAACCCGGCAGGGGCAGGGCGCGGTGGTTCAGCTCAAAAACCGCCTGGTGCGGTGGAGCCTGGCCTTTGGCCTGGTCACAGCCCTGGTCTGCCCGGCGGTCGGGTTTGGTCTGGCCTGGGTCTTTACCCCTGATCCCGAAGTGCAGCGCCTCTTTGCTCTGTCGCTGCTGGTGCTGGCTGTGGGCCAGCCCCTGGCCGCCTACGTCTTTATTCTGGACGGGGTGCTGATCGGCGCCCAGGACGTGCGCTACATGGGCCTGGCCGGGCTTTTCACCCTGGTGGCTTACCTGCCGGTGCTGGCCGGGCTGTATGTCTGGTTCGGTGCCGGTGCGGACGCTCCCGCTCCGCTTGCCGGGGGCACCTCCTGGGGCTGGGGTGGGCTGGTCGATGGCCCCACCCTGGCCTACCTGCTGCTGTGGTGCTCTTATGCCCTGTGGTACATGGGCGCCCGCGCCCTCACCCTGGGTCTGCGAGCCCGCAGCGGGGCGTGGGTGGCTTAGGGAGGCTTGATTTTCAACAGTAAATAAAATTTTATATCAGAGTATTGATAATTACTGAGTTGGGTGGTAAAAATGCCCCTAAGGGGTTTCCCTTTTGATCCCCAAGTTCAGCCAAAGGCGGTTGACCAAGAACTCAAGGAGAATAATTTATTATGGATGATATTTTTAGAAATGAATTTATCGGATTTTTAAGTGTTTCTCCAGGAAAAACTCCTGAGTGTACCTATCTAGCGTGGATAAAATTTCATGGAGGTAGAGGTGAAAATTTATTCTAAATTTTCTAGGATTTTCTTAACTTTCCTTATCAGTATATTTTTGCTTGCTTGTTCAAGTGATTCCAAACTTTCAACTGAATCATGGTGCAGCGATGTGCGTAGCCAGCTTGAAATTTTGGGTGTTGGTTGGCCCGTTGCTCAAAAAACATTGAGTCTTGAACAGGCTAAGCGGGTGGAAGAAGTTATGCGTGATATGTCTGATAAAGCTCATGATGAAGATTTATTATTTGCCAGTAAGGTGTGGGTAGAAAAGTATAATTTAATTTATCCATATATTGTTGGCAATGACCTTGAAGGTTTTTATTATAACGTCAATAAGAATGACCAAGAAGCTATGCATCTTGCGAATGTCAGTATTTCAAATTTTTGCCAGTGGGAAAGTTGGTGAGTTCAAATGAAAAAATTTTTTTCAATCTTTTTTATAACTATTTTTCTGGTTTTTGGTGTTCGAATGCCAAATGCCTCTGCTGTAGATAATGTTGTTGAAGTGCAGCAGATTGAGCGTCTTCAAGATATAGCAGGGGTTCCTCAGGGTTATTTTGAGGTTTCAAATTCCGGAAATATGCAGCTAAATAGCTATATTGATTCAGGGTGTACTCTTTATCCGAGTGAAGTTCACTTGAGGAAGTCAGGTGGCTATGGAACTATTGGGGCTAAGCCTTATACAAAATGCAACTTCAGGGTGCAAAAGATTCATCATAATTCAGCACTGTATATTGTTGAGTGGGGAGGTTTGAGTTATAAGAAGATGACCGATAGATCCCAGGTTGGTTATAATATCAGCTCTATGGAACTAAAGAGTTTGGAATGGTCGTGTAAAAACTCTAATAAGTCAAAATTTCAACAAATAACCTATGGTGAAGTGACTATTAATGGAAAGACCATAAGAACTGTTGTGCAGACGGCGAAAAAAGATGAAAACTGCGGCTACTGATATTTCAGATTTTATCTACATAGTTTTGCACATCCCTTTTGGGGATGTATCAGTTGCCGCTGTATATTCCAGCTACCAGAAGGCAGAGAAATACTGTCAGGTCTATCGTGAGACGGAAAAATTTGTAGCCCCCTGGATTATCTGCGCACCTAAAAGAACCAGGCTCTATAATCTTTACCCCCAGACCATGGGGCAGATGGAAGCAATATGGGAAAAAATATCGGCAAACCCTTACTCTCAGGAAGGGATAGATTCTGATGTCTCTCCCGGAGAAATTGGCCATGATGGTTACATTCTCTTGGTGGAAGGTAGCCCCAATACCCCTCACATCTTGGGCGTTTTCTCCCATCGCAAGTTGGGAGGGGAAGCTGACCTTTATGCGGATGAATACCTTGCTGTCCATCCTAAACAGGTTATTGAATTTTGGGATTACACTATAGATACTATCTATTTTCCTTTAGTGGAATATGATTATGAGGGACAAGTTTTCATCAATGAAATAGATGGAAATATTTGGGAAAGTCAAGACGTAAAAATTTATCGCTAAAATAAAATTTAGGTTCAGAAAGAGGCTTGGTCATAAGGGGTGCCCAGTACATATCAGATAGTGCAAATAACCTGATGGTTGAGAGACATGGTAGAACCCTGCTAGTAGCTCTTCAGTCAGGTATGTCGGTGGTAGATCAGTGTTAGGGCTCCACGAGCTCAGCCAGCAGGGCCTCCACGCGGTGCTCCTGGCCGGTGGAGCGCAGCAGCTCAATGCAGGCGTCCAGGGCAGCAGCACGGGACTTCTTCAGCCTCAAAGGCTCAAAAAACTCCGCCGCCAACTCGTAGCGGCTAATTGCCAGCTCACTCTGCCCGGCACCAGCCGCAGCTTCAGCGGCAACCACCAGCAGACGGGCTGCCCGTTCCAGAGACTCGTTCTCGCGGTAGGTCTCAACCAGCTCATCCACGAGCTGCTGGCTCGCAGAGTCACCGGCCGCCAGCGAAAGGCGGGCAGTGAGATCCTGAGCCTGCATCACAGTCAGAAGGTCGGGGTGGGCCGCCTGCTGGGCCAGCTCCTGTAGCTCACCCACCGGAGCGCGAAGGGCCTCAAGGTCATTCACCCGTTCGGCAACCGGTGCCCACACGCGCACTAGCTCGGCCAGCAGGGCAGGAGCTGCGCCGCCGTCCGCCAGCAGGGGCCAGGCCTTCTCAAAGAACCCGTGGGCCTCAAGCGCCTGCGCCCCCGTAACAGGTCCACCGGCCAGCACCAAGAAAGCAGCCTCGGCGTAGGCCAGACCCGCCTCAAGGGAAGCCCCTGCGGCCTCATGCTCGCGGGCCACTGCCAGGTAGGACTCCACCGGAGTAAAGGACAGGGGAGTAGCCCCGGTCGCGCTCGCCACCCCGGCGGCGTCCGCTCCGGTCGAACTAGCCGAACTAGCCGAGCCAACCCCGTCCGCCCCCGTGGGCAGCACGATGGGTACCAGGGCGGGCAGCTCGGTGGCGGCCTCTAAGGACTCTGAGAACCGGGTGTTGCCCGCCCGGCGGTCAAAGGCCTGGGCCAGCGGCCGGGACTCAGCCAGTGCCCAGTCGTAAAGCTCCCGCAGGGTTGCCCGCGGCACCTGACCGGCAGGTCGCAGGCCAGTAGGTCTATCCCCCTGGCCCTCTACAGCCCAGGCCAGGCCAGCGACGATATAGCGCAGGAAGTTGCGGTTATCGCCCGGGTCCCCCGCCAGATCAAGGGCACGTTTGCCGTGGTCAGCGAGCAGGTCAAAGGCTGCCTGAAGGTTCTGGCCGCGGGCCAGCACCTCAAACTCAACCCCCAGGTCGTCCGGGTCGTACTGGTCGCGGTTAGCCGCAGCTCGCAGTAGGTGCCGGCCGGCCGCTTCGCCGTCCTCCAGGTGCAGGTAGGCAAGGGCCAGCTGCCGGTGAGAGGCCGCAGGCTCCCGGTTACACAGGTCCTCGGTGGGGGCACCCATACGGATAGCCGCCTCAAACTCCCCGTCGGTCACGTGGTCGCGCAGAATCCCACCGTGCCTGCAGGAGCCGCAGTCCATCTCGTCCTCACCGTGCGCAAGCCACCGGGCGCGCCAGGTCTCGGCGGCCTCGTCCTCACCGATATGGGCAGCCCACATGTACTCGGCCCGGTCGGGAGCCATCTCGCCCATACCCGCCAGGCGGTAGCGGCGGCGCATCTCATCGAGCAGCTCGCGCGCCTGCGCCTTAGAGATCTGCGGGTAGGCGGTCATGTCGCCAATAATCCACTTGAACTGCCAGAAGAGGGTGCGGGCGGTGAACTCGTCAAAGTGCTCGGGGTGGGCGTCGTAGAGGCGCAGCAGCTTAGAGAACACCGCAAAGGACGCCGGGGTCGGCTGCCCAAAAACATAGGCCTCAACCAGGTTGAGGTAGGCCTCGGGCAGCATGGATTCAGGGCCCTCCCGCTCAAGAGTGCGGGTGATGTACTCCATGGCGGCGGTGCGGGCGCTACCGTAAGGCAGGTCGCGGGTCGCGGCAATTTTCTGGGCGGCTTCGTGGGTTGACCACACAGTTTTCTCCCTTATTGGTAGCTAGTTTAGGGCTGGCGCAGGGCCGCTTCGAGCAGCTGGGCCAGGCTGTCGCTGAGCAGGTTGGTTTCGGTCCCGCGCAGGCCCTCACCGGCAAGCATGAGGGCTGAAAGGTAGAGGGTTGTCAGGCCCGGTTCAAAGGACGCGTGCTCCGGCTGGTGCAGCAGACGGCGGGTATTTTCGTTGGCGTCGTTGAGCACCAGGGTGCGGGTCGGCTCGGTTGCCGCCTCGGTGAAGGAGCCGAGTAGCCCACCCCAGGCGCCGCCGGCGTCCTCGGCCTCCTGGGCCAGGTCGCGGGCGCGTTCGGCGTCCGCATCGCGCAGCAGCACCGCGGGTACCTCGGCGGGATCAAAGGTACGTAGCAGGACGCCGCAGTCATGGGCAGCGAGCACGGCCCGGGCCCGCTCTAAGCCACGCAGCACCTCGAATTCGCGCTCCATCTCAACGGCTGCCAGGGTCTGAGTGACGTCCTTGCTGGTCAGCTCGGTCACCTTCCAGCGGGGCCGGTCAGCTAGCTTGGCCAGTAGGTCGGCGTCGTAGACGTAGCCACCGTTGACCACCCACAGCCCCTGGGCCCGCGCCACCGGAGCCACCCGGCGGTAGGCCTCGGTGGTGGGGGTGTAGAGCACCTGCCCGGTCTCTTCAATGACCTGGGCGAGCGTGGCGATACCGCCGGTGGTTTCAAAGGGCAGGGAGGACGCCACCACATCGAGCATGTCGTCGCTAGCCAGGGCCACTGCTCGCAGGGCCAAAGAATGGGTCTCGACAAAGCGGTCGCGCAGGGCGCTGGGCTCAGAGAGGGTAGCGGTAATCCAGGTCTTGAGCTGCTCACCGATGGCCTCGCGGGTGAGCAGAAGAATCTCGTCCTCGCGCAGCTGCTCGCGGGAGGCGGTTGGGGTCAGGGACTCCGAGTTCACCACTGCCCGCACGAAGAAAGCCCAATCGGGCAGTAGGGTATCTTCACGGGTATTGACCAGCATGTTCTTCACGTAGACGCGGTGACGGCCTGAGCCCGGTGACACCGCCTGCGGCAGCACATAGGCCACGCCGGTTGTGCCGGTGGCGGGCACGTCGAGCTCAAGAGCAGCCAGGGGAGCGAAGCCCAGGGTCTTCTCGGCGTAGTTAGTTAGGGCCAGGGCCCGTTCGTGCTGGTTGGGCTGGTGCTCGCCTTCCCCCTTCGCCCAGGGCAGGGCAGGCAGAGAAATACGACGCCAGAGACGCTGGCCGGCAGCCGTCACCCGAACCGCCACCTCAACCGGCAGCATATCGGCGTAGTCGCTGGCAAGCGTCACCACCGTCTCCTCGGCAACCCAGTGGGCGGCGTCCGCCCGCGCCTTCAGGCGAATCGTCGTGCCGACCTCGGGAACCTGCCCGGCGGCGTCCTCACCGCCGGTTAGTTGAAGCACCTCAAAGGTGCCATCCGCATGGCCCAGCCAGCGCACCGGGGCAGCCCCCGGCAGCACGCTCTGCGAGGTGACCTCAACCGTATCGGCAATCAAAAAACAGGCCAGTAGGCCAATACCGAACTGGCCCAAAAACTCGGCGCGCCCCTCGTTAAAGACCTCATCGCGCTTAGAGGTGCGGCCAATCGTCGCCAGAAACTCCTCAGCCTGCTCGGCCGTCAGACCCACACCGGTGTCGGTAATGGTGATGCCGGTGCCGTCCTCCCAGGGCTCCAGGAGCACCCGGGCGGGGGCGTCGCCGTCCTGCTCGCGGCGGGCAGTAATAGCATCGACCCCGTTCTGAATGGCCTCGCGCAGATAGACCTGCGGGCCCGAATACAGGTTCTTCGACAGCAGCTCAACCAGGCCACCCAAATCAACTTTAAAACGCTGTGACAAGGCTATTCCTCCCCGCCGAAGGTGGAGGCCACGGTCTCGAAGTACTCCAGCGAAGTCTGCAGGGCAGCGCGCAGGTGCTCATCAATCTGGGCGTCCGTCACCCCGCCCGCGTAAACCATGCTCAGCTCAACCGGCAGCACTACAAACCCCTGCCCCTCCTCTTCAACCCGGTAGGGGAAGACCTTGGGGAAGAGGTTCTGCTGGTTCCAGGCGTTGGTGAACTCGTTGAGGGCGGGCAGCGCCTCGAGGGGGAAGGTACCCCGGTAGCTGCCGCGCACGCTCAGCAGGTCGCGGCTGGCGTTACTGGAGAGGGTGTAGTAGAAGTAGCCCCGCTCAAAATGGAACACAGCGGCCCCGTCATCGCCCAGCTCGTAGTCCACCTCAAGGCGGTCAAGAGCCTGCAACATACGCTCATCGGTGAGCGGCTTGAGCAGCTGCGCGGCAGACTGGACGGACTCAAAGTACCCCATGGTTCCTCTTTCAACGGTGGAAGATAGTGGTGCGGTTCCTTCTATCCTATAGGTTCGGGCGAAGGTGGGGTTGGGGCGGAGGGCGGATGCGGACGCTGAGATCTGTCGAGACCGCCCTACAGGTTGGTGATAGCATTTGCTATCTTAAAACTATGGATACCGTGCAGTTAGCCCGGGCGGCTCACACCGCCCAGCAAAAGATAGAAGAAGGACGCCAGCAGCTCGTGAACGCTGTGCGTTCGGCTTATCGGGCGGGCATGTCACAGCGGGCTATCGCTCAAGTCGTTGGGCGAAGCCAACCAGAGGTTTCCCGTATCATTCATTTTCATGGAACCTCGCCTCACGGCCGCGTTCTTAGAGAGCGCCGGGCAGAGCTCATAGACTATTTCGAAGAACACGGGGTAGATAACGTGAGGGTCTTTGGGTCTGTAGCAACTGGTCAAGATAAACCCACATCAGATATCGACCTGCTTGTCACAGCGCACAGGCCTTTCGGCCTGCTTGCACAGAGCCGTTTGCAGGCTGAAGCTACACAGATTCTGGGCGCCCCTGTTGACATTGTTTTTGACCATGCGATTCGCCCCGATGTGCGTGACCGAATTGTGAATGAAGCGGTGCTCTTATGAGTAGAACAGTTCAAGAGATACTCGATGAATCTCTACTGCATCTTGACTACGTGCAAAGATATGCTGAACGAGACTTAGAGGACTCTCTCGTGCTTGACGCTATTGCCCTGAGGCTCTCCGCGGCCATTGATGTGCTCAATCGGTTGCCAGGAGCTATTAAGGATGATTTGTTCGGGGCAACCTGGCCACTTATGTATGGCATGAGAAATAGAATCGCTCACGGTTATGCCCTTATTGATAGTGCCATGGTTCAGGTAACTGTTACCGAGGAAATTCCCGATCTCATTGCCACCATCACCGCATATAGGCAGAGCCTTTAACCCTCTACGCCCCTTCGCTCCTGCCTCCGGGGTGATACACCGGGGTAGAAACGAAAGGGCGTAGGTTAGGGGCCTTGATTCTTTAGGCGCTCGCCAGGGCGCTGCGGCGGGCCTGGCGTTCGGCCTCTGCCTTATCTTCGCGGCGGTGGCGAATCCAGATGCTCAGGGCAGTGCCCGCAACAGCCAGGGCAATCCAGCCCAGCAGCCAGACAATACCCGTTGCAATACCGATGGAGCCACCGGCGATCAGGGAGCGGAAAGCCTCCAGCGCGTGAGTCAGCGGCAGCCATGGGTGGATAGCCTGTAGGAAGGCAGGGGCTGTCTCAATCGGGTAGGTACCACCCGCCGCGCCAATCTGAACCACGGTCAGAATCAGAGCGATGAAACGGCCGGGAGCATCCAGCAGGGCGATGAGGGCCTGGTTGATAGCCAGGAAGGTGATAGAGGTCAGAATGGCGAAGCCGGTCAGGCCCCAGAAGTTGGTCTCTTCAATGCCTACCCAGTAGTGGATGACTAAGGACATCACTGTACCTTGAACGATACCCATCAGAACTACCGGCACCAGAGCCCCACGCAGAGTGCGCAGACCTGAGTGGCCGCCGCGGGCGAACTTGCTAGAGATCGCCGGGTACATCATGAAGTAGGCGATAGCGCCGACCCACAGGCCCAGGGTCATGAAGTAGGGGGCCAGGCCGTGGCCGTAGGTGGATACCTCGTTCAGGCGGGTCTTCTCAATGGTGACAGGGTCGCTGGTGACCGCGCTGAGTTCGCTGGCCTGGTTGGTGGTGTAGCTGGGAACCTGCCCTACGGCGTCCCCCAGGGAGGTCGCTAGCTGGGTGTTGCCGTCCTCTAGCTCGTTCAGGCCGTTGGCCAGGGAGGACGCCCCGTCCACAGCTGAGCCTGCCCCCTCATTGAGGGTTGCGGCGCCGCTGGCGAGACTGGTGGCGCCCGATGAAAGGCTGCTGGTTCCTTCAGCGAGGGTCTGGGCGCCGTCATTGAGGGTGGCGGACCCGTTAGCCAGGGAACTGGTGCCCTCGGCCAGGGTGGACGCGCCCGATGAGAGGGTGCCGGTGCCGTCCGCTAGGGTGGATGCACCGCTGGCCAGAGTGCTGGTGCCCGACGCGAGTGAGGCTGCTCCGTCATTGGCCTGGGAGATAGCGGTGACCAGGGCGCCCAGGCTGGTGGAGAGGGTGCCTGCCTTGCTGTTGAGGGTTGCAGCCCCCTGGCTAAGGGCGTCTGCCCCGTTAGAGAGGGAGGTTGCGCCGCTTGCCAGCTGGCCTGCCCCGCTGTCGAGAGCGGACGCCCCCGCAGCCAGCTTGGTCAGGCCGCTTGAGTCGTCGCCCACTAGGGTATCTGCCCCGGTTGCGAGCTGCCTGGCGGCTGTATCGACCGCGCTCGCTCCACCGGCAAGAGCCGAGGCGCCCGTGTTCAGCTGCTGTAGGGCGGCAAGTTTCTGATCGTCGGTGAGGCTGCCCCAGTTATCGATGAGGGCCTGGGAGCTGGTCGAAAGATCCTGCGCGCCGCTAGCAAGGGTGCCGGTGGCGGTGTGCAGTTGCTCCGCGCCGTCGGCGAGAGTCTGGGCGCCGGTAACGGCAGCGTCCGCCCCGTCCGAGAGGGTGGTGGTACCGCTGGCGAGCTGCCCGGCGGCGTTCTCAAGGCTCTGCGCTCCGCTGGCAAGGTCAGAGGCGCCGGACGCCAGGGAGCCTGTGCCCTCGGTCAGGGCGGGAAGCTGCTCGGGTAGGGCAGATACGGCGGAGTTAATCTGGCTTAGGCCATCAGAGAGGGAGGCTGCCCCGCTGGCGGCACTATCAGCGCCGGTCGCCAGTGAGGAGGCGCCGCTGTTGAGTTCCGCGGCACCGGAGGCCAGGGAGGACGCGCCGTCGTTCACCTGAGTCGCGCCGTCGGCTAGGGAGGCTGAGCCGGACACCAGCGAGCTAGCGCCGTCGTTTACCCGAGTCGCACCGTCCGCGAGGGTGCTTGCCCCGGAGCTCAACTCGCCGGTGCCCGACTTGAGGTCGGCCAGGCCCACCACGAGCTCGTCGGAGCCTTCCTTGGCGCTGGTGGAGCCATCGGCGAGCTGGCTGGCGCCGTCCGCCGCCTGCCCCAGGGAGTCGTGGATGTCGGTGAAGCCCGCGTAGATGTTGTTGAGGTACTCGGTGGACACCTGGCTGGCCAGGGTATCGGTGACCGCCGTGCCCAGGGAGCTGGCGATATTACCCGAGATGATGTTGGAGCCGTCATTGGTGGTGATGGTCAGTTTGGCAGTCTGGGCTGCCGCCGCATCGTTTTCAGACACCGACGCTACGTTGGCTGAGAAGTCGGCGGGAATGGTTAGAACCGCCTGCACCTCGCCGTTTTCAAGCTTGGTCTGCGCCTCATTTGCGCTCATGGTCGACCAGCCAAAATTCTGTTTGCTGTCGTTGCTCAGCAGCTCATCGGTGAGGTCTTGACCCAGGTTAAGGGTGCTGCCGGTGGCTGTGGTTGCCGGGGCGTCCTCATTCACAATCGCTGCCGGAACGGCGTCAATCGTGCCCGTGGGGTCATAGTTTGCCCAGGTCAAAATACCCGAGTAGATAGAGGGAATGATGATAACGGCCAGCAGAACCAGATATTTCATGGGGCTGAACCGGTCGTGCAGCTTCGGGCGTTTAGCGCGTGTTGAGGGCACGGGATTTCACCTGCTTTTCAGGGTGTAGGGGCAGTAAAAGTCAAAGGGGCGGGCTAGGAGATAGCGGCCCGCATCATCTGGGCCAGGCGCTCGCCGGTAGCTTCTGCGGTGTGTTCGCCGGTGAAGTCGGTGGCCAGCCAGCGGACGGCCAGCCAGGCAACTCCGGCGGCAATGAACTGGGCGTAGTCGCTGGTGAGGTCGGGGGTTTTGGCTGTGAAGCGTTCGGCGACAGCCGGGCGGCTAAGGAAGCGGTGACTGAGGAAGCCGATGAGTTCGGCAACTAGGGAGGAGTTACCTGAAAATGCCAGCACCCTGCGGTAGAAGATGGCATCGACCTGGAGCTGCTTGAGCAGGTTGATGCTGACCTCACTGGTGAAGACCGCAACGGACGCGCCGGGGTCAGCCGGGAGTAGGGAGTCGAAGGCGGCACTGAGTTTGGTGAGGGCGGCGGCGTGGACGAGTTCATGCACGTCGGTGAAGTGCTGGTAGAAGGTAGGGCGGCTGACCCCTGCGGTCTTGACCAGGGTTGTGATGCTGAGGTTGCCGGGGTCGCTGGTACCCAGGGCCTCGGTGGCGGCGTCGATGAGGGCTGCGCGGGAGCGGGCCGGACGCGGGTCGGCGGCGCGGGCGTCCTCTGCGGCGGGTGCCGGGGTGGGGGTCATGGGGTTTCCTTTGCCAATATTTTTCTTACAAATGTAAAGTTTACATCTGTAAAAAATATTGGCAAGTGGTGGGCATGTGAGATAAGAAATAGCTGTCTAGGTAGATTAGAAGCATGAGCATGTCACCCCGACCCCTTGCTGGCGCCGCCCTGGCTTGCGGTGCTGTTGCCGCGGCGTCCGCCCTCTACTACTGTTACAAGCCCCTGCCAGCTGGGCTGGGCCTTACCGGGCCCTGGCGAAGCGGGCAGGTAGAGCTACTGGCTGACCTGACCTACCGTGCCGGGGGTAAAAGCCAGACTGACCAACAGATTTTTAGGGCGATCGAGGGTGTGATCGAGCGGGCTGAGAGCTTTTTGATACTCGATATGTTCCTCTTCAACAGCGACTACGACCGCTCCGGTGGGCGCATCTACCCGGCTCTCTCTCAGCGCCTTACCGACGCTTTGCTGACCAAGCGGGCAGTTGCCCCCGAGCTGCCCATTGTGCTCATCACCGACCCCATCAACACCTTCTACGGCAGCTACCCGCTACCCCACCTAGAGCGGTTGCAGGCAGCCGGGGTGCAGGTGGTCGAAACCCGGCTAGAAGCCCTGCGGGACTCTAATCCCGTCTACTCCGGCTTCTACCGGGCGTTTCTGGCACACCTACCTGAGTTGCCTACCGTCCTGCCCAATGCTCTGGCGCCGGGTGGGCCGCGTGTCTCTGCCAATGCCTACGCCCGGCTCTTTAATTTCAAGGCCAACCACCGCAAGGTGGCCCTGTCTGAGGCCGAGGCTGTGGTGGCGTCCGCCAACCCGCACGATGCCTCTGCGCCCAACTCCAATCTGGGTGTGCGGGTCACCGGGGCTGTGGTGGGTGACCTGCTGGCCAGCGAGCTGGCGGTTCTCGACTTTTCTGCTCCCGACCTTGCCCGTTCCTTGCGGGGGCTAAGGTTTGCTGGGGGTGTTGAGTGCCCGGGGCAGGCGTCTGAGGTGCAGCTGGTGACCGAGGGCGGTATTCGCGATGCGGCATTGGAGCTGCTGGCCGGTGCTGATGCCGGGGATAGGGTCTGCCTGGGCATGTTCTATCTATCGGAGCGCGCTGTCATTGCCGAGCTTAAGGCTGCTGCGGCCCGCGGTGCTTCGGTACAGGTGGTGCTCGACCTCAACATTGACGCCTTCGGCCGCACAAAAACCGGCCTGCCCGCCCTGCCCGTTGCGCGAGAGTTGGTACGCGCCGGGGTGCAGGTGCGCTGGTACGCCACCGACGGTGAACAGTTCCACCCCAAGTACCTGGCGGTTTATCGGGGGCAGGACGCGCCCGCCCCGGCAGATTCGGGCAGCTTTGAGCTTCTGAGCGGGTCGGGTAATTTCACCCGCCGAAATCTTTGTAATTACAACCTAGAAACCAGCCTGAGGGTGCGCGCTGCGGGCGACTCCGCCCTGGCTCGGGAGTTCTCTGCCTACTGGTCCCTGATCTGGAATAACGAACCGGTAGACGGTGCCCAAACCACTTTCACCCTGCCCTACGCAGCCAAGGTGGGTGGGAGCATCCTGACATCGACCCTGCAAACCCTGGCCTACCGCGCCCAGGAGGCGACGGGGCTGAGTACCTTCTAGCCGTAATTCACCCTGCCGGGGGAGTTCTTTTATCAGCAGGCTTGCTAAGCTGGCGGTAAGAGCAGGTAAAGAAGCCTGCTACCCGATGCCAGAAAGGACGCAGCCGTGAACCCTCAGACCGACATCGCAAGCCCCCAGCCCCAGAACAAGAAGCTGCCCCGCAGGCTCGCCGCCCTGCCCGCGCTAGCAGCGGCGGGCATCCTTGCCCTTGCACCCCTGACTATGACGGCAGCCGAAGCAGCAGACCTACCTGCTGCGCCGGCGTCCGGCAACATTCGCGACGACGCCAACCTGCTCACCGACGCCGAAGAGAACACCCTCAACGACCTCATTGACCAGAAAAACCGGGGCACCGACCGCGCCCGCTTCGCTGTTTACACTACCGACCAAAGCCCCGGTGACCTGCCCGATTACGCCACTGACCTGGGTAATGCCTGGGGCGTTGGCGACCAGGGCAAAGATAACGGGGCTGTGCTGGTCATCGATATGGAGGGCCGTGAAACCTTCATCGCGGTTGCCGACGGCGCCGGGGACTACATCAGCGATTCTGAGGCAGAAACCATCGCCAACGACGTCCTGGGCCCCTACCTCACCGATGGCAACTACGCCGCCGGTCTAGAGACCACCATCGACGAAATCTATGCCGCCGCAGAAACCGAGAGCGCAGATAGCAACCTGATCCTGTGGGGCATCTTGGGAACCCTGGGCGCTGTTGCAGCAATTATCGTCGGGTGGGTTTTCCGCGACTACCACAAGGTCAAGCGGGCTGCCGAGGACGAGATGCGCCGGGCTAAAGAAGAAAACCCCGGCCTGAGCATTCCCGACGATATGCGCCGTGACTACATCAAATACCGCTACGCCAACCGCACCGCCCCGGTAGACCCCGACCAGCGCGAGGCCGAGCTTGCCGAGCAGGAAGCAGAGAACAAGGAGACCTACACCCGGTACGCCCCCACCTTTAGCGCCTGGCTACCCCTCTATGCGACCATGCCCCACCTCTACTCGGGCAGCAATCATGTGCCGGAAAATTCGGGGGTATCAGGGGGTAGCTTCTCGGGTGGCTCGTCCTTCGGGGGCGGCGGGGGCTTTAGCGGCGGCGGTGGAGGTGGACGCTTCTAACCGGCGGTAGTGCTGCCTGCTGACCTATAAAAAGTGCAAGCTCTTCCCCCTGAACTTTCTCTGTGCTAAGGTTCTAAGTAAGCAACGTAGTGGCCCTCAGTCTCATCTGACAGCCACACGGACCCTGGCATCCTTTGCTGCGGCAGGCCAGGGTTGCTTTATTTAAGGCAGTTCTAGAACGTTATGCTCAAAGGGCTCCAGATATTCTGTGTTCCGGTGTGAAATCTTTTGGCGCATCGCTGAGGACGCTAAATCAGGCAACCATAGAAGAGGCTCTTGACTCGGAGAGACCTGAACCAATCTCGCAGAACGTCTCGCGAGCCCTTCTTTGCGTGCCTTTTCCATGGTTCTCTGGTCTTGCCCCCGCAAACTCTTGCCACGCCTTGCTTCAAGAACGAAAAGGTCAACCTCTTGACCTGAAAGGAGCGGCTGGTTGTTAAGCTCCTGAATGAGCCTCAGAAAACACTCCATACGTAGCTCTTCGGGCTCTTTTTCTGCTGAAGTTTTGATGGAGAAGACGCAGGGTTCTTCCCCTTGTCCAAGATAGGTTGCAAGTTCTAATGCTGTTTCCCTACCTTCTTTGGTGGTGAGATTCTCGGTGGTGTGCCAGTAGCTCCCTCCAACAATTTGCTGAAGCTCGTCCCTCATTGCTGCAAAATTTTCGGGCGCAATAATGACTGCGGTCAGCACGTAGAAGGCTGCTTCACCGTTATGTTCTTCCGCCGTTCGATAGGTTTCATCAATGAAAGCAACAGGCTTTTTGCCGTTTTGGTTGTAAGCCTGCTCTAGAACTGACTTCATGTGAAGTTCCCTGTGCAGGTTTGCTAGCCCAGATACACCAACAGTACTACTATTTTGGGTGGTGAATCTTCAGCGGCGGCGGACGCTTCTAACCGACCGCGCCAGCCGTCTGCCTACAAGGGGTTGAGTTATGGTGAGGACGCTGCCGCCCGGCTAGCCAGGCCCAACAGGGCCCGGTGCACGGTGGTATCGCCGGTGAGTTCCGGGTGGAAGGAGATACCCAGCAGGTGGCCTTGCTGCACCCCGACCACCTGCCCGGCGTGACGGGCCAGCACGGTGACGTCCGCCCCCACCCGGGTGACGATAGGTGCTCGGATAAAGGCGGCCTTCACCGGTACCTGTCCGCCTGCTCCGGTAAGCTGACCGGAGCCGTCAGCCCCGGTAGCGCCCCAGGCCAGCTCGGTCTCAGCCGAATCAACCTGGGAGCCAAAAGCGTTGCGTCGCACGGTCACATCGAGTAGGCCCAGGGTTTGCTGGCCTGCCGCCGGATCCTCAATCTCCCGAGCCAGAAGAATCAGCCCGGCGCAGGTGCCCAGGGTAGGCAGGCCACCCGCGATAGCGTCAATCAGGGGCTGGCGCAGGCCAAAAATCCTGGTCAGCCGGTCAATGGTCGTCGATTCCCCGCCGGGAAGAACCAGGGCATCCAACCCCTCCAACTGCTCGGGGCGTTTGACCAAAACCACCTGCGCTCCCAGCTTCTCCAGCAGGGACGCGTGCTCGGCGACCCCGCCCTGCAGGGCAAGGACGCCCACGCGCTGTGTATTCATAAGAATCCCATCCTTTCATGAGGCGAAGAGGCGCTCGCTACGCTCGCCCTGTCTTCGCCTCGCCGCTACGCTATGCTCGGCGCTGGTAGTGAATTTTTATTTCCTCGCTCGCTCGGAAAATTCACTACCAGCCACGCTCCGCCAGGCGGTGGGGGGCGGGCAAGTCTGCCACGTTGATACCGACCATGGCCTCGCCCAGGCCGCGGGAGGCGTCCGCAACCGCTGCAGGGTCGTTGTAGAAGGCAGTTGCCTTAACGATGGCCTTGGCGCGAGCCTCGGGGTTACCCGACTTGAAGATGCCGGAGCCGACGAAGACGCCGTCTGCACCCAGCTGCATCAGCATGGCAGCGTCAGCCGGGGTTGCCACGCCGCCAGCGGTGAAGAGCACGACGGGCAGCTTGCCGGTTTCGGCGACCTCGCGTACCAGCTCGTAGGGGGCGGCGAGCTCCTTGGCCTTGACGTAGAGCAGGTCGGGGGCGGTGGCGTGCAGAGCCTGCAGCTCGGCAATCTGGGTCTTGATGGTGCGAATATGCTTGGTGGCTTCAGAGACGTCACCGGTGCCGGCCTCGCCCTTAGAGCGAATCATGGCAGCGCCCTCGGTGATACGGCGTAGGGCCTCACCCAGGTTGGTGGCACCGCAGACAAAGGGCACCTTAAAGGCGTGCTTGTCGATGTGATTGACGTAGTCAGCAGGAGAAAGAACCTCGGATTCGTCGATGTAGTCGACCTTGAGATGTTCAAGAATCTGGGCTTCCACAAAGTGGCCGATGCGGGCTTTGGCCATGACGGGAATAGAGACGGCGTCGATGATTCCCTCAATCATGTCGGGGTCGCTCATGCGGGCCACGCCGCCCTGGGCGCGGATATCGGCGGGGACGCGTTCGAGGGCCATGACGGCCACGGCGCCGGCGTCCTCTGCGATTTTTGCCTGTTCGGGGGTGACGACGTCCATGATGACGCCGCCTTTGAGCATGTCGGCTAGGCCGCGCTTGACGAGGGGGGAGCCTGTAACGGTGGTTTCTGCGGTCTTATTTTCAGTCATGGTTTCAACTGTGCCCCCTGCTGTGGTCTAAGAATAGGTCCACTTTCTAGCAAAGTTTTTAGACCACAGGCAGGGGGGGCGGATGACCGTCGGCACGTTTTAGGGGGCAGGCTGTCCCCAAAACCTAAAATTTTTGGCTCAGCCAGCTAGCTGATGAAGAGGTTTGGGGGACAAAATTCCCCCAAAATCTTTGAAAAAGGAGCCATTTTGTCCAAAAAATCCGCCATTGGGGACAGGCTCAAATTTTTTTTCAAAAAATTTTTTCACCAGACAAGTCCACTTTCACAAGGATAAATAAAATTACTTCACGAGGAAAGTGGTAGTTTTGTCCCCATCTCGCCTTGTTTTGTCCCCCAAACGTCCTATAAAGTTTTCAACTGAAGCACAAAGGGCTAACCCAAAGCCCACAGGCTCCACCCAGGAGCCACACGAACCCACCCCAGGGTTTACCCGGATTCCCCCAAGAATCCACACCCCGGCTCTCCCCAAGAGTCTCCCGCCCCAAACAAATACACACGAAAGAGACCCAAACCATGCTTTCTGTATCCCGCCGCAATTTCCTGTCACTGACCGCCGCAACCGCTGTAGCAACCGCACTGACCACCCAGGCAGCGCACGCAAACACCGGCACCGTGCTCAATGGCAACGGCCTGGCATCAGGCGTCCTGCGCTTTACCCCCCTGGCAGACGTCACCTACACCTCCCCCTTCGCTCAGGCCTTCGTCCACGCAGGTGCCTTCACCCCCGCAGGCGTCAAAACCTCCGACGCCCTGGTCGAGGCAACCTACACCACCTCACGCCCGTCCGCTGGCACCGTATACACTCGCGTTATCGCACGACGCAACAGCACCGGCCGTGACTACTACACCGCGATGCTCTCCATCGCCAGCAGCGGCGCAATGACCCTGCACATCGAGCGTGTAGTCAACCACCGCACCGTCGTTCTCGGTCAGAAGATTCTTGCAACCGCAGCCCCCACCCAGTCTTTCTCCTACGAACTGGCCCTGTCTGTACGCGCCACCCGCCTCGTCGCCCAGGTCATCGTCAACGGCCAGACCATTGAGAACCTGATCGTGCAGGATAACCAGGTTCCCCTGCACGCCACCCCCCAGGGTACCGGCACCGGCATCAGCGCCTACGCAGGCCGCACCGTCCCCTCCACCCACCTTGTCTCCGTCGCTAAGGCCAAGGCAGACAACTGGGGCGAGCACCGCGGCGCTCTGACCGCTTCAGGCTGGGGCAAGCTCATCTTTGAAGACGACTTCAATAACGGCGCCATCGACGGCACCAAGTGGCGTGTTCGTGACAAGTCCTACGTAGGCTACGACTCCGGCGTCAACCTCAAGGAAGCCGTCACCATGGGCGACTCCTCTACCAAGATCTGGCTGAAGAAGCTGGCTACCCCCGTCACCTACAAGGACGGCAAGCTGCGCGAGTGGGCAACCGGCTACATCGACACCATGGGCAAGTTCTCCGCTGAGAGCTTCCGCCTGGAATACCGCGCCAAGCAGCCCGCGTCCACCCCCGAGCACATCGGCGCCTGGGGCGGTATCTGGATGCGCCCCAACAACACCGCTCTTCTCGGTGAAATCGACATCTCCGAGTCCTACGGCTACACCTCCGGCAAGCAGAAGATTGACATCTCCAACCGCTCCGAGGGTACCGTTCACTACGGCCAGCAGCAGGGCAACAAGGCTAAGAAGAACGCCCTGATTCCCGTACTTGGCCAGAACCTTGCCGATGAATACCACACCTGGGCAGTTGAGAAGACTCCTGCCGGTATCAAGTTCTTCTTTGACGGGGTTGAATACCTGTTCGTCTCGTCAGAGGATCCTCGCTACCAGGCCGCACTGCCTGCTGGTGAGGAGTTCAACATCCGTTTGTGCATGCAGGCAGGCAATGCCTACTGGGGCGGTCTCGCTGAGTCCACCCGGGATTGCGCAATCGAGGTTGACTACGTACGCGTTTGGGAGTACGTAGGCTAGTCAGATTCCCTGGGAAGAATCTGATGCGAGGGGGTACCGGCGCCAGCAGCCCGGTGCCCCTTTCGTTATGTTTGGGATAGATGCCCGCCGCGTGTGCTTCGCGGCGGGCATTTTTCGTGGGGTGCGGACGCCGGTGGGCTAGTATCGGGGGAGCGCGGCTTTGATGTCAGGGGAGGGTAGCGTGGCGGAGTATTCACGGTTTGATCAGTTGCCGGTGAGTGTATCGCGGTCGGCGCCGGGTTCTTTACCGTCGCAGGTGGCTGAGCAGATTCGGGCTCTGGTGCTTGGTGGTTTTCTGGTGGCGGGTGACCCGCTGCCTTCCACTCGTGCACTGGCTGAGCGGTTGAATGTTTCACGTGGAACGGTTGTTTTTGCGTATGAGCAGCTGGTGGGGGAAGGCTATTTAACCAGCGGACGCGGGGGCACCCGCGTAGCTGACCACCTCACCCTGGGGGCTGCGGGGGTTTCTCGGCCGGCTATTTCAGTGGGGGAGGTGGGCTCTTCGCGTCCTGTCGCCGTGGGTGGGGAGGCTAGGCAGGCGCCCGCTCGGTTATCGGCCTCGAATACCGGTCTTGCCCGCCCCACTACCCCCGAGGTTATCGACCTTCGCCCGGGTAGCCCCGATACCTCCTTGGTGGCAAGTGCTGCCTGGCGGGCCGCCTGGCGGCAGGCGGCTGCTACTCCCGGCACAGCCTACCCGCCTGCTGGCTCCTACGAGCTGAGGGTGCAGCTAGCTGAACATCTGCGGCTGATGCGGTCGGTGCTGCGCAGCCCGGACGACCTGCTGGTGACCGCCGGTGCCCGCGATGGCTTCCGTCTGATTCTTACCGCCCTGCGGCGCCGGGTGCGCAATAGGCCGCTTCGAATCGCGGTCGAGAACCCCGGCTACCCCTCCCTGCACCGCATCCCTCTCGCCTTCGGGCACGAAATCCTACCGATTGAGGTTGATGAGCAGGGCCTCAACCCTGCCCACCTGCCCACGGGGCCAAACCGGCCCGACCTCGTCCTCATAGCTCCTAGCCACCAGTACCCCCTGGGGGCTTCCATGCCGCTGGTGCGTCGCCTGGAACTGCTGGCCTGGGCGCGCACCCACGACGCCCTGCTGGTTGAAGACGACTACGATTCTGAGCTGCGCTATGTGGGCGACCCCCTGCCGGCTCTAGCTTCTCTTGACCGTTCGCCTCTGCCGGGCGGGGCCGAGGCCCACCCGGCCCGTTGGGCCTCCGACCGGGTGGTAACACTGGGGTCTTTTGCGAAGATGCTGGCTCCCGGTTTGAATCTGGGCTATGTGGTGGTGCCCCGGCACTTGCATGCTGACCTGCTAGAACTGCGTGCCGATTTGGGCAACCCGGTGTCGTCGGTCGTGCAGGACGCTATGGCTACATTCCTCGCTGCGGGCGGGGTGCGCCGCCATACGGCGCGCATGCGCCGGGTTTACCGCGGACGCCGGGAGCAGGTACTTACCGCCCTGCAGGGTTTGGATGCTGCCCGGGTGTTACCCATGGACGGCGGCCTGCACGCGGTGCTTCACCTGCCCGGCATTGATTCTGCCCGGGGGAAGGACCTTGAGGGGGAACTGGTTGAGGCCGCCCGCCTAGAAAGCGTGCTTGTGGCCCCCCTGGGGGATTACTGGTCAGCACGGGCTGAGGCGGGGGATGCCCTATACGGCCTGGTATTTGGTTTTGGGGCCGTCAGTGACCGCAAACTGGCTCTCGGTCTGGGAAGTTTAAGGCAGGTGTTGGAAGGCTACTCTGCTGGTCTAGATGCCCATTCTGGCCACTAGGGCGTAACAGGCTACCCGCGGCTCGGCGGCTTTCAGCTTGGCTGGTTAGACTGGTGGGGTGACTTTTGATTCTCAGCACTCCGATTCCCAGCGCACCGATTCCGAGTTTTCTGGCTCCCACCTGGCTGCCGGCGGGCAGCAGACCGACCCCAAGCGTCCTCTGGACCCTGCTTTTGCGGCCGCCCTCACCGGCCCCACCCTGGTACATGCCTTGGTTTTCCTGGCCTTTGGCCTCACCACGGTCTTTTGGCAGCAACCTACCTTGGGCGTCATTACCGTCATGCTGGGTCTTTACATGCTGGGCTATGCGGGAGCGTCCTACCTGACGGCCCAAACCCTGCGCCGCGTAGGGGACGCCAGCACTGCCCAGGCTTTTACCTCCATCGCCCTGGTACAGGCTGCCGGTGGCGTGCTGGCTTTTGTAGCCCCCCGTGGGGAGTTCTGGCTGACCCTGATTGCCGCCTGTGTGCTGGGCTTGACCGGCGTTCTCAAGCTGCTCGCCGGTATGCGAACCAAAGCTACTAACCCGGCTGCCCGTGACTGGCAGCTTGAGGGCGCTATTGTGACGCTTTCGGCGGCAGCCCTGCCTGTTGTTTCTGAGATTGGGGACAAGGCCATTATGGGAACCGCCGGTGGCGGCGCCCTGGTGGCCGGTATTTTCTTGATGGTCGGTGCGCTGTCTTTGCGCGCGGACGCCCGTCGCGGCTAGAGCCTATCGGGCAAAAGCGGTGCCCACCCCGTAGACTGGTGGAGAGTTTGTTTTCAGGAGGAATGGTCTTGGCTCAGAAAAGTGAATCACCCAATCGTGGGTTTAAGGCGCAGGTGCGCGGTCCGCTGATTATTGCGGCGGTCTTGGCCCTGGTGGCTTTCTTGGGCATCGTGGTTTTTGCAACCGGCGGTACAAATAACACCCCGAATGTGGTGCTGGCTTTGACCGTGGCGGGTGCGGTTTTTGTGGTCACCCTGGTCATGTGTGCAACCCTCATTCTGGTAGAGCGCCCCAACGACCCCGAGCTGGGTGAGGGCACCGGTATTAACCGGTCATCCGCCAAGCTGTACGCTGAGGCCCGCGCCCGCCGCGAAGCCGAGGCCAAGCGCCGCGAGGCTGAAGAAAAGGAACGCCTGGCCAAGCGCATTGACGAGGCCAACGCCGCCCAGGACGGCCAGCAGTAAGTCTGATTCCGTAAGGCAGAAGGGCCGGGGCGGGTACCAGTGGTTGTACCTACCCCGGCCCTTTTATGGTTAAGGCTCTGAGGCGCTGAGCGCCCTAGACCTCGGGGCGCCCTAAATCTCGGGGTCGATGAAGACCCCGTCGAAGTAGGCCGCTAGGGCGGTGTGGTCGGTGAGGGGCAAGACAGCACCTACGTACTGGTCGGGGCGTACGACTACCACTACACCGTCGCGGGAGAGTTTGCGATCTTCGAAGATATCTTCATCGGGCAGGGCGCAGTAGATGTTCTCCCAGTACTCAATCTGGTAGGTGCCCACCAGGGGGCGGAAGGCCGCGGGGGCGTCGGTGGTCTCGAACTCGGTGTAGTTCTGCTGGTAGACCACCACCGGCTCAATCAGGGCATCGAAGTCAGCTCCCTCAGCCCGGTAGCGCACGAAGGGGGAGGTGGCGTCCCGGGTCAAGAAATCGCTCAGAGCCCGCACCTTCGAGTCGGCGGACGCTGGGTGTGCAGCATCGGCGAAGACGTAGAGCCGGTAGCGGCCGTCCGCTACTGCTTCGTGGCCCAGGTGGCAGGGGTAGGCGTTCTCGCGGCGGTTCACACGGGCTGAGCGGAACCGCTTGCCCACGGGGAACCCCTCAGCCAGGTGCTGGTGCTCGGTACCGCCGGTGATAAGAGAAGGCTTGTACTCGGTCATAAACCCGGCCGGGAATTCGGCGGTTTTCACGTAGAACTCTTCAAGATATTCGGGGCTGGGTAGATCCTCGGGCTTGGTGGCCATGAGGGTGGACCACTCTTTATCGAAGTCAATCAGGTTCTTGGCGATTTCCTGGCGTTCGCCGGAGTAGGTATCGAGTAGGGCCTCGGGGGCGCGCCCTGAGAGCACGTGGCCGAGCTTCCAGGCGATGTTGAAGCCGTCCTGCATGGAGACGTTCATGCCCTGGCCTGCCTTGGCTGAGTGGGTGTGGCAGGCGTCGCCGGTGATGAAGACGCGGGGGGCGCGGGTACCGCGGTCGCAGGTATCGACATCGTCGAAGTGGTCGGTGAGGCGGTGGCCGACTTCGTAGACCGAGTGCCAGGCCACGTTCTTCACGTCGATGGAGTAGGGGTGGTAGATGGCGTTGGCGCGGTCAATGATTTCTTCAATGGGGGTGGAGCGCACGGCGTGGTTGTCGTCGAGGGGGACTTCGCCCAGGTCAACGTAAACACGAGCCAGGTGGCCGCCTTCGCGGGGGATATGCAGGATGGACCCCTTGGTAGAGGTGATGGCACACTTCATACGCCAGTCGGGGAAGTCTGTATTGACCACGACGTCCATAACGCCCCAGGCGTGGTTAGCGGCGTCCCCTGAGAGGGTGCGACCAATGGACTTGCGGACGCCGGAGCGGGCCCCGTCGCAGCCGATGACGTATTTGGCGCGGACGGTGCGTTCTTCACCGTAGTGTTCGCCGGTCGTATGGCGGACGGTGACTTTCACGGGGTAGTCGTGGTCTTCTTCAATGGTGAGACCGAGGAACTCAATGCCGTAATCGGGGGTGATTTTGCCGGGGGAGTTGCGGGCGAAGTCGGCGAAGTAGTCGAGAATACGGGCCTGGTTGATGATGAGGTGGGGGAATTCGCTGATGTTCTGGGGGTCGTCAGGGGTGCGGGTGGTGCGGACGATGTTGTCGGGGTTGGCAGAGTCGGGTTTCCAGAAGCTGGTTTCGGTGATGTGGTAGGCCTCGCGGATTACTTCTTCTGCGAAGCGGAATGCCTGGAAGGTTTCGACGCTACGGGCCTGGATGCCGTCAGCTTGGCCGAGTTCGAGGCGGCCTGCCCGGCGTTCGATGATGCGGGTGTTGATCTGGGGGAACTGGGAGAGTTGGGCGGCGGCAATCATGCCGGCGGGGCCGGAGCCGACGATGAGGACGTCCATGGTCTCTGGCAGTTCATCTGCGCGGTTAATGCCGTAACCTGCTGGGTCTTCAAGGCGGGGGTCGCGGGAAATATAGCCGTTGTGGTGGAAATGCATGGTGCTCCTTAGGGAGTGGGTGCAGCGCTGCACCCCAGCAAAGATGTGATGGGTAACACTTGCTCTGAATCATATACGATATGCAGCAGGGGCGGCAAGGGTTGTCTGAAACTTGTCGCGGGGTGACTGTAAGGCTTTTGCGAAAAGCTCTTGCTGTGATGTGAGTTACTTGCTAGTGTGTAAAAATGATATACGATTTCAGACAAGGTTGATAGAGCTCAACGAGGAGACTCCATGACTGCTACCCCCTCCAACCGAGATTCCCTTCCCGTCACGCCCGGCAAGATTATCGCCGTGCACGTGGCCTACGAATCGCGCGCAGCCCAGCGCGGGCGGCGTCCGGCTCAGCCCTCCTACTTCTTCAAGCCCACCAGCTCCCTGGCCGGCTCCGGTGCCCCCGTTGAACGCCCGGAGGGTACCAAACTCCTTGCCTTTGAGGGAGAAATTGCCCTGGTCATCGGTACCCCTGCCCGGCATGTTCCCCTTGAAGACGCCTGGAATCACGTCGCCTACGTGACTGCGGCTAACGACCTGGGCATCTACGACTACCGCCCCGCCGACAAGGGCTCCAATGTGCGATCCAAGGGCCGTGACGGCTACACCCCTCTTGGCCCCGGCCTCATCGATGCCCGCGCGGTGTCAGAAGACCAGCTTCGTATTCGTACCTGGGTTAACGGCGAACTCGTACAGCAGGACGACACCGCCGCAGCCAACATGATCTTCCCCCTCTCCCGGTTCGTCGCCGACCTCTCCCAGCACATGACCCTCGAAACCGGCGACGTCATCCTGACCGGCACCCCCGCAGGCTCCTCCGTGGTCGTTCCCGGTGACGTCGTCGAAGTGGAAGTAGACGCCCCCACTGCCGCCGGAGCCCCCACCTCGGGCCGTCTTGTTACCCCCGTTATCGCAGGTCGAGGCGACTTCAACGGGTCCATTGGCACTCTACCCGCCGTTGACGAAAAGCAGACCGAAGAAGCCTGGGGCTCCCGTGAAGCCGCCGGGCTCCCCCCGCTGGAAGAACAAGAAACCCCGCAGGCCGCGTCCGCTCTGACCCCCGAACTCCGCCGCCTCCTGCAGGCTGTGCCCACCGCTGGGCTCTCCGCCCAGCTCCGCGCCCGCGGCCTCAACAATGTTGTTATTGAGGGCGTCTATCCCCAGACCCCCGGCACCAAAATTGTCGGCACCGCCAAAACCCTGCGCTTTGTGCCCAACCGCGAAGACCTCTTCAAGGCCCACGGCGGTGGCTACAACGCCCAAAAACGCTGCTTTGACGAGGTGACCGAAGGAGAAATTATCGTCATTGAGGCCCGCGGGGAGTCCGGCTCCGGCACCCTGGGCGACATCCTGGCCCTGAGAGCGAAAGGACGCGGGGCCGCCGGCGTCATCACCGACGGCGGGGTGCGCGACTATGCGGCTGTCAAAGAAATCGGCCTGCCCGTCTTTACTCAGGGCCCCCACCCGGCCGTCCTGGGCCGCAAGCACGTGCCCTGGGAGGTCGATGTGGCGGTGGCCTGCGGCAATGCCACCGTGCTCCCCGGCGATATTATCGTCGGCGATGACGACGGAGCCATTGTCATCCCTCCCGCTATTGCAGCCGAAGTCGCTCAGGCCGCTTTCGATAAAGAGCATGAGGACGCCTGGGTCGCCGAACAGGTTGCAGCCGGTCACCCTGTGGACGGGCTCTTCCCACCCACCGGTGCCTGGAAAGAAAAGTACAAAGACTGGCTAGCCCAGAACCCACCTGCTCAGCCCTAACCCGCTAGGAACCACCGTGAACATCGATCTCTACCCCGGGCCGTCCATGCAGGTGACCCTCGACTATAAGAAGGGTCTATCTAAAGCCGAGACTGCCTACACCTGGGTACGCGAAAAAATCGTGAACGGCGATTTTGCCGCAGGCCACCGCCTGGTACTGGCCTCTATCGGTCGTGAACTCGATATGTCGGTGGTTCCTGTGCGAGAAGCTATCCGCCAGCTTGAAGCAGAAGGACTCGTCACCTTCGAGCGGAACGTGGGGGCCAGGGTCGCCATGGTCGACAGCTCCGCCTACGTAGAGAGCATGCAAACCCTTGGCATTCTAGAAGGTGCAGCCACCGCCCTAGCCCTGCCCCATCTGACCGCTGAAGACATTGCTGCGGCTCGTGACTACAACCAGCAGCTTGCCACCCTCCTTGAAGACTTTGATCCCAAAGCTTTCACCGACCTCAACCATCGCTTCCACCAGGTTCTTACCCATCGCTGCCCCAACCAGCACCTTGTAGACCTGGTAGGGAGCGAATGGGACCGTCTTGGCAACCTGCGTGAATCAACCTTCTCGTTTGTGCCCGGCCGCGCTGCAGAATCAGTGGCAGAGCACGACCGAATTATCGACCTCATCGACCGCGGTCAGCCAGCCCACGAGGTCGAACAAGCTGTACGAGATCACCGTCAGGCGACCCTCGCCAGCTACCTCAGCACTATCCCCGAACCGGTATAACCCGTCCACCGACGTCCGCCCCTCACACCGTACAAAGGAGTTACCCCGTGAGCACTACTGAAACCACTACCGCACCCGCCAAGCCCGCCGGGCTGCCCGAGCGCATCCAGCACTACATTAATGGCCAGTTCGTTGACTCCATCGACGGCGAAACCTTCGACGTGCTCGACCCCGTGACCAACCAGCCCTATATCCAGGCTGCCTCGGGCAAGAAAGAAGACATCGAAGCCGCTGTAGCTGCTGCCCGCACCGCCTTCACCGAGGGCCCCTGGCCCCGTATGCTCCCGCGCGAACGCGCCCGCGTGCTCATGAAGATTGCCGACATCGTCGAATCCCGTGAGGACACCCTCGCCCAGATGGAATCCTTCGACTCCGGCCTACCCATCACCCAGGCCAAGGGCCAGGCCCGACGCGCCGCCGAAAATTTCCGCTTCTTCGCAGACCTTATCGTTGCCCAGACCGACGACGCCTTCAAGGTTCCGGGTCGCCAGGTCAACTACGTCAACCGCAAGCCCATCGGCGTCGCCGGCCTCATCACCCCCTGGAACACCCCCTTCATGCTGGAATCCTGGAAGCTGGCCCCCGCCCTGGCAACCGGCAACACCGTCGTCCTTAAGCCCGCCGAGTTCACCCCCCTTTCGGCCTCCCTCTGGGCTGGAATCTTCGAAGAGGCAGGCCTGCCCGCAGGTGTCTTCAACCTGGTCAACGGCTTCGGTGAAACCGCAGGTGACGCCCTGGTCAAGCACCCTGACGTCCCCCTCATCTCCTTCACCGGCGAATCCAAGACCGGCCAAATCATCTTCGCCAACGCCGCCCCCTACCTCAAGGGCCTCTCCATGGAACTCGGCGGCAAGTCCCCGGCCGTTGTATTCGAAGACGCCGACCTCGAAACCGCCATCAACGCCACTATCTTCGGTGTCTTCTCCCTCAACGGCGAACGCTGCACCGCAGGCTCCCGAATCCTGGTCCAGCGCAGCATCTACGACGAATTCGTTGAACGCTACGCCGCCCAGGCCAAGCGCGTCAAAGTCGGCCTACCCTCAGATCCCGCCACCGAAGTCGGCGCCCTCGTCCACCCCGAACACTACGACAAGGTCATGTCCTACGTAGAAATCGGCAAAACCGAAGCCCGCCTCGTTGCAGGCGGCGAACGCCCCGCCGACTTCCCCGAAGGCAACTTCGTCCTCCCCACCGTCTTCGCCGACGTCGCCCCCGACGCCCGCATCTTCCAGGAGGAAATCTTCGGCCCCGTCGTCGCCATTACCCCCTTCGACACCGACGAAGAAGCCCTAGAACTAGCCAACAACACCAAGTACGGCCTCGCCGCCTACATCTGGACCTCCAATCTGCAACGCGCCCACAACTTCTCCCAGGCCGTCGAAGCAGGCATGGTCTGGCTCAACTCCAACAACGTCCGCGACCTCCGAACCCCCTTCGGAGGTGTCAAAGCCTCCGGCCTCGGCCACGAAGGTGGCTACCGCTCCATCGACTTCTACACCGACCAGCAGGCCGTCCACATCAACCTCGGCGAAGTCCACAACCCCGTCTTCGGCAAGGCCGACTAAAACCCCACTACACACCCGCGGACGCCGGGCAGGCACCGTAGCCTACCGGCGACCGCCCCACCCAAGAAAGCAAAACCATGTCACCTACCTTTGTTGACTACCCCGTCATCGTGCCCGACGAAAACGCACCCGACATCGTCCGCTGCGCCTCCATGGAACTGGTCGTCACCGACCTCGAACGCTCCCGCAACTTCTACGTCGATGTGCTCGGTCTCGTCGTCACCGAAGAAGACGAGAACACCATCTACCTGCGCTCCCTCGAAGAGTTCATCCACCACAACCTGATCCTGCGCAAGGGCGACGTTCCGGCTGTAGCAGCTTTCTCCTACCGCGTCCGCACCCCCGAAGACCTCGACAAGGCCGAAAAGTTCTACACCGCCCGCGGCTGCGAGGTACGCCGCAACAAGGACGGCTTCGTCAAGGGCCTCGGCGACTCCGTACGTGTGCTCGACCCCCTCGGCTTCCCCTACGAATTCTTCTACGACGTCGACCACGTCGAACGCCTCGCCTGGCGCTACGAACTCCACACCCCCGGCGCCCTCGTCCGCCTCGACCACTTCAACCAGGTTACCCCCGACGTCCCCAAGGCCATCGAATACATGGAAGACCTCGGCTTCCGCGTCACCGAAGACATCCAGGACGACGCCGGCACCTCCTACGCCGCCTGGATGCGTCGCAAGCCCACCGTCCACGACACCGCCATGACCGGCGGCGATGGCCCCCGCATGCACCACGTAGCCTTCGCAACCCACGAAAAGCACAACATCATCGCCATTTGCGACAAGCTCGGCGCCCTGCGTCTTTCTGACCACATTGAACGCGGCCCCGGCCGCCACGGTGTTTCCAACGCCTACTACCTCTACCTGCGCGACCCCGACGGCCACCGCGTCGAAATCTACACCCAGGACTACTACACCGGTGACCCCGACAACCCCCGCGTCACCTGGGATGTGCACGACAACCAGCGTCGCGACTGGTGGGGCACCCCCGTCGTCCCCTCCTGGTACACCGACGCCTCCCGCGTCCTCGACCTCGACGGTAACCTCGTACCCCTGGTCGAACGTACCGACGACTCCGAAATGGAACAGACCATCGGCGCCGACGGCTTCTCCTACACCCGCGCCGGCGAAGAAGACATGCCCGACTGGAAGAAGGGCGAATACAAGCTGGGGCACCAGCTGTAAAGACTGAAATACATAAGTTCGGTGCTTCGGGATATGCTCTAGCCGACTGACCCTCTTGGGGCTCGCGCGGGGCGCTCGCCCCAATTCACGCCAGACCCAGCCAGTCGGCGGCGAGCATATCCCTCAAGCACCTCCCGCAGTATTGAAAGCTAACTATGCTCACCAAAGAACAGCTCACCAAAATTGCCGATGACCTGGCCGAGGCCGAGGCAAATCGCACCATGATTCCGCGCCTGACCGCCACTTACCCCGACATGACCGTTGAGGATTCCTACGCGGTGCAGAATGTGTGGCGAGCCCGGGGCGAGGCCGCTGGCCGCCGCCTCGTTGGCCGCAAAATCGGCCTGACCTCCAAGGTCATGCAAGAGGCCACCGGCATTACTGAACCCGACTATGGGGCAATTTTCGCCGACCAGGTTTACGAAAACGGCTCGGTCATTGAGCACTCCCAGTACTCCAATGTGCGTATTGAGGTTGAGCTGGCTTTCGTGCTCAAGGACGACCTGACCGGCTCCAACGTCACTATTTTTGACGTACTGCGGGCCACTGAATATGTGGTTCCGGCCCTAGAGATTCTGAGCTCCCGCATCGAGATGGAGGGCCGCACTATCGTTGACACCATCAGCGACAACGCCGCCCTGGGCGCCATGGTCTACGGGGGCAACCCGGTCGATCCGGCCTCTATTGACCTGCGCTGGGTTTCAGCCCTGCTCTACCGCAACGAGCAGATTGAAGATACCGGGGTAGCCGCTGCCGTCCTCAACCACCCGGCCAACGGTGTTGCCTGGCTGGCCAACAAGCTGGCTGCCCACGGGGATTCCCTCACAGCCGGTGAGATTATTCTGGCCGGTTCTTTCACCAAGCCCATGTGGGTGCACCCGGGTGATACCGTCCACGCCGACTACGGGGACTTAGGGGCGGTAACGTGTCGCTTCGTCTAGACCCTCCCTTCGGCCAGCACCTGCACACCCTCGGACGCCCCGCCGTGGGCATGTGGGTCTGCTCAGGTTCACCGGTGGCCGCCGAAATCTGCGCCGGTTCCGGCCTGGACTGGCTACTCATTGACGGGGAGCACGGGGTTGCCAGCCTTGAGACGGTGCAGCAGCTCCTGCAGGTGACGGCCGCCTACCCGGTACAGACCATGGTGCGCTTGCCCTCCCTGGATATTGTCGCTGTTAAGCAGTTCTTGGACGCCGGTGCCCAGAACCTGCTCATTCCCATGGTCGATACTGCCCAGATGGCTCGGGACGCGGTCGCTGCTACCCGCTACCCCCCGGCGGGGGTGCGCGGGGTGGGGTCTGCCCTGTCCCGTTCAGCCCGCTGGGGCGGGGTGCCCGGCTACCTGACCGAGGCCGAGAAGTACATTTCGCTTTTTGTGCAGATTGAGTCAGTTACGGCTGTGGAGAATGCTGAAGAGATTTGCGCGGTGGACGGCCTAGCCGGGGTTTTCATCGGGCCCTCAGACCTGGCTGCCTCCATGGGGTTGCTGGGCCAGCAGAACCACCCGCAGGTGGTGGATGCAGTGAAGCGGGTTATCGAGATAGCTCGTGCTGCCGGGGTGAAGGTTGGCGTGAATGCCTTTGACCCGGCGCAGGCAGAGGACTACCTGGCTGCCGGTGCTGATTTTATTCTGGTGGCCGCTGACGTGCAGCTCCTGGCCCTGGAGTCTAAAAAGCTGGCTGCCCGCTTCATCCAGGACGCCAACTCCGGCTCCGCCGACGTAGGGTACTAGGTACCTAGTCAGAAAGGATTGATGGAGTCTACCCAGGATATGCCTCTGGCTACCTTTGAGGGTTACTTGCTGGAACATAATCTGGTGGGTGGTGAACCTCAGGTGGTAACGATTACTTTCCATATGACTAGATGAACGGGGCAGGAATGGCCTGGAAGTCATGATTTGGTTTTGCTCGCTCATCAAGAAGTCTTATGTGCCGATGCAGGATATTTTTTGGACTGACTACTAACTCTACTTTTCACACATGTAACATGAAGCTCATAGGGTGATTCACACCAGTCATCGCGTAAGTAGCTTCATCGAGAGTATGCTTCGCCCCAGATTTTTGAATAAACCTCAGCATTATTTTTGAAATATCTGTGGGCGGGCTGAATCTGCGCCCGCCTAATACCTAGAATGATGAAAGTAAATATTCAATCTAGGAGGGGAGCACTGTGTCGTCTACCGCTATCTCTGAAGAAGTTGTCCAGAAAGTCTTAGATTTTTACAAGAACAAGGAAATCCACCGCCGTATTCATGCCGACCGGGTCCCTAACTTCTGGTCCATTATTGAATATGGCCGTAAGTCCTACGAGACCCGCTATTCCCGTATGCTGCGATGGCTTCTGGACCCGACTGAAAACCACGGGCTGAAGGACAGGTTCTTCAAGACCTTGATGAAGGAAATCAAGGGTGAAGGTCTACCTCTAATGGACCTTAAGAAAACTAAAACAGAAACCGAGGCTTTGGCCAATCTCGATATTCTCTTTGTCTCTGAAGACCCCAAGCTGACCCTAACCATTGAGGCAAAGCACTATGCAACGGAGCACAGCTCTGGCGAGTACGACTCTCAGTTAGAGAAGTATTTTGACGCAATCCACAAACAGTACCCCGACTACCAGAATCACTTTATCTACCTCACCATTGCTGGAAATCCGCCTGAAAAGACCGATAGGAACAAGGACAAGGACTACCTCCAGCACTATAAGACTCTCAGTTTTGAGCAGCTCTCCGAACTCCTGATTGATCTTGAGCAGGCTGCGGAGTCTTTGGACACAGCCAAGATTATTCGTGATTTCCGCTGGGACGTGAAGAAATCAATCGAAAATCATGACTCTAATGTTCGGGAAATCGTTGAGAGCTACGGCTTCAAGGAGGTCCGGGGACAGCTAGTAGCATTCAGTAGCTATCTTGAAGGTGAAAGCGATGAGTTCAGAGAGGACATTGAACGGAAGCTTCCACAGGATATTCAAAAGCGTTACCTGGTAGAAGCTATTAGTCTGATTCTGGATAATATCAGTCTCCAAGATCATACCCCCTCACCTGTAGCACAGAAACTCGCCGGGATGATTTTTAAAAAGCTCACTGACGCTGAAAAGACCTTGGAACTCAAGGAACTCCTGGGGGAAGAATTCGATGACTTTATCTATAAGAAGGCACAATCAACCCGGCACCCCGGTCAGGGCGTGCGCTTGAAGCTGGCCGATACAGACTACTTCTATAGTATTTATCTCTCTAGCGGCAAGGCCAAAAAGAACCAAAAGAACAAGGAACGCAAGACCATTTTCCCCAACGACGGAATACATATCGATATGTATCATCTTGATGCAGAGAAAAAGGAACCTGTGGGCGTGCGCCTCAACCCCGATAACTTCCGGATTGATATTCGGGATCTGCTTCAGCACAAGAGCTACTCCTGCCTCGGTATTGAGGATGTAGCAGACTTCCTCACCTCCGAGGAAAAGGTGCAGCACTTCCTGGACAGCCTGCCTAAGTACCTGGCTGAGTCCATCAAGGAACGCAAGAAGCAGCTAGCTTCCTAGTCCTAGGGTAGAGAAACAGCCTACCCTCTGAGACAAAAGAGTGGGCTTTTACCCGGTGGATAACTGTTGACAGCGGTGTCCCCGGTAGGCCAAACCGATGAGTGGAAGTACCTCGGCGCAGGTTCTACCGTGCTTGTTTCTTCGAGACCAGAGCAGTAAGTAATAGCCCTGGCTACAGCAAAGATCAGGGGCAGGATGCATACCTAAGAGTATGAGGAAATCAGCCCCAATATTAGGGTCTGAAGATTCGCGCACACTTCCGTCAATGAGGCGGCTTATTCATAAGGAGTAGAACCCGCCAGGTAGATAACGGCTCCACCGACGTGGGCTACTAGGGCCGGATCCAGCGTCCTTGCCCCTTGGTGAAAGTAAGAAAAACTTCATGAGCACGTGCAAAGAAGGCGCTCATGAAGTTTTCTCTTACTCTCGATAAAAAGCTAGATGCCCCTAAAAACCGGCGTCCGCTTCTGTGTGAAAGCGGCGAAGCCTTCGGCGTAGTCCGCAGAGGAGCACAGGTCGCCCTGGGCCTTGTTCTCAGCTTCAACGGACTCCCAGAGGCCCACCCGAGCATCGCGCACCTGGGCCACCAGCTGCTTCGAAGCTACAAAAGCCCCGGTTGCCCCGGCCGCCACCTTGGCCACCTTCTCGCGGGTAAAGTCCAGGAGCTCCTCGGCAGGAACTGCCCGGCTAAAGAGCCCGGCAGCCACCGCCTCCGCCCCAGAGATTAGCTCAGCCGTGTAAATCAGGTCCAGGGCCCGGTGGGCACCCAGCCGCTCCACAAAGAGGGCGTGCCCGCCAGAATCCAGGGTCGCCCCCAGGTTGGCAAAGGGGGAGCCGATCTTGGCGTTCTCAGCCACATAAACCACGTCCGTAGCAATAGCCAGGCCCAACCCAACGCCCAGGCAGGGGCCCTGCACCGCCGCGAAGGTGGGAGCAGGGAAGGCGCTCATCTTCTTCAGCAGGGGAGTGACCTTATCGGTCAGGTAGCCGTAGGCGTCGTCCTCAGCAGGCACTAGACCAGCGATGTCGCGCCCGGCGCAGAAACCGCGCCCTTCCCCGCGCAGGAGCAGGGCGCGGACGCCCGCCGCAGCCGCCTCGTCGTAGGCGGCAGACAGCTCGGCCAGGGCTGCCTCGTTCAGGGCGTTCATTTTTTCGGGGGCGTTCAGCACAACCTCGGCAACGGCACCCTCAATGGTCAGATCAATCACGGCTCTTCCCCCTCCTAGTCGTCGAAATCCACGGTCACGGCGTCGGAGCAGGGACGGGTCTGGCAGGTGAGAATGTAGCCGGCCTCGACCTCGTCCTTTTCCAGGGCGTAGTTTTCCTCCATCTTCACGTCGCCCGAAACAACCTTGGCGCGGCAGGTGCCACAGACGCCACCGGCACAGGCGAAGGGCACATCTGCCCGCACGCGCAGGGCGGCGTTAAGGATGGTTTCGTTGGCAGAGATGGGGGATTCAACAGAGGAGGAGGTGCCGTCCAGATTGAAGGAGATAGCGTAGTTGGCGCCGGACGGGTCAGCCTCCACGGCCCGGCCCTGCTGGCCTGCGGGGGTTTCGGGCTTGCCGGTGGTGAAGAGTTCGAAGCGAACGTCGTCCTCGCGCACACCGCGCTCGGCCAGAGTATCGCGGCAAAGCTGCACCAGCTCGAAGGGGCCGCAGAGGAACCATTCATCGGTGCGGCCCACCTGAATGACATGATCCAAAAGAGCATTCAGTTTCTCATCGTCAATGCGGCCGCTCATGAGCGGGTTGATGCGCTGTTCGCGGGAGAGCACGTGATGCACGGCGAAGCGGGTGGGGTAGCGGTCCTTGAGGTCGCCGATTTCTTCGGCGAACATGACGTCCATGGCCGACTTGTTGGCGTAGACCAGGTCAAAGGTGCTGGTGGGGCTGGCCTTAAGCACGGTGCGGGCGATGGCGATGATGGGGGTGATACCCGAGCCGGCAGCGAAGGCGACCATGTGCTCGTAACCTGCCGCGGCGGCGTCCTCAGCAATTTTTTCGGGGTTGTTCAGACTGGTGATGGTGCTCTTGGAAACGAAGGCACCCTGGGGGTTCATGACGTCAATCTGGTAGCCGGGTTCGAGAGTGTCGTTGGCCCAGTTGGAGAAGAGGCCACCGAAGTCGCGCTTGATGGCGACGCGGATTTCGCCGGGGGTGGGTTCGGCGCAGATGGAGTAGGAGCGGCGGACTTCCTGCCCGTCAATCTGGGCGCGCAGGGCGACGTACTGGCCCGGCAGGTAGTCGTAGTCGGTAGCGAGCTCGTCGGGCACGGCGAAGGTGACTTCTACGGAGTCTTTGGTGAGTTTACGGACGCCCGCCACGGTCAGCGTGTTAAAGGTGGCGCGGCGGCGGGTGCTGGTGTCGGTCATGGCGTCTTCCTCGGATCTAGTGAATCTTGAAGTAGTCGAAGGGCTCGGAGCAAGCCTGGCACTGGTAGAGGGCCTTGCAGGAGGTGGAGCCGAAGCGGGTGAGTTCGCGGGTGGCCAGGGAGTGGCAGCGGGGGCACTTGACGGCCAGACCCAGGCTCACGGGGCCTGCGGCAGCTGTGCCGGTGGGCGGGGCGATGCCGTACTCGGCAAGGCGGGCCTTGCCGGCCTCGCTCATCCAGTCGGTGCTCCAGGCGGGGGAGAGCACCGTTTCGACATGCGGGGCCGGGTAGCCGTGGTCGGTGAAGACCCTACGGACGTTGGTGGTAATGGCGTCCATGGCAGGGCAGCCGGAGTAGGTGGGGGTAATGACTACAACCGGCTGGTCGCCCTCGTAGCGGGTGGCCCGAAGAATCCCAAGGTCAGCAATGGAAAGAACGGGAATTTCGGGGTCGGCGACTCGGGCGGCAAGTTCCCACAGGGCGGCGTCCGACCCCTCGGGGGCGGGTACGGAGCTCTCGGTTTCTAGGGCGGGGGCGGTGTAGCCGGAGTCGGCGTCGAAGCCGAAGCTGAAATCGACTCCGGCGCTGGCCTGCTCGCTGGTCAGGGCGCTGCCGTCTGAGCAATGGCGGGGCGGACGCTCGCTGCGGGTGTTCACGGGGGCACCTCCTTGTGCTGGGCCGGCTGGGAACTACCAGGTGGCGCCGGGGTGGGCGCGGGCGAGGACCTGAAGTTCGGTGAGGATATGGCCGCGGGCTTCGGAGAACTGGCCGGAGCGGTCGCCGCCGCGGGCCTGGGGTACGTCGGGTACCTTCAGCTGGGCTTCTTCGATGATGGCGTGCAGGCGTGTCTCGAAGTTCTCGCGCAGGGTGGAGGGCAGGACGGCCACGCCGGGGAGGGCTGCGGCGTCCTCGAAGTCGTAGAAGAGCTCGTCGATGTAGGGCCACATGTAGTAGAGGCCTTCTTGCATGCGGCGGTTAGATTCTTCGGTGCCGATACCGAGACGCAGGGCCCAGGCGGTGGCGTGGTCCTGGTGGTAGGCGACTTCTTTGAGAGCCTTGGCTGCGATAGCCGCCAGGGTCTTATCGTCGGAGTTCACCAGGGCGGAGTAGAGCTCGTACTGGTAGTAGCTGAAGATAAGCTGGCGGGCGATGGTCTGCCCAAAATCACCGTTTTCTTGTTCTGCCAGGCGGGCTGAGCGGAACTCTTCTTCGTCGCGGAAGTAGGCCAGGTCGTCCTCGGTCTTACCCCAGGCGGTACCCGCGTAGGTGAGGAAGAAGCGGGCGTGGCCGATCAGGTCGAGGGCGATGTTGCCCAGGGCGATGTCTTCTTCGAGTTCGGGGGCGCGGGAAATCCAGTGGGCCAGGCGCTGGCCCAGCATGAGGGCGTCGTCGCCCAGGGCCAGGGCGTAGCGGGCTACTTCTTCGCTGGCCTGCACACCGGAAGCTGCGATATCTTCGGCGACGATAGATTCGCCCTCGCTGTGGCGGGTTGCTGATTCGAAGGATGCGTAACTCATAGGTGCTTTACCCCTTCGCTCTTGGTGTAGTAGGTGGCGTGGCGGTAGCTCTTGCCCTGGGACGATTCAAAGAAGCCACCCTTGGAGTCGGGGTCGGAGGCCAGGATAGCTTCGGCGGGTACAACCCAGACACTGGTGCCCTCGTTGCGGCGGGTGTAGAGGTCGCGGGCGTTGCGCAGGGCCATGGTGGCGTCGGGGGCGTGCAGGGAGCCTGCGTGTACGTGGGAGAGGCCGCGGGATGAGCGGACGAAGACCTCCCAGAGGGGCCATTCGTTGGATTCGGGTAGGTGTGTGATGTTGTCGGTCATGGTTAGGCTCCTAGCAGTTCGGAGTGCTGTTCTGTGGTTTTGCGGGCGTATTCGGCGGCGGCTTCGCGCACCCAGGCGCCTTCTTCGTGGGCGGCACGGCGGCGTTGCATGCGCTGGACGTTGCAGGGGCCGTTACCCGAGATGACGGAGTTGAACTCGTCCCAGTCCAGCGGCCCGTAGTCGTAGTGGCCGCGTTCTTCGTTCCACTTGAGGTCGGGGTCGGGCAGGGTGAGGCCGAGGGCTTCTGCCTGGGGGACCAGCATGTCGATGAAGCGCTGGCGCAGCTCGTCGTTGGAGAAGCGCTTGATGTTCCACGCCATGGACTGCTGGGAGTTGGGGGAGTCGGCGTCCGGCGGGCCAAACATCTGCAGGGCGGGGCCGTAGAAGCGGTTGACGGCGTCCTGGGCCATCTTCTTCTGGGCGGGGGTGCCGTGGGAGAGCTCGTAGAGGATTTCCCAGCCCTGGCGCTGGTGGAAGGATTCTTCCTTGCAGATGCGCACCATGGCGCGACCGTAGGGGCCGTAGGAGGCGCGGCAGAGGGGAACCTGGTTGCAGATAGCGGCCCCGTCGACCAGCCAGCCGATAGCGCCCATATCTGCCCAGGTGCGGGCGGGGTAGTTAAAGATAGAGGAATACTTCGCGCGGCCTTCGAGCAGCTGCTCGTTGAGGATGTGGCGGGGGGTGCCGAGGGTTTCGGCGGCGGAGTAGAGGTAGAGGCCGTGACCGGCTTCGTCCTGCACCTTAGCCATGAGAATGGCCTTGCGCTTGAGGGAGGGAGCGCGGGTAATCCAGTTGGCTTCGGGCTGCATACCGATGATTTCGGAGTGGGCGTGCTGGGAGACCTGGCGGGTGAGGGTCTTGCGGTACTTTTCGGGCATCCAGTCGCGGGGTTCGACGCGGGAGTCTTCGGCGATGAGCTTGTCGAAGTAGGCCTGCTCGGCTTCTTCGTTGAGGACGTTCTCGCCCGCCTGGGCGGGGGCGTCGGCGACGGGGGAGAGATCGGGGTTCTTCGTCGTTGAAGTCATGTCTGGCTCCTTGCGGGTGCGGGCTGCTCGGGGCGAGGCAGCCCCATCTGCACTAATTACTGACCGTTCGTTCAGAATATAGTCTTGACCACATCACGGTCAAGCGTAATCTTGGGATTGGCCTCTATGCACCCGTCTATTTTTTCTGTATCGTGTGAGCTGATGCACAGAAATCTGTGCGCCCTCACGGAAGGAGGCTTCGATGACGAAGCAGTTAACCCACTACGTCGGCGGCGCCCATCGCCCCGGAACCTCAGGTCGTTTCGCCGATGTCTACAACCCCAGCACCGGCCAGGTGCAGGCCCAGGTGCCCCTGGCGTCCGCTGATGAGGTGCGCGATGTTATCGCCAACGCCGCAGAAGCCCAGGCCAAGTGGGCTGCTACCAACCCCCAGAAGCGCGCCCGTATTCTGCACCGCTTCGTGGACCTGGTCAACCAGAACGCCGACGAACTGGCCGAGATGCTTTCGCTCGAACACGGCAAGACCGTAGCCGACGCCCACGGTGATATCCAGCGCGGCCTTGACGTCGTCGAATTTGCCACCGCCGCCCCCCACCTGCTCAAGGGCGAGTACTCCGACTCCGTAGGTACCGGCATCGACGTGTACTCCATGCGTCAGCCCCTGGGCGTGGTCGCCGGTATCACCCCCTTTAACTTCCCGGCCATGATTCCCCTTTGGAAGTGCGGCCCCGCAATCGCAGCCGGTAACGCCTTCGTCCTTAAGCCCTCAGAGCGTGACCCCTCCGTGCCCCTGCGCCTGGCTGAGCTCTGGACCGAGGCCGGTCTGCCCGACGGCATCTTCAACGTGGTCAACGGCGACAAGGAGGCCGTTGATACCCTGCTCGATGACCCCCGCATTAAGGCCGTCGGCTTCGTGGGCTCCACCCCCATCGCCCAGAGCATCTACGAGCACGCCGCCCGCACCGGCAAGCGCGCCCAGTGCTTCGGCGGTGCCAAGAACCACCTGATTATCATGCCCGATGCCGACCTCGACCAGGCGGCCGACGCCCTCATCGGCGCAGCCTTCGGCTCTGCCGGTGAACGCTGCATGGCTATCTCGGTGGCTGTGCCCGTCGGTCAGGCCACCGCCGATGCCCTGGTTGAAAAGCTGGTCGAGCGCACCAAGACCCTCAAGGTCGGCCACGCCCTTGACCCCGAGGCGGACTTCGGCCCCGTCGTTGCCGCCAGCGCCCTCGAACGCATCGAAGGCTACATCGCCGCCGGCGAGAAGGAAGGCGCCGAGCTACTGGTGGACGGACGCGGCGTTAAGGTCGAAGGCCACGAGGGCGGCTACTACGTCGGCGCTACCCTCTTCGATAAGGTCACCACCGATATGTCCATCTACCGCGAAGAAATCTTCGGCCCCGTCCTTTCCGTGGTGCGCGTCGATGACTTCGAAGAGGCCCTGGCCCTGCCCACCAACCACGAGTTTGGCAACGGCGTTGCCATCTACACCCGCGACGGTGATACCGCCCGCGAATTCGCCCGCCGCGTCGATGTGGGTATGGTGGGTGTGAACGTGCCGATTCCCGTGCCGATTGCCTACTACACCTTCGGCGGCTGGAAGGCCTCCGGCTTCGGCGACCTCAACCAGCACGGGCCCGATGCTTTCCGCTTCTACACCAAGACCAAGACGGTAACATCCCGCTGGCCCTCCGGCATTAAAGAGGGTGCCAGCTTCGTTATGCCCACCGGCAACTAAAGGAGGCCCACTGTGACCGATACGCCCGGCACCCAGCCGACCGAGAGCGTCCTGACCGAAAAACGCGGCAGCCTGGGGGTTATCACCCTCAACCGTCCGCGCGCGGTCAATGCCCTCAACGCCGAGATGATGGAGCTGATCAACGTAGCCCTGGACGACTTCGAACAGGACGCCGGCATCACCGCCGTGCTCCTGCGCGGCGCCGGTGAGCGGGGTCTTTGCGCAGGCGGTGACGTGGTGGCCCTCTACAAGGCCACCGGCGAAAACCCGGATCAGGGCGTGGACTTCTTCCGAGTGGAATACACCCTGGACCTGCGTATCGCCCGCTACCCCAAGCCCTTCATCGCCCTCATGGACGGCCTGGTGCTGGGCGGCGGCGTGGGCGTCTCAGCCCATAGCTCCCACCGCATCGTCACCGAACGCACCCGCACCGGCATGCCCGAAACCGTCATCGGCTTCTGCCCCGACGTGGGGGGCCTCAACATCCTGGCCCGCGCCCCGCAGAACCTGGGCACCCTTATGGCCGTCACCGGCCTGCACGTGACCGGGGCGGACGCGCTCGCCGTCGGCATGGCTGATCATTTCGTGCCGTCTGAGAAGCTCGATGACCTGGTCGCTGCCCTTGAGAATGTCGAGGGGGCGGACGCCGTCACCCGCGTCATCGAGGGCTTTGCTGCTGATGTGCCTCCCTCCCCGCTCGTGGAGAACGCCCACTGGATTGAGGGTGCTTTTGCCGCTGATACCGTTGAGGAAATCCTTGAGAAGGTCCAGGCGGTGGCTGATTCGGGGGCGGACGGTGCCGAGTTCGCTGGTACGGTTCTGGCGGCCCTGCAGAAGAACGGGCCGACCGGTATGAAGGTGGCCCTGGAGGCTGTGCGTCGGGCCGGTAGCCAGAGCCTGGCAGAAACCCTGAATCAGGACTTTGTGACCTCCTGTAACGCCCTGGCCCATCACGATATGCGCGAGGGCATCCGGGCTCAGGTGGTCGATAAGGACCGCAACCCGCAGTGGTCCCCTGCCAGCCTGGCGGAGGTCCCGCGCGAGAGCGTCCTGGCATTCTTCACCCCCACGAAGGCGGGGGAGCTGGGTCTAAAGTCCTAGCCGGGTACTGCCTGCTACCTCACCCCCTTGGTTCTCTCTTGACCCCCTTGATTTTCTTGGGGTCAAGAGAGAACCAAGGGGGTGTTATTTTTCTTTGGGGTTTCTGCGCATCATTGCCATGGCGCGGATGGTGCTGTAGCCATGGATGGCAAAGCCTATGAGGAAGAGGATGAGGCCGGGGATGAAGAGCTCATTGTGTTTGTAGCCGTGGTAGCCGAGCATGATGAAGCCGGTAATAGCGAGTAGAGCGCCTGCCCAGTAGGTTTTTGAGGTAAACATCTTTTTCATGATGTCTTTGTTGTTCATTTTAGTAGTCCGTATTGTCCGAAAAGTAGTAGGTAGAGGCAACCGAATAAGCAAAGGACGCTAGGCCCTACCATTGTGAGGTATCTGCCTGCCGGGGTAGGGTTTTTGAAAATCATGGTTTCTGGCCAGACTGCCGGGTTTCCTTCCCTGATATTCTTTCGGGTGCGAAAATAGAAGAAGGGTATTGTGAAAAAGGATGCAATAATAAATCCACTATATACATATTGATGAATCAATTCGGTATCCTAATTATCTAGCTAACGGGTAGAGGAATGTTGAAGCTAAGGTTTGCACTGCAACCAAGGCCAAGCCCAGCAACGCCGCCGATGGCTCCGCTTTTGGGCGGGAAGCTCAAACCGAATCCTAGGCCAATACCCAGAGCGGCTGAACAGCTTCCGTTTCCGGTAATACTGAATTCACCATTGGGGTCGGATTCGCTGTCCATGAAGTATACTTCAGCTGCACCTCGAGGACCTATACCTATGCCAAGATTAAGGTCAGCAAAATTCGCATTGTGAATGTCGTCGATGGATCCCCCTATATTGAGGCAGAGAATGTAACAAGAGTTGAGGCCAACCTGGGTAGCTAATCCCGCTGGGTCCATACACCCCACCACGAATGTGACTCATATTCCCAAAAGGGTGTTGTTTTAACGCCCGCCTGGGAATATGAGTCACATTCGTTGTATAGGGAGATAGCTTGCCTAGCCCTTGAGGTCCGGGAAGTCCGTGTCGGCGAACTCGTGGCCGTAGCCCTCGGTGGTGGTGCGGGCGGCCAGAGCTGCTGCGGTCTTCTCACCGTGGCGGCCGTGGAACTCGTTCTCACGGGCACGCAGTTCCACACGGCGAATCTTGCCCGAAATGGTCTTGGGCAGCTCGTAGAACTCGATGCGTCGCACCCGCTTGTAGGCAGCCAGGTGGTCGCGGGCGTACTTGAGAATATCCTTAGCAGTCTCAGCCGTTGGCTCGTGCCCAGCGGCCAGCACAATGTAGGCCTTGGGTACCGCCAGGCGGATCTCGTCGGGCGACGGAACCACCGCAGCCTCAGCCACAGCCGGGTGCTCAATGACCACGGACTCCAGTTCAAAGGGGGAGAGCTTGTAGTCGGAGGCCTTGAAGACGTCGTCGGCGCGGCCCACATAGGTGAGCACCCCGTTCTCGTCCCGCTCGGCAATATCGCCGGTGTGGTAGAAGCCCCCGCGCATGGTGTCCTCGGTCTTTTCGGGGTCGCCCTTGTACTGGGTCATCAGGCCCAGGGGGCGGGCATCGCTCAGGCGGATACAAATCTCACCTTCGGTCTCAGAAATCTCATCGGTAGCCGGGTCAATCAGCACAATGTCGTAGCCGGGCAGGGGCTTGCCCATAGCGCCAATCTTGATGGGCTGGCCGGGCGTATTGGCAATCTGCACGGTGGACTCGGTCTGCCCAAAGCCGTCTCGAATATCCACACCCCAGGCGGTTTTCACCTTGGAAATTACCTCGGGGTTCAGCGGTTCACCTGCGGCAACGACCTTGGTGGGCGGGGTTGCCAGCTGGCCCAGGTCGGCCTGAATGAGCATGCGCCAGACGGTGGGCGGGGCGCAGAAGCTGGTGACCCCGAACTTCTCCATGTTCTGCATGAGGGCAGCAGCGTCGAAGCGGGAGTAGTTGTAGATAAAGACGGTTGCCTCGGCAATCCAGGGGGTAAAAATGTTGGACCAGGCGTGCTTGGCCCAGCCTGGTGAGGCCACATTCAGGTGCACGTCGCCGGGGCCCATACCAATCCAGTACATGGTCGAAAGGTGGCCCACCGGGTAGGAGGTGTGGGTGTGCTCCACCATCTTGGCCCGCGAGGTGGTGCCCGAGGTGAAGTACCAGAGCAGGGGCTCGTCGCCCCGGGTGGGGGCGTCCGGGGTGAAATCGGTGGGAGCGGACGCCGCATCCAGGTAGTTCAGGTGGGGGTGCTTGGTCAGGGCCCCCTCGGTCTTACCGTCTGTTTCGATCACGGTGAAGTTGCCCTCAACCCGTTCGAATTTGGGCACGTTCTTGCTGTTGGTAATGACCCATTCGACCGTGCCACGGCTGATGCGTTCGTCGAGGTCAACCGGCTCAAGCATCTCGGTGGAAGGCATAAGAATAATGCCCAGCTTGATGCCGGCGAGCACGAGCTCCCAGAGCTCTACCTGGTTGCCCAGCATGAGAATCACACGGTCGCCGCGCTTCACGCCTACCGACCGTAGCCAGTTAGCTACCTGTGCTGACCGCTGAGACATTTCTGCGTAGCTCACGCTCACGCTGGAACCGTCTTGCTCCGCGATAATCAGGGCGGGGGCGTCCTTGCGTTCCTCGCTGGCAGCTACCTGATCAAACCAGTCGAGGGCGAAGTTGAAATACTCAAACCGGGGCCAAGTGAACTGTTTGCGCGCAGCGGCGTAGTCTTCACGCAGGGCAACAAGCTGATCGCGAATGGTGCGGAACTCTTCGGTAACGCTCATGAGTAACCTCTTTCGGCAATAAGCCACGCAAGAATAGTGGCATGGGTCACGACAGGGTGCTGTGAGTCACTATAAGGGAGGGGTGGCACCCCTGCCAAGACCCTGTGGAAAAATCAACGAAGGCGAGCCTGTCTGTGCGTAACGAACCAATTAATTCCCCCAAAAGCTACCCGACGGCCCCCAGGGTGGAGTACATTCAGAGCTAAATATGGCTTGACTCACACAAAAAGTGCGGGTGAACCCCGCCCGTGAGTTGCATACGACGACGTTGCACAGGAGAGCTACCCTATGAGCACCCACATCCGCGGAATGGTCAAAAACCCACCCGAAAAGCCCCTGCCCTTCCCCGACATCGACCCCTTCGGCGTTCTCAATCTGCTACCCGACCACGAAAAAGAGTGGTTCTTGCGCATCCGCACCTACCTGCAAGAAGAAGTACGCCCCCAAATCGTTGACTACTGGAACACCGAAGAATTCCCCCTGCACCTGCTCGAAGGCATGGCTGAAGTGGGTCTGGCCCGCCTTGAAACCAGCGGCACCTCCTGGCTCTTCCGCGGCCTGGTCTACGCAGAAGTGACCCGGGTAGACGTCTCGCTCTCAGCCCTGGTCGGTATTCACAACGAGCTGGTGCTCGGCATGATCAACATTCTCGGCTCCAACGAGCAGAAAGCCGAGATGCTCTCGAAACTCGAAAGCTTTGAACTCACCGGCGCCTTTGCCCTGACCGAGCCCGACCACGGCTCCGATATCGCCGGCGGCCTCGAAACCAGCGCCACCTTTGACGGCGAACACTGGGTGATCAACGGCGAAAAACGCTGGATCGGCATGGGCACCATCGCCGACTTCGCCCTGGTCTGGGCCCGCGACACCGCCGACCAGCAGATCAAGGCCTTCATCGTACCCACCGACGCCCCTGGCTACGAAGCTGAGAAGATTCGCAACAAGATAGGCCTGCGCGTCATGCAGAACGCCCACATCACCCTCACCGACGTGAAGGTGCCCGCTAGCGCCCACCTGCCCGGGGCCGTCAACTTCGACGCCGCCAATGAGATGCTACGTAACTCTCGCGCCTGGGTGGGCTGGCAGGGCTACGGTATTCAGCTGGGTATCTTCGATATCGCCCGCGACTACGCCATCACCCGCCAGCAGTTCGGCAAGCCCCTGGCTAAGTTCCAGCTCATCCAAAAGAACATCGCAGAAATTATGAGCAACACCCAGGCAGCCCTGGGGCTCATGATGAACTGCGCCCGCATGCAAGAAAACGGAACCCTCGACATGGTTCACGCCGCCATGGCCAAGGCCACCACCACCAAGCTGGCCCGGCAGAGCGCCTGGCTGGGCCGGGAAATCCAGGGCGGCAACGGCATGACCACCGACTACGAGATGGCCAAATTCTTTGGGGATGCCGAAATCCTCTACACCTACGAGGGCACCTACGAAATCAACTCCCTCATCGTGGGCCGGGCCCTGACCGGCTACTCAGCCTTCGTCTAAACCCCTCACCTCCCACCTGAAAGAGAGCACCATGAATCTCACCAACACCACCGCCCTGGTTACGGGCGCAGCCTCGGGTATCGGAGCAGCAACCGCCCGCGCCCTGGTTGCCCGCGGCGTGCACGTCTACGGCCTCGACCTTCCCGCCGGTATCGAGAAGGCCGGGGAAGTTGAGGGCGTCACCTTCCTGCCCGGCGACGTCACTGACTACGCAGCCGTTGAAGCTGCCTTCGAGCGGGTGGGGCAGGACGAGCGCCTCCTACGCACCGTGGTCAACTGCGCTGGTATCGCCCCGGGGGCCCGCGTCCTCTCCAAAAGGGGGCCGCACGACCCTGCCCTCTTCGCTAAAACCGTCAGCATCAACCTCAACGGCACTTTTAACGTGCTCACTGCCGGGGCTGCCCTGATGGCGAGCCAGGAACCGGTGGAAGGCACAGCCGGGCGGGGCGTCATTATCAACACCGCCTCTATCGCCGCCTATGAGGGTCAGATTGGTCAGATAGCCTACGCGGCATCAAAGGGCGGGGTTGTAGCCCTGACCCTACCCGCGGCCCGAGATCTGGCCAGCTCGGGAATTCGCGTGAATACTATCGCCCCGGGCATCGTGGACACCCCGCTCATGGCTGGCATTACCGAAGAGTTCCGCGAAGAACTCGCTCAAAATGTGCCCTTCCCGCAGCGCCTCGCGGCCCCCGCTGAATACGCCGACCTGGCTGTTTTTATCGCCGAACACGACTACATCAACGGCGAAACAATCCGCATGGACGGCGCCCTGCGCATGGCCCCCCGCTAGGCCGCACTCGGAATCGACGAGACAGAAAAGCCCACCTTGTAAGGGAGAAGAAGATGACAACCACACCAACTATCGCTTTTATCGGCCTGGGGCACATGGGCGGCTACATGGCAGCCAACCTGGTTGCCGCAGGCTACACCGTGCACGGCTTTGACCTGGTGCCCGCTGCGCTCGATGCCGCCCGCGACCGCGGAATCCAGGTGGCCGCCAGCGGCGAAGACGCTGTAGCCCAGGCCGATATCGTCATCACCATGCTGCCTGCTGGCCAGCACGTTCTGGGAGCCTACGGCGGGCGCGAGGGCCAGGGTGGCCTGCTGGCTGCGGCCAAGCCCAACACCCTCTTCGTAGACTGCTCCACCATCGAGGTAGAGCACGCCCGCCAGGCAGCCGATCTAGCTGTGCAGGCCGGCATGCGGGCCGTCGACGCTCCGGTCTCCGGCGGTATGGTGGGAGCCGAACAGGGTACCCTCACCTTCATGGTGGGCGGCGCCGAGGCGGACGTAGAGCAGGTGCGCCCCCTGCTTGAGGTGATGGGCAAGAAGGTGGTGCACTGCGGTACCAATAGCACCGGTCAGGCCGCCAAAATCTGCAACAACATGCTGCTGGGCATCACTATGGTGGGCGCCTCCGAGGCCTTCGTGCTGGGCGAGCGTCTCGGGCTTGACGCCCAGGTACTCTACGACGTCATTTCCACCTCCTCCGGCTACTGCTGGGCGGTCAACGTCAACTGCCCGGTGCCCGGCCCCGTGCCCGGGTCGCCCGCCAACCGCGACTACGAACCGGGCTTCGCTACCGCCCTCATGAGCAAGGACATGGGCCTGGCGGTTGCTGCCCTCGACACCGCAGGGGTCAACGGTGAACTCGGCAAGCACGCCGCAGATATCTATACTCACCTGGTAGAAGAAGGGCACGGTACTAAGGACTTCTCAGACGTCATTAACGCCATTCGCGAGGCCGATGGATCACCCGTATCCGGTATCTAACCCGCTTACAGCAAGGAGAAAAACCCGTGACTACCTACGAGAACATTCTGGTTGAAACCCGTGGCCGGGTAGGGCTGATTACCCTCAACCGCCCCAAGGCCCTCAACGCCCTCAACGATGCCACCATGCGCGAGGTTGTTGCCGCCGCAACCGACTTCGACCGCTCACCCGAGGTGGGGGCCATCGTCCTGACCGGTAGCGAAAAAGCGTTTGCCGCCGGTGCCGATATCAAGGAGATGTCATCCCAGACCTATGCCAGCATGTACGCGGCCGACTGGTTTGCTCACTGGGATAACCTCACCCGCCTGCGCACCCCCATCGTGGCTGCCGTCAATGGCTACGCCCTGGGCGGCGGGTGTGAACTGGCCATGATGGCCGACATGCTGGTCGCCGGGCCCTCCACCAAGTTCGGCCAGCCCGAAATCAACCTGGGAGTCATCCCCGGCATGGGCGGCTCCCAGCGCCTTACCCGCGCTGTGGGCAAGGCTAAGGCCATGGACCTCTGCCTAACCGGGCGCTTTATGGGGGCGGACGAAGCCGAGCGGGCAGGGCTGGTATCCCGCCTGGTGGAGCAGGACGCGGACGTCCTCCCCACCGCCCTTGAGATGGCAGAAACCATCGCTTCTAAGTCAAAGTTCGTGGCCCAGGTCTGCAAGGAGGCCGTCAATGCCGCCTTCGAGACCACCCTGGCCCAGGGCGTTGCTTTTGAGCGCCGCACCTTCCACGCCCTTTTTGCAACCGAGGATCAGAAGGAGGGCATGGCTGCCTTCGTTGAGAAACGGGAGGCTGATTTTAAGCACCGCTAAAGTGTTGCGCGTCTCATCAAAATGTGACACAGTTGGGTTGAGTGAATAACTGACCAAATGGTCACTAAATACTTTGGAGGCACAGTGAGCGCAACCCACCCCATGCTTGAACGCGATCACGCCAGCGACTGGATGGGCATTCGCGTGCTCACCGCCCAGCTGGGCCACGCCATCATCGAAATGGACATCAAGCATGAGATGGTCAACGGCTTCGGCATCATCCACGGTGGTATGACCTTCGCCTTTGCAGACACCGCCTTCGCCCTCGCCTGCAACCACAGTGACCCCGAGCTCTACGCCCAGAGCATCACTGTGGGGGCAGGCGTTGACGTTAACTACATCGCCTCAGCCTACGAAGGGCAAACCCTACGAGCAGAAGCGAACCTCACAGCACAGTACGGGCGCAACAGCATCGTTGATGTGACCGTCACCTGCGGAGACAAGCTCATCGCCGAGTTCCGCGGTCGTGGCCGCTCCATCAAGCCCCCAACAGCCACGGAAGGACACCAGGCATGAGCACCTACAAGGCCCCCTCTTGCAGCGTAGAAAACCCCTACACCCCGGCCCCCCGAGCCGCAGACCCCGGCGCCCCGGACCCCGAGGAGCTGATGAGCCGCGACCAGATTGAGGCCCTCCAGTTCGAGCGCCTGCGCTGGACTCTGCACTACGCCTACGAAAACGTACCCGCCTACAAGGAACTCTACGACGAGCACGGCGTACACCCCGGTGACTTCAAAGAGCTTGACGACCTCAAGCTCTTCCCCTACACCGACAAAGAATTCCTGCGGAAGGCCTACCCCTTCAAGGCCTTTGCCGTACCCATGAGCGATGTGCGCCGCATCCACGCGTCCTCGGGTACCACCGGCCAGCCCACCGTCGTGGGCTACACCGAAAACGACATCGCCACCTGGAGCGCCCTGGTAGCCCGCTGCTTCCGCTTCTCAGGCATCAAGCCCGGTTATAAGGTACACAACGCCTACGGCTACGGCCTCTTCACCGGCGGCCTGGGTGCCCACTACGGTGCTGAACGTCTGGGTGCGGCCGTCATTCCTATGTCTGGCGGCCAGACCGAAAAGCAGGTTCAGCTCATTCGCGACTTTGAGCCCGACGCGATTCTCTCCACCCCCACCTACCTGCTGACCATCGCCGACGCCTTCCGCAAGCTGGGCATAGACCCCAAGGAAACCTCTCTCAAGACCGCTGTTCTGGGTGCTGAGCCTTGGACCGAGGAAATGCGCCGCGAAATCGAGGTCACCTTCGGCACCCTTAAGGCCTGCGATATCTATGGCCTGTCTGAGGTCATGGGCCCCGGTGTGGCTGGTGAGTCCTTTGAATCGCAGGATGGCTCCCACATCTGGGAAGACCACTTCCGCCCCGAAATTATCGACCCCTTCGACGACACCGTGCTCGATCTGGGCCGCCCCGGCGAACTGGTCTTTACCTCCCTGACCAAGGAAGCCCTGCCCATTATCCGCTACCGCACCCACGACCTCACCCGCCTGCTGCCCGGCACTGCCCGCCCCGGCCACCGCCGTCTGGGTCGTATCACCGGCCGAAGCGACGACATGATTATCCTGCGCGGCGTCAACCTCTTCCCCTCCCAGGTTGAAGAGCTGGCCCTGCAGCAGCCCGAGCTGTCGCCCCACTTTGCCTTGGAACTGACCCGCCCCGGCCGCATGGACGAAATGACCGTGCGCATCGAACGCCGCGAAGAGTTCACCCTGGAAGCCGCCGAAGAGGCCGGTAAGCGTCTGCTGCACGATATCAAGACCAAAATCGGCTCCACCTGCCGTATCGAGGTGCTGGACCCGGACGTCCTGCCCCGCTCCGTCGGCAAGATTCGCCGTATCTACGACTACCGCAACAAGCCCAAAGGCAACGAATAAACCTACTCGCCTGCAGGCAGGTTTGTTAGCATGTAGGGAGCTCCTGTGCGGGGGCTCCCTACCCGTGTGTGAGAGGAAGATGCTGTGAGCACTCAGTCCCAGCCCGCCAAGCGCGGCCGCCCCGGCTATGACCGCCAAGAGGTACTGCGCCTGGCCGTAGAGGTCTTCAACGAGCACGGCTACGACGCCACCAGCATGGATATGCTCGCTAAGCGCCTGGGGCTGACCAAGAGCGCTATCTACCACCACGTGACCAGCAAAGAAGAGATTTTACGCATCGCCCTCGACCGTGCCCTCGATGCCCTTGACGAGGTATTTGAGGCTGGCGAGAGTTTAGAGGCGGACGCCCGCGAGCGGCTTGAATTTGTGGTGCGCCAGACTGTGTTTGTGCTGGCTGAGCACCTGCCCTATGTGACCCTGCTACTGCGTTTGCGCGGTAATTCCCCGGCCCAGCAGGCTGCTCTCGATAAGCGCCGGGCCCTGACCGGCCGCCTGGCGGCCCTGGTGGATGCTGCCCAGCAGGCTGGGCAGGTGCGGCAGAGCGCGGACGCCCGCACCCTGGCCCGCCTGATTTTCGGCATGATTAACTCCCTGGCGGTCTGGTACGACCCGGCCCGCGGCGGCGATGTTGAGGCCCTGGCCGACACCGTGGTGGATATGGCCTTTAGGGGGATTGCGGCAGGCCCCCGCCCCTAGAGCTGGTGCAGGGTATCGTAGACCTATGACTGAAACCCACTCCGCACCTACCTTTCCTGGCCTAAGCCCGGCGGGGGCGCGCGTCCGCTCCACCAATCGCGGGGCAGAAATGTCCAGCCCGACCGGTAAGGGTACTACCGGCATCAATAAGCAGCCGGTAGATTCGCTGGAGGTTTTTGCCCCGGCGCCCGGCTACGGCAACGGCTCCGGCGTGAGCGGAGATTTTGTGGGGGATGCCAAGCACCACGGCGGTGCTGACAAGGCGGTTTATGCCTTTTCTTGGGAAGAATTGGATTACTGGGCCGAGCGCTTAGGTGCTCCCTTGGGTAACGGGCAGTTCGGTGAGAACCTAACCACCGAGGGTATTACCTGGAGCCGGGTTCTCATCAACCAGCGCCTAGCGGTAGGCACGGCTGTGCTTGAGGTGTCGGTACCGCGCCAGCCCTGCCGCACCTTTGCCGACTGGCTGGGTCAAAAAGGCTGGGTAAAAACCTTTACTGAGCGTCAGGACGCCGGCGCCTACTTGCGCGTTATCCAGCCAGGCACCATCACCGCCGGGGATACTATTACTTTTCTGCCTGCCCCCGACCACGGGGTGACTATGGGGCAGGCCTTTGCAGCTGCTATGGGTGACCGTGCTGCCATGCAGGCCGTGGTGGAAGCAAGTTGCTACCCGCCCTTCTACCACGACCGGCTACTGGCTAAACTGGGGCGTTAGCTGGCGTCAGCCTCAGTCATAGGCCAGGTCTTGGCCACCAGGGTCAGCACATCGTAGGTGGCGACGATTTCGTCCCTCTGGTTGTGTAGCACCGCGTCCCAGGTGACCTCGCCGTACTCGTCGGTCACGCGCGGGGTAATCTTCTTGGCGGTAAGAGTCACGCGAATCGAATCATCGTAGGTGACCGGGGTGATAAAGCGCAGGTTCTCCAGGCCGTAGTTAGCCAGCACCGGGCCCGGAGCCGGGTCAACGAAGAGCCCGGCGGCCCACGAGACCAGCAGGTAGCCGTGGGCCACGCGGCGGGGGAAGAAGGGGTTAGCTGCCGCAGCCTCCTCGTCGGTGTGGGCGTAGAACTGATCCCCGGTCTCGTTGGCGAAATCGGTGATGTCTTGTAGCTTGACCTCACGCAGGTCAGAAGCGAACTGGTCGCCGATAGCCAGCTCGTCCAGAGACTTGCGGAAGGGATGCACACCCTCGCCCGACTCTACCTGGGCGCGGGTGACGGTTGCGGCGTCCGCCCCGGGGTGCCACACCCCGGTCAGGGCAGTGAGCTTATTGGGAGAGCCCTGAATGGCGGTGCGCTGCATGTAGTGCTTCACGGCGCGCACACCACCGAGTTCCTCACCGCCACCAGCACGGCCGGGGCCACCATGCACCAGGTGGGGCACGGGGGAGCCGTGGCCGGTTGAGGTCTTGGCGTCCTCGCGGTCCAGCACCAGGACGCGGCCGTGGTGGGCGGCAATGCCCAGGGCCAGCTGGGAGGCGGTGCCATTATCGTGGGTGCAGACCGTAGCCACCAGGGAGCCCTTGCCCAAGGCGGCCAGCTCAACAGCCTCGGCTAGGTCGGTGTACTCCAGAATGGAGGTTACCGGGCCGAAAGCCTCAACGGAATGAACCTCGGGGGTGCGGGCGTCCTCAAAGGTCAGCACCGTGACCGGGTAGAAGGAGGGGCCCTCGGGGGCTTCGCCGCGGAAGGCAATCGTACCGCCAGCCTCCACCAGGCGGGTCACAGCCTTTTCAACCTCGGCTTTCTGCTCGGGGGAGGCCAGCGAACCCATGGTCACGCCCTCCTCGCGCGGGTCGCCGACCACCACGCGTCCGGAAATCTTGCCCGCCAGGGCCTCAACGACCTCAGCGGAGCGCCCGGCGGGCACCAGGACGCGGCGGATAGCGGTGCACTTCTGGCCTGCCTTAGCGGTCATTTCCACCATGACCGACTTGATAAAGGCCTCAAACTCGGGGGTATCAGCGGTGGCGTCCGGGCCCAGAATAGCGGCGTTCAGGGAGTCGGTTTCGGCGGTAAAGTGCAGGCCCTTGGTCTGCACGCTGGGGTGTTGACGCAGGGTGTGGGCGGTGGCGGCAGAACCGGTAAAGGCGACGTGGTCACGGTAGTCCAGGTAGTCCAGCAGATCGCGGGCTGAACCAGAAATCAGCTGTAGGGAGCCCTCGGGCAGCAGACCCGAATCCAGCATGAGGCGCACGGTTGCCTCGGTGACATAGCCGGTGGGGGTGGCGGGTTTGACGATGGTGGGCATGCCGGCGATAAAGGCCGGGGCGAACTTCTCAAGCATGCCCCAGATGGGGAAGTTGAAGGCGTTAATCTCAACGGCCACCCCGGGCAGGCTGGTGTAGATGTGCTCACCGATGAAGGAGCCGTCGCGGGAGAGCTGCTCGACGTTGCCGTCGATCATGACGCGGGAGTTGGGTAGTTCGCGGCGGCCCTTGGAAGAGAAGGTGAAGAGGGTGCCGATGCCGCCGTCCACGTCGATGTAGTGGTCACGCTGGGTGGCGCCGGTGGCGAAGGAAAGCTCGTAGAGCTCGGTCTTGTGCTCGGTGAGGTACTGGGCCAGCTGCTTGATGATGAGGGCACGGTCGTGGAAGGTGAGCTTGCCCAGATTGGCCTGGCCGGTGGTACGGGCATAGTCAATGGACCCTGCGGTGTCGAGTCCCTCGGTGGATACCCGGTAGATGGGCTTGCCGGTGATGGCGTTGAGGACGTCCTGGGAAGAGGTGGGGTTTTCCGGGGTCCACCAGGAGCCCTTGATGAAGCTGGGGACCAGTGTGGGGGTGCTCGTCATTGAGAAATCCTTACTGTTGGGAAGCCCGGAAATAAATGACCGAGCGTTCAGTTATTGGTATAAACTATAGTTCACATCACAGGTGAAGAAAAGCCTTGCACCTCTTGAGGAACAGGGCGGAAAGGACGCTCATGGGCGAGCAAGTAGCCACCGGCCAGGAGGCTGATGGGCAGGTCGAACTCTGGAAAATCACCCTGGGTGAGCTAGACGAAAAGATGGGCGTGCAGGTGCTCGAAGAGTCCGCCGAGCGGGTCGTGGCCACCATGCCGGTGGAGGGCAACCGCCAGTCCCTGGGCCTGCTGCACGGGGGTGCCATGCTGGCCCTGGGGGAGGCTGTAGGCTCCTGGGCCGCGGTCATTCATGCCTCGTCCATGGGTAGGGTTGCGGTGGGTGTGGACGTGAACGCCACCCACCATAAGTCATCGAAGACCGGCACGGTGCGGGCCACGGCATCTGCTATTCACCTGGGTAGATCGCTGACCACCCACGAGGTGCTGATTACCCACGAGGAAACCGGGGCCCGGCTCTGCACCCTGCGGATTACCAATTTTATTAAATAGAAGATTATTTTAAAAAATATATTTTACCAAATTTCAAACAAGGCTTATTTTGAGTATTCTAATTATCTATTGAAATTCTATTTTTAGGCACGCGTTTTATATTCAAAAATCCTCCTCTCAAATTGGGTCGAGGGCTTGGTAAAAAACGTTCATCTATAACAATAGACTTATAACCCCAGCCTGAATCAGGATCATACCAGGCCACCCAAGTTGTGAATTCAGCGCCGGGCTCCTTTTGAGCACTCCCAGCTTGAAACCAGATACGGTCAATCCCTTTAGGTATATCCACAGGCAACAAAGGCTCATCTTGAAAATCAGGCTCCCAGCGACAAAGGCGATTAAACCAATCCCGATATTTCATGCCACGACCATAAAGATAAAGGTGCCTTCTATCAGCTTTCGCCATACGAAGTTTTTCAACATTTTTCACAACCCACCCCTCAGACAACATTTCATTAATATTCTCATGAAGCATACCCCAGTCACTCCCAAGAAATCCAGATTCGATATGATTTTTCCCATCTCGCGCAGCAATAAACATGTTTCTCATCAACTCGGTTTCATCGGGAGAAGTCACTTCTAATATATTTAAAAAATCATTAGCAGGGTCTCGCCATTCTCCATCCGGCCTACTATTTCCCCCACCAGAATCTGCCAGATATATATCAACATCAAGAATATTTTCAATTGCAAGAAAGGCTATTTCTTCTTCGCGACGCGTCTGCGTTCCAGTTTTATTACTCATGGAAAAATTCTACTCAAGAGGGCAAATTTCGACAAGAGTATTCCCAATGAGTCAGATTACCTTTAAAAGAAGCTGGACCCGGTATCCAATGTAAATATTGGGTGGGTCCGCATTTCTATTATCCTCTATCTCTGTAGATATAGAGGGTTATTCAAAAGGTGAGGTTTATTCATAAGGGGTCGGCGAAGCATGCTCACAGCGAACCAGGCGAGAGGGTCAGGCTTACGCCTATTCCGCCCGCAGATTTACTTCCTCGCTCGCTCGGAATCTGCTGGGCTCCATCCAGCGTGAGCATGCAAGACCCTTATGAATAAGCCTCATAGCAAGGTCTAGCTGTAGTCGTAGAAGCCCCTAAGCTCTTCACGAGCGTGCATAAAACGAGGCTCCATGATACTTACACTATGGGCATCAAGGCCATTCTTTCTAGCCTCAGGAATAGCCCCTTCAAGGACCGGCCCTACCGCCTGTAGCCAGCGCTTTGCTTTAGCTTCAGTCAGCCCACAAAGACTAAGTATCTCCCGATCAAGAACTTCATCAAGGGTGTAGTCCTCTGAGCCGTACAGTGATAGCTGATGGAAAACGTCATCAGGTGTCGGGTTGACATCAAAACTGGGAGCTAACTCCCAAGAGCCAGAGCTATACAAGAAACCGTGGTTTCGCAGGTGATCGTCAGTATTGCCCACCAGATAGCCAAAAGCCAGACGGCGCCACAGCTCCTGAGTGTTGGCGCCATTTTCGCGTGCGAACTCAAGCAAATCTACCCAGTCGCCCCCGTCACCATCCTGAGCTTCAAGTGCAGTCATAGCAGAAATATAAGGAATACGTGCTCCTTGCAAGGTGCGGTCGAACCGTCTTTGGAGGTAAACCCGTCGAGAGCTCCCCGCCTCATCAGTGATGGTAAGAGTCCGCCCCTGTGGCACGGCAATGCCAACCTTCTCTTGCAGGGACCGTGCGGTGAACTCCCAGCCCATAATGTCCCACTCATCCCCAATGGGCTTAGGAAACTTAGCCAACCACAACTGGTCATTAATCTTTATATTTGCCTTAGGCCGAGCACCCCCCAGGGAGCCGGTCGCCCTAAAGAGTCGACGGGTCTGCACATCCGGAATATCAGGGAAATTCTGTTCTACCGCGTCTGCTATTGATAGGAGCTGGGGTAGATCCACTTCGGCAGGGACCCCTGCCCCATCTGCTGTCTGAACCACGCCCTCACGCCAAAACCTTGTAGCCCCCTGCCGCCCTGCGTCATTGACCCCGAGGAGATAGTCATATTCTCCCAGGCTGGTCTTACCGGCGGCTCTTTGCAGAAGCTTGCGCCCCCAGCGGTCAGGTGCACTATCGGATAAAGGGCCTAATCCCTGGAAGGCCTGAGGGCCCGATACAAGAGGCAGTGAGGGTGCTAAAGCAAAGGCGCGCGGCTGTGAAAGGTAATCTGTGGTGTAAGAAAAAACCCCTGTGCGGTAGTCGGGATAGAGGTGCCCTGCGGTTACCTCTTGACTGCCGATGAAAGTTGTTACGGTAATTTTAGGGTTCATTGCGCCGCCTCACCACCTTGGGCAGTTTCTCGTTGGCGCGGAGCTTGCCTACATCGGTCTGGTAGGGGTCAGTTGCGGTGACAACACTGTCTAGCATTCCTAGGACCTTCAAAACCGTCAGCAAAATATCAGAGCGCACCGGCTGACCCGACTCAATTTTTCGCAGGGTCACCACCGTGGTTCCAGCACGTTCCGCTACCATCTGGGCGGTAAGGCCCAAAAGTTTGCGCTGGGTTCTTAGCTGCTCGCCCATAGTGCGTTGGGCCCGGCGGACGGGTAGGGGAATATATCCCACTGAGACCTCCCTTAAACAGAAGCTTTTCTTTTAGTATAAGTCTTATAGTGAAAGAAAAGCTTCTGTTTATTGTATGGTCAGGCGGGCCTAGCTGTAGTCGTAGAAACCCTTGCCGCTCTTGCGGCCCAGCTCCCCGCGGGCTACCATGTCGCGCATGAGCTGGGGTGGGCTGAACCGCTCCCCCAGCTGGGACTCCAGGTACTCGGCGATGCCCAGGCGGACGTCCAGCCCCACCACATCGGTCAAAGCCAGCGGGCCAATGGGGAACTTGTAGCCCAGCACCATGGCGTTATCGATATCCTCAGGGCTGGCCACCCCCTCCTCGACCATACGGATAGCCTCAAGAGCGATCGCCACACCCAGGCGCGAGGACGCAAACCCAGGAGCGTCATTGACCACCACCGGGGTCTTGCCCAGGCCCTCAACCCAGAGGCGGGCAGCCTCCTTCAGTTCGGTAGAAGAATGCTTGGACTGCACCACCTCCACCAGCTTGGACGCCGGCACCGGGTTAAAGAAATGCAGGCCAATAAAGTTACCGGGGCGCTGCAAAGACTCCGCCAACCCGTCAATCGACAGGGAGGACGTATTCGACGCCAACCAGGCCCCCTCTCCCAGCTGCTCCTCCACAGCCCGCAGGGCACTAACTTTCAAATCCCAGTTCTCGGGCACGGCCTCAACCACCAGCTGGCGGTCCGCAAAATCACCGTAATCCACCGACACCGCAAACCGCCCGGTCAGCTCATCAAAATTACCGTCAAAAGCCCCGCGCTCCAGCGACTTAGCCAGGTCGCGCTCCACGCGCTCGCGGGCAGCTTCGGCTGCCTGGGCATCCCGCTCAACCACCACAACCTGGGCCCCGGCCAGCAGGAAGGCATGGGCAATACCCGCGCCCATGCGTCCGCCACCCAGCACGCCCACACGGGCGGGAACCTTCAACTCGTGAACTTCAGTCATCACTCACCTCTACTTCTTTTTGCGGTCAAGAAAAGCTTGCATGCGGTCAAACTTGGCCTGGGACTCAAACAAAATCGCCTGGGCCAGCTCGTCAATGTGGGGGTGGGCCTCGCGCGGGGCCGCAAAGACCCGCTTGGTCACGCGCACCGCCAGGGGGTCCTGGGCCCCGATGCGGTCTGCCAGGGCATGGGCGGCAGGCAACAGCTCGGACGGCTCATGCAGCTCGGTCACCAGGTGCAGCTCAAGTGCTTCGTCGGCAGACAGAATACGGCCGGCCATCAGAATTTCCAGGGCCACCGGCTCACCCACCAGCTCCTTAAGGCGCCAGAGGGCTCCGGCCGCGGCGATAATACCCAGGTTGGTTTCGGGCTGGCCCATCTTGATATAGGGGGTGCCCAGGCGGAAATCAGCCGCGTAGGCCAGCTCCGCACCGCCGCCCAGAGCGTAGCCGTCAATAGCAGCAATCGCCGGCATGGGGAGCTTATGAATACGGTCGAAAATTTGCGAATTAACCCCGCGCAGGGCGTCCTCCCGGCGGCGCTCGCGCAGCTGGGCGATGTCGGCGCCCGAAGCGAAAATTCCGCGCCCGTCCACCTCGCAGCCGGTCAGGATTAGGATCTTAGGAGTGACCTCCAGGTAGGTGCAGACCTCGTGCAGCTCGGCGACCATGGTGGCGTCAATGGCGTTGCGCACCTCGGGGCGGTTCATGCGGACGACCAGGCGGTCCTCGCCCTCTTCAACAGCTAGGGCGGTGAAGTGCTCAAACATTAGACGGCCTCCACCAGCAGGGCAGCGCCCTGGCCCACGCCAATGCACATGGTGGCTAGACCCTTGGTGGCTCCCTCGCGCTCCATGCGGCCCAGCAGGGTAATGACAATGCGGGAGCCGGACGAGCCCAGCGGGTGGCCCAGAGCAATCGCCCCGCCGTCGCGGTTGACGATATCCTCGTTCAGGCCCAGGCGGCGCATGGACGCCAGGGACTGGGAGGCAAAAGCCTCGTTGAGTTCCACAGCCCCCAGGTCTGCCACCGTCCACCCGGCCCTGGCCAGGGCTTTTTCGGTGGCGGGTACGGGGCCCAGACCCATAATTTCGGGGGCTAGACCGGCGGACGTGCCGGTGACGACGCGGGCGCGCGGGGTTAGCCCGTACTTCTTCACAGCTTCTTCGGAGGCCACAATAATGGCTGATGCTCCGTCGTTGAGGGAGGATGAATTACCTGCCGTCACCACAGAACCACCGGCAACAACCGGGCGCAGCTTGGCCAGCACCTCGACGGTGGTGCCGGGGCGGGGGCCCTCGTCCGTATCAACCGCAGTTTCCCGGCCCTTGCGGTCCCGTACCACCACGGGAACGATTTCGTCTTTAAAGTGCCCAGCCTCAATGGCCGCGATGGCCCGCTCGTGGGAGCGGACAGCAAAGGCGTCACAGTCTTCACGGGAAATAGAATCGACGCGGGCTACCTCTTCTGCAGTTTCTGGCATGGAGTAGGTGAACTTGTCGCGCTCAGCAAAGACGGGGTTGACGAAGCGCCAGCCGATAGAGGTATCAAAGCTCTGGCCGGGCTTAGCAAAAGCGGTGGTGGGCTTTTCCATGACCCAGGGGGCACGGGACATAGACTCCACGCCACCGGCAATCACGATATCGGCCTCGCCTGCCTTAATCATCTGCGTAGCCAGGGTAATAGCGCTGAGCCCTGAGGCGCACAGGCGGTTGACGGTGATGCCGGGGACGGTGTCGGGGTAGTCGTTGAGCAGCCAGGCTAGGCGGGCCACGTTGCGGTTCTCTTCACCGGCGCCATTGGCGTTGCCCAAGATGACCTCGTCGACAGCCGCCGGGTCAAGCCCGGCCTTCTCGACGACGTCCTTAATCACCAGAGCCGCGAGATCATCGGGGCGGACGGACGACAGCGCCCCGCCGTAGCGCCCCACGGGGGTGCGGGAGCCGCCTACGAGATAAGCCTGGGGTGTCTGCGACATTCAAACTCCTTTGTCAGAAAGCCAAGAAATAACTGACCAATCGTTCACTAAATCTTTTCACTTTAAGTGATGTAGGTCAAGGGCAAGAGAAAGACCCCCGCCACCGGTGGGTGGCGGGGGCTGAGGGCTTATGCCTCTTCGGGGTGAAGGTCAATCTCCTGGTTGCTCTTGGGTACCATGCTGACCGCAATCACCGACACCACAGCCAGGGCCGCGATGTAGACGCCAATCACCCAGGACTGGCCGGTCTGCTTCAGAATCATCTCAGCAATCATGGGGGCAAAAGCGCCACCCAGAATCGCGCCGATGGCGTAGCCAATCGAGATGCCCGAGAACCGCACGGAGGCCGGGAACATTTCGGCGTACATGGCTGACTGGGGGCCGTAGGAGGGGCCCAGGCCAATGGTGAGGACGAAAATAGCCAGGGTGAAGAGGGCTGCGTTGCCGCTGTCGATCAGGAACCACATGGGTACGGCCCAGAGAATCATAAAGCCGTAGCCCAGCTGGAAGGTGCGCACGCGGCCAATCTTGTCGCTCATCCAGCCGCCGATCATAGTGAAGGTGAGCCATCCCAGACCGCCAATAAGTGAGGCGGTCATAGCATCGCCGCGGGTCATCCCCAGGGCCTTCACGCCGTAAGAAATGAAGAAGGCGATAACCAGGTAGCCTGCTGCGTTGTTGGCGATGAAGATCAGAGCTGCCAGCACAACTTCTTTGGTGTTGCCCTTAAAGAGCTGCTTGAGCGGAGCTGATTCGCGCTTCTTGAGGTTCTGCATCTCCTTGAAGACGGGGGATTCTTCAACGGAGTGGCGGATGTAGAAGCCCACCAGAATCAGGATGATGGACGACCAGAAGGGGATGCGCCAGCCAAAGCTGAGAAACTGCTCTTCGGTCAAAATGGAGTTGAGGAAGAGGTTGACCAGGGTTGCCAGAATCATGCCCAGGGGTACGCCAATCTGGGGGAAGGCTCCGAAGAAGCCACGCTTGTTGCGGGGTGCGTGCTCCACCGACATAAGGGCGGCACCGCCCCATTCGCCGCCGGCTGAGAAGCCCTGGAGGATGCGCAGAATCACGATAATGATGGGCGCTGCGATACCGATTTGGGCGTAGGTGGGCACAAAACCGATACCGACGGTGGCGATGCCCATCAGAATAAGGGTGAGCACCAGGGTGATGCGACGGCCGAACTTGTCGCCGATGTGGCCAGCGACGATAGCGCCGAGCGGGCGGAAGATAAAGCTAATACCCAGGGATGCCCATGAAACGATCTGGGCGATGGTCTTGTCTTCGCCTTCGGGGGTGAAGTACTGGGTGGCAAGAATCAGGCCTGCGGCCTGGGCGTAGATGAAGAAGTCGTACCATTCGATGGTGGTGCCGATGAGGGTGCCTGCTAGCACCTTCTTTTCTTCGCGGCTGACCCGGTGGCGGGTGGTGGTTGCCATGTGTGAAGACATCGGTGTCTCCTTGTGTGCGGGGGTGGATGATATGTACCCTGTGAGGTGGGGGTCACATTTGTTTGAAATCATATACGAAAACCCGGGCTTGGCAACAGGTTTGCGCGAGAAATTTTTTAACGCTCGGTCAGTAATTTTTACCCGACCCCGCCCGCAAGGAGGTTAAGGACGCCTGCCCCGCCCGGGTGCGTCCGGACGGGGCAGGGGAAGGGTGGGGTTTATTCGCAGATAACCTGCGGCAGGCCCATATGCTTGAGGCCCTCGACACCAAACTCCACGCCGTAGCCTGAATCCTTGGTGCCGCCGAAGGGGATGCGGGGGTCAATCGCGCCGTGCTTGTTGATCCAGACGGTACCGGCCTCAATCTTGGCGGCAACCTCGCGGGCTCGCTCAATATTCGATGACCAGACAGAGGCGCCCAGGCCTACATTCAGCTTGTTGGCCTCTTCGAGGGCTTCCTCCAGGGTGGAGTAGCGGATAATCGGCAGAGCCGGGCCAAACTGCTCCTCGGTCACCAGGGGGTTGTCCTTGTCGATATCGGCAATCAGGGTGGTGGGGTAGAAGAAGCCCTTGGCCCCTTCATCAGGGTTGCCACCCAGCAGGACGCGCGCACCGGCGTCCTTAGCTTTCTGGACTAGATTGGCAACAATGTCGTACTGGGCCTTGTTCTGCAGGGGACCCAGAACGTTCTGCTCATCAAGACCTACACCCATGGGCATATTCTGGGCAACGGCAACCAGCTCGTCGCAGACCTGGTCGTAGAGGGAGTCGGGCACATAGAGGCGCTTGAGGGCCGCGCAGGTCTGGCCGGTGTTGATAAAGGCACCCCAGAAAAGCCCCTCGGCAATGGCCTTGGGGTCGGCGTCATCCAGTACGATACCGGCGTCATTGCCGCCCAGCTCCAGGGTGAGGCGCTTGAGGGTATCGGCCGTTGAAGCGGCAATCTTCTTGCCGGTAGTGGTGGACCCGGTAAAGGTAATTTTATCGATGCCCGGGTGGGTGGTCATGGCGGCGCCCACCTCGGGAGTCGCCGGGATAATCTGCACAACCCCCTCGGGGAGCACGGTGTTGATTACCTCAACCAGGGCCAGCACGCTCAGGGTGGTGTACTCGGACGGCTTGAGCACAATGGTGTTACCCATGCGCAGGGCCGGGGCAATCTGCCAAATGGTAATCATGAGCGGCCAGTTCCAGGGGCCAATGCCGCCCACTACGCCAATGGGGCGGTAGTTGAGCACGGCGCGGGTCTCGCCGTCATCTACCAGGGTCTCTTCCTCCATGCCGAAGGACGCGGTGGCGCGAGTCCAGGCTACGCAACCGCCCAGCTCAAACCGGGCATTGGGGCCGTTGAGGGGCTTGCCCTGCTCGCGTGACAGCAGTTCGGCCAGGGGCTCGGAGGCCTGCTCAATGGCGTCCGCCATCTTCATGAGGTAGTCGCTGCGCTCGGCGTGAGAGAGGGCCGCCCAGGCCGGCTGGGCCTCCCGTGCCTTGGCAACAAGCTGGTCAAGGATGTCGGTGCCCTGCTCGGGTGCCAGGCCGATAAGTTCTTCGGTGGCCGGGTCAAAAACCTCGCGGGTGCCCCCCGCGGTCACGCGGCTTACCAGTTCTGAGTAGGATGTGGGTAGTGACAGCATTGTCATCTCCTTGCTGTTAAAAACGGTTACATCTATGATGTGAGTCACGGTTTTATGCGCGTTAGGCGAGCCGTGCACAGTATTTGGCGCAGTGTGCGCCCGGTCACTTATGTGACCGCAGGACAGCAGGAGGACGCCCACGTGAGCCAAGAAGAAAACCGCGCAGCCTACCGCTTCAGGCAGCACCAAGAACTCGGCTTCACCGACTGGTGTGCCGGTGCGCGCGAAAGCTTCGGCGACCTGCGCATCACCTGCGACGACCCCGAAAACTTCAGCGCCAGCGTCCGCACCGCTTCCCTGGGGGATGTAGAACTCTTCGACATGACCACCCCCGCCCACAGCGTCGCTCGCACCCCCGACGCGCACGACGCCGAACACAACGGCTACTGCAAACTCAGCCTGCAGCTCGACGGCGAAGCCGTGCTTACTCAGGACGGGCGCACCTGCCACCTGCGCCCCGGCGACCTGGCCCTCTATGTGACTAAGCGCCCCTATCAGCTCGAATACCCCGGCCAGCAGCGCAGCCTCATTGTGCTCTTCCCGCAAAACTTCGTGCACCTGGGGGCCGACTACGTAGGGGTCATTACGGCCACCCCCGTCTCTGACCAGCAAGGGCTCGGGAAGTTCGCCGTGCCCCTCTTTGAGCAGCTCGCAGCCAACCTTGACGAACTCAGCGGCCCCCACGCCCTGGCCCTCGTACGCTCGGCCCTCGAAATGCTGATTACCGTCATGGCGGCAGAATCAAACGAAGCCGGGCGCTCGCCGGGCAATATGCTCTTTCACCAGGCTGTCGCCTATATTGAAGAGCATCTGGGTGACCCCGACTTGGGCCCCGGTAAAATTGCTGACGCTCTTTACATCTCTCTGAGGCAGTTGCACGGCAGGTTTGCGGCCAATCAGCAGACCGTCTCTACCTACATCCGCACCCGCCGCCTGGAGTGCATTCGAGAGGATCTAGCTAACCCTCTTTACCGTGGGGATTCGGTGCAGACCATCAGTGCTCGCTATGCCCTGTTTGACCCCTCGCATGTGAGTAAGGCTTTTAAGGCTGAATACGGTGAATCGCCCTCGGCCTACCGGGCGAGAATGTTGGCTAGCTAGCCTGTCGAAAAGTGCAACTGCCGTATGAAAAGTGACGGGTATTTGCACTTTTCCGATGGCGTCTCCCTATCGCTCGAAATGCTTTCCTGGTAAAGTAATGCCTGTAAGGAAAATCAACCTGAAAGGCATGCAACCATGGCACCTAAAATAGGCTTCCTCTCCTTCGGCCACTACGGCGACTACCCCGGCTCCAAAACCCGCACGGGCGCCGACATGCTCCACCAGGCCATCGACCTGGCCGTCGGCGCTGAAGACATCGGGCTGGACGGGGCCTTCTACCGCGTCCACCACTTCGCCCAGCAACAGATGTCCCCCTTCCCCCTGCTGGCTGCCGCAGGGGCCCGCACCTCCACCATTGAGCTGGGCACCGGCGTCATCGACATGCGCTACGAAAACCCGCTCTACATGGCAGAACAGGCCGCCATGGTTGACCTGATTGCCGGTAACGAGCGCCTACAGCTGGGTATCTCCCGCGGGTCACCCGAAACCGTCTACAAGGGCTTTGCCCACTTTGGCTACCTGCCCGCTGAGGATGAGGATGAGTCTGACATGGCCCGCCGCCACACCGCCCTCTTCCGCGAGGCTATCGCCGGTAAGGGCATCGCCCAGAACGTTTCTGACCCCACCCAGCTCGATCCGATTACGCCCCAGTCACCCGGCCTTCCCGGTCGTATCTGGTGGGGCGCTGGCACCCGCGACACCGCCCGCTGGACCGGCGAGCAGGGCATGAACCTGATGTCCTCCACCCTGCTGCTGGAAGACACCGGCGTACCCTTTGACCAGCTGCAGTCCGAGCAGCTGCGTATCTTCAAGCAGGCATGGGCGGACGCCGGGCACGAGGGCACCCCGCGCACCTCGGTATCGCGTTCGATTATTCCGATTATTGACGAGCAGAGTAACTACTACTTCGGCCTGCGCGCCCAGGCTGAGGGCCAGGATCAGGTCGGTATTCTGGACGGCGCCGTCTCCCGCTTCGGCAAGAGCTACATTGGTGAGCCCGACAAAATCGCCGAAGAGCTGGCTCGGGACGAGGCCGTGGCTGAGGCAGACACCCTGCTAGTGACCATTCCCAACATGCTGGGAGTGGACTTCAACCTGCGTCAGCTGGAGGCCATCGTCCGCGATATTAAGCCCGCCCTCTAACCCCTTCCCGCCCTTCGCAAGGGGACCTCATTTCCAAAAAAAGACCGCATATTATGCGGTCCTTTTTAAGTTTTGCGGTCCCTTTGAGAGTGAGGAGTTACTTGGCGGCTTTAATCTCAGACTCAGTGACCCACTTATGGTTCTTCATGGTCATGCCACCGGCAGTAAAGTCCACCATATAAACGGTCTCATCAGTCGATGACTCAATTGTTCCTTCGGCTCCCTTCATACCTGCCATGTGTTCAGCCTCGATGGTCACGGGGGTATCGTCGGCAAGGCGTTCACTCCCGGCGTCCGCCAGTTCTTCTTGCACAACCCACTTGTGGTCGGTCACGGGGTCAGACCCGTCAGTGGGGGTGTAATTCACCGAGTAAGTGTAGGTCTGGTAAGCACCAACGACGGTGGCGGTCGCCCCGTCCATGCCGCTCATGTGGTCAGCAGCAAGAACTACCTCGGTGCCAACAGGGTAGGTGGGGTCGGTAGCTTCGGCGATGCCGGCAGGGGCAGGCCCGCCATCTGCCGGGTGGTTGGCGTGATCAGCATGGGCAGCTGCGGCCGATGACACCAGGGCCTCGGCTTCACTTTTAGCTGTGGAGTCGTTGGAACCACAGGCCGTCAAAGCCAGCAGCGATGCAGCGGTGAGGGCGAGGACGCGGGTAGTTAGGGTTTTCATAGTTACCTCCTAGGGTGTGGGTTGAATGTTATGAGAAGCGGAAGAGTCGGGTGGAGTTGAGCACCACGAAAACCGACGAGAAAGCCATGGCCGCCGCCGCAATCATGGGGTTGAGCAGGCCCGCCGCCGCCACCGGAATAGCTATCGTATTGTAGGCAAAAGCCCAGAAGAGGTTGCTCTTAATCAGGCGCAGGGTGGCCCGTGAGAGCCGAATGGCCGTCGGCAGTGAACCTAAGTCACTGCGCACAATGGTCATGTCGGCGGCCTCCATGGCCACGTCGGTGCCCGACCCCATGGCCACACCCACATCGGCCTTGGCCAGGGCGGCCGCGTCATTCACGCCGTCGCCCACCATAGCAACTCCTACCCCGCCTTCTTGCAGGCGGGTGATGGTGGCCAGCTTGTCGGACGGGCTGACCCCCGCATAGACATTCTCGGGGCCAATACCCACCCGGGCTGCCACAGCGCGGGCGACGGGCTCGGCGTCCCCGGTGAGCAGCACCGGGGTGAGGCCCAGGGCTCGCAGCTCGGCCAGGGCCTCGGACGCCCCCGGCTTAGGGGTATCCTGCAGGGCCAGCAGGCCGGCGGGCTGCCCGTCGAGGGCGAGGACGACGGTGGTGCGCCCCGCTTCCTGACCGGCCAGGAGGGCGCGGATGTGGGTCTCGCTCAGCTCAATACCCTCACCGGTTAAGAAGCTGGCCTGACCTACCAGAACTGTGACCGGCAGGCTCTTACCTGCCGGGGTCTGCTCGAGTAGAGTTGCCCGCACGCCCCCGCCAGGGGCTGATTCAAAGTCGGTGACCTCGGGCAGGGGAACCCCCGCCCCAGCTGCGGCCTGGGCTGCCTGGGTGATAGCCCGGGCAAGGGGGTGCTCAGAGCGGCTCTCAGCCGCCCCAGCCAGGGCGAGTAGCCGGCCGGCGTCCTGGTCTTCAAAGCCTACGAAGGGGGTTACCTCAGCCAGGGTGAAGGCGCCGGTGGTGACGGTGCCGGTCTTATCGAGCACCACGGTGCGCAGGTGCTTGGTGGATTCAAGCACCTGGGCTGAACGAATCAGAATGCCCAGCTGGGACCCGCGCGAGGTACCCGCCAGAAGAGCCGTAGGGGTAGCCAGACCCAGGGCGCAGGGGCAGGCAATGACCAGCACCGACACGGCTGCGGTAAAAGCCGCATTGACATCGTTGGTCACCAGTAGCCAGCCGATCAGGGTAGCAAGAGCCAGCCCAATGACAACTGGAACGAAGACTGCAGAAACCCGGTCAGCCAGGCGGGCAATAGGGGCCTTAGTGGACTGGGCCTCCGCCACGGTGCGGCTCATCTGGGCCAGCACAGTATCAGAGCCCACCCGGGTCGCCCGCACCGTCAGCGAACCCGACGTATTGACGGTTGCGCCAACAACGGCGTCCCCCACTTCCACTTCAACCGGCACAGACTCGCCGGTCAGCAGAGAGGTGTCCACCGCTGAGCGTCCTTCAACGACCTCGCCATCCACCGCAATTTTCTCACCGGGTCGCACCACAAAGAGGTCGCCGGGGAGCAGATCCTTGACGGGAATCTGAACCTCCCGCCCGCCCTGCAACACCGTGGCCGACTTGGCCCCCAGATTCAGTAGGGCCCGCAGGGCCTGGGACGACCGCCGGGTGGTGCGGGTCTCAATGCTGCGCCCAGCCAGCAAAAAGAGGGTAATCATGGCCGCCGCGTCAAAGTAGAGCATGTGGTCCATGCCGTGCCCACCAGCGGACGCCCCGTGCCCGGCATAGGTGGTCATAACCGGGTCAAGGGCCAGCTGCCAGAGTGAAAAAGCGTAAGAAGCAATAACACCCAGAGAAATAAGAGTGTCCATGGTAAAGGAGCCGTGCCGCAGGTTAGTCCAGGCCGGGCGGTGGAAGGGCAGAGCCGCCCAGGTCGCCACCGGCAGGGTCAGTGCCGCAACCACCCAACCCCAGTGAGGGAACTGGAAGGTCGCAAACATAGAAATGAGAAAGACCGGCAGGGTAAAGATTGCCGCCACCCACAGGCGCGGGGCGAGCGAACCCTGCCCGGCATCGTCCGTCTGCTCGACGGCGTCCTGCTTGAGACTAGCCGTGTACCCGGCCTTCTCGATAGTCTCAATCAGCTGCTCATCGGTGATAGAAACAGGGGCAACCACGCGGGCAGTTTCCAGCGGAAGATTGACCGAGGGCTCCACCCCAATTTTCTTGAGCTTGCGCTCCACCCGCCCCACACAGGACGCGCAGGTCATACCCCCCACGTTCAGATTTACGATGCGGGTATCACCGGTGAAAACCTCAGCGGTGGATTGGGTTGGCATGACGCCTTCTTTCACTTGATGTGCTTGTTGTGTTTGATGCCTGGGGTCGGGTACATATCGCGGGCTGTGGAGGGCGGCTTTGCCCAGCGACCCTCTTGCTCCTCGCCTGGGGGCTCGTCGCAATTCACGCCAGCCCCGGAGCCAGCTGGGCGCCAGCCGCCCTCCGTCGTCCGCTCCTCCTGTGGGCAAAGCCGCCCTCCACAGCCCTAGAAAAATGAGCCGACAGAGACGCGCGCCCGCCCTAGAGTGCGCTAGAAGATTAGCCGACGGGGGTGAAGCCGGCTTCTTCGATGGCGGCTGAGACGGCGGCGGCGTCCAGGTCGCCGGTGTGGGTGATGGTGACGGTGGATTCGCCGCCCTTGACCACATCGACCTCTACACCGGTGACATTTTCAATTTCTTCAATTTCTTCGCGTACGCTCATGGCGCAGTGGTTGCAGGTGAGGCCGGTTGCTTTGACGATGGTTGCTGACACGGGTTTTCTCCTTGTGGGTGAGGGGCGCGGACGCCCGTACTTGGGGTGGCGGGAGCCGGTTGGCCCCGCCGGGTTTATGGTTTAGCTCTTGATGAGGCGGGTAATGGCTGCCATGGCCTCGCTGATTTTGTCGTCGAGGGGAGCGGTGTTGCCGGTGGCTTCTGCCTGGGTGGCGGCGTCGACGACGCAGTGCCGCACGTGATCTTCCAGAAGCTGGATGGAAACACTGTGCAGGGCCTTGTTGATGGCAGAGATCTGGGTGAGGATGTCGATGCAGTAGACGTCCTCGTCGACCATGCGCTGGATGCCGCGTACCTGCCCCTCGATGCGGCGTAGGCGCTTGAGGTAGGCGTCCTTGTCGGCGGTGTAGCCGTGCTGGTGGTCAGCCGAGTGGCTTGCGCAGTGTTCTTCGCTCATGTCTTTAACATATACCCCCTGGGGGTATATCTACAAGGGGGCTGATTCTTGAATGTAACCAAAATTTTCATAGGTGCGGGCAAAGAACGCACTTATGAAACTTTCGATTACCTTCAGCACCACCGGCCGATACTAAGCGCCCTGTTAGACTGGTTCTATGGCTTCTTTCATCGAGGATTACGCCCTGCTTTCAGACATGAATACCGGCGCGCTGGTTTCCCGCACCGGTTCCATTGACTGGTTCTGCGCCCCGCGCTTTGACTCCCGCGCGGTCTTTGCCGCCCTTCTGGGGGAGCGGGAGCACGGACGCTGGTTGCTGGCTCCCCTCGAATCGGTCAACCCCGCCCCGGTGGAAGAGATCCGCACGGAGCGTTCCTACCGCGAGAACACCTTTATTCTGCAGACCGTCTGGTTTGTGGGGGACGCGTCGGTGCGCGTCACCGAGTTTATGCCGCTTTCGGGCGGCACCACCATTGTGCGCAACGTGGAAGGCTTGACCGGTGAGGTCACCATGTATCACGAGCTCGCCCTGCGCTTTGATTACGGCAAGACGATTCCCTGGGTTACCCGCTATGAGGGGGTGGATGCCACTGGCGCCCCCGACCCGTCCGCCGACATGCTGGTGGGTATGGCTGGCCCCCACGCCCTGGTCTTCCGGGGGGACTCCCTGCCTGAGGGTGACCCCGAATCTAAGGCCGAAACCTTCACTATTTCTGCTGGTCAGAGCTACACTTTCACCCTGTCCTACTTTGCCTCTAACCACAATCCGCCTGCCACGGTGGACTACCCCACGGCCCTGACCTACACCCAGGAGCAGTGGCAGGAGTGGTCCGAGCTCTACAGCCCCGCAGACTCCCTGCCAGAGGCCGAAGATGAGGACGCCGCCCCCGCCCACCTGCCCAAGGGCGGGCAGGTGCCCACCGGCGTCCGCGCATCTGAGCAGGCAGAGCAAGCGCCCGCTACTATTTCGGCGGTGCGCGAGGTTGAGGAGTTGGAAGAAGCTAAGACCTCATCAATTCTGCTGGAAACCGGCTCAAACACCGCCGCTCCCGAGGTCGATGAAGCCACCTACCATGAGCTAGCCCAAACCGTTGCGAGCCAGGTTGTTGCCCCCACCGCCGAGGACCACCGCGAAGAAGCCAACACCCGCTACCGGGAAGCCCGCCTGCGGTCCCTGCTGGTCCTGCGCGCCCTGATTTCCCGTGAAACCGGTGCCCTGGTCGCCTCCGTGACCACCTCCCTACCCGAGGTCATTGGGGGTAAACGCAACTACGACTTCCGCTTCACCTGGCTACGCGATGTCGCCATGGCCATGGACGTAACCCTCGCCCACGGCCACGAGCGTGAGACCGCCCAGCTGCGTAACTGGATTCTCCGAGCCTTGGCCAACAACCCCCGCCGTATTCACGCGGTCTACGGCCTGGCTGGCGAAAAGGACGACATCGAGCGCCGCCTGGCCCTGCCCGGCTACGAGGGGTCCCAGCCGGTGCGAAGCGGCAACGGCTCGGGCGACCAGTTCCAGGGGGACGCCCTAGGCCAGGTGCTCGTCACCTTCGCCAATCTGCGTGAAGCGGGCGTAGCAGAAGACCACCTCTCCTGGCCAATCCAGAAGGCCCTGCTCAACGCCGCCACCGAACGTATCGGCGACACTGACCGCTCCATGTGGGAGACCTTCGGCGAACCCGCTGTCTACACCCACTCCCAGGCCATGCTCTGGGCAGCCTTCGATGCCGGCGTCTCAGCCGTACGCGACTTCGGGCTCGACGGGGACGCCGCCACCTGGGAACACTGCCGCGACGCCGTTGCAGATGAGATCCTGAGCCGCGGCTTCAACGCCGACCTGGGCTGCTTTGTCTCCACCTACGGCGGCACCGCCGTGGATGCCTCCCTACTGCAACTACCCCAAATTGGGCTGGTCGACTGGGACGACCCCCGCATGCTGGCAACCGTTGAACGTATCGAAGCGACCATCCGCCACTCCTCGGGCATGATTTACCGCTACGACAACTCCGACTCCCAAGACGGCTTTGAGGGGCAGGACAACCCTCACTTCGTCTCCTCCCTCTGGCTAGCAGAGCAGTACATCCGCTCAGGTCGGGAGGCGGACGGCCGCGCCCTCCTCGATACCGTCCTGGACTGCGCCAATGACCTGGGGCTCATGAGCTCCGAGTATGACTTCGACCAGCAGCGCCTTACCGGCAACTTCCCCCAGGCCCTGGCCCATATCTCTCTGATTCGGGTGGTGGAGGCGCTGGGGTTATAGGCCCTCTAGAGCAGCTTGTGCGCCGCCTCCACTAGGATCAGCACGCCAAAGACCAGTAGCGCTGACCCCGCGATGCCGCCGTGGATGAGGGCTAGCAGGCTTCCCCATGATGAAGGGTTGCACGCTGGTGACCATAAAGGGCAGCACGCTGGCGATGTAGAAGACCGCGATTTTGGGGTTGAGAATGTTGGCGATCAGGAAGGTGACACCCAGGTAGATCAGATAGCGGCCACCTTCCACAGTAATGAAGTCAAAGACGCAGGCGTAGGCGTTTCGTCGTCCTAGCCCACCCAGCGGTAGCCGGTTCCCTTACGTCCTCGCTCACCTACCATCGCAACTAGCCCTGCCTCAAGGAGCTGCTCTACAGCGTAGCGAACCTGGGCGGGGCTGAGCCCGGTCTGGTCGGCAAGCTGAGCGCGCGTCAACACCTGCCCAGACGCAAGAGACTGCGCAATAAGGGGGGTATTCTTGCCAACTCCCTGGGGTAGGACCGGGGCAGGAGATTGTTGCAGGCTAGGGCGATGTGTCGGCACAGAAGGTGCTGGCTGTTCCTGGCGGGCAGGCAGGGGGTGCTCTGCAAACCAGAGAACCACTCGAAACTTGACCCCGGTATCGGTGAAAATAGGTGCGGGTGCCCCTGCCGCTTCAAGGGCCTGCTGGACCTCCCGAATCCCTCCGCCTTCGCCCTCAATAACCCGAGCTCCATCTGAGGTTTCACTGTTCTTCATCAGGTAATAGAGCCTCTGATTGACCGCTGCCTGAGCATGTTCTTCGCTCAGGAGCTGGTGGGTGGACAGGCCGCGCAATCCACCGGGGCTCTCAACAATGAGGCACCGCTCGGTGATGCGAACCTGCACAGACTTGCCGGTGCTGAGCGTCAGGGGGCTCAGGTCACGGTGAACCAGGGCGTTGGCAATGACCTCACGCACTGCGGTCATGGGGAGAACTGTTTGGTCGTAGAGGTCCCCGCTACCGTTGTAGACCTGGTAGGTAGGGAGGTTGGCCTCCACCCAGTTCGTGAGGTCCGCAAGCAGGTCAGGCACGGCTCCATCGAAATGTTCAAGATTGCGGCTTCGTGACGTTCCGTTGCGGGTGGTGAGGACGGCGGCGGTCACCCCGAGCGCAGGTTCCGGGCCCTGCGGGTAAAAACCTAGTCCGTACAAACCCGCTACAGTGGGGGTGCCCTGGGGGTCTAAGACACCTGTTGCCCTGAGAATATCTTCGTCCTCTAGCTGCCGCATACGCCTGCTACTTGCCCGGGTATGCTCCAGGTAGCTCTTGACGAGCTGGGGGTTTAAATCTGCCCTGGTACTGTTGGGGGCAGGCTGGGCATCATAGCGAATGTGCTCAGAAGTGTGGAGTTTAGCAATCTCAATCATGCGTAGCTCCACGGGGTTCATGGCGTAGTCGCCGTCTGACTGGCGAAGATACGATATGCCCTTGTAGGTGGCAGGCTTGTCTGTGATGGGGAGTCCCTGGACTTCAACAATGAGTACGGTGGCGGGTTCATCCTCTTCTGGGGAGAGGGAAGTGAACTCTAGATACGGGGCCGGAGCAACATCGTTTCGGTTATGTGCAGCGATCGCTGCTTCAAGCTGGGCAACCTGGGGTACCCCGGTAACGGTAAACCCTGCCTTCTCGTCGATACCTAGAATAATAGTTCCGCCACTAGGCATATTGGCAAAGGCGCAGAGGGTTTCCCCTAGGCGGGTTGGCATGCCTCCCTGGGCTTTTTTGACTTCAATGGTGGTGGTGTCGCCTTGGCGCTGACGTAGCTGCTTGAGGGTTTCGGTAAGGCGTTCGGATGTCCAGGTCATGGTTAAAGCATGGGGCTGTCATAGTGAAAAGTCAACGTCATTGCTAACCATGATGGCCATTTTCACCATGATAGTCACCATGATTTTCACTATGAAGCTTGGATCTGCCTGCCCCATCGGGCAGCCTTGGCAGCGCAAATCATGAGCTGCACCTGGTGGAAAATCATGAGCGGCAGAATGAGAGCCCCCACGGCTCCACCCCCGAAAATTACCGCTGCCATGGGCAGGCCGGTTGCCAGGGACTTCTTCGAGCCGCAGAACTGTACCGCCACCCGGTCGCCGTAGCTAAAGCCCAGCTTCTTTGAGACAACCCCGCTGAGCCAGAGCAGGAACTCAACCAGGACAAGCGACAGAAGAACCAGGAGCAGAATCTGCCAGGGGCTAATGCGGGTCCAGATGCCCTGCACAATGCCGTCCGAAAAGGCTGCATAGACCACCATGGCAATGGAGAGACGGTCAACGTGCTTGGTGAGCTTGTTCTTGGATATGTCGCCCACCCAGCGGCGCAGGAGCTGACCCAGCACGAAGGGTAGCAGCAGCTGGAGCGCGATATCACCAAAAACGGAGCCTGAGATGGTGAGCTGATCGCTCTGCATCAGCAGCATAGCCAGCAGGGGAGTGGCTATCACACCCACGATATTTGAGGCACTCGCGCTAACAATTGCCCCTGCCACATTGCCCTTGGCGATAGAGGTGAAAGCCACCGAGGATTGCACGGTGGATGGCACCAGGGTCATAAAGAGCAGGCCCAGGTAGAGCTCCCGGCCGATAATGCCCTGGACGGGGTAGAGGGCTAGGCCAATGAGCGGGAAGATGAGGTAGGTAAAGCCCAGGATGGTGCTGTGGAGCCGCCAGTTTTTCAGGCCCTGCAGGGCTTCTTGGGGTGAGAGCCGGGCACCGTAGAGAAAGAAGAGCAGGCCGATGGCGATTTTGGTGGCTACGCTGAACCCCTCGGCGAAGTTCCCGCGCGCCGGGAAGATAATCGCCAGGGCAACGGCAAGCAGAATTAGGGTAATCAGCGGGTCGGGGCGCCAGGAGCGCAATTTCTGGGGTAGGGCCATTTAGCCCATTCTACTCTTTGCCTTTTTCGGCCTCGTACCACTTGGCACCGCCAAGGGCGGCCAGACCTAGGCCAACAATACCGGCGATAGCGTAGAGAAAACCCATGGGGATCACCTTCCTCTTTGAGGGCTAATAAACCCCACCCTAACCCATGCCTGTGATGTGGGCAATAGGTTGGGGTGGGGTTTTCCTGTCGAGAGTTAGCCCTGGTCAGTGGGCGGGTTGTCCGGGGCGGACGCCGGGCGCTCGCCTTCCCGAGGCGTAGCACCCGAGCCGCTACCGGCGTCCTGACCCTGCTGCTCAGGTGACTGGCCAGGTGCCTGCTGGGGATCCTGCGGCGAGGGAGCGCCGAAGCCGTTCCAGGGAGTGCGCTGGCGGTACTGCGGGGGCACCCAGCCGGTGTAGAGCATGTCGCCTACGGTGCGGTCGCGGTACTGGGCCGGGGGTCGGTAGGTGGTGTTGACTGAACCCCAGTGTTGGTTGTCGGCGCGTTCGGGGTAGGTTGCCAGGTGGTCGGTGGCCTGCAGGGGGTCGGCCCAGGCTTCGGCGGGCTCTGCTGCCGGAATCATGGAGAGCGGGTAGGGCGGGTTGTTCTTGGGGCGCCAGATCAGGCGGCCGGGTTCGGTGCGGTCGCGCAGGGCGTGGGCACGCCAGGTCACCGGCGGGTGGGTGGTGGTGAGATTGGCGAACCAGGTGAAGAAGCCGCGCTCGTAGACGGCCCGGTTGGCCAGTTCGTGGAAGTTGACGTCGTTCATCAGGTACTTGCCGACGGTGAGTACGGTGGTGGTGGTTTCGGCGCCGTCGGGGGCGTAGCGGTAGCCGAAGTTGTCGGCGGTGTATTCCTGGGTGCGGGAGAGCAGGTTGCCGAGGATCGGAATCTGCATGAAGAAGCTGGTGAAAATCAGGCGGAAGTAGCTGACATGACCGGCAGCGATATGCCCTACCTCGTGCCCGATGATGAAGCGAAGGGCCTCGGGGTTGCGGGCTGCGCCACCGATTTCGAAGAGGTCGGAGTAGATGGCGATGAAGCGGCGGTGCCCGTGGCCCGAGGCGAAGGCATTGATTTGGCCGTTGCCGAGTACGACGTAGGCGTCGGGTACGCGGCGCAGGCCGGCGGCGTGGGCGGCTTCAACAATCATCTGGTAGGCCTCGGGGAACTGGGTGGGGGTAATGCGCACCCCGCTCAGGCGCAGACGTCCGTACATGGCGCCGCGTACGAAGAAGATGCCCAGGGGCAGGTAGATAGCGATGGCGATGAGTTGGCCGACCAGGTTACTGATTTGGTAGTTGACGAAGTCGTCCCCCAGCACGCTGCTGAAGAGTGAGTAGATGAGGTAGACACCGCCGCCCACGTAGAGCATGATGGTCAGGGCGTAGGCCATGACGAGCAGGGGCAGCTCGGCCGGGTGGCGCAGGGCATTGAGGAACTTGAAGGGCAGCAGGGATTGGAAGCCGAAGAGCTTGGGCGCGGGCAGGGGCGAGAGGGGCCGCTGGCGCGTGTCTTCGGGCAGCCAGCCGCCGCTGAGGTCGTTGGGTAGGGGCTGGGTAAGGCCCTGCTCGTTGATGTGCGCGGACGCCTGTGGGCCGGGTTGCTGCGGGTAGGGCGGGGTGGTGCCGGGGTTGTTCTCACTCATGCGATTTCCTGCTGGTTAGGCGGTGTGTTCTGGTTCCACAGTAGCAAGAAAGTTGGTGAGCGCTGTGTTCTGGACTGGCTGGTTGAGAGCCGTTACTTGGCTACGTGGGTTGGGTGGGCCCTGTGGGCGCAGGCTTCCGCCCGTTGCTGACGAGTTTTGCCGGTGTTGAGCTGTGCTCTAGTGAGGGGGTAACTAAAATTCATATAATGTTTCAAATAACCTCTTGTACACGATTTGGATTGGTGGTAAAGAGCAAATCATGAGGATATCTCCTGATACCCAAGTCTCAGCCAGAGACGGCTGACCAATCACTCAGGGAGCATCAAATGAGAGCCAGCTCAATATCAAAAGTTGTGGCGTTAGCGTTTATTGTATCTACAACGTTTGGATATCAAGGTATCCGTGTAGATAAAAATGGAATAGTCGAAACCTGGGGGGCGTAAACGTTTGAGATAACACCATTAGAAATTATCAACAGCTGAATTTTGCTTCTCCTTGCTTTTGCTATTGCATACAGATCTATTCGCTCGCAGCCCAACAAAAAGTAGTAGAACCTGTGCCACCATAAAACGCTCAGTGGCACAGGTCTCCTTCACCAAATTAATTTTTGTACAGGTAAAACGAGCCCTTAATTCTGAGGTTCTGATTGCTCATGGCAGCGGGGTGGCTGAGGCTTTTCTAATGTTGTATCTGAGTAGACTTGATTTTTATTTCTATCGCTTATCTGTCGAACTACATCTGGTGCATCGTTAATATAGGCGTAGTTCTTTTCCTTTTCTTCTGGTGATTCTGTGAGGGATTTTTCTATCTCTGAAAAATCCCTAAAAGATGATGTGTGGCAGATGATGTCGTAGTAGCTATCGAACTGTTCTTTGCTGAGGTTTGATAGGGCCTTGCTCTCATCAGCTACCGGTTCATATTGGCGCAGGGGTGGCGCAGTGGCTTGCGGTCTTGTGTCTGGAAATTCTTCTTTGATAGTTCCCGTTCCGCAACCACTTAGGGCTAAAGCTCCTAGAATTACCAGAATTTCTATTTTCTTCATTTTAAAATCGTTCCATTTAGCATTATTTAATGATGCTTTAACCGAATCAGTTATTCTTATTGGGTGAGGGAGTACCTTTCAATTTTCTCTATACTTGGATACACCCTGCTTGAATAGTGTGTCCTGTATGGCATCTCAAACTCCTGGTTTGTATTCTCGCGCCACACTGTCCAGACTTTTGCTGTAGGTAAGCTTGACTCTAGTGAATGATACATAACCCGTCCCTTGCCAAAGCCGGGGGAGACTGTTTTAGCAGAGCGAACGTTTACATCGAAGACCCCTTTTTGTCTAAAATGAAAAGTTTCACCAGAGGTATTTCTAATCTGGTAGGTATTTCTCAGTGATGATTGAGTTTTGTTCAGTATACCGATTCTGGAGTTTTCATGTACGTTTTGTGCGCGATACCTGTGGGTAATGCTCTGCTGTGTTTCTGTTGTTTCATCATTTTGATTTTTAACAAAAATGGGGAGGGTCTTTAAAGCTTCCTTTTGTTGGTGAATAATCTCTTCGCTGTACCCCATTTCCTCTAGTTCTTGTGGTGAAATGATATAAGATGATTCACTTAGAATTTCACTATAATAGCTGTTTGTGGTACTTATATTTTCAGAATGCTTTACTTGTGAGGATGTTGGAGTAGCATGTGCGGTATGCGGCACTAGAAAAGTAACTGTAAAAAATAAAACAGAAATCTTACCGAAAAATTTAGCTTTCACTTGGTTCTCCTTGAGTGCTTGGTCAGCCTTCCTTGGCTGAGACTTGGGGATCAAGAGTGGAGTTCTTGTGCTTCTGACATTAATACCTTGTTTAGGATCCAGTCAAGAACCTATCTAAAAATACTGAATAGATTGTTCGGCTGCTTCTTCGTAATGGTGTAACTCTAGCTTGTGGGTCTTGATACCTGGCCAGAAACGAAAAGCGGGGTTTCTTTCGAAACACAGTAAAGAACCGTAGTTCGAAAGAAACCCCGCTCTATCAGCGGTGAGGCTCTAAAACTTAGGCAACCAGGGCCTCGGTGGCCTCAGCGATAGCCTTTTCTTCGTTGGTGGGGATAACCAGTACGGGGATAGCTGAGTCCTCGGTGGAGATGATGCGGGGGTCGTCGCCGCGTACCTGGTTGGCTTCGGTGTCCAGCTTGATGCCCAGGGCGCCCAGACGCTCAACTGCCAGCTCACGGAACTGGTGGGAGTTTTCACCAATACCGGCGGTAAAGACCAGGGCCTTCATGCCACCAACAGCTACATGGTAGGCACCGATGTACTTAGCCAGGCGGTAGGAGGTCATATCCAGGGCCAGCTTGGCGCGCTCGTCCCCAGCTTCCATAGCCTCAACCACGGCACGCATGTCGTTGTTGCCAGCGATAGCGAGCAGGCCGGACTCCTTGTTCAGTAGGGAGTCCATCTTGGCGGGGGTCATTTCGGGATCCCGCATCATGATGGAGGTCAGTACAGAAGGGTCAATATCGCCGGAACGGGTGCCCATGACCAGGCCAGCCAGGGGGGTGTAGCCCATGGAGGTATCCAGGCACTTACCGCCCTCAACAGCGGTGATAGAGGCGCCGTTACCCAGGTGGGCGATAACACCGTTAAACTCGGAGCGGTCTAGACCCAGGAAGTCAGCGGCAATGCCGGTGACGTAGTCGTGGGAAGTGCCGTGGAAGCCGTAGCGGCGCACGCCGTACTTCTCAACCAGTTCTTCGGGAACAGCGTAACGGTAGACGTGCTCGGGCATGGTGCCGTGGAAAGCGGTGTCGAATACGGCAACCATGGGGACGCCGGGGTAGGTTTCCTGGGCAGCCTTCAGACCCAGCACGTGGGCGGGGTTGTGCAGGGGAGCCAGAGGGGAGAGCTCATCAATCTTGGCGATGACCTCGTCGGTGACCAGCACGGGCTCTGAGAAGATGTCGCCGCCCTGAACGACGCGGTGGCCGATAGCGTCGATGGTCTTACCGTGCAGGGGCTCAACCAGGGCCTTAGCCATGATGTCGAGGGCTTCGGTGTGGGTGGGGATCTCGGCGGAGCCGATGTTCTCGACCAGGCCCTTAGCGATGACCTGGTTCTCTTCACCGGTAGCGGCGGTGTCACGCACCTGGTACTTCACAGATGAGGAACCGCAGTTAATAACGAGTACGAGCATGAAAGTGTTTTCCTTTAGTTGCTTAGTGAGTGAGGGGGGAGCGGACGCCTGTGCCTAGGACGCAGGCGGACTCCCCGAAAGGCGACTGGCTGGGTCTGGCATGAATCGAGCGAGCCCTCCAGGGCGAGCTCGAGAAGGTTAGTCGCCGCAGGGGAGTCCGCTGCGGCCCTAAGGTTCGCGGCGGAGGGGACGTACCCTGCTTCGCAAACCCAACCCGAGCGCGTCCGCGTCCGCGTCCTATTACAGGGTCTGTGCCTGGATCGCGGTGATAGCTACGGTGTTGATGATGTCATCGACGGTAGCGCCGCGGGAGAGGTCGTTGACGGGCTTGCGCAGGCCCTGCAGGACGGGGCCGACGGCTACAGCACCGGAGGTCTGCTGCACAGCCTTGTAGGTGTTGTTGCCGGTGTTCAGGTCGGGGAAGATGAACACGGTTGCCTGTCCTGCGACCTCTGAGCCGGGGAGCTTGGAGGAGGCGATGGACATGTTGGAGGCCGCGTCGAACTGGATGGGGCCCTCGAAGGCGAAGTCGGGGTTGGATTCGCGCAGCTTCTCGGTGGCTTCGACGACGAGTTCGACGTCGGTGCCGGAGCCGGAGGTGCCGGTGGAGTAGGAGAGCATGGCGACCTTGGGGTCAACGCCGAACTGGCGGGCGGTCTCTGCTGAGGCCTTGGCGATGTCGGCGAGCTGCTCGGAGTTGGGGTTGGGGTTCACTGCGCAGTCGCCGAAGACGAGCACGCGGTCTTCCATGAGCATGAGGAAGACGGATGAGACGACCTTGACGCCTTCGCGGGTTTTGATGAATTCCAGGGAGGGGCGGATAGTGTTGGCGGTGGTGTTCACGGCGCCGGAGACCATGCCGTCGACGATGCCCTTGTGTACGAGCATGGTGCCGAAGTAGGAGGGGTCCATCATGCGGTTCTGGGCGCCTTCGAGGGTCATGCCCTTGTGGGCGCGCAGTTCGGCGTAGGTTTTGGCGAAGTCCTCGGTGTAGTCGTTGTTGTCGAGGTCGATGATGGTGACGCCGCGCTTGCCGTCTTCTGCGATGGGTAGGTCGATGGATTCGCGCTGGCAGATTTCTGCGATTTTTTCGGGGTTGCCGATGAGGGTGAGGTCGCAGAAGTCGCGGCGGACGATGATGGATGCGGCGCGCAGGATGCGGGGGTCGTAGCCTTCGGGCAGGACGATGGAGCGGCGGTCGCTGCGGGCCTTTTCGATGAGGTTGTGCAGGAAGCGCAGGGGGGTCATGGTTGCGGGGCGTTCGAGTTCGAGGCGCTCGAAGAGTTCCTTTTCGTCGACGTTGCGGAACCATTCGCCGAGGGCGGTTGCGATCTTGCGGGGCTGGCCGAGGGCGAGCTGGCCACGTACCATGGAGACGGCGCGGCCGGCTTTGAAGGTGTCAAGCTGGGTGGAGAAGACGGGGAAGGGCGCCTTTTCAACGAGCTGGCCGATGGCGGTGTCGCCCTTGAGTTCTGCTGCGAGGCCGCCGGTCAGCAGCATGCCGGAGGGGGCGGGGAAGCTGGGGGAGAGGGCGGAGGCGAGGGTTGCGACCATGATGTCGGAGCGGTCGCCGGGGACGATGACGAAGTCGCCGTCGGTGAACTGGGAGAGGAAGTTGGAGACGGTCATGGCCGCGATCTTGATGTCGTGGATGTCGCGGTCCAGGAAGTCCTGGCTCATGCCGTCGTGGTTGAGGCCGAGGTTGTAGACGACTTCGGCGACGGTGGGCAGGGAGATTTCGGGCAGTTCGGGCAGAACGTAGACGGGACGGTTGGAGGGGCCGCGCTTGACGTTCTTGAGGATTTCTTCGCGCAGTTCGGGGCGGGCGCGGTTGACCATGATGGCCAGGACGTCTACCTTGGCGCCGTGGAGTTCGGTGCGGGCGACGTCAACGGCGTTGACGACGTCTGAGACGGTGGATTCCTGGGCGCCGACGACGGCGATGACGGGGGTGCCGAGGTCTTTGGCGAACTGGGCGTTGAGGTCGAATTCTACGGTTGCTGCGTTGTGGGAGAGCAGGTCGGTGCCGTCGACGATGATGGCGTCGCAGTGCTTGGCCATCTCGGAGTAGACGGAGACGGCGATGGAGGACATTTCTTCGTGGTCGCCGGATGCCAGCAGTTCACGGCAGCGTTCGAGGGAGACACCGCCCCGGGCCTGGGCGTCGCTGAGGTTGTACTTGGTGCGGAGCAGACGGATGAGGGGGTCTTGTGACTCGATTTCGCCGCTGAAGACGGGGCGGAAGAAGCCGACGCGGTCGGTTTCTTTGAGTAGGGAGTCGATTAGGCCGATGGCGATGAGGGACTTGCCGGAGCCCTGGTTCATCGCGGAAATGTACATGCCGTTGGTCATCTGGGTCTACATCCTTGTGGCTGTGTTTTTGTGGGTTACGGTGGCCGTGGGGCTACCGTATGCTTACTTCTGAGTTTATTCCTTTGTGTGGGCTTTAGGGGCGGAGCAGCGTGCGTTTGTGTGGTATCTCATGAGGGGCGGACGCTTGCTGACAGTCTGTGCCCGCACGGGGTGCAGGCGGGTGGTTAGGCTGGGTTCAGAACTATCGTCTGAGAGAAGAGTCTTATGTCTGTGAAACTCACCCGCCGAGCCCTTGTAAGCACCCTCCCTCTGCTGGGCTTGGTGGCCTGTGGCGGTTCTACCGAGACCACTGCCGGCGCTTCTGCCGCCGCGAGCGGTGAAGCTGCGGCGGGCGTCCGCACCGATGCTGGCTACCAGCTCAATGCAGTGACGGACGGGGCCCCCACGGTCATCCTCTACACCGATCTGCAGTGCCCCTACTGCGCTAAGGCCGACCCCAAGTACCGTGAAGCCGCTGCCGAACTGGAGGGCACCATGAACGTGACGGTGCGCCACTTCCCGCTGCCGATGCACGCCAACGCGGTTCCCGCTGCCCAGGCTGTGCAGGCTGCTGAGGCCCAGGGCGCTTATGTGGCGATGGCTGATCACCTCTACACCCACCAGGCTGACTGGAAGGAAATCACCGATACCGCCCAGTTCGCCACCCTCATGGGTGACTACGCCGAAGAGCTGGGCCTGGACCGCGCCCGTTTCGAGTCTGACCTGGCAAGCGAAGAGGCCCTGGCCCTGATTGAGCAGGAGTACCAGGACGGCGTCGCCGCAGGTGTGAAGGGCACCCCCAGTTTCGTGGTGGAGGGAACCAAACTAGAGAACGTGGATTCAGGCACCAGCACCGCCGACATGGTGGCGGCCTTCAAGCAGGCGGCCGGGCTCTAAGAAATCGTGTAGGTAGCCGAAACCTTCTTGTGCGTGTTCTTTGAACGCGCAGATGAAGGTTTCGATTACATTCACCGGAGCGGACGCCTGGTCACCGCCCGCTGCGCCCTCTAGAGTTGAAGGTATGAAGATAGCTCTCGCCCAGATGCTCAGTACCAAGGACGTTGCCCGCAATATCGAGACGATCCGTGAATACACGGCGCTTGCAGCAGAGCGCGGTGCCCGCCTGGTGGTCTTCCCCGAGGCGGCCATGCTTAGCTTCGGCGGGCGGCTGTATGACGATGCTGCCCAGCACGAGCTGACCTTCCGCACCGCCCTCGCTAACATCGCGCGCGAGAACTACGTGACCGTGGTGGCGGGTGGCTTCGCCCCGGTGCAGCTAGCTGACGAGTGGAACCTGCGGGTCTACAACAACCTCTACTGCTTCGACCAGAACGGGGTAGAGACCGTCTACACCAAGATGCACCTCTACGACGCCTTTGGGTTTAAAGAATCTGAGGGGGTCAAGGCCGGTGAGCAGCTGGTGACCGTCACCGTGGACGGCACCAAAATTGGTCTGGCTACCTGCTACGACGTGCGTTTCCCCAAGCTCTTTGCCGACTACTCCCGCGCCGGGGCGAAGGCGACGGTGGTGGCGGCGTCCTGGGCCGGGGGTGAGGGTAAGGTGAGCCAGTGGCAGATTCTCACCAGTGCCCGTGCCCTAGATTCCAATATGTTTGTGTTGGCTGTTGATCAGGCGTCCCCCGCCAGCGCTGACCCGCGGGCAGATATTACCCAGCCGACCGGCGTGGGCTACTCCCGGGTAGTTTCCCCCTTCGGTGCGACCCTGGCTGAGGCCGGTGAAGCTCCCGAGATTCTGGTGGTTGACCTTGACCTCACCGAGGTAGACCGGGCCCGCCAGGCCCTACCCGTACTGGCGAACGCCAAGCTGGGCTACTAGAGAAAGGGTCTTCTGACATGGGTTTCTTTGACATCTTCACCGATAAAACCCCGGCTGAACCGGCCGAGGCCCAGCTCATGGCTACCGCCTACGGCCACGTGCAGGGCGTGGGCTTCCGCTGGTGGGTCGCCGGTATCGCCAAGCCCCTGGGGCTGGTGGGCTACGCCAAAAACATGGATGACGGGTCGGTTGAGATTATCGCCCAGGGCAGCGCGGACGCCTGCGAGAAGCTCCTTGCCGAACTGACCGGGGGTGATACCGCCGGTAGGGTTGACCACGTTGACTCTGACATCACCCAGCCGGTAGGCTCCTATAAGGGGTTCGGCATCTACTAGGAAGGCGCACTATGGGCCATTCTCACGGTCACTCTCATAGCCAAGCCCACGGGCATTCCCACGGCGCCGGAGTCAACGAGCGCCGCCTCATTGTTGTGGTGGCTATCGCCTGGTCGCTGGTAGCCTTCCAGCTGGTCGGAGCCTGGCTGACCGGCTCCCTGGCTCTGCTCTTCGACACGGTTCATGTCTTCACCGATGCCCTGGGGGTGAGCGTAGCCCTAGCTGCTGCGCGCCTGGCCCGCCTACCGGCGTCCTCGCGCCACACCTGGGGATTCCGCCGGGTTGAGGTGCTCTCAGCCATGTTCCAGGCCGCCGTGCTGCTCGGGGTCGGGCTCTTTGTGCTCTACGAGGCGGTGCAGCGCCTGCTGGAACCTGCCCCCATACCCGGCCGTGAAGTGCTAATTTTCGGCGCCATTGGCCTGGTGGGCAACATCGTGATGATTGCGGTACTGGTGGGCGGCGACCGCACCAACTTCAACATGCGGGCCGCCTTCTTGGAAGTGCTCAACGACGCCCTGGGCTCGGTGGCCGTTGTTATCTCGGCCCTGGTGATATGGCGTACCGGCTTCTACCAGGCCGATGCCCTGGTCGCTATGCTCATCGGCCTGCTCATTATTCCGCGCACAGTCAAGCTCTTTCGCGAAACCACCTCGGTCCTGCTGGAATCAACCCCGCGCGGGCTTGATCTCGACGAGGTCCGCCGCCACCTGGAAAGCCAGCCCCACGTGGTTGCCGTACACGACCTACACGCCAGCCAGATTTCCTCCGACCTGCCGGTGCTCACCGCCCACATTGTGCTCGACGATGAGTGCTTCATCTCGGGCCACTCCGTAGAGATTCTCAAGCACCTGCAAAGCTGCGTGGCTGAGCATTTTGAGGTGTCGATCAAGCACTCCACCTTCCAGATAGAGCCGCGCTCTCTGGCTGCCGACGAAGACCTGCGGCACCTGCACTAGACCGGAAAGGGGCTAGGCTAGAGAACATGTCACGCACCATTCAACTTTCTTTTTCTGGCCTGAGCGCATCCGTTGCCCCTGACGGCTTCTCAGCGACCGGCCGGATTCTTGAAATCGGCGGGGCAGAGCAGTCCCATGTGGATCTAGCCCACCCCGACTTCATCTTCTACGAGTACCTGCGCCGCATCGGCAACCTGGTTGATCTTCAGGCTGAGCCCGGGGCACCCATCACCGCCGCCCACCTGGGGGCAGGGGCTCTGACCCTGGTGCGCTATATTCAGGCCACCCGGCCCGGTTCTGCCCAGCTGGCTGTTGACATCGAGCGGGAGCTGCCCGGTTTTGTGATGGAGCAGCTACCCCTGCCAGAGGGTACTAACTGCACAATTTTGATTGAGGACGCCGCCGCGGCGGCTCCCCGCCTGAAAGCGGAGTTGGGCGCGCCGGGCGGTCTTGACCTGGTCGTCCTCGATATTTTCTCGGGCTGGGAGGCCCCGCCCCACCTGACCACCGCCGAGTTTTACACCGACCTGCGCGACTCCCTGGCCCCTGCCAGTAGTGAGAGTGCGGGCGGGCTCCTGGCTGTGAACGTGGGGGATGACGCCGGGCTGAGCTTCTTCGTTGCCCAGGCCCGCACCCTGCTCGATGTCTTTGAGCACGTCTGGTGCCTGGCCGACACCACCATGCTGAGCGGACGCCACGCGGGCAACCTCATTCTGGTGGGTTCGCACGTGGCGCTCCCCCAGGACGCCGCCACCCGCCTGGTCGGTGCCGGGCCGCACCCGGCGTCCGCCCTGGGCACTGACGAGCTGGTGGAGCTCCTGGGGAAGCTAGGCTAGGGCCAGGACGCCCGGGTTGGCAAAAGCCTGCACGGCACCGGCTTCGCCGAAGGGTAGCGTGATAAGCGTGGCGATGACCAGGGCAGCTACCTCTAGGCTCAGGGTGGTCACACCCCAGGCGTCCAGCTGGGGAAAGAGCTGCACCGCAAAAGCCGCGCCTATCTGTAGGGAGATACAGGAGCCGATCACGAGAAGCACACCGGTGGTCTTATCGGAGCCGGTGAAACGGGAACGGACTGCCTGCACGGGTGCCTTCTTTCGCGAGGGGTACTGCAAACAGTGTAGGTGGCTGCCTGCCGTAGGGGTGGCGCTGACCGCCAAATGTTACGGTGTCGCTCACACACGTGGCGGCCGGTGCCACAATTGTCACCTAGAGGTGCTGCATAACCTGTCATGCCCAGGGCATACACGATAGCAAGTACACTGTGTTTAGGGTCGTTTGCCGGTAAACTAAAAGCTATGTTCAACTTCAACGCATCTAGCGCTTTTGACGCTAACGGTCAGCCCAAGCCCGCGGTTACCCGCACCGTAGATACCGTGCTGAAGGTTCAGCGCCCCCTGATTGTTTCCATGCTCAAGAAGATGCGTGAGAAGCACCCCCACGAGACCCCCGACCAGATTGCCAAGCGCCTCGAAAAGGCCTACCTGCGCGATGTGACGGTCGGCGGCGGTGCCGTGGGCGCAACCGCTTTTGTGCCCGGTCTGGGTACTGCGGCGTCCGTCGGCCTGTCTGCCCTGGCGGTGGGCGGCTACCTGGAACGCACCGCTATCTACGCGCAGGCTATGGCTGAGCTGCACGGCGTGCACGTTGAGGACCCCGAAAAGTCCCGTCTCATGGTCATGGCTATCATGCTGGGTGAGGACGGCTCCGTGCTCATGAACTCAATCCTGGCCCATACCGGCAAGACCGGCGGTGTTTCCCGCAAGTGGGGCATGATGATGGGTTCCAAGGACTCCGGCAAGGTGTTCAGTATCGAGCGCACCATCCGCAATATGTTCATTAAGCGCTTCTTGACCCGCCAGTCCGGTGCGCTGCTCGGCCGTGCCCTGCCCTTCGGTATCGGTGCTGTGGTGGGTGGCGGTGCCAACCTGGCCCTGGGTAAGAACGTGGTCAAGTCGGTGGAGCAGACCTTCGGTGCCCTGCCCGCTGTCTTCCCCGATGCCCTTAACCTCGACCGGGCCCCCAAGTTTGAGGGTGGCAAGGGCGAGGACGCCGGCACCTCTGAGGGCGCGCAGGGTGAGACCGCGCAGCTTGAGAAGTAAAGAGAACTGTCATGGGTTTTAACGACAACCTAGATAACAACTACTCCCAGCGAGGCTCATCGGGCGGCAACGGCCGTTCCGGTGGTGGCGGTAGTGCGAACCCGCTCATGATGATGCTCATGGGCAGCGTGGCACGTAAGTTCGGTATCCCCGGCGTGCTTGTTCTTGGTGCTATCTTCCTTTTTGCCTCGGGCGGCCTTGGTGGCCTGACTGGCGGTAGTTCTAACTCCATGTACGGCACCGAAGCCCAGCAGGACCAGGTTACCGGCGCCGGGAACTTCGACCACTGCCAGACCTATGAGGACGCCAACCGCTACGATGATTGCCGTATTCTGGCGACCGGCGTGAGCCTGGATATGGTGTGGGAAGAGAAGCTCCCTGCGGAGGCGGGTATCTCCTACACCGCACCCGACCTGGTGCTGGGGGAGGGCCAGCTCTCTACCGGCTGCGGTACCGCCAATATCTCGCAGACCGGCCCCTTCTACTGCCCGGCTGACCAGACCGTGTATATGTCGGTTCCCTTCTTTGACCAGCTCAAGGCCATGGGTGGCTCCAACGGCGATTTCGCGGTCATGTATGTGACCGCCCACGAGTTCGCCCACCACATTCAGCAGACCATGGGCACCCTGAAGTACTCCAACTACCAGGACCCGGGTGCTGACTCTGGCGCCGTGCAGGTTGAGGTGCAGGCCGACTGCTATGCCGGTGTCTGGGCTTCCCAGGCTGACAAGGGCGAAAATGCCCTGCTCGACCCTCTGACCGAGAGTCAGATCCAGCAGGCGATCGATACGGCCCGCGCCATCGGTGACGACGCAATTCAGCGTTCTTCGGGTCAAGAGGTTAACCCCGACCTGTGGACTCACGGCTCGTCAGAACAGCGCGTCAGCTGGTTTACGAAGGGCTACACCGAGGGCACCATGGCAGCCTGCGCCCAGCCCTTCAACTCGTAAACGGAGCACCCAACCAGGGCGCGCGACCTGATCCGCGGGCGTCAGCACCCCTCTCTTTACAGTAGGGACCAGATTCCTACCGATGTACCTAACGTCCACACGGTATTTGGTAGGAATCTGGTCCCTTCTTTTAACCCTTGAAACGGGAGCGGGCGCGGACGAACGCACGGGCAGCTAGGCGGGCACCCTTGGCGGTTGCCCCGTCGGCTGCCGCCAGCTCCGCTTCGGTGCTGGGCCGTACCTGAGTTTCGGTTACCACCGGGGTAGGTTCTTCAATGGTGGATGCCGTCACCGGCTCGGGTGCCTCAATCTGGGAAGGCTCGACCGGCGCAGGCTCATCCAGGGCAGAAGGCGCTACCGGCTCGGGTGCCTCAATTGCACTGACTTCTTCGGCGGAAAGTTCTAGCAGGTCAGCGTCATCGTCGGTGGGTGCCGAACCCTCGCTGCCTTGCCCCGACCCGTCGACCGGGCTGCCGGCGTCCTGCCCGCTGCCTAAGATCGCGAGGGTGCTGGCAGGTAGCTGGCCGGGGGTGCTTCCCAGGTTCTGGTCTACCTGGGTAATGAGCTGCTGGGCAAAATCCCGGCGCATCTTCTGACTAGCGAAAACAGCGCCTCCCGCCTTGACTAGCTGTTCGCCGGCCTTGACCAGCAGCAGGGTCTGGGGGTTGCGCAGGCCGACGGCGGCTACGGCTCCCAGAATGTTCATCTGCTGGGTGGCGCCACTACCGCGGGGGGCTTCCTGCATCTGGGTGAGAATATCGTTGACCTCGGCTCCCAAGATAGCGGTTGCTGCCTCGTCGCTGCCTTCAACGTGAAGACCGTGGAGTAGGGCCATGCCGTGCAGGTAGGTTTTGACGGCCTGGGCACTCCCCACATGGGCGGTGGTGTTAATGCCCTTGTTGGCGGCCCGACTGTAGGTGGCCATGCCCTGCTGGATCGCACCCAGGTGGGCGGCTGCTTGGGTGAGCCCGGCGACGCGGCGGTTGCGGGTGACGCTGCCGAGGACGTTGGGGGTCAGTTCTTGCGCCCCTGCCTGGGCTGACCCGACCAGGGTAAAGTCGCGCACGAAGATTCCGCCTAGGCGCTCTGCTAGGTCGGTGGGGGTGGCTTCGGGATAGCGGGCGCGGAGCTTGCGCAGGCGGCGCACGGCCAGGGGAACCTGGTCGGGTGAGCTGTCTGCGGGGCGGGAGTTCTCGGTCATACCTTCTATCTTAAAAGTGAAAACCTCTCGGGGGAGCAGAAAACCCCGCCAGGTATGACGAGGTTTTCTTATGTGACCTGTGCGAGCCAGTCTTTAGCGGGTGGCGTGCTCCAGCAGAGAGGGAGCCAGACCGATGTAGGTTGCCGGGGTGAGCTCGGAAAGCCGGGCTTCGGCGTCCTCGCTCAGACCGAGCTTAGCGACGAACTCCTTGAGGCGGGCTGCATCAACGCGGTGGCCGCGGGTCAGCTCCTTGAGGCGCTCGTAGGGGTCCTCCATACCGGGGACGCCCGCAATTGCTTCGGCGCGCATGACCATCTGGATAGCCTCGGCCAGAACTTCCCAGTTCTCATCCAGGTCTTGGGCGATGACGTCGGTGGCGATGTCCAGGCGCTCTAAGCCCTTGACCACGTTAGAGATAGCCAGCACGGAGTGGCCGAAGGCTACACCGATGTTGCGCTGGGAGGATGAGTCGGTCAGGTCGCGCTGCCAGCGGGATTGCACCAGGGTTGAGCCCAGGGTGTTCAGCAGGGCGTTGGAGATTTCGAGGTTGGCCTCGGCGTTCTCGAAGCGGATGGGGTTGACCTTGTGAGGCATGGTGGATGAACCGGTTGCGCCCGCAACGGGAATCTGGCGGAAGAAGCGGATAGAGATGTAGCTCCATACGTCGGTGCAGAGGTTGTGCAGCACCTGGTTGAAGTGGGCGATGGAGGAGTAGAGCTCAGCCTGCCAGTCGTGGTTTTCAATCTGGGTGGTTAGGGGGTTCCAGGCCAGGCCCAGGCCGGTGACAAATTCTTCGGAGATCTTCTGCCAGTCGGCGGTGGGTACAGAGACCACGTGGGCGGAGTAGGTGCCGGTTGCACCGTTAATCTTGCCCAGGAACTCGGCGTTTTCAACGTGCTTAATCTGGCGGTTTAGGCGGTAGGCGAAGACGGCCATCTCCTTGCCCAGGGTTGAGGGGGTGGCCGGCTGGCCGTGGGTGCGAGAAAGCATGGGCACGTCGCGGGCCTCTTCGGCCAGCTTCATGACCTGCTCAACCAGGCCGCGGGCGGCGGGAAGCCAGACGTTGGTAACGGCGTCCTTGATACCCAGGGCGTAGGAGAGGTTGTTGATGTCTTCACTGGTGCAGCCGAAGTGCACCAGGGGCTTGAGGTGACCCAGGCCCAGGGGCTCAAGACGGCGGGCGATGAAGTATTCTACGGCCTTCACATCGTGCACGGTGACGGCTTCGATTTCTGCAAGTTCTGCGGCGGATTCTTCGGTGAAGTCGGTGACGATGGCGCGCAGACCGGCACGCTGCTCGTCGGTGAGGGGTTCAAGACCGGGCAGTACCCGATGGTCGCAGAGGTAGATGAACCACTCGACCTCAACGTGGATGCGGTCGCGGTTGAGGGCAGCTTCTGAGAGGTAGTCGACCAGGGGTTCGGTGGCGGCCTTGTAGCGTCCGTCGAGGGCGCCGAGGGCAAGACCAGCGCCGGTGAGGGAGTGACGGCCAGAGGGCAGGGTGGTGCAGTTTTCGCGATGAGACATGTCTTTAGTTTCTCACGGTTGGGTGGGGTGGCGCACGTTTTAGTGGGGGTGCGAGATGGGCTTTTACGGGTAAGTGGTGGCTGCCGTCAAGGGGTGTGAACTCGCTGCGTCATCGTGCGTCATTGCTGCACCAATTTTGGGGCGATGTGTGCAGGTGGCCTGGGTGGAGCTTATCCACAGGCGGGCGGCAGCTGGTGCTCCGCGGGGTGCTGCTTTTAGGGTGTGGGCTAAGGAATTGCTCGTGAAAGAAGTGAGGAGGGGAATCGATGCCTTCGGTGTATGAGCTTGTTGCTGCTGCGGGCAGGGTCGGCCTGGGGAGTCAGGGGGCTGCGAGCGCGTCTGCGGGTGCACTGGGTTTGGCTCAGCGAGTGCGGGAGTGGTCTGCTGCGCTGGCGCAGCAGGTTTTGGGGCAGGCGGACGCCGTCGGGCAGGCCTCTGGGCAGGCTTTAGCTGCGGGGCAGGTGCAGTGGGATTCTGTGGCTGGCCGTGCCTTTCAGGGTGCTTTAGAGGCAGAGGGGGGTGCGGCTAGGGTTCTGCAGGGGGAGTTGGAGGCTAGCGCCCAGGAGGTGCGGTTGGCTGGTGAGGCTGTTGCTGCTGAGCTTGAGCTGGTGGCTTCTGCTATCGGCGCTGCCGGGGCTGCTTTTGATGCCGCTTTGGCGGGCATGGCGGTGCTGGACGATATCGACTTCGATGACTTTATCGTGCATGCCGAGCGGGCTAACTTACCTACCCTGCACGGGGCTCTCAGCTCGGCTATGGGTAACCCTCTGCTTGCCCGCGTGAGCGCTACTTTGGCAGGAGAGGGGTGGTAGGCGTGGTTGCAGCATATGTTTCTGGTGCCCCGGGGGCAGGGCCCTCGGGTGGTCGTATCTCGGTGGAGTTCTCTGAGCTAGAGCCTCTAGCCCACCAGCTTGCTGCCGTGGCTGGGCGGTACGAAGAGGCGAGCCGGGAGCTAGGCGGTCTCACTGCGCGTGTGGCCCTTTTAGCCTCCCTCGACCTGACGGGGGCAGGTAGCCGCGCCCTGGCGTCCTTGGGTGCCAGCACCCTAACACTCACCACCCTGGTGGCGGGTATGCGGGGCCTAGCCCGGGGCGTGCAGGGTGCCGCTGAGAACTACCGGCAGGCGGAGAACTTTGCCAACCAGGTTATTAACCAGACAAATCAGGCTCAGACCCTGGGCATGGCGGTGCTGCGTGGCACGCAGTCGGCCTTCGGTTACCGGGTTGACTTGTTCAAACTGGCTGTTAAGCGGGGAGCAGTGCAGGCGGTGACCTACGCTAAGGACGCCTTCCTGCTGGCTCGCACTACTCCCGATGGGCGTAAGATCATGCAGGATACGACTAAGGGACTTAACAAGCTGGTGCAGGTAACGGGTACGACCGGGCGCTTGCGGGCTACCCGAGACATGACGGATGTGCTCAGCCCTAGCCTGCGCGTCGATAACCTAGACCCAGGTAAGAGCATTCCCCGTCTTGAACCCAACGGCACCGGGCAGGATCTCCCCCTGAGCGCCCGCGGAATTGCCGAGCACTTCCAGCGTATGGAGGGTATAGAGAACCGGGGCGATGAGCTCTTTGAAGCCGCCCACTACCAGGGAGCCTGGGATCACGTCATGGTTCAAACCCTCTACAACCCAGAAACCGGCGAAACCCAGTACCTGGTGACCATTCCCGGGACGGACGGCGACGGCGAGCGCGAGGATTTCTTGCAGCCCTGGCGCGGGGGCACAAACACCTGGGCTGGCACAGCCGGTAGTGCTACCTCTGGTTACGGGGCCGATCTCACCCCGGAGCAGTACACGGCTTTGATGACCCAGGTAGAGCGAGCATTAGAGCAGGCAGGGGCGGCTGAGGGCAGCGGGGTGATTTTGGCCGGGTTCAGCCAGGGCGGGCTAGCTGCCGGTGCGCTCGCGGCCAATACGTCCTTCGGTTCCCGCTACCGGGTCAAGGGGCTCATCACCCAGGGTAGTCCGGTGGACGACATCAAGGTACCTGCATCGGTGACCCACGTCGATACCCGGTATAAGGGTGACCCCGTCCCCTACCTTCAGGGCGACCGCCCCGACTATGCGCCTGATACGTCTACCGTGATGCAGCACAGACCTGCTGGCGCCTCGGTTCACGGGGCCGCGGACTATGTGAAGATAGCGGGTGCCAACCCCGGCACGGAGCGGGTAATACCCGAGCTGCAGGGCTTGATGGGCGGCTATAGCGTGGTAAAAACGACAATTACCGCTGGCACGACCCAGAAGCCTGACATCACTCGCACCGAGCAGGAGCAGATGGCTATAGCGGGAGTCGGTAACGCTGTGCACGCTGGGGCTCAGAAAATAGGGTTGGGTAACCGCTTAATCAATAGCGCCAGCATTAACCCCTCTGATCTCTACCAGGACGCCGACTCAGCCCTGCGCACCTTAGATACCGAGGTGATACAGAAGGGGGATCGCTGGCTCGATACTCAGCTGCGCAAGGTAGAAATCGGCGGTGTACAGCTCTATAACCCCACTATCACCTTGCCAGGGGTGGGGGAACAGCCGCCTGTACCCATACTCGATAACAGTATCCGGGTGTATGAACCCACTGCCCAGCAACAGGTGCGCAACCTGACCAACCTAGCTGGGGTGGGTGACCTCATCAGCGACGAAGCAATCGATGAGGGGGTGAGAGTCTTTTTGCCTGCTAGCTCGACTCCGCCCGAGTGAGGTGCCGGGGCTGAGCCAAGCTAGCAGGCGGACGAAGCGGCAAGTGCTTAAGCAGCCGGGTAGAGGGGGTTATGGCCGGACGCTACCCGCTCGTCTTCCCGTACCGGGGCAGGGGCGGTGGCACCGGCGTCCGTATCGAAGGGGGAACCACCTAGCGCCTCACGCCCGTGCGGGGTCAGCCAGCCGGAAAGGTCAGGGCCGGCGGGCACGATGCTGGTGGGGTTGATGTCCTCGTGAACAATGAAATAGTGTTCTTTGATCTGCTGGAAGTCCACGGTATCGCCAAACCCGGGGGTCTGGAAGAGATCACGGGCGTAGCCCCAGAGATTAGGCATGGAGGCCAGGGTCTGGCGGTTGCACTTGAAGTGGCTGTAGTAGACCGCGTCAAAGCGTACCAGGGTGGTAAAGAGGCGCACATCCGCTTCGGTGATGTGGTCCCCCATAAGGTAGCGGCGGTTTGCCAGGCGCTCTTCAACCCAGTCTAGGGCCGTCCAGAGGCGGTCGTAGGCTGCCTCGTAGGTCTCCTGTGAGCCAGCGAAACCGCAGCGGTAGACCCCGTTGTTGATTTCGGTGTAGATACGCTTCATGACCGCGCGCATTTCCTCTTCAAGGTCGGCAGGCCACAGGTCGGGGGCTCCCTCGCGGTGGTAAGCCTTCCACTCTTTCGAGAAGTCCTCGGTAATCTGCGGGAAGTTATTGGTGATAACGCCACCTGATTCAATATCGACGATGGCGGGCACGGTAATGCCGCGGGGGTAGTCGGGGAAGCGGGCAAAGTAGGCCTGCTGCAGGCGCTCAATACCCAGCACCGGGTCTTTGCCGTCTTCATCGAGGTCAAAGGTCCAGGAGCGGGCGTCGTGGGTGGGGCCGGGTAGGCCAACGGAGAGAGCATCTTCGAGACCTAGCAGACGGCGGACGATCAGGGTGCGGTTAGCCCAGGGGCAGGCGCGGGCGGCTACCAGGCGGTAGGCTCCGGGCTTGACCGGCCAGAGCTGGTGGTTGGGGTCAAGCTGGGCAGTAGCGACGGGGTCTGCGACAATGCGGTCTTCAATGTAGGTGGTATCGCGGTTGTATTCTTCCCCAGCATGTACATAGGAGCCGCGGGTTGAGTGTTCGGTCTGTTCGGTGGTGCTCATGCTTCCACCCTCTCACACAATACTTTCAAAGTAAAGTATTTTGTGGGAGTGGAGAAAAGCTTGAACCCCTCTTATTGCGAAGGCAGTATCAGCCCGCGGTACATACGGGCTGTTCGCGCGGTGCCCCAGGCGCCACCGCAATCGATGGGGAGTCTCTCGTCCTTAAAGCCCCGGCGGCCATAAAACTTCCGAGCCCGCTCATTGCCCACGATGTACCAGAGGTAAGCAGGTTCATCAGGGTAGAGAACAGCATCAAAAAGAGCCGCTCCCAGCCCCGTGCCGTGAGTCGAGGCAAAAGTGTAAAGGTGGGTGAGCTCCCGCGTCCCCTCATCAACCGGGGGTAGGCCAATCTCTAGCTCCCAGGCCAGGGGGCCGGGGCGGGACAGGGCAAAACCGACAGGAGCGTCCCAATCAATCTCTCCTCCCACCGCGCAGCTCAGACCACCGGCGGGCGTCCAGGCCGGATTTTCGTAGGCAAAAAAGGCGCGGGCACCGGGCGGTGCGATATTCTCAGCAAACTCTTCCAACCAGCTGTCCCGGCTGGCCGCCTGTCGGGCCCCAAAACCGGGGTCTACCAGCCCGTTATAGGTCTCTGCCAGGCACCGCAGCTGCAGGTCAACATACTTCTCGGCGTCTTCAGCGCCCACCGGCGCCACCACATACCTGCCATCAGCTACAAAACCCACGCGTGTCCGTCCTTTCACCTACTGTCACTGCCCTCTCACTCTAGCAAGCCCCGCAGAGCCCGCCCCACCCACTAGGCTAGAGGGGTGGCAAAACGCAGACGAACCCCCAAAAAACAGGTAGAAACCCCCGAAGCCCTCGTTGAAGGCACCTATCCCATCGACACCGGCATCGCCGAACTCATCGAAGACGACTACACCCCCGGCGGCTGGGTACTCGAAATCAACGGCATGGAATCCTCCCACATCGTGCTGGGCCAGCCCCGCGAACTCGACTTCGAATACATGCGCTGGCTCGTCGCCGTCGTCGAACCCTTCGTCGACGCCCACCTCGACCCGACCAAACTCCGCATCACCCACCTGGGCGGCGGAGCCTGCTCCATGGCCCGCTACCTGGCCGACGTCTACCCGGCCTCCCACAACACCGTCGTCGAACTCGACGGCAAACTCGCCGCCTACGTGCGCGAATGGTTCGACCTGCCCAAAGCCCCCACCATCAAAATCAGGGTGGGCGAAGCCCGGGCAGTCACCGAAGGGTTCGCCCCGGCCTCACGCGACATCATCATCCGCGACGTCTTCGCAGGCTACATCACCCCGGAGCCGCTTACCACCCTCGAATTCACTCAGTTGGCCGAGCGCTCGCTGGCTCCGAACGGGCTCTACATCATCAACTGCGGCGACGACCGCTCCCTGGCCGGGGCCCGGGCCGAAGCGGCCGCTATCGCCCAGGTTTTTGAACACACCTGCATTGTGGCCGACCCGGCCATGCTCAAGGGGCGGCGCAAGGGAAACGTCATTATCGCCGGCTCCCACGCGCCGCTGCCGGTAGCCGGTGACCTGGCCACCGCCGCCATCACTAAGCGCCTGCTAGGCGGCGGGGTACCTGCCCAATACAAGGACGACGCCTGGGTACGCGACTTCGCCCGTTCAGCTACCCCGCGCCGCGACGCCCAATAAGGTAATCGCCCTATTCCTTCTCTCTTCACCCCGAGATAATCCCTAGGGTCATGAGAAAAGGAATAGGGCGAAAAGTCTGCCGGGTCTAGCTGACCTCACCGTCCACGTAAAACCACACCCCGCCGTCCTTGGTGAAGCGGGAGATCTCGGTCTGTACCCCGCGTACCCGCTCGCCCTCCGGCGTCCCCGGCACTGACCTGTAGTAGGCGGCGAACTCTACGCCGCCGGCACTGTCAAAGGGGCCACCTGCCGTGCTGAGAATATCGAGGCGGTACCAGCGCAGGCTGTCGTCGAGGGGTAAGGACGCCGGCCGCGTGCTCGGGTGCCAGGTGGCCAGTAGGTAGTCGGGCAGGCCCGCCGCAAAGGCGCTGAAGCGGGAGCGCATCAGCGCCTCGGGGGTGGGGGCTGTTAGTTTGCCGGTCTGGGCAAAACGGGAGTGGTAACGGCCGCAGCAGGCGCCGTAGGTTTCGCCGGTGCCGCAGGGGCAGCGGGTATCGGGTTCAAGCATGCCTCCATTAAAACAGGTGAGCGGGGGAACCCGCCTGCCCTCAGCGAACCAGCCTTGCATCAAGGGCCTACCGCCGCCCGTCCGCGCTGCTTACAGAAATACCCCAGTTTTAGTGCGACTACCCCAGGTAAAAACCGGGGTAACTGCACCACAACTGGGGTACTTAGGAAAGGGGAGAGGGCTAGGTGTGCAGCCACCCCTCAATCACTCCCATGCCGAAGAAGACCAGGAAGGCGGCTGAAACGATGTACATAATCGGGTGTACTTCCTTGCCGCGACCCTGTACCAGGCGGATAAAGGTGAAGGCGACGAAGCCGGCACCGATACCGTCCGCGATGGAGTAGGTGAAGGGCATCATGATGATGGTGAGGAAGGCGGGAATGCCCAGGCCCCAGTCGGTCCAGTCGATGTGAACAGCCTGGCGGACCATCAGGAAGCCCACGACCACCAGGGCGGGGGCTACAGCCTCGAAGGGCACGATGGATACCAGCGGGGAGATGAAGACAGCCAGCAGGAAGAGGGCACCGGTGACGATGTTGGCGAAGCCGGTGCGGGCACCTTCACCGATACCAGTGGCGGATTCCACGAAAATCTGGTGGGCTGAGGACGATGAGCCACCACCGAGTACGGAACCGGCAGCATCAATCAGTAGCACCTTATCGATGTTCTCAATCTTGCCGTCTTCGTCGATGGTGCCAGCCTCGGAGGCCAGACCCACGGAGGTGCCCATAACATCGAAGAAGACAGCCAGCAGGATAGCGAACATGAGCATGGTTGCGCCCAGGGCGCCCAGGGATGAACCGGAGAAAGCACCGACCATATCAACGGAGCCCAGCAGGGAGAGGTCGGGGTGGCCGATCCACTGGGTGGGGATGCCGGGGATCATGAGGGACCAGCCGGTGGCTGAGTCCATGGAGGAGCCGGAGGGCCAGACCTTCTCTAGCACGATTGCCAGGATGGTTGAGGCGACCACACCAATCAGAATCGCGCCGCGCACGTTGCGGATGAAGAGGGCGATGGTGAGGAAGAGTCCGAAGAGGAAGACGAAGATAGGCCAACCCTGCAGGTGGCCACCCGCGCCGAAGGAGACGGGCACGGTGGTGCCGGCAGCATCGGGCATACGGCGGACGATACCCGCGTTGACCAGGCCAATCAGGGAGATGAACAGGCCGATACCGACCACGATGGCGGTCTTGAGCGATTCGGGGACGGCGTCGAAGACGGCGCGGCGGAAGCCGGTGAGCACCAGGATGGCCATGACGATACCGGCCCAGACGACCAGGCCCATAATCTGGGGCCAGGTTAGGTTGGGGGTGGTTGCGATGGTGGAGGCCAGCAGGGCGTTGACGCCCAGACCTGCCGCCATGGCGAAGGGCTGCTTGGCCCAGAGGCCCATGATGATGGTCAGGACGCCCGCCACCAGTGCGGTTGCTGCAGCAACGCGCTCGACGCCGAGGGCATTGCCTGCGCCGTCGAGGCCGAGGCCCAGGATGAGGGGGTTGAGCACCACGATGTAGGCCATGGCGAAGAAGGTCGCTAGGCCACCGCGGACTTCGGTGGAGAGGGTGGAGCCGCGTTCGGTGATTTTGAAGTAGCGGTCGATGGCGCTGGTGGGCGCTGAAGGTGCGGGTTTGTGAGCCGCGGTGTTCTCAGAAGACATTCGTGAAAATCCGTAGATACTCGTGTGGGTTTGTGTGGCCCAGAAATGAAAGTATGCCGTCCTTTGGTGCGGACGCTGATGTACCTACCTAGTTTACGCTATGTTTGCGGGGCGGACGGAGGGGTAGAGCATGTGGGCTTCAGCCTGTTTTGCGGTGACGATGGGGGTGAAGTCGGCGGGGGCAGGCAGGTCCTTCAGCTGGTAGGGGGTCTGGTCTGCGGCGGTGTTGGCTGTGAGGATGGGCCATTTGCTACCTAGGTCACTGATGGAGCTGTGTTTGACGTCGTAGTAGCCCTTTTTACCGCTAAGAGCGATCCCGCGGGCCCCGTGGGCTGAGGCCATGACGTGGTGGTGGAAGCGGGAGGTGATCCATACCTGGTGGGGTGCGAAGGTGAAGCCTGCCCGCCAGAAGTGGGCGAAGGGGATGAAGCCGTCGTCGGCTATGAGGTCAGCTAGGGCTTGGTAGCCGGGGCGGTCGTCACCGGGGATGGCTTCTAGGTAGTAGGTGCGGTGGCGGGGGATACCGAGGGCGAGGATCTGTTGGCGGGTGAGGTTGATGAGGTGTTGGTGGGCTCCTGGGTCTAGGGTGTCGCTTTGGAGGCAGATGTAGAGGTCAGTTTCTTGGGGGATGAGCTGGGGGAGGGGTTGGGAGAGGTGGTGTGCTGGTGGCAGGAGGTAGGCGTCGTCGAGGCCAACTTCTTGGTTGAGGGCGTGGGCGCTGGGGGTGTCGCGGACGCTGACGTGGTCGAAGTCTGCGAAGTGTTCGCCGGCGAAGGGCATGAGTCCTTGGCCGGTGGCGTAGAGTTTGGCGCCGGAGATGTCACGGGCTGCCCGCATGGCCTGGACGATGTGGAGGTGGTCGGCCCAGAAGTGGTTGATGTAGCCGCCTCCGAGGAGGTGGATGCTACCTGCTGAGCGTAGGTCTAGTAGGCCCAGGTCGTATCTGGGGGACCCGAGGTCTTTGACCTTATCTGCCGGGGTTCGGGGGTCGCCGTTCAGGTGTTCGTGGAGGGCCCGGAAGATGGTGTTGGTGATGTGCAGGCGGGGGTGGAGACCGGCAAAGAGAGAGGAGGCTAGGCCGGGTTCGCGCACATCGAGCCAGATGTCGGTGGTGGGGTGGGTGACTGCTAGGTGTTGGAGCCAGCGCAGGGTGATGAGTTCGTCGCCGTAGTTGGGCCAGGAGGCCATGGAAATCAGGTAGATAGGACGGCCGGGTTCTGCCCCCTGCCCCTGGCTGGTGTCTTCGGGGGCGGTCTGGGAGGTTGAGCTTCTGAGACGGAGGAACTTGGTGAGCATGGGGTAACTCCTGTGGGGTGCAGGTGGTAGGGTGTGGGCTTTATGGAAGATATTAGTAGCTTTTGTGCCTGGCCCCTGTGATTCTTGCCTGAAGGTGGGCTTGTGGCTGGCGGTTTCCTTCCCTAGTATTTTAGGTAGACCTAACTTCTTGTGAGAGGCTAACTGTGGAATCCACTGCCTACCCCCCTATTGAGACTATGGCCGCCCGCTCGTGCGCCGTCGTCCTCACCGACCGCCCCGCCCGCTATGCCAAGCAGCTTGCTAGCCACTTCGGGCACAAGATCACGGTTGAAGAAGTTGCGGGCGGCCACCGCCTGACCTTCAACCGTGATGGCAACTTCGGTGGCTACGGCGATGTGTTGGTGCAAGAAGTGGACGGCACCGACCGTCTTGTTTTGCTGGCCTACGCTGCAACCCCCGAGGGGCGCGAGCGCCTTGAGGGTGTGCTGGGCCGCCACCTGGAGCGTTTTGGTGAGAAGGACGGTCTTGCCGTCACTTTCGTAGCCCTCTAGGCTCTTGCGGTGCGCGGGTGTATGTTTGAAACTGAAATTTTTTGTACCCGCTGCACCGTTGGAGCGTTATGAGTCAGAGAGACCCCCGCGATCTTGAGGTTGCCCGCGATTTTCTTGCCGAGTTGGCCACCCGCCTGAATCTTGACCCTGCCCTGATGGAGCAGACCATGCCTCACCTTTTGGGCATGACCAAGCACGTGGCGCACGGGGTAGTGCGCCCGGCGGCCCCCCTGGCAGCCTTCCTGGTGGGCTACGCAGCCGCGCAGGCAGAAAATCAGGCGGACGCAGGTCAGACGGGGGAGCGCGTCCGCTCGGCTTTGGCTCAGGTGGAGACCCTGATTGACGAGTATAAAGAGCGGGCCGATGGGCAGGCTTAACCGCACCGCCCCGGCTACCCGGTATGTGCTCAAAGACGACGGCACCTTTTCGGTAGACCGCCGGGCTGATGCCCTCACCGCCGAAGAGCCCCTCGAAATCAGACTGGATGGCCAGACCGTCACCACCACGATGCGTACCCCGGGTCACGATATTGAGTTGGCCCACGGCTTCCTGCATGCCGAGGGGCTGATTAGGCGCGCTGCTGAGATTAGCACCGCCCGCTACTGCGCGGGGGCTACCGGGCCGGACGGCGCCAACACCTACAACGTGCTTGACTTGAGTCGCGCAGTCCCCGAGACCGCGCATCCCAGCCCGCCGGGCGGCGTCCTACCCCTCTTTGAGAAGGCCACGCCCCTGCGCCTGACCGTGACCAACTCGGCCTGCGGGGTCTGCGGGTCTGCCTCAATTGACTCCATTATGGGCAAGGCCACCCGCCCCATACCGCCCACCGCCCTTACCCCCGAGCGGGTGCTGGAACTACCCTCTCGCCTGCGCGACCACCAGGTGATTTTCAAGAAAACCGGTGGTATTCACGCTGCCGCCGTCTTTGAGCCGGGCGGCGAACTGTTGGTTGCCCGCGAAGACATCGGCCGCCACAACGCCGTGGACAAGGTGGTGGGCCACCTGCTCATGAACGACGGGCTGGAGCCCCCAGCCCCCGGCCTACCGGGGCGGACGCTGGTGGTCAGCTCGCGGGCGTCCTTTGAGCTGGTGCAAAAAGCGGTGCTGGCCGGTTTCTCGGCGCTCGTGGCGGTTTCTGCCCCGTCCTCGCTCGCTGTGGACCTTGCTAAAGAATCGGGCCTCACCCTGGTAGCTTTTGCTCGAGAACGCCGTTTTAATCTGTATTCCGGCCAGTTAGCTGAGTAACCTGGCACACAGCGCGCTACACTGGGGTGTATGAGCACGGTAAGCAAGCACGAAGACGTCCCTGTTGTCAGCCGCGTGAGCGAAGAAGCCACGGCCTTTGATAATCCCAAGATTGGCCACCGCACCAAGGTCGCAGCGGGCCCCGGTGGTGTGCTGCACGCTATGGCCCACGCGATTCCGGCGCGCGGTCTGCTCCCCCTGATTAATATGAACCAGCACGGCGGTGTCGACTGCCCCGGCTGCGCCTGGCCCGAACCCCACCAGAAAGACATGAACGTGGTGGAGTTCTGCGAAAACGGCGCCAAGGCGATCGCTGAGGAGACCACCCCCGAACGCGCGGGCGTCGATTTCTGGGCGCAGTACTCTGTGACTGAGCTGCGCGACAAGACTGATTTCTGGCTGGGCAAGCAGGGCCGCATCACCCAGCCCCTACTCTACGACCGCTCTAGCGGCGATGACCACTACCGTCCCGTTACCTGGGAGCGTGCCTTTGAACTGATTGCCGAGCAGCTCAAGAAAACCGACCCCACAAAGGCCGTTTTCTACACCTCGGGCCGCGCCTCCAACGAGGCAGCCTACGCCTTCCAGCTCCTAGCCCGCCGCCTGGGCTCTAACAACCTGCCCGACTGCGGCAACCTCTGCCACGAGTCCACCGGCGTCGCCCTCAAAGAGGTCGCTGGCCTGGGCAAGGGCTCAATCACCATGAGCGATCTCGAAACCACCGACCTGCTCATCTCGGTGGGGCAGAACCCCGGCACCAACCACCCGCGTTCGCTGACCAGCTTCAAGAAGATGAAGGAAAACGGCGGCAAGATGGTGGTGCTCAACCCCATGCCCGAAACCGGCCTGATGGCCTTCCGCGAACCCCAGTCGCCGGTGGGCATGATTGTGCCCGAGAAGCTGGCAGACGAGTATCTGCAGGTGCGTCTGGATGGCGACCGAGCCTTCTTCCAGCAGCTCAACAAAGAGCTGATTCGGCGCGATGCCATCGACCACGTTTTCATTGAGAAATTTACGGACGGCTTCGAGCAGCTGCGTGAGCACCTTTTGGGTCTGGACGACGCTGAGCTGGAACGCGGCTCTGGCATTTCGGCTGCCCAGGTGGCGCGGGTTGCCGACCTGGTTGAGGCCTCTGAAAATGCTATTGTCTCCTGGACTCTGGGCGTCACCCAGCACCGCGAGTCGGTGGCTACCCTGCGGGAGATGATGAACTTCCTCTTCCTCACCGGCAATATGGGTAAGCCCGGGGCTGGTTCTGCGCCTTTCCGCGGCCACTCCAACGTGCAGGGCAACCGCACCGTGGGTATCTGGGAGAAGATGCCTGAGCCCTTCCTTGCGGCTCTTGAAGACTACTTTGGCTTCCCCGTCCCCCGGGAGCACGGTCTGGACACCGTGGATGCCCTGCGCCAGATGCGCGACGGTGAGAACCAGTTCTTCATGTCTCTGGGCGGTAACCTGGTGCGCGTTGCCTCAGATACCACCGCCTGCGAGAAGGCCATGAGCCAGCAGGAGATGACCGTCCACCTGTCCACCAAGCCCAATGGCTCGCACGCCTACCCCGGCGAGAAGGCACTGATTCTGCCCGTCCTGGCCCGTACCGACCGCGATGTGCAGGCGTCCGGCCCGCAGAAGATTACCGTGGAGAACTCTTTCGGTATCGTCTCTGCTTCTATTGGCAAGCGTACCGCTAACGACGACCTCGATCTCAAGTCCGAGGTAGAGATTATCTGCTCGGTAGGCCGTGAAACTTTCGGCGATGATTTCTGGCAGCCCATGATTGACGACTATGGCGTGATTCGTGCGGCTATTGAGGGTACTATCCCCGGGTTTGAGCGCTACAACGAGCGTATCGAGAAGCCCGGTGGTTTCTACCTGCCGAACGGTCCGCGTGAGCGCGTCTTCAACACTGAAACCGGCAAGGCCCGGCTGACGGTCAATGAGACCAACGTGCTGGATGTTCCCGAGGGGCACCTGCTGCTGTCGACGGTGCGTTCGCATGACCAGTTCAATTCCACGATTTACGGGCTGGACGACCGCTACCGCGGCGTGCGCGGTGGCCGCCGCGTGGTCTTTATGCACCGGGACGACATTGCCGCCCTGGGTCTTGAGGACGGCTCCCTGGTGGATATTGTGTCGGTCTGGGAGGACGGCGAGCGTCGGGCTCCTAATTTCCGTGTGGTGGAGTACGACCACGCCCGCGGCTGCTGCACCGTCTACCTGCCCGAGGGCAATGTGCTGGTTCCGCTGGATTCGGCGGCGAAGCGCTCGAACACTCCGGTGTATAAGTCGGTGCTAGTGCGCCTGGAATCGCTGGGGCGTAAGGCTTAACCGGCGGTAGCGGGCGGACGGCCGGGCCCCAGCCCGCCCAAGGTAATCGAAAGCTTCATCAGCGCGTTCTAAGAACATGCTGATGAAGCTTTTGATTACATTAGATACTAGAAGGATGAACCGGCTAAAAACTCAAATACATCTAGCCACTCAATATCACCTGTTGAAGGGGCGAATCTATCACCTGTGAGTAGGAGGCAACGCGCTCCGGGAGATAGTCGCTGAAAAGGGGCTAATTCTCGTGCTAGGGTTTGCTCAGATTCTGTTGTTAGGGCTACCTGAATATAGGTTGTGTGCCCTTCCTTCTTGGCTAGAAAGTCTATTTCACCTCCGGGGACCTGCCCGGTGGTGACTTCAAAACCCCGGCGGAGAAGTTCTAGGTACACCATATTTTCGAGGTCTCGACCCCTGTTGTAATCCCGTGACCCTAGCAAAGAATTGCGTAGACCGGGGTCTACGAAGTACATCTTTCCATTGGTCTTTAGCCACTGTTTCCCTTGGGTGTCGTACCGGCGGCAGCGGTAAAGTAAGTGCGCGTCGACCATTAACTGTAGGTATCGATCTACGAGCTCAGATGAAACATTCCTGCCGTGTGACTTGAGTTGTTTCACGATGGAGAGGGTTGAAAGTTCAGAGCCTGCGTTATCAAAAACGAATCGGGCTACTCGCAGAAAGGCTTCGGTATCGCGTATCTGCCCGCGTAACGCTATGTCCCTGGTAAAGATTGAGTCAAAGAGACCGGTGTTGAGCTGTCGTACTACTTCTTCGTTGGTTGTTACAGCTGCTGCTGGGAAGGTACCCCATTTAATCCATTGTTGGTAGGCCTGAACTGCTCCTGTGAAGTGTATCCCTGCGTGTTCTCGGAAACGAGTAAATTCGGTCAATGACAGGGGAAGCATGGGTATCTCGATATAGCGCCCTGCTAAATAGGTGATGGACTCAGAAATGAACATTGACGCGTTGGATCCGGTAACACAGATTTCAAGATTCTCGCGGCTACGCAGTGAGTTTACGACGCGGGCCCAGTCATTTAGTTCCTGAACTTCGTCGATGTGTAGAAACCGTACTTCGTGGTTTTCTATCGTTTCGAGAACATGTGCGTGGAAGATCTGCGGGTCTCGCAGGTTGTCGTTGCTCATGTCTTCAAAATTGATAGATAGTATCTGGTGAGGGGCAACCCCGTGGCTTATGAGGTGTTCTCGATACATTCGAAGTAGGGCTGATTTGCCGCAGCGTCGTACGCCGGTAATGACCCGTACAAGAGCGGGGTCCGTGATGCTGGTTAACAGGTCAAGGTAGCGGTCGCGAGCAAGAAGCTGAGTCATAATTTCGAATATACCTGAAATTAAGTGAAATCTTCCCTGTAATTTCAGGTATACCTGAAATTACAGGGCAGATGAAGGTTTAGTCCAGCACCGGGAAGTTGTGGTGCCCTGCGTGTACCAGGAGCTGGGTGCGGGTGGTGACGCCCATCTTTTTGTAGACCTGTGAGAGCGTGTTTTTGACGTTTGAGAGTGAGTAGTTCAGCTCCTGTGCGATTTCCTGATTAGTGTGCCCCAGGCAGACGAGCTTGGTGATGGCCTGCTCTGTCGCGTTGAGCTCGCTCCAGGGGTCGCCCTGGGGTGGTTGGGTGAGGTTCATGGAGATAACCAGGCTGGCGAGGGCCCGCCGGTCGATGATGGCCCGCCCCTCAACCGCAGCTGTGACCGCTTGTTTGATTTCCTTGGCGCGGGAGTTTTTGAGGAGGTAGCCGTGGACGCCTGCGGCGAGGGCTTGGCTGACGTAGCTGTAGCTATCGAAGGTGGTGACGGCGATGATTTTGGTGTCTGGGTGGGTTGCCAGGATGCGCTGGGTGGCTTCTATGCCGTCCATGACGGGCATGTTGAGGTCCATGAGGAAGACCTCAGGGCGTAGGGTGTTGGCAATAGTGATGGCTTCTTGCCCGTTGCGTCCTGTGGCGATGAGGTTGAGGTCGGGGTCGTTTTTGATGTAGAGGCCCAGGAGTTCGTTGAAGTCGGGGTCGTCTTCGATGAGGGCTACGGTGGGTTGGTGCATGGTGGGTGCTTTCTAGGCGGTGGCGAGGGGCAGGTGGATGGTGAGGTTCCAGGTTGTGTCTGTTACTCCGTAGTGCATGGTTCCGCCGAGGGCGCGGATGCGCTCACCTATGCCGACAAGCCCGTAGCCGGTGCCCCGGGTGCGCTTTTTGGGGGTGCTGGGAGCAGCGGGGTTGGAGGTGGTGACGGTGACGCCGGTGAGGTTGGGTTTGGCGGTGACGGTGATGGTGCAGCCTGGTTGGGCGTATTTTTTGGCGTTGTGGCAGATTTCTTGGATGAGTTTGTGGAAGGTGGGGCGTACTCCGTCGGGTAGGTCGGCTTCGGTGATGGTGATGTTTTCGTGCAGGGTGAAGCCGTGGTCGGTGAGATCTTTGCGGGCTTGGGCTAGGGTTTGGCTGAGGTCGATGATGGGGGCGGACGTCTGGGGTAGGGCTGTGGGGTCGGTGTCGCCTCGGGTGGTGCGAATGAGCAGGCGCATGTCTGTGAGGGCTTTGTGGGTGTGTTCTTCGATAGTGTGCAGGGCGGCGTCTTTACCGCTGGGGGTGATCGCGTCGAGCCCTTGGCCGGTGGTGAGGCCGATGACGCTGATGTGCCGGGCTACGGTGTCGTGGAGTTCGCGGGCTAGGGCGCGGTTGGATTCAGCTACCTGTTCTTTGTAGTCGGCATATTCCTGAGCCAGGGTCTTTTTCTGTTCCCAGGAGATTCGTAGTGCTAGGGGGGTGCCTATGAAGAGGAAAAGGCTGATGCTGAGTGTTAACAGGTTAAAGGGCCGCAGCAGGGTGTAAGCTGTGATGATTTCTCCAGCTATGTGTGAGATGGCGAGGAGAAAAATACCTGGTAGGGGGCCGGTAAGAACGAACAAAAAGGTGCAGGCAAGAATGAAGAAGGCCAGCAGAGCGGACTCCTGGTCGTAGTAGGCCGAGCTGAGAAGCATGAGCGCGCACAGGGCATATACAGAGTACCGGTAGGCGGTGTAGTAGAGCGCCGCCCAGAGGGTGATGAGCGCGAAGAAGACGATATGCAGGGATAGGTAGCTGTCGGGATGGCTGACGGCTTGGAAGAAGCCTGTAGCGCCGATTGCTAGAGAAAGGATGAGTGTGGTGAGCCGGACTGCGCGGGAAGGACGTGCGGTCGGCAGGGACCGTAGGGTGTGTAGTAGCTGGGTCACTGGTGTGCTTGCTTGCAGAAGGGTGGTATGTGCTGGAGGATTTTGCAGAACCGCATAGGAGTAGGGGTTGCCTCCTGAGCATATATTTCTGTTTGGGCGTAGCTTGGTGCTACTGATGCGAAGAGAAGGTTGGTTGCGATGAGGACTGTGACAAGGGATTTCAAGGGTCTTCACTTTCTCAGATGGGTACAAATCTTCATCTTTGATAACCCCTATATGTGAGCTATGTCAAGGGTCTGGGTGAAAGTCAGTACTAAGGTACTGACCTTGCCTCCAGAGGCTGTTTTTCCTTGCCGGGGGCGCCCTTCGACCCCTACCATCAAAATGTGACATGAAACCTGTGGATAAACGCCGATGGGTTTCGGTTATTCGTTGAGGCTTATTCAAAAGTCCCACCCCCAGCCAAAAACACCAACCCCCGCACCACCGCAAACACCCGCCCATACAACCCCAACGGCCGCCTAAACCCCGTATGAAGAATCCGCCAAGTCTTGATGTGAGCGATAACCCGCTCCACCACCGACCGCAGCCGATTCAGCACCCGATTATTCCGCTTCTGCTCCCGGCTCAGCCGTTGGCCCGGCTTACGCCTGGCCGGGGTAGCCAACCCCAGACCCACATAGCCCTTATCAGCCAGAGTCGAGGAATCCAGCAGCTGATCTAGCCCGTGAACCTTGAAGGCATATGCATCATGCCTGGCCCCGGGCACCGGGTCTGTGATAGCCAGCAACTTTCCATCCAAGGTGCAA
>NZ_JAYWIX010000005.1:48459-259966 GCF_035916755.1 Rothia nasimurium | reverse complement strand
AAGGCTTACACTTTTTGACTGAGTTTTGTTTGTTTGTGTCCACTGTATGGTTTTGAGATAACAATCCTGTGTGGGTTTGTTATTGCTGCCCCCCTTGCTTGTTTGGTGGGGTGGTCATCGTTGGTTTACGGTGGTTATAGCGAGAGGGAAACACCCGGTTCCATCCCGAACCCGGAAGTTAAGGCTCTTTGCGCCGATGGTACTGCACTGGTGACGGTGTGGGAGAGTAGGTTACTGCCGGTTTTTGATTGGGATACAGGAAGGCCCTGGACAGCTTGTCCAGGGCCTTTTTGTTTTAAGCCTCAAAATCTAACACCCACTTTTTATACCCTATCGGGCGCAAGAGCTAAGCGCTCTGCACCAGCCCTCACCTAAACTAATCGTTTCCTGGGGAACTAGTTTGAGCTTCTGTGGAAGAGCAGATATCCCCGTCAAATCACGGTAGGCTTGAACCTATCAAGAACGCACGTACGAAAGTGAGGCACATCTGTGTCTAAGGGAAACCCCTCCACTGACGCCCGCGAGCGTGCCCGCCAACTGGCGGCACAGCAGGCCAAGAAAACCTCAAAATCATCCACCCGCTGGATTCAGTTCACAGTCCTCGGTGTCATCGCCCTCATCGTAGCAATCATTGCAGTCGTCGTCATCAACGGCAACCGCAACCAGATCGCTGACGCCGGCCCGGTGCCATCCTCAGCTAACCAGTACGGTGGCATCGTCCTGACCGCTGACGGCATCGAACAGAACACCAGCACCGAAGAAAGCCGTGACAGCAACGACCTGGGCACCTCAGAAGCAACCTACACCGCAGCTGACGGCTCTGAAGCCAAGATGCCCCTGGGTGTAGCCCTACCCGAAGAAGCAGACAACAACGGGGAGCCCGTCCGCCTGACCATCTTCCAGGACTACAACTGCATTCACTGCGCCCAGTTCGAAACCGAAAACGCTGACACCATCGCCGCCCTGGTAGCTAGCGGCGACATTACTCTGGAAGTCCGTAACCTGACCTTCCTGGACGCCTCCAGCCCTACCCTCTACTCAGCCCGTACTAACAATGTTGCCTACTCCGTAGCTAACCAGGTCTCTACCGAAGACTTCCTGAACTTCCAGAAGGAAATCTTCACCCACCAGGGCACAGGCGGCCTCTCTAACGAGGAGCTCATTGCTATTGCTGAGAAGTACGGTGCAGATGTGAAGGACGACGTTGCTAACAACACCTGGCGTCCCTTCGTTCAGACCGTAACCCTGGAGTCAGCCTCTAACGGCATCAGCGGCACTCCCACCATTTTTGCCGACGGTGAGGTCTTCAACTCCACCGACTTCAACGCCTGGATTACCGCAAAGATTGAAGCCAAGAAGAACGCCTAAGGTTCACTCTATAGACAGACCGTAGAGGGTCTGCCCGCAGTGTACTAAACTGGTACACAGCGTGTAGGGGCAGCTACACGCCTTCACCTATGCCCGGCGCATAGATGAAGGTGGGTAGCTGCCCCTTTTTCTATGCCCCACCCCAGCCCGACTAACAAGCACCGTAAGGCCCATGACCCTGCATTTTCTGATCGACTGTGACCCCGGTATCGACGACGCCCTGGCTCTCACCTACGCCTGTGCGCACCCGCAGGTTGCGGTCGAGGGCATCGTTGCAAGCGGTGGCAACGTGAGTACCGAGCAGGTAGGACGCAACGTCCGCGGTCTACTGGAGCTGCTCGGCGGGCAGGGTACCCCCTGGGCTCTAGGAGCTGAGAACCCGCTGGCCCAGCCGCTCACCACCACCGAAGAGACCCACGGCCCGCTGGGCACGGGCCACGGCCTGCTCCCCGGACAGACCAGGCCCACGGGGCGTACCCACGGCGAAGGGGCAGACCTATGGGTACAGACCGCCCGCCGTTTCCCCGGGAAGCTGCACGGGCTCGTCCTGGGGCCTTCAACTAATCTGGCGCTGGCCCTACGGCAGGAGCCGGAGCTGCCCCGTTACCTAGCTAGCCTGACCATCATGGGTGGGGCCCTGAACCACCGGGGGAACACGATGCCCACCACCGAGTGGAACGTGCACTCTGACCCCGAAGCCCTGCACGAGGTCTTAGCCGCCTACAGCCGTCCTGACCTCAACCTGCCCTATGCGCCGCTGCTCTGCCCGCTGGATAGCACCGAGAACGCCGTCATGACTCCTCAGCTGCGCGAGCGTCTACTGGCCGGTGGGGGAGAGCTCTTTACAGCTCTGGACGGGGCCCTGCAGTTTTACATGGAATTCCACGAGTGGGACAAACTGGGGTTTATCGCCCATGTGCACGACCCCTTCGTCACTGCCCTGGTAGTTAACCGCGCCCTGGCGGCTGCGGGGCAGCCCCACCTCTCACTGGGGGAGACCACACCGGTGACGCTCGATGTTGAGCTTACCGGTACCCTTACCCGCGGCCAGGTCGTAGCTGACTGGCTAGGACGCTGGGGGAGAGACCCCAACGCTCAGGCCCTGACCAGCGCCCGGGCCCCTGAATTTTTTGAGCACTTAATCCAGACCGTTCGGGCAGTTTACGCCCCAAAGGGGACTGGCTAGAACCAGCTCAAAGAAATAAAAAGAACAATTATTCTACAGAAAGGGGTGGGCATGGCCCCCTCATCACACGCACCTACACAGCCTTCAACGTCTGGGCAGAGGAGCTCAGTAGCCGCTGGGTTCCTCGGTAAAAACCCGGAACAGAACACACCCTTGACCACCTCTCAGAAGGTGCTCAACCTGCTCGCTGCCTTGGTAGTCGTAGGAACCTATAGCTGGGCCGTCCTCACCGCAGGCGGTGCCACCAACTACGCGGGCTACCTGGAAGGCGCCAGCGATGCCCAAGCCGCTATCTCCCTGCCGCTCATGCTGGGCTATACCGCGGGCGTCCTACTGCTTCTGGCAGCTAACCTGAGCCGCCTGCCCCTTGCCACCATCGCCCTGATTCCTTTTGCGGCAGCTTTCAACATTATCGTGGGCCAGCTCATTGGCTTCTCGGGTATTCCCCTCTACCTTGACTCCGTTGCCACCGTGCTCATCGGTGTGCTGGCCGGCCCCGCCGCCGGAGCCATGACCGGTATTATCACCAACCTTGCCTGGGGCCTCACCATCAACCCCACCACTATTCCCTTTGCCGCCGGTGCTGCCCTAATCGGCTTCCTGGCCGGTTACGCTGGCCGCCTGGGTCTCTTCCGCAAACTCTGGGGTGCCCTGCTCGCGGGCTTTATCACCGGCATCCTGGCCGGCTTCGTCGGCGCCCCCATCGCAGCCTTCGTCTTTGGCGGTGGCCAGGGCGTGGGTACCGGTTCCGTGGTTGCGGCCCTGCAGGCTGCTGGCCAGTCCCTGCTGGGGGCTACAACCCTGCAGTCTTTGCTCTCTGACCCGCTCGATAAGACCATCGCCTTCGCCTTGGTCTGGCTCATCATCAAGGGCCTGCCCGCCCGCGCCCGTCGTCAGTTCGGCCGCTAACCGGTGAGCGCCCCCGCCCTGAACCCCCGCACCTGGGTCACCCTGGGCTGCGCCGGGCTCCTGCTAGCCTTTGCCCCGCTGCCGCTCACCTGGCAGGCGGGGCTGCTGGCTGTGCTCATCGCCCTGCACGGGGCAGGACGGACGCTTGCCCCCTGGGCACACCTGGTCCTGGTAGGGCTGGCGCCGGTTGCGGTGATGGCTTTTATCATCCAACTGGTGTCGCGCGGGGGAGAAACCGTATGGGCAACCTGGGCGCCCGTGCCCTGGATGGTGTTTGAAGTGACCGCCGAGGGAGCCCGGGCTGGCTTGGCTCTAGCCCTACAGATTCTGGCCTTCGGGTCAGCCTGCGCCTTGCTGATACTACCCACCGGGGCTGCTGGCCTGCGCTATGCCCTGACCACCTGGGGACTGCCGCCTAGGCTCATCTACCTGCTGGTCGCTTCGCTCAACGCCCCGGCCCAGCTGGCCCACTACTCCCGGCTGGTACAACGGGCCGCCCGCGCCAGAGGTATGGCCGACGGGTCGCGAGGCGCCCGCGTCTGGTTGGGGGTACGGACGGCGTCCGCCCTCTTCAACCTGCTCCTACTCGACCACGAGGTGCGCGGAGCAACCCTGGCTGCGCGTGGGATTGACCGGGCCGGGTCCAGAATTTTCTGGCAGGACTACGCCGACAGCCGCACCCAGTGCTACCTTCGCTGGGCGCTCCTGCCACTGGCCTGTCTGCTCGTGCTTGCTACCTATACGGGGGTGCTGCTGTGACCTATGCGCGGACGCTCATCACCGGGGCTCGGGGAACCGGAAAGTCTGGCCGGTTGCAGGCTTGGGCCCAGGAACGGGATGGGCTCTTTGTGCCCTCTAACCCCCATGCCCTGATGGCTGGGCTGGTGCCCACCGTGGCTGAAGAAATTGCTCTGGGAATAGAGCAGATTGTGGATAGCCGGAATCAGCTCCACCGGGCTGTGCAGGCAGTTGCCGCTGACCTTGGAATTACCGACTTACTGGCAGCTCACCCCCTGCAACTTTCGGGTGGGCAAACCCAGCTGGTAGCCCTGGCTGCCTACCTGGTGCTGGGGCGGGTGGACGGAAACCTCGACGGGGCGGCTGTGCCAGCCCTAGCCCTGGACGAACCCCTGCTTGGCCTCGATCATGCTATGCGAGCCCGGGTGCTGGACGCTTTTACCCGCTACCCGGCAGATTTGGCCTGGGCTTCAGTCAGGCCCCAGGTCGACGAAGAGAGCCTTGCCGCTAATGTCGAAAACCTAGGAGCAGGTGTTTTACCGTCTGCTGGAGCGCCGTCTCTGCCGTCTTTGCCCACCCGAGCCGCGGCAGGCGTCCTGGCCCGTGACCTCGCTATATCCCCGGTGACTCCGGCCCGCCGCCGGTGGAAGAAGCCGGTAGCTACCCCCATTGCTACCGGTATTTACCTGGACCTCGCCCCCGGCGACTGCCTGATCCTCACCGGCCCCAACGGCGCCGGAAAATCCACCCTGCTGCGCACCATCGCGGGGCTCCTACCCCCAGTTACCGGGCAGCTCACCATCGGCGGGCTACAGCCCCACCAGCAGGACGCCCCTGCCCGCGCCGCCCTCGCCCAGCTGGTGGCGCAAACCCCAGCCCACCACTTCCTAGCCCCCACCGTGGATGCTGACATGAAGCTAGGGAACGGGGCGAAAGCTAGTAGCCCTACCCGCGAAGCCCTACGCGATGCCGTCCTACCCGCGGGCTCCGGGGAAACCCACCCCCTGGATCTACTCCCCGCTGAACAGCACCTGCTTGCCCTAGCAGAAGCGCTCGCCGCCGGGGCGTCCTGCCTACTCCTCGATGAACCAACAGCGGGGCTAGATACCCTCGGCCTTGAGCAGGTCGCAGCGCTCATCGCCGCCCACTGCGCCGCAGGAGGCAGCGCTATCGTCGCCACCCACGACCAACAACTCACCCAAGCCCTTGCAGCCCGCCTGCCCCTGCACCACTACCGACTAGACGCCCGCAGGTAACATGCACCCGCCCGCAATATCGGGTACACTTGAAAAGTCTTGCCTCCTTAGCTCAGCTGGCCAGAGCACCTGTCTTGTAAACAGGGGGTCACCGGTTCGAATCCGGTAGGGGGCTCTCTTTGTGCCCAAAAACAGGGCGACACCCACTATCTAGTTACGGGGCATCCGGGCTCGCGCTCGCTGTGCAGGGTTCTTGGGCTGTGTGCAGAGAAAAGTCTGCACACAGCCCAAGAACCCTGCACAAGCCAGGTAAGCGGCAACTTCGCTGCGAGTTTGCGAGCGCACACGAAAAGCACAACTTGCTGCTCTCCCACCGTGCGCACCTAGCTACCCAGCGTTTGCACAAATATGCAAACAAAAGATAGTGTTATTCCTGGCTTAGGGTCACCTAAGCAGTTCTATAGATAGTCCTATAGAACCAGACACCCTTCCCAGGAGAACACAAGACCATGGTCGCCATCACTCGTAGCACCTTCCTCAAGGCAACCGCAGCCACCGCCCTCACCGGCCTTCTCGCAGCCTGCACCACCGGCTCCAACGACACCTCAAGCAGCAGCACCAGCTCAGCAGCCTCAGGTGAGAGCTACACCGTCAAGCACGCCTTCGGCGAGACCACCTTCACCGCGGTACCCCAGAAAATTGCCGTTGTGAACTTCTGGAAGAACCCCGACGTCCTCCTGGCCCTCGGCGTCGTACCCGCCGGCACCCCCGTCGTCACCTACGGCGCCAACGCCAACGGCTCCACCGACTGGTTCGACGCCAAGCTGGCCGAACTCGGCGGCACCGCCCCCGTGACCTACGACGAAACCGACGGCCCCGACTACGAAGCCCTCGCCACTTTGGCCCCCGACGCTATCTTCTCCGTCTACGGCGATATGACCCAGGAAGTCTACGACAAGCTCACCGCTATCGCCCCCGTCGTTGCCGCCCCCGAGGGTGTAGGCGCCTACGCCGCCTCCTGGGAGGACGTCGTCAACCAGGCCGCCGCTATGCTACAGAAGGACGATGAAGGCGCCGCCCTCATCGAGGCCACCAACAAGACCATCGACGACGCCGCAGCCAAGTACTCTAACCTGGCAGGTAAGACCTTCGTGGCTGGCATGTTCGATCTGGAAGCCCAGACCCTCTCCGCCTACGTAGCAAGCGATTCCCGCTCCCAATTCCTCACCTCACTGGGCATGGAACTAGCCCCCTACATTGAGCAGAACGCCACCGAAGCTGACGCCTTCTTCATGACCATCTCAGGCGAGGTGCTGCCCGAGGTTCAGTCAGATATTGTCTGGGCTTGGGGCACCAGCGACTCCGACGAAGAAGCCATCAAGAGCAACACCCTCTTCTCCCAGATGCCTGCCGTAGCGAACGGCGGCCTGGTTGTTGAAACCGATACCGCTATCTCCCTGGCCCTTTCGGCAGCGTCCCCGCTCTCCCTGGACTGGGCTATTAACCAGACCGAAACCCTGGCCAAGCTCTCGGCCGCTATCGACGCAAGCCAGGCGTCCTAACCGGTGACCGCAGCCCCCGCCCGGCCTTCAACCAGCCGCCGCGCCACCCCCAGCGGGGGAGCGCGGCGGCTGGTCGTGCTCGGCCTCGCCCTGGGGCTGATTCTTGCTCTAGCTGCCCTCGCCAGCTTTGCCCTGGGCGCCCGTCCCATCAGCCTGACCACCCTGCTGGACTATTTGGCTGGCGGGCAGGTTGCAGAGGCGGACGCAGCGGTGTTGACCCAGCGGTCGGTGCGGACGCTAACCGCCGGGGTTGTGGGGGCAGCACTAGGTTTAGCCGGGGCTGGGCTCCAAGGCATTACCCGGAACCCCCTGGGCGACCCCGGGATTCTCGGCATTAACGCCGGGGCAGCCTGCGCGGTGGTCGCCGGTATTACCTTTTTCTCTGCCGGTTCCACCGCGGCTTTTGCTCTCTGGGCCTTCGCCGGGGCAGTTGCCTCAGCCCTTGCCGTCTACGCCCTGGCCTCGCTCGGTACCGGGGGAGCGACCCCTATCAAACTAGCCCTCATGGGCGCAGCCCTTACCGCCGGTTTAGGGGCGGTCACCAGCGCCCTAATCCTGACCAACCAGAACACCCTCGATAACCTGCGCCGCTGGCAGATTGGAACTGTCGCCGGCGCCAGCCTCTCTGACCTGGCGGTAGCCGCCCCGCTACTGGCCCTCGGGGCTATCATCGTTCTCACTGGAGCGAAAACCATCAACAGCTTTGCCCTGGGCGATGACATGGCAGCCTCGCTGGGGGAGAATGTGGCTGTGCGCCGCCTTATCATTACCGGCGGCATTACCCTGCTGGTGGGCACTGCCCTGGCTCTGACCGGCCCCATCGCCTTCCTCGGGCTCATGGCCCCGCACGCCATTCGAGCCCTGGCGGGAGCAGACTACCGGGCTCTGCTACCCCTGTCAGCCCTCTTCGGTGCAGCCCTGCTCATCCTGGCGGACACCGCCGGGCGCATTATCGCCCCGCCCCAGGAAATCCAGGTGGGCGTGATGATGGTAGCTTTGGGCGTGCCCGTCTTCATCTACTTGGTCCGACGAGGGAAGGCGGTTAACCTCTAATGCCTGCCCTACCCCGCCCCCAGTCCCAGGACGCCGCCCAAGCGGTGGCCGACGTCCGCACCCGTGCCCGCCGCCGTCCGGCCCTCGCTATCGTCGGCCTTACTCTGACCCTGATTGCGGTGTGGGCGGTGCGCGTGCTGCTGGGCTCCTACACGGTCACTATCCCCGATTTCTTCACGATCCTCGGTGGCGGAACTATCGAGAGCGCCAAGGGTGCCCGCTACATCGTCATGGAAGAAAAACTACCCCGCGCCGTCCTCGGCGCCCTAGCCGGGGCAGCCTTCGGCTTGGGCGGGGCTATCTTCCAGCTACTCCTGCGTAACCCCATTGCCAGCCCCGATATCATCGGTGTCTCCAACGGGGCAGCCCTGGGGGCCGTCATCGGTATTGTCTTTCTGGGTCTGGGCGGGCTACCACTGACCCTGCTGGCTATCGCCGTAGCCCTGGCTGTTGCCCTGCTGATGATGGCTCTCTCGGCGGGCGACAGCAGCGCGGGTAACCGCTTCATTCTGGTAGGTCTGGGCATCTCAGCGCTGGGGACGGCCTTTATCCAGTACCTGCTCTCCCGCACCTCAACCACCAGCGCCCAAACCCTGACCCACTGGCTGGCAGGCTCCCTCTCCACCGCCAACTGGGACCGCATCAGCCTCTTGGCTCTACTCCTGCTACCGCTGCTGCTCCCTCTTATCTTTTTCTACCGCCCCCTGCACGCCACAGCCGTTGGCGAAGAGCTCGCCTTCGGCCTGGGGGTGCCTACCCGCGCTGTCCGCACCGGCTTCATCGCCCTGGGAGTGCTCCTGGTGGCCGTTGCCACCGCCGCTACCGGCCCCCTTGCCTTCATCGCTTTTATGTCAGGGCCTATCGCCCGGGCCCTCACCGGCGGACGCCACAACCTCACAGCTGCCGCCTTAGTCGGCGCCAGCCTGGTGGTGCTCGCCGACTTTATCGGCTCCAACCTCATCCCCGGCGGTATCAACCTGCCCGCCGGCGTCCTCACCGGTGCCTTCGGCGCCCCCGCCCTCATCTGGCTGCTGACCCGCTCACCCGAAAGAAGCTAAGCTCGTGAAAACCGTAACTCCCCGCGATTTGACCGTTACCCGCGTGCGCCTGGGCTATGGGGACCGCACCATCGTGCCCGACCTCTCGCTGAGCCTACCTGCCGGAAAAATCACCGCCATCATCGGCCCCAACGGCTGCGGGAAATCAACCCTACTACGCGGTATCTCCCGCCTGCTCAAACCCAGTGAGGGCGAGATTACCCTGGACGGCAAGCCCGTGGCCTCCTACGGCGGCAAAGAATTTGCCCGCATGGTCGGCCTGTTGCCGCAGAGCCCCATCTCCCCCGAAGGCATAACTGTGGCTGACCTGGTCTCCCGCGGCCGCTACCCCTACCAGGGGCTCTTTAGGGGCAATAGCAGGGAGGACGATGCCGCCGTCGCCTGGGCTCTGGAAGCCACCAACACCCTGGAGCTAGCTGAACGGCAGGTTACCGAACTCTCAGGCGGCCAGCGCCAGCGCGTCTGGATTGCTATGGCCCTGGCCCAGGACACCGATATTTTGCTCCTGGACGAGCCCACCACCTACCTGGACCTTGCCCACCAGGTCGAGCTTCTTGATCTTCTGGCCGACATTAACGAGCGCCGGGGCACCACCATGGTTATGGTGCTGCATGAGCTCAACCTGGCTGCCCGCGTCGCCCACCACCTGGTGGCCATGAAGGACGGAGAAATCGCCGCAACCGGCACCGCCGCCGAGGTCATGACGGGCGAGAACCTGCACCGAATCTTTGGCCTGCGGGCTTCGGTCGCCGACCCCCTGGGGGATGGCTCCACCGTGGTGGTGCCCCACGCCCGCACCGTAAGTCATCCAGCAGCGAATCTAGAAAGCCAAAGTCTTGCCTAAGCCCCGCGCGTCCGCAGCTCGCCCACCCGCAACCCGTTCATCTGCTCGCCGCGAGGTCAAACGCTCCATCAACCAGTACGGGGTCTTCCCCGTCACCGTCTCGCGGGTTGAGAGGCTCACAGACTCTTTTATGCGTATCTCGCTGACCGGCCGCTCCCTGCTGCACGCCGCCGCCCCTATCTCTGACGGCACGGGGCAGGTCTACGACGCCTACATTAAACTCTTGATTCCGCCAGCCGGAGCCAGCGGGCCCACCATGATTGAGCTCGACACCTCCTGGCGCTCCCGTTGGCTGGCAGCTCCAGAGACTGAACGGGGGTACATGCGCACCTACACCGTCAGTAACTCCCGCCTGGTGCCCTCGGTCGGGCTGGACGAAACACCCCTGCTGGGTATGCTCCCGGCGGCTGAGGCGGATCTTGCACCCCTGGACCGTGAACTACCGGAAGGGCTGCAGCCCGAAATAGACGTTGACTTTGTGCTGCACACCGATAGCGCGGGCGAGAGCGGCCCCGGTTCAGCCTGGGCTGAACAGGCGCAGGTAGGCCAGCAGATTTCCCTCCTGGCTCCCCTGCGCGGCTCTACCCTCTGGGCTTCCTATAATCCCGGCAGTGCCCGTTCGCTCCTGCTGCTGGGGGACGAAACCGCAGCCCCTGCCATTCTCTCTATCCTGCGATCTCTGCCCACCGAGGCTACCGGGGCAGTGTTTCTTGAGGTGCCCGGTGCTCAGGACGCCCTCGACCGTCTCCCCGAGGTGCGGCAGGCCGCCCAGCGGGTGCCGGGCGTCCGCCTCACTGTACTGAACCGAGCAGGCCAGCAATCACGCGGGCAGCAACTGGCCGACTCCCTGCGGCAGGCCTGCGGGGTTGGGCCCCTAGCGTCTCACCAGACGAGGGAAGAAGTCGCCCCCGACGAAATCGTCTGGCACCTGGCGGAGAACCCTGTTGAGACCTATGTGCTGATTGCCGGTGAATCAACGGTGGTCAAAACCCTGCGCCGTATCTGCGTGAACGAAGCCGGGCTGCCCAAAGAAAGCATCTCTTTTATGGGGTACTGGAAGGCCGGGCAGGCCGAGGGGTAGAGTGGCCTGGTACCTACCTGCTAGAGAAAGGCCTAGTCCGCATGATGTCGATTCTCGGAAAAAACGAATCTATCCGTTACGTCGCCCTGGGAGATTCCTTCAGTGAGGGAGTGGGGGACGACGCCCCCAACCGCCCCAACGGGGTGCGCGGCTGGACCGACCGGGTGGCCGAGCAGTTCATGCTGGCAGACCCCAAAGCCCAGTACGCCAACCTGGCGATCCGTGGGCGTCTGCTTGTACCTATTATCGAAGAGCAGCTAGAACCTGCCCTGGAACTCAAACCCAACCTGGTATCCCTGGTGGGCGGCGGCAACGACTCCCTGCGCCCCGGCTTCGATGTGGACGCCCTGATGGTGCGCTATGACGAGGCCTTTAAGACCCTGCGCGATGAGGGCATCGAAGTCTTTACCATGACCGGTTTTGACCCCGGCCCCAAGGGTTTCTTCAGCGGTAACCGCGCCCGCGTGGCCCTCTTTAACGAGCTACTGCGCGAGGTCGCAGACAACCGCGGTGTTACCGTGGTGGACTACTGGCGCATGCACGAACTCCGGGACCTGCGCTTTTGGGCTCCTGACCGCCTGCACATGAACGCGGCGGGGCACACCCTCACTGCCCGCCGGGCGCTGGAGACCCTGAGCGCCGAGAATATCTGCATTGGCGACCCCGTCGTCCCCGCGCCCCTGCACAAAAGCCGCGTGCAAGAGGCCCTCGATAACGCCAAATGGGCTCGAGAATTCGTGATTCCCTGGATTGGCCGCCGCCTGCGCGGTACCAGTTCCGGCGACAATATCAGCCCCAAGTACCCCACCTGGACCCGTTTTGACGCTCTGCCCGAAGCTTAGCGGGCACCTTTAACAGGTTGGGGGCTGGATTAAAAGCTTTAAGCTGTTAACATCACACTTAAGATTACACCTGTGTAATTTACCCCTTTGGCAGGGGTGGACACTGGTACCCGCCTCTGCTCGGCAGGGGCGGAAAACCGCGGATTAAAGCCTGAGATGACTTGCGAAAAGTTAAAACCACGGTAGAATTGATAGAGGTTCAAACGCACCAATGAGTCTATGAAAAGCAGCTTGCGCACACCGGAGCAGGTAGCACCAGCACCGGCTGACGCAAGCTTTTTATTGGCCTTGTAGGTTGCGTGGTATCCCGTAATTACCTAGACTTTAAGGCTGTTCGTAGTGGTGGCAACACCTCTCGTACACCTAAGCTTCACCGTTTTTCCCGCGGCGGGGATTCACATCGGCCTCTCACCCGATGGCGAGTCTCAAACACTCTAGCCTTGGAGAATAACCCGGTGCTCTACCTATAGGTGACGGGACGCCCATTGCTGATCGCCAGACAACTGGCGAACGCCAACTGCGTACCGTCATTTCGTCAACATTTGGAGGAGAAAACTATGGCAGCTGTCTGCCAGGTGACCGGAGCTGTTCCCGGCTTTGGACACAGCATTTCGCACTCGCACCGTCGCAACAAGCGTCGTTTCGATCCTAACGTACAGAAGAAGAAGTACTACGTACCCTCACTTCGTCGCAACGTAACCCTGAACGTCTCTGCAAAGGGCATCAAGGTTATCGACGCACGTGGTATCGACGCAGTAGTTGCTGACATCCTTGCACGCGGAGAGAAGATCTAAACATGGCATCAAAGGCTAAGGACGTACGTCCTATCATCAAACTTAAGTCCACTGCGGGCACCGGCTACACTTACGTCACCCGTAAGAACCGCCGTAACAACCCCGATCGTATGGTTCTCAAGAAGTACGATCCCGTTGTCCGCAAGCACGTTGACTTCCGAGAGGAGCGCTAAACAATGGCGAAGAAGTCCAAGATTGCTCGCAACGAGCAGCGCAAGGTCATCGTTGCACGCTACGCTGAAAAGCGTCTGGAACTGAAGAAGACCCTGGTTGACGAAAACGCAACCCCCGAAGAGCGCGAAGCAGCCCGCCTGGGCCTCCAGAAGCTGCCCCGCAACGCTTCACCCGTTCGCGTTCGCAACCGCGACCAGATCGATGGCCGCCCCCGCGGTACCTTCCAGAAGTTTGGTATCTCCCGCGTACGCTTCCGCGAGATGGCACACCGTGGCGAACTGCCCGGTGTTACCAAGTCAAGCTGGTAATCTGTAGCTGATACGGTTAGCCTTGTGAGCAGGGCTAACCCAGCCACTAACTTTTTGAAAGTCTCAGGAGGAGCATTCAATGGCTAAGAACCGTAGCGAACTCGTTGCAGAGGTTGCAGAGAAGGCTGGCACCAGCCAGGCAGCAGTGAACGGTGTGCTCGACGCACTGTTCCAGGTCTTCGAAGCATCTGTTGCTAAGGGCGAGAAGATCACCATCCCCGGCTGGATGGCAATTGAGCGCACCGACCGTGCAGCTCGTACCGGTCGCAACCCGCAGACCGGCGAAACCATTCAGATTCCCGCAGGTCACGGTGTTAAGCTGACCGCAGGTTCAAAGCTGAAGGCAGCAGTCTCCACCAAGAAGTAAATTCTTGACTAGACTTTGAAAAGGGCCACCCCGTAAGCGGGGTGGCCCTTTTGCTATACCCGCAGAGCCAAAATAGCCCGGCTGTGAGATAATAGGCAGGCAAGACACCAGCACACACGCAGGGGAGGAACCATGCGCCGAGGGCACCAGGTAGCCCGCTCCTGGCTGATCGCCAGCAGCGCCACCGGCCTAGGCGCCACCTCGCACCTGCTTGCCGGTGGGCACCTGCCCCACCCGCTCGTCCTGGCCCTTGCCACCTCACTGGCAGCCCTGCTGACCCTCGGTGTTACGAGACTCAAACTACCCCGCACCAGCCTAGCCCTTGGCGTCCTGGCCGGTCAGGGGATTTTGCATGCCCTCTACAGCCACGGCCAGCCCCTAGCACCGGCTTCTGCCGGCCATAGCCATCACGGGTCTGAGCTCCTGCTGGGAGCTACCCATCTAGAACCACTGGCCCACGCTGGGCCCGCAATGTGGGCCGGGCATACCCTAGCGGCAGCTATTACCTTTGCCCTGCTCGCCTACGGGGAGCATCTACTTCTAGCCCTTCGCGCCCTGCTGGGGTATGTGCAGGCCCGTCTAGAACCCGTGCGGGCGCGTCCGCTCCTAGGAGCGCCGCTCACCCTGCCGGTCGCCGCTACCGTAACCCACCTCGTCAGCCTGCTCGCCAGAACTTGCCGCGCCCCCCGCGGCCCGCCCGTCCTTGCCTAACTCCGAACACCACCAACCTTTTCGATAAGCAAGGACTATCCCTATGTTTAAGGCTCGTACAGCCTCACCCATAACTCGTACCCTGGTGGCCGCAGCGGCCCTCGCCGCAGGTAGCCTGCTGGGCATGAACCCGGCTGCCGCCCACGATGAACTGGTCTCCACCAACCCCGCTGACGGGGCAACCCTTACCGAAGCACCCGCCAGCCTAGAACTCACCTACAGTGGCGACATCATGGACGTGGACGGGGCCAACCAGGTGCGCGTCACCAATGCCGCCGGTGAAAGCGTCACCGATGGCACCCCGGACATCGATGGCAAGGTCGTCACCCAGGACCTGGCTACCGCCGCTGCCGATGACACCTACACCGTCACCTGGCGGGTTGTCTCATCGGACGGCCACCCCATCCAGGGCACCTTCACCTACACCGTGGGCCAAGGCAGTAGCTCAGCGAGCTCAACCGCAGATGCAACGACCGGAGCAGCCGAACCCTCAGCCGCCAATACCGGTGAAGCTAGCGAAACAGCTAGCAGTTCCGCGTCCGCCGGCGACCCCGTGAAGGAGGCCTCAGAGGGGCTATCGACCCCCCTCAAGGTCGTCCTAGCCCTCGTGGCTGTAGCAGCTCTAGGCTCAGCCCTGATTGTCGTGCTGGCCAAGACCAAGCGCAAGTAAGCCGTCCACCCCTCGCATTCGAAGAAGAAGCACCATGCCATCACAGAAATTTTTACCTGCCCTCACCCTGCCCGCTATCGCCCTGTTGATTCTGACCGGCTGCAGCAGCGCCGACACCTCAGCAGCCAGCACCGCAAGTGCGAGCACCGGCGCTACCGCTAGCGCCTCTGCAAGCGAGGGCAGCGCCCCGCTGACCGTCGAGGAAGCCTGGATTAAGGTCAACAGCGGCGATATGACCGCGGCCTTTGCCACCCTTACCAACACCGGGGACACCCCCATCACCATCGAGGGTGCCAGCAGCGCAACCGCCAGCATGGTCGAGCTGCACACCACCGTCATCGACCCGACGAGCGGAACCAGTACCATGAAGGCCGTTGAAGGTGGCTTCACCATCGAGCCCGGCGCCACCCTCGAACTGGCCCCCGGCGGAGACCACATCATGCTTATGGGCATGAACTGCGCCCTGGCAGCAGGCACCAGCGATATCATCACCCTGCAGACCTCAGCGGGCGAAGTCAGCTTTGAAGCTACCGTGCGCGACTACACCGGTGCCAAGGAAGAATACGCCCCCGGTGACGCCGCGAGCACCGCAGCGGACGCTGCTGCAAGCGAGTCCAGCGACCACTCCATGCACTCAGACCACTCCATGCACTCAGACCACGCCAGCGAATCAGCCGCCGCTGTGCTGCCCCAGTGCAACTAGGGCACCAGCTACCTCACCCACCTCTAGCTACCGCTAGGTAGCAACCGGCCTACGCTGCCGTCCTCCCAGTGCGAAAGGCGGACGGCAGCGCAGGCCCCAAGGAACATCATGACTAGCTCATTTGACGAAGACCTCAACCGGGCCCTGAGCGGTGCAGAAACTGGCCCCCAGCCAGAAGACAAGCCTGGCGACCAAGAACAAGCAGCACGCCCCCGTGGGACCAACCGGCGTGTAGCTCTTGCTGGAGCCCTGGGCCTGGGCACCGGTGTAGCTGCCACTCTGGCAGGCCAATATGCTGCAACAGCTATGAATAACGAGGGGGAACAAGAGCCTACCAGCCCGCCCCTGCAAGAAGCCGTCGTCCCCTTCTACGGCCCCCGCCAGGCTGGCATCGACACCCCCGCCCCCAGCTACGGCGTCTTTATCGCCCTGACCCTCAACACGGAACTCGACCGCGACGGCGTCCGCCGCCTGCTCACCGTGCTCACCGACGACGCCGCCCGCCTCACCGCAGGGCGGGCCCCCATCACCGACCAAGAACCGGAACTCGCGACTGTACCGGCTAACCTCACCATCACCTTCGGCTTCGGCGAGCGTATCTTCGACATTGTCGCCCCCGAGAAGAAACCCTCCTGGCTGCGACCCCTGCCCGCCTTCGAACAGATTGACCAGCTCCAAGACCAGTGGAACGACGGCGATTTGCTCCTCCAACTCTGCTGCTCTGACCGCTTCACCCTGGCCCATGCTCAGCGCGTCCTGCTCAAAAACACCCGCAGCTTCGCCTCGGTGCGCTGGGTGCAAGAGGGTTTCCGCCGCGCCTACGGCAGCGAGCCGGACGGCATGACCATGCGTAACCTCTTCGGCCAGGTTGACGGCACCATCAACCCCTCCACCGGTGACGGAACCATGGAATCTTATGTCTGGGGCAACCACGAGGAACTCACCCCCTGGGAAGAGGGCGGCACATCCCTGGTTATCCGCCGTATCCACATGAACCTCGATACCTGGGACCAGGCCGACCGCCCCGCCCGGGAGGATGCCGTGGGCCGCAACCTCACTAACGGTGCCCCGCTCACCGGCACCGAAGAACGCGACCCCGCCGACCTCTCGGCAACGAACGACCTGGGCTTTACCGTCATCGCCCCCTACGCCCACATCCGCCGGGCCGCCGCTCAAAACCGGGTGGAGCAAATCCTGCGCCGGGGCTACAACTACGACCTGCCGGTGCAGAACGCCTCGGGCTTCTCAGAACACCAGCAGGTCAGCGGGGGAGTGAGTTCTACCGGCCTGATTTTCTGCTCCTACCAGGCAGACCCCGTCAAGCAGTTCCTCCCCATCCAGCAGCGCCTGGCCGAGCTCGATATGCTCAATGCCTGGACCGTGCCCATTGGCTCAGCGGTCTTCGCCCTGCCCGCCGGTGCCCGCGAAGGTAGCTTCGTGGGCGAGGGACTTTTCAGCTAAACCACCATCGACAGGAATCAAGGTATAGACATGGCAGCACACGAGATGGAGCGCGGGCTCAAGCCTAGCTGGATATGGGTCTTCCCCGCAGCCTCCCTTGTCGCTCTGGCTTTGAGCCTGCTGATGACCGGCTCAAACGCCGGTACCGACCTAGCGGACGCCGGCGCCCTGGTGCGCTGGGGCCTGCCGGTAGCTGAGAGCCTACAAAACTTCTCCATGGCAGCGACTATGGGTTCCCTCGTCTTTGCCCTAGGGCTGGTGCCTCGCTTCCTTGATGCGGCGCGGGTGCGGGCCAAGGTCAATATGGCTCACCCAACCGATTCGGCCCAGCGGCAGAAGAACCTGCACCGCACCGAACACCCGGCTTTCACTCGTACTCTGACGCTGGCGTCCGCCGCCGCTATCACCTGGACTATCGCCGCCATCGCGGTGCTTATCTTCAGCTACGCCGATATTTCGGGGCGGTCACCGGCGGGCGGGGCCGACTACACCTCGGAACTCATCAGCTACATCACCACCATCGACTCGGGTAAGCAGGAGGCCACCAGCATTATCGTGGCCGCTACCGTAGCTACCCTGGTCTTTGCGGTGCGCTCGCTGACCGGTCTGCTACTCACCCTGGGTCTGTCGCTGGTCAGCATCGTGGCTATGGCCTTGGGCGGTCACTCATCAGGCGGCGATGACCATATGGGCGCGGTCAACTCTCTGGGCCTGCACCTGCTCGGTGTGGTGCTCTGGTGCGGTGGGCTCATGGTGCTGGCTTTTATTTCCCGCGACATTACTGGCGAGGACGCGGGCACCGGAACCCTGGCTGAGGGGCAGCGAGGGGCGGCGTCGGCGTCCTCCCGTCGTGTGCCCCTGGCTGTGGCGGTGCTGCGCCGCTATTCCGTGCTGGCCCTTTTCGGGTTCGTGCTGGTGGCGCTCTCAGGCATGGTCAATGCCCTGGTACGGATGAACAGCCTGGGGGATCTTTTTACAACTACCTACGGGGCGCTGGTGCTGGCCAAGCTCATGCTCACCCTGGTGCTGGGTGCTTTCGGAGTGGTACACCGTCTGCGTCTGATACCCATGATGCAGTCGGGACTTACTAGTGCTGCCCGTGGCCTCTGGTACGCTATTGCCTGCGAGCTGGTGCTCATGGGCGCAACCAGCGGTCTGGCGGTCTCGCTCTCCCGCACCCCGCCCCCGGCTCCCGAAACCTTGGACGCCGGTGCCGAACCCGTCCGCATCATCACCCTCTACGACATGCCACCAGAACCGCATGTTGCCGAGTGGTTTACCCAGTGGCGTTTTGACTGGTTCTGGGTGGCCTTCATCAGCTTCGCTGCCTTCGCCTACCTCTGGGCGCTGATTAAGGTGCGGCGTGCAGGCGGCCACTGGCCCCTTACCCGTGCCCTTTCCTGGTTCCTGGGCCTCTTCGTTCTGCTCTACATCACTTGCGGGGCCCTTGCCGTCTACTCCATGGTGCTTTTCTCGGTGCACATGGTAGAGCACATGCTCCTGACCATGGTCTGCCCCATCTTCCTGGTACTCGGTGCCCCCGTCACCCTGCTGCTGCGAGCCCTCGAACCCCGCCAGGACGGCACCCGCGGGCCCCGCGAATGGATCCTGCGCCTGGTGCACTCGGGCTGGTCTAAGCTGATTACCCACCCCATCTTCGCGGCCATCAACTTCGCCGGGTCGATCGTTATCGTTTACTTCACCCCCCTCTTCGGGGTGATGCTGCGCTACCACGTGGGCCACGAGTTCATGCTGATTCACTTTTTGATTACCGGTTACATCTTTAGTCTGGTGCTGATCGGTATCGACCCCATTCCCAACCGCCCCACCTACCCCATGCGCCTCATCATGATTATCGCGACCCTGGGCTACCACGCCTTTGTGGGTATCTCGATTATGCAGATGGACACCCTGCTGCAGGCATCATGGTTCGGCAACCTGGGTCGACCCTGGGGTCTGTCTGCCATTGACGACCAGAAGCTGGGCGGCTCGCTCATGTGGGCAATCGGCGAGATACCCACCATGATTATTGCCGTTGCGGTGGCAGTGCAGTGGTCCATGAACGATAAGAAGGTTCAAAAGCGCATCGACCGCCAGGCTGACCGCGACGGGGATGCCGAGCTTAATGCCTATAACGACATGTTTGCGCAGCTGGCAGAAAAGGACGCCCGCCGCTAGATTCCTGCGAGGGGTAGGGCGCATCTGAGTAGACGAAGGCCCGGGCAGGTACCTGCCCGGGCCTTCGTCTGTCTTTATCCCCTATGAGGTTTGTGCCCTAGGAGGCCTGGCTCCAGGGCTGAACAGGCTGGTTGCTTGACTCAGCCGGTTCGGCAAAGCGGGGGCCGCCGGAGGCCGATTGGCTGCTTACCGGCGGGACGGCGGGAATCGAGCCGCTCAGCGGGCTGACCTGCTCTAGACGGGCAGAAATCTGAGAGATTTTCTCAAACAGGGGCGATGACGAGGGAGCTGCAGTGTGCTGGGTCATCAGAAGCCTCCAAACATCGTAAAGGTGGGGTTAGATTGGGTCGGGGTAGAGCGGGAAAACTCTGGTGACGGCCCGAAGGTCTCTTTAATCTAACCACCCTAAGACAGGCTTATTCTTTCGTTTACCTGGGAGAACCCTTGAAAAAAGACCGCTTGGGGGACAAGTTAAGCCGGTCTCTGCCCATAGACCCGCCTTTAGCCAGAAGGGGTAGCCCTGACTTGTCCCCAAAAATCTTTAGCGATGTGATGAAACAGTCGTAGTATGACGGTGGGTGAAGGCACCCAGGGCAGCAAGCACCACAGCAACCGTGACCGATATGAGTACCTCTAGGCGATGGGCCTCGGTGACGCCCATATAGACCAGCAGAGCTAACAGACCCACGATGAGGATGTAGTTGATGACGCCGCTTCCCCCTTCCCCATCTAATCTGCGGCTCCGCAGGTGGGAAACCGCCACAATCAGCCAGACAAAGATGCCAACCCCGCCAGTGGAGTTCACCAGCAGGGAAAATACCTGCTCGGGCATGAAATAGTTGAGGGCCACCGACACCACCCCGATAAGAGACGAGAGCACAATGGCGTTGCGGGGCGCCCGGGTGCTAGAGACCCGAGAGAAGGCGCGCGGGGCGTCCCCCTGCTCTGCCAGGGCAAAGACCATGCGTGAGGCAGCATAAAGACTAGCGTTCAAGCACGACAGAAGGGCGGTGAGCACCACAATATTCATGGCCAACCCGGCATAGGGAATACCCAGGGCCTCAAACATAGTCACAAAGGGAGAAGAACCCGCTGTCACCATCGTCCAAGGAATCACCAGCAGGGTCACTGCAATAGACCCCACATAGAAGAAGAGCACCCGGAAAATCACCGACCGCACCGCCTTAGCCACAGCAACCGCAGGGTTGCTGGACTCACCGGCAGCCACCGTGGCAATCTCAGCCCCAAACATGGAGAAAATCACCGCTAGCAAGGCGGTAAAAATCGTGCCCACGCCGTTAGCAAAGAAACCGCCCCCCGCCGTGTAGTTAGAAAAGGACGCCGTGGAGTTAGGAATCAGCCCCAGCACAGCAAGCAGACCCACCACAATGATTACGGCAATCGCCCCGATCTTAATCGATGAGAACCAGAACTCCGCCTCACCGTAGGACCGCACCGACAGCAGATTCAAACCCATAAAAGCCAGAACCAGCACCAGGGCCACCAGCCACTGAGGCGCCGCCGGCCACCAGCCACTCACAATAGTGGCGGCCGCCGTAGCCTCAATTGCCACCGTCACCGACCAGAACCACCAGTACAACCAGCCCACCGAGAACCCAGCCCACCGGCCAATATAGCGACGGGCATAGACAGAGAAAGACCCCGTCTCAGGAGTCCGGGCAGCCATCTCACCCAGCATCCGCATCACCAGTACCAACACCGTGCCAGCCAGAAGATAGGTCATAATAACGGCAGGGCCCGCCGTCACAATAGCCGTCGACGAAGCTACCAAAAGGCCAGCACCAATCGCACCGCCCATAGCAATCATCGACAGATGCCGCGGCTGCAAAGACCGGGCCAAGCGGGTATCAGATACCGGCTGCTTTATCTCGCGTGTAAGCGTCACACATACCTTCTTGATATACGGCGCACCCAAACGTGCGCACCTGCTTTAACCACCGGCGTCCGCAAAAACTTCCCGCCCGCGCACCCGGTGGCAGCTGCAGATAATCCTAACCGTTACGCAAATGTTACGCACAGTTGAGTTCTATGACGCCGCCACCTACACACAGCGCAACAAATACCCCTTCCCCCATTAGCCCACTAGGCTGGTGGGTAACTGAACCTTGCGCCTGAGCCGCGCACCACAGAAGGAGAACCATGGCAGAGAATGCAGCCGCACGCCAGACCAAAGTCCGCGCCTCAGAACTCGTCGGCCGAGGCTGGCTCAACACCGGCGACAAGCAGCTTTCCCTCGGAAGCCTGCGCGGAAAAATCGTCATCCTCGACTTCTGGACCTTCTGCTGCATGAACTGCCTGCACGTGCTCGACGAACTGCGCCCCCTTGAAGAAGAATTCGCAGACGTGCTCGTGACCGTAGGCGTCCACTCACCCAAGTTCGAACACGAAGCCGACCCGGTGGCGCTCGCCGCCGCCGTTGACCGCTACGATATCACCCACCCCGTGCTCGACGACCCCAACCTGGACACCTGGAACGCCTACACCGCCCGCGCTTGGCCCACCCTGGTCGTCGTCGACCCCGAAGGCTACATTGTCGCCCACCTCTCCGGCGAAGGCCACGTTAAGGGCCTCACCTCCCTGGTGCGCGAACTTGTTGAAGAGCACGACGCCAAGGGCACCCTGCACCGCGGCGACGGCCCCTACGTGCCCCGCCCCAAGCCCCAGGGCACCTTTGCCTTCCCCGGCAAGGTCCTTGCCCTGCCCGAAGACCTGGCTGGCCGCCCCGGCACCTATCTGGTCACCGACACCGCCCGCCACCGCCTGGTGCAGGTCGAGAACGACCTTGAAACCCCTCTGGCCAGCTTTGGCGGCCCCGGGAAGGGCTACGCCGACGGCGACGCCACCGCCGCCCGCTTCAACGAACCGCAGGGCCTGGCCCTGGTTCCCGACGAACTGCGCGAGACCCTGGGCGCGGACGTCCTGATTGCTGACTCCGTCAACCACCGGGTGCGCGGCCTGCGCCTGGCTGACGGAACCGTCACCACCCTGGCAGGCTCCGGCGTCCAGCGCCTGATTGACGGCGACACCGCCCGCACCGACCCCAACTTCATTGCCGAGGGTGCCGACCCCCTCACCGTCGCCCTGTCCTCCCCCTGGGACCTGGTCTACTCCCGCGAGACCTCCGCCTTCCTCATTGCCATGGCAGGCACCCACCAGATCTTCAGCTTCGACCCCGCCACCAGCCAGCTGGCCGTTTTCGCGGGTACCGGCGCTGAGGGGCTCAAGGACGGCGCGGCCGCCGACTCCTGGTTCGCCCAGTCCTCCGGCATTATCGAAGCCCGCGATGGCTCCATCTGGGTTGCCGACTCCGAAACCTCCGCCCTGCGACACATCACCTTTGACAAGGGCGCAGCGACCGTTAGCTCCGCTGTGGGCATCGGCCTCTTCGACTTCGGCTTTGTCGATGGCACCCGCGAGGACGCCCGCATGCAGCACTGCCTGGGCCTCACCGAACTGCCCGACGGCTCCATCGCTATCGCCGACACCTACAACGGCGCTATCCGCCGCTTTGACCCGTCCACCGGCACCCTCGGCACCCTGGACCGCGGCTTCGCTGAGCCCTCCGACCTGCTGGTCGAAGAGACCGAGGACGGCGGCGCCCGCCTAATCGTCGTAGAAGCCAACGCCCACCAGCTAGTGCGCGTCGCTATTCCCGAGGCCATGCAGCACGTGGACGAAGGGGCCTCCCAGGTCACCCGTAAATCTACCCAGCTGACCGGCGGAACTCTGGACTTCACCGCCCGTTTCAGTGCCCCCACCGGCCAGAAGCTGGATACCCGCTGGGGCGACCCCACCCAGCTCAAGATTTCATCCACCCCCGAGAACTTCATTCTCGAAGGTGCTGGCACCTCCCAGGGGCTGACCCGCCACTTGGTGCTCAACCCCGACATCACCGAGGCTGTCCTGCACATCACTGCCCGCGCCGCTGCCTGCGACGGTGAACCCGGTGGGGAAATCCCCGACCACGCTGCCTGCCACCTTTACCAGCAGGACTGGGGACTGCCCGTTATCGTCACCGGTGACGATGCAGACGAGGCCCACCTAGTGCTTGATTTGCGCGGGGTGAACTAGGCAAAAGGGACGTTTAGCCAGCGGGGGTAAAGATGAGAGTCTCCCCGCTGGCAGAGAGCGAACCAGCTAGGGTAAAAGGAACCGTCTCGGTGACCTGCTGGGTCTTGCCCGTATAGAGGTCAAGCTCGGTAAAAGAAATTTCTGCCTCACCACTGCCCTTACCCAGGGCCCATTTGCCCCCGGCCAAAGTCACCTCTGGCTGGGGGTACTCGGTGACAAGCCAGGTCACATCGCCGTCCACTCGACCTGAAAAGTCGTACTCAAAGGGGCAGCCGGTGGGGTAGAGGGAGCTCTGCGCGGCGCAAGTATCAAGGTAGGTCTTGATCTGTTGCTGAACCGAGGTCACCGCTGTCTCTGACGGTGTGAGGCTGAGAGAAAGAGTAGCTGGTTCGTTACTGGGGGCTGTTACCTCAATCGTCTGTGACCCAGCGGTATAAAGGGCCGACTCATAGGTGACCGTATAAGAGCCGGGGTAGAGCACCGCAAACTCACGAGATCCCCCCTCGACCGCCACCTTAGTGTTATTGAGGGCAGCGGCCTCCACCGAATTCGAGGTAATTTCCACGGTCGGCAGTTCACCGGCCTCAATCTGCCACTGGTCAAAGACTCCCCAGTGGGAGCCCACTTTGTGAAGGTGGAAATCCGTGCTCCCGGGATGCCCCTCAAGAGTGTAGGTGACGGTAACGGTAGCGAGTTCCCCACCGTCGGTCACGGTCACTGCCCCCGTTGAGAGGTCCTTGAGACCGGCGAAGGACGACCGCAAGGCGTCCCCGTCGAGCATAGCGGCGCTGGCGTCAGGCACCTGGGCACCCAGGATACCCAGGGCTCTAGAGCCGTCCCCCTCTCGCACCGCAGCGAAGTAGGCCCGCACCTGTCCCTGCGGCCCGTAGACCAGACGGTTAATGAGGGCTAAAGAAGCAAGAGCGATAAGAAGCGCGGCAAGGACGCCCAACAACCACCAGGCTAAGACACGGTCTACTGAAGATCTAAAATGCACCCTTTAAATGTAGCTCACACGCGCTTGAGCCCCGTTTGTGCGGTACTGCCGATAGAGTAGAGCCATGGCAGAACACGCTCACCAGGTACCCGATAAGTACGGGGCCGTCACGAAGATTTTTCATCCCCGCATCAACTCTTACCACCGCCGCCTCATCGCGGGCGTGCCCGCGGGTGTGCTGGCTTTAGCCTGCATCTGGTTCATGGTGGCCAAGCGCCCCACCCCGGTCTTTATGGTGCTTCTGGGCCTGATCACCCTGGGCGCCCTCTTTGCTATCTACTCCACCCTGCGCCCCCAAATAGTGGTTAAAACCGAAACCCACGTACTGAGCGGGCGGCTGTTCGACTGGCAGGCTGCCGAGCTCAGCGAGATTTCCCAGACCATCTTCGCTGAGCGTCTGACCCCCCGCCAGGCAGCGGGTAAAGAACTGACCGGCATGGCAGCCCTGCGCTACAAGGGCGTTCCTGCCCTCTGGGCCGTGAACGCTAAGGGCAAGCGTGTTTTCCGCCTTGACGGGCGCATATGGGACGCTAAAACCCTGCGAGCTATCGCCACCGCTATCGCTCCTCAGACCACCGTCTACCAGGTCATCAACGTAACCCAAATGAACAAACAACACCCCGGCCTAGTGACCTTCAACGAGCTGCACCCCGGCTGGAAGTCCACCACCGTGGGCGTTATCTCCCTGCTCTTCCTGCTGGCCCTGGCAGTTGCCGCCGTCCTCCCCGAAGAGACCCTGCAGCAGTTCAATATTCTGTAGCCAGGCGCTCACAGGCTAAAGAAAGGCCCGGGGTTCCCCTGATATCAGGGGAACCCCGGGCCTTGGCCTATCTGCTAGGAACAGGCCCTAGAAACTACTGGCGGTTATCCGCGACGATTTCATAGTCTGAGGTGAGTTGGCTGTCGTCCTCATCAGCATCTGCCTCTACATGGTTCTCGTAGTCAGCGTTAATCTCAGCAATGATGTCTTCGACGAAGCTCATGACTCTGCCGCCACCGAAGACCGGCCCGCCTGCTAGAAGGCCATCCGTACCGAGAGCGACAGCGCTGGGGGTGCCGTTGCCGAAAATGCGCTGGGTTTTAAAGCCGGGGTCAACAAAGGCCTGGATAGCGCCGGTGAAACTGAAGCGGTCGATATCGGAGTCGTTTGATACGACCGGGTGAATGCCGAGCATGGGCAGCTGCTGCTGCCATTCGTCAATCTTGCCGATGACCTGGTGGCAGTGACCGCAACCGGGGGAGACGAAGAAGAGCACACGGGCCTGCTGCAGGGCCAGGTCACGCAGGCTGGTTTGTTCGCCTGAGCCGGCAGGCAGGGAGCGGTTCTCGTGGGGGTAGTAGAGGGGCGCAAAGGGGATAGGGGTGCGGACGTACTCGCCCTCCTCATCTACGGGCGATTCAAGGGCCGGTGCGTCTTTCTCTTCCTCGGCAGCGGGAACCAGCTCAGAGCGGTAAATCGCCCAGAGGGTCAGCGAGGCCAGGCCTGCACCGATTATCCAGAGCCAACCGTTGGCGTCCAGGGCCAGGAGCATGGTTAGGGCTGAACCGCCGGTGATCAGGGCCCCGATAAGGGTGCCGCAGGCAGCCAGCAGCAGGGCAGTATTGCGTACCAGGGTGTAGACCGAGACGGGGGCGGTTGATGCTGACCCGAAACAGTTACAGCTGGCGGTATTGCCCTGGACCACAGCCCGAGCGATAACGGCCCAGTAACCAATAAAGAGCAGCAGGGCGGCTAGAGACGCAAGGATCTGGATAATGCCGGGGGCAAAGAAAAGGACGGCCGCCAGGGCCAGCTCTGCCCAGGGCAGGATACGGGCAATCGGCTTAACCGGCAGCCACTGGTCGAGCTTGAGATTGACGATAGCGGTAACCGTGCTGGAGGGCTCTTTAGCCTTGGCGTAACCGCTCACAGCCAGCGTCACGATAATGATGAGCGTGCATAGTACTAGGGGAGTCATAGTCTGCTTTCATGCGAGTGAAATAAGATAATTATCTTTTTAAGGGTACGCTTCTTCAGCACGATGCAGGGGGTGCACTACGCCACGGGCCCAAGAGAAAGAAAAAACGGGCATAACAAGGAGTACCGGGTAGTAGTTACCGGCCGGTAACGTACCGAACGTTAAGCTTGCCCTCAACTTTTAGTCAGTTAGGGGTGGCCCCTAGGTAACGTTAGCTTTTTAGCCTAGTCACGGCACATACGCCACATACGAAATCACCCGCATGTCTCTCACCTTCCGTCGGGCCGCCAGCTGCGCTGCTGCGTCCTTACTCCTTTTCACCGGCGCCTACGACCCCGCCCAAGCCGAATCGGCAACCTCCACCCCCAATGACGTTGTTGACCTGCCCACCATGACCCAGGGCGCCCTCAACGTGCTGGATAACAACTCCGAAGGCTTCTTCCTCTACCCTCACCGAGCACCTTGGTAGTGCCCCTTTCTGGCCCTCCGGCAGCCTTTCGCTGCCGGAGGGCCAGCCGTTTTGCTTCTTTCTTGAAGGTCTGCGGTAGGGCGCCTGCACTGGACTAGGGGAGTACGGTATTTTTGAAGTGTGCTATTTTCTGATCAGGATATCCGCAAAGAAATTGATGCCGGGCGAATTGCCCTAGAGCCCTACGACCCGTCAATGATTCAGCCCGCCTCGGTGGACGTGCGTATTGACCGCTTTTTCAGGCTCTTTGACAACCACAAGTACCCCTACATCGACCCATCCCAGGAGCAGGAGGACCTCACCCGCCTGGTAGAGGTGGCACCCGATGAGCCCTTCATTCTGCACCCTGGTGAATTCGTGCTGGGCGCAACTTACGAGAAGGTGACCCTGCCCGATAATATTGCTGCCCGACTTGAGGGCAAGTCCTCCCTGGGGCGTCTGGGCCTGCTGACCCACTCCACCGCTGGTTTTATCGACCCCGGGTTCTCGGGCCACGTGACCCTGGAACTGTCGAATATGGCGACTTTGCCGATTATGCTCTGGCCCGGCTCTAAGGTCGGCCAGCTTTGCTTCTTCCAGCTAACCAGCGCAACCGAGTACCCCTACGGATCAGGAGCCTACGGCAACCGCTACCAGGGCCAGCGCGGCCCCACCGCCTCGCGCAGCTACCTGAACTTCCATAAAACTCTTATCCCCACGGATACCCCAACCAGCTAAAGGAGCCCCCATGCGCGGCCTGTTGCTTCACCCCGCTGATGTTCCGGTGCTGGTGGTCTTTGAGGACGCGTCGGACCGGCTCTGGGAGGACTCCCTGCGTGCCTGGAGCTCCCTAACCCCGCAGATTATTGACCCTCTCACGGAGGCCCATGCGGAGGACGTCCGTCTGGTCGTGCTGACCCGGCGGTCAGCCGCCGACGTGGTAGCTGCCTACCCCAAGGGCCTTGAAACTACCACTATTGATAGCTTTGACGAGGGACTTGCCGCCGAGCGTCTTACGGTGCACGTCACCATGCACCTGCTCAAAGCCCATGCGGGGAACAAGCACCTCTTGCACGCTGCTGTCTTAGGTGACGCCGAGAGCGGGCAAGCCGTGGGCCTGGTGGCAGCTTCTGGTACGGGTAAGACCACCGCAGCCAGCGTCCTGGGCACTTCCCTTGCTTATCTCAGCGATGAAACAGCCGTGGTCAACATTGATGACCTGAGCATCATGCCCTACCCCAAGCCCCTTTCGGTGATCGAAGAGGAGAACGCACCAAAGGTCCAGTACGACCCAGCCCAGCGGGGGCTCAAAGTCGCTGCGCCTGACAGCACCTACACCCTCTCGCACCTGGTGGTTCTTGACCGGGATAAGACCGGGCAGGCGCCGGTGAGCTGGGAACGCCTGCCGCTCGATGACGCCCTCTTTACGATTGTTCTGCAGTCCTCTGGGGTGCAGCAAATGCCCCAGGGGCTAGGGGAGCTAGCCCGACTTCTGAACCGGGTGGGCGGGGCTATCAAGCTGACCTACAGCGAAATTACCGAGACTCTTCCCTTCTTCCGTGACCTGCTTGCGGGGCGACTAGGTCTTCCGCCGCTCACCCCAGATTTTGACTACCTGTGTGCCCCTGAACCCGTAACGGGTGGGACAAGTGGCGATAAGCTCTACCAGCGGACCCCCGGCACTGAGGGCTTGGCAATTGGGGATAGCTTCTTACTGACTACATCGGGCAGGCTCTCACGTATCTCTATCATCGGTTGGGATATCTGGTCTTGCTTAGAGACCCCCCGGCGTGCAGACGAGATTTACGAGGCCATGATTGAGCTCTACGGGGATATCGCCCGCCTTGACTTTGACACGGCCCTGCGGGGCATGGTTGACGGGCAGATGCTCAAAGTCATCGGCCAGCCTGATGCTCCTGATGAGGCCCTGCTCCCCGATAACCGAACCTAGCCCGGTCAAGGCTTACTTCCCTGCGGCCACCTGCGGGTCCTTGATAGGAATCATCAGAAGCAGACCTGCCAGGAGCACGATAATGATGCCGACGATGCCCCAGATTTGGCTGCCCATGAGGGTGACGAAGACGCCGAAGAGGGCGGGGGCCAGAAAGCTGGCTGCGCGGCCGGTGGTGGAGTAGAGCCCGTAAATCTCACCTTCCTGGCCCTCCTCAACCAGGCGCCCCAGGTAGGACCGGGCCGCTGACTGGGCCGGGCCGACAAAGGCGCACAGGGCGAGGCCGCAGACCCAGAACATGGTGGTGGACGGCCACACCAGTAGGGGGACAGCTACCGTGATGAGGGCTACCAGCGAGAAGATAATGACGCGTTTGGGGCCAAAACGGTCGTCGAAGAAGCCGCCCAGCATGGCCCCTGCCCCTGCCACGATATTGCCGAAGATGGCAAAGATAATCACCTGGTTGGTGCTAAAGCCGAAAGAACCTGCCGCAAGGACGCCGCCGAAGGTAAAGATACCGTTGAGGCCGTCGCGGAAAACAGCGGACGACACCAAGAAGTAGAGGGTCGTTGGTGCCTGCTGGTAGAGCCTGACGACGGTGGCGAGAAGCTGTTTGTAAGAGGCGAGAATGCCGGTGCGGGGGGCATCCGAACGCACCGCTTGCGGCAGGGAGTGCACCTTGAGAATCAGGGGCAAGGAGAAAATCAGAGCCCAGGCTGCCGAGAAGAGGGCCACGGCACGGATGTTGAGGGCGCCGTCCTCCGTAATGCCCAGCAGGCCGGGGGAGATGAATCCCACGAGTACAAGGAGCAGGGCTACGATACCGCCAAAGTAGCCAGCTGCCCAGCCTGTTCCGCTCATTTTGCCGATGGTATCGCGGGTGGAGATGGTGGGCAGGATAGCATTGTAGTTGACCACGGCAAACTCATTGACCAGGTTGCCCAGGGCCAGTAGTGCCACACCCCAGATAAGGTAGTCGGGGGAGGGGGCTACGAAGAAGCACAGGGCCATTAGAAGCACCAGGAGCAGGCTGTTGACGGTCAGCCAGAGGCCGCGGCGGCCGGTCACATCGGCCCGCTGGCCCGAGAGCGGGGCGAGTAGGGCGATGCAGAAACCTGCGATGGTGAGACCGGCGGAGAGGACGGCCGAGGTGTGCTCGGTGCTGCCAAAGCTGGAGCTGGTGAGATAGACCGTGAAGACGAAGGTCGTCATGATGGCGTTGAAGCTGGCGTTGCCCACGTCCCACAGGGTCCAGGCGAAGAAGGTGGAGCGGGAGGCAGGGGCGGTAGCGGTGGCGCTACCGGGTGCTGGTGTGGTCATGGCTATATGCTATCGGCCCGGTTGCTACTTGTAGCCTGTGAAACGGTTAAATGACGGTAAAAATAAAGGCTGGCCCCGCTCTCCACTGAGCGGGGCCAGCCTTGCAGGCGGGACTACCGACCGAGCTTAGACCTCAGCCTGGTTGCCTGATCCGGCCTTTGCTTCAATCTTGTGCTGGGCACGGGTGATGCTGACCTTGATGACGGTGCCGACCAGGCCGGTGATGAGGGACCAGAGGATGATGTCGCGCCAGCGCTCATCGTCGTCGGGGTTATTGGCGGGCGGCTCATTGCCGGTAATCTTGGTCCAGGTTGCGCCCAGGACCTTGTTGGCCAGGGCAACGCCGCCGAGTGAGGCAGCGGTTCCTGCGATTTTGATGAGGGGGTTCATGAGGTTCCCTTTCGGTAGCTGATAGAGGCTCTGCAGAGAGCTACTGGCACTAACACTATCAGTACTGTGTAAATGTGGGCAGCTGGCAGCGGCTTCTGTCATAAAAGTTTGTATCTTTTCTTTGCCGGGCTGACCTGCCTATACTACAAAGGCGTTCAGAAGGAACGTCCGCCCACGGCGGAAACGACAGGGGAGCGCCCACACGGGGCGCTGAGAGTGCACACGCAGACCCTCGAACCTGATCCGGTTAGTACCGGCGCTAGGGAGTCGAAAAGAACGGCAGGCTGTCCCCTGCCTGTGCATGCCCCCTTTGCTGTACCACACCAAAGGAAGGCTTTATGTCTAAGAAAGCTGCGCTGACCTGGCGCGTTAACGATATCGTAGTAGCTTCTGTGCTGGCTGTTGCCTGCGCTGTGCTTTTCTGGGCCTGGAATAACGGCGGCTACAACATGGCCCAAACCGCCCTGGCCCTGGCCCCCGAGTACGCCTCCCTGGTGGGCGGTACCTGGCTGATTGCGGGCGTCCTTGGCGGCTATATCATCCGTAAACCCGGCGCTGCCCTCTACACCGAACTGCTGGCGGCGGTGATTTCTATGCTGCTGGGCAGTAGCTACTCTGTTGCCATCATTCTTTCCGGCATTATTCAGGGTCTGGGTACCGAACTGGTCTTCCTGCTCTTTGCCTACCGCGTCTGGAACCTGGGCACCGCCCTGTTGGCGGGTGCTTCTGCCGGTGCCTTTATGAGTATTTCTGAGCTCTTTATCTACTATGCGGGCGTCTTTGAGGGCTCCAAGGCTGTCACCTACGCGGTGTGCGGCATTATTTCCGGCACCCTGCTGGCTGGCCTGGTCTCCTGGTTGCTGACCCGTGCCCTGGCTACCACCGGTGTGCTGGACTCCCTGGCTGCCGGTCGTAACCGTAGCCGCCGGGCTAGCACCTCACCCCGTTCCCAGGCCTAGAGCAGAGGCAGGCGCGTGCAGGTAGAGCAGGGGGCCCGCTTTGTGGCCCGTGATTTTGGCTGGCATCACCCCGGGCGGGCCACCCCTGCCTTTTCGGGGCTGAACTTTGAGATTGCCCCGGGGCAGAAGGTGCTCCTGGTGGGCCCATCTGGCGCGGGCAAATCGACTCTGCTGCACGCCATGGCGGGTCTGCTTGTTGATGAGGACGACCAAACCCAGCTAGGTGAGCTGACTGTCAACGGGCAGGCTCCCACCGAGGCCCGCGGGGTCTGCGGGCTCATGCAGCAGGACCCCGAAAGCTCGGTGGTGTTGGCGCGGGTGGGCGATGACGTGGCCTTTGGGCCCGAGAACCTGGGGGTGCCCCGCGAGGATATCTGGGACCGGGTGACCTGGGCTCTGGACGCTGTCGGTCTGGGCTCCCTGCCCCTTGACCGTTCCACCTCGGCTCTTTCTGGCGGGCAGAAGCAGAGGCTGGGCTTAGCCGGCATCTTGGCTATGCACCCCGGTGCCCTGCTCCTGGACGAACCCACCGCCAACCTTGATCCGGCGGGCGTGCTTGAGGTGCGCGATGCCGTCCTGGCCGCCGCTGCCGCATCGGGTGCTACCCTGGTGGTTATTGAACACCGGGTTGGTATTTGGGCAGAGCACGTTGACCGGGTGCTGGTGCTCGATGCTCAGGGCGGAATTAGCTTTGATGGCCCGCCTGCGCTGGTGCTGGAACAGGCCCGCGACCAGCTCATTGCCGGTGGGGTGTGGGTGCCCGGCTATGTGCCCCACCCGCCCCGGGTAGAGCAGGAGGGGGCGGACGTCCGCCCCGGGCAGGGAGAGGACGAGCCCTCCCCGTTACTTGAAGCCCGCGAGGTGAGCCTGACCCGGCAGCTACCTACTCGTCGCCAGCGCAAGGAGCGCTCCCGTGCTATCGCTACGGGGCAGGTGCCCACCCTCGATCTGCCCACCCTGGCTAGTGGAATCAACCTGCCCCTTTCCTCCGGGGAGCACCTGGCTCTGCTGGGGCCCAACGGGGCCGGGAAATCGACCCTGGCGCTGACCCTTGCCGGGCTAATCTACCCGGCTACGGGGCAGGTCTACGCCCACGAGACACTCACCGCGGGTCTACCCGCTAGGCATCGCAGTTCCGACCCTGCTAGGTGGCCCGCTGCCGAGCTGGCCGACCGCATCGGTCTGGTCTTCCAGGAGCCGGAACAACAGTTCCTTGCCCCCACCGTGCGCGCAGAACTAGAGTTTGGCCCCCGGCACCTGGCCCGTGTGCGCAAGGAGAAGATTGATGAAGACCGGCTGGCTGCCCGCACCGATGAGCTCCTAGCCCGCCTGCGCCTTACCCACCTGGCTGATGCCAATCCCTTCACCCTCTCGGGCGGTGAAAAACGGCGGCTGTCGGTAGCCACAGCTCTGGCCACCGAACCGGCTATTTTGGTACTTGATGAACCTACCTTCGGGCAGGACGCCACCACCTGGGCCGAGCTCGTCACCCTCATCAAAGAACTGCTTGACCGGGGGCTTGCCATTATTTCGGTAACCCACGATACAGACTATGTAGCGGCCCTCGGCGGTAAGCGCCTGACCTTGCAGAAAGCGGAACCTGCCCATGGCTCTTGACCTTTTCGCGCTAGGCCCTGCCCACCGTAGCCGCGCCGGAAAACTCAACGCGGGCACCAAGCTGCTGGCTACCTTCCTGCTGTCGATAGGGCTGCTGCTCATCAAAGACTGGGGCACAGCCCTGGTAGTTTTTGCTCTTGAACTGGCTCTGCTCAAAGCCTGGGGCGTGCAGCCCTTTGCCCTGCTGGCCCGTTTCTGGCCCCTGCTGATTGGCACCCTGCTTACCGGCTGGTCCACCTCGCTGATCGCCGATAAAACGGGGGAGACGGTACTCCATGTGGGGTTCATCTGGATCACCACCGACTCCCTTGCCATGGGTATCTCCCTGATGGTTCGTGGCCTGGCCTTGATTCTTCCCAGCCTCTTACTCATCACCACCACCGACCCCACCCACCTGGGCGACTCCCTGGCCCAGACCGCTAAACTCCCGGCCCGCTTCGTCCTGGCCGCTTTGGCCGCCCTGCGCCTGCTAGGGCTCATGTTCAGCGAATGGCATACCCTGGGTCAGGCACGGCGGGCGCGCGGGCTAGGGGCAAGTGACTCCCTGTTCCGCCGCGTCCGCACACTGGCCGGGCAGACCTTTGCCCTGCTGGTGCAGGCTATCCGACGGGGCACCCGCCTGGCTGTCACCATGGAAGCCCGTGGCTTCGGTGCCGGGCCCCGCACCTGGGCCCGCATTCCCGTCTACAGCAGGGACGATGTGACCTTCCTGCTGTGCTGTCTGGGAACGCTCATCATCGGCTACGTGACATCGGGACTTGCTGGCACCCTCACCTGGGTGTGGCAGTAAAAATATGACCTAAAAAGTCCAAAAATCTTTGAGAAAGCCCCGCGCCCAGGGTTAGAGTAAAAGTATGCACCCGGTCACTAGACCCCACGCCTGGTGTCGCCGGGAAAGAGTTCGAGCCTCCGACCAGAGGGCTTGAAGAACGCTCGCACCGCACGCGGTGCTCGCATCAGGTGCTCCCGCCCCGTAACCCCTAACGCCAGGTTGCCGCGGGAGCATCAGCGTTAAGGGTTAGGCTTGGAAGTATGACTACAACTGTTGTAATGCTCACCCAAGAAAACCCTGCCGGTGAACTGGTCGATGCCACCGCCCCCCTCATCAACATTGAAGATCAGGGGCTGACCCGCGGCGACGGTGTCTTTGAAACCATGCTGGCCGCTAACCGCCGCGTCCGTAAATTTGAAGCCCACCTGACTCGCCTGGCCGGTTCCGCCCGCCTACTCGACCTGCCCCTACCTGATGAAGATAAACTACGGGCCGCTCTCTCCACCGCCCTAGAAGCAGCAGGCCCCGGCGCCCAGACCCTCCTGGGCGAAGAGCACACCGTCAAAATCATTATCTCCCGCGGTACCGTTGAAGCCGGCCCCCACACCTGGGTAACGGTAGCCCCGTCCTCACCCACGATTCTGCGCCAGCGCCAGCAGGGGGTGCGGGTCATGCTCCTACCCCGCGGCCACGACCCTGCCGAAGATTCCGCCTACCCCTGGCTCCTGGCCGGAGCCAAGACCCTCTCCTACGCCATCAATATGTCGGTCCTGCGCTATGTGAGCAAACACGGTGCGGACGACGCCATCTGGGTGACCGAGGACCGCCGCATCCTTGAGGGGGCAACCTCATCGGTAATCGTTGCCAAGACCGATGGGCAGAAGAAGGTGCTCTACACCCCCGAACCGGCCCACGGCATTCTGCCCGGCACCACCCAGGGAGCTATCTTTGCGGGCGCTCGCGCTGCCGGCTGGGAGCTCGGCTACGGGCCCCTCTACCCCCAGGACCTGCTGGAGGCGGACGCCGTGTGGCTGGCGTCCTCGGTGCGCCTACTAGCCCCGGTCACCCACCTCAACGGTACCCCCCTTGCCCAGGAGGGGAAGCTGACCCAGGAGTTGCTGGGGTATTTGGCTCAAGACACTGAAGCCGTATCTCACGACCACCCCTGCTAAGTAAATCCCTCAATCTACGAGACTTATTCAAAAGGGGTTTCACAGGCTCACACCTTCGCAGGCTCAGGTGATTCCGTTCGCTCTTTAGTGCTGACGCACCGGCTCACTTCATCGACTCAGTCTGTCAGGCCAGCAACTGCTCAAGGCAAAAATGAGGAATAGGGCAGGTTAACGCCTAGCCCCTTTGGCGTAGTCCGCCTCTGCTGTGGGTGTGGTCAGGAGGGCCAGGAGGGAGAGGGCGGAAAAGCCTAGCATGGTGAAGGCCAGGGGGAGCACCGCATGGCCGCCGCCTAAGGCAGATAGGGCGGTCGCCAGCCCACCCATCAGGGACTGCACCGTACCCAGTACAGCCGAGGCCGACCCGGCAAGGTGGCGGCCCTCCATCAAGGCCAAGGAACTAGCATTACCGGCAATCAGGCCCATGGCGCAGGTGGTCATAAAGAAGAAAATGAGGGTGGGCACCAGGGTGATACCGGCTAAGAAGGTGCCGGTGATGAGCACAGCGGCGGTGAACATGAGCACCACACCGACGGTGAGCGTCCGGCGGATAGCTACCCTGCCGACCAGGTAGGTTGCCAGGGAGCTCATAGCAACGATGCCCATAGAGTTGATGCCAAAGACCCAGGTGTAGTGCAGGGAAGAAAGTCCCAGCACATTCTGTAGCACATAGGTGGAAGCCGAAACGTAGGCAAAGATAGAGCCAAAGGCCAGGGTCATGGTCAGCATGTAGCCGCGGAAGCGGGGAATCTTGAGAACCTCCCCGATGCCCCGGTAGGTAGTGGCCAGGCCGCCGGTACGGCGCTTTTCGACCGGTAGGGTTTCGCGCACGAAGGTATAGACGCAGATGGTAGAGACAGCCATGAAGGCGGCAATGACGGTGAAGATAGTGCGCCAGGTGGCGAACTCCAGAATCACGCCGCCCAGCAGGGGAGCAATCACAGGGGCGAAACTGTTAATCATCATCATGATGCCCATGAGCTTGGCCGTTTGCAGGCCCACAGTGGAGTCGGCAACGATAGCGCGGGAAATAACCATGCCGGAGGCCGCCGCGGCACCCATGATAAAGCGGGCCGCTATGAAGAGCTCAACATTGGGCACAAAGATACAGGCGATGGTTGCCGCCAGGGAGACCAGCACGCTGATGTAGAGGGGGCGTACCCGGCCGATGAGGTCTGAGAGGGGGCCAATGACCAGCTGGCCTAGGGCCATGCCCAGCATAAAAGCGGTTAGAGTCAGCTGGGTGCGGGTGGCTGTGGTCCCTAGATCCTGGGTGATGGTGGGCATAGCCGCCAGGTAGGCATCAATGGCTAATGGCCCCACCGCAGAGAGGGTGGAGAGGGTAAAAATCAGTGAAATGGGGAAGGGCTTAGGTGAGGACGACTGTGGGAGGGTCACGGTTCTTCTTCTGTGCTTTCTGTGAGGCCTACCCCTCTACCCTACTCCTCTGGCATGGGGAAGGATATGTGTTTGCTATCCCGGTAGATAGCTTCTTGGTGGGCCAGGAGTTCATCTTCCTGGGCTGCCCACATGTCCCAGTAGGGGCGGTAGGTCTCCCCGTCGCGGGCCAGCGCCCGCTGCCTGCGCCGGTCAGCATCAAGCTCCACGAAAACACCCACATCGTGGGCACCGGTCAAAGCCCCCACACCCTCAGCCAGCAGGACGCCACCCCTCAGTTCCTCCGGCACAGTCAAGGTATGCGGCCCGGTCGGCTTGGAAGCAGACCAATCCCAGCCAAACCAGCGCGGAGCAGACCCAGGGAAGTTGGCCCGCCCGTCCATCACCGCCTCAGCCAACCGCTGCCACACCCGCGCCGCCTGTGCCAAACCCTCCCAACCCTGATACAAATCCTCAAGGTGGAAAACCTCAACAACCAGCCCCCGCCCCCGCACACAAGCCGCCAACTCACCTGCCAGAGTGGTCTTACCCGCCCCACTGCGTCCATCAAGAGCCACCAGCACAGGGCGTTGTTCCACCACCTTTTGCCGGGTGGCTATAACCTGCTCAGCCAAAGTCGGCATGCCAAGAACTTGCACCGCTGATCTAGCCTCGAGCACACTCGATGACTCCGGGCACGGCATCCCGAATCATCTGAAAGGTTTCGTAAAAGTCGCTCATATCCCCGTACCAGGGGTCATAGATTCCCAGTTCATCGAGGGGCTGGCCGGTTAGGGCCGGATCAAACTCGCGCATGAGCCGAACCTTCTGAGCCGCCTGCGGGGTGGGGGCCAGCTGCTGCAAGCGGCGGTAGTGGCTGGTGTCCATAGCAAGCACCAGGTCGTAGCGGTCAAAATCAGCGCGCGTGAACTGCTTGGCTCGATGGGAGCTGGTGTTGATGTTTAGCTCATCTAAGACCTTCTTGGCGCGGCGGTCAATCGGGTTGCCTTCCTCCTCATTCGAAATCCCGCTTGAAGCAACCTCAAGCTCAAGGCCGGCCTCCCTGGCAGCCTGTCTAATCAGATATTCGCCCATCGGAGAGCGGCAGATATTCCCGGTACACACAGTCATGATTCGATACATGACCATCATGCTCTCATGTTCCCACCGGCAATCTCAGTCATTTCACGAAAACTGACAAAAAGGTACAAGAATGTTCGCCCATAGGAAGAAATATCACAGCAATCTGTGTATAGTCTTACAGGTACACACACTTGATGGCCTATCAAGCCTGTGTAGCCCCTAGCGGGCTGGTTCATACAGCAGTGAACCGCTCACACCGCCGAGTCACAGTGATAGAGCCAAACGCTCAGTTTCTTGAGTTCTTTCGAGATGACAAAAGCCCCGCAGAGCACACACCTGCGGGGCTTTTGCGTTACATCGTAACCCTGCTTATAGTCTTAAGGCATGAGCACTACAGAACCGGTCACTGACGACCGTACTGGCGAAAAGCCCCCTGCAAGCCAACCAAAACGCAGCCGCGGCAACCGCCTCGCTCTTGCCGCCCTACCCCTGCTATTCATCATCCTGCCCTGGGTGTTGGGAGTAGCTGTACCCGCCCAGGCCGTAGCGGGCGTCCTAGTGATTACCCCGCTAGTCCTTGCCGCCCTAGCTATCTTCGATGCCCGAACCTTCCGGCGCAACCTCACCTTCGCCCTCATCATGACCCTGAGCATGTGGGTAGCCACCCGGCTCTTCTACCCCGAAGGCGCTGGCTGGTACATCTGGGGCTTCTTGCTGCTCTACGCTCTCATCACCAGCCCCTGGCGCAAGAAATTTATCGACGAATGGGGCTCAAAAACCGATGAGGCAGAAGAAGGCAGTCAGGAGGCAAAATAATGCTCCGCTGGGAACTTGACCACCCCACTGCCGGTCATATCACCCTAGAACAGGGCAACCACACCGAAATGCGAGCCATCGATGAAAACTGGCCAGCAGACGGTAAGGACGTCGGCAAGGAAAGTCCCTTTAACGAGTCGCCAGTCGGAGCCAGCCTCAAGGAGCGCCTGGCTGAATATATCGCCCGCCCCGGGCAGATGATTCGGGTGCAGGTCAATGGGCAGGTAGTGGGCCGCTACAACGGCATTCCCTCCTCCCTGCCCCTTGAGAAGAACCTAAAAAGCGGCAAGTATTCATCAGCTGTGGTGACAACCCCGGGTAAGGGCCAGCTTAAGCTCACCACGAACTTTCTCGGTGAACTGCTAGTCGTCGCCTATAAAAAGGGTTCAGACTACCTTGAGCTCGACCCGCCAGCCGGAAGCCGTGCCGAAGCCTACGCCCAGACCCTTGAAGCAAGCCCCTCCAAACGGGTTGTTTTCCCCTTACTCTTTGGCATCAGCAGATCTGTTTGGTACATCGCCATCTTGTTGGGAGCTCCCCTGGTTAGCCGTTTCTTCAGTTGGCTATGGAGCCTCCTGCCAGATTTTGGAATACGGCTGCCTCGCCCGCCCGCTCTTGACCTACCGGTTATCACCCTCCCTTCCCCGCCCTCTCTTGACCTGCCGGTCCCTAGCTGGCGCGTCCCCTGGCCCTCTGTTGACCTGCCCGCCCCGCCTGACTGGGTGCTCTTTCTGCTTGAGCACTCCAAAGCCTGGGTGCCTCTGCTACTAGCGATAATTTTTGCGGTGCTAGCTGTGCGCAACAGCAAAAAATCCAAGCAGCGCAAGGCGGAACTGAACAAACGGCGTCACGATTCACCTGACGCTGACAAGACTTAACTTCATAGAAGCAAAAAACTTGAGTCTATTTAACTCAAGTCTGTTGACAAGGTTCCAAAAGAGGGGCAAACTGGATACCAAGACAAGCGAGTTGAGCCAGAAAGACTCAAGTTCTTCACCTCGAGTCGCTTGAAGATTTACAGATAACCCATCTCAAGGAGAAACAATGTCACGTGCAGTAGGTATTGACCTCGGTACTACCAACTCAGTTGTATCAGTCCTCGAAGGTGGCGAGCCCACCGTCATTGCCAACGCAGAAGGCGCCCGCACCACCCCCTCCGTCGTAGCTTTCTCAAAGGATGGCGAAGTTCTGGTTGGCGACGTCGCAAAGCGTCAGGCCGTTACCAACGTCGACCGCACCATCGCTTCCGTCAAGCGCCACATGGGCACCAACTGGACCACCGACATCGACGGCAAGGCATACACCGCCCAGGAAATCTCAGCCCGTACCCTCATGAAGCTCAAGGGTGACGCTGAAGCCTACCTGAACGACAAGGTCACCGACGCCGTCATCACCGTCCCCGCCTACTTCAACGACGCCGAGCGTCAGGCCACCAAGGAAGCCGGCGAAATCGCGGGCCTCAACGTCCTGCGTATCGTCAACGAACCCACCGCAGCAGCCCTGGCCTACGGCCTCGACAAGGGTAACGAAGACGAACTGATCCTGGTCTTCGACCTCGGCGGCGGCACCTTCGACGTCTCCCTGCTCGAAGTTGGCAAGGACGAAGACGGCTTCTCCACCATCCAGGTCCGCGCAACCTCAGGCGACAACCGCCTGGGTGGCGACGACTGGGACCAGCGTATCGTCGACTGGCTGCTGGAGCAGGTCAAGTCCAAGACCGGTGCCGACCTCTCCAAGGACAAGATTGCCCTGCAGCGTCTGCGTGAAGCCGCAGAACAGGCCAAGAAGGAACTGTCTTCTGCAACCTCCACCAACATCTCCCTGCAGTACCTGTCTGTCACCCCTGAGGGTCCCATCCACCTGGATGAAAAGCTGACCCGCGCCAAGTTCCAGGACATGACCGCAGACCTGATCGAGCGCACCAAGAAGCCCTTCAACGACGTAATCGCTGAAGCTGGCGTCAAGGTTTCAGACATTGCCCACATCGTGCTGGTCGGTGGCTCAACCCGTATGCCTGCCGTCACCGAGGTCGTCAAGGAACTCTCCGGTGGTCGCGAGCCCAATAAGGGTGTCAACCCCGATGAGGTCGTTGCTATGGGCGCAGCCCTGCAGGCAGGTGTGCTGAAGGGTGAGCGCAAGGACGTTCTGCTCATCGACGTCACCCCCCTCTCACTCGGCATTGAGACCAAGGGTGGTGTGATGACCAAGCTGATCGAGCGCAACACCGCGATCCCCACCAAGCGTTCCGAAACCTTCACCACCGCTGAGGACAACCAGCCCTCAGTATCGATTCAGGTCTTCCAGGGCGAGCGCGAGTTCACCCGCGACAACAAGAACCTGGGCACCTTCGAGCTGACCGGCATCGCACCCGCCCCCCGCGGCGTCCCCCAGATCGAAGTTACCTTCGACATCGACGCCAACGGCATCGTGCACGTCTCAGCTAAGGACAAGGGCACCGGTACCGAGCAGTCCATGACCATCACCGGCGGCACCTCCCTCTCCAAGGAAGACATTGACCGCATGGTCAAGGACGCCGAGGCTCACGCCGAGCAGGACAAGGCCCGCCGCGAGGCAGCCGAGACCCGCAACGCTGCTGAGAACACCGCCTACTCCATCGAGAAGCTCATCAAGGACAACGACGAGAAGCTGCCCGAGGACGTCAAGACCGAGGTTCAGGCCGACGTTGACGCCCTGAAGGCTGCCCTCGAAGGTGAAGACGATGACGCCGTCAAGGCCGCTTTCGAGAAGCTGCAGACATCTCAGACCAAGCTGGGTGAGGCTCTCTACGCCCAGGCTCAGGCAGATGCCGCAGCCGGTGAAGGCGCCAAGGCTGAAGACGACGATGTCGTTGACGCCGAAGTAATCGATGAAGAAGACGAGAAGAAGAACTAATCATGGCTGAGAACACCAACGAGCCCGTAGATAACCAGCCCGAGGGCACCGACCCTCTGGAGGACGCCTTCGCCGCCCCGGCTGCTGAAGGCCACCCCGAGCCCGAAGGTGTAGCTGCTGACGCTGCGGCAGGCGAAGAGTCTGCCGCGGCCGAGGCCGGCGATAGCGCAGAGGTAACCGATAACGCTGATGCGGCCCTTGCCGCCGAGCGTCTTGAGGATCTGCGCCGCCTTCAGGCCGAGTTCACCAACTACAAGAACCGCACCGCCAAGGAAAAGGACCAGCTACGCGATTTCGTTATCGCCGACCTGGTTGCCGCCCTGCTGCCCGTCATCGACGATATCGATGCCGCCCGCAAGCACGGCGACCTTGAAGAAGGCCCCTTCGCCGCGATTGCCAATAAGCTCGAAGAAACCCTGACCAAGCAGGGCCTTGAGCGATTCGGTGAGGTTGGCGAATCCTTCAACCCCCAGGTGCACGAGGCTGTACTGCAGCAGCCCACCAGCGAGGTTGAGCCCGACTCAGTCTCCATGGTCCTGCGCAACGGCTACAAGGTGAAGGACCGCGTGGTCCGCACCGCCCAGGTAGCCGTAGCGGTAGCAGAATAAGGACGCGGGCGGGCACCCGGCCTGATACGTCAGGCTGGGTGCCCGCCTGGTTCTACCCCCTAAAAGACACAAGATCTACCTCGGAAGGAGAGGCATATGGCGAGCGAAAACTGGCTCCATCAAGATTTTTATAAGGTACTAGGCGTAGCCGAGGATTCCTCCGAGGCAGACATCAAGAAGGCCTACCGCAAGCTGGCCCGCAAGTACCACCCCGACCAGAACCCCGGCGACGAGGCTGCTGAGAAGAAGTTCAAGGAGGTCTCAGAGGCCTACGACGTGCTCTCAGACCCCAAGCAGAAGGAAGAGTACGACCAGATCCGCAAGTACGGGGCTGCCGGCTTCGGCGGGGCTGGCGGCGGCTTCCCGGGCGGGTTCCCCGGTGGTGCTGGTGGCGGAAACTTCACCTATTCCACCAGCGGCGGCGGAGCAGGTATCAACATTGAAGACCTGCTCGGTGGCATGTTCGGTGGCGGTGGCTTTGGCGGGGCCGGACGCTCCGCCGGCGGTTTCCCTGGTGGGGCTGGTGGGTTCCCCGGCGGTGGCTTCTCAGCTCCCAAGGGTGAGGACGCCACCACCAGCGCCCGCATCACCATCCAGCAGGCCTACGACGGCGCTGAGGTCTCGGTGTTCCGCCCCGGCGGCTCCCAGACCCAGGTTCGCCTGCCGCGCGGCGTCAAGGACGGCCAGAAAATCCGTGCCCGAGGCAAGGGGCACCCCGGTGCCGGTGGGGCAGGGGACCTAATCGTCACCGTCCGCGTAGACTCCCACCCCGTCTTTGACCGCGAGGGCGATAACCTGCTCGTGCGCGTTCCCGTCACCCTGGAAGAAGCCGTTAAGGGCGGCATCATTGAAGCCCCCACCCTCGACGGCGGTAGTGTCAAACTCCGCCTGGCTGCCGGTTCACCGGCCGGGCGTAAGCTGCGTGCTAAGGGCCGCGGCTTCGTGACCAAGAAGGGCACCGGCGATATGCTGGTCATCCCTGAGGTGCAGCTGCCCATCAACCTGAGCCCCGAAGCTGAGGCAGCTCTTGACGCCTTCTTCGCGGTGGCACCCCAGGCCAACCCCCGTGAGGACCTGCTGAGGAAAGCTGGTGACTAAGAATGGCTCTCGAATCTGACCGCCCGGTCTTCGTGATTTCTGTAGCTGCCGAACTGGCCGGTATGCACCCGCAGACACTGCGCCAGTACGACCGGTTAGGGCTGGTGCAGCCCCAGCGCGCACCGGGGCGGGCCCGCCGCTACTCTGAGCGCGATGTTCAGAAACTGCAGGAGATTCAGGAACTCTCCCAGTCCGGCGTCTCCCTCGAGGGCATTAAACGCATTATGCAGCTTGAGAACCAGGTGGAGGCTCTGCGAGCCCGCATGACCGAGCTGCAAGCTGAGAATGAGGCCCTGCGCAATCGTCTGCAGGAGAACTCTCGCATCTTTGCTGCCGGAACCTCAGGTGGGGCTGTGCACCTGGCCCGGGGCAAGCGTCCGGCAGCCCGCCATACCTCCCAGGCCGTGGTGCTCTACCGGCCGCGCTAAACCCGACCCCTAGACCCTGACTGTAACGATGGTTGTCATCTGCGTGAAAGAGATTCGTGCTGATGGCAACCATCGCTACATTTAAGGCAGGGGCTAACCACAGCGCCATAAAAAACTTTTGGAATAAAGTAATGTGGGCTGGTGTTGAACCTCGTGTAAACGATCAGCACAGCACCGAAAAGTAAACGCAATGACCGACATTAATACAGCCCCGACCTAAGCCCCGGCCTGCCCAGCGTCGATGACACCGCCTTCCAGATGGGGCTAGGTCGTCACCGTCCTCTCGTCCGACGACCCCATCCGTGTCTACCAGCGCTTTGCCACTATCAGTGCCCTCAGCAACGGCCCGCCCCTGGTGAACCAGGAGGTTTACCCCAAGACCGAAGGGATCCTCAAGTGCCGGTTGGCCGTTGGCGGCAGCCCGGAATCTGTTGCCCGCGCAGCTCAGTACAAGACCCCGCTCAAGCTGGCCATCATCGGCGGGTCGACTGAGCGCTTCAAGCCCTACACCGACCTCTACTGCCGAGCCAACGAACAGCTGGGCATCAACCGCTTTAATCTTAAGTTCTCCAACGGAGCTCTGGCCCATGAGCACTCCATGAACTTGATTGACCTCTACGGCACCAAGGTGCTGCCGCGCGTTCGCGAACTGCTGGCAGAAGATTAGAGTAAGGACGCCTGTGGCAGCGCAAGCGGTCACGGCGGCTAATAAAGTGGCGATACCCTGTTTTGGGTGCCGCCACAATCTTTAAGTCTACGGTAGTCAGGGGTGGGTGTGCCAGACTTTATAGGAAATTTATCAGCCTGCTGTTCATAGGCTGTCATTCTGCTATGAATAAGGCTTAAAGCCTTGAAAATTACGGTATTGGTCAGCTAGCTTAGTTCTATCAGCGGGTAGACCCGCCCCATCGATCGACAAAGGAGCCGACCGTGACCGACACCCACCTTTCTTCCAACAAGCCCTTCGACACCCTCGACCTTAAGGCTCTGACCGAACCCGCAACTGAGGGTGCCGTTCGAGTTACCCTCACCCTTTCCACCGAACGCGCCGGTCGCGACACCACGGGAAACGCCACCCGCCTCCGTAACCTTCTCTCATCTGCCCGCGAGAAGCTCGAGGCAGCCGGTCACGACGCAGACACCATCCTCGCTCCCGCCCAAGAACTCCACGACGACCGTGACTACTGGCAACATCAGGGAGACGGTCTGCTGATTCTACTTGATGGCAACCAGCTCACCGCCCAGCGCCTGCCCTTCGAACTACCCGAGAGCGTCACCGTAGCTGACGAGTACGACCTCACCGCCCTCGTCCCCCTCCTGAGCACCGACACCAGCCTTCACCTGCTAGCACTCTCTCGTAAGGAGGTGCGCCTTTTTGAAACTGACGGGACCCGTATCGGCCGCATCAACCTCGAGAACATGATCGAGAGCGAAGACGACATCTACAACGACTACGATGTGCAGCGCACCCAGCAGCAGGCCCCCAAGGGCGGAGGGGAAGCCACCTTCCACGCCCACACCAACGATTCCGATACCGACCGTATCTACCGTGAGCGTTTCCTGCGGAAGGTAGCCCAGGGCATCGAGGCGGAGGTAGTAGAACCCAACCGTCACCCGCTCGTCCTCGCTGGAGTTGAAGAACTGGCCAACGAGTTCCGTTCCGTTACTAGCTGGGGCAATGTGCTTGAAACCGTCATTACCGGCAGGGTCGATGAGATGAGCGAAAGCCAGCTCCTAGAAAAGCTGCAGCCCGTACTCGCTGAGGTCGCCGATACTGAAGCTAAGAGTCTCGCCCAGCAGATTGACGATGCTCGATCAGGTAAGCGCTATATCGGTGCGGGCGAGATTGTAGACGCAGCGACCCAGGGGCAGATTGCCACCTTACTGGTGACCCCCGGGGTTGAAACCGCCGACAACGGCCAGCTCAGCGAAAAAGCTCAAGCTATCAACCTGGTGCTACGTTCTGGTGGTGAGGTAAAGCCCGCCCCCGAGACGCAGGAAGAGAAGCTGGCAGCAATTACCCGCTGGTAAGCAGATACACAGAATAAGACGAGATAGGTCTTCCTGTTCTTGACTCGCTATAGTTGAAGGACGCCCCACCGCAGTGCACACGCTTGCGGCGGGGCGTCCTTATTCATCACGCAGCTGCGGTGCTCCCTCGCCCGCAGGGACCTGTATCAAGGACAACACATGACCTTTCAAGACGTCTTGAGCGCTATTAGCTCCCTCATCTGGGGGCCTTTTGTGCTCATACCACTGCTTCTTGGCACCGGTATCTATCTGACGGTGCGGCTGGGGTTTATCCAGCTCACCAAACTGCTGGTTGCCAACCGGCTGGCCTTCCTCGAACGTAAGGACGAGGACGCCCCCGGCGGCGACATTTCCCAATTCCAGTCCCTGACCACCGCCCTGGCAGCCACCGTGGGTACCGGTAACATCGTGGGCGTTGCCACCGCGATTTCTATCGGCGGCCCCGGTGCCCTCTTCTGGATGTGGTTTAGCGCCCTCTTCGGTATGGCCTCCAAGTACTCCGAAGCCTTCCTGGGCGTCCGCTACCGCACCACTGACGCTAAGGGTGAAGTGTCAGGCGGCCCCCAGTACTACCTGCAGCGCGGTATTAAAGGCCTTCTGGGGAAGTTCCTGGCTCTTTTCTTTGCGGTTGCTGCTGTGCTCGCCTCCTTTGGTATCGGCAATACCGCCCAGGGTAACTCCATCGCTCATAACCTCGAAGACACCTTCCACTTGCCTACCGGCCTGACCGGCATCGTCCTGGCTGTCATTACCCTCTTTGTGCTGATGGGCGGTATTAAGTCCATCGGCAAGGTAACTGCCGGGTTCGTTCCGATTATGATTCTCTTCTATGTGGGCGGGGCCCTCTATATCCTGGGTGTACACGCCGCTGACCTGCCCGCGGCCTTCGGCCAGATTTTTTCGGACGCCTTCACCGGCTCCTCCGCTGTCGGCGGCTTTGCCGGCTCCACCCTCATGTATGCGGTTCAGTACGGGGTAGCCCGCGGTATTTTCTCCAACGAATCGGGCATGGGCTCAGCTGCTATCGCCGCTGCCGCAGCCCAAACCAGCCACCCGGTGCGTCAGGGCCTGGTGTCAATGACCCAGACCTTCATCGATACCATGATCGTGGTGAGCTGTACAGGCCTGGTGCTGGTTGTCACCGGCATATGGCAGGCAAGCGATTCCACCGGGGAGCATATCTCAGCCTCAGTGATGACCAGCCAGGCCTTCGCCTCGGTCATTGGGCCTGCTGGCAGCTGGATCGTGACCATAGGGCTGGTTCTCTTTGCTTATTCCACCATTCTAGGCTGGGCCTACTACGGGGAACGCAATATTGAGCGCCTGGTGGGCCGCCGCGGTGTTACCCCCTACCGCCTTTTCTTCGCGGTGATTGTCTACTTCGGTTGCACCATGGAACTGACCGTGGCCTGGACCTTCTCAGATATCGCCAACGGGCTCATGGCCATTCCTAACCTGATTGGCCTGCTCCTTATGTCTGGGCTGATTGTTCGAGAGACCAAGTACTACCTGGCCAACGACCCCAAACTCACCGCATCTAAGGCCGAAATCGACGCCTTTATGCAGGGGCGCCCCGGAGCGATTGACTCCTACGAGAAAACGGGGCAGTAAGAAGACCCTCTGCCCATAAAACAAGGCGGGTACCTGCAGCACCTATGTGCGCGGGTACCCGCCTGCTTTATATAGCTAACGGGTTATTATCGACGAATGTAGGTCAGGTCGTGGGCCCGGCGGCCCGCCTCACCTGCCTTGCGCTCGAAGCTGGTGACTACGCGTCCGTCCCAGCGGGGCGCCCAGCCGCCCACCGGGTCGTCCTCTGTGGTGTTCTCACCGGCGTGGGCGTTGGTGAAGTCGGGGTGGGCATCGAGGACCTCGCGCATGACCAGGGCATATTCTTCCCAGTCGGTGGCTAGACGCCAGATACCACCGGGCTTGAGAACCCGGGCTACCTTATCTGCAAAGGCAGGGGAGACCAGACGACGCTTGTGGTGTCGGGCCTTGTGCCAGGGGTCGGGGAAGAAGACCCAGAGCTCATCAACAGAAGACTCTTCGAGCAGGTTATCGAGCAGCTCGGGGGCATTGGCCTGGGCAACGCGCACGTTCTCAACGCCTGCCTGCCCCATTTTGAGCAGGAGGTCGGCAATGCCGGGGGTGTAGACCTCGACGGCGAGGAAGTTGGTATCTGGCAGTTCGGTGGCGCGGTGGACGATAGCTTCACCCAGGCCGGAGCCGATTTCAACCACGAGAGGGGCAGCGGTGCGTCCGTAGAGGGCCTGCTGGTCGAAGACCGCACCCTCAGCTACAGAGGTGTCGCCGATCTTGCGGGGTAGGTCAAGGACGTGGGTGGAGGCGTAGGTATCCCAGGCCTTTTGGCGGCGGGCGGTGAGGCGGTCCCCTCGGCGGACGAAGGAGTAGGGCTGGCGGTGGAACTGTTCAGGGACGGGGGCTGTGAGGTCTGCGCCGGCCGCAGCCCGCTCAGCCTTGGCTGCTAAATCTTGCTTTTGCTTATTGGTTTCCATAACTCTCCTTGCGGGGTTGGCAGAGGCAAACCGGCGCACACGGAAACTCTAAGTGCCGCCGGGGGAGGGGGGAAATCTGTATAAGTATATCTTGACAGATACAGGAAGGGGCAGGCTGAAAGCAGCCTGCCCCTGGGGGTCTATTCCCTCTATCTACTTAGTAGATAACAGTGCCCTGGGTAACACCCATATGCTCGTGGTTATCGTCTGAGTCGCCATCCATCTCGTCTAGAACGGTAACAGCTACGAAGAGTTCGTACTGGACATTCCAGAAGGGGAAATTCACGTAATAGCGCAGGGGAATCTCTACAGATTCACCGGGCTGCAGGGTGCCTGCATAGGACCAGGTGAAAGTGGGGACGCCCCAGCCACCTGAACCGGCATAGGTGAAGGTGACCAGCGGGTCGGTGGAGTTGACGTAGGTGCCAGCCTGGTTGGAACCGCTGGCATCGGTTCCGACGTCCTGCATGTCGGTCAGCAGGGTGCCGCTGGGGGCAACAGCAGGAACGCTACCAACGTTGGTGATGATCATGCTCTTGGGGAAGGAAGCACGGCCAGCAACGCTAGAGGTGGTGGTGGGGCCACGGTAGATGGGGGTGTCGTAGACGGGGGTGAAGGTTGACCAGTCCATGCTGGGGTCAGTAAGTTCGATAGCCAGGTCGGTGAGGTTGCTGGTTTCGAAGCTCGCTGCGTAGGCGGGAACGGCGGTGGTGGCTAGGACGGTGGGGGCCGCCCAGGCACCTGCCTTCAGGATGGTTCGACGCTTGGGATTATGCGCAGTCATTGTGTGTGTGCTTTCTGTGTTTAGGAGAAACGGCCGGCTGCAAGCAGGCGATCCATGTTACGTTCCGCAATAGCGGTAATGGTAACAAAGGGGTTAACACCAATCTTGCCAGGAATGAGGGAACCATCCATAACAAAGAGACCGGGAACACCCTTAACTTCACCGTTGAGGTCGGTGGTTTCGCCGATGACTGCACCGCCCAGGGGGTGGTAGGTGAAATAGTCGGCGAAGGTCTTGCGATCCTGGAAGAGGCCGGTGTTGTAGGAGGTGCCGGGGTTGGCAGCATTGATCTTATCCATAAAGGCCTTGGCTGCTGCAACGCCGGGGGCTGCCTTGACGGAGTCCCAGTCTAGTTCCATGGAGCCGGTGGACTGGTTCCAGGTGAACTTGCCCTTGTTGGGGTTGTTGGTGATGGCCAGGTAGAGGCCGATACGCATGTCGATACCGGCGGGGAAGGGGGCCAGCTCTGCAAAGACGGAGTTGGTTGAGTTGTCCCAGTTTGAGACGCCCATGGCGGGAATACCGGACTGGTAGCCACCGGTTGCGGCAGCAACGTTACGGGCAACCATGATGTTGCCGTTGGGGCCCCAATTGGTGCCCAGGGTAGCGGGCAGGTTCTTGATGGCGCCGGTGGCCTGGGCCTGGAGCAGGAGGCGGTTGGTGCCAACGGAGCCGGCTGCCATAATAACGCGGTCGTAGACCTTCTTGGCTACGCCTACGAGGTTGCCGCGGAAGTCGATGGTCTTGAGCTCAAGGGAGAAGGTGCCATCGGCCTGCTGGGTAATGGAGGTTACCTCGGTCATGGTGGTCAGGTTGACCTTGCCGGTAGCGAAGGCGGTAGCCAGGATGGTCTTGGGCAGGGTCTTCTTGCCGTAGTCGTTGCCGAAGATGACCTGGCCACCCAGGCCTGACCTGGTGGCGCGGCCGAAGTTCTCACGGCGCATGTAGTCCCAGTCGTAGACGTTGGGAACGAACTGGTGTTGGAAGCCAGCCTTGGCTGCCTGGGCAGCTGAGAGACGGGAGAACTGGTACCACTTGGAGGTGCCGACGATATCCATGGGGGGTGTGGCGACGCCCAGGTTGGCGTTGGCGCGGGGGAAGTAGGTGTTGTACATTTCAGCAGCATCGAGCTGGGGCAGAACCTGCTGGAAGTAGGACTGGATGGGGGTAACTGCCATACCACCGTTAGCAAGGGAGCCACCGCCGACACCCTTGCCGACGTAGACCTTCATGTTGGCAAAGCGTTCTACACCAAGGACACCGGCTGCACGGCCGATGGAGCGGTTGACGAAGTCCAGGCCGCCGATGGATGAGAGGGGCATGTCGGTGCGGTTTTCGAACCACATGGAGCGCTCGGTGGGGGAGGTCATCTGGTCGAACTTGTAGCCGTTTGACTTGGCGGCCATCTTCTCCCAGTCGGCACCCATCTCGATCATGTCAACGGTATAGCCCTTTTCGGTCAGGGCGCGGGCAGCTACAGCGCCGCCGTAGCCGGAGCCAATGATGGCGATACGCTTCTGGCCGTTAGCGTGGGCGGTGCTGGTGCTTGCGGCGGTCAGGGCGGAGGCAGCAGAAGCGGCTGCGGTTAGCTTGAGGGCGGAGCGGCGGTTTGGGGTAAATGACATGGGAGGTGTCCTTCTTCTAAAAGTGCGGTGCTGAACAGGGCGGGGGGCTTATACGTTTGGGGGTGGACATAAGCTTTGTGGGCTGTTCAGTAATATTTTTTGCGGAGGTGAAGCCGCAGTGCAATGTTTTCTGTCCCCACTTTAGCGGATTTTTTGGTGCGCTTATGTCGGAGCCCTTGGGAGAAATGTCACCTTATCTAATCTCTTGTACTGGAAAGTTTTTTTATCTCTTCTTCTAGCAGCCTACTGGTTTCTTGACCTGGAAGGGCTCAAAATGCCTCCTAGTCGTATTTTTAGACCCTGTAGACCAAATACGGTCTCAAAGGCCATGGTAAACCGAGGGGCAGCAAGTGACTGAGAAAGAGACTCGAGCTCCCTTTAAAAATCACATGTACTAGATAGCTGGGCAGCTCTGTGTGATGGATACGAAAGATTATTGTGAGGTCTTACCTGGAGCATCCATAGCCCTGGGGTCGGTGGGGGTTCCAAAGGTGGGCTTAGCCTGCTGGATGATCGGTAGGGAACCTGTCTGTAGGGGGATGCTCCCGGTATTGACGTCTTCAAGGGTGACGTCGTAAATCTTGGGCTGGGTGCTTTGGGCAGCGTCCTCGGCAATCATCTTTTCAGTGACGATCTTGAGGCTGGTTGTATCGGGGTGCTCCAGGGTTGGGTTCTTCTGGGAAAGATCAACCTGGTGGTCAATTTGGGCGTCCAGGCCACCGGGGTGGCCGTACATAAAACTGTCGATGTTATCGACAGTTGCCTCAAAATTAGGGTCGTGGGTGAGGTACTTCTTGGTTTCGCGAGCGACTAAGCCAGAGAGCATGAGCAGGCCAATGAGGTTAGGAATGGCCATAAGACCGTTCATGACATCTGAGAAGGTAAAGACCAGGGTAAGAGGGGCGATAGCACCTAGGCCACAGACCAGGGCAAAGAGCATACGGTAGCTGACGATAGCCCTTGCACCCCCGCCCAGAGATTCCAAGGCCCGTTCCCCGTAGTAGGACCAGCCCAGCACAGTAGAGTAGCCCAGCAGAACCAGGCAGAAGGTCACCACGTAGCCGCCCCAGTCGCCGGGCAGGCCGGTGGTAAAGGCGATAGAGGTTGAGGTGGCTGGATCCTCACCCTGCCAGGCTCCGGTGGTGAGTAGAATAAAGCCGGTCATAGAGATAACCACGATGGTATCAACGAAGGTCTGGGTCATAGAGGCCAGCCCCTGACGCACCGGGTGGGAGGTCGTTGCCACAGCTGCTGGGATAGCTGCTGTGCCCATACCCGACTCGTTGGAAAAGAGAGAACGCTGGGCGCCGACCTGGAGGGCAAAAATCATGCCGGCCCCTACAGCCCCGCCCAGGGCCCCCTCGCCGGTGAAGGCTCCGCGCAGAATCATGGCGAAGGCCTCTGGTAGCATGTGGGCGTTGATGGCAACGATATAGGCCCCAAAACCCAGGTAGAGCAGGATCATCAGGGGCACACAGAAGGCTGTTACCTTTGAGACTGTCTTAATTCCGCCCAGTAAGGCTGCGGCAGTACCTAGGGCCAGGACGCCTGCGGTCAGGTAGGGCGGGATATTAAAGGAGTGCTCTAGGTTAGCTGAGATAGCGTTGGCCTGGGTCATATTGCCGATGCCGAAGCAGGCAAAGACACAGCAGACGGCAAACATGGTGGCGAGGAATTTTCCGAAGCGGTTGGGGATGCCTCGTTGCAGGTAGGCCTGGGGGCCGCCGGTGAGTTCGCCCATCTTGTCTCGGTGGCGGAAGCGGACGCCGAGGAAGCATTCGGCGTATTTTGAGGCCATGCCGAAAATGGCGGTAACCCACATCCAGAAGAGAGCTCCGGGGCCGCCGATGCTGAGGGAGAGGGCTACGCCAACAATGTTGCCGGTGCCTACGGTGGCACCTAGCGCTGTGCTCATGGCCTGGAAAGAGGATATTTCGCCTCTGGCTCCTTCTTGTCGGGAGCGGCGTCCGAATTGCAGGCTCATGGCCTTGGTGAAGAGCCTGAGCTGGATGAAGCCCAGGCGGACGGTGAGGAAGATGCCGGTGCCAATCAGCAGGGGTAGGAGAAGGAAAGGGCCCCAAATGAAGCTGCTGGCTGTATCGAGTGCTTCTTGCAGGGTGCCCACGGGTCTATCCTTTTCTTTCTCTGTGGTCTAGCTCTCGTTAATTTATCACACAGCTGATGATGAGCCTGCTTCCTGTTGGTTTATTAAGGATAGAGAACCGCCCCGCTCCTGGAAGGAGTGGGGCGGCGAAGTTAAAGAGGAGCTGAAGGCTACTTCTTCTTACCGGAGAAGAGAAGGGCCAGGCCTGCGCCGAGCAGGACAACATCCTTAGCCATGGAGGTACCTTCCTGGGTGGGGCGGATGCCGTCCTTTTCAGTCATGGAATCAATGCCGAAGTACATGCTCAGCAGGCCGCCTGAGAAAGCGGTCAGGCCCAGGCCGGCCAGCTTGGGGGAAACGAAAGGGGTCAGCAGGGCTGCGCCCAGGGCGGTTTCACTGACGGCAAGGGCCTTACCGAATTGCTTGTCGGAGAGCTTGGCTACCTGGGGAACGCCGGCTGATGCCATACCCTTGAGGTGGCCGTAAGTGGCCTCGTCCATGGAGAGCTTGCCGATGCCTGAGTTGAGGATCAGAGCGCCGGTGGTCAGGCGGAGGGCTGCGTTTGAAAGCTTGGGCATGAGAAATCCTGTCGATAGGGGTCTCGGAGTCGCACGGCAACCCGAGAAAATTTTGTTTCCGTGTAAACATTCTAGCGCGGTGGTGGCGGCTTGAACAGCGGGAAAGAGCGGACGAGCGGACGCCCGGGGCAACCCTGTGCGGAAAAAACACCCCTGCTAGAAGGACTACACTTGACCTGAACTATAACAAAATACCGGTCTGGAAAGGCGCGCTATCCCTGCTCTCCCCGCAGAAGAGGGGGTGTGTTCGCTCCTGGCAGGACTGTGACTTTTCTAAGGGGGCGCTCATGGCTACAGCCGAGCACACACCTGAACCGCAGGCGGCAGAAGGCCTGCAGCGCGGTCTTTCGAACCGTCATATCCAGCTCATCGCTATCGGTGGCGCTATCGGTACCGGTCTCTTTATGGGCTCGGGCAAGACCATCTCACTCGCAGGCCCCTCCCTGCTGCTGGTCTACGCCATCATCGGTGCCGTAATCTTCCTGGTGCTCCGCGCCATGGGTGAGCTGCTACTTTCAAACCTCAACTACAAGACCTTCAACGACTTCATCACCGACCTGCTGGGCCCCAGCGCTGGCTTCTTGATGGGCTGGTCCTACTGGTTTACCTGGGTCGTTATCGGTGTGGCCGATATTATTGCTATCACCAGCTACGTCCACTTCTGGTGGCCCGACCTTCCGGCCTGGATTCCGGCTCTCTGCCTGATCGGCCTGTTGCTGGCTCTGAACTTGCCGAGCGTGAAGAACTTCGGCGAAATCGAGTTCTGGTTTGCCCTCATCAAGATTGTGGCAATCGTCCTGCTTATCATCGTGGGCCTGGTCATGGTCATCGCTGGCTTTACCTCCCCTAACGGCGATAAGGCTTCCGTTGCAAACCTCTGGAACGACGGCGGCTTCTTCCCCATGGGCGCAAGCGGATTCTTCGCAGCCTTCCAAATCGGCATCTTTGCCTTCCTGGGCGCTGAACTGATCGGTACCACCGCTGCAGAGACCAAGGACCCCACCAAGACCCTGCCCCGCGCCATCAATGCGGTGCCGGTACGTATCATCATCTTCTACGTGCTAACCCTGGCTGTGATTCTCATGGTCACCCCCTGGCGCAACATCGATCCCAACCAGAGCCCCTTCGTTGAAATGTTCACCCTGGCAGGCCTGGGCTTTGCCGCCCACCTGGTGAACTTCGTGGTGCTTACCAGTGCGACCTCGTCCGCTAACTCGGGCATCTTCTCAACCTCCCGCATGATCTACGGCCTGGCCCAAAGCGGTAGCGCCCCCGCCATCTTCGGCAAGCTCTCTAAGAACGGCGTGCCCCGCAACGGTCTCTTCCTGACCACCGTGCTGCTTTTCTCGGGTCTAATCCTGCTCTACTCGGGTGACTCCCTCATTGCGGCCTTTACCCTGGTCACCACTGTGGCTTCGGTACTGACCGTTGTTACCTGGTCGCTGATTATGATTGCCTACCTCAAGTACCGCAAGACCCGCCCGCAGCTACACGAGGCGTCCGTCTACAAGCTGCCCGGTGGCGTCTTTACCTGCTACGCCGTACTCGCCTTCTTCGCGGGCGTCATCGTGCTGCTCTTTATGTACGAAGACACCCGCCAGGCCCTGATTGCCATGCCGGTCTGGTATGCCCTGCTGGGGGCAGGCTGGTGGATGGTCTACCGCAAGAACCGCGGCCAGACCCTCACCGCCCGCGCCGAAGAAAAGGCCAAGAACAACTAGCCAGCGAAGTTAGACCTGTAAGCGGGCTGTTCAGGGCACGTCGCAAGGACGCCCTGCATAGCCCGCTTTTCAGCGCCCGTGACAGTGAGCTGGTAGGCAGCTTTCACCGATATCTGCCGCGCCACATACTCGCACCGGTAACCTGGCTGGGGGAGCCAGGCATCCGCGCTCTTATCGGACTTCTCGGTATTTGCCGCCTGCCCCGCCGCCTGCAGATTGAGTGGGTCGTTTGCGAGCAGGAGGCGCTGCTCGGCACTCCACTGCCAGGCCCCCGAAACCCAGGCATTAGAGAGGGCCACAACGTGGTCAATCGGTACGGCTTCGCTGGTCTTGGGGCCGCGCGTAAAATTAATGCTCTCAGCTGTGTAAGGGTCTACGAGATTCCCCGAGAGCACATAGCAGTTACTCGCAATATCGAGGTTGGTCAGGTCGCGGGTGAGAATATCGTTGCGCTGGTCGCAGCCGTTTTTGTCAATATCAGCCCAGGGGTTCCCGTAGGCATCCCGCTTGTAGCGGGTCTGGGCGTAAGGCTCAGCGACGGTGAGGGTAGCAAGTACCTCGCTCGCCGTGGAATAGGTCTGCACCCCCGAACCCACAAACCCGGTACTCACAGCGGTACCCGCAGGGTTGAGCAGGCTATCGAGAGCAGACCGCACACTCCACTGGTGCGACCGCAGCCAGAGCACACCGCCTACCAGCAGTACCGCAATCAGCAGAAGGGCTAGCGCCCGCCGCAGACCCCGGGGTAAATCCGCTACAAAGCGGACACCCGCACGAATCTGGCGGTCACTGGGCGAGGAAAGACGGGGCGCGGAACGGCGCTTGCGGGAGGTGCTCATAGGTCACCTATTTTAGCCCCGTAAGCTGGGCATTCTAGTCAAAGCCCTCAATCACCACATAGCCGCTGCCGGTCACCGGCACCATGGGGATAGATCCGGTGCTGGGGTGGGCGACATTGGCCGCGGGGCTACCTGTGGGGTCATCCGACTGGAAATAATCGGAGTGGTCACAGCCCATACCCTCGCGCATCGCCTCAATAATGCCGTGCGCGGCGTCCTTGACCGACAGGAAGTTGCGGGTCCAGCGTCCGCTTGCCGCGGGCGTCCTCCAGCCTGCTCCCTCCAGAAACTCCGTATCGAGTTCTACCTCAATCAGGCCAAACTCTTCAGGCGATGTCAGCTCACAGAAGTAGCCTGCGGGAGAGCGCAGAATACTGACGTAGTTGGTGTAGTCCCCGGTGGCCACCACCTCGGGGGAGATGTAGTACATGCGTAGGGAAAGGCTCCAGGGCAGCTCCTCCAGGCGCTGCTCCATCACCGAAATCAGCCCCTGCCAGGCGCGGGCCGAGCGCTCGCTGTCGCTCAGTGGTTTGGGCCGCACCACACCGATGCCCTGGGCCTGGATATCTTCGATGTTAAGAGGCTCAGTGGGGTCCACGGGGGGCTGGGCGACAGACCTGGCAGGTAGGGCTGGTGAGCCCCCCATAGCCAGGGCATCGTTAAGCATCTGGCGGCCAGCCTGCAGGGCCAGGTGCCAGGAACCGTACTTGGCCCGAACCGAGCCCAGGCGGGGCACGCGTCCGCTCCGGGCAGGGTCTTCAGCCCAGCTGCCGTAGAGCAGCACTGAGGGCTTACGGTCGTAGCGAATACAGTAGTTCAGGAACTCGCCCAGGGTATTGCGGAAGGTGCGCTCGCTCAGGCTGTGGGCCTCGAGTTTAATACCCTGATCTTCAGCGTCTGGCGGGCAGACTCCCACCTTCAGCAGGGCCTTCGACCAGGAACGGTCCCCCAGGCGGTCTTCAATCAGTGCGCGGGACGGGGGCCAGGAGAAATCTCCGCGAGAGATATGGGCAATTTCCTGCGGTAGGTTAGCGAGGAAATCATCGTAGGCTTGCTCCTCAAGCAGGGTATAGGGGAGCTCTGCCATGTATTTGAGGGCAGCACCAATGCGCCCAACGACACCGGCAATCGCATCAGAAGGCACCGCAAAGGACTCAAGCATGCGCGGAAGATCCTGGATGATGGTGGGGTCAAGACCAACCGCAGCGTACTCGTAGTCGGGCTCAAGGGCATAACTGACAGCTACCGCATACCAGATAGCTGAGGCCATGAGTACGTTTGAGTGGGTTTGCCCCTGGCCGCCGCCAAAGAGCCAGCGGCCGGAATGCACGGCCTGGTCCAGCAGGTCGCGGTCAATATCGGGGTACAGCACGGACGCGCGGTGTACAGCTTCAGAGGAGGTCCAGCCCATGCGCGCGAGCCCACCTAGCAGGGAGTCGTAGCGTTCGCAGAACTCTGTGTAGGTAAGGTTAGCTGCATCTGGCACGGTGGTTCTCCAAAGCAAAGGTCATACAAGATTGTGTTTGGGATGAAAAAGTTTGGGGTAGGCCTGCCTAGACCGGTCCCAAGAATACCCATGTAGCACCACTTTAAGGGGTGCTACCCCTCTCTGACCACTGCAAGCGTAACTATTACACGCAGATGACCGGACGCCTGGCCCCGGCTTGGGGGCCTTGGGCGGCTGGGGTGCGCCCCCTGGCCGGTCTGCCCTGCTGATCCCGGTAGTAAAACCGGTATGAGAAACTAGAAACTATGACACATGCAGGCGCGGTAGCAGACTCCCAAACCCCCCTTCCACCTATCGAGGAACGTATCGCTGTAGAACTCGGTGCCCTGGCCAACCAGGTGCGCTCAGCCGTAGCCCTACTCGATGACGGGGCTACCGTGCCCTTTATCGCCCGCTACCGCAAGGAAGCCACCGGTGGGCTGGACGATGCCCAACTGCGTACCCTGGCCGAACGTCTGCGCTACCTGCGGGAACTTGAAGAGCGCCGGGCCGCCATTATGCAGACCCTCCACGAACGCGCCCTGCTCACCGACGAGCTGGCCGCCGCGCTGGCGTCCGCCCCGACTAAAAACGAGCTCGAAGCGCTCTACGCCCCCCACAAAACCAAGCGCAAGACCCTGGCCTTTCTTGCCCGTGAGGCTGGGCTGGAGTCCCTGGTTGAAGACCTGCTTGAAGTTCCCTTTGCCCCCACCGCCGATATAGCTGACGCCTACGTCGAACCCGAACTGGCCGATGCCGAACCCGGCACCGTTGAGGCGACCGTCGCCTCGGTCGACAACGCCCTAGACGGGGCCCGTGCCATCTTGATTGAGCAGGCCATGACCGACCCCGGCCTAGCCGAAACCCTCCGCCAGCGCTTCGTCCGCCGCGGCGTCATCACCTCCCGCCTGATTCCCGGCCAGCAGGAAGCCGGGGCCAAATTCAGCGACTACTTCGAGTTCAACGAAGAAATCCGCCGCATTCCCTCCCACCGGGTGCTGGCCCTGCTCCGCGCCGAAAAAGAAGGCGCCGTTAAGGTCAGTTTTGATGTGGATGTACTACCCCCGGCCAAGTCCTCCCTCAAGGGCGCCGCCCGCGAAGCCGCTGAAATTTTGGCCGAAGAATACGACCGGGAGCGCAGCTGGTACGAACGCGCCGTAGCTGAGGCCCTGGGGATCGGGGCCCAGGTGCTCAACATGGTCTCCGACGAAACCATGGTCGTCGGCTGGCTGGCCAAGACCGCGCGCATCGCCTGGCGTCAGCGCCTACTACCCCGCCTCGCCGCAGAAGTCCGAACCTCCCTCTTCGAGCAGGCGGAAAAGGACGCCATCGCCGTCTTCGCCTCGAACCTGCGCGATGTGCTGCTGGCAGCACCCGCTGGCTCCCGCGCCACCCTCGGGCTCGACCCCGGCCTGCGCACCGGCGTTAAGATCGCTGTTATCGGGCAGACCGGCCAAGTGCTGACCACCGACGTTATCTACCCCCACGCCCCCCGAAACCAGTGGCAGGCCTCCCTCGATACCCTCACCCAGCTGGTGCAGACCCACCGGGTAGAGCTCGTAGCCATCGGTAACGGAACCGCCAGTCGCGAAACCGACAAACTTGCCAGCGACCTCATCAAACAGTGCACGGCCAACGGTTACCGCGGTCTTGAAAAAGTGGTAGTCTCCGAAGCTGGCGCCTCCGTCTACTCAGCCTCAGAACTGGCCAGTCGCGAACTACCCGACATGGACGTCTCCCTGCGCGGCGCGGTCTCTATCGCCCGCCGCCTGCAGGACCCCCTGGCCGAACTGGTCAAAATCGAACCCCAATCCATCGGCGTTGGCCAGTACCAGCACGACGTTTCCCCGGCCGCCCTTACCCGGGCTCTTGACGGCGTGGTCGAAGACTCCGTCAACGCTGTGGGCGTACTCGTCAACTCAGCCTCCCCTGCCCTGCTTTCCCGGGTAGCGGGCTTCAACAAGACCATCGCCGACAACATCGTCACCTACCGCACCGAGCACGGCCCCTTCACCCGCCGTACCGACCTGCTTAAGGTGCCCCGCCTCGGCCGCAAGGCCTTTGAACAGGCGGCCGGCTTCGTCCGCATCACCGACGGCAGCGAACCCCTGGACGCCTCGGGCGTGCACCCCGAATCCTACGACCTTGCCCGCAAGATTGTGGCCGCAGCCGGCGGCTTCACCCAGGGCAAAGTGAGGGCAGAAGCCCTCGCTGCCCTCAACCCGCGTGACTTCACCACAGCCACCGTCGGCCTGCCCACCATCACCGACATCATCACCGAACTTTCTGCCCCCGGCCGAGACCCCCGCCCCACCTTCCGCACCGCCCGCTTCGAAGAAGGCATCGAAACAATCGCGGACCTTACCCCCGGCATGATTCTTGAAGGAACCGTCTCAAACGTCGCGGCCTTCGGCGCTTTCGTCGATATCGGTGTGCACCAGGACGGCCTGGTACATGTCTCGCAGATGAGCCGCGAGTTCGTCTCCGACCCCCACACCATCGTCAAATCCGGCGACATCGTGCAGGTGCGCGTGGTTGAAGCCGACCCCGCCCGCAAGCGTATCTCCCTCTCCCTGCTTCTCGAAGAGCCAGAACCTAAGTCCCGCAAGACGAGCGGACGCCGTCGCCGCTAGCCAGAGCGGCGGGGCGGGATACGGCTGCAACCAGCACCCTGAACGCCAGCCCCGAGCCAGCTGGCTGCCACCGCACCCGGCCCCAGAATTCTCTACAGCAAAGGATTTCACCATGAACCTGTCCCTGACCATGAACGATGGCCGCAGCATTCCCCAGCTGGGTTTTGGCACCTGCCGGATTGCTCCTGAAACCACCGCCGCTGCTGTCACCACTGCCCTCGAAGCCGGCTACCGCCACATCGATACCGCCACCATCTACAAGAACGAAGCGGGAGTGGGGCAGGCTGTGGCCGAATCCGGCCTACCCCGCGCTGAGCTCTTCGTGACCACTAAGCTCTGGAACACCGACCAGGGCTACGACACAGCCATCGAAGCGGCCGAACGCTCCCTGGAACTTCTGGGCCTGGACTACCTCGATCTCTACCTTATTCACTGGGCCCAGCCTGGTCTTGGGCGCTACCGGACCTCCTGGGAAGCCCTGGTCGAGCTGCGCGAACGCGGGCTGGTGCGTTCCATCGGCGTCTCCAACTTCACCGACACTCAGCTTGATCAGATTATCAGCGATACCGGCGTCACCCCGGCGGTCAACCAGATTGAACTGCACCCCTATCTCACCCAAACCCGTATGCGGGCAGCCAACTTGGCCCGCGGCGCCCTCACCGAAGCCTGGAGCCCTCTCGGCAACGGCCTGGTGCTCAACGACCCCACTCTGAAAAAGCTGGCAGATAACCGGGGCATCGGGGTAGCCGAACTGGTGCTGGCCTGGCACCTGGCAGCCGGCAACGTCGTTATCCCCAAGACCGAAACACCCGCCCGCATGGCCTCCAACCTGGCGGTGCAGGGCACCGAACTAACCCCTGACGAGATAGCGGCTATCGAAGCCCTCGAACGCAGGCACCGCCTCGGTGGCGACCCTGCTGAAGGTGATTTGGGAGCCCCCGAATACAGCGACAGGCGTTCGTTCACCCCTACCGAACAGGCTAGGGGGTAAGAGTAGGGAGGACTAGAGTGGGGTGTGACCGTGCATATGTGAAAGGAAAAATTATGACTGAGTCACCCCGCCTCACCTTCAACGATGGCAACAGCATCCCCCAGCTGGGCTACGGCGTCTGGCAGGTAGAAAACGACACCGCCGAAAAGGTCGTCGGCCTGGCCCTTGAGGCTGGCTACCGCCACATCGACACCGCCAAAATCTACGGCAATGAAGAAGGCACCGGCAAGGCAATCGCTGACTCCGGCGTAGCCCGCGAGGACGTCTTCCTCACCACCAAGGTGTGGAACGATGAGCAGGGCTATGAGCAGGCTCTGGCCGCTGCCGAAGCCTCCCTGGAACGCCTGGGCACCGACTACGTGGACCTGCTGCTGATTCACTGGGCTAAGCCCGCCCAGGGCCTCTACGTCGATACCTGGAAGGCTCTGATTGAGCTGCAGAAGCAGGGTAAGGCCAAGTCCATTGGCGTCTCCAACTTCCCCGAAGAGCAGCTGCGTGAAATCGTCGCCGAAACCGGTGTAGTGCCCGCTATCCACCAGATTGAGCTGCACCCCTACTTCGCCCAGGAAAACCTGCGTGAGGTACACGCAGAACTGGGCATCGTCACCGAAGCGTGGAGCCCCCTGGGCAACCGCTCCGATCTTCTGGAGAACCCCGTTATCGGCGAGATCGCAGAAGCCCACGGTGCCACCCCTGCCCAGGTCATACTTGCCTGGCACCGAGCCCACGGCATCGTCGCCATCCCTAAGTCGGTAACCCCCGAGCGTATCGTTTCCAACTACGAGTCCCTCAAGGTAGCTCTGACCGGCGACGAGGTTTCAAAGATTGACGCGCTCTCATCAGCCGAAGGCCGAATCGGCCCCGACCCGGCAGATATCGACTTCTAGGAGTTAACGATAGGCTGCTGCCGTGTTTCGGGGATAGGCTCGGGCACATAGCGCCAGAGGGCAGGTGCCGCCAGCGTCGCTAGGGCGATGGTGATCATCACCAGGGTTCCGCCGACGACCGCAGCTAAGGGGGAGCCCACCAGCTCGGCGGCACCGCCCACAAAGGCCATGCCCAGGTTGGGCCCGCCCGCTACCGTGATGATGAAGAGCCCCTGTAGGCGTCCGCGCAGGGCGTCGGGGGTAGCTACCTGAATAATGGTGGAGCGGTAGACCGACCCCAGGGCGTCCGCCCAGCCCATGAAAGCCAGGGCAGCAAAAGCCAGACTGAGCGGCAGCAGGTTTTCGGTGATAGAGGCGCTGGGAACTCGCCCCTCATAAGCCCAGGCGATGAGCCCGAAGGCGATAAAGCCCAGCCCCCACCCGGTATAGCTGAGGGTGAGGAAGCGCCCTTGGCGGCGGACGTCCTTGAGGAAGCCCGAGAAAGACACCCCGATGAGGGCACCTACGGGGCCGGCAGCTAGTAGCAGGCCGGCCCCGGCTTCACCGCCGCCGAAGGTTAAGGCGGCCAGCGCCGGGATAAGCGGGCGGGCCTGGGCAAAGAACATGCCGAGAATATCCACTACGAAGGTCATGCCCACCACCGTATTGCGGCGCACAAAGCCCAGCCCCTCGCGGATCGAGGTCAGGACGGACGGACGTGCCTCCCCGCTCTGCTCGGGGAGCATAGCTGGGAGCCGGTAGAGGGCCCAGATACCAACGGTCATCGCGAAAACGTTGATGGAGTAGGTGAGCTGGTAGCCGACGGAGGCCACCAAGAGGCCGCCCAGCAGGGGGCCGGCGCTCATACCCAGGGTGCCCACCGACATCATGAGGGTGTTGGCTGCCGGGAGCAGGCGGGGCTTGATAAGGCGGGGGATGATAGCCCCGCGGGCGGACTGGTTGATGGGCTGGAGCAGGGATTCTGCAGCGATGAGGGCGTAGAGTACCGCCACGCTGTGGATGTTGAGCCAGGCGTGCAGGGCGATGAGTACGGTGACGCCCCACATACCGAGGGTGGCTAATAGGGCGACCTTGCGCCGGTCATAGCGGTCGGCGATCACGCCTCCGTAGAGCCCGCCAATGACCAGGGGCACTACCGATACTAGACCCACCAGGCCCACGGCCCCGGCAGAGCCTGTGAGCGCGTAAATTTCGAGGGCGATTGCCACGCTGGTGATGGCAAAGCCGATGGTTGAGAAGAGCCCGCCGAGCCAGATGCGTCTGAAATCGGGGGAGTAAGTGAGCGGAGTGAAGTCCATGAGAATCTTGCCCACGGTTACTCTCCTATCTTCTTTGAGACGGTGCCCTGCCCGGCGTCCGTTTCCGGGGCAGCCAGTAGGTCGCGTATCTGGGCGGCGGTGAGCTGGGCGGCAAAGAAAGCCCCCTCATCGACTACTGCGTCGAAGAGGGCTGCCTTAGATTTTTTGAGTTCCATGACCTTCTCTTCAATGGTTCCCGCTGAGACCAGGCGGTAGACCATCACGTTCTTGGTCTGCCCGATACGGTGCACACGGTCAACGGCCTGCTGTTCGGCAGCCGGGTTCCACCAGGGGTCCATGATGAAGCAGTAGTCGGCGCTGGTCAGATTCAGACCGAAGCCGCCTGCCTTGAGGGAGATCAGGAAGACGGGGGCGGTGCCCGACTCGAACTCTTCGAGCAGCTCCCCGCGGTTGCGGGTGGAGCCGTCCAGGTAGAGGTAGGGAATCCCCATGTCAGAGAGTCTGCCTGCGACCTTCTTGAGGTAGCCGGTGAACTGGCTGAAAATCAGGGCCCGGTGGCCGTCGTGGATAATTTCGGGCAGGTTCTGCTCCAGATAATCCAGCTTGGACGACTCCAATCCGGCGTAGCGTTCGGCATCAATGAGGGTGGCATCGAGCGCCAGGCGGCGCAGGGTGGTGAGGGACTGGAAGATGGTGAAGCGGTTCTTGTCGATATCCTCCAGCAGGCCTAGGATCTTCTGGCGCTCGCGCTGCAGGTGGGTGTCGTAGGCCTTGCGGTGGGCCGGGGCTAGGGGTACATCGATGCGCATATCGGTCTTCTCGGGCAGGTCGGCGGCCACCAGTTCTTTGGTGCGGCGCTTCATGAGCGGACGAATGCGGCGGCGCAGCCTGCCCAGGGCCTTGGTTTCTTCGCCGGACTCGATGGGGGTGGCGTAGACGTCCTTGAAAGCGCGAGCCGAAGGGAAGAGCCCGGGGGCGGCGATAGAGAACATGGACCACAGCTCCATGAGGTTGTTCTCCATGGGGGTACCGGTTACCGCAATCTTGACGCGGGCAGGCAGGTCGCGGGCGGCCTGGTGGGCCTTGGTCTTAGCGTTTTTGACGAACTGGGCTTCATCGAGCACCAGCCCCTCGAAGGGATGCTGGCTGCCCAGGTCAAAGTAGTGTTCTTCGTCGATGCGGAAGAGGGCGTAGCTGGTCACCACCACGTCGGCTGAGGCGACGGTATTGGCCAGGCGCTGCTTAGATTTCCGTACCGACTCTTCAACGCCGACAACCTGTAGTGAGGGAGCAAAGCGTTTGATTTCCCGCACCCAGTTGGGCACCACCGAGGTGGGGGCAACCACCAGGAAGGGGGCGGACGCGTCCGCCCCGGCTTCTGCCCCGCCTAGCTGACCGGCGGCGTCCTGCCTCTTTTCCTGGGCGTGCAGGAAGAGGGCGATAGTTTGCAGGGTCTTGCCCAGACCCATGTCATCGGCCAGTACGCCGCCTAAGCCGTGTTCCCATAGGAAGGCTAGCCACTGGTAGCCCTCCACCTGGTAGGGGCGCAGGGTGGCCTGTAAGCCGGTGGGCACCTCGGCAGGGGAGTGATCATCGAGGTTGAGCAGGGCCGAAACCTGCTCGTCCCAGGCGGCTACGGTCTGGGTTTCGGCGGCAAGCTCTTCGAGTTCTTCCCACAGGCCCACCTGGTGACGGTTGATTTCGAGCGGCCCTGTTTTATCGGTGAGCTGGGCGGCTTCGCGCAGCAGCTCTTGTAATTTCATGAATTCGGGCCGGTCAAGGGTAAAGTATTGGCCGTTGCCCAGGAGCAGGTGGGTTTGGCCCTTGGCCAGGGCGGCAACGACCTCTGAGAAGGCCACATGCCAGTCCCCGACCTTGATAGCGACGCCCAGCCCGAACCAGTCGCGGCGGCGGGTGTCGTCGACCGTGACGATAATTTCGGGGGCTGCGTCAAGCTCACGGAACTCAGGTTTTGGGCCTCTGATATTGACCCGCACGCCTTCAATCTGCTCGTAGTCGGGCACATAGGTTTCGAGCAAGGTGCGGGTGCCCCAGTTCTCGGTGTAGTGGCGGGTGAAGGGCACGCCGGGGCGAACCTTTTTAACCTCTTTAAGCACCCGGTATTCGTGGGCGGTATCGCGCACATCGGCCCGGTCTTCGCCTGGGTAACCCAGGGCATCGAGCCTAAGAAAGTCGCTGTCATCGCCGGTGGGGTTGACAGGGTACTCCCAGTGCCAGGCGGTGTGGGCGGTGAAGGGTGGGCCTGGCTCGTCAAAGGCAATGCTCAGCACCAGGGTGGGCATTCGGACGGCCGGCAGCTCTAGCTCTTCGCTACTTGTTGAGATGGGCAGCGCCCGAGTGAGGGGAGGGTAGTAGTCGGCAAAAAAGGCGGGGACGTCGGCAGCCGGCACGGTGACCGGCTCACCTGATATCAGGGATTCGGCAACCGCATCCAGCGGCTCAGCTAAGGGAATGAGCACCAGCTCGGAGTCAGCGGTGAGCCAGGAGGGGCGGTCCACGGGTGCTACGTCCTCAGCCTGGGCCAGAGCTGAGGGCAGGGTGGAGTCCCAGCGGGCGGCGGCCGCAGTCTTCGCATAGGTCTCCTGAGCCGCCCCGCCCAGGGCAATAAAGCCCTGCCGGTTATTGCCTAGCTTGTGGGTAAAACTAGCGGGTAGGGTGTATGCCCCCCAGCGGAGCAGGGGAGTCAGACGCAGGGCATCGGCGGACGACCCCCGCTCGGGTACCGGTTCAAGGGCCAGTTCAACCTGGGGGGCGCTCGCGATAGTCAGGCCTGTTTCTTTGCCGTCTAAGAGGATAGACAGACCCACCTCGCTAGCAGATTCCAGCATCTGCCAGAGCAGGGAAGAATCCACATTAGAGATAGAAGCCCAGTCGCGGTGGGAGGAATAGATGGACTGGGAGCCCCGAATCACCGCGTAAAACTCATTGAACCAGGCCGCGTGCTCGGGGAGCAGACCGGTTCCCGCCAACCCGGCGGCAGAACCCGAAAACTTCTCCCAGCTCAAACCGCCCTTAATCCACTTGCCTCGGGCCCCCATCATCAGGGGCCGGGCCTCAAGCGATACACGGGGCGCCCCGATGTTCTTGGTCCACCCGTATTTACCGGGCACCACCAGGCGCAAATCAAGGGCACCGGTCACCCGGTGGTTGCGGCTATCGTAGCTGGGGCGGGCGGCTAACGAGTGTGCCAGAGACCGCCACCAAGCCGGTAGGGACTGCCCAGCCCGAGCATCGGCGTCCGCCTGCTCCTCGGTGCCGGCGCTTACCTGCTCGCCCCGGTGCTCGCGCAGCAGATCCGCGGCCCGCTGCAGGCCCACCGTATCGGCCATCTCCAGGATTTCCTGCACCTTCTCGTCGGTGCTCGCTGTGGTCTTCCAGGTGCTTGAGGACGCCGTCATAGCCCGCTTGGCCTTGGCCGTACGGTCAATAGCGGTCAACATCAGCGCCACCGCATGCTTGCAGTTATGGGCCACTGGGCAAGAACAAGTCGCCGAAAAAGCATAGGAGCCCGCAGCGACCTCCGCGGGGAAAGCCACCCGCGCGATGTAGGGAGCAGAACCAGAGCCAGCCACCTGCCCCTCCAGTACCCGAGCTTGCTCGTCATAGGTGTAACGGATGACGTTACCCTCCCGCATATACCGCTGCCCCCGCGTGTAGGCACCAGAGCCCACCTGCCGAATAATGGCGGGGGCTGTCACCGGGATTTCAGGGAAAGAAGTAGACACAGGCGCACCTTCACAACAGAGCAAATACCTAGTCTTCTAGCGTATCGCATCGCCTTACCCGCCGTGCTCATGGGCTGGTTCGTCACAGAAAGAAAAATTTCTGAGACCGGTGTTTACAGAAGCGCTGAGAGCGGGTTATGCTTTTACCAGCTTCAAGAGATTCAACTGTCAAGCTCCGACTTTGGTTGAACGCCAACCCCATGTTCACGGGTGGCTCGGATGACGAAGCGGTCTGCATCGCGCATTTTGGCGCTGTTTGGTGCAGGCAAGAGCAAGTTTCGAAAGGAATGCGCACTTTACGCGCAACGACGGCATGTCAAACGCTCGACCTCACGCCCACCGTCCTCACATCACCGTTCAGAAGAACATCTCTGCTGCCTCTGTACCCGCCCGCGGCGGCTACACCGCAATGAGCATCCAGGACTACACCCGCATCTCCAACGAGCGCAGCGAATTCCTCAACTTCCTGCTGGCCCCCAACCCCAGTGGTATCCCTGCAACTGAATACGGTGTTCTGAAAGCTGCATGAGCCAGGTAGGTCTGCTTCTCGATTCCGATGTCCTTGCTGAGATTCGCAAGGCCACCCCGCACCCGCAGGTAGTGAACTGCCTTCGCCGCCGCTCCTACCGCACCATGTACATCTCGGTGCTTAGCCTCGGTGAACTCAAGGGGCTTTACCCTTACCCAGAAACCGAACGCTGGCTCGCTGAGCTCATGGACCGCTTCGACTCTCACGTGCTAGAAGTCGACGCGAAGGTGTCACTGGAGTGGGCCGGACGCCACGCCGAGAAGCACCTCCACCTGGTGGGTGGGCAGCGCCCCGCCCCCCTCGCCACAGCAGCCCTTGAGGGCCTGATGGCTGCCACTGCGACCGTCCACAACCTCGAAATTGTTTCCGGTAAGGCCGACACCTACCAGGGCTGGGGAGTGCCCGCCCACAATCCCTGGGAGGGCTAAGTTTCAAACTAGCCCCTATAGAGAAAGTGACTCCCCTGGCAGCCAGGGGAGTCACTTTCTCTATGGGAGCTTTATGGTTTAGCCACGCCAGGTGGGGTCGCCAACCCAGGCACGGGAGTCCTGGCCCTCAATTACTGTGCCATCGTCGAGGGTAATTTTCCAGAAACGCCAGTGAGGAAGCTGGCGGTTAAGGGGAAGATAGGTATTCTGGGCAATCCACTGGATACCGCCCAGGGAATCGATCTTAAAAATCTTGCAACCATTACTAATGGGGGTAGTGGTCGCGACACGAACATCACCAGGGGTCCAGGTGCTCTGGATACCCCAGCCGGTGCTTCGGGTGCCATCAGACCAAGTCTGAGCGGATTCGCCCAGGTATCTGAAGGGGAGGGCAGGACCAACGGGAGCACCTGAATCTACTGCGATATTATCGCGGAAGTTCCAGAAGGTGCCATCACCGGGGTTAGGGCCAATGTTGGTTAGGCTACCTCGGGCGGTCTTGGAAGCATTAGAAGCGTAGTACTTCATGTTGGGGTGGCTGGGGGACAACAGCCCAACATTGTTGCCGTCGTTGGTTCCGCTGTGCTTAGCCATCCAGAAACCAACGGTCGCGGAGACTACAGAGCGACCCTCAGGAATAGTGATATCAATAGTGCCAAAGTAGAACCAGGCCCGCAGGGTGCCGTTTGATCCCACAGGGTTTTCATAAATCTTGATGTGATGGTTAACCATATTGACCTTGGTGCAGAGATCCTGGCTGGCTGCGTAGGCGGGGATAACTGTTGTTGCAAGTACAGCAGGTGCTGCCCAAGCTGTACCCTTGGCCAGTGTGCGACGAGAAAGGCCAGTGGATGCGAGTGATTGCATAATATATTCCCTAAATTATTAAATTATTGCTGGTAGGCACAGTCTCCTGTGTTCTGCTACAGGAGGAGGCGTAAGGTGAGAAAACCCTGCCGGCGCCCGGGGGTGTAAAGGTGGACCAAAATAAAGCCTGATACTTCTTGAAGGAAAAGGCTTAGCTTTGACTCCATGACACCCCATGCTAGTTAGCTTGAGCTTGAAAGGCAAATATGAGGAATGCGGTGTCGGAGTGGGTTTAACCTCTCCTTGTATAACTTATGCGGTTACCCTTTCTGTTTGAGGCTCTCTGAGAATGTTTTGCCTTATCGGAGGTGCAATATGCCCCTGTCTTGTTGGCGGGTCTGTGAGAAAGGTAGGAGCAGGTTTTTAAAATCACTTAAATTAATGTGGTGAATACCAAAATACGCTGGGTTCGCTTTAAGCGGTCCCAGCAAAGGTTGGGCGATGCGGGCTGAAAGCGAAAGAGCAGGAAACATGACATGATGAAAGACGATGAATACCACCGCTCACCCCAAACGTTCCCTCCCTATGCCCCTGTGGCTGCAGGGGTCAGTTGAACTCGCCCTCGTGGCGCTGGCCTCTTACCTCACCGTCGTCCTGCTCCTGGCGGCGGTCTGGTACACCAACGGCTTCAACAGCAGCGGTACCCTAGCCGGCGCTGTCTCTGTGGCCGGGCACCTGTGGCTGCTGGTTCACGGCGTGCCCCTGAACATGAATATCCCCGAGCAGGGGGTCTTCTCAGCGGTAACCGGAACCATGAGCCTGGTACCCCTGGGTCTCACCCTGATCCCCCTAGCCCTCTGCTACCGCTCCGGCCGCCGCCTGGCCCGCGCCAGCTACGAGGGCCAGTTCTGGCAGCCCCTGGCCGGTGGTCTTCTCGCCTACGCCGTGGTGGGTGCCGGGGTGAGCCTGCTATCCACCAACGACTTCTTCTCCACCTCACCCGTCCTTGCCGCCCTGGTACCCCTCTGGGTAGCTGTCCTGGGCATCATCTTGGGCGGGTACGCCGAATCGCGCTCGCTAACAGCCATGATCGGTGTGAACGCGGCTGACTGGGTGAAAAAATTCAGCCAGTATTCCCGCTGGGCAGGCTCCTACGTCTGGGCCCTGCTGCGGGCAGCCCTGGTGAGCGTGCTGGCCTTTGTGGCCGGTGGTTCCCTACTTCTGGTGGTTACCCTCTTCTGGCACTGGGACGACGTCGTCTCCCTTTATCAGACCCTGCACGCTGGTGCCGTCGGCGGCCTAGCCCTAACCTTGCTGCAGCTGGGTTTGCTCTTGAACCTGGTGGTTTACTCCATGGCCTGGAGCTCCGGCGCGGGCTTTGCCTTAGGCACCGGCACCTCCGTTGATCTGACCGGTACCAACGTGGGGGTCATGCCCTCCCTTCCGGTGCTGGGGGCGCTGCCGCACGCGTCCGAGCCCTGGGGCTACCTGGCCCTTGCTGTGCCCCTGGCCGCCGGTGCCCTGGGCGGCTGGTGGTTCTTCCGCGAAGGGGAAAACCACTTTGACGAGTGGCTTTCCCTCAAGATTCGCTTCCGCTGGCTGTCTTGGCCCCTCTCTACCCTGGGGCTTGCTGCCCTGACCCTGCTGCCGACCTTCCTACTGACCACCCTGCTGGGCTGGACCGCTAACGGGTCGCTGGGGCTGGGCCGCTTCACGGCTATCGGCCCGCACCCCCTCATCTTTGGGGCCTTCTCTGCCGTACTGCTGGCAGCCGGTACCATGCTGGGGCTGGGCCTTGCCCACCTGCTGGTGCGCGACACCTCCGGTGAATTGGAACGATTTGCCCAGGCCAAGCCCACCCGCGAGCAGAAGCGTGCCGTCCGCGCCGAGGCCAAGGCCCAGAAGGCAGCGGCCCGCGCCGAGCGTAAGGCAGCAAAGGCTGGGGCTGACCAGCCGGAGGCCGCCGAGCAGCTAGACGCAGAATCGGGTGAGCTGGAGAGCCAGGACGCCGGTGGCAAGACCCCCGCCGAGGGTGGGTCGGTTGCGGCCTCCAGCGAGAAGGGCGCAGCTGCGCTGGCGCTAGCTCGTATTCTGGCCGACCGCGAGCAGACCCAGCCTGCTGAGAGCGACGAGCCCGCCGAGAGCGATGAGGCTGCTTCTGAGGCTGAGGAAGTAGCGCCTGAAAAAGAAGCTGAAGATACCGCATCTGGCGAAGCAGAAGCAGAGACTGCACCCGAGACTGAAGCTGAAGAACCCGCGGTGCCCTTCCGGCCTGTGGTGAAGCGTCCTAAGTCCCTGCGTGCTCGCCGCCAAAAACGCCTTGAAGAGCTGGCAGAAGGTACGGGTAAGGAATAGTCCCAGCTACTGCCCCATGAGCTGCTGCAGCAGGCCATCGCTCATTTGCGAGGTGCACTGCTGCTGACGGCTCAGGGTCACAGCCTGCTGCAGGCACTCCGCGTAGGCGATGGTGGCGTCCACAAAAATCAGCTGAACTAGCGCAGCGAAGCCCAAAAAGAGCGACCAGAGCATCACCATGATCATGAGTACCACCGAAAAAGCGGGGAACTTAGCCCCCACCATTTTCACCAGGGTCACGGTGGAAAGAGTGAAGGTCAGCACCGCCAGGGTCGCTGTTACCGCGGCAAACCAGCCCGGGTACGAGGTGCTAGCCACCGTAGCAACCATCGCCAAAAACGACAGGCGGGACCACACCTTGATATTCTCAAGCACACGGTCAGAGGGCAGCTGGGTGGAAGGACGCACGGTGTCAGACATACCTACCACCTTACCGCGCCCTGCCGCCCGCCTCGCACAGCGCAAACTGCTGGCGTCTCAGCATGAAAACGCGGCAGTGTGTTGGCGCTCGCATGCGATAAACTTTTCTGTATGCGCATTGTGGTGATGGTGTCCGGATCGGGCACAAATTTACAGTCCATCCTTGACTCCGTAGCAGCCGGCGACCTGAACGCCACGGTCCTGGCCGTGGGTGCCGACAAGCCCTGCCTGGGAATCGAACGAGCTGAGGCAGCCGGAATCGAGACCTTCCTCGTAGAACCTTCCAGCTACGACACCCGCGAAGCCTGGAACCGCGCCCTGGAAGAAAAAATCGCCAGCTACGGCGCCGACTACATCATCTTTGCCGGCTTCATGCGCATCGTCGACGCTCAGCTCGTCGACCGCTTCAAAAACCGCATCATCAACACCCACCCCGCCCTGCTGCCGTCCTTCCCAGGAGCCCACGGCGTGCGCGACGCCCTCGCCCACGGGGTCAAAGTCACCGGGCTCACCGTGCACCTGGTCGACTCCGGCATCGACACCGGCCCCATCCTGGCCCAAGCCGCCGTCGACGTCCTCGATGACGACACCGAAGAAACCCTGCACGAGCGCATCAAGGTCAAAGAGCGAGTGCTCCTGGTCAAAACCATCGCCCGCCTGGCCCAAGATCTCAACGGCACCCCCGCCTAACCCGCAAGTTTAGCCCCGCACCACGGGGCTGGGCCTAGGGTCGGGGCCTCACAACAAAACGACTCACACCCACGAAACCACCTGCTGACCCGGGCCAACCCCCGGTAGCACAAGAAACGGAGTTAATTTGTGAGTCTCATTGAGCTCGACCGCGTACCGCTCAAGCGTGCCCTCATCTCTGTCTACGACAAGACCGGCCTCGAAGACCTAGCAAAGGGCCTGCACGAAGCCGGCGTCGCTATCGTCTCCACCGGTTCAACCGCCTCCACCATCGCCGCAGCCGGCGTCCCCGTCACCGAAGTCTCCGACATCACCGGCTTCCCCGAATGTCTCGAAGGCCGCGTCAAGACCCTGCACCCCCGCGTCCACGCCGGCATCCTGGCAGACCGCCGCAAGCAGGAACACATCGACACCCTCAAAGATATGGAGATCGAGGCCTTCGACCTGGTCGTTGTCAACCTCTACCCCTTCGTTGAGACCGTAGCCTCCGGCGCAGATCAGGACGCCATCATCGAAAAAATCGACATCGGTGGCCCCTCCATGGTGCGCGCAGCAGCCAAGAACCACGACGCCGTAGCCATCGTCGTCGACCCCGCCAAGTATGGCCAGGTCGTAGAAGCTGCCAAGGCAGGGGGCTTCAACCTGGCAGAGCGCCGCCGCCTGGCGTCCGCCGCCTTCGCCCACACCGCCGCCTACGACACCGCCGTTGCCACCTGGACCGCAGCCCAGTTCGAGCAGGACGAAGACGCCAACTACTGGCCCCCCTTCGCCGGACTCGCCTTCGAACGCTCCGAATCCCTGCGCTACGGCGAAAACCCCCACCAGGCAGGCGCCCTCTACGTCGACCCCGCCGCAACCCCCGGCATCGCCCAGGCAGAACTGCTCGGCGGCAAGGCCATGAGCTACAACAACTACGTCGACGGCGACGCCGCCCTACGCGCTGCCTACGACTTCGACGAACCCGCCGTCGCCATCATCAAGCACAACAACCCCTGTGGCATCGCCGTCGGCGCAGCAGACGCAGCCGACCCCATCGCCGACGCCCACGCCAAGGCCCACGCCTGCGACCCCCTCTCAGCCTACGGCGGCGTCATCGCAGCCAACCGCGAAGTCACCGCAGCCATGGCAGAAACCGTCAAGAGCATCTTCACCGAAGTCATCATCGCCCCCTCCTACGCTCCCGAAGCCCTGGAAATCCTGCAGACCAAAAAGAACCTGCGCATCCTCCAGCTACCCGAAGGCTTCGCCCACGACACCATCGAATACCGCCAGGTATCCGGCGGCGCCCTCTTCCAGGATGCCGACCGCCTGCACGCCGACGGTGACAAGGTCGAAAACTGGCAGCTCGTCGCCGGTGACGCCGCAGACGAAGCCACCCTCGCCGACCTCGAATTCGCCTGGAAGGCCCTACGCGCCGCCAAGTCCAACGCCATCCTGCTCGCAAACGACGGAGCTGCCGTCGGCATCGGCATGGGCCAGGTCAACCGCGTAGACTCCTGCCGCCTCTCCGTCGAACGCGCCAACACCCTCGCAGAAGGCGCAGAACGCGCCCGCGGTTCCGTCGCAGCCTCCGACGCCTTCTTCCCCTTCGCCGACGGCCTCCAGGTGCTCCTGGACGCCGGCGTCCGCGCAGTCGTGCAGCCCGGCGGCTCCATCCGCGATGAAGAAGTCATCGCTGCCGCCAAGGAAGCAGGAGTAACTATGTACTTCACCGGAGCTCGTCACTTCTTCCACTAGGCCTTCCAAACGAATTAGGTTAGCCTATTCGTGACGAAGATAGGGCAGGCTCATACTTGCTGCCGACCCTCTTGCAGGTTCGCTGACGCTCACACGCGATTCACGCCAGCCCCGGAGCCAGCAGCTTCGCTATGAGCCTGCCCTATCTCTTCGGGAACCAAAACGCTTATAAAAAGTCCGCCCCTCCACATACGGAGGGGCGGACTTTTTACTGTGATGAGGGAAGAACCCTACTGCTGCGCCGCAGCGTCCGAGATGCCGGTGAGGGCTTCAGCGAAGATGCGCTGCACGTCGGTGGGGGAGGAAGCCATATGGGCCTCGCCGCCGACGCTCTGGGCGATGGTGGTCAGGGCGTTCATATCTGCATCCTCAGAGACGCCAATCATGATGATGAAGACCGGGTTAGCCGGGTCCTGCTCCGCCTGAATGGTAGAAATCAGTTCTTCCTGGCTAATGGAATTATCGTCGTGGTTTTCACCGTCGGTCAGCACGATCACAGCGTTCACCGAACCGTAGGCATAGTTTTCCTTGGCCGAACGGAAGGCAGCCAGGGTAGTGTCATAAAGGGCGGTGAAGCCGTTGGGGTCAATGGTCGCGGCAATACCCGAACCAGCCTCTTGTAGGAGCACCCGCTGGGTCTTCCCGTCTACAGTTTCTTCAAAGCCGCGCACGGGTACCAGCTCCTGGTAATCAGAAACAGAACCGTCAGGCAGGGTGAGGTCACGGGAGAACTTCCACAGGCCCATAGAATCGCGGGCTGGGAAAAGCTGGGAACCTGCCAGCACAGACTCAACGGTGATATCCATACGGGACTTGTCGGTACCAGCTACCGGCAGCAGCATAGAACCTGATGCGTCGAGCACCACCAGAGCGTTCAGCGGCGCAGACTGCAGGGAGTAAGAAGTCCAGACCTGGGTGAGCATATCCTGGTTGCTGGGAGTCAGAGCCGCAAAGCTACCGACGCTGTATTCGCTTTCTAGCTCCTGGCCGTCCGCCGCGCGCAAACCAGCAGCTGCCAGGGCCTGCTTGCCATCCTCGCTACCCATGAAGTCGATAATCTGCTGGGCAGCCTCATCGATAGTGGTGTTATTGCTGGAGGACGCCTGGTAGAGGGGGTAGTTGAGGGCAAAGGAGCCGTCGCCGGGCACAGTTGCGGTCAGCCCGGAATCTGTATGGGCTGAGGCATAGGCTGCGTAGTCAGCCTCGGTGACGATTGCGACGTCCTTGGTGCCGTTATCCACATCGGTCAGCAGCTCGGTGGCGCTCTGGGCAGCCTCGGTTACACCGATGCTCTGGGCACGCAGGGCGGTGCCGCCGGTAAGGTCCTCAATACTGACGGTACCGGCTGACGCCTCGGAGATACCACCGAGCAGGGCCGCAAAAGCTCCGGGGTCTTCCTTAGGGTCACCCATGCTGACGGTGTCTTCAGCCTTGAGAGCTTCGAGCCAGGTGCCGTAGCTGGTGTTATCTTCTGACACGATGACGCCGGGGGTCTGGGCAAGGGACTCCGCAAGGGGCGTCAGACCGGTGTTAGCTTCGCTCATGGCCAGCTCGGCGCGGGTGGTGGAATCGGGAATCCAGAGGTTGGTGGTTGCAGTACCGCTGGTTGACTCGGTGAGCACATCGCTGGCGGTCTTATCGGTGGTGATGTCGAGGGTGATGCAGGTGTCCTCATCCACGGGCATAGCCTTCAGCGCTGCTGCCATAGGCTCGGTGGTGGCCACGGTGACGGCCTGGGTGGTTGAGCAGGCCGCTGGAACGGTCTGGCCGCTGGTGGTGGAGGGCTGCTTATCACCGGTGATATTGGTGTAGGCAATAGCGCCGCCACAGAGCAAAATCACGGCTGCAGCGCCGGTTGCAATCCACTTGCGGCTGTTCTTCTTCTGCTTTTCAATACGCTCTTGACGGCGTGACTTGGCGTTATTCGCCATATGACGGTGCCTCTTCCCTAATGCTGTGCGGTGGTGTAGGCGAGTGGGGGACCCGTGAGCAGGTGCGGCTGCAGGGGCGCTCGCTGGGCAGCTACGGTGGGTGGGTAGTGCCGCTGGTTCGCCCTTTAGTGTAGCAAGAAAGGGCACCTGTGGCGGGGTTTGCCGGGGTAGGCAGCAGGCCGCCGTGCTTAAAATGGAAGGGTGCCGAAAGTCAGTGAAGAGTATATGCGTTCCCGTCGTGCCGAGCTTGTTGCGGCTGCCCGTACTGTATTTATGCAGAAAGGGTATCAGCAGGCGTCGATGAGTGAGGTGATTGCGGCCTCGGGCCTATCTGCCGGAGCGATTTATAACCACTTCTCGGGGAAAACCGAGATTATGGCTGCGGCTGCCCGGGTAGACCTCTCTCAATTTGAGGCGCGCAGCGATGAGCTGCCCTGGGAGTTTGTGGAGCGCTGTCTAGTGACCCTGCGGGACAACGAGCAGCTCACGCGTTTTTTGGCGATTACCTGGGGCGAGGCAGTGACGGTACCTGATGTCGCTGAAGTCGTGGACGAACAACTGGGCCTGCTGCGCTCGCGTGTGGTGGCCAGCTACCGGGCCTGGGCTGAGACTGAACTGGATTTTTCCCCCTCAGAGCTAGAAACCTGGTTGCAGATGCTGGGCTCGGCGGTCCTGTCTGTGCTGACCGGTTTTGTGGTGCAGGCCAGCACCGTGCGCGACTTTGACGCCCAAAGCTACTTCGAATTTGCCCGCACTATTTTGCGGCAGGCCTAGCCTTCCCTTTTCCTGTGCGGACGCCGGTGAACAGCTCACCGGCGTCCGCGCAGCTTAAAAGTGGGATGTGGGTAAAAACCTGAAAATTGTCTTAAATCTGCCGGGGCAGCGGGCTCTCGCTAGCTAGGTCACATACACTTAAAAGTAGAGTGCGCTCACACGCGCCGCTCGGTTAAAGCATCACGTGATCTTCTGTATCCCCTCGTACAGACAGCAGAAGAAACTGATCCACCATACTCAAGGAAGTGGCATGACCAACCTTTCATCCAACGTCACCAACCTGCCTCTGGCCGAGGTAGACCCCGAGGTCGCTGAAGCTATTCAGCACGAGCAGGAACGCCAGCAGAACACCCTCGAAATGATTGCATCCGAGAACTTTGCCCCCCGCGCAGTTCTTGAAGCTCAGGGCTCTGTTCTGACCAACAAGTACGCCGAAGGTTACCCCGGCCGCCGCTACTACGGCGGGTGCGAATTTGTTGACGTGGTGGAGCAGCTGGCTATCGACCGCGCCAAGGCCCTCTTCGGCGCCGATCACGCTAACGTACAGCCCCACTCCGGCGCCCAGGCGAACAACGCCGTCATGCACGCCCTGCTGACTCCCGGGGACAAGATTATGGGCCTGTCCCTGGCCCACGGTGGTCACCTGACCCACGGTATGAAGCTCAACGTCTCGGGCAAGCTTTACGAGGTTGTTGCTTACGGCGTGGACGAAGAAACCGGCCGCGTGAACATGGACGAGGTCCGCGAACTGGCCCTGGCCGAGAAGCCCAAGGTCATTATCGCCGGCTGGTCGGCCTACACCCGCCAGCTGGATTTCGCTGCCTTCCGCGCTATCGCCGACGAAATCGGTGCCTACCTCTGGGTCGATATGGCCCACTTCGCTGGCCTGGTAGCAGCTGGCCTGCACCCCAACCCCGTCCCTCACGCCCACGTGGTCTCCTCCACCGTCCACAAGACCCTGGCAGGCCCCCGCTCCGGCTTCATCATGTGTGTTGAAGACCTGAAGAAGAAGATCGACTCAGCTGTCTTCCCCGGCCAGCAGGGCGGCCCCCTCATGCACGCTATCGCCGGTAAGGCTACCGCCTTCAAGATTGCTGCTTCCGATATGTTCAAGGACCGCCAGGCCCGCACCCTCGAAGGCGCCAAGATTCTGGCTGACCGCCTGAACCGGGCTGACATGGCAGAGGCCGGCGTTAAGGTCATCTCCGGTGGCACCGACGTTCACCTGGTTCTGGTTGACCTGCGCGATGCCGAAATCAACGGCCGTGAGGCAGAAGACCTGCTGCACGAAGCCGGTATCACCGTCAACCGTAACGCAGTGCCCAACGACCCCCGTCCGCCCATGGTTACTTCCGGCCTGCGCATCGGCACCCCCGCCCTGGCCACCCGCGGCTTCGATGCTGAAGCCTTCACCGAGGTCGCCGACATCATCGCAGAAACCCTCAAGCCCGGCGTCGACGTTGCTGCCCAGCGCGAGCGCGTCACCGCCCTGTGTGAGAAGTTCCCCCTCTACTCAGGCATCGAGGAGTGGTAAACATGCCGCAGATTCTTGACGGCACCGCTACCGCCGCCCAGATTAAGAGCGAGCTCGCCGAGCGTGTAGCTACCCTCAAAGAGAAGGGTGTGACTCCCGGCCTGGCGACCGTGCTGGTGGGCGATGACCCCGCCTCCCGCTCCTACGTGGGCGGCAAGCACCGCGACTGCGCCGAGGTCGGCCTTGCCTCCATCAAGGTGGAGCTACCTGAGACTATCAGCCAGGAAGAACTTGAAGCTGAGCTCGAAAAGCTGAACAACGACCCGGCCTGCACCGGGTACATCGTGCAGCTGCCCCTGCCCAAGCACATCGACACCAACCGTGTTCTTGAGAAGATTGCCCCCGAGAAGGACGCCGACGGCCTGCACCCCATGAACCTGGGCCGTCTCGTCCTCAACGTGGGTGAACCCCTGAACTCGCCCCTGCCCTGCACCCCTAACGGTGTGATTGAGCTGGTAGAACGCCACGGTATCTCCTGGAAGGGCAAGAAGGTCGCTGTGCTGGGCCGCGGTATTACCGTGGGCCGCCCCCTGGGCCTGCTGCTGACCCGCAAGGACGTCAACTCCACCGCTACCCTGGTGCACACCGGCACCGAGGACGTCAGCGCAGCCCTGCGCGATGCCGATATCATCGTGGCCGCCGTGGGTGTTGCCCACGCCGTGAAGGCTGACCAGGTCAAGGACGGCGCTATCCTGCTCGATGTTGGTGTCTCCCGTATCGAGGACCCCGAGACCGGCAAGAAGAAGCTGACCGGCGACATCTCACCCGAGGCCGCTGCTAAGGCCAGCTGGTACTCACCCAACCCCGGCGGCGTCGGCCCCATGACCCGCGCTATGCTGCTGGTCAATGTGGTAGAAACCGCAGAACGCCAGGTCGCCTAAGCCTAAGTGTCCATGAGAATCGCCGAGTGCCTACCAAGAGCGTATGTACTCGGCGATTCTCGTATGCACTCACGGGCAAAGAACTATCTCTTGACCTCTATCTCAAAGTCGTAGCGGTCGCCCCGGTAGAGGGTCTGGGTGCTTTCAACGGGCAGGCCGCGCACGGTGTAGCCCACTTTTTCAACGCGCAGAGCGGCCGCCCCGAGGGGAACCCCCAACTGGGCTGCTTCTGCCTGAGTCAGGTTGGTCGCTACCACCCGCACGGTTGCGGTTTCCACCTGGAAACCGGATGCCCGCATCTGGGCATCGAGCGAGGCAGACAGTTCGGGCTCCACATGGGAAAAGGCCTCGGGTAGGAAGTGGGCGGTTTCAAGAGCGATAGGGGAGCCGTCCGCCTGCCGCAGCCGTTGAATCTGAATTACCTTGGCACCGGCGTCCAGGTTCAAATCGCGCTGAACCGCCAGCGGCGCTTCAACCAGGTGGCAGGTGAGGGTGAGGGAGTGGGGGCGGTGGCCGCGCGCTGCCATATCGTCTGTGAAAGAGCGCAAGGACGGTGCCCGCATCGGGTGCTTGCGCGGGGCAACATAGGTGCCTGACCCCTGCACATGGTAGATAAGGCCTGCGTCAGCCAGTTCCCGCAGGGCCCGGCGGACGGTGTCACGTGAGACGGAGAAGATATCCTGCAGCTGCCGTTCTGTGGGCAGGGGCATATTCTCATCGGCCGGGCAGATATAGCGCTCTTCGATGAGCTGGGCGACCTGCTGGTACTTCGTTTCACGTGATGAGGGCATCATGTACCCCACTTTACGCTTAAGTTGGGCCTGCGATTCAGCGCGGCCTGGCTTCCTTTGACATAATAGAGGTCATGCAGTCGAACGGTTCAGAAAAAACAGCACAAGAGCAGAACACTAAGGTCGTCCTGATGGGGGCGGGCATTGGCATGGCAATTCTCGTTGCCCTGCTGGCCTGGGCTATCGTCCAGTCAGCCCGCGAAGAGTCGGTGCTGGGTTGGATTCTGGCCGGTATTATCGCAGCCTGGCTGGGTATCGCAGCCTACCTCCTGGTCAATGTCAACCGTACCCTGGTTGCCCAGCGCAAGGCCTACGAGGAGCACGCTGTGAAGCGCGCCGAGTACGAGTCTGATGTGCATACCGAGAAGCTAGCCCACTCTTTCCAGATTTGCCTGGTGCAGTCAAAGGTGATTGCTGAGCAGCTTGAGGTCAACGACGAAAACTCCCGCGACATGATTGATCGCGCTATCGACACCATTAACTTCACCGCTAAGAACGGTATTGAACTGGCCCGTGAAGGGGCCTAAACAGAGCGAAGGACGCCCCGTGAGCAAGTCACAGCAGACCACCCCCGAAGAAAACATCAAGGCTAAGATTCCCAACGCTGCAACCGGTGCGCCGCGTGCTTTCTCGGGCGCCCAGCCGTCCGCAGATTCCATGCACCTGGGTAACTACATTGGTGCGGTCAATAACTGGGTTGACCTGCAGAAAGACCACGAGTGCCTCTACTTCATTCCCGATATGCACTCGATTACCGTTCCCCAGGACCCTGCGGTTCTGCTGGAGCGCACCCGCAAGACCGCGGCCCAGTACATTGCAGCCGGTATCGACCCCGAGAATACCCCGCTCTTCGTGCAGTCGCATGTGCCCGAGCATGCCCAGCTGGCCTGGGTGCTCAACTGCATTACCGGCTACGGTGAAGCTGCCCGCATGACCCAATTCAAGGACAAGGCAGCTAAGCAGGGCACCGATAACGCCTCGGTGGGGCTCTTCACCTACCCCGTTCTGATGGCAGCAGATATCCTGCTCTACCAGGCTGACGTGGTGCCGGTGGGCGAAGACCAGCGTCAGCACCTGGAACTCACCCGCAACCTGGCCCAGCGCTTCAACTCCCGCTTTGGCGACACCTTTGTGGTGCCTGAGCCGGTGATTCTCAAAGAGACTGCCAAGATTTACGACCTGCAGACTCCGGATTCCAAGATGAGCAAGTCAGCGACCACTGATAAGGGCATTATCTGGTTGCTTGATGACCCCAAGAAGACTGCCAAGAAGATTAAGGGCGCAGTCACCGACGCCGGCAGCGAGATCGCTTACGACCGCGAGAACAAGCCCGGTGTTTCTAACCTGCTGTCCATCTACTCGGCAGTGACGGGCAAGGCCATTGACGACATTGTCGCTGAATACGAGGGCAAGATGTACGGCCACCTCAAGGTTGACCTAGCTGAGATTGTGGTTGAGGAACTGTCGCCCATTCGTGAGCGTGCCCTGGAACTCATGGACGACCCCGCTGAGCTCGACCGCCTGCTGGCTATCGGTGCCGGTAAGGCCCGTGAGATTGCCTCTGTGACCGTGAAGAACGTGTATGACGCGGTAGGCTTCCTGCCCGCCCTCTAAGAGTTAGACGATCTAACCTGGTGGCTTCTTCACCTACCATAGACCCCGACCGCAGGTACCTCAGCATTGTTGCCGAGGTGCCTGCGGTGGTGTCTGCGCGCCTGGTCAGCTGGCGGGTGAGCCAGGGCCTGGTGGGCCCCGTTGCAGAAAGCTGTCACATTACGATTTTGATTAGCGAGGACGCCGGCGGCGACCCCCTGCGCTCCATTGAGCAGGTGGTGGCCGGCATCGGCCCCGTGCAGGTGGATCTGGGCCCAGCTGCTACCTTTGAGCCGGTTACCCCTGTAACCTACCTCCCCGTTGTTGCCGGGGCAGATAGGCTCACCCTGATTCATACAGCCTGCCAGAATGCGGTAGGGGAGTCCGTGTCACCTTTTCCCTACGAGCCGCACCTCACCCTAGCCAACCATGCCCCGGCCCCTGCCCTGGCGGCGTCCTTACGCGATTTTGCGACCCTACCACCCGCGCTTGCCCATTTCACCGTGAACCGGTTGACTGTCTACCGATTCAGCGCAGGCAGCTGGCAGCAGCTGGGAACAATACGCCTTTAAACAATAGAAGCTTATTCATAAAGGTCGGTGGAGCAGGCTCACAGCGAAGCTGCTGGCTCGGGGCTGGCGTGAATCGCTTGTGAGCGTTAGCGAACCAGCGAGAGGGTCGGCAGCGAGCGTGAGCCTGCGGAACCGCTTATGAATAAGCTTTATCGATAAAACGCTAGTGGTCAGAGTCCACTTCGGTGGTGGTGACCAGCTCTGCGGTGCGGGAGATACCGTTAATCTCGTTGGGTACCTCAGGCAGGTCGATGCTGGCAAATACCTCGGCGGTGCCGTCCGCAATCTTCGCGAGGGATACAACGTGTAGCTTCTTGGTGGCGGGGTCGGTGACGTAGGCGGTTTCACCGTCAACCCAGATGGCGGGTCGGGGGTCCTGCCAGATTTCTGACTCGGTCCAGGAGTCCATGATGTTGACGGAACCCAGCTCGGTGCCGTCCTCAGCCCAGAAGCGGAGCTTGCCGTCGGTTGTCAGCAGTAGGTGGGAGCCTTCGGGGCCGCGGGCCAGTGAACGGAAGGTGTAGGAGACGCCTTCGGGTAGGGCGATCTTAGTGCGTTCCTTGGTGATGGTGTTGATCAGGGCGAACTGTTCGGGGCGTTCGAGCTCGGCGTCCTGGTCGGTTTTGTAGTCGGCAAGCACGATAGCTGAATCAGCTGAACCGGCCTGGTTGCCGGAGCGGGAGTAGGGGTCTTCGGGGTTGGTTACCTTGGTGAAAGTGCCGTCTGCGTAGATGAGGGCGCCGTCCTGGCAGCCAACAGTGAAGGTGTCGTTAGCGGCAATCGCTTCGCCGTGAATGCCGGGGCAATCGAGGTTTTCGGTGACAACCGAGCCGTCTGCGTTGATGACGGCGGCGCCGGTGCGGGCGTCCTCGGTGCCTACCGAAACCAGGTACTGGTTGTTCTCGAGGGGGATAGCCAGGCCGTGGTGGGCGTCGGGCAGGGTAATGGTTTCGGTGCTGACGCTGGTAGCGGTGTACTGGTCAGCACCGGTTAGGTCAGCGGGGGAGTAGACCTCGATGGTGCCGGTGTTGTCGGCGAACATGGCTGAGCGGCCGTAGTCGGTGATGACGTGGCCGGTGCCGTCCGCTGCGAAGGACAGGGAGGTGAGGGTGGGGGTAGTGGTGTAGTAGTGGTCGTGGTCGCCGTGAGCCTGGGTCCAGGCGCCCATGTCGAGCATGGTATAGGAGGAGCCGTCGGCTACGACCAGGTGGCGGTTGTCGCCTGCGGGCTGCAGGCGTAGGAAGCCTTCTTTTTCAATGGTTTCGATGACTTCAAAGGTCTTGCCGTCCACAATCATGATTCCGCCGTCGTAGGTCAGGGCGATGCGGGCTGAGGGGGTGGAGGCTTCAGTGATGGCTGCGCGTTCTGCGGTTGCGGTGGCGCTGGCCTGGTCGCTGCTTGAGGTGGCGGAGGGGGCAGACGCTGCCCCGCAGCCTGCAAGGGCAAGGGCGAGGGTGGCGCTGATGAGGGTGAAAAGAGGACGAGAGGTGTTGTGCATGCCCACCAGTCTAAACTAAATGAGAATCATTTGCATAATGTGGGTGTCAAAAAGGCCCGCACCGAGAAAACGGTGCGGGCCTTTGTGTAACTCTGATGGGCTAGAGCAGGTTGTCCTGGCCCAGTTCTTTCAGGGTATTGACGGTGTTCTTCACGCTCTGGGCGTCGTCGCGCACGGTGACAAGCAGGGCATCTGCGGTGTCAACGATAACAACATCTTCGATACCGATGACCGAAATCTTACGGCCGGTGTTGTTGACGACGATACCGGTGGATTCTTCGCTGATGACGCTGGACTTGTCGCCCAGTACGAAGAGGTCGTCACCGCTCTTTTCGATGTTGAGGCGGGCTACGGCGTCAAAGTCACCTACGTCGTCCCAGCTGAAACGACCGGGAACCATGGCTACGTCACCGGCTGCCGCGGCAGGCTCAGCTACTGCATAGTCGATGGCGGTCTTGGGTAGGGTCTCCCAGAGACGGTTCATGCAGGCTTCACGTGCGGGGGTGTCCCAGGCGCGGGCGATTTCCATGATGCCGGCGTAGAGTTCCGGCTCGTTGGCTTCGAGGTGCTGCAGCATGAGGGCAGCAGGAGCCACGAACATGCCGGCGTTCCAGGTGTAGTCGCCGCTGGCTACGTACTCGGTTGCGGTGGCCTCATTGGGTTTTTCGACGAACTGTTCAACGGCAAGGACGCTGGGGGCGTCTTCCAGCCCCAGGTTCTGGGTAGCCTTGATGTAGCCGAAGGCGGTGGAAGGTTCGGTGGGCTCGATGCCGATGGTGACGATCTTGCCGGAGGCCGCGGCGTGTACGGCTTCGCGTACTACAGCCTGGAATTCTTCGACCGGGCTGATGATGTGGTCAGCGGCGAAGGAGCCAATGATGGCCTCGGGGTCACGCTCGTGCAGAATAGCGCAGGCAAGGCCAATGGCTGCTGCGGAGTCGCGAGGTGAGGGTTCGAGTACCAGATCGGACCCGCGCAGCTCTGAGAGCTGCTGGGTGACGGCATTGGCGTGGGCCTGGCCGGTGACGACAAGGACGCCATCAGCCGCGAGGTCAACCAAGCGATCGTAGGTAGCACGGAGGAGGGAAGAACCTGTCCCGGTCAGGTCAAGCAGAAATTTAGGTTCTACGGCGCGAGAGAGGGGCCATAGGCGGGACCCTACGCCGCCGGCCGGAATGAGGGGGTAGAACCGTTCAAGTGGTGTTCTCATTGTTTCTACAGTGTACCCAGAATTGAAGTCATAATGATGAAATCTTTTCCTTAAACTGTACGGCGCCGGTCACTTTTGACGGAAAACCTCACGGCGGCTTCCGCATAATAACGCCGATAGCTGGCTTAAGGGCATTAAAACCTTGCCTATTTCCCGGAAATACGGGGGTAAGAGATGGTGACACGGTGTAAGTAAGCGGCCCTAAAACCTGCTAATCTTGCTGTTGAGTAGAACACACAATACGTATGTTGCGTGGGCGCACAGATGGGCTCGACCTATCGGTGTGTCGTCTCGCATCACACAGGAGGTTATTCAGTGCCGAATACATCCAAGGGTACGCTGTACCGCGGCCGTGAAGGTATGTGGTCGTGGGTTGCCCACCGCATTACCGGTATCGCCATTTTCTTCTTCTTGCTGGTTCACGTGCTTGATACCGCCGTTGTCCGCGTCTCTCCTGAGGCCTACAACGCCGTCATGCACATCTACAAGAACCCCATCATGGGTCTGGGTGAAGCTGTTCTGGTAGCAGCTATTGTCTACCACGCTTTTAACGGTATCCGCATTATCCTGGTGGACTTCTGGAAGAACGGCGCCAAGAACCAGAAGGCTATGCTCTGGGGCGTCCTGGTGCTCTGGGCCGTCGTCATGGTTCCCTTCCTCGTCCGTCATCTCATGCTCGTCTTTGGGGGTCACTAAGACATGGCAACTCCTCTGAAAACCAAGATTTCGGTTCCCCGTAGCCGCGACAACACCGTATCGGGTGTCAAATACAACCGCGCCTCGTCCAAGCGCAACAACTTCGAGATGTTCGCCTGGCTTTACATGCGTGTCTCCGGTGTTCTGCTGGTCATCCTGATTTTCGGTCACCTCTTCGTCAACCTCATGATGGGCGAAGGCGTACACCGCATCGACTTCGGTTTCGTCGGCGGTAAGCTGGCTAACCCCTTCTGGCAGGTCTGGGATCTTCTGCTCCTGTGGCTGGCTATGCTGCACGGCGCTAACGGCATCCGCGTCATCATCGACGATTACGCAGAAAAGGACGGCGTGCGCTTCGCCCTGAAGGTAGCCCTCTTCCTTGCCACCGCTTTCGTGATTCTTCTGGGCACCCTGGTCATCTTCACCTTTGACCCCTGCCCCGCCGGTGCAGCCGCAGACCTTCTGCCGTCCTTCTGCACCGCTCCGTAAGCTATTGGCGCTCTAGATTTTAGAAAGAAGCATTCACACAATGCAGGTACATAAGTACGACGTCGTTATCATCGGCGCAGGCGGCGCAGGTATGCGAGCCGCTATCGAAGCTGGCCAGCGCGTCCGCACCGCTGTGCTCACCAAGCTCTACCCCACCCGCTCCCACACCGGTGCCGCCCAGGGTGGCATGTGTGCGGCTCTGGCTAACGTTGAAGAGGACAACTGGGAGTGGCATACCTTTGACACCATCAAGGGTGGCGACTACCTGGTAGACCAGGACTCAGCTGAGGTTATGGCGAAAGAAGCCATCGATGCCGTTCTTGATCTCGAGAAGATGGGTCTTCCCTTCAACCGCACCCCCGAGGGCCGTATTGACCAGCGCCGCTTCGGTGGTCACACCCGCGACCACGGTAAGGCTCCTGTGCGCCGCGCCTGCTACGCAGCAGACCGCACCGGCCACATGATTCTGCAGACCCTCTACCAGAACTGCGTCAAGCACAACGTAGAGTTCTACAACGAGTACTACGTGCTCGACCTGGTTATGGTTGAGGACGAGGACGGCGTCCGCCGCCCCGCAGGCGTTGTCTCCTACGACCTGGCTACCGGCGACGTCCACGTCTTCCAGGCCAAAAGCGTTATCTTCGCATCCGGCGGCTGTGGCAAGATCTTCAAGACCACCTCCAACGCCCACACTCTGACCGGTGACGGCATGGCAATTGCCCTGCGCAACGGTATTCCTCTGGAAGACATGGAGTTCGTGCAGTTCCACCCCACCGGCCTTGCAGGCCTGGGCATCCTGGTTTCTGAGGCTGCCCGCGGTGAAGGCGGTATTCTGCGTAACTCCGACGGTGAACGCTTCATGGAGCGATATGCTCCCACCATTAAGGACCTTGCCCCCCGCGACATCGTGGCCCGCTCCATGGCGAACGAGGTTCGTGAAGGCCGAGGCTGTGGTCCCAACAAGGACTACGTCCTTCTGGACCTCACCCACCTCGAACCCTCCCACATCGACGAGAAGCTCCCCGACATCACCGAGTTCGCTCGCACCTACCTGGGCGTTGAACCCTACACCGAGCCCGTCCCGGTTTTCCCCACCGCCCACTACGCCATGGGCGGCATCCCCACCAACATCAAGGCAGAGGTACACTCCAACTCCGAGGACATCATCCCCGGTCTCTACGCTGCCGGTGAGGTTGCCTGCGTATCGGTCCACGGCTCTAACCGTCTGGGTACCAACTCCCTGCTCGACATCAACGTCTTCGGTAAGCGCGCCGGTATCTACGCAGCAGAATACGCAGCATCAGCTGACTTCCTGCCCGTCCCCGACGACGCCGCAGATGCCACCCTGGAACTGCTCAACCAGATCCGCAACGGCGAAGGCACCGAAAAGGTAGGCCAGCTGCGCAAGGAACTGCAGGACGTCATGGACGCCGACATGCAGGTCTTCCGTACCGAGGCAACCATCCACAACGCCGTCAACAAGATTGTTGAACTCGAAGAGCGTTACAAGAACATCCAGATTCAGGACAAGGGCAAGCGCTTCAACCTCGACCTGCTTGAAGCTGTCGAGCTGGGCTTCCTGCTGGAACTGGCCAAGGTCATGTCTGTGGCTGCCCTGCACCGCAAGGAGTCCCGCGGCGGTCACTTCCGCGAAGACTACCCCGACCGCGACGACGCCAACTTTATGAAGCACTCAATGGTCTACCTCGATGAGAACGCCGAGATGGAAGGTATCAAGGGTCTGCGTTTTGACACCAAGCCCGTGACCTTCACCCGCTACGAACCGATGGAGCGTAAGTACTAAAATGGCTGATTTTGAAGCACGTGAACCCGAATCCAAGGTTGAGCTGAAGTCTGAGTCAGGCGAAGCGGGTGCTATTCCCACCTTTGACGTGACTGTGCAGGTCCGCCGCTACAACCCTGAAGAGTCAGCAGAAGCCCACTGGGACGAATTCAAGCTGACCATGTACGGCACCGACCGTGTGCTCGATGCCCTGCACAAGATCAAGTGGGAGATTGATGGATCGCTGTCCTTCCGCCGCTCCTGTGCCCACGGTATCTGTGGCTCCGACGCCATGCGTATCAACGGCCGCAACCGCCTGGCCTGCAAGACCCTGCTCAAGGACCTTGACCTGTCCAAGCCCATCACCGTTGAGCCCATCAAGGGCCTGCCCTGCGAGAAGGATCTCATCGTAGACATGGAACCCTTCTTCCAGGCCTACCGTGAGATTATGCCCTTCCTGGTCAACGACACCCACGAGCCGGAGCGTGAGCGCTACCAGTCCCAGGAGGACCGCGCCCGCTTTGACGACACCACCAAGTGCATCCTCTGCGCCGCGTGTACCTCGTCCTGCCCCGTCTTCTGGACTGACGGCCAGTACTTCGGCCCCGCAGCTATCGTCAACGCCCACCGCTTCATCTTCGACTCTCGCGATGATGCCGGTGACATGCGTCTTGAGATTCTCAACGATAAGGAAGGCGTCTGGCGCTGCCGCACCACCTTCAACTGCACCGAGGCTTGCCCCCGCGGTATTGAAATTACCAAGGCGATTGCCGAGGTCAAGCAGGCTATCCTGGCCCGCTCCCTCTAAGGCCGGTAGAAAGTCGCGCTCTACACCCCTTGTGGAGCGCGACTTTTTTGCACGAGGGGCTACTCTATATACATGTCGTCCTATTCTTTTGCTGCAAGCTCCTTGGATCTGAGCTCACCCCTGTTTGCCCAGCGTCTGCGTACCCTGGTGCCGGAACTGATTGCTTTTCGCCGCGAGGTGCATCAGAACCCTGAGCTGTCCTACCTTGAGAACAAGACGACCGAGCGTATTTTCCGTACCCTCACCGAAGCGGGGCTGGCACCCAAGCATTTGAAGGGTACCGGCTGCTATGTGGATGTGGGTTCTGGCCCGATGGCTGCTGCTCTGCGTGCCGATATCGATGCCCTGCCTATTCAGGAGGAAACCGACCTGCCCTACGCTTCGCAGGTCGATGGCGTTATGCACGCCTGTGGGCACGATATTCACCAGACCGTCATGCTGGGAGTGGCTATTGCCCTGCACCGCCTTCACCAGGATCTTCCCCTGGGCGGCACCGTGCGCATTATTTTCCAGCCGGCTGAGGAGCAGCTGCCCGGCGGGGCCGTGGACGTCATCGCCCAGGGCATCCTCGAGGGCGTACCCCGCGCCTTCGCCCTGCACTGTGAGCCCAAGGTTGACGTGGGCAAAATTGGTACCCGCATCGGTGCCATCACTAGCGCCTCCGACACCATCAAAATCACTCTCAAGGGTCGCGGCGGGCACACTTCTCGCCCACACCTGACCGAGGACGTCATTTACGCCCTCTCCCAAATCGCGATTAACGTGCCTGCTGTGCTTTCGCGCAAGACGGACGTCCGCTCCGGCGTGCTGGTTGCCTGGGGGCAGATTGAGGCTGGGGTAGCTCCCAACGCTATTCCGTCCACCGCTTTCTTGGCGGGTACCATGCGCTGTTTGGACGCGGACGTCTGGAAGCAGGCCGGTGCCATGCTCGATGAGGTGGTTGACCAGATCGCTGCCCCCTACAACGTAGAGGTTGAGCTTGAGCACTATCGGGGGGTGCCGCCGTCCGTCAATACCGAAGATGAAGTTGCCATGATTGAGGCGGCCTCCCGCGCGGAGCTGGGGGAGGACTCCGTGGTGCTGGTGGAGCAGTCCATGGGCGGGGAAGATTTCGCCTGGATGCTCCAAGAGGTTCCCGGTGCCCTGATTCGTCTGGGCACCCGCGTGCCCGGTGGGGTGACCTACGACCTGCACCGGGGCGATTACGTGCCGGACGAGCGCGCGATTGAGTACGGGGTGCAGGTCATGGCCGCGACCGCGCTGCGGGCTATCCGCTCGGAGCTGTCTCGCAGCTAACCTCCGGGAAGTTACCGGCTGGTAACTTTTTTCAGAAAATTTTTGAGAGGGCAGGACGCCCGCCCTCCACTCCCGGGACGGCCTCCTGCCCTCTGCCATTAGCTCAAATATCTATACGATGTGATTAAACAGCAACAACCTGTTATGCGGTTCACGTTCTTTAAGGTGAATCGGGGGTGAACGGGAAGCTGAATCACACTAAGATGTGTTGTGTTACGCAAAATTTTCTCTGAAAGCACCACTCACACACAGCTGGCGTAAACTACGCGCCGCCGGCTTTCAGGGCCGTACGAAAAGGACCTTCATGGCTTTCTCACGTAAGCACGTTGCATCCACCGGTTCCGTCCTGGGTATCTCAGCCCTGCTGCTGTCAGCATGTGGCGCTGCCCCCGAAGAATCATCCTCAGCTTCCGGCGAGAGCAGCGACTACCTGGGCTGCATCGTTTCTGACTTCGGTGGTTTCCAGGACAAGTCCTTCAACCAGAACTCCTACAAGGGCCTGCAGGATGCCGTATCAGAACTTGATATTAGCTATGCAGAAGCACAGTCCTCATCAGATACCGACTACGCCCCCAATGTCAACGGTATGATTCAGCAGGGTTGCAACATCACTGTGACTGTTGGCTTCGCTCTGTCTGACACTACCAAGGAAGTTGCAGAGGCTAACCCTGAGTCGCACTTTGCAATCGTTGACGATAACGCCATCGACCTGCCCAACGTCCGCCCCATCATTTTCGACACTGCTCAGGCTGCTTTCCAGGCTGGCTACCTAGCAGCTGCTCAGACCAAGACCGGTAAGGTAGCAACCTACGGTGGTGCCCAGTACCCCACCGTCACTATCTTCATGGACGGCTTTGCCCAGGGCGTTGCCTACTACAACGAGCAGAAGGGAGCTAACGTCGAGCTCCTGGGCTGGAATGTAGAGAGCCAATCAGGTACCTTCACCGGTGACTTCGAAGACGCTGCTAAGGGCAAGACCAACACCCAGACCTTCCTGGGTCAGGGCGCTGACATCATTCTGCCCGTTGCGGGCCCCGTAGGTGCAGGTACCCTCGAAGCTGTCAAGGAATACAACGCCACTAACCCTGAAAATCCCGCATCGGTTGTTTGGGTTGACTCAGACGGTGTTGAAACCAACCCCAACTTCTCTGACATCATCCTGACCTCCATCATGAAGAAGATGGACGCAGCTGTTACCGAAACCATCAAGTCTGACTTCGAGGGCAACTTCACCGCTGACCCCTACATCGGCACCCTTGAGAATGACGGCGTTGGTCTGGCGCCTTTCCACAACTTCGACTCAGCAGTCTCAGACGAGACCAAGGCTGAACTCGACAAGATCAAGGAAGACATCATCGCCGGTACCATCACCATCGAATCAGAGGCTTCACCCAAGTAGTCTCTCCCGGCGCTGAAAGCCTCCTTTCAGTCACCTAACAGCGGCTCACCCCCTTGCTCACGAGGGGAGTGAGCCGTTTGTCTGGTAAAAGCCACTGGTCCATAGCCCTGAACCGCACACAGTCTTTAGGGTAGGGGTCTTACCCGCTAAACTAGGCACAAGCACTCCTTCACTCTGCAGCCCCCGGGGCCGTAGTGTGCGTCCGGTTATTACACAGAAAGCCACCCCATGAAACTCGAACTGCGCAAGGTCACTAAACGCTTCGGTGACTTTACCGCGAACGACAGCATCGACCTTGTGGTCCGCCCCGGCACAGTACACTGCTTGCTGGGTGAAAACGGCGCGGGTAAGTCCACCCTCATGAACGTTATCTTCGGTCTCTACCAGCCCACCGAAGGCCAGCTGTTCATCGACGACCAACCAGTTGAGTTCTCAGGCCCCTCAGACGCCATGGCAGCAGGCATTGGTATGGTGCACCAGCACTTTATGCTGGTCCCCGTCTTCACCGTTGCCGAGAACGTGGCCCTGGGCTCCGAATCCCTCAAGGGTGGCACCCTCGATCTTGAGACCACGCGCCGTAAGATCCGTGAGATCTCAGACCGCTATGGCTTTGCGGTTGATCCCGACGCCATCGTTGAAGACCTGCCCGTTGGTGTGCAGCAGCGCGTTGAAATTATCAAGGCGCTGGTGCGCGACGCAGAGATTCTGATTCTTGACGAGCCCACCGCCGTGCTCACCCCGGCAGAAACCGACCAGCTGCTGGGCATCATGGACCAGCTTCGCAAGGACGGTAAGTCTTTGCTCTTCATCTCCCACAAGCTCCGCGAAGTTCGTGAAATTTCTGATGACATCACCGTCATCCGCCGCGGCAAGGTCGTAGGTCAGGCTGACCCCTCTATGTCAACCACTGAGCTGGCCTCCCTCATGGTGGGTAAGGCCGTGCAGCTGACCGTCGACAAGTCTGAGGCCCAGACCAACGACCAGACCTTCGCTGTTGAAAACCTCACCCTGGTAGCTGATAACGGCGTGCCCCTGCTCAAAGACGTCAGCTTCACCGTGCACGGCGGCGAAATTCTTGCCGTTGCCGGTGTGCAGGGCAACGGTCAGACTGAGCTGGCAGAATCCATTATCGGACTGCACCCCAAGGCCACCGGGTCAATGAAACTCAACGGAACAGAACTCCTGGGGAAAACCACCAAGCAGGTGCTACGCACCGGCGTCGGCTTCGTACCCGAAGACCGCAGCAAGGATGGTCTCGTTGGGTCCTTCTCTATCTCAGAGAACCTAATCCTCGACCTCTTTGACACCAAAGACTTCTCATCGGCAGGTACTCTCAACCGCACTAAGATCTCTGAAAATGCCGACCGGGCAGGCACCGAGTTTGACATCCGTATGGGTTCTAAAGAGCACGCAGCATCCACACTCTCTGGCGGTAACCAGCAGAAAATCGTTGTTGCCCGCGAGCTCTCTCGCCCCCTAGAACTCTTCGTCGCCTCCCAGCCCACCCGCGGCGTAGATGTTGGCTCTATCGAGTTCATCCACAAGCGCATCGTCGAAGAACGCGACAAGGGCGTGCCCGTCATCATCGTCTCTACCGAACTTGACGAAGTCTACGGACTCGCAGACCGCATCGCCGTCTTCTTCCACGGCGAGCTCATGGGCATCGTCCCGCCCAGCACTCCCCGCTCTGTGCTCGGCCAGATGATGGCAGGAGCTACCTACGAAGAAGCCCTTGTAGCCTCCGCAGAACACGCCGAAGAGGCCCCCAGCGCTTCCCATGCCAAGCACATGGCCACCACCCCCGAGACCCCCTGGGCAGAAGGAGAAGAGAATGAGCGAGCATAAGCCCGCAGCCCCGCAGGTAGACCCTGCCCTCGCTGCCGATACGGCAGTCAAAACCCCGCCCCAGGACGTCCCCTCCCAGCTGGTAGCAACCGAGAAGCCCTCGACCTTCGCCCGCATTGCAGGCGGTAACATCGGCCTCTCCATCGGCGCAGCTCTAGCCGCCTTTATCGTTGGCGGGATTCTCATAGCTTTCACCGACCCGGCCACCCAAAAAGCGGCAGGCTATTTCTTTGCCCGCCCCATGGACACTCTCAGTGCCGGTTGGTCAGCAGCCACCGATGCCTACATGGCTCTGCTCCAGGGGTCTATCTACAACCCCAACGGCAAGACCTTTGCCCAGCAGATTCGACCCATTACCGAAACTTTGACGATGGCGACCCCCCTGATTTTTGCGGGTCTGGCTATCGCTCTCTCTTTCCGAGCCGGCCTCTTCAATATCGGTGCCCAGGGTCAGATTATCCTCGGTGCTATCGTCTCAGGCTGGGTAGCCCTCAACGCCGGACTGCCCCTGCCCGTTATGATTCCTCTTGTTCTGATGGGCGGCATCATCGGCGGTGCCATCTGGGGCGGTATTATCGGTGTCCTCAAGGCCAAGACAGGCGCTCACGAAGTGATCCTGTCCATCATGATGAACTATATCGCCGCTAACCTGCTGACCTACCTGCTTAAAACTCCTGTGCTTCAGCGCGAAGGGAGTGCAAACCCCATCTCAGATCAGGTTGGCGCCAACGCGACGTTCCCGCTCATCCTTGGCCCCTCCTTCCGCTTGCACCTGGGCTTCATCGTCGCTGTTCTAGCAGTTATCTTTGTGAGCTGGCTTCTGAACCGCTCTACCATCGGCTTCCGCCTGCGCGCAGTCGGCGCTAACCCCAACGCAGCCCGCACCGCAGGTATCTCCGTCGCCTCAGGTTACATCATCGTGATGGCTCTCTCCGGTGCCCTCGCAGGTCTCGCCGGTACCGCCCAGGTTTCCGGTACTGAAAAGGTTCTCAGCACCGGTGTTGCAGGCTCACTTGGCTTTGACGCCATCACCGTAGCTCTTCTGGGACGCTCCACCCCCTGGGGTACCTTCTTCGCGGCCCTCCTCTTCGGTGCCTTCCGTGCAGGTGGTGTCTCCATGCAGATCTCAACCGGAACCGACATCGACATCGTTCTGGTTCTTCAGGCTCTGATCGTTCTCTTCATCGCGGCGCCCCCGCTGGTTCGATCCCTGTTCCGCCTGCCCGACCCCACCGGCAAGCCCAAGAAAAAGAAGTCAGCTCAGAAGAAGGCTGTGGAGGCATAACCATGAGCGTCATCGCAACTCCTGAAACCACTACCAGCACTTCAGATGAGAAGCTGGCCGTCAAAAACTGGAAGAACCCCATCATCTACGGGGTGCTGGCAGTACTCGGCACCCTGCTCATCGCCCTCAAGGCACCCCAGAAAACCATTTCACTAGGAATCTCAGACGGGGTGAGCTGGTTCTCAGCTGAACCCATCAACCTCAACCCTCTGGTGTACGGCTGGGTAGCATCTATCGTCATGCTCGCCGTTGCCGGATACGCCCTGGTGACCACCAACGCCGGCAAAACCCTGGGACGCTGGGTAGCCCCCCTCTTCTGGTTTGCCTTCGCCTCCGGCCTGGTAGTCTGGGCCATTGGATCCACCGAACGAGCCTCACTCTCCCTGGTTTCCCTGCTCACTGGCGCAGTGGCCCTTTCCATCCCCATGATTTTCGGTTCTATGGGCGGTCTGCTCTGTGAGCGTTCTGGCATCGTCAACATCGCCATCGAAGGCCAGCTCCTGCTGGGAGCCTTCTCAGCCGTCCTGGTAGGTTCCATCACGAAGAACGCCTGGGCAGGCCTCCTTGCAGCCATGATCGGCGGCATGCTCGTCTCAGCCCTATTGGCTCTCTTCTCCATCAAGTACCTGGTCGACCAGGTTATCGTCGGCGTTGTGGTCAACGTACTCGTTTCGGGTCTCACCGGCTTCCTTTTCGCCCGAGTCCTTGAACCCAATGCCTCCACCCTCAACTCCGCGCCCAAGCTGCCGACCTTCGCCATCCCCGGCCTCTCCGAGATCCCTGTCCTGGGCCCCGTCCTCTTCAACCAGAACGTACTGGTCTACCTCATGTACATCGTGGTAGCCGTCATCTGGTTCGCCCTCAACAAGACCCGCTGGGGCCTGCGCACCCGCGCCGTCGGTGAACACCCCAAGGCCGCCGACACCCTGGGCGTCAACGTCAACCGCCTCCGCGCCACCAACGTGCTGCTGGCCGGTGCCGTAGCCGGTATGGGCGGCGCCTTCTTCACCCTGGTCTCCGTATCCTCCTTCAACTCCGACATGACCGCCGGCCAGGGCTACATCGCCCTCGCCGCGCTCATCTTCGGCCGCTGGACCCCCATCGGAGCCCTCTCCGCCGCCCTCCTCTTTGGCTTCTCCCTCAACCTGCAGTTCGTCCTCTCCATCCTGGGCACCAGCGTGCCCACCGAACTGCTCGCCATGCTGCCCTACCTGGTCACCATCTTCGCGGTAGCCGGTCTGGTGGGGCGCTCCCGCGGCCCCGCCGCAGTGGGCAAGCCCTACATCAAGGAGTAGGCCCGGACGGACGCGTGGCCGCCCCACTTGCACAGCAAGGGGCGGCCACTGCCGTCTTAACATTGTTGGACCTGAGTAGGGAGGTGGAGGCGGACGCCCCTTCGCCGACTAACCTTCTCGCAGGTTCGCAGAGCTCGCTTGATTCATGTAGCCTCGCGGGCTCGGCTAATTCGCAGGGATTTCTATTTCGCTTCGCGGAAAACCCTACTCATCCCAGCCAGTCGGCTACCGGGGCGTCCGCCTCCCCGTACCTGTAGAAAAACAAAGGAAGATACCAATGACTGCACAAGACATTGACTGGAATCAGCTCACCGCTGCCGCCACCGCAGCCCTGGCGAACTCCTACTCGCCCTACTCCAACTTCGCGGTGGGAGCTGCGGCCCTAACCACCGACGGGCGCCTGATTACCGGCGCTAACATCGAAAACGCTTCCTACGGGATTACCCTCTGCGCCGAATGCTCCCTGATTTCTGAGCTCTTCCGCACCGGCGGCGGCAAGCTCGCAGCCTTTGCCTGTGTCGATAAGGACGGCAACGCCCTGATGCCCTGCGGCCGCTGCCGCCAGCTGCTCTACGAACACAGTGCCCCCGGCATGCTTTTGCGCTCCACCAGCGGAGTGCTCACCATCGAGCAGATGCTGCCCGACGCCTTCGGCCCCGATCGCTTAGCTGCCCCCTAACGTCCTTATCTTTCCCGTTCACTGACCGCTTTGCCCAGGCCAAGCCCCGGCGCAAACTGGCATACTGGAAGATAAGACCGAAGACCACAACAACACAGGGCGGGGGAGCGAAGTTGCACCCTGCCGGGAAGGTGAGCGCTTGAGCACCGAAGCTTTCGACGCCGTAGACATTATCCGCACCAAACGCGACCACGGAACCCTCACCAACGACCAGATCGACTGGGTCATCGACGCCTACACCCGCGGCGTCGTAGCCGACGAGCAGATGAGCGCCCTGGCCATGGCTATCTTCCTCAACGGCATGACCCGCGAAGAAATCGCCCGCTGGACCGACGCCATGATCCGCTCCGGCGAACGTATGGACTTCTCATCCATCATCGGCCCCGACAAAAAACTCGCCACCGCAGATAAGCACTCCACCGGCGGTGTCGGCGACAAAATCACCCTGCCCCTGGCCCCGCTGGTTGCCGTCTATAACGTGGCCGTACCCCAGCTCTCAGGCCGCGGCCTGGGCCATACCGGCGGCACCCTTGACAAGCTCGAAGCTATCCCCGGCTGGCAGGCCAACATTTCCAACGAAAAGACCCTCGACATTCTCGGTAGCGTCGGCGCTGTTATCTCAGCCGCAGGTACCGGCCTGGCCCCCGCCGACAAGAAGCTTTACGCCCTGCGCGACACCACCTCCACCGTCGAGGCAATCCCGCTCATTGCCTCCTCCATCATGAGCAAGAAAATCGCCGAAGGTACCGACTCCCTGGTACTTGACGTCAAGGTCGGCTCCGGTGCCTTTATGAAGGACGCCGCGCGCGCCCGTGAGCTGGCAGAGGTCATGGTTGAGCTTGGACAGGGTGCCGGCGTTAAGACCAGTGCTCTGCTCACCAATATGGATACCCCCCTGGGACTGGCCGTTGGCAACGCCAACGAGGTGGCAGAATCCGTTGAGGTGCTCGCCGGCGGTGGGCCTGCCGATATCGTCGAACTGACCGTTGAGCTAGCCCGCGTCATGCTGAAGAATTCCGGCATCGACGCCGACCCCGCCGAGGCTCTTGCCGACGGCCGCGCCATGGATAAGTGGCGCGAGATGATTTCTGCCCAGGGCGGCGACCCCGATGCAGCCCTGCCCCAGGCCCGCGAAACCCACACCGTCTACGCTGACGCAAGCGGCACCCTAAACCGCCTGGACGCCCTGGCCGTGGGCGTGGCGTCCTGGCGTCTGGGCGCAGGCCGAGCCCGCAAGGAAGACGCCGTGCAGCTGGCAGCGGGTATCAACCTGCACGCCAAGCCCGGCGACACCGTCACCGTAGGCCAGCCCCTGATGACCCTGATGACCGACACCCCCGAACGCTTTGAACGCGCCATGGAATCCCTCAAGGACGCCTGGACTATCGGAGGCGATTACACCCCCACCGACCTGATTCTGGATAGAATCAACGCTTAAAACCTCCCTTCGACCCTGCAAGAAAAGAGAAGAACCGTGGGCCTATTCAGCCGCAAAAAAACTCAGGCACCTGCCCCCGCACAGAACACCGCTAGCGACACCGCCCAGCGGGATGTTCTGGCAACCGGCATCGATGCCGAACAGGCGCATACCCCCAAGACCGCTGAGACTGCCCCTGCCCCCACCCGCCTGGGCGCAGGCAAGGGCCTCAAAGCCGTTGTCAAGCTCATGCGCGCCAAGGCAGAGGGCCAGGTGACCCTGAACCTGACCCAGAACGCCAACGACATGAAGTACACCCTCTACCAGCGCGGCCAGGAAGTTGAATCTGGTCTGGTCACCCCCGGTAGCGAATGGTTCCAAGCTGTGGCTGACCTCTACGTTGAGGAAGAAAAGAGCGAGCGCGGTGCCTGGAACCGAGCCCTGGTCGTGGTGAACCCCGCTATCGGCAGCGATGCGGCTGTGCACGCTTCTTTCATGAACACCGCCACCAGCAAGACCCACAACCTCAACTACGCCCTAGATATGGGCGCTGCCCAGGCTCAGCAGGCTGGCGAGGTTGAGCAGGCCGGTGAGGTTGAGCAGGCTGGCGAGGCCCAGCAGGTTGCTGAAGTTGAGAAGAGGCAGGACGCCGCCCCCGCCCCGGTTGCCGCAGGGCAGGAGGAAACCGCCGCTCAGGCTGAGGACCGCATGAGCCGTATCTCAGCCCGTCTGGCCCAGGAGAAGGCAGCGCAGGAGAAGGCTAACCAGAACGAAGCGGAGATGGCTGAAGGCCCCGCTGAGGAAGCCTCAGACATCGCTGAAGAATCGGCTGTAGAGCCTGCACAGGAAGAGGCCCCCGCGGCAGAAGCAGGTAGCGCTGAAGAAGCTGCTGCGGAAGAAGCTACCGTCGAAGAGACTCCCGAAGCAGATGCCGCTTACCAGCAGGGTGCCGTAACCGCCGCTGCCGCCGCAAACTACCCGGCGACTGCTGGCATCCGCTCGGCAGCCCCGGCAGAAGAAGCAGCACCCGCCGAAGATACCGCCCCGGCAGAAGAAGCTGCCGCAGCCAACGAGAATGAGGCCCACCAGCTGCCCACCCACCTGGACGACAGCGAATTCGAAGCCGACGACCAGCCCCAGGCGTCCGCTGCACCGGCTTCAGCCCGCAACCTGCCCGCGTCCGCCCCGGCCCTGGATGCCCCCATGACCGGCACCAGCGTCGATATCGCCCCCTCCTACGCCGAGCACAGCCAGCCCAAGCCCTCTGCCACCAAGAAGGCCAGCGGCAACCTGGTGCTCACCGAGGCCGAAGTGGTCTCCCGCTTCGCACCTGCCTACGAGGCCCTCTTCGGTGCGGACGGTACCGCCCGCGATGTCTCCACCGTGCTGATTCGTGTACGTACTCTGGGCTCCTACTACGACGCCCTGACCCACGTGCGCCGCAACGGCTTCTGGGAGCAGGTACGCACCTTCGACCTGATCCCCGAAGAGACCCTGGCGATTCTGCAGCTCAAGGCAGACTCCTACAAGGAAGGCCAGGGCTCACCCCTGGCCATCAACATCCGCTTCACCCCCGGCACCCCGGTCGAGGCGTCCTTCGACTACGCCGATGAGGAAGCCTTCGTGCGCTACCCCGAGCACCTGCCCGCCCAGCAGTACGTAGAGGAGCTGCGCATGTTCCCCCGCACAGGCGAGAACATCCCGGCCCACATGAGCGAGGCCCTAGCCGCCTGGACCTTCTAGGCCCACTTACCTCTCATCTGAAGCGCCCGCCCCGAAAGAGCCCCGGCCTTTTCGGGGCGGGCCACTACGAAAGAACCTTCCCCGCATGACCGCACCCACGCCCACCCTGACCTGGCTACAGAAACTCCCCAAAGTCTGCCTGCACGACCACCTCGATGGTGGCCTGCTGCCCGAGACCCTCATCGAGCTAGCTGACCAGGTGGGCCACACCCTGCCCGCGACCGACCCGCAGGAGCTGGGGGAGTGGTTCAAGCAGGCAGCAGACTCTCGCTCCCTGGCCTGCTACCTAGAAACCTTTGAACACACCGTAGCCGTCATGCAAACCGCAGATAACCTGCGCCGGGTCGCCCGTGAGCACGTACTGACCCTGGCCGCCGACGGCGTCATCTACGGCGAGGTGCGCTGGGCCCCTGAACTGCACCTGCGCGGCGGGCTAACCATGACCCAGGCCGTTGAAGCGGTCGCCGACGGACTCATGGACGGTATGGAGCAAGTAGGTCGGGCCGGCGGGCGCATCCTGGTCAACCAGATTCTGTGCGCCATGCGCCACCAAAATAACTCCCTGGAGGTCGTCAAAACCGCCCTGGTCTACCGGGCCCTGGGCGTGGTGGGCTTCGACCTTGCTGGGCCTGAGGACGGCCACCCTACCTCGGCCCACGCAGAAGCCCTGAACCTTGCCGCCGAGCACTTCCTGCCCGTCACCCTGCATGCCGGTGAAGCCTTTGGCCTGGCCTCTATTCGTGAAGCCCTGGTCACCGGCCGGGCCCTGCGACTGGGCCACGGCGTCCGCATCACCGAAGACATCACAGCCCGCACCCTGGCAGAGATCGACCCCGACGGCTCCCTAATGCCCGGCGCTGACCCCGGTCAGACCGTCCTGCAACTGGGCGAGGTCGCCGAAGCTATCAAAAACCGCCGTATCGTGCTGGAAACCTGCCCCTGCTCCAACCTGCAGACCGACGCCGCCGAAAAAGCCAGCAATGTGGGGCAGAAGAAGGCCTTTGAACCGGCCCTCAGCCACGAAGAGCACCCGGCGGCCCTGCTTCTGCAGGCCGGGTTCGCGGTTACCATCAACCCCGATAATCGCCTAATGAGCGCCACCAGCATGACCCGGGAATTCGCCGAACTCGCCACCCACCAGGGCTTTGGCCTACCCGAATTCTTCGAAGTCACCTACAATGCCGTCAACGGAGCCTTCTGCTCCTTCGATGAAAAACAGGCCCTGCTCACCAGCATCCAGAGCGCCTACGGGCAGCTGGCCCTCGAAGAGCAGGGTCGGGCAGACACCGACAAGGAAGAGCATCGCGGCGCATGACCCGGTCAAAACAAGAGCACCCCGCCCCCGCGCCAGAACCCGGTGACCTCGGGAGCAACTTCGAGCACCTGATGGGGCTCATGCAGACCCTCCGCAGCCCCGACGGCTGCGCCTGGACGTCCGCCCAAACCCACGCGTCCATCATGCACTACCTCATCGAAGAAACTTACGAGGTCGCCGAAGCCGTTGAAGCCCCCGGCGGAGTCAACCTGCCCCTGCTGCGCGAAGAACTGGGGGATGTGCTGCTCAACGTCATCTTCCACGCCACCATAGCCGCCGAAACCCCCACCGCGCAGGGCGGCTTCACCATGCAGGACGTCATCGACGGGCTCGCCGCCAAACTGGTGCGCCGTAACCCCCACGTCTTCGCATCCACCGACCAGGGCCGCGAAAAGCTCAACGCCGCCGATATCTACGACGCCTGGGACCGGCTCAAAAAAGCCGAAAAACCCGAACGCACCGGCCCCTTCGACGGTCTCCCGCCGGCCCTGCCCGCGCTCGCCCTCGCCGCCAAGGTCGCGGAGAGAGCCGAGACCGCGGGGGCTGACTTTACAGGCGCGGACGCCGATGGGCAGCTCCCAACCTTCGCCAACGAGCAGGAGCTGGGCGCCTACCTCTACGAGCTGGCAGCCTCTACCCGCACCGCCGGGCTCGATGCGGAGCGGGCCTTGCGGACCTATGTGCAAGGGTTGATTCGGTAAAAGTAATACGCCGCATACGGTTCGGTGACTTTATCCCATGAGGTAGTTGTGACCCGTTGGTCAGAATCCCACAAAACCTCAGAAGTGCTGAAGAAAACCGTTGGAAATGTTGAATTCCTGTGTGCTTATGTGGGTTTTTTGGTAGACTAGGGGCATAAACGCGCGCGGGCTCCACGGCCCGATCAGCAACCGGCTGTAGCGCTATATAGCCATTTTCATTTCTCATCCTTCAAGGAGCATTTTCATGGCTTTGATTACCGCAGTTCACGCTCGTCAGATTCTTGACTCACGCGGCAACCCCACCGTTGAGGTTGAGGTTCTGCTCGAAGACGGCGCTTTTGGCCGTGCAGCAGTTCCCTCAGGCGCATCCACCGGTGAGTGGGAAGCTGTAGAGCGCCGCGACGGCGACAAGGCTGTTTACCTGGGCAAGGGCGTTCTCGGCGCTGTCTCTGCAGTGATTGAAGAAATCGCTGAAGAGGTTATCGGCATCGACGCAACCGACCAGCGCGCTGTTGACGCTGCCATGATCGCCCTGGACGGCACCAACAACAAGGGCAAGCTCGGCGCAAACGCTATCCTCGGCGTTTCCATGGCCGTTGCTAAGGCAGCAGCTGAGTCCTCAGACCTGCCCCTCTACAAGTACCTGGGCGGCCCCAACGCTCACGTCCTGCCCGTTCCCATGATGAACATCCTCAACGGTGGCTCACACGCTGACTCCAACGTTGACATCCAGGAATTCATGATTGCCCCCATCGGCTTCGACACCTTCTCCGCTGCCCTGCAGGCTGGCGTTGAGGTTTATCACGCCCTTAAGAGCGTTCTGCACGACCGCGGCCTGTCCACCGGTCTGGGTGACGAGGGTGGCTTCGCTCCCAACCTCGACTCCAACGCTGCAGCTCTTGACCTGATCATCGAGGCTATCGAGAAGGCTGGCTACAAGCCCGGTGAAGAAATCGCCCTGGCTCTGGACGTCGCTTCTTCCGAGTTCTACAACGATGGTGCCTACGACTTCGAAGGCCAGAAGAAGTCCGCAGCTGAAATGTCTGCCTACTACGCTGACCTGGTTGCTAAGTACCCCCTCGTTTCCATCGAGGACCCCCTGGACGAGAACGACTGGGACGGCTACAAGACCCTCACCGCCGAAATCGGCGACAAGGTTCAGATCGTTGGCGACGACCTCTTCGTGACCAACCCCGAGCGTCTGGCTCAGGGTATTGAGGGCGGCGCTGCTAACGCTCTGCTCGTGAAGGTAAACCAGATCGGTTCACTGACCGAGACCTTCGATGCTATGAGCATGGCTCAGCGCAACGAGTATCGTTGCATGGTTTCACACCGTTCAGGTGAGACCGAGGACGTCACCATCGCTGACCTGGCTGTTGCTACCAACGCTGGCCAGATTAAGACCGGTGCTCCCGCCCGCTCCGAGCGCGTTGCTAAGTACAACCAGCTGCTGCGCATCGAGGAAGAGCTTGGCGATCAGGCTGTTTACGCAGGCAAGGGTGCTTTCCCCCGCTTCGCAAAGTAGTCTGCCCCCTCTCTAAAGTAAGAGAGTAAGGACGCCCGTGCCCCGGCCAGGTTGCCCCCTGGCCGGGGCACTGCCCTTTAAGGACAAGGGCAGGAACCGTTCAGCGGGTGCCCAGTTCAGACGGTAGAATAGGAAAATCACGGACGAGAGGGTAGGAAGAACACTTATGGCGCGCACACCGGGTAAGAAACCCAACCCCATCGCAGCCTTTTTTGGCTTCGGCCTGGGGAATCCGGCGTCCGCCCCCTCTCGGGAAAATCAGGCCAAACCCCGCCGCACCCGGGCAACTAAGCCCCTGCGCGCCGAGACCACCGCAGAAACCCCCTCGCAGGAGCTGGGCAGCCCGGTGGCCGCCCACTCCTTTAGCGGGCACTTCATTACCTTCGCTATTGTGCTGGTGATTATCGCCCTGTCGGTCTACACCCCGCTGACCTCCTTCATCCGCCAGCAAAATGAAATCAACGACGCCAAGGCCAGCATCGCCGCCCTGCAGGCAGAGCAGGATTCACTGAACGCCCAAGTCAGCTGGTGGCAGGACGACAACTACGTCAAGCAACAGGCCCGCAGCCGTCTCTTCTACGTACAACCGGGGGAGACCCCCTACCTGGTGGTAGGCGTGGACTCCACCAGCGAACTGGCGGACGACACCAGTGCGGCCGCTAAAACCGCCCCCAAAGACTCCTGGACCACTAAACTCTGGGGCTCCCTGCAGCTGGCAGCCGAAGACACCTCCGTCAGCAGCCCGGCCCCCGGCACCTCAAGCAGCCCTAGTGCCGGCCCCTCAGCTAGCTCTAGCGCTACCGCCACCAACCGCTAGCGCCGGTAGACTAGAGAAACCAGCACAATCTTCTAAGGACACCATGACCACACCCGCGAGCACCGACCACCAGCCCCACGGCTTCGGGGTCACCGCCGAAACCCTTACCCCCACCGAGCTTGACCTGAAAGTGCTCTCAGCCCAGCTGGGGCGCACTGTGCGCGATGTCGTAGAAATCCCGGCCCGCTGCGTCTGCGGCAACCCCCTGGTCGCCGCCACCGCCCCGCGCCTGGCCAACGGCTCACCCTTCCCCACCACCTTCTACCTGGCCCATCCCGTCATCACCGCCGCAGCCTCCCGCCTTGAGGCAGAAGGCGCCATGTACGAGATGACCGACGAAGTTGCCGACGACGAAAGTAAGGCAGCCGCCTACCGGGGCGCCCACGAAAACTACCTGGCAGAGCGCGAACGCATTCGCGTCAAAGCCGGTCTAGAAGAAGTACCCGAAATTGAGGGTGTTTCAGCCGGTGGCATGCCCACCCGCGTCAAGTGCCTGCACGCCGTGCTCGGCCACACCCTAGCCGTTGGCCGCGGCATCAACCCCTACGGGGATGCAACCCTCGACCTCATCGCTGAGTGGTGGACCCCCGAAACCTGCCACTGCGACCCTGCCTGGCGCGACTAGCAGCCCACCGGCGTCCGCCCAACCCTAACCTAACCTGCCCTACGAGTCACCGGGAGTAACCATGCGCGTTGGCGCTATCGACTGCGGAACCAACTCAATTCGCCTGCTCATCGCCGAGGCCGAAGCCACCGAATACGGCTTTGTGCTCACCAACCTTGAGCGTCGCATGAAAATTGTGCGCCTGGGCAAGGGCGTGGACGCCACCGGCTGGCTAGCCAAAGAATCCCTGGAACGCACTTTCGCAGCGGCCCGTGAATACGCTGAACTTCTGCGCGAGTACGGGGTAGAGCAGGTGCGTTTTGCCGCAACCAGTGCCACCCGCGACGCGGGCAACCGCCAGATTTTCATCGATGGCATCCGCGAGATTCTGGGGGTAGAACCCGAGGTCATTACCGGCCGGGAAGAGGCAGAACTGTCCTTTGCAGGTGCCGTCTCGTCGGTGGGAAACACCGACGAGATGACCCTGGTGATTGACCTGGGGGGCGGCTCCACCGAGTTTGTGCTGGGAAACAAGGACGGCCTGGCCGCAGCCCGCTCGGTTGATATCGGCTGCGTGCGTATGACCGAACGCCATATTAGCTCCGACCCGGCCAACGTCACCCAGGTATCCCGCGTCATTGCAGATACCGACCGGGCTATCGCAACCGCAAGTGCCTCCGTTGACCTATCGGCGGCCCGCCGCGTCGTGGGCGTAGCGGGAACCGTTACCACCGTGGCAGCCCACGTGATGGGCCTTGACGCCTACGACCCCGAAAAAATCGACCGCGCCGAGATTGCCATCAAGGACATCTCCCGGGCCGCTGCCGACATGGTTGCGATGACCAGCGCGGAGCGCGCCGCCCTGCCCTACATGCACGAGGGCCGGGTGGACGTCATCCCCGCAGGGTCGGTTGTCTGGGCTCGCATCGTCGAGCGCATCAACGCCCTCACCGGGGGAGCGGTTACCAGCGCTATCACCTCAGAAAAAGACATCCTCGACGGTCTGGCCCTGTCGGTTGCCGAACGCGCCAGCTGCTAGGAACCGCCCATGGCCTTTCGGCGACCCTCCACCGGCACCGCCCTGCTCGCAAGCAGCCTGGCTCTAGCTACCGCCCTGGCGTTCGGCGCTCTCCCTGCCCGAGCTACCACGGCGAGCCCCTCGGCTAGTGCCAGCGTCAGCCCCACAGCAAGTGCGTCAGCCAGTGCTACCTCAAAGGCCAGTGCCAGCCCCAGCGCCCTGGCCTCGGTACCCACCATCGCTGCCCCCAAGGGCGACTCTATTCGTGCCCGCGAGTACTGGCTCACCCAGTACGGCTTTACCGACCTGTGGAGTGAAACCACCGGCAAGGGCGTTACCGTCGCTGTCATCGACACCGGCGTGGACGGCACCCACCAAGACCTCACCGGTAACGTGGTGAGCGGCTACGACGCCTCGACCGGAACCACCAAGAACAAGGGCTGGAAGGGTCTGGGCGTTGAGCCCGAACACGGCACCCTGGTTGCCTCTGTGATCGCAGGCCACGGCCATGATGACGGTACCACCCCCGCCAATTCCGGTGAACCCGGCGAGTCCGCAGGCATGATTGGGGTAGCACCCGATGCCACCATTTTGCCTATTTCCCTAGAACTCGGTACCACCAGCGCCACCACCCGCTCGGTTGACGAGCAGATTCCGGACGCTGTGCGCTACGCCGTCGATAACGGGGCCGATATCATCAACCTGTCTGTGGGCTCCGACAAAACCAGCTGGCCCCAATCATGGGACTCAGCCTTTGCCTACGCCGAAGAAAAAGGCGTCATTATTATTGCCTCAGCAGGCAACCGCGGTGCCGGGCTCACCCAGGTCGGTGCCCCCGCCACCATGCCCGGGGTACTCACCGTCGGCGGTGTCGATAAGAACAAGCAGGACTCCTGGTCCTCATCCTCCCAGGGCATCTCTATCGCTGTCTCAGCCCCCAGCGAGTCCATGATTGGCGCTATCCCCAACAACAAGTACGCCACCTGGTCAGGCACCTCAGCCGCCGCTCCCATCGTTGCCGGCCTTGCCGCCCTCATCATGGAAAAATACCCCGACCTGACCGGTAACCAGGTGATTCAGCGCATCATTGCCTCCAGCGACGATGCGGGAGCGGACGGACGCGATGCCCTCTACGGCTACGGCATCATCAACCCCAAAGCCGCCCTCGCAGAATCAACCCCCGACGACACCGACACCAACCCGCTCGGCTCCATGAGCGACTGGATTAACGTCCACCGCAAAAACACCGCCTCAGCCACACCCAGCGCCAGCGAAACCCCTGTGCACCAAGCCGGCGAAACCATCACAGAAGCAGCCGCCCCCACGCCTGTCCGCCCCGTTGAAGACTCCGGCATCCTGCCCTTCATCGTGCTCGCCGCCTTCGCTCTGTGGGTCGGCATCATCACCTTCGGCTCCATCCACCAGCTCACTAACATCATCAAACGCAGCCGTCGCCGCTAGCCCGAGCCCACCTCATCTAGCCTTCATCAAATCTTCCCCCCGGCTTGAAAGGCTAGACACCAGCAGGACGAAAAACGCTCACAGCAAATACCCCGTCCAAAACTATGCTTAAACCCCGCAAAAGTGGCAATATAAGCATGGAGACTTTTTGCCGGAACACCGGCACTACACCAACAGGAAGTTAACTCGCATGGCATTCAACAAGATTGCACAGGACCGCCCCCGCGTCCTCATCGTCGGCGGCGGCTACGTCGGCTTCACCGTCGCAAAGAAGATCCAGAAGGTCATCAAGGAGTCTGGTGGCGTCGTCACCGTTGTCGACCCCAACCCCTACATGACCTACCAGCCCTTCCTCCCCGAAGTAGCTGCAGGCTCCATGGAAGGCCGCAACGCCACCGTACCCCTGCGCCAGCACCTGCGCGACTCAGAAATCATCGGCGGCCGTGTCGTAGCGATCAACCACGCTACCAAGACCGCAACCATCGAACCCATCAACGCCGGTGAAACCTTCGAGCTGACCTACGACGAAATCGTCCTGGGCGCAGGCGCCGTCACCCGTGCTTTCCCCATCCCCGGCCTGGCCGAGGTTGCCATCGGCATGAAGACCGTTGAAGAAGCAGTCTCCGTGCGCAACTGGGTACTCGAGCGCATCGAAATCGCCTCCCTCACCACCGACGAGGACGAGCGCCGTCGCGCCCTCACCTTCGTCATCGTTGGCGGCGGTTTCGCAGGCGTCGAAACCATCTCCGAACTTGAAGACATGGCCCGCGAAGCCGTCAACCGCAACGACCGCCTGCGCATCTCAGACCTGCGCTTCGTCATGGTCGAAGCAGCCCCCCGCATCATGCCCGAGGTCCCCGCAGACCGCGCCGAAAAGGTTGTCGCTGAACTACGCGCCCGCGGTATCGAGGTCCTGCTCAACACCTCACTCTCCGACGCCACCGACGGCCACCTGCAGCTCATCAACATGGGCGACAAGTCACCTGCCGGTGAACTTGACACCGACACCCTGATCTGGACCGCCGGCGTTGCAGCGTCCCCCATGCTCAAGGACACCGACTTCCCTATCGACGAACGCGGCCGCGTCCGCGTACAGGCCGACCTGCGCGTTGCAGGCGATGAGGGCATCATCGAGGACGCCTGGGCAGCAGGTGACAACGCAGCTGTACCCGACCTCTCCGGTGGCGGCGTCGGCGGCTTCTGCGTCCCCAACGCCCAGCACGCCTCCCGCCAGGCCCTCAAGCTGGCAGAAAACCTGCTGGCCAAGCGCCGCGGCGAAGCACTGACCGACTACTACCACGAGACCATCGGCGTCGTTGCCGGCTTGGGTCTGTGGAAGGGTGTAGCTAACTTCAAGGGCAAGACCATCGGCGGCCCCATCGCCTGGCTCATGCACCGCGGCTACCACGGCACCGCTATCCCCACCACCGAACGCACCGCACGCGTCATGGCCACCTGGGCACTCAACCAGATCTTCGGCCGCGACACCTCATCGATCCGTCACCAGCGTTCACCCCGTCGCGCCTTCCAGCAGGCCACCGGCACCGCACCCGAAAAGACCAAGGCAAAGCTCTAGGAACTTTTCTGGTATAAAGGTATAAGCGAAAGCGCTCGCCGGGTAAGGCCCGGCGGGCGCCCGCTCAAGGCCCTATAGCCCAATTGGCAGAGGCAGAAGACTTAAAATCTTTGTGTTCCGGGTTCGAGTCCCGGTGGGGCTACAAAAATGGAGAGTACGTCAAGCGCAAAGCGCAGGCGTACTCTCTCTTTTTTTGTTGCCTGGGTGAATTGGGCGCCCCTGACTAATTGTGTTTGGGCTGAAGGCTTGCGCACCATATTGATAAACGATAGTATCGATAAACAATATGTAAATGGTTGAGAGAGTTCATGTGAACAATCATCAATTAGTCAGAAAGGAAGCGACTGTGTCTACAAGTCCCCTTAGAAAGAAAAGCTTCTGGTCGTTTGACGTTACTGCATTGGCTATGCTGTGCACCCTATTTCTTGTCACTTACGTACTGAATGTATTTGTAGATCAGAAATTTCATACTTTCCTGAGCCCGGCAGTTGAAGGTGGCGTCAGCTTTGACCTTGCAGCTGGGGGTCCCTTTGCATACTTAATGACAGGTTTTGTGCTCAAATCGGCGAGCCTGCTGGTTGCTATTTGGGGGATGTGGTCCACGCTGAATCGCATTAAGAATGGTCAGCTGTACACCGAAGAGACATCAAAACGTGCGGTTGTCGTTGCCTATGCGGTACTCGGGTGGCTGGTTGGCAGTGGCATCGAAGGTATGGGTAATAATTTCCTTGCGCACCGTCTTGACCTGAACGACCAGTGGAGCGGTGGTCTACTTACCAATACTTCAGTCATGGTCCTTGTCTTCCTGCTGCTTGCGATGCTGTATGTCCTGCAGGGGTCGATTCGTCAGGCAATTGAGCTTCAGGAAGAGGTTGATGACCTTGTCTGAACCGGTTGAAAAGAGCAGCAAATACATCCACTGTAATTTGGGTGTTTTGCTTGATCAGCGTTCTATGACGTTGCTTGAGTTGTCAGACCGGGTTGGGGTGACAGTTGCTAATCTTTCTAAGCTCAAAAACAATCGTGCGAAAGCTATACGGTTTAGTACGCTCCTTGCGATTTGTGATGTTCTAGAATGCTCGCCGGGCGACCTCTTGAGTATCGGGCGGCAGTAGATGCCGCTATGTTCACCCCATTCTTTTTCTCTTGACCCCGAGATAATCTATAGGGTCAAGAGAGAATGAGTAGGGTGAACTTCTAGGCTCGGGAAAAAGACGGCACCCGAGTGGTGGATGCAGGCTCTAAGGTGTTCGATAGAGTAGAAGCTATGAAGACACCTCATCTCTACGCTGTTGACCTCGATGGAACCCTGCTCACCGACCACAAAACCTACAAGCACGAGCAGCTGGACCGCGTCCTGACCCTGCTAGCTGAACAGGGCTCCTACCTGGCGGTAGCAACGGGTAACCAAATGCCAAAAATCGAGGAATACCTGGCCGGGCATGAACACCACAAGAATCTGTACTACATCGCAGAGAACGGTGCCATTATTCATAACCAGGGCACCGATTTAGCCCTGTGGGGTTTTACCCCTGAACTGGTCCAGCAGTGCCTGACCGCCCTCGAAGGCTTCCCGGCCTTGGGACTTATTCTCTCCTCCCGACACTATTCCTACGTGCCGACCGACCGACTAGCGACCATCGCCGGACGTGTACATGAACAGGTCACCAAGGTCGGCATTGACCTGCCCGGCTGGGACCCGGAAAACCCCATCACCGCGATTCGTCCTTTCTACCCCAACGTAGAAGCCATCGACGACCCCACCACCATCACCGAAACTATCGTCAAGATTGCTCTGAACGCCGACCCCAATGAGGGAATCTACGAGACCATCGAAAAGCTACACGATGCTCTACCTGACGGAATCGCAGCGACCTCCAGCGGTTTCGGGGCTATCGACCTGATTCTGGAGGGCAACCACAAGGGTCACGGCCTAGCCTGGTTGGCGAACCACCTGGGGCTGAGTGCTGAACAGACCACGGCCTTTGGCGACTCTGGCAACGATCTTGAAATGTTCCGCTACGCGGGGCGCGCTATTGCCATGGAGCACTCCGACCCAGCCCTCGCCCCGGTCTCAGACCTAACCATTGGCTCCAACAACGACGGGGCCGTCCTCGACTTCCTCGAAGCCGAACTCACCGCCTAATCCCAGCCTCTCACGCCCTGAGAAAAACGGGAAGAAAAGCCGGCCAAGATTCGGTAGGGTAGAGTACAAAACTTTTACCACGACTACTTATTACCACTAGGAGACAACAGCCGTGGCAGGTAACCCCCTGATCAACAACATGACTAAGCCCGCTGGCGACCCCCGCTTCGGACAGTTCGGTGCTGGCGGCACTACCACCGCCAACCCCTACGGCCAGCAGCCCCAGACCCCCTACGGAACCTACCAGCAGGGTAGCTACACCCAGCAGGCCCCCTACGGGTACGAGAACCAGCAGGTATCAGCTGGCCAGCTCAACGACATGTACAACGTCGGTACCGCTGGCCCCGTCGATACCAACCGCATCACCATCAACGACATCATCATGAAGACCGGCCTGAACCTGGGTCTGGTCGTGGTGGGCGCTGTACTCGCCTGGTACATGCCCATTCTCATGTTCGTTGGTTTCATCGGCGGCCTGGTACTGGGCTTCGTCAACGCCCTGAAGAAGAAGGTCTCACCTGCCCTGGTTATGACCTACTCGGTCATGGAAGGTCTGCTGGTTGGCGGTATCTCTCGCATGTTCGAGGCCTCCTACCCCGGTATCGTGCTTCAGGCTGTGATGGCGACCGTCATTGTATTTGCAACTATCCTGGCGCTCTATAGCTCCGGTAAGGTGCGGGCAACCCCCAAGATGACCCGCTTCTTTATGATTGCGACGATTTCCTACGCTGTCTTCTGCCTCATCAACCTCGTAGCCTCACTCTTCTTCGGCTTCAACGCACGCGGCGTTGAGGTTATGGGCATCCCCCTGGGCCTGATTATCGGTCTCTTTGCCGTCCTGCTGGCCACCTACTCCCTGCTGCTCGACTTCACCCACGCCTCTGAAGCTATCAAGATGGGTGCTCCTGAGCGCGAATCATGGCGTATCGCCTTCGGCCTGATCGTATCACTGGTCTGGCTCTACATCGAGATTCTGCGTATTCTCTACTACGTTCGCGCTATGGCCGACGACTAAAACCTAGACTCTTCCTAGAGCGCTAGAGATAGAACCCTCGCCCGGGGCAGAAGCAACTGTGCTTCTGCCCCGGGCGAGTTTCATCACGCTTGTGCCCGGGATACGAGCTAGCTCGGGGCAGATAGTAAGGAAACGTGGGAAGATAGAAAGTATGAGTGTCACTATTTCTGAACCCCCTGCCCGGCCGACCGCATCTGACCGTCAGGTGCCCTTTGCCCTGCAGATTGCAGCGGCCTGGTCCTGGCGTCTAATGATTGTGGGCATCGCGGCCGCAGCCCTCTACTGGATGCTGGCTAAGATCTCCCTCATCGTCATTTCGATTATGATTGCGGCTCTGCTTGCTGGCCTGATGTCGCCGGTGGTCTACTTCCTCCGCCGTAACCGTATCCACGCCGGTATTGCCACCGCAATTACCGAAGTCGGCCTGATTGCGGCTGTCGTGGGTCTACTCGCCCTGGTTGGCCAGCAGCTCACCGCAGGCTTCTCGTCCCTCTCAGACCAGGTGGTTGAGGGCTGGAACCAGATTGTAGCCATGCTCAATAACCTGCCCATCGACCTGGGGGCAGACAAGATTGACCAGTACATCAGCCAGCTGGTCACCACCTTGCAGGACAATACGTCCAGTATTCTCAACGGCGTGGCCAGTGTAGGTTCTACTGCAGCCGATATCGGCACCGGCATGGTGATCGTGCTCTTTACCCTGATCTTCTTCCTCATGGAAGGCGAGAAGATCTGGCTCTTTATCGTCAAGCTTTTCCCCCGCAACGCCCGCCGCGCTGTAAACGGTGCTGGCCGCCGCGGCTGGAAGTCCCTGGTCTCCTACGTGCGTGTTCAGGTCTTTGTGGCAGCGGTTGATGCCGTTGGTATCGGTCTCTCCGCCTTCTTCCTGGGTGTCCCCCTGGCCCTGCCCCTGGGCGTCCTGGTCTTCCTGGGTTCCTTCATCCCCGTGGTGGGTGCACTGCTGACTGGCGTTATCGCCGTCCTGCTGGCCCTGGTCGCCAACGGCCTGGTCAACGCACTCATCATGCTGGCCATGGTGCTAATTGTGCAGCAGGTTGAATCCAACATCCTGCAACCCCTGGTCATGGGTAAGGCCGTAGCCCTGCACCCCCTGGCCGTTGTTATCGTGGTGGTTGCCGGCTCCATGCTCTACGGCATTGTCGGCGCCCTCTTCGCCGTACCCGTCCTGGCAGTGCTCAACACCGTTATCAGGTACCTAGCTGGCCGCGAGTGGGAACACGACCCCGATATCCGTGAAGAAGAGTTCCTCTACCCGCACGAACAACGCCGACGCGAGAAAAAGGCTATCGCTGAGAAGGTCAAGGAACGCCTAGAGCGCATCAAGGAAGCCGAAAAGGTCGACGAAGACGCCCTCGAAGCCATCAACAACGGTGCCCAGAAATAAGACAAGACGAGGTAACGATGCAAGCACCCGCCCCGGTAGAGCTCTCCGTGAGCCTAAGTCAGGTTGAAGACGCAGCCCGCCTGCTCGATGGCGTCATTGAGCGCACCCCCGTAGCCCACTCCCGCGCCCTGAGCGAGCAGCTTGGCTCCGAGGTCTTCCTCAAATGTGAGAACCTGCAGCGCTCTGGCTCATTCAAGGTGCGCGGTGCCTACGTACGCATGGCTAAGCTCACCGAGGCTGAAAAAGCCGTGGGTGTGGTGGCAGCATCAGCAGGCAACCACGCCCAGGGCGTGGCACTGGCAGCTTCCCGCCTGGGCATCGCGGCTCGCATCTACATGCCCCAGGGTGCGGCCCTGCCCAAGATCGCAGCGACCCGCAGCCACGGGGCCGAGGTCGTGCTACACGGTGTTAACGTGGACGAAGCCCTTGCAGAAGCCAAACGCTACGCCGAAGAAACCGGCGCTGTCTTTGTGCACCCCTTCGACAACGAAGACATCATCGCCGGCCAGGGCACCCTGGGCCTAGAAATCCTGGAACAGGTCCCGGACGTCGACACCATCTTGGTAGGCGTCGGCGGCGGCGGTCTCTTGGCCGGGCTCTCCATCGCGGTGCGCTCGCTCGAAGAAAAACTGGGCAAGAAGATCCGCATCATCGGTGTGCAGGCCGAGCACGCGGCAGCCTACCCGCCCTCCCTCGCAGCAGACGCCCTGGTGCCCCTGAAAAAGGTCTCCACCATTGCGGACGGTATCGCGGTGGGCCGCCCCGGCCAGCTCCCTTTCACCATCATCAAGAACCTGGTGGACGACGTGCACACTGTCTCTGAAGACGAAATTGCCCGTGCCCTCATCTTCCTGATGGAACGCAACAAGCTGGTCGTTGAACCGGCTGGCTCGGTCTCTGTAGCGGCGCTGATGAGCGGCTCCCTCAAAGAAAAGTACGGCGACCTGGGCACCACGGTTTGCCTACTTTCGGGCGGCAACATCGACCCCATGCTTATGCTCAAGGTGATTCAGCGAGGCCTGTCTGCTGCGGGGCGCTACATGACCATCAAGCTCATGCTCAACGACCGTCCCGGCGAGCTCACCACCATCTCCCGCATCATCTCGGAGCACGACGCCAACGTCACCGGCGTGGACCACACCCGCCTGGGCGGCGCCCTCTCCATGGGCGATGTTTCCATCACCATCGACATGGAAACCAAGGGTGTAGAGCACTGCCAGGAAGTCATCGCGGCCCTAGAAGCTGAGGGCTATAAGCCGATCGTGGTCTACTAAAGAGCAGATTGCTAAAGCGCAGGATATGTGCCTTTGCCTGCGACCTTCTCACCGGTTCGCTGCGCTCACAAGTGATTCACGCCAGCCCCGAGAGCCAGCAGGCTGCCGGCAAATATCCCTGTGCCTGAATCCTGCCGTTGAAGGTAAACCGAAGCCCGGGCGTCCGTCCCTACAGAAGGAGGAAGGACGCCCGGGCTTCGGTCTATCTGCCTGCGGGCAGGTTTAGCCCTGGAAGGGCTTAGCAGAGACGATCTTGACGGGAATCTGCTTACCGTTGGGGGCTTCGTAGGAGAGATCGTCGCCTACCTTGTGGCCGTTGATAGCGGCGCCCATGGGGGACTTCTCGGAGAAGACTTGCAGGTCGGTGCCGCCGACCAGGGTGTCGGCTACTTCGCGGGAACCGAGCAGGAAAGTCATGGTCTTGCCCGCGATGTTCGCTTCAACGACCATGCCGGGCTCAACCACGCCGTCGTCGGCTGCGGGCTTGTCTGAGACCTGGGCGGTTTCGAGCAGGTGCTGCAGCTGCTTGATACGGCCCTCGTTCTTGCCCTGCTCTTCGCGGGCTGCGTGGTAGCCGCCGTTTTCCTTCAGGTCGCCTTCGTCGCGGGCTGCTGAGATACGGTCGATGATTTCCTGGCGGTAGGGGCCTGAGAGGTGCTCAAGCTCAGCCTTGAGCTTGTCGTAGGCCTCCTGAGTGAGCCATGCGCCTTCGTTTTCTGCCATGTGTTTACTCCTTGTAAGCAAGGCCCCGCAGCCGGTGTGGCTGGGGACCGTGGGGGGCGGACGGAGCGGAATGCCCCGTGTAAAAGGTCAGTCGTGAGCCTAGTCTACCCATAGGCGGGGTAAGCTCCCTAACTTTACCCCTAGAGAGAAAGGGAATTAGTCAACTTTCCAGCAGCTATCGACGGTGGCTGTGGTTGCTTCGCCCAGTACCCTGAACTGCACGGTCTGCACCGAAATGCCGTTGCCGTTTTCATCGGCGTAGGGGCCAATGGCGACTTCCTTCCAGCCGACGGGGGCACCTGCGGTGTTGAGGGCCTTGACCGCGCAGACCGCGGTATCTTCGACCCGTTTGCTGACCTCAAAGGTTACTGAGACTTCGTCGGCACTGGTCAGGGTAAAGCCAACGTCGCGGCCGGTGGGCTCGTCGCTGGAGTCAGCCTGCACCCAGAACACAAAGGCGCCCCCCACAAGTACCGCTACCAGGGCCAGTGCATACCAGAACCACTGGGGCAGGGGCCGGCGCTGGCGGACGGTGCCGTAACGGGCAGATAGGTCAGGGGCGGTCATCAAGCCCACACCTTTCATACGGGGTAATAGAGAAAACGAGGAGCCCCACCACGCCAGGTAGAATTGACCAGTGTCTTTGAATGCGGGTTCCTCCTCATTTACGATACCCCAAACATTACTCGAGCCACCTTCGCACTAATGGAGTTTTGCATGAGCAACACTGAATCACCCGCACCCGGCTTTGACCCATCCCTGCTAGCACCGCTAAAGGACGACTACACCGGCCTGCGTATTCTGGCGGTCCACGCCCACCCCGATGATGAGTCCTCAAAGGGTGCCTCAACCATGGCAGCCTACGTGGCCCGCGGGGCCCGCGTCATGGTGGCATCAATGACCGGTGGCGAGCGCGGCGACATCCTCAACGAGGCAGTCAACAGCAACCCCGCCGCCCACCGCGACCTGGCAGGCGTCCGCCGCGCCGAAATGAAGCAGGCAGCCGAGGTTCTCGGTATCGAGCACCGCTGGATCGGTTTCGTCGATTCGGGCCTGCCAGAGGGTGACCCCCTGCCCCCGCTGCCCTACGGTTCCTTTGCTAGCCTGCCGCTTGAACAGGCGTCCGCCCCGCTCGTGCGCCTGGTGCGTGACTTCAAGCCCCACGTCATCCTCACCTACGACGAAATCGGCGGCTACCCCCACCCCGACCACATCATGACCCACCGGGTCTCCGTAGAGGCTTTTGAGAAGGCAGGGGACGCAGACACCTACCCCGGCACCGGCGAGCCCTGGCAGGTCTCAAAAATCTACTACGACCGCGCCTTCAACTTTGACCGAGTCATGGCCTTCCACAGCTACCTCGAAGGTGCCGGCCTCGAATCCCCCTTCGCCCAGTGGATTGCTATGTCGATGGAAGAAGACATTGAGGGCCACCGTCCGCCGGTTTCCCGCCACCAGACCACCACCCGCATCTCCTCAGTAGACTACTTCGAAAAGCGCGACGCGGCCTTGCTCGCCCACCGCTCCCAGGTAGCTCCCGACTCCCTCTTCTTCGCTGTTTCCCCCGAGATCCAGCGTAAAATCTGGCCCTTCGAAGACTATGTACTGGCCCAAAGCCGCGTTGAGAGTGAACTGCCCGAAACCTGCTTCTCCACCGGCATCGACTACCACTCCTAAAGACAGGAAAGGCCCAGCCCCACCGCGTACAATGGGGACTACATGCCCAGCTAGGCCAGCGCCCAGATAAAGCCCTGCACCCAAGACCAGAGGAAGCCGTGACCGTGTTAGCCCTGATCCCTCCATCACTTACGATCCTTGCAGCCGAAGCGACCCCCACCGTCATTACCACGGTCAACCCCGACGGGTCCTTCCGCGGCTCACCCGGCATCGTGGGCTTCATAGTCACCTTCTGCCTGGCCATCGCCATCGTGCTGCTGGGGCTTGATTTGACCCGTCGCGCTCGCCGTCTGCGCTACCGGAGCGAATACGCTATTGCTCGTGAGGCTGAGGAGCGGGCGGCTGCTGAGGCTGCGGCCCAGGGGAAAACCGAGGAGCCCGTGCACGCCACCGTGCGCGATGAGGCCGTGGTGGCTCAGGACCACCTGCGCCGCCCCCACTAGGTTCTTGAGGGAAGAGAAAATAAGGACGCCGCACCCGGCCGGGTGCGGCGTCCTTTAGTTTAAAGGTCACGGGTGCGCCTATACAAAGATGCAGAACATCACGGCGATGTAGTGCTGGATAAAGCCGAGCACGGTAAAGACGTGGAAGAGCTCGTGGAAGCCGAAGACCTGCGGGGCCATGGTAGGGCGTTTGGTGCCGTAGAAGACGGCGCCGATGATGTAGCTAGCTCCGCCGGTGGCGATGAGTACGGTGGCGACGGGAGAGACCTGCCAGAAGTCGCCCAGGTAGAAGACCGCCATCAGGCCCATGACAACGTAGATGGGGGTGTAGAGCCAGCGGGGGGCTCCGGTCCAGAAGACCCTAAAGAGAGTGACGGAGAGGGCACAGCCCCAGATGCTCCAGAGCAGGATGGCCTGCTGGGTGCCCTCGAGGAGGGTTAGGGCTACCGGGGTATAGGTGCCCGCAATGAGCAGGGTGATATTAGCGTGGTCGAGTCGCTTGAGGAGCATGCGAGCCCTGGCTGACCAGAAACCGCGGTGGTAGATACCGGAGATGCCAAAGAGCAGGACGCCGGTGAGAGCAAATATGGCGCACCCGATGCCCACCAGGCCCCCGCCAGAGAGGGCGATGAGCACGATGCCGGCGATAAAGGCGACGGGCGCGAAACCCGCATGAATCCAGCCGCGCAGCAGGGGCTTACCGTTCTCGCGGTAGAAATCGATGATTTCGCGTTGCACGTCGGTCAGTCGGTCAAGCACGCCCTGGTGGGGTGCGGCTGATGAACCGTAGGTCTGGGAGCGGTGAACACGTGAAGCCATATATTTAGTATGGCAGTTCAAAATAAGCGCGGTCTAGGGGGGGTAGCTAGAAGCTGAAATGACGGGCAGGGAGCCGGGGCGGACGCGTCCGCCCACCTGCGCAGAGGAGGACAGGGGCCTGCCCGAGCTCGCCTTGCAGGTAGAATGAGCAGGGTAAAGACAACCTGCGACCCTACAACTAGGAGCAGCACATGAAGCTACCGCAGCCACTGTACACGGTGTATGAGCGGTCACTGATTTCTGCGATTCCAACGGAGAAACTGCCCCAGCACATCGGTGTGCTGGTCGATGGTAACCGCCGCTGGGCTGCCCTGCTGGGGGAGAGCACCAAGCACGGCCACGAGGCCGGTGCTGCCCGCATCATTGAGTTCCTGGGCTGGTGCACGGAATTGAAGATTCCGATGGTGACTCTCTACATGCTGTCTACCGAGAACCTGAAGCGCAGTAGCGACGAGCTGAATGACCTGGTTGAGGTCATTGAGGGGTTCGTGGGGCGTCTGACCGCTAGCGGCCTGGCCCGGGTTCGCCCGGTGGGGCAGCTGGAATCCCTGCCAGCGAGTCTGCGCTCTGCTTTTGAGGTCGCTGTTGATGAAACAGCGGCGGTCAGTAGCCTGCAGGTGAACATCGCTGTTGGGTATGGCGGGCGTCAGGAGATTACGGACGCGGTGCGCGGCCTGCTGCGTGAGGCGGAAGCCTCCGGCCGGAGTCTCGAAGAAATCGCTTCGAGTCTGACCAGTGACGATATTTCCCGCCATCTTTACACCAGCGGTATGCCCGACCCGGACCTGCTGATTCGGACCTCGGGGGAGCAGCGCCTTTCGGGCTTTATGACCTGGCAGTCGGCCTACTCCGAGTTTTATTTTTGCGAGGCCCTGTGGCCTGACTTCCGCCGGGTTGATTTCTTGCGGGCCCTGCGCGATTACGCTCAGCGTCAGCGCCGGTTCGGCTCCTAAGACTAGCCGGGGCGGCTATGCTCGAACAGATATATAGCCTAGCGGAAGAAGGGCTGGGCGGACGTTGGCAGGCTGTCTTGGCTGCCCTGCTTTTGGTCTGGGTGTTGGTGTGCTACCTGGTGGCAGCGGTCCGGCTGTGGGTTATTGATGTGCGCGAGCACCGTCTGCCCGACCGTATTGTTCTACCGCTCTATGCCCTGGTGGGCCTACCTCTTTTCGGGTCCATCGTGCTGGTGGCCCCCGACCCCTTTGCTCAAGCGCGGCAGACTGCCTACGGGGCAGCGGTGATGTTTGGCTTGTATGCGCTCATGCGCCTGGCATCCCGCGGGGCACTAGGTCTGGGTGATGTAAAACTGGCAGGAGTTCTAGGTCTTTTGCTCGCCTATTTCTCACCCCTGAACCTGCTCTGGGGTAACCTGCTCATTTTTCTGACCGGCGGCCTATATTCTCTAACGCTCATACTGACTCGTCGGGCTACAGGCCGAACCCATATAGCCTTCGGCCCCTTCATGTTGCTCGGTACCACTATCGCCCTCTTCTTTCCCGCCACCTAGTTAGCCCGCGCGGCCTGCTGCTACGGGCGTCCGCACCGGCACCCGTTCGACGAAAGGACAACATGCCTACCCCACAATTTATTACCGACCTACGAGCCAAAATTGGCTCTGATATGCTCTGGCTTTCGGGCGCTACTGCCGTGATCCAGCGGGATAACGGCGATATTCTGCTGGTGCGTCGCAGCGATACCGGGGCCTGGACGCCGGTGACCGGCATCGTCGACCCCGGCGAGAACCCCGCCCTGACCTGCCTGCGTGAGGCCGAAGAAGAGGCCGGTGTGGTGATTGAGGTCGTAGGCTTTGCCCAGCTGAAAGCCGACCCGCCCATGACCTTTGATAACGGGGACCGCTGCCAGTTCCTCGATCACACCTTCTATTGCCGCTACATCTCGGGGCAGGCACGGGTGAATGATGAAGAGTCGAGCCAGGTGCAGTGGGTGCCGGTAGATCAGCTGGCTAACTATTGCAGTGAGCGCATGCTCGATAGAATCGATGCCGCCCTGAACTGGCAGAGCGGCGCCCGATTCGATCTAGAAACGCGATAGCTAGGCTTCGGCTGAGAGCTTGCGCAGAAGCTCAACCAGCATGGTGCGCTCAACGGGGGTCAGTTTCTCGGCCCAGACGGTTTCAAGCTGGTTCTGCTGGGCAAAGCTAGAGCTGACGAAGTCGGTACCGGCGGGGGTGAGCTCAACAAGGGTGCCGCGCCCGTCCTCGGGGTCCTTAGCCTTGGTAATCAAGCCCTTGGTTTCTAGGGGCTTGCTGATGTTTGAGACAGCAGCCCTGGTCATACCGGTGATATTGGCTAGGGAACTAGCCGAGGTCGCCCCGGAGTGCCAAAGGGCAAAAAGCACCCGGTAGGCCGCCCAAGAGCTGCCAGCTGGGCGGTGCACTTTCGACTCAAAATCGTGGGTAATAGCCACGGATACGCGGTTCAACGACATGGCAAGCAGGGTTGCGTCAACATTGACGGGTATATTGTTCTGGTCGGTAAGATTCTCGCCAACCCGGTCAATAAAAGACCAGTAGGTGTGGTTGCGGGGTGATGGTTCCATTCCTTAAGCCTACTCACTGGGCGGCTGTGAGGGAAAAATAAGCCACCTATTACATTCTTAAAGCGTGTGAGCAGCACCTTTCACCGGTCTAGTCTTGACCGACATGGCGCCGGGGGTTAGTCTCTAAGAAATCCATGAGATAGCCGGTGCAGCGATGAGGCTGCAGAAGGAAGAAACATGCAGACCCACAACAAGGATGTTGTCATTATCGGTGCTGCCCGCACCCCCCAGGGCAAGATTATGGGGGCCCTTTCATCGCTGAGCGCCGTTGAACTGGGCACCCGGGCCCTGGCTCAGGCGCTTAATGCCAGCACCCTAGCCCCTGAACAGGTTGAAGCTGTGATCTTTGGCCAGGTGGTGCAGGCCGGTGCAGGGCAGAACCCCGCCAAGCAGACTGCAAGCGCTGCCGGTATTCCTGTAGCTACCCCGGCGGTGACGGTCAATAGTGTTTGCCTCTCGGGTCTGCGCGCGGTGATAGATGCCGCCCGGCTCATCCGATCGGGTGAGGTTCAGGTCGCTGTGGCGGGCGGCCAGGAGTCCATGTCGCGTGCCCCTTTCTTGCTGCCGGATTTCCGCTCGGGCAGGGTTTTCGGCGCTACCGGCGTGCTCGATGCTGTGGAGCGTGATGCCCTCACCGATGCCCAGAGCGGGGAGTCGATGGGTGTGCTGACCGAGGGGTCTAACGCCCGCTTTGAGGTGACCCGCCAGGAGCAGGACGCCATCGCAGCCGCTTCCCACCGCCGGGCCCACGCCGCGGCGTCCGCCGGGCTTTTTGATGCCGAAATTGCCCCGGTACAGGTGAAAGGACGCAAGGGGCAGGTCACCGAGGTCGGCGCCGACGAGGGCGTGCGTGAGGGAACCACGGTTGAGGTTTTAGCAAAGCTGCGCCCCGCGTTTGAGCAGGGCGGTACTATTACCGCGGGGAATGCCTCCCCGCTGTCTGATGGTGCAGCTGCCTTGGTGCTCTCCACTCGGGAATTTGCCGAAGAAAACGGAATCAAGCCGCTGGCGACCGTCCTCGCATGGGCTAACACCGCTGGCCCCGAGAACGTACTGCACTACCAGCCCTCCCGCGCCATCGCCGCCGCTCTCGATAAGGCCGGGCTCACCGCGGCCGACCTAGACCATGTGGAAATCAACGAGGCCTTTGCTGCGGTCTCTGCGGTCTCTGCTCGTGAACTCGGTCTTGACCTGCAGAAGGTCAACCCCCACGGTGGTGCTATTGCCCTGGGGCACCCGGTGGGGGCATCCGGAGCCCGCCTGGTGGTTCATGCCGCCCATGCCCTCAGCCAGAGCCCCGATGCTACCTACGCAGCTGTTGCCCTATGTGGTGGCGGGGGCCAGGGCGATGCCCTGATTCTTCGCGCAGACTAAATTTCTATAATGAAACAGAATAAGGGTGGGCTCCCCTAAATGGGGAGCCCACCCTTTGTGCGTCCGATCGCCGCGTAGCGCCCGAACCTCGGTAGGTTTAGAAGTTACCCAGCATCTTAGTGACGTCTAGGGCCTCGTCGAGCTGGGCCTCGGTGACCTCGCCGCGCTCAACATAGCCCAGGGCAATGACGGCCTCGCGTACGGTGGTCTTGTTAGCCACCGAATACTTGGCAATCTTAGCCGCTGCCTCGTAGCCAATCAGCTTGTTCATAGGGGTCACGGTTGAGGGAGAGGCCTCAGCCAGGAAGCGGGCGCGCTCTACATTGGCCTCCAGGCCGTCAATCATCTTGTCGGCCATCACGCGAGAGGTGTTGGCTAGCAGGCGGATAGACTGCAGCAGGTTGGCGGCCATCACGGGGATGCCCACGTTCAGCTCGAAGGCGCCGTTGGTGGAGGACAGGGCGATGGTGGTGTCGTTGCCGATAACTTGGGCGCAGACCATAATGGCTGCTTCACAAATCACGGGGTTGACCTTACCGGGCATAATCGATGAACCGGGCTGCAGGTCGGGAATGTGCAGCTCGCCCAGACCGGTGTTGGGGCCAGAGCCCATCCAGCGAATATCGTTGTTGATCTTCATGAAGGAGTAGGCGATATTGCGCAGCTGCCCGGAGGCCTCAATCAGGCCGTCACGGTTAGCCTGGGCTTCAAAGTGGTTGCGGGCCTCGGTCAGGGGCAGGCCGGTTTCTTCAGCCAGCAGTTCAATAACGCGGGCAGAGAAGCCATCGGGGGTGTTAATGCCGGTGCCAACCGCGGTGCCGCCCAGGGGGACCTCGGCGACGCGGGGCAGGGAAGCTTGGATACGCTCAACACCGTAGCGCACCTGGGCTGCGTAGCCCGAGAACTCCTGGCCCAGGGTCACGGGGGTAGCGTCCATCAGGTGGGTGCGGCCAGACTTGACGACGTCCTTGAACTCCACAGCCTTGCGCTCCAAGGACTCAGCCAGGTATTCCAGGGCCGGGACCAGGTCTTTGAGCAGGGCCTCAGTTGCGGCCACATGCACGGAGGTGGGGAAGACGTCGTTGGAGGACTGAGAGGCGTTCACATGGTCGTTGGGGTGGACCTCAACGTCCTGCCCCTCCAGGGCCTGGTTGGCCAGGGTCGCCAGAACCTCGTTGGTGTTCATATTCGATGATGTACCCGAGCCAGTCTGGAAGACATCGATGGGGAAGTGCTCATCGTAGTCACCAGCAGCTACCTTATCTGCAGCATCGCGGATAGCGGCGGCGCGGGTGGCATCAAGAACACCCAGCTCCTCATTGGCGCTCGCTGCTGCCTTCTTGATGAGGGCCAGGGCGCGAATGTGGGCAGACTCCAGTGTCTGGCCAGAGATGGGGAAGTTTTCAACGGCACGCTGGGTCTGGGCGCGGTAGAGGGCATCTACAGGTACGCGGACCTCACCCATGGTGTCATGTTCAATGCGGTATTCAGTGTTTTCTGCCATACCAGCTAGTCTAATACGCCCCCGTGACGGCTGTCGCATTGGGCGCTAAAAATGACGCGCTAGCAGGCTGCTTGCCCGAGGAACATGCCACCGGGGCAGGTAACGGTTTTAGACGGTAATGAGCGGTGAGGAGGAGTAGACCAGGTCGGCCTTGCCATCGGCCAGGTGGTAGAAGACGCCGATCACGGCCAGGGTGCCGTCTTCGATACCTTCACGGATAATCCCGGACTGCTCAGCAATACGGGCCGCAGTCTGGCGAGTATGCTCCACCACCATATCGTTGATAGAGGCACCTTCGGGCAACTCCGGTGAAATAACTGAGGGCAAGATACCCTCCACCAGATTGCGGATAAACCCGCCGGGCATCTCACCCTCGACCAGGGCCTTGTGGGTTGCGGTAATAGCGCCACAGGAGTCGTGGCCCAGCACCATAATGAGTGGGGTCTTGAGCTCCCCGCTGGCGTATTCCAGGGAGCCGAGGACGGCGTCGTCCAGCACCTGCCCGGCGGTGCGGACCACAAAGGCGTCGCCCAGGCCGAGGTCGAAAATGATTTCTGCTGCCAGGCGGGAGTCGCCACAACCGAAGATGGCGGCAAAAGGGTGCTGGCCAGCTACGAGTTCAGCGCGGCGGGCGGCGTCCTGATGGGGGTGGGAGCGGCTGCCCTCCACAAAGCGGGCGTTGCCTTCGACAAGGCGTTCCCAGGCCTGGACGGGGGTTTCGATGGTGCTCACAGCGGGCGTCCTTTCGCAGCGGTTTAGGTTTAACCTAGCAACCTGCCCACCTAAAAACCTGCGTAAGGCAAATTACATTTTTGAAAGGATGCCGGTGGGCGGCTTACTGGATTCCGCTTGAGGGGGTGGGGGATGCGGTAGATGAGGGGGCTGCCATGTAGGCGACAGTAGCTTCAGCCAGGGCCTGGAACTCGGTGGCCTCGGCTTCACCCTTGAGGATGACGGTGGTACCGTCCACCTCGCCGATGTAGAAAGTGGTGACCTTGCTCTTGTCGTCAGCGTCCACGAGAGAGCGCACATCCCAGTCCACGCCCCCTGCCTGCACCGTAGCCTCGGGCACAGCCTGCCCTACGGTCTGGGCAACCCAGGTGGGGTTGGTGTTGGTGGCCTGAATGAGCTCGATGAAGTCGTTGGAGGGGGTCACCTGGCCGGTGGACCAGTAGTTGATACCGTCTGCCTGACCGGTGTTCCAGCGAGCGTAGTTGTAGTGCCAGCCTTCCTGCTCGGCGGCTGCAACCGGGTAGCCTGCCTGGGCGCTGGCCTCGTAGGCAATCACGGGGAGGTCAACGGTGGGCCGGTAGGGGTTTTTGTTGGGCTGCGGCATGAGCCAGATGACCGGCAGCAGCAAGAGCACCATGACAATCATCGAAATCACCATATTGCGGGCCGGTGCATTGATGCGGGCAGCCTGCTTTTCGGTAATTTGTGGGACTACCTGCTCGGTGGCCTCCGGGGCCTGGGTTTCAGGGGCGGACGCCTGGGGTAGGGGCTGGTTGCTGGGGTTAGTCGATGAAGTCACGCCTTCTATTCTGGTCTAAAGGGGGCGCCCTGTGCCACTTGCGAGCGAGAATTGCCGGCGTCATCTGTGTCAAGTAGGGGCGCCCCGGCCCGTAACAAGGCGGTGAAGCGAGTAGTCTAAAGGGTGGAGGCTGAGCGTCCCGCGCAGGGAGCCAGCTGGCACTGTTAGAAGCTACTCGAAGGTGAGTCATGTCAAACGTAAGTAACGAAGATCGTAACCTGGCGCTGGAACTGGTGCGCGCAACCGAGGCTGCTGCTATTGCCTCGGGCCCGCTGGTGGGTGCAGGCGATAAGAACATGGCCGATGGTGCTGCTGTCGATGCCATGCGCGCCCGCCTCAAGACTGTTCACTTTAACGGCACCGTGGTGATTGGTGAGGGCGAGAAGGACGAGGCTCCCATGCTTTTCAACGGGGAGCAAGTGGGTGACGGCTCAGGAGCTAAATTCGATGTTGCTGTTGACCCCATCGACGGTACCCGTCTGACCGCTCTGGGTATGGATAACGCCCTCTCCGTCATTGCGGTAGCTGAAGGCGGCACCATGTTTGACCCCTCCGCTGTCTTCTACATGGAGAAGCTGGTTACCGGCCCCGAGGCAGCTGACCTGGTCGATTTGCGCCTGCCGGTCAAGCAGAACCTGCACCTGGTCGCTAAGGCTAAGGGCACCAGCATTAACCAGCTCACCGTCTGCGTATTGGACCGCCCCCGCCACGCCAAGCTCGTTGAAGAGATTCGCGCAACGGGCGCCCGTACCCGCATGATTCTCGACGGCGATGTCGCTGGTGCTATTGCCGCCTGCCGTGAGGGCACCGGCGTAGATTTGATGATGGGCACCGGCGGCACCCCTGAGGGCATTGTGGCTGCCTGCGCTATCAAGGCCACCGGTGGCATTATCCAGGGTCGCCTGGCCCCTATCGATGACGCTGAACGCCAGAAGGCCCTGGACGCCGGCCATGACCTGGACGCCGTGCTGACCACCGACGAACTGGTCACTACCGATAACTGCTTCTTCGCCGCAACCGGCATCACCGACGGTAAGCTCCTGCGCGGTGTGCGTTATGGCCGCGACACCGTCACCACCCAGTCCCTGGTCATGCGCTCTAAGTCAGGCACCGTGCGCCTAATTGAGGCCGAGCACAAGCTCTCCCGCTACTCGGCAATGATTGCCGGAACCATGAACAAGTAGGGTCCCAGAGTAGATTTAGAGTCGAATACTAGAAGATTGAGCAGGTCTTCCCGAAAGCCGACTGGCTGGAGCTGGCATGAATTGGGCGAACGCCCAGCGTGAGCCCAAGAAGGTTAGTCGGCGCAGGGAAGACCTGCTCAATCTTTTACTGACCGATACGCGCGCGAACCTTGCCGACGGCGTCCTTGGCCTTGGGAAGCAGGGTGCCGGTGGCGAACTTCTTGCCCTGGGCTAGGGCTTCGCGGCCTGCGCGGATGCCCTGGTAGGCCTTGTAGCCAGCGGTTGAGACGGGTAGGTCCCAGGTGCCGGGGTAGGCTACTGAGGTGCCGCCAAAGGACTTCTTGAACTTGGTGAAGCCCGCCCATTCGTGGTTGGGGTCGTCGTTGGGGGCGATGCCGAAGAGGTCCATGTAGGTTAGGCCCTTTTCCTTGGCGTCCAGGATGATGGTGGAGAGCAGGGGGTTGCCGACCTTGAGTTTGCGGTGTTCAAAGGAGGTGGCGGTGTGGGCGTAGACTCGGGTGTCGTCTGAATCGTAGATGAGGGAGGCGCCGATGGGCTCGCCGTCGACCTTGGCAATGAAGAGGGTGGCGGCGTCCGCAGGCATGAGTACCTGGGCGACGCGGGTGAGGTAGTCGTCCTGCTGGCGGTTGAAGCCTGCGCGGCCGGCGGTTTCGTCGAGGTACTTGAGCAGAATCTTGATATCTGCGGGGTCCTGGGACTTCTCGAAGGTTACGCCCTTTTTGTGGATGTTGCGGTGCAGGTTGCGGTTGCTTGAGCCGATGTTTTTGAGTAGCTCTTCTTCGGTCAGCGTTAGGTCGATGATTTGGGTGTGGCCGGGCTGTACCTGGCGGGGTGAAAGGGTAAACCCGCGGGCAGCGAGAAAGGCTTCACCGCTCTGGGCGCCCCAGATTGCGTCATTGATGGGCTCAACGCGGATGAACCAGCACTTGTTCTCTGCTGCTACGCGCTTCATATCTGCGATGGCTGCGTCGAAGGCGGCGGCGTTGTCGGCCTCGGGCCCGTAGGGGGCGTAGAGGTAGCGGCCGGTGGAGCCGCCTTCGAGGGTGGCCATGTATTGCCAGCCTTCACCTTTGCCGCGGAAGACCTGGTGGCCGTTGGCTTCTTGGAGCTGGGCCCAAATATCTGACTGCAGGATTGTACTCATGGGCACCAGCTTACCGCTTTGCTGCTGGCCGTGGGGTTAGGGGACGGAGCAGGTGCCGTTCTCGCTGAGCTCTGAGGTGAGTTGTGCGCGGTAGGCGGCGGTTTCGATTACGTCGAGGCCGGAGGCGGTGGACGCGATCGAACCGGTAGCTGCGGCAGCGGCAGTGGCGGCGGTGGGCTGGATACCTGAGGCTGAGTCTGCGATGACCTGCTGGACTGCGGAGTGGAGCTGGTCGAAGTCGGGGTAGGTGGGGAAGAGGGTATCGAAGTAGGGCGGGCCGGCTGCGAACTGGATCAGGTCATAGTTCTTGGATTTGAGGGCAACATCGCCGAGGGCTGCGAGGCCGCTTTGGGGGATGTTGGTTTCGATGACTTGTTCGCCAGCGGCGGTGATGTCTGCGAATTTGGTGAGTACGTTGGCGGGGTCAAGCTGTTTGAGCATGGCTGCCTGGACGCAGCGTTGGCGGGCCTGACGGTCGTAGTCTGAGGCCCCTTCGCGGGAGCGGGCGTACCAGAGGGCGTGGAAACCGTCGAGGTGCTGTACACCGGGTTCGATGTAGCCGTCGATGGGGTTGGGGAGGCCGGTGATTTCGTTGGTGCCGCCGCCGATGGGAACGTAGCCGCCTACGTCGATGGTGATGCCACCCAGGGCGTCGATGAGCTGTTCAAAGCCCGACATGTCGATGAGGATGTAGTTCTCGACGGTGATGCCGAGGACGCCCGAGACGGCGTCCAAGGTTGCTTCTGCGCCGGGGTCGTCGGCGCCGGGGTAGAGGTCAGCGTAGTCAGCGGTGACGGTGGGGTAGAGGGCGTTGAGGATGCATTCGTCGCCACAGTTGAAGCCTTCTGGGTAGATGTCCCAGAGGGGGGAGCCGTCTTCAAAGATGGCGTTTTGTAGGTTGCGGGGTACTGAGATGGTGATGGCCTGGCCGGTGGTGGCGTCGATCGAGACCACGGTCATGGAGTCGGGGCGGCGGCCTACGCGGTCGGCGCCGGCGTCCCCGCCCATGAGCAGGATGTTGTAGCGGCCGTCCTGTTCTTTGATGGGGGTGCCGCCGGCGAAGATATTGCCGAGGGCGCCGCGCCCTACCCAAGTGATGTAGGCGGCGTAGCCTAGACCGCCGCCGGTGAGGGCAATGCAGGCGACCAGGGCCAGGGTAACCAGGGGCTTAGAGCGGCCTTCAAGCAGGCCCGGCTGAATGGCGCGCAGGGTCGCTAGGAAGAGATAAACCCAGCCAATAGCTAGGCCCACCAGAGCCGCTGCTACAAGTAGTAGTACCCAGGTATTGGTGACCAGGGAAAGTACCAGGGTGCGGCGGAGGGTCCACAGCAGCAGAAGGGTCAGAAGCAGGCCCCAGACAGTGAAGGTAACCTTCAGGGCGCGACGGCCCAGAGTTTTCTGCCCTGTGAGTAGCTGGGCAGAGCCCGGGAGGAAGAGGGTGAGCAGGAGCAGGAGCCAGGCCCGGCGGTTACGGACGGAGGCCGACGCGGCTTCGGGGTGCCGTAGCGGGTCGGTGTAGGTGGGGTCTACCAGGTGCTGGCCTCGCCCCCTGATACCCGTAATAGGGGCTGCGGAGCGTGGGCGCTTGCGCTCACCGGACATGTGTTTGCCTCCCTGGTGTGGTGGGGCCTGAAAAATAACCGAGTGTGGTTGAGTAGCTTGAAATCTACTCAACCACACTACTGAAAGAAGCTGGGTGCTCCCGGGGTGCTCTTCCTGAACTTGCCGAAGGGGCAGGCCGGAGTGCCCGGTATCGGGTTAAGGAGCGTAGGGGGTCTTCTGCTGGCCGTCTTGCTCGTCGTTGTGGGCCGGGGCTGTTGCCGCCTGGGTGGGGCGGGGGGCGGCGTCCTTATCGAGTTCTGCCTTGTGCTCTTCGACCTTGGCGCGCAGGGCTGCGCCCTTATCCATGGCGGTCTGGCGCAGGGAGGTGGCAAAGTCTACGAGGTCGGCCCGTACCTGGTGGGCAAAGCCGTCGCTGCCTGAACCGAGTATGCGCAGAGCCAGCAGGCCGGCATTGCGGGCGCCGTTGATAGAGACGGTTGCGACGGGAACACCGGCAGGCATCTGTACTATCGACAGGAGAGAATCCATACCGTCGAGGGACTTGAGCTTGACCGGAACACCAATCACGGGCAGGGGGGTAACAGAGGCCAGCATGCCGGGCAGGTGGGCTGCGCCGCCGGCACCGGCAATGATGACGCGTATGCCGCGGTCTGCTGCTTCACGCCCGTAGGCAATCATGTCTTCGGGCATGCGGTGGGCTGAGACTACGTCTGCCTCGTAGGGGATGCCGAATTCTTCGAGCACCTCAGCGGCTGCTTCCATGACCGGCCAGTCTGAGTCTGAGCCCATCACGATGCCGACAATGGGGTTATTGGAGTCGTAGGGGGAGGTCATCTTGCTCCTTGACGGTAGGGTGGTGCGGACGCCTGCCCCACCTGGGTAGGGCCGGGCTGGGCCTGCGGAGTTAGGGGGTGGAGGGGCCATCGGTGAGCAGAGAAGCTGCTGCGGTGGCCTGCTGGCGGAGAGTCGCTAGCTCATCTGCGGGGCCGGTCATATTGATGTGCCCAATCTTGCGGCCGGGCTTGACTGCCTTGCCGTAGTAGTGGACCTTGGCAGCCGGGTAGTCTTCCATGAGCTGCGGGTAGACGCCGAAGATATCGTCGTTGGTGCCGCCCAAGAAGTTCTTCATCAGGGCGACCTCGCCCTTGATGTCGGTGCTACCCAGGGGGTAGTTAGCAACGGCCCGCAGGTGCTGCTCAAACTGGCTGGTGACTGACCCGTCCTGGGTCCAGTGGCCGGAGTTGTGGGGGCGCATGGCGAATTCGTTAATGAGGAAGCCCGCCTCAGAGGTGGGAACTTCAAAGAGTTCAGCGGCCATGACGCCGGTGACGCCCAACTCGGTTGCAACCTTAAGGGCGGCTGCCTGGGCAGCTTCTGCGACCTCAGGGGAGATGCCGGGGGCAGGGGCAATGACTTCGTCGCAGACCGAGTTCACCTGAATGGACTCAGCTACCGGCCAGGCCATAACCTGCCCAGAATCACGGCGGGCTACCAGGGCAGAGAGCTCGCGGGTGAAAGGAACCTTTTCCTCCACCAGAAGCGCCGAAAAGTCGGTGCGGGCAGGCAGCTGCTCAAACCAGGGCGCTGACTTCTCGCGGGCTTCCTGCTCATCATCAAGCACCATCACGCCCTTGCCGTCATAGCCACCGCGCGGGGTTTTGAGGACGATCGGCCAGCTGCCCTCCTTGCCAAAGGCGAGGAGCTCGTCCAGGGTGCGTACTTCGGCCCAGCGGGGGTTGGGCAGGCCCAGACGGTCAACGGCCTTGCGCATCTCAATCTTGTCCTGGGCATGAACCAGGGCAGCGGGGCGGGGCTGAACATTGACGCCCTCATCCATCAGCCGCTGCAGAAAATTAGTGGGAACATGTTCATGATCGAAGGTGAGCACATCAACCTCGCGGGCAAAAGCTGCCAGCGTATCGTAGTCGTGGTAGTCACCTACCGGAGCGAAAGGTACCGCCCGGCGGGCGCAGACGTCCTCACTCTCAGCCAGAATACGAAGGTCGAAGCCAAGCTCGGTAGCGGCAGGCGCCATCATACGCGCTAGCTGACCGCCACCCACAACACCAATTTTTGGTCCAGTCATAGGGTAAGTCACAGTCACTAGGCTACCTGGGTGTAGGGTGCTTGTAAAAGTGCCCGATACATGCTGAACAGCCCCTAAAGGCTGGGCAAGCTCCCAGGTAATGCCCCGCTATCTGTGAGCAAAACACTACCCCTGGAAGGGGGTAGGTAGGGGGATGGCGCCTGTACTATGTGAACAGAATAAGACCTGCTCCCCAGTTCAGTCGGTGCGTTGAGACGTTCCCTGCCGAACTCATACCAGTTCCCGCCGGGAGGGGGCCCGCACCATACGACGAGGGAGAGAAACTATGAGCGCACTCAAACAGCGTCTAGAGACCCTGTGGCACAGTCACGGCCGGGAGATAGCCCAGTTCCTGAGCGTCGGTGGCCTGGCCTTCATTATTAACTCGACGGTGACCTGGTCGCTCATGCACTCTATCTTTTCCGACGGGCACGCCAAGGCCAAGGTTGTGGCTGGCATCGTTGCCACCATCTTCTCCTGGGTAGCAAACCGCCTGTGGACCTTCCGCGAAAAACGCACCGGCAACAAGGTGCGCGAGGCCATCGAATTCGGCATTGTCAACGCCATCGGTATCGGTGTTGAGGCCTCCTGCGTGCTCTTTAGCGTCTACGTACTGGGCCTAACCAGCCCCCGGGCGTCCTTCATCTCGGGCACCATCATCGGTACTATCTTGGGCACCATCGTGCGCTACTTCCTCTACAAGTTCTGGGTCTTCTCACAGAGCAAGAGCCACAGCTACGATAAGACCGCCGAAGAAAAGCGGGCCGAGCTGATTGAAGAGGCCACCAAGATTATGACCGGCTCCCTGCCTATCGTTGAGAATGCAGAGACCGGGCCCGTTCGTCGCCCAAAACTCGACTAAGACGGCCCTGTTCCCAAGTGACCGCCGGGTCGAGAACCAGGGCTGCCCGGCCAGAAGCCATGACCGCCAGAGCCTGCTTTAGGTAGGCGGCATCGAAGTGCTCCCCCGGAACCTGGAGGGCAGCTACCTCAGGCTCGTGTTCAGCGCCCAGGGCTCTAACCCGCTCGGTGAGCTGCTCCATCAGCTGGCCATAGCTGGTGCCAGCCCACGCCTGCCCCTCGGCAGTGGGGGCAGCCCAGCCCACGTAGACGTCGGGGTGGGGCCTTACCTCAGCGGCATAGTCAATCACCTCAGGCGGTAGCTGCCCCATAAAACGAGGTGCCAGCGGCTCAGAGGCCACAGCCAGCAGGTACTCTTCCTCAGTGTCCTCTAGCTCTGACATATCAAAGGCTGCGCGGACGTCCGCCCCCGCCTGCTGCCCCCAGGCCAGAGTTGCCCCGACCCGCAGGCCAGCTGCCGCCAAAACCAGCGACCGCCAGTGCAGGCGCTGGGGAAGCGCTAGCAGGGAGCCGGGCTCAGCCTCGCACTCGTCCACCAAAAAATTAGCGGTCTTAGCAACCCAGTTGTCAAAAACCCGGCCCGAAAGCTCAATGCGCTCACCGGGAGCCGAATACCAGAGTAGGGCAGGGGACTGGCGCTGGGCCAAGAGAGCCATGAACTGCGAAAAAGAAGAACCGACCTGGGAAAATGAAGCTGTCATGCTCCCTACTCTAAGGCACCGCCCGCCCCGCGGCCAGAGAGAGCCCGCCGCAGCAAATGCATATACCACAGAGAAACGCAAATTTTTGTGAGAGAATCTCGTGTGAAGAAGATTTTTTTAATCCCAGCTTGACGAACGGGCCGTTACACGCGTGTAATTAGGTGCAGGGAAATTTTTTATTCTGTCCTCTGTTTGGGATATGAAAGGGAAGAATATGGGCCTCCACAGCCGCCTACCTCAGGGCGCTGCAGGGCACACGCCTGATGTGGCCCAGTACCACACTATGCACTCTGCCCAGTACTTAGAAGACCAGGCTACCGCTTTGCTCAACGCCGCCGCCCCCAAAAGCCGCAGCCGCGCAAACTCACTCGCCAGCAGCTCAGCTACCGACATGTTCTCCACAGACTCCGACGCCCTCTCCCTCTGGCAGCAGGCCGCCGGCATCTACAGCACAGACGGTGACGACGGCGAACTCTCCTGGCAGGCAGATGCCCTCTGCGCCCAGACCGATCCCGAGGCCTTCTTCCCCGAAAAGGGCGGATCAACCCGCGACGCTAAGCGAGTATGTAGCGAATGCCCCGTTCGCGAAGCCTGCCTAGAATACGCCATGGAAAACGACGAGCGCTTCGGTATCTGGGGCGGCCTGTCCGAGCGTGAACGCCGCCGCCTCCGCAAGCAAGCTATCTAAGAAAGAAGGGCTTGATTCATGGCAATTACCCGCCAGTGCTCACGCCAAACCTGCCAGCGTGAGGCTATTTTCACGCTCACTTATGCTTACGCCCAGTCAACCGCTGTGATTGGTCCCCTCTCGGTACACCGGGAGCCCCACGCTTACGACCTGTGCGAATTCCACGCCGACCGGCTCACCGCCCCCCAGGGCTGGGATGTCGTGCGTCTGGACGCCCCCGCTACCAGCCCCGCGGTAGAGGAGCAGGCAGACGCGTCCTACCCGCCCCTGCGCTCAGTCTAAAACCTGAGCCCGCGCAACCCGTTGGCCTTCCGCCAACGGGTTTTCTTGTAGCCGCTATATCAAAAACAGCCCCCATCCGATAAACTTTGACGAGCACACAACACACTCGCGCCCACAGTACGTGACATAAGGAAGATAAGTTCGTGGTCAAGCCCATCAACGCAGCCAACCGAGACGCCTTTACCCGTCGGTCGTTTGTGACCGTCGGCGCCCTGGGTACCGTGACCCTGGCAGCCTGCTCTACCTCAGAGAGCACCGCCGCCAGCAGCGAGACCAGTAGCGCGAGTGCTACCCCCAGCCCTACCCCCACAGCAGAGTTCACCGGTACTGTAGAGGTCTACCCCGCTCTCGACGAGGTAGAAATCAACCCCATCGAGACCGTCACCGTCACCACCGCTGACTCGACCCTCACCAAGGTCACCGTCACCACGGCAAAGGGCGAAGAGCTCGAAGGCGAACTGGCAGCAGACGGCAAGAGCTGGGCCTCAACCGACCGCATGCTCTTCCACAGCGACTACACCGTGGAGTGGGAGGCCGAGGACGCTGCAGGCACCGCTGGAGCCGGCGAGAGCACTTTCTCTACCGTCTCTGCCGCCTATGAGGTAGATGCCCTCATGAACTTTGACGAGGGAGCCACCTACGGCATCGGCAAGATTATCCAGTTCAACTTCTCAGAGCCTGTCCTTAACAAGGCCGAGGTCGAAAAACGCATCACCGTAAAGGGTGGCGGCGATCAGGCTGGTAAGTTCCGCTGGTACAGCGACTACATGGTGCGCTACCGCCCCGAAGACAAGTGGGCTACCAACTCTACTGTTACCGTCACCATCGACCTTTTCGGCCTTGATGTGGGTAACGGCATGATTGGTAACCACACCACCACCCGCAGCTTCAAGACCTGGAACAAGCGCTACGCTTTTGCCGATAACAACACCAAGACCATCAAGATGTATGTGGACGATGTGCTGGTGCGCGAAGCCTTTATCACCCTGGGCAACACCGAATGGCCCTCAGTGGTGGGCCAGCTGGTCATCATGGAAAAGGCCGAGAGCTACTACTTCAACCCCGGCTCCCTCAACCTGGGAGAAAACGACCCCCACTACTACGAGCCTTTCTGGGCCTCCTGGACCGCTCGACTGACCTCCGGCGGCGTGTTCGTGCACCAGGCCTTGCCCTCAGCCTGGGCGTCAGTGGGCCGCGCGAACGTCTCCCACGGCTGCATCGGCATGCTGCCCGATGACGCTAAGTTCTTCTACAACACCTTTGGCGTAGGCGATGTGGTGGAGACCGTTAACACCGGTTACCCCCAGGCTGACCCCGACGACGGCTACGGCGACTGGAACATCCCCTTCGCCAACTACCACGACTCCACCTGGAAGGGTAACTGGTAAGACCAGAGCCTAACCGGCACAGACTGCAACACTCCCGCCCCTAGCATCGCCCCCCCGGTGCCCGGGCGGGAGTTTTTGGTTTCTAGCGCGTAGAATACACAGGCAGACGCACCCTAGACACCCGGGAGGAAACCCGCCGTGGCCCAGCAGCCAGACCAGAACCAGGAGTGGAAGAAACTCAGCCCCGCTGTCACTACGCCTAAGGCCGATAGCCTACTGTCAGCCCGCAGGGCTGAGCGCGGTATTCAGACTCCGGCTCCTACCGCCTACGAGGTAGACGACACCAGTCCAATGGCAGAGCAGACCGGGGCGGACGCTCCCTCCGAGGCCACCCCCTGGACCGCGCCCCAGGCTGCGGTGGCTGCCCCCGAAGTCAGCGCGTCCGCTCCCGAAGCCACCCCGGCTTCAGAACGCGCCGAAGCCCGCGACGTCGCGGTAGACGACAAGCCCCGCCTGCTGGGGCTGCGCCGGGCCCTCATCGCCCTGGCTGTTCCCGTGCTGACCATCATGCTAGCTGTGCGTGCCGTCGCCAGCCCCGCTTTCCTCTGGCTCGAATATCATCGCCCCGGTTTCCCGGTAGATAGCTACGGCTTCGATACCCAGGAAAGACTGCGCCTGGGCTCCTACGGGCTGGACTATATCTTGAACTTTGCCCCCCATACCTACCTGGCCGATATCACTACAGGCGGTAAAGCTGCCTTCCTTGCCAGCGAGGTTGAGCACATGACCGACGTCAAACGGGTCATGCTGATCAGTATGATCTTTGCCCTCATCATGCTGGTCCTTGCCCTGCTCTCAGCTAGAACCCTGCGCCTGCGGGCCCCGGGCGTCCTGCGTTCCTCCCTTTTCACCGGTGCTTGGCTCACCCTAGCCCTGCTTATCGGTCTGGGCGTTGCCGGTGCTATCGGCTGGGAAGCCTTCTTCACCACCTTCCACGAGGTCTTCTTCCCCCAGGGCAACTGGCAGTTCCGCATGAGCGACACCCTCATTCGTCTCTACCCGCCCCAGTTCTGGGTGGACGCAGCCGCCACCGCAGGTGCCCTCACCCTCTTAATAACGGCAGCCGTCCTCGCCATGACCTGGCCTACCCGCTACCGCAAGCAGCTAGCCCTCAAGCGCCGGGCAGAGCGCCAGGAGCTCAAAGAACTCCTGACCAAGTAGACCCCTAAATCCAGGCGTCAAACCACATGCGCTCGCGCCACTCGGTGTAGGGGACAGTCTGAGCCGTCCAAATCGGCCAGTAGTAGATAGAGACTAACAGCGCAAAGACCACAAAGAGCCCTACCACCAGTAGCCCGGCCCGGCGGCGGCGTACGCTGTCGCCCGGGCGTCCTAACGCCAGCCCCAAAATACCTGCCAGCATAAGAATCAGGTAGGGCTCGAAGGAGAGGGCGTAGAAGAAGAACATGGTGCGCTCGGGGTAGGCAAACCAGGGGAAGTAGCCTACCGCAAAGACCGCGAAAAGGGTTGCAAAACGCCAGTCGCGGCGCAGCAGCACAATGAGCAGGGACAGGGCCGCAACGATGATAAAGGACCACCAGATGAGCGGGTTGCCGATATTCAGCACTGCCTCAGAACAGGAGTCAACCGTACAGCCGTTAACCCCCAGGTCAGGGGACTCATAGTAGTAGCTGGTGGGGCGACCCAAAATCAGCCACTGCCAGGCCGGGGACTCGTAGGTGTGGGGGGAATCCAACCCCGAATGGAAGGCATAGGCGGAGCGGTGGTACTCCCAGAGTGAGCGCAGAGATTCTGGCAACCAGAGAACTCCTTCGCCGGGGTGCTCTGCTGCCCAGTTACGGTTGTAGGCGGAATCTGAGAGGAACCAGCCGATCCAGGTGGCCAGGTAGGTGAGCAGGCCGGTACCGATGAAGGCGAAGAAGGCGAGGACGCCGTCGCGCAGGAAGCCCGCGACATACCAGCGGCGGATACCGGCAATACGGCGGGCGTTAGCGTCCCAGAAGACCGTGAGCAGGCCGAAGATAGCGATGAAGAAGAGGGCGTTCCATTTGACGCCGACCGCCAGACCCGCGCAGATACCGGCGATAAACCGCCAGTAGCGGAAGCCCAACCAGGGGCCGTAGCGCATAAAGTCGTCGGTGGGGGCGCCCTTGTGCTCGCGGGCGTGAGCTGCGATTCGGGTAGCAAGCTGGCGCCTACCCTGGTATCGGTCAAGCAGCAGGGCTACGAAGGTGGCCAGCAGCCAGAACATGAGGAAGATATCTAGCAGGGCAAAGCGGGACTGCACAAAGTGCAGACCGTCAATAGAAATCAGCAGGCCGGCCAGGGACGCTACCGTCACTGAGCGGAAGAGCAGCCAACCAGCCAGCATGACCAGACCTACCGATAGGGTGCCGGTGAGTGCTGCGGCAAAGCGCCACCCCAAGGGGTTATCGTCCCCAAAAACTGCCATGCCGAAGGCGATCATCCACTTACCAACCGGCGGGTGGACCACATATTCGGCGGTTTCAAGGATGCCCGATGGGGCTCCGGCAACGAAAGTCTCGTTGGCTGTATCAGACCAGTTGCGCTCGTACCCAAAGTGCAACAGGGAGTAGGCGTCTTTAGCGTAGTAGGTTTCGTCAAAGACGATGGCGTTAGGGTTAGCCAGGTTCACAAAACGCATGAGCCCGGCCAGTACTAGCACAAGTAGGGGCGCCACCCAGCCGTAGCGGGGCAGCGGTACCGCTGTTACAGCTAGCCGTGCCCGGAGGGCTGACTCGGTGAAAGCGTCTTTGAGGGTCAGGACGGCAGAGGTTGGGTTAGATGTCACCCTAGCTATGCTACCTGGGGCAGGTGAATCATGCGCGCGGACGCGTGGGGACCAGCTTCCTCTGGTCCTATCTAGTTGGGACCAGATTCCTCCCACAATACTTCTTGTCATGACCTACTTTCGGCATTTTTCTGGTCCCTACGAGGGGTGGGGCTCTACCTACGGGTGGTGAAGCTACCCTGTGGATATCTGTATATGCGCTGTAATAACCTGACCGATAAAAAATCTTTTTTGGCGCAATCCGTTGAGACTGGGAGAAACTTTATCCACAGAAAACATCAGTTCTAGAAATGTAGCTCCTACACAACAGAATGCTGTCATGGATATTCTCGATAGTCTTCAAACTGTTTACACCTACAGGGAACTACAGCAACTGGGCATGAGCTCTAGTGTTATCGCTCGCCGGGTCAGGCGGCAGGAGCTGACTCGTCTCCTTCCAGGTGTTTATACTACCCGGGTAAACTTCCGTCAGCTTCCCTATTATCAGCAGTACCCTTATTTTATTTCTGCTGTTTACAAGAAGAACCCGCAAACCATCTTTACTCACCAAACCGCTGCCTGGTTGCACGGCTTTGCCGTGGTAGATCAGAAGCTAGTAGACGTGCGTTGTCACCCTAGTTCACGGGGGCGTGCTCAAGGTATAGCAAAGCACTATTCGTCTACAGCTCCCGATATAACGTCAGTGCACGGCTTCTTCCACCTCACTACCTGCTTGCGGACTTTAGCTGATTGTTGCCGCTACCTGCATCCGTCCTCAGCACTGGTTACGGTTGAGTCAGCGCTCTATCAGGGAGCATGCACCGTTGAGGAAGTCGCGGAGTACTTGGGGTGCCAGAGGGGGCGCGGAGTTCAGAAAATACGGACGGTTGCCGGCCTCATGAGCTCTTCGAGCGAGAGCGCTGGTGAAAGCAAGCTGAAATGGGTCTTACACATGAGCCCCTTACCCCTGCCAGCCCAGCAGGTTGATGTCTGGGTTGACAATGAACACTTCCGGCTCGACTTTGCTTACGAAGATGAAATGATTGCTCTCGAATTTGATGGGCGGGTGAAATACCTTGATTCCCAGAGCCGCGATGAGGTTTTCTTCAACGAGGTGCGACGCGAGAAGCTACTGAAAAATGCGGGATGGGATGTGCTGCGCTACGACTGGTCTACCGTTGTGAACCACCCGCGGAGGATCGTTCGTGAAGTTCTTGCCACCATGCAACGAAAAAACGGGAGCAGCAGAATCGCGGCGCTCAGGTAACAAGGGACCAGAAAAGTAACGATTGTATGTGTGGTGGACAAGGACGTCGGGAGGAATCTGGTCCCTACTTGTAGGGGAATAAAAGTAGTAGGGTTTAACCCTATGGAATCCTCCCCTCACACCACGCCCGCTGCGCCGGCCGAAGGCGGCGCCCTCATCCTTGGCGGAACCCCCATCGGCAATCTAGCCGATGCCTCCCCGCGCCTGCGCGAGGCGCTCGCGTCCGCTGACGTCCTCGCTGTTGAAGACAGCCGTACCCTGCGTAAACTAGCCGCAGGGCTGGGCGTCACCACCCGGGGGCAGGTGCTGGTCAACCACGACCACAACGAGGCTGACCGCGCTGGGCAGATTGTTGAGGCTGTGGCAGCCGGGCAGACCGTGCTGCTCATGTCGGACGCCGGCATGCCCGCTGTCTCCGACCCCGGCTATGTAGCAGCCGCTGCCGTGGCCAACGCCGGCCTGACCGTTACCGCCCTGCCGGGGCCCTCAGCTGTTGTGACCGCTATAGCCGTCTCCGGCCTACCCTCGGGCCGTTTCACCTTTGAGGGCTTCCTTGCGCGCAAGGGCTCAGACCGCACTCGGCGCCTGGCCGCGCTCGCTACTGAAGATCGCACCATGGTCTTCTACGAGTCCCCTCACCGGCTGGCCGCGACCCTGTACGATTTCGCCGAAGTTTTCGGGGCAGAGCGCCGCGCCGCTGTCTGCCGGGAACTGACCAAGCTGCACGAAGAGGTTGCCCGCGGTAGCCTGCAAGAACTCATTACCTGGGCCGAATCTAAGCAGATTAAGGGGGAAATCGCTATCGTGGTGGAGGGGGCCCCTGAACCCGAGGCTGAAGAGGCAGAGAATCTGACCGACCTCGTCCTGGAGCTTGTGGCCGGTGGCGTCCGCCTGAAAGCCGCCTGTGCCCAGGTGGCCGAAGCCTACGGGGTGTCTAAGCGCGACCTTTACCAGGCAACCCTGGCCGTCAAAGATTCAGAAAGCTAAACCTATGTGTACCGACCACACCTTGACCGACGTCGAACTCCGCGAGCTTGCCGAGCGCTTTGCCTCCTACCTGCCCAGTGAGGCCGAGCAGACCGCCACCATCTTTGAGACCCCCGAACCGATTCTTGAGGGCGAGGTGCCCCCGGCCTATCAGGCTGACCGCTACAACACCGCGGGGGAGCCCAGCGGGGAGGGCACCCGCCGCCGCGGTGAGAAAGGGGAGGACGGGCGCCGCCGTAACCTGGTCTTCCCGCCAGCTCCCGCGCCGCTGCCCTACGCCATTGTCGATAACCACACCCACATGGACCTGCTCGACGGAGAGGTCGCCGTCACCGCCCGCGACGCCCTCGATACCGGCGAAGCCCTGGGCATCGGTGCGATTGTGCAGGTGGGCTGTGATGTGCCCAGTTCCCTCTACGCTGTGCGAGCTGCCCAGGCCGACCCCCGCGTCCTGGCTGCTGTGGCCCTGCACCCTAACGAAGCCCCCAAGCTGGCAGAAGCTGGTCAGCTCGAAGCCGCCCTGGCAGCTATCGATGCGCTGGCAGCCGACCCGCGCGTCCGTGCCCTGGGCGAAACCGGCCTGGACTACTTCCGCACGGGTGAGGAGGGCAAGGGAGCACAGGAAGAATCTTTCCGCGCCCATATCCGTATGGCGAAGAAGCACGGTAAGGCCGTGCAGATTCACGACCGCGACGCGCACGAGGACGTCGTCCGTATCTTGCTTGATGAGGGCGCGCCCGAGACCGTGATTTTCCACTGCTACTCAGGCGGGCCCGACCTGGCTGAAATCTGTAACGAGCAGGGCTGGTACATGAGCTTTGCTGGCACCGTGACCTTCAAGAGCTCGCACGGTATTCAGGAGTCCCTGAAGTTAGCCCGCCGGGAGCTGATTCTGGCTGAGACTGACGCGCCCTTCCTGACCCCCCACCCCTTCCGGGGCCGCCCTAATGCCAGCTACATGACCAACTACACCGTGCGTTTTATGGCAGGCCACCTGGGCGCCGACCTTGAAGAGCTTTGCCGGGATATCCGCGCTAACTCCCTGGCAGCCTACGGGAGCTGGGGGTTTGAGGGCTTCTAGCCCCTAGCGCCAGGTAGGCGACCGCCCAGGCCACCGGCAGGGCATGCAATAGAGCCAGGTGTTCGGGCCACTCGTTGCCGCCCCAATCGTGTCCGCCAAACCAGACCGCAAAGGGCATGGCAAAGATGAGCACACCGGTGGCGGCTAGGTAGAGGTAGCCGGTGTGCGCGGTACGCCAGCCGTAGAGGGCAGCAAAGACGAGGAAGGTAACGAACCAGACCCAGTGGTGGGTCCAGGAGATGGGGGAGAGCAGCAGCCCCAGTGCCGCAACACAGGAGGCTGCCCCCAGGTAGGCGCCGGGGGCGTCCTGCCACGCTAACCTGCGCACGGCCAGGTAAGTCAGCACTACCGAACCCAGGGCGGTGACGGCAAAGAGGACGCCGGCGAGCCAGGAGGGGAAGAGCATAGCCCAGGTGCCGAGTAGGTTATAGTTCAGAGCCCCGGTAATTGACCCCACGCGGGAGGATTCAAAGATTTTCTCGGTGAAGTATTCGCGGGCTACCTCGAAATCGACGGCAAAGCTCAGCGCGATTGAGGCCAGACCGGTGCCCACGAAACGAGCCAGAGACTTCCAATCGCGGGTGGCGATGAAGAGCAACCCGAAGATAGCCGGGGTGAGCTTGATGCAGGCGGTAAGGGCAATCAGAACCCCGTGCCAGCGGGTGTTTTTGAGGTAGATAATGTCGGTGAGAATCAGCAGTACCAAAAAGAGGTTAATCTGCCCCAGTTCCATATTGAAGCTGATGGGGAAGAACTTGAGTAGTAGGGGAGTGAGCCAGAGCCCGGCAGCTAGGGCGGGGCGCTCGCCTACCCCCATACCCCTGCAGGAGAGGTAGACCAGGGCCACCAGCGCGGTAATGTTGAGCAACAGGAATATAGGCCCTGCGGTATCTGCACTGGTGAGTAGCACAAAGGGGGTGAAAACTAGGGCAGCAAAGGGCGGGTAGGTGAACCCGTAGATTTCTTCGGGCGGTAGGGCCCAGTTGTAGAGCTGGCCGGTTTCTAGCCAGTGGGCAACCCCACCGTAGTAGACCTGTAGGTCGAAGAATTCCCGGGCGACCATTTTCTCGTCCCAGAGGAAGGGGTAGGCACTGATGAGGGTCAGCGCTAGAGCGGTCACCAGGGCGGGTGTGCTGGTAAGCGCCCTGGTGAGGGCGGCGATGGGCGGACGCTGGTGGGCGGCAGGTGCTACAGGCATGGGGTCCCCGGGGTTGGGTGGCTTGGTACGAGCAGTAATTCTACCGGGGGCGTTCTGGGAGCGAAGAAACCTATGTGTATATACAGACCCGGTAGACTAGAGAGCGTGACTGAACAGCAATCTCCTGCGCCCGATGCTCTGCTCGGCCCCCAAGAAATTCGTGACCTGGCAGCCCAGCTCGGCATCCGCCCCACTAAGACCCTGGGGCAGAACTTCGTGATTGATCCCAATACGATTCGTCGTATCATTGCCGCTGCCGGTATCAGCCCCGATGAGACGGTGGTTGAGGTTGGCCCGGGTCTGGGGTCCCTTACCCTGGGTATCTTGGACGCTGCCCGAGATATGGTTGCTGTTGAGATCGACCCGCCTCTGGCCGAGCAGTTGCCCGCTACTATCGCCAAGTTCCGGCCCGGCTCAGAAGACCGCATCGACGTGGTGCTTTCGGACGCCATGAAGGTCACCGAGCTGCCGCGCACCCCGTCCGCCCTGGTTGCTAACCTGCCCTACAACGTGGCGGTGCCGGTGCTCCTGCACATGTTCGCTACCTTCCCCTCCATCGAGCATGCCCTGGTTATGGTGCAGGACGAGGTTGCCGACCGCCTCTCAGCCAAGCCCGGTTCAAAGATTTACGGGGTGCCCTCGGTCAAGGCCAACTGGTTTGCCGAAGTATCTAAGGCAGGGGTTATCGGCACCAACGTTTTCTGGCCTGCCCCCAAGATTAAGTCGGGCCTGGTAGCTTTTAAACGCCGCTCCGAGCTACTGTCTGACCTGCCTCGTGAAAAGGTCTTTGCCATTGTCGATGCAGCCTTTGCCCAGCGCCGTAAGACCCTGCGAGCTGCCCTCGCCGGCTGGGCTGGTTCTGCTGCCCGCGCCGGTGAGATTCTTGAGGCTGCCGGTATTGACCCGCAGCTGCGCGGGGAAAAGCTCGATATTTTTGACTTCATCAAGATTGGCGAAGCCGCCCGGCAGGTACCTGCCCCTGCCGACCAGGGCGGGGAGGGTGCGTCCGCATGACCCTCAGCGTTTCTGCTACCGCCCCCGGCAAGGTCAACCTGTATTTTGCGGTGGGGCCCCTGCGGGAGGACGGCTACCACGAGGTTGCCTCGCTTTACGCCGCTACCGATGTGCTGGAGCACGTGACGATTTCTTCGGCTCAAGAGCCGGGTATCGCCCAGTCGATGAGCGTTGCTGAGGGCTCCCCTGTGGCAGAGCAGGTTGCTGCCGGGGCTTTTGACCCGGCTGTGGTTCCGCTCGACGAAACTAACCTGGCCTATCGCGGTGCGGCGGCGGTGCTGGCGGAGCGCGGCCTGGAGCCTGCGGACGTCTCCGTTCAGCTTCATATTGATAAGGCTGTTCCGGTTGCCGGTGGTATGGGCGGTGGTTCAGCCGATGCTGCTGCTGCTATGAAGGCGATGAACGACTACCTGGTGCAGGCCGGTCTTGCTGCTGCGCCTCTTGGGCTTGAGCGCCTGTTGGAGCTGGCCGCTCCGCTGGGCGCCGATGTGCCTTTCGCCTTGCTAGGCGGCCTGGCCGTGGGTATCGGGGTGGGGGATCAGCTCACTCCAATCAAGGTGCCTGAGGGGGTGGAGCCGCTGAAGTTTGGGTTTGTGCCTTCGACGGCTGGGCTATCGACTCCCGCGGTGTTTAGGGAGCTGGATGCTGGTCGGGCTGAGGGGCGCTACCCTGCTCCGGACGCCACTCTGCAAGTTCCGCAGGAGCTGCTAGACCTGCTGACCTCGGCCGAGCCGCTGCAGAAGCGCTTGCCGGCTATCGCCGGGCTACTGCGCAATGACCTGGCTGCCCCTGCTGTTGCCTTGTTGCCGGAGCTGGCCGAAACCCTTGACGGGGCTCAAAGCCAACCCGAGGTGGAGGCAAGTTTTGTCTCGGGCTCAGGGCCTACAGTTGCCTTTATCTCCTAGTTACCTGGAGGGTCGAACTAATTCCCTCGGGGGAAGGTGGCGGTAGAATGGGGGGCGTTACTCGTTTTAATTCAGTAGTGTAGGGGCTATGATCAGCAGTATTCGCAACTTGTTTTACCTCGTTGATTTTCCAGTCAAAGCTAAAATGGTCATTGCTGTTTTAGGTTCTCTGACAGTTTCCCTGCTGGAAATCTTAGGCGTTCTGGCTACTTACCCGCTTCTGCTGGCTGCTTCTGGTCAGGCTATTGATGCTGGAATCTTGGGAAGAATTGCTGCTTTTGTCGGCATTTCTGAGCGTCAAGACCTCATCATGGTTCTGGCAGGTATCATCATCGTGGCCTTTGTAGGTAAGACAGCTTATGCAATTGGCTTCCGCTGGTGGCAGGTTGGGTTTATCCAAAGACTTGAACGAACTGCCCGGGTAAAGCTTTTGGGTCTCTACCTTGATGCACCCTACCAGGATCATAAGAAGCGAGACCTTTCTAAGCTCCATACGAATCTAGCTACTGCTGTAGCCCAGGGGTACAGTCAGAGTATTCTCAGCTTGCTGAACGTGGTAACTGGACTTGTAACAGTCCTGCTCATGCTGGGGGTACTGGTCTTTGTTTCTCCTTTGGTGGCCTTGTTTGCTATCACTATCTTTGCAGTGGTTGGCTATCTCATACCACTACTCTTAAAGAAGCGTCTTTCAAAGATTAGTCTTCAAATCACCGAAGCAGATTATGTTTCGTGGTTTTCTGCCATGCCTGCCCTATCTGCCTTCCGAGAGATGCGCCTTTTTGGTGTCGCCCAGAATTTTAAAGAGAGCTATGCAGTAGGTGCTCAGATGCGGGCTAAGGCTAATCGTGAGCAGGCCGTTATCAACGAACTCCCTAAGAACATCATAGAGATTGTTTTTATTGTGAGTATCGCCGTGTTGGCAACCTATATGTTCTCCACAAAAAATCAGGCTGAAGCTGTTGCCACCATGGGTGTATTTACAGTTGCAGCGGTTCGTATCATGCCTGCCCTGACTTCTACCATTGCATCTGTGAACGCGATGCGGGCAGGCTCAGCTGGTGTGAGGATTATCAACGAAGAGATTTCCTACTTCAGAGGGCAGGAGCTCCACTCTCAGGTTGATTCGCCGGGCCTGAGCTTCGATGGGGATATTTCTGTTGAAGATGTAGTTTTCAAATACTCGCCTGAAGAGCCTGCTGTGCTTGATAAGGTTTCGTTGACAATTCCTGCGCGTAGCACTGTTGCCTTTGTCGGCTCAAGCGGGTCAGGCAAATCGACTCTGGTAGATCTTATCTTGGGCATGTTGACCCCAGCTGAGGGCAATGTGCGGTGCGGTGAGCACAATATTAGAGAAGATATTAAATCCTGGCATCAGCAAGCTGGTGTTGTTCCTCAAAGTGTTTATATTCTGCCAGCTAGCCTCAAAGAAAATGTGGCATTCGGTCTAAAGGCAGAAGAAATTGACGATCAGCGTGTACTTGAGGCTCTTGAGCAGGCTGAGTTGGGAGAACTGGTAGCGAGTCTTCCTGCTGGAATTGAGGAAGAGCTAGGACATGAAGGAGGGCGCCTTTCTGGCGGCCAGAGACAGAGGTTGGGAATCGCTCGGGCTCTTTACCGGAACCCAAAGCTGCTGGTACTTGATGAAGCAACATCTGCTCTTGACAATAAAACTGAGCATAAGATTACTCAGACCATTGACCGCCTGTCGGGAGAGATGACAATCATCATGGTAGCTCATCGCCTGTCGACTATTAAGAAGGCAGATATCATTTTTTACATGAAAAATGGCAGGGTTATCAATCAGGGAAGTTTCGAGGAGCTTTCTGCTGTTAATCAGGACTTCCGTGAGCTTGTTGAATTGGGGAAGCTATCATGAGCCAGTATTCTGTCGTTATTCTTTCACATGAAGTACCTAAGCCTGAGCCTACAAGTGCGGGGGAACGCTTAATCCGAGAGCTTTATTTTGCGCTGAGGGAAGCCGGGCATACCCCTATTTTCCTTGCCTCCGTTCCGCGTAATGGCTATGCCCCAGCCTATGACCTTCCTCGATACTTCGTGGCTACAGGTACAAGGCCATTGGAAAGAGCGGTTGCGCGTCTTACTCGCTCCTTCACCTGGATCCCCAATATCAGTTTTTATATGGCCCTGATGCGAGATAAGCAGGCTATGAGCCTACTCCAGGAAGCAGCAGTTATTGATATGCAGTGGAGTTCTAATGTTTTACTAGCTCCCCTCATGCGGAGAATTAATCCTACTGCTCGTCTCGTAGGTACTTTCCATGATATCAATGAGCAAAGATTAAAACGCCGTTCTGCATCAGAACCTCAACCTATAAAATCTTCATTGTGGTGTGCTCAGGCGATAACATCTGGCCTATTGGAAGGGCTAACGACTCGTTTTCTTGATAGGACTGTCGTCCTATCAGATAAAGATAGGGCTCTTTTACGAGCCCCTAAGAAGGTCAAAGACAGGGTCTACACCGTTATACCGCCGGTTTATTTAGATTTTAGTCAGCCAAAACTACAGAGGAAACCTGGTCATAATGTGGTGTTTGTGGGAACCATGTATCGCTGGGAGAACCATCAGGCAGTTGAGTGGTTTATTCGTCAGGTGCTTCCCTTGATTTGGGCAAAGAGACCTGAGATAAAATTTACGGTAGTTGGAGAAAGTCCTTCTCATGATCTGATGAAGTTGGGAGAGGACGCCCGCATTGAATTTACCGGTTTCGTTGACGACCTTGAGCCTATCTATGCCCAGGCAACCCTGCTAGTTTCCCCCATTAAGCTAGGGAGCGGGGTCAAGTTTAAGACCCTAGATGCAATTCTTCGGGGTATCCCCCTGGTCTCAACAGGGGCGGGTATTGAAGGAATCGCCCAGGTTAGCTGGGCCTCGGCTCTAGCTGAAAGTCCCCAGGCTTTTGCTGAGAAGGTATTAGCTGTACTTGATGACTATGAAACTTTTGCCCAGAAAGCAGGGCAGTCAGCGGTAGAAGCTAGCCGTGTGTACTCCAAGGAAGCCTACCAAGGGAAAATCAAGGAGGTGTACCGTGGGCTCTAATGTAGGTGTTTCTGTCGTTATTCCAACCTATAACGCTGAAGATTTTATCTCTTTACAGCTTGAGGCTCTGCTGAAGAGTTCTGTATTGCCTGATGAGATTATTGTTTCTGATAACGGCTCTACGGATCGAACTCCAAGTATCGTGGCAGAATGGGAGCAGAAAAGCACCCTTATACGGAGAACTGATTCCTCATCACAGCGAGGTGTATCCTATGCCCGGAATCTTGGATGCTCCCAGGCAGGAGGTAAGCTCTTGTTGGTCTGCGATGCTGATGACATCGTCGCGCCGACCTGGGTGGAAGCAATGGTAGATGCTTTAGCTGACGCTGACCTTGTAGGTAGCGGTCATCAGCTCTTGCTCTTCGATGAACCCTCATCTTCCTACCAGCTAGGGGATATCAATATCCAGCAACCTCAAGTTTTTGAAGGCATTCCTTATGTGCTGGGAGCTAGTATGGGCTTCAAACGTGAAGTCTTTGAGGCTCTTGAAGGCTTTGACCTTTCCTATCAAGCTGGTCATGATGAAGTAGATTTCTGTCTTCGTGCGACCACACAAGGTTTCCAGTTAGGGTGGGTCGATAAACCACTTATTCACTATCGACAGCGGTCATCTCTTACAGATTTAGCAGGTCAGATGAGAAACTACGGGCGTACTTGGATTCAACTGATAATGAATTTTTCCCCTGCTTTTGACCATAAATTACCCGGTTTGAAACTCATGCTACGCAAAGTGCTTCTGGCCCTTCCCGGTTACTTAGCGAAGGGCCAGCGAACACGAGAAGAAATTAGAGGCTTCTGGTGGAACGTTGGTGTGCTTGAAGGGACTCTACGGTATCAGGTTTTGAGGACTCTTCCACAGCGGAAGCTAAAATAAAAATTGCCAGCCTTATTCTTGAGGCTGGCAATTTTCTGTTTAGGGAGTCCGATTATTGTGCTATCCACCCTCTTGCTTTGAAGGCTTTTTCGTAGAATTCCACATGTGACTATAGGTGAGGCGCTCATGCACATGCTGAGCCGCCCGTGATCCAAGAGCTCTGAGGGCTTCAATGAGGGTTTTATAGTCTCTTCCTCTGTCAAAACCCACAGCAGAAAGAGCTAGGGGGGCGTTCTGCACGGGGGTTGAATGAAAAAGTTTCTGGGGCAAAACCGAAGTTGATACTTTCGATGCGTTCTGCATCGAACCCTGAGTCCGTCAGAATATCTATTTGGTTCTCACTCAATACAAAGTTGAGATCCACGCCTGAATACTTTCTAACTATCTCCTTCCTTTCCGCAACTGGTAGATAGCGTATCTCTTCTGCCAGCCAGTATGAAATCATGGCTAGGGGAGTAGCCGAGAAGGGTGGAATTTTCTTTTGCTTTAAGAGCGAGGGGAAAATGGTATAGCTTTCAAGAAAACAGAGAAGCACATCTGCTGACGCAACATGACCCATAGAGCGGATAGCTTTATCCATTGGAAAACCGATTCGATGTTCAGCAACATCCCGGATCTTTATGTGGGCAGGATGGGAGGCTGTAGAAACTTCCACCAGAGAATGGCCGAGTTCACGGGGAGAATATCTACACCATAGGGGCGGTCGCTTGCCTGCCCCTCACAAATGACTGCAATTTTTGCCATTTCTTCTCCTTCTTTCTCTTAGCTTGCTTAGCTCAGAATCTCGCTTAGCTCCATCCAGCGCATCTCTAGCTCATCGATTTCGTCCTGGACTCCCTGCTGCTCAGCAGATAGGGCTGCCAAGCCCTCATAATCTGAATGATCGTGGCTGGCCATTTTCTCATCCAGCTTGGCTTTTTGGTCTGCCAACTTAGCCAGCTTGCGGTCAATCTGATTGATTTCCTTCTGGGCAGCCCGAACCTCAGCCCCACTAGCCTTAGCAGCAGAGCTGCTAGCGGCGTCCTGCTTACCTAGCGGTGAGGAATCAACCGCCTTGGTTGAGGGGGAAGCTGTAGCAGAAGCTGAAAGTTGCAGGTACTCATCAACCCCACCGGGCAGGTGCCTAAAGGTGCCATTGATCAGGGCGTACTGCTGGTCGGTGACGCGTTCCATCAGGTAACGGTCGTGGGAAACCACCAGCAGGGTGCCCGGCCAGGTGTCTAGAAGGTCCTCCATAGCTGCCAGCATGTCGGTATCCAGGTCGTTTGAAGGCTCGTCCAGAATGAGCACATTGGGTTCGTCCAAGAGAATCAGCAGCAACTGAAGGCGGCGCTTCTGACCGCCTGAGAGGTCTTTCACCGGGGTAGATAACTGTGCCGATGTAAAGCCCAAGCGCTCTAGTAGCTGCCCGGGAGTCATTTCCTTGCCGCCAGCTACATAGGAGGTACGCTTGCGCCCAATGACATCTGATACCCGGTCATTCTCAACTTCCCGAAGCTCATCGAGTTGCTGGGTGAGCGTAGCGACCTTCACGGTCTTGCCGTGCTTAACCCGCCCGCGTGTGGGCTGTACCGAGCCAGTAACGAGGCCTAGCAGGGTTGATTTACCGGCGCCGTTGACCCCCATGATGCCGGTGCGCTCACCCGGGGCGATACGCCAGGTAACCTTTTTGAGCACGTCCTTCGTAGCCCCGGGTGCATTGGCAAGGGGGTAGCTGACATCGACGTCCTCAATATCCACTACGTCCTTACCCAGGCGGGAGACCGCCATCTGCGACAGCTCCACCTTGTTGCGGACCGGGGGAACATCGGCAATCAGGGCATTAGCGGCATCAATACGGAACTTAGGCTTAGAGGTGCGGGCCGGGGCACCGCGGCGCAGCCAGGCTAGTTCCTTACGCATAAGATTCTGGCGTTTAGCCTCGGTTGCTGCTGCCTGGCGGTCACGCTCAACCCGTTGCAGAATATAGGCGGCATAGCCACCCTCAAAGGGCTCAACGATACCGTCGTGAACCTCCCAGGTATCGGTGCAAATTTCATCTAGGAACCAGCGGTCGTGGGTGACGGTCAGCAGGCCACCTGAATTTTTGGGCCAGCGGGTTTTGAGGTGATTAGCCAGCCAAGTAATAGCCTCAACATCGAGGTGGTTAGTGGGTTCGTCGAGCATAAGGACGTCCCAATCACCTGCCAGCAAAGCGGCAAGGGCAACACGGCGACGCTGACCACCAGAAAGAGCAGTCACAGGGGCCTGCCAGTCAAGGTCTGACACCAGACCTGAAATCACATCACGGATCTTAGGGTCAGAAGCCCACTCGTACTCGAGAGCATCGCCCACAATAGCCTGACCCACCGTCAGCGAGTCATCGAGCACATCGGCCTGGTCAAGGAAGCCAACGCGGGTGCCCGAACGTACTGTGACCTTACCCGCATCTGGGGTAAGACGCCCGCCTAGCAGGGAAAGCAGGGTGGATTTGCCGTCACCATTACGGCCCACGATGCCGATACGATCGCCCTCATTCAGGCCAACAGTGATGCCCTCAAAGATGGTGCGAGTAGGAAATTCAATATGCAGGTCTTCGCCGCCAAGTAGATGTGCCACCCTTCTAGGCTACAAGGTAGATCAGCTATCTGTCAGCAGGAGGGAAGAGGGCGGAAGATGTAGACATATGTGCTGGGGTGAAGGCAGCCGCTAAAGGGTGCAAAGCCCCTTGAAAGCATGTTATAGATTTAATGAAACTGGCTGTTCTAAATCGGTATGGAGTAGAGGTATGGCGCATTTCAATGTAGGGGCTTTGCTGAAAAAGCGTAAACCTGTTATGCCCGCAGAGCCTGATACAGGCAGCTATACCAAAAAGATTCTCTTTGTCTGTACCGGCAATATCGCCCGCAGTGCTTCTGCCCAATACATCTCAGCCCAGCTCTCTCCCCCTGAGTCTGAGTGGGTTTTTGATAGCGCAGGTACCGGGGCTGTGGTTGGTGCAGGAGTGGCCCCCCATATCGATAAGGAGCTTGAGCAGCGGGGCATCGACTTCCACCAGCACTCAGCTAAGCAGGTAACAGCTGAACTCTTGGCTGAATCTGCCCTGGTGCTTGTGATGGAGAAGGAGCACCTTAACTGGCTGGTGCGGGAATGGCCCCAGCACAGTTCAAAGATTCATCTGCTCAAGCAGATGGCTCGGGCACGGGAAACAGCAGGGCGCAGGGTGGATCCTGTGTCTTTTATGTGGGCATTTGATCAGCCCCCTAGCCCTGAAGACCGCATTGCTGACCCCTACCGGCGCGGCCCTGAGGCTGCGCAGGTAGCTGTGGAAGAGATTGAGCTGGCTCTGACGAAAATCATTCCCTGGTTGGGTCGCTAGGCCGCTCTGGGCGACATGCAGGGCTGGGGCGTTTCCTTCTGGGCCTGAGACTTGGTAATATCTAGATTCGTTCCTACTGCTTCTTTGAGGCAGGGAACAGTGATCCGCCATGGTGTAATTGGCAACACAGCGGCCTTTGGAGCCGTTATTCAAGGTTCGAGTCCTTGTGGCGGAGCTCAACACCCCATACATCTCGCAAACTACCGGGGTCTTACTCGCTCAAGGAGTACCAACTAGTGACTGCTACTGCTTCAGTTCCGTCCGCTGTTATTGTTCTAGCCGCCGGAGCTGGAACCCGTATGAAGTCCTCCACCCCTAAGGTTATGCACCCCATCGGCGGGCGTTCCATGGTGGAGCACGCGGTAGCGGTAGCCCGTGAACTTAACCCCAAGAACCTGGCCGTCGTTGTGCGCCACCAGCGCGATAAGGTTGCCGCCCACGTCACTGCTTTTGACCCCCAGGTGACGATTGTTGACCAGGACGAAGTTCCCGGTACCGGTCGCGCCGTTGAGGTTGGACTGCTGGGGCTGGATGCTGAAGCTGGGGAAGTCGAAGGTACCGTTGTGGTGACCTACGGTGACGTTCCCCTGCTCAAGACCGAGACCCTGCGCAAACTCATTGCCTTCCATGAAGAAGGCAAAAACGCTGTTACTGTCTTGACAACCCACATTGACGAGCCCGGTTCTTACGGCCGTATCGTCCGTAACGAAGCCGGCGAAGTAACTGCCATCGTCGAAGCCAAGGACGCCACCCCCGAGCAGCTCGCTATCACCGAAATCAACTCCGGTATTTATGCTTTTGACGCAAAGGTCCTGCGTGACTCGCTCACCCGCGTCACCACTGACAATGCCCAGGGCGAAAAGTACATCACCGACGTTCTCTCTATCGCCCGCGAGGACGGCTACCGTACCAGCGCACTCGATATTGAAGACCGCTGGGAAGTTGAAGGCGCAAATGATCGCGTGCAGCTGGCCCAGCTGGGGCGTAAGCTCAACGACCGTATAACCCACGCTCACATGGTTGCTGGCGTCACCATCGTTGACCCCGAATCCACCTGGATTGACGTTACTGTAACCATCGAAAACGACGTTACTATCCTGCCGGGCACCCACCTGCGTGGCACCACCCACATCGCTACCGGCTCCGTCATCGGCCCCGATACTACTCTGACCAACGTCAAGGTAGGGGAGAGCGTCACTATCTCCCGCACCGAGGGCTCCGATTCAGAAATCGCAGCCGGTGCCACCGTTGGACCTTTTGCTTACCTGCGTCCCGGCACCAAGCTTGGCACCAAGGGCAAGATTGGTACCTTTGTTGAAACCAAGAACGCTGAAATCGGTGCAGGTTCAAAGCTGCCCCACCTCTCCTATGCAGGGGATGTAACCATTGGCGAGAATTCCAATATCGGGGCAGCATCAATCTTTGTGAACTACGACGGTGTGAATAAACACCGTTCCACCGTAGGTAACAATGTCCGAATGGGGTCCGACAACATGTATGTCGCACCCGTACATATCGGAGATGGCGCGTATTCTGGAGCTGGAACCGTCATCCGCAAGGACGTCCCCGCAGGCGCCCTCGCAATTAACGAAGCCCCCCAGCGCAACATTGAACGCTGGGTCATTGAAAAGCGAGCCGGTACTGAATCCGCAGAAGCAGCCCAGGCTGCCCTCGAAGCGGAATCATCCGACTCCGTCTAAGGAAAGCGAATAGCAGTAATGACTGAGATTACGAATCCAGGTGAAAAGAAGATGGCGCTGGTCTCAGGCCGCGCCCATCCCGAACTCGCTGAACAGATTGCAGCAGAGTTGGGGAATGAAGTTCTTCCTTCATCCGCCTACACCTTCGCCAACGGTGAGACCTACGTACGTTTCAACGAATCGGTGCGAGGGAAGGACGCATTCGTTATCCAGTCACACCCGGCACCCATTAACGATGCCATCATGGAACAGCTGATTATGATTGACTCGCTCAAGCGTGCCTCAGCCCGTTCTATCACCGTGGTCTCCCCCTTCTATCCCTACGCCCGTCAGGACAAGAAGCACAAGGGCCGTGAGCCTATCTCAGCCCGTCTGATCTCAGACCTCTACAAGACCGCCGGTGCCCACCGTCTGATGAGCGTTGACCTTCACACCGCTCAGATTCAGGGTTTCTTCGACGGCCCTGTTGACCATCTGATGGCTATCCCCCTGCTCGCCGAGTACGTAGCCAGCAAGGTCGATACCGATAACGTCACCGTGGTTTCACCCGACACCGGCCGTGTACGCGTTGCTGAGCAGTGGGCTGAACTGCTGGGCGGTGCCCCCCTGGCCTTTGTTCACAAGACTCGCGACGTCAATGTGCCTAATCAGGCTGTTTCTAAGACCGTTGTGGGTGACATTGAGGGCCGCACCTGCGTGCTGATTGACGACATGATTGATACCGGTGGCACCATCGCTGGTGCTGTGCGGGTGCTCAAGGAGCACGGTGCTAAGGACGTCATCATCGCAGCTACCCACGCTGTTTTCTCAGACCCCGCTGCGGAGCGTCTAGCTAACTGCGGTGCTAGCGAAGTTGTTGTTACCAACACTCTGCCGCTCAAGCCCGAGCAGACTTTCGACAACCTGACTGTACTGTCAATTGCTCCCTTGCTAGCTCGTGCTATCAAGGAAGTCTTTGATGAGGGCTCTGTGACTAGCCTGTTTGACGGGCGAGCTAACTAAAGGCTTATTGTAATTTTTCGTGTGTGGGGCTATACATTCTGTGTAGCCTCATTCTATTTTGGGCTGATTAGATTACAGATAACCAGAAAAATAAAGCCTAGGGTCCAGAGCCTACGGTAAGGAGCACTATGAGAATCGGTCTTTTAACATCATGGGATATGACGGATCAGACTGCCTGGTCGGGAGTCGTGTTCCCGGCTGTGAGCACCTTACGTCAAAAAGCAGATGTTCTTCCCCTGCAAGTGCCGCCTGTAAAAGATGCCTTAATAGATCGCCTCCTGGCCCGCCTTTTAGGTAGTCTCGGGTATGTTTATCTGCCCGGTGATGCTTTCGCCACCGCCTATCGTCAGGCCCGTCAGGTCAGGAAGCTCCTGCGTGGGCAGAACCTTGACGCTGTGATTTCTTTAGCGGCATCCAAGGAATCACTAGGCGTGCCTTCTGAAGTTCCTCTGATTCAGGTGACAGATTCATCCTTCCGCGCAATGCTAGAGGGCTACTTTAAGGGCAAGAAAATCTCATTCTTAACCCGTATTCAGGGCCAGATTCTCGATAGGCTGGTAGGCAAGCGGTCAGATCACTACTGCCTTGCTAGTAACTGGTCTGCTGAGCAGCTGATAAAAGATATAGGCCTTCCAGTTTCTGCCGTAACAGTTGCCCCTTTTGGACCGGGCATTGCCCCCCTAGGCCAGCTTGCACCGAGCGAAGAGAAGCAGGAGGTCAAGGTACTCTTTATCGCCTCAAACTGGAAACGGAAGGGAGGTGCACGGGCCCTGGAGAGCTTCACCCTTGCTCAAGCAACCCGGCCCTCCCTTAGCTTGACTGTTGTAGGTGCTCCGCAAGAAATTCCTACCCCCGGTGTCGCTTACCTCCCCCGTCAATCTCAAGAAGAGCTATCGGCCCTCTACTTGTCCCATGATGTTCTGCTAGAGCCCACAGAGGCCAGTGCCGGGGGAGTGGTGGTGACTGATGCCCTGAATCACGGCCTACCCGTTATCTCGACCAGGGTAGGTGGGATTCCTACCCTGGTTCGAGAGAGGGAAACAGGTTGGCTGGTCTCACCTGATCGAGCAGTGGAGGAAATCGTATCCCTCCTTATAGGTCTCACTCGTGATGAGCTGGAGCGGGCATCGATAGCTGCCTGTCAGGACGCCCGCACCCGGCTTAGCTGGGACAGCTGGGGTCAGGCGGTCTTTGAAGTCTGCCAGCAAGTAGTGGCGAAGAATAAAAACCTCAAGTAGTTCTGAGCTCACTTTGGGGTTCTGGTATAGGGATATACTCTTGTCTGTAGAGTAAACAGAAAGAGCTTACATGCCGCACCTGTCAGTTTTGATCCCCTTCTACGGGGACCCCGCTGATACCCTAAATCTTATTGAGCAGTTAAGAGCGCAGGCTACAGGTTTGTCTGTAGAGATTGTGGTTTCTGATGATGCTTCACCGGTTCCCTTCCCTCCTGTAGAAGGGGTGAATCTAGTAAGGCGCGAGACCAACGGAGGTTTTGGGGCTAACGTCAACACCGGGGTGGCTGCTACTCAGGGACAATGGGTGCTGATCCTCAACAGCGACCTCACCCTTCCCGCTCATTTCCTGGCCGATATGCTGGAAGCGGCAGAGGAAGAGAGCCTCAAGGCTGGGCAGGGTGTTATGCTTAGCCCACACATCACTGGCCACAAGGGCGAGTCACAGTGGGTGGGTAGGAGCTTCCCTCAGACCCGTCACCATGCTTGGGAATGGTTCACGCCTGCCGCCCGTTTTCGCTCCACCCCTTTCTGGCACTCAATGGTTGGCCATGATTTGGCCTGCACTACAGGTAGTCGGGCGGAACCTGATTGGCTCATGGGCGCCTGTATGATGCTTCGTAAGGAGGACTTCGAGGCAGTTGGGGGCATGGATGAGCGTTTCTTTATGAACAGTGAAGAAACTGATCTGCAACGTCGTCTAGCTGCCTACGGCATTAAGCGAATCTTTCGCGGTGACATAGTGGTAGAGCATGTGGGGGGCGGCTCATCAGGGGCTTCAGCCCAGCGCCGTCAGTGGGTGCTAGACTCCCGTTTTATCTATAACGCAAAATGGGGCGAGGGTAGGCATCTAGCTAGGGCCTTGAGGGGCGTAACCTTAGCTAATTTCCTTTTCAATGCCATCAGAGCGGTTCGTAACCGGGCTGTCACTCCTTACGCTACCCTCCGCGAGGAGCTGGCCTACATTAAGAAAGCAGAGAGCAAACGATAAATGGCAGAAAAACTTCTCATCATTAGCCCCGCTTTCCACGGCTACTGTTACTCCATTGCAGATGGCTTTGCCCAGCTGGGCTATGAGGTGACAGTCCATCGCTACGATGCTTTTGACACCGTCAAAGATAAGGTCCGTAATAAGGCCCTCTATGAGCTACCGTCAAAGATTGGCTTTGATGGGCAGAGGGCAGCAGAGAGAGCAGCTACCACCAAGGCCCTTCAGGTTCTTGGTGAGGTAAACCCTGATAAGCTCATTGTTATTAAGGCAGATACCTTGGGTGATGACTTCTGGCAGGCTGTCACCGCTTGCAAGATTCCCTATATTCTTTGGCTCTACGATGATCTCAAACGCCACCGCTACACCAGGGACTTCCTCCGTAGCCTGCCTACAGTAGTTAGCTATGCCCGCTCTGAGGCTGAGGAGTTTGCTGCAGAAGGCATCAATGCCCACTTCGTAGCCAATGGCTATGACCCTAAGCTGGCAGACTTCCCCACTACCCGCGTCCCCGAAATTGTTTTTGTGGGCTCCCGCTACGAGAATCGGGAGCAGATGATGCTGGCCCTTAAGGGTGCTGGTGTGCCGGTACGTGTTTATGGGCGGGCCTGGTCCCACCACCCCTTTGACCGGCTACGCACCTGGGAGCTTAAACGCCCAGACCTGCCCGCTGAACGAGATATCCCCCTGGCAGAGGCCTACAGGGTGCAGGCAGCTGCAGCTGCCTGCCTCAACGTACACGGTTTACAGGCGGGTTTGGCCATGCGCACCTTCGAGGTTCCCGGTATGAACGGGCTCCAGCTCATTGACCGCCCCGATGTAGAAGAGTTTTATGAGGTTGGTTCTGAGGTGCTTCTCTACCAGAGCACTGAGGAACTGATTGAGCTGTGCCAGCGTATTATCGCTGACCCCAGCTGGAGTGACTCAATCCGGGAGGCAGGCCTCAAACGCAGTCAGGCTGAACATACTTTCTTCCACCGCGCACAGAAGATGGATACCCTATGGGCCTAATCTACCCCGAAGATCTGGAAGCCTGGAGCAGGTGGCAGGCTAATACCCACCTACTGCGCCGGGGCAAAAATGCCCTTAAGGACGCGGCAGCGCGAGTTCGCGGTCATAAGGTGGCTAGTGGTGCACCGGCTTCTGTCACCGGCTTCTTGCACCTACCTGCCGGAAGCGATCTGCAAACCCTTATCGCTTTAGATTCGACCTCGCCTACCTCTTTGGGCTCTTTGATCCGACCGGCTAAGTGGCTGGCGTATGGATCCTATGCGGTGTGGGCTCCGGAGGAAGTTACTGAACATCTTCCAGATGGAGAGTGGGAAGTTACATCCCTAGCGGAGACCGACCTTGACTCTTCCTTAGGGAATTTACGCCATGTTCTTGCCCTGGGGCACTACATGGCCTGGGGAGCTGCTGCCTACCGTCTAGCTCAGCGCACCGGCGCTCGCTTTGTGACCGTCCAACACGGGCTGCATACCCCCTATGCCCCGCCCCTAGCTCCTGGAACTCACCTGCTTGCCTTTAGCCAGGCTGATGCAGAGTTTTGGATTTCAGGGCGTAAGGATGTGACCTACCATGTGGTCGGTTCCCAGCTTTTTTGGGAGGCCGCCCAGAAACCTAAGGTAGACCCTGCCCAGGTCTCAGAGACCCCGATTTTTCTGGGGCAGATGCACGGGGCCGAACTTCCCAGGGCTTCTTTTGCTTACGCGAGTCTGCGGTTTGTGCGTCAGCATCGGGCAATCTACCGACCCCACCCTAGTGAGAAAGATAAACTTTCCCGCTTAACCCACTCTCTTATGGGTAGACTAGGCACTACCATTGATTCGTCAAGGCGACCTCTCAATCAGGTTGATAGCCCGGTTGTGTCAATATTTTCAACAGGTGTCTTAGAAGCAGCCCTCCGTGGGGTACCTGCCTGGGTCTATCACCCCCACCCGCCAGTCTGGTTGAAGGAATTTTGGGATCGCTACGGCATGAACCAGTGGGGGAGCGAACCCACACCTGCGCCGCAGCTTCCTGACAGGGAGCCAGCCCAGCAAATAGCTGAATATCTCACTCAATCATTGGAGAGCTAATAGAACCATGCGTATTCTCTGCGTGATACCCGTTCGCGGCGGGTCCAAGGGAATCCCCCGTAAGAACCTGAAGCCCATTGCGGGTAAGCCCCTGGTTGCCTGGACCATCGAGCAGGCCCTTGCGGCAAAGGCCGAGCTGGAAGGCGAGCACCTGGTTGACGTGCTGGTCTCAACCGATGACGCTGAGCTAGCTGATATTGCCCGCCAGTACGGGGCAGAGGTGCCCTTCACGCGCCCGGCTCATCTGGCAGAAGACACCACTGCCACAGAGCCGGTGATTGAGCACGCTATTGAGTTCTACACAGCTGCGGGCAAGCGTCCGGACGCCGTCATGCTCCTGCAGGCGACCTCACCCGTCCGCTTGCCCGGCACCCTGGCTCGCGCTATTCGCCAGTTTGCTGCCTCTGCATCAGATTCTATGGTGGGTGTTATCCCCATCGGCCCCTTTATCTGGGCTGCCACCGAGCCGCCAACCGCCCAGTACGAGGTCATGGCCCGACCCCGCCGTCAGGAACTCACCCGTGAGACTTTCCGTTACCGCGAAAACGGCTCCATGTACATTACCAAGACCGAGCTCTACGAAACCCTGCACAATCGTCTTGGCGGCGATATCGAACTCTTCATGCTCGATGAGGTCGAAGGTGTAGACATTGACGCCCCCATCGACTTCTCCGTCGCAGAACATCAACTGCTCACCACACTCGCATCAGAAGAAAATGAAGGCTAAAAACCATGATTATCGAACGCAATATCACTCCCTACATCGTTTTCTCTGAGGACCCGGTACTTACCGCTCTGCAGAAAATTTCTGCTAACGGGCAGCGCATTATCTTCCTGGTCAACGAATCAGGTGTGCTTAAGGGGGCCCTATCAGACGGCGACTTCCGCCGCTGGCTCATCGCTAACCCCACCGCGTCCCTCGAAACTAGTGCCCTCGAGGTAGCTAATCGGGGTGTCAAGACCGCCCCTATCGGTTCAGAACCGGCAGATCTCCAGGGCGAGTTCGCCAAGGGCATTAGCCACCTTCCCCTGGTCGACGAACGCGGCCACCTGGTTGCTATCGCCATGGACGAGCAGAACGTGCTGCGTATCGGTCGCACTGAAATCACCGAAGACTCACCCTCCTTCATCATCGCCGAAATCGGCAACAACCACCAGGGCGACGTTGACCTGGCTAAGCGCCTGGTTGACCTGGCAGTTGATACCGGTGCAGACGCCGTTAAGTTCCAGCTCCGTGACATGGACGCCCTCTACCGCCAGAAGGGCTCAAAGTCAGCCGGCGAAGACCTGGGCGTTCAGTATACCCTCGATCTGCTCTCCCGTTTCTCCCTGACCGTAGACCAGATGTACGAGGTCTTTGACCACGTCAAACAGCACGATATGGACATCATGTGCACCCCCTGGGACGGCCCCTCGGTGCAGGCCCTGGTCGACTACGGTATTCAGGGTCTCAAGGTCGCCTCAGCTGACCTGACCAACCATGAACTGCTCCGCGACATGGCATCCCGCGGTCTGCCCATGCTGGTCTCCACCGGTATGAGCCGCGAAGAAGAGATCCGCGAGTCGGTTAACCTGCTGCGCTCCCTGGGCGCCTCCTACGCCCTGCTGCAGTGCCAGTCCACCTACCCCGCGCCCTTCAAGGACGTCAACCTGGCCTACATGGATCGCCTGGCTGACATCGGCCAGTGCCTGGTGGGCTACTCGGGCCACGAACGTGGCTACCACGTGCCCATCGCGGCCGTTGCCCGCGGTGCCAAGATTATTGAAAAGCACTTCACCATCGATAAGACCCTCGAAGGTAACGACCACACCGTCTCCCTGCTGCCTGACGAGTTCAAGGCTATGGTGCAGCAGATTCGTGAGGTAGAGGAATCTATCGGTACCTCAGCCCCCCGCGAGGTCTCAACCGGCGAGCTCATGAACCGCGTGAACCTGGCTAAGTCTCTGGTTGCTACCCGCACCATCGCAAAGGGTGAGGTGGTGACCGAGGCGGACGTCGAGGTCAAGTCACCCGGCCGTGGCCTGCAGCCCAACTACCTGCCCCAGCTGCTGGGCCGCACCATGCAGCGTGAAGTCGAAGCAGGCTCCTTCTTCTTCGAGGGTGATCTGAAGGACGACCTGGTGACCCGCCGCGACTTCAAGTTTGACCGCCCCTGGGGCCTGCCCGTCCGCTACCACGACTACAAGCCCCTGATTGAGGACGCCGAACCTGACTTCCTGGAGTTCCACTTCTCCTACAAGGACCTAGAAGTCAACATCGACGAGGTCTTCGACCGCAAGCTCGACATGTCCTTTACCACCCATTTGCCCGACCTCTTCGCCGGTGACTTCCTGGTAGACCTGGCTTCCCGGGACCAGGAAACCTGGGAACGCTCTATTGCAGAGGTCCAGCGCACCATCGACATCACCCGCGATTTGACCCGATACTTCACCGTGGACGACGACCCGGTCATGGTCGTCACCATGGGCGGCTTCACCAAGGACGGCCACATCGCACCGTCCGCCCGCGCCGATAAGTATGAGCGCATCGGCGAGGCCCTGACCAAGCTCGATACCTCGGGCGTGCGTATCGCGGCCCAGACCCTGCCTCCCTACCCCTGGCTCATGGGTGGTCAGCAGTACCACAACCTCTTCCTTGACCCCAAGGACACCGCTGAATTCTCCGACACCTACAACACCGCCCTCTGCCTGGATATCTCCCATACCATGCTGGCGGCTAACTTCCTCAAGATTCCGCTTTCCGAGGCCGTCGAGCTGCTGGCTCCTCGCTCCATCCACCTGCACCTGGTAGACGGCATCGGCGTGGACGGCGAAGGCGTTCAGGTCGGTGAAGGCGACGTGGACTGGGCAGCCCTCGGCAAGCAGCTGCGGGAACTGACCCCTAACTCATCCTTCATTCCCGAAATCTGGCAGGGGCACGTCAACAACGGCGAAGGCTTCTTCACCGCTCTGGATAGGCTCGAAAAGTGGCTGTAAATTCCAGCCTGCCGATAGCGCTGCACTGCGTACCGGTACCCGAATTTGGCGGGGTAGCCCGGCATATCAGCGACATCGCTGAGGCCGGGCTACCCGGCTACCATCTCGTAATTCTCTGCCCCGCCGGCACCCTTTCCGCGCGTCTCAAAGAGCTGGGGGCGGACGTCCGCGAAGCCAATTTTGGTACAGGCGCTGGATTTGGGGCCTCCTTACGCACCCTCAATACCCTGATCGACGAACTAAAACCTGCCATCGTCCACTCGCACCTGGCCTATGCCGACGTAGTGGCAGCAGCAACTGTCAACCTGCGGAAAGCCCGAAAACTAGTACGCCGCGGAACCTACGTGCCAACGCTGTTCACCACAGAGCACGGTATAGCAGGGGACGATACGGTCTACCATGGTGCCTCCTGGCGGTCACGTCTGATGGAAACCGTTCACCGGGTACGGCTCTGGGGCACTGACGGCAAAATCGCTGTATCGCGCTCAACTGCTGACCAGATGAAGCGGAAGTGGGGCGCTCGGGGTGTCGACGTGGTCTATAACGGGATTAATGCAGCCGAAACCCAGCAAGCTGTTGCTGGCCACCGGGTAGAAGCCTGGGAGGGGGCTCTTCGTGTGCTTTCCCTATCGCGTCTAGCACCTGAAAAAGGCCTGGATATTCTGGTCGAGGCCTTTGCACAGGTGCGTCAAGAAGTGCCAGGAGCAAGCCTAGAAATCGCTGGAACCGGTGAGCTACAAGAGTCCCTGACACAGCAGGCAGCCGAGCTAGGGCTTGAAGAATCGGTAACCTTCCCCGGTTTTGTTAACCCCATCGAGGCTATGGGCCGGGCTGATGTGCTGGTTCAACTCTCGGTCTGGGAGAATTGCTCCTACACCCTGCTGGACGCTAAGGCAGCCAGGCTAGCTGTTGTTGCGACTGCTGTGGGCGGTAACCCAGAAATTCTTGACGGGTCTGAGCTGGTACCAGCCCTGAACCAGATGAAACGAGAAGTTGCTGCAGCTACTGTAGCCCAGAAGATTCTAACCTCCCGGCAAGATAGATCTGAGCCCATGAACTGGATCAGTAAGGCTGGCATGGGGCAGGCAATAGCTAATCTCTACCGGAAGGTAGGCTGAATATGTCGCTGATTGGTGTATCAGACCAGGGCAAGCTCACTATGGGCGACCGCACCCTAGGGGAGCTAGCCCGTGAAGCCGGTGATAGGGCCAAGATCCAGGCATCACAAATCCGTCTGCCGGAGTTCCTGCTCTTTGCTTCACTGATTTATGGGCAGCATGTACCGGGACTCGGTTTACCTTTTAACCAGCTCATGATTTTTATCATCCTTGGCTACGCTCTGACCCGCAAAGCGGTCTTTGAGCTGGGTAAGTGGTCCAAGGTTTTTGCCTTCCTTGCCCTTTTACTTGCTTACGTTGCGGTGGTATCAGCCTTTGCTGACCCCAGTGAGTATGCAGCTGACTGGACAAGACGCCTGCTACGTCTTCTTGCCACTACTGTACTTATCTACGTGATAGCTGTAGGGCAGATTCACTTAAGATCAGCTATCTTGGGTTACTCGGCTGCCCTTCTCGTTAATGCTGGATTATTTTTTGCAGGCCTTGCACCTGACAGCTATGGGGGGTATCTGACCGGCTATCTGCTGGATAAAAACTATGCGGGCCTGGTTCATGCACTTTTTGCCCTCCTGGTCATGGCTGCTCTAGTTAAGCGGTGGCAGCAGGTAGTGGTGCTGGTTATAGCCTGCTTCTTGCTTTGGGAGACTGGATCTCGGACCTCGCTGGCTGCCTTGCTTTTTGCCTATCTCTGGATTCTGCTTGCCCCGCGCCTAGTCCCCCTGGGTAAAGTTGCCCTGCTGGGAATCTTTTGGTGGGCCATCGGCTTTATCACGGAGGACTTCGCTGATGCTTCAGTATTTGGTGATCGAACCGGCACAGATGCTCTACGAGCCCGTATTGACGAAATGTCTTGGGCTAAGGTGCAGCAAACAGGTTTCTTTGGTCAAGGGCTGGGTGAGGCCTACGTCTACGATGGTATTCAGGAACGTATCTGGTTCTTTCATAACTCCTACTGGGCGGCCTTCGTCGAGGGGGGCTGGATTTGGGCCTTGGGCCTGGTTGCTGTAACCCTGTTTGTCGCTGTTCAGCCCCTGACCAAGGGAAAGAACCAGACCATCTACCAGGTGATTGGCCAGGGATTGGGGATTGCCCTCCTGATATGCTCCCTACGTCTCGGGGAGGTCTTTTACACTACCCCCTGGGCTATCTGTATGGGGTATGTCATAAGAAGCTGGGTTGTGACGCGTTACGAGAACCAATCCATCAGGCTCTTTGGGTACGACAAAGAATTAGCTGAGCGGAAAATATAAGACAGATGGAACTTTACATCGCCTCCAACAATGGGGAAATCGGTGGGGGAGAGGTTATGCTTCTCCACCTAGCCCGCGCTGCCAGGTCACTGGGTCATCAGATCACCGTTATTGGCCCTGCCCAGCCAGCAGAGCTGATAGAAGCTGCCCGGGATGAGGGTTTTTCAACCATCACTATTCCTGCCCAGAACCGTAAGGCCTACATGGCAGGACTAGGCCTTTGGCGTACCCGGAACAGGGAGAAACTGCTCTGGTGTAATGGCCTCCTGCCGTCCCTAGCTACCGCAGGAGATAAAAATAGGATAGTGCATCTCCACCAGCTCCCTAGCGGCTTACAAAGTTATGCACTGAGGCTTGCACGGCGGGGGGCCGCCAAGGTTCTCGTGCCAAGCCACTATGTGGCTGCCCGGGTTAAAGACAGCCTTGCCTTTGAGAATTGGGTTGCTGAGCTTCCTCGGGCTGCTCGGCTTCAAACCGATCAGAAGCAGATTAGGCTAGGTTTTCTAGGCCGCCCCTCCCTCATTAAGGGAACCCACACGCTTGCCCGCGCCGTAGAGACACTCAACAACAGAGGCGGATATCGGGTTCAGCTGGTCATTGGCGGGGAGGCAAAATTTATTGACCAGAAGAGTTCTCACCAGCTTGAGGAATCCCTGAGCAAACTGGGCAAGGACGTTACCCTCCTAGGCTGGGTTGAACCTGAAGAACTCTTTGCACAAACCGATATTCTGGTGGTTCCATCAGAGGCCGAGGAATCCTTTGGATTGGTTGCTGCTGAAGCTATGAGTGCCCAGCAGCCCCTCATTATTTCACATGCCGGTGCCCTACCTGAAGTACTAGGGGAAGATTACCCCTGGGTATTCTCCCCAGGCAATGTTGAAGAACTTGTTCAGAAGATAACAGAGCTTCTTGACCACCGGAGAAATAATGTAGAAGCCTTCGAAGCTCAACTCTCATCTGCCTATTGGCGTTGGTATGAGAACTACTCCCCAGAAGCCGGTCGGGAACGTCTCCGTCTGCTATTAGAACCGTTTGAAAGAAGTCAGGCATAATATGAGCACCTATTCGGCAGCCGTTATTATCCCCACCAGGGGCGGGGCCGCTAAACTGCACTACCCCCTCGATGCCCTAGAGCAGCAAACTGAAAAGGACTTTCAGGTCATCGTCGTGATTGACGGCGATATTGATAACTCTCGGGCTCTAGTTCAGTCCTACATTGACCGTGGCATGCTAAACCTCTCAATGATTGTCTTTGAAGAAAATCAGGGTCGGGTGGCTGCCCTCAACGCCGGGCACAGGGCTGCTGATGCTCGTGTGCTCATAAGATGCGACGATGATTTAGAGCCAGCCCCCAATTATGTTCAGCAACACCTGAGCCACCACGGGGAGGGGAAGAAAACCGGCGTTATCGGTATTTATAAGAACGTTTTTCCTGATACTACCTATGCTCGGGTCTACGGCCGTTTTCGCGATAATAAGTTTAGGGGGGACGCCTACAAAACCCCTCGTGATAAACAGTGGATCTACTGGGCAGGTAACGTTTCTCTAAGCAAAGACCTTTACCAAGAGCTAGGTGGCTACGATGACAGCTACAGGCTCTATGGATGGGAAGATGTAGATATGGGGTACATGGTACATAAGGCTGGCGCCGAAATTATCGTGGACCCTGAATTGGCAACCTTCCACTATGTTGCGGCAACTACCACCGCTATGCGAGCTAAAAGGGCTCTTTACTCGGGGGCTGCCCGAAATATCTTCACTCAAAAGCACGGTGCCCACAGCCTTCCCTCTCCCCGGCCTTCGGGAGTCTGGGGCCTCGCCGTCCGATCTCTAGCTCAGGTGAGCACAGAAACTAACCTAAAATTTATGGGTAATGCTGTTGATTTAGTAGCGGAAAGAATTCCTGCTTCTGGAGCAGAAAAACTGATTTCTTTAATCGTAGAGGCAGCAAGCTACGCGGGTATCACCCACCCCGAACGCGCACAGAAAACCTTCTAGCCGAAAGAGCTGACGTCATGACTTCCACCGCTACCAGCTCAGAGCGAACAGAATCAACTACCGTCCCTCTCGCTATTGCCCACGACTACCTCACCCAGCGAGGGGGCGCCGAACGTGTGGTCCTTGCCCTGCACAAGGCCTTCCCCAACGCACCTATCTATACCACCCTCTACGATCCAGAGGGAACCTACCCAGAATTTAAAAACTGCAGGGTCATTACTTCACCCCTCAACAGGGTTCCCCTCTTCCGTAAAGACCACCGCCTGGCCCTGCCCTTCCTGCCCTATTTTTCGGGCAAGCTTAAGGTAAAAGCTGAAAAGGCTCTTGTATCCACCACCGGCTGGGCACACGGCTTTGACCTGCCCCAAGAGAGCCTAATCTACTGTCACTCACCGGCTCGCTGGGTTTACCTCACCGACCAGTACATCGGGAACCGCATTAACAGAAATATTGCCAGGGTCTTCAAAATGATGCGGCCCTTCCTCCGCCGCTGGGACCGCGCCGCTGCTAGCCGTCACCCCCACTATGTAGCTAATTCCTCTACTATTCAGCAGCGCATCTTCGATGTCTACGGTAAACGGGTCAATATCATCTTCCCTCCCTACTCAATCAGCGAGCAGGGAACACAGGAGAATATCCCCGGCCTGGAAACCTTTATAGAAGAGGGCTACTTCCTGATCGTATCCCGCCTACTGCCTTACAAGAATGTGCAGTATGCGGTTGAGGCCTTTGCCGGTCTTAGCCAGAAACTATTGGTGATCGGGGCAGGTCCCATGAAAGAAGAGCTAGAAGCTCTAGCTAGCGACAATGTAGCTTTTGCTTCAAACCTCTCAGATGAGCAAATGCAGTATGCCTACGCCCATGCCAAAGCCCTGCTCGCTGTTTCCCACGAAGATTTCGGTATCACTCCGCTTGAGGGCGGTGCCTTCGGTAAACCTACTATTGCCCTCCAAGCCGGGGGGTTTCTGGACACTATTGTCGATGGCGTCACCGGAATCTTTATCAAGACTCCCAGTGCCAGTGATATCAGAACAGCTGTAGAGAACTTTGACGCAGAGCTGTTCTCAGCACAAAGGATCAGGGAACACGTTCAGCAGTTCAACGAAGAGCGCTTTATCCAAGAGATCAAAGATCAGATTCAGAAGCTCTAAAACACCTGAATCAGAGCGGCGGGGCAGGGGAGCTAACTACTAGCTTTCTTGCCCCGCCGATTCCTTTACCTCTACAAGTCCCTGAGCTTCAAGTGAGCTGAGAAAGCCGATGACGCTTGCTGCCACAGTATCGTGGGAGACCTGGTAGATATCGGTAATCTCAGCAATCAGGTCTTCTGAGTTAATAGGGGTCTCAAGAATCTCCCAAATGACGGCGCTAGGGCCCTGCAGAACCGCAATCTCTGAGGTTTTAAGGTTAGCCACATACGAAGCATCATCGGGTGATACCGTGCTATCGACTCCCATGATAAAGGCTGTGTGGGGGGCTCGTCTGTATTCAATACTCATGACTTTTTCTCCCAATCTTGGTGAGGAGCTGGCTGAAACGGCTGAAGAATTTCTCCCGAACTTCAGCCTTGCTGGGGGCATGCCCTAGCTCCATAGCAAGGTGGTCTTTATTAACCAGGAGGATGCTCAAAGCGACCTTGACCTTTGCCCCCAGGCCCTGTGCATGTTTAAAGCGGGCTCGCCAGCGTAGATGGTTTGGAGTATCTTCTGAGACCGATTTCCATAAGAGATAGTCGGGGTGGTGGGAAAATTCTTCGAGTTTTCCTAGGGCAGCTGCATAGGCCAGGTCTGCCTGTAGTTCAGGAACCCTTGCCTGCATGACTTCCCAGTCTTGGGGGGAGAGGGTTTCTTTCAGGTAGGCAATATCTGAATTGCGCTCTGCAATAGATCGGGCTCCGTGCACGACAACGGTGATACGGGAATCGGTGAGGGAGGGGAGATTGCAGGGGTAGTTGGCGATGAGCTTTGTTCTGCGCTCTTTCCAGAGAGTGTCGAAGGCTGAGCCATCTGCTGGCCCTAGGCCGGGGAAGTAGCGGTGTATATCAACTAGCCCCCAGGCCCCGTGGTAGAGGGTCATGGCGTGTTCAAAGATTGAGCCGGTTTCAAAGTGGGCTAGGATTTCCCAGCCGTCGGCGAGGGCAAGTTCAACCAGCTGATCGACCTGGCTTGGGCGAACAAGCAGGTCTACGTCGGTGCTGGTACGGCCTGGCCGGTAGATTTCTTGGGCAAAGGCGTAGCCCTTAACGTGGAGAATATCTAGATGGTGGGTTAGCGCCAGATGCTGGAAGTAGGCATGAGACAGCTGGATTCTAAGAGCAAGAGGAATATCTTGGGGTTGTGAAACTGAAGCGGTCATAGTGCCTATCGAGGGGTGTAGGGGTAAAAGATAAGGTATGCCAGCCCTGCCTCAAAGGCTGAGCCGGCATACATTATATAGAGGTCCTTGTGCTTTACTCTGTGACAGCCTTGGGCTTTTTCTTCTTTTTCTTGGAGCCCTTGCTCTTTTCTTCGCCCTGGCCGTAGTAGCTGGTGTAGGCGCCGGTGGAGCTGTAGGCGAAACCGTAGTAGGAGTTGCCTAGGCCGGTACGGGGGGCCCGGTTGATGACGACACCTAGCAGGTTAGCCTTGACCTTACGCAGGTTTGAGGCGGCTTCTGCCAGGTTTTCCTTGCGGGTCTTACCTACAGTGCCTACCAGTACTACACCGTCAACGGCGGTAGAGAGTAGGGGAGCATCGGTCACGGGCAGGACCGGGGGGACGTCCACGATAACGGTGAACTCGCTGGCAAGTTCAGCAATGAGCTGGCGCATCTTGTCTGAGCCCAGAAGCTCTGAGGGGTTAGGGGGGATTCGCCCTGCTGGCAGGATAAAGAGCTGGGTATCTTCAAACTGACGGACAGCATCGGCTAGTTCCACCTGACCGGCAAGTACCTGGGTTAGGCCTACCTTGGAGTCAATCTTGAACTTCTTAGCGATAGTAGGACGGCGCAGGTCAGCATCGATAATAATGACAGGTTCACCGGCATCGGCCAGGGCACGAGCGATGGAGGTAGAAACCGTTGATTTACCTTCGCCGGGCTCTGCTGAGGTGACGATGAGGGACTTGGGCGGGTGATCGACGTTGACAAAGCGCAGGTTGGTGCGCATCTGGCGGATAGATTCCTGGGCTACGTGGTCGCTGTTGGAGCGAAGAATGTTCTCTTCAGTCAGTTCTTCAGAGACAGGCAGTACACCCAAGATACCGGCCTCGGTAGCCTTAGTGGCGTCATCGCGGGTACGGAGCTTGGTATCGACTGTCTTGCGGAGCAAGATAGCGGCCAGTACCAGGCCCAGGCCCGCTGCGGCACCAAGGCCTACCAGTTTGGTGATATTGGGGCTAATGGGAGAAGGGCTAAGGGTGGCATCTTCCAGAGGGATAACTCGTACAGTACTGGTTCCCTCAAGATCGTTAGCTACCTTGGCTACAGCCTGCAGGGAGCTGTTGGCCAGGGCCTGGGCAGTCTGGGGGCTGTTACCGGTTGCTGATACGCGGATAAGAGCTGAGTTAGCATCGACCGTTGCACTGAGGCTGCCCTGCACCTGGCCACGGGTCAGGTTCAGGTCGGGGTTGGTTGCGATGATTTCGTCTGCAACGGGGCCACTGTTGACAAAGGCAAGGTAGGCTGCTGCCTTTTCCTTGGCAGCTGCTGAGCCTGAGATGACGTCGCCAATACCGGTGCCTTCGCCAACTGTCACATAGCCGGTTGCTGTGGAGGCATAGACTTTGGGCTGGAGCAGGGAATAGGCGAAGCCCAAGAGCGCTCCGATAAGGAGCCCTGCCAGAAGAAGTTTGAGGTTTACGCGCAACATGCGCACTACATCGAGTATGGTCATGGATTACCTAAGGATGGGAGTGAAAGTAGCCAGGCAAATCGTTGTGTCAGCCCAGCACCGGATATGCCCGGGCTGCTGTGTCTAGAGTGGACTTAGGGGAAGGGGATTAGGAAATAAGGCCCAGCAGGTAGGCACCGTAGCCACTCTTGACAAGGGGCTGGGCTAGCTCCTCTAAGCGGGCGTCATCAATCCAGCCCATGCGCCAGCCAATTTCTTCGGGGGAGCCGATGGAGAGCCCCTGGCGAGCTTGCACGGTACGAATAAAGCTGGTTGCATCTGCCAGTGAGTCGAAGGTTCCGGTATCTAGCCAGGCTGTACCTCGGGGCAGAATTTCAACCTGGAGCTTACCTTCCTCTAGGTAGATGCGGTTGAGGTCGGTAATTTCAAGCTCACCGCGGGGTGAGGGCGTGATGCTCTTGGCGTATTCCACGACCTTATTGTCGTAGAAGTAGAGGCCGGGAATAGCGTAATCGCTCTTGGGCTGGGTTGGCTTCTCTTCGATGGAAAGAGCCTTGAAGTTTTCGTCAAACTCGACAACACCGTAGGCGGTGGGGTCTGCTACCCGGTAGCCAAAGACGGCCGCCCCATCGAGGTCGTTGTACTTGCGTAGCTGGGTACCCAGGCCGGGGCCGTAGAAGATGTTGTCACCCAGCACCAAGGCTGCTGAGTCCTCGCCGATGTGCTCTTCCCCCAGAATAAAGGCCTGGGCTAGACCATCGGGGGAGGGCTGAACCTTGTAGGTGAAGTTAACGCCGAACTGTGAACCGTCACCCAGAAGACGCTGGAACTGCTCTTGGTCCTGGGGGGTGGTGATAATTAGGATGTCCTGGATCCCGGCCAGCATGAGGGTAGAGATGGGGTAGTAGATCATCGGTTTGTCATAAACCGGGGTGAGCTGCTTGCTGATGCCGAGTGTAATGGGGTGGAGGCGTGAGCCAGTGCCACCTGCGAGTAGAATTCCCTTCATACCCCTATTCTGGCACGAACACCACATTTTTAGGCATTATCAGAAACCCAAAAAAGGGTGATTTGCCACTAATGTTAAGGCCATGGGAAAAATTCTTGTTACCGGCGGTGCCGGCTTCATCGGTTCTAACTTCGTTCACTACCTGGTAGATAAGACCGACCACCAGGTTACGGTGCTCGATAAGATGACCTATGCCGCTAATGAAATGTCACTGGCAGGCCTGCCCTCTGACCGGTTTGAGTTGGTCAAGGGCGATATTGCTGACATGGACCTTGTTGACCCCCTCGTTGCCCAGGCGGACGCTGTCGTCCACTATGCGGCTGAGTCACATAACGATAACTCACTGAACGACCCCAGCCCCTTTATCCATACCAACCTCATCGGTACTTTCACCCTGCTTGAGGCTGTGCGCAAGCACAAGACCCGCTACCACCATATCTCAACAGACGAGGTGTTTGGCGATCTCGAGCTAGACGACCCCGCTAAGTTCACCGAAACCACCCCCTACAACCCGTCCTCCCCCTACTCTTCAACGAAAGCAGGCTCTGACCTGCTAGTCCGCGCCTGGGTACGCTCTTTCGGTATTGAAGCAACTATTTCGAACTGCTCCAACAACTACGGGCCCTACCAGCACATCGAGAAGTTCATTCCCCGCCAGATCACCAATATTCTGGCCGGTATTAAGCCCAAGCTCTACGGTGAGGGCCTAAACGTACGTGACTGGATCCACGCTTCTGACCACTCTTCCGCAGTCCACACCATTCTGGAAAAGGGTAAGATCGGCGAAACTTACCTGATCGGTGCTGACGGCGAAGAAAACAACATCACTGTTCTGCGCACCATCCTGCGCCTCATGGGCCAGCCCGAGGACGGCTTTGAGCACGTCGTAGACCGTCCCGGTCACGACCTACGCTACGCCATCGACGGCACCCGTCTGCGTGAAGAGCTTGGCTGGGAACCCCAGTTCACCAACTTCGAGGCAGGTCTGGCAGACACCATTGCCTGGTACACAGACAACCGCGCCTGGTGGGAGCCCCTCAAGGCAGAGGTCGAAGCTAAGTACGCAAAGGCAGGTCAGTAATGCCTAAAGAGTTAGCCGTCCGTACAACGGAGATTCCGGGTCTGCTCGTTATTGATATTCCCCAGCACGGCGATAACCGCGGCTGGTTTAAGGAAAACTGGCAGCGCGAGAAAATGGTTGCTGCGGGGCTGCCGGATTTTGGCCCCGTGCAGAACAACATTTCCTTTAACGCAACAGCAGGTACTACCCGCGGCATCCATGCGGAACCCTGGGACAAGTATGTCTCGGTAGCTACCGGTCGCATTTTTGGTGCCTGGGTTGATTTGCGAGCCGGAGAATCATTCGGTAAGACCGTCACTGTAGAGCTCGGCCCCGATACCGCTGTTTTTGTTCCCCGAGGGGTAGGCAACTCTTTCCAGACCCTGGAAGACAACACTGCCTACACCTACCTGGTGAATGACCACTGGTCAGCAGATGCCCAGGGGGAGTACTCCTTCCTTAACCTTGCAGACGAGACCGTGGCAATTGACTGGCCGATTTCTCTGGACCAGGCAGAGCTTTCTGAGAAGGATAAGAACCACCCCCGGCTTGCTGAGGTAGAGCCCCTTGCTCCTGCTCCTTTGCTGGTGGTTGGCGCTAATGGGCAGCTGGGCCGCGAGCTGGTCAAACAGCTTGAAGCATCCGGTACCCCCTATATTGCTGCGACTCGTGCGGAACTTGACCTGGCGCGTCCTGAGAGCTGGGCTTCCGCCTACCGATGGCGTTCGCTACGTGGCATCATCAACGCGGCAGCCTACACCGCAGTTGATCAGGCTGAGACGCCCGAAGGGCGCGCGGACGCCTGGGCAGCCAACGCGAGTGGCGTTGCGGCTTTGGCCAGAGTTGCGGACGAAGCCGGTATTCCGCTGGCCCACGTGTCGACTGATTACGTTTTTGATGGTTCCCTACCGTTGGGGGAGGAATACACTGAGGGCGCCCCGCTGGCGCCCCTGGGCGTGTACGGCCAGTCAAAGGCTGCCGGTGAGATGGCTGTTCGATCGGTACGCCGTCATTACATTGTGCGAACCTCCTGGGTCATGGGAGACGGCAAGAACTTTATTGAAATTATGAAGTCTCTTGCTGAACGTGGGGTAGACCCCTCGGTCGTCAATGACCAGCATGGCCGCCCCACCTTCACTGAAGACTTGGCTGGTGCTATTTTGCATCTGCTGGCAAGCGGCGCAGAGTACGGCACCTACCATGTTTCTAATGCCGGGGACGTCGTAACTTGGGTTGATATTGCTCGGGAAGTTTTTGTGGCTACCGGCCATGAGGGTGAGCGTGTGAAGCCGACCAGCACCGCAGAGTATTTTGCTCAGGCTGAGGTTTTTGCGTCCCGCCCGACGAACTCTGCTATGGATCTTTCCAAGATCATTGAAGCTGGCTTTACCCCGCGCGACCATCGTGAAGCGTTAGCGGTATACCTAAAAAAATAGGTGCCTCAAGGTAATATATTTTCGGCTTGAGTAGCTATCATGCATATGATTAGCTGCTCAAGCTGAACTAAAATTTTAATATATTGGTGTTTTATTTATGAATTCTTCTCTCTCTCTTGATGAGAAAAATAATAAACTAGTTTTTGTGGATCCAGGTTGCTTATATAAGTGGAATGGTAGGCTCTATCTCGCTGAACGGTCTATCTTGGGGTATAAAGCCTACTTTGATTATATTTCTCATAAATCTTCTAATACCGATGTTCAAATGGTTTCCTATCAAGGGATTATACCTGCTGAAGAGCATGTTGTAAAAAACTTAATGGAAATTCCTGATGAAATTCTTGGAAAAATTAGTGAAAAAAACCTGAAGGAATTTTACGCTGAAAACCAGGGGGCTTTATTTTATGCTTTGTGCAATCGGGGGATTTCATCCGTACTAGGTTTCAATGATAAGGTCTTTTATCTCATTGAGAACCCAAGAAGTGTTAAAACTGATTTAGTACTTACGGATTTTCAAGGTTCTCTGATATCGAAGATGAAAATTATTATTGGTTCTTACAAGGAAGATTTGGCTCTCAAGGCTAATCTTCGTAGGGTTGCTGGTTTTCAGGCAAATGGTGATGCTGCTTACGAGAGCTATAGAAAGTTCAACTCTAATTCTATGGTTTTCTATGATCATAGGGTCTCTGAGGTTCCTGAAAAATATCAGGATGAAAACAAGAACCTAGACTCTTCTCTTCGGGTGGCATTTTCTGGGCGCATTATTAAAATTAAGGGCTCTGAATATTTAGCAGAAGTTTCACAGTTGCTTTATGAATCTAACCCTGCCATCCGGATTTATTTGCTTGGCGATGGTGAAGACCGGGAAAAAATTCTTCGGGGTGCTGCACCCAATCTTGAGTACAAGGGTTTTATGTCCTATAAAGAAGAGTGGGAACCATTTGTACGACAGAATGTGGATTTGATGTTACTGCCTCATGTTCAGGGGGATCCTTCGATGACATACTTTGAGGCTCTAGGTGCTGGGGTTCCTATTATTGGTTTCAAGAACCAGACTCTAAATCACCTGGTGGATAAAGGATTAGGATGGGCCTATCCTCAGGGGGATTCTGAGGCCATAGTCAAAAAGATTCTTGAGCTTGGTCAGCATCCTAAAGAGCTGAGCGAAAAATCTCAAAATGCTCTAGAGTTTATGCGCGAAAATCTTTATCCTACTGTAGTTAAAAGGCGCATGGATCATCTGCTGGCTAGCCTTAAGCAGTAGGCCATGAAAAAATTTTCTCCAATAAAAATCTGGAACAGCCTCCTAGGGCGGATTATCTGGATCGATAGCGTACATGGTCTTTATTGGAATTCCTGGGGTATCCAATGGAATAAAAGGATTACAAAGGGAAAATGCTCAGCTCTCTTATGGGCTACCCAAATACCTGTAGCCGATAGTTGAGTGTGAGAGAGCATGCATTGTTCTTACGTTCCTTGCTTAAGCCCCCGCGTATCGGGCATACTTAAACAGTTGCCCACTTGGCGGGTAGCAAGCCAAGGCAGTGGAATGCCGGTGGGAAACCCCGGTAGGTCCGGAACTGACGGTGGCTGGTTAGAAAGCGATTTCTGGCGCCAGTTCACTACACCACTTGGCGCATCGACAACTAACCACAGAAAGGATGGCTGACCATGTCAGACACCATCAAGATTTCAGCAACCCTCCGCACCGACTTCGGTAAGGGCTACGCCCGTCGCATCCGCATGGCAGGCGACATCCCCGCCGTCATCTACGGCCACGGCGAAGAGCCCAAGCACGTCGTACTGCCCGGTCACGCAACAACCCTGGCAGCCCGCGTCCCCAACGCAATCCTCGACCTCGACATCGAAGGTGACTCACACCTGGCCATGATCAAGGACATCCAGCGCCACCCCATCCGCCCCGAACTGCAGCACATCGACCTGCTCACCGTTAAGCGCGGCGAACGAGTAGAAATCGAAATCCCCGTACAGGTCGAAGGTGAGCCCGCAGTGGGCGCCGTAGCCAACCAGGAAGAGACCGTCCTGCTCGTAGAGGCAGACGCCCTCAAGTCCCCCGAAGCTCTCGTCGTGAACATCGAAGGCCGCGAAGCAGGCGCACACGTTCACGCTTCTGACGTTGAACTGCCCGCCGGCGTTACCCTCGTAGCAGATGCAGAACTGCTGGTTGTTAACATCTCCGAGCCCGAGGAACTCGACGTACCCGAGGTCGGCGAAGAAGGCGAAAACGCTCCCGAGGGTGCAGAAGCTGACGCTCAGGTAGACGAAGCTAAGTAAGCTCTATAGCTACCTCACCTCTTTGTAAGGCCCGTACCGTAGTCAACGACGGTGCGGGCCTTTTTCACTCGATAGACTCTTTGTATGCTTACTGCATTCTTACGCCGTAGGAAGGGCGAACATATGTCAGATGCATGGCTGATTGTAGGTTTGGGTAACCCCGGCCCCGAGTACGCAGCAACCCGTCACAATATTGGGCAGATGGTGCTCGATGAACTGGCAGTAGTTGTGGGCGGTAACTTTAAAAAGCACAGCAAGGCCCGTGCCCAGGTTCTAGAAGGACGTCTGGGTGTGGGGGGCGCAAAGGTTGTGTTGGTAAAGCCCCTGACCTACATGAACGTATCGGGCGGGCCCGTCGCTGCCCTGGCCCAGTTCTACGGTATCGCCCCTGAAAAAATCATCGTTGTGCACGATGAACTCGATATCCCCTTCGACTCAATCAAACTAAAAATCGGTGGGGGAGAGGGCGGCCATAACGGTTTGCGCGATATTAGCAAGGCTCTGGGGACTAAGAACTACTACCGGGTTCGCACCGGTATCGGCCGCCCTCCCGGGCAGATGCAGACAGCTGATTTTGTGCTCAAGCCTTTCACAACCGTAGAGAAGAAAGAGCTGCCCTTCCTCATCTCTAACGCAGCGGACGCTACAGAAATGTTAATTGAAGAAGGACTGCTGGTAGCCCAGCAACGCTACCACGCAGCACCTGCGACCTAAACAGATGAGCCGAGTAGAAACAATATTTTAATGAACATTCTATTTTCTGTTGATGAGAACTACGTGAAGTATCTTGAGGTTAATGTTTTTCAGATACTCAGGCACAACCCTGATTCCTCCATTAACTTCTATATCTTCCATCGAGACATTCCAGAACAGCGCTGGTCTGGCCTGGAAAGTCTTAAGAAAATCTATACTAGATTTGATTACCACCCCATTCAGGTGCCCAGCGGTATCTTTGAGAATCTCCCAACAGGCACAGGTCTTACTGCCCATATCACCCAGGAGGCATATTTCAGATTTGCCCTCAATCTTCTTCCAAGCAAGGTGAAAAAAATACTCTACATGGACGTTGATATCCATGTACGGGGATCCCTCAAGGAGCTCTGGGATAAAGAAGTAGCTACCATCGCTGGGGTGGCAGATCCCTTCGCCGAAAACCTAGATATTGAGAGGCCCCCGCTGTTCCCAGAATTCTTGTGGCGCAAGCGTCTCAACATTTTTCGAACTAAACATACCCGCCGAATTGGCATGAGCCGAGAAAATCGCTATATCAATAGCGGGATTCTGCTGATAAACCGAGATAATATGCCCGATAACCTGCTCCAGGGCTTGCTGGAGCTTGTCTCTGAACTAGAATCAAAAGGCTCTTTGCGGATGGGGGATCAGGATGCTATCAATGTTTATTTTGAGGGCCGTATAGACTACCTTGATTCAAGGTTCAACCTTCAAACTAATCATGTAATCAGCGGTCATTACCTCAAAGATGAGGTAGCCATCGTTCACTTTACCGGACCAGATAAGCCCTGGCACTTTGATCCCTTGAGCTACCCTGAAGGGCCCGCATTTGAAAGAGAGCGGTACGAATTTAAGCGTGAGTGGAATGAGGACCTTAAAAATTTTTACCAACTGACTGGAAACAAAAGGCAAGATTAAGGTAGGGTTTGACCCTGACCCCAGATTCACATAGCCCTTATTCGCTAGGGTCATCTCATCTAGATACCTCCCAGTCCATTAGTCCTAAAGCATAGGCATCATACCTAGCTCCGGCAGATGGTCTGTAATAGCTAGGAGCTGGCCATCAATGGTGCAGATAACCTGGTGCTTGAAGCTACTCCGTTTGTACTTGTCAGAGTCTTTATTTTAGCTAGTGATCGCCAGTTCCATGTGGGAACAAGGGGGGGGGCATCAACCACCAAGGAGCCAGCTACTTTCAGTGTCTTTATCTTGTGGGTTGACCACTAGCTATATAATCCTGTGCAAGGCTTTTTTAGTGATTGTTGATGGTGGGTTTATGGGAAGGCGGGCTGGGAGGCTTGATAGCGGTTCTTGGGTGAGGTTTTGTCGGCAGAAGAGTAGGATGGCTTTGAGGGCTTGGGTTAGTCTGAGTTTGCAGGGTTGTGAGTACTGTGGCGAATTGCTGGCTGGGCAATACTCTCGTATGTGGGGCTTGAGAATATATGTGATGATTTATCTTCAAGGTTGCCTTTTGGTGGTGTGTTGTCTAGTAGGTTTTTTGCACCTTATGAATAGCCCTCAGGAATAATCATTAAAGGTGGATTACTAGTAGCCTAGTAACATTACCATGCAGCATAAGGAGATAACAATGCATATCCAAGCTACTCATAACCTTAGACAAGCTATCCTTCAATCACGAAATTCTCTCAATTTTATTCGATTCCTTCTTGCCTCCCTCGTTATTTGGGGTCATGCCTACCCGCTTGTCGAAGACAGGAACTCTGGGATGGAGTTCGTCGCAGGTATGGCTGTGAATCTGTTCTTCTGCATTTCGGGGTTTCTCATCCTTGCTAGTGCCCAACGGATTGGTCTGCTTTCCTACTTATGGCGGCGTTTCCTAAGAATTTTTCCAGGATACTGGGTATCTTTGCTGTTCATCGTGTTAGTTGCAGTTCCCCTGTCTTATCTTCTTGGAGCCTCTCAATTTGCCTGGAATACAACTGAAAGCATTAGGTACCTAAGCAATAATTTTGATCTTTACAAAATTCAGTTCTCTATACCTGGAACCTTGGATGGTATGCACTACGATGCCTGGAATGGGTCAACCTGGACCTTGTGGTACGAATTTATAGCCTACTTATGCCTAGTTCCCATTGCCTATATCCCCATTGTTAAAAAGTATCAGAAAGCAGTTGTCACGGGCGCTTTTATTCTCAGTTTGCTCATGTATCCAGTTTTATCTTATGTAGATGCAACTACGAATATGTATTGGGTTTTTGCAAGGCTTGCACCTATGTTTCTTGCTGGTGCTTTATTGTATGTCTGGGGTGAATATATCAAGGTAATTCCGTCTCTAGCTGTTGGGGCAACTATAGCTACAGTTGTTCTTCATATGTTAAATAATGTTTACATGATGAATTCTTTGCAGATTTTATTTGCATATTCGGTTTTGGCTTTAGCGGGTGTTCTCAAGATATACTGGGGATATAAAAATGACTTATCTTATGGTGTCTATATTTATGCTTTCCCAGTGCAGCAGCTTCTTGTGGCAAGTGGCTCCAGCTCCTATGGGATACTTACTAATACGATTATAACTCTTGCCCTATCAATGGTTTTAGCTTATCTTTCTTGGAACTTCGTGGAGAAGCCAGCTATGAACCTTAAGGGTATGATTGGTGGGAGGAAGGAGGATTATAGCTGAGTCATGTCGTCTATCGGGGAGAACTACTCATCAGGATAGGTGAAGTAAAGCTGGTAGAGGGTACGAGCCTGTGGAGAATTCTGTGATTAAGTCTCTTAGGGTCTTGCCAACTACCAAATCCGTCCTCCAAGGAATAGGCTGGAAAAACATGCCGTTATGCCAGGCGTACCCAACGGAAAGGCAAAGACAGTGGCCAGCAGCTACCGCACTCCCGCCGGAGCAGAGCTCACCAACGAACTCGTCACCGAGCTACGCAAGGACTACCCCATCCTCAGCCGTGAGGTCAACGGCCACCCTCTGGCCTACCTCGACACCGGAGCCACCAGCCAAAACCCCCTACAGGTCCTCGACGCCGAACGTAACTACTACCTCGGCGCGAACTCGGCCGTCCACCGCGGTGCCCATACCCTTGCCGTTGATGCTACTGATGCCTTTGAGGAAGCCCGCCGCACCGTCGCCTCCTTCGTTGGCGCCGCCGAGAACGAGCTGGTCTGGACCTCCAACGCCACCGAAGCCCTCAACCTGCTCACCTACTCCTTCGGTAATGCGTCCGCTGGAATCGGTGGGGACGCCGCCGCCTGCTTTGCGCTGGGGGAAGGCGATGAAATCGTCACCACCGAGCAGGAACACCACGCCAACGTTATCCCCTGGCAAATCCTGGCTGCCCGCACCGGCGCAACCCTGCGCTACATCCCCGTCACCGATCAGGGGCTTATTGACTACGAAGCTGCCGAGAAAATCGTCACCGACCGCACCCGCATCCTTGCTTTCACTCATGTCTCAAACGTAGCGGGCTCTATCACCGACGTGGACTTCATGGTTACCCTGGCTAAGAAGGCCGGAGCTCTGACTGTGCTGGACGCCTGCCAGTCAGTGCCCCACATGCCCGTCGACGTGAAAAAACTTGGCGTAGATTTCGCAGCTTTCTCAGCCCACAAGATGCTGGCCCCCACCGGCATCGGCGCCCTCTACGGCCGCAACGAACTCCTCGAGGCCATGCCCCCCTTCCTCACCGGTGGCTCCATGATCACCAAGGTCACCATGACCGAAGCAGAATGGATGCCCGCCCCCATCAAATTCGAGGCGGGCACCCAGCGGGTTTCCCAGGCCGTCGCCTGGGCCGAAGCCGTGCGCTACCTGCAGCACCTGGGTATGGATCAGGTTCATGCCTGGGAATCCAAGCTAGGGCAGCTCCTGGCAGAGGGAGTCAGCTCAATCCCCGGCGTCCGCCTCATCGGCCCGGCAGCAGGCCAGCCCCGCGCCGGCCTGACCGCCGTTCACGTCGATGGTGTGCACCCCCACGACGTTGGCCAGCTGCTCGACGAAAAAGGTATCGCCGTGCGCGTAGGCCACCACTGCGCCCAGCCCCTGCACCGGGCTCTTGGCATCACCGCCTCAACCCGCGCCAGCGCCTACATCTACAACACTACCGACGACGTAGAACGCTTCATCGAAGAACTTGCTAAAGTGCGCCGCTACTTCGGCTACACCGACTAAAGATAAGCGCAACTAGCCACCCACCGTGAAAGAAGGACACCGACTATGAGCGGCCTCGAACAGCTCTACCAGCAAATCATTCTGGAACACTCCAAACAGCGCTCCGGCGAGGGGCTCATCGACCCCGCAGACGGAACCCGCGCCGCAACCAACCACCAGTACAACCCCACTTGCGGCGACGAAATCAACCTGCGCGTCATCCTCAACGACGACGGGAACACCATCGACTCCATCTCCTGGGAAGGCGACGGCTGCTCCATCTCTATGGCCGCAGCCTCTGTACTCTCAGAGATGGCCCCCGGCATGAGCACCCAGGAATTCCAGCAGCTCGTCGATGACTTCCGCGAGATGCTCCGCTCCCGCGGCCAAATCGAGCCCGACGAAGAAGTCCTCGGCGATGCCGCCGCTTTCGCCGGCGTATCCAAGTTTGTAGCTCGCGTGAAATGCGCCATGCTCTCCTGGGTAGCGGCCGAAGAAGCAACCAAAGAAGCAGCCGTCTAACCCGGCATAAAATCCCAGCTCAGCGCACAGAACTCACCTCCGGCGTCCGCCCGATGGGCGTAAGGGGGTGGGTTTCTTGTTACCCCAACCACGCTCTGACCTGGGGTGTCCCCCAAAGTGCCCTCGGCTGCGTCCTTACCCTGCCCCGAACCTTAACGTAGGGTTAAAAGACAAACACACCCGTACTAGCGCGCTCGCACCGCGCCCACACGCACACCTGGGGGACCCATGAATATCGGCTATGCCGCCGGCGCCTTCGACCTTTTCCACGTAGGCCACCTCAACATCCTGCGCCAAGCTAAAAAGAACTGCGACTACCTGATCGCCGGAGTGGTCTCCGACGAAATGCTAGAACTTACCAAGGGCCGTAAGCCCATCGTGCCCCTGGCTGAACGCATGGAAATTGTCTCCCACATCGACTTTGTAGACGAAGTACGTGCTGAGACCGTGGTCGACAAGCTCGAAACTTGGGAGCAGGTGCGCTTCAATACCTTCTTCAAGGGGGATGACTGGAAGGGCACCCAGCGCGGCATCGACCTGGAAAACCGCTTCGCTGAGGTCGGCGTCCAGGTAGTCTACTTCCCCTACACCGCCCACACCTCATCCACCAAGCTGCGCGCTGCTCTGGAGGCTCTGAACGCCCCGGCCGTCCGCGCCGCCTAGACCCCGCCTCGTCCTTACTCATAGACACAAGGACGCCCCGCCCTCCTTCCCCTACGCTAGGGGAGTGGAGAGCGGGGCGTCCTTGGTATCCAGAGACTCTTAGTAGTTAGCCTTGATGTACTCTTCTGCGCTGGAGCCCAGAGCTGAGAAGACCCGGCCGATCTGGGGTTCAGCGGCGGCGGCAATCTTCTTACCAACCAAGGGAATGGAGCACTTAACCTCACCATCGACCTTAACCTCGGTGGTCTCACCGGCTGCGGTGAGGGTCTGTGTGGCGTTGCCGCTGACCGGAATACCCTTGACTGAGACCTCAGAGATGATGGTGCGTGAGCCGTCAGCGGCAGGTGCTGAGACGCGGTCAACCTGGTTGACGGTCACACCGTTGGCTACGCCGGGCAGCTTCTTGGCCATATCGGGGATACGGTCAGCGGGGATTGCGCGCACGGTGGTGGCGGTGAAGGCACCGGCGGTATCGCCCTCAACCTGGAAGGATTCCAGGGCTACGCGCACCTTCTGGCTTGAGAAGCGAGCGAAATCTTCATCAGCAAAAGCGCGGATGACGTGGTCGATAGGGGCATTGATGGTAGTTGAACTCTGAACAGCCATGGGTTCTCCCTTTCAGGGGTAGTAGATGCTTCCTGCTCTATTCTATGGGGCAGAATCAGGGCAGGGAAGCAAGATAGGGCTCTGCTTACTGAGAGCGGAATCCGGCGATAATCTGGGCGGTTCGGCGGATAAAGCCGCTGTTATAGGCGGTTCCGAGGGCTTCTAGCTCGGCCGAGAGGTTATCTGAGGCCTGGTCACTGCCGGGGACCCGGTAGGTGCCGCGGAGTGAACCGGGATCGGCAAAGGCTGCGTCCAGCTTGTTTCTCAGATCTTCGGGGCTGGTAACAACGATAGCCTCACCGTGGGTCTCCATGACCCGGGAGAATTCCACCTGGTGGTTATCAACCACCTCATTGAGATCCGCCTTGCGGGGCACAGCTAGGGGAATGGCTCCGACTTCGCGGGCGTCAAGAATTGATCCCGGACCACCCTGCACCAGCACCACTTTGGCCACCCGGTAGAGATCAAGTAGCTCGCCCCGGGGCATACGCTCAACAGCATCAGCATGCTGGGGCGGGGCTGTGAAGCCGTGCTGCACCAGGGCCTTGATGTGAGGCCGGTCAGCCAGGTAGCTATCAACCCAGCTGATCAGCCGGTCAAACTTGTGGTGGTCAGTGCCCAGCGACACCACCAGATCGTAGGCAGGGGCCTGCTCACCGGCGTCCTGCTGAACCTGCGCTTCTTTCTCTTCGCTCATGCTCACTCCCAACTAGAGAATATGGCCGATGTTGACGGCTTCGGGGAAGGTCTTTTTCTGCTCGTCCCACTGCACCACGAAAAGGTCGCTCATGGGGTAGCACATGCGCCCTGTGAGGGTGGGCATGGTGATACGGTCGTAGGCTTCGATAAAGACGGTTTTGATGCCCAGCATTTTAGCCACGATGAAGAAGGGCACCGCTACTGCCGCACCGGTTGAGATGACAGCGTCGGGCCGCTCCTTGCGCAGTACCCGCCAGGCTACCCCGACGTTGCGAATGGCGTTGGGTAGGTTGCGGGTGGTGGGGAAGCGGACCCAGTAGGTTCGTTCCCCGGCTAGGGCGGCTTTGACCTCGGGCAGCTCGAAGGTGGCCCAGGCCCGGTCATGTTCCTTCCAGAACTTATCCAGGGCAATGAGCTGGGCTAGGTGGCCGCCAGCGCTTGCGGTAAGAAGTACTTTCATGGCTCTTTATTTCTGAGTGGGAGTGTCGAAGTAAACAGGGATGACTTGGGTTGAGCTGGCTGGGGTGAACTCATCAAAGAGGCGCTGGGCACTTTTGACTGTGCTCTTGGAGGTAAAGGGCAGCAGCAGGACGCGGGTGTGGTCGGCAGCCAGAAGCACCTTGGAGGTGGAGGCTGAGGCGGGGGCATCGATGATGACCGGGGAGTTCTGCTTGATGTAGTCCTTGAGGTTTTCTAACCCTAGGGAGTTGAAGGTGGCCGCGTCAGCAATGGTGTAGGTGCTGTCGGTCAGGACGCCGGTGAGCAGGGAAGTAAGGGAGGCAGCTGCCCGGGGGGTGGGGGAGAAGATGGTGATGCCGCGCAGATCTGCGTTCTTGAGGTGGCCGTCTGCTACGCCGATACGGCGCAACAGCTGGGTAGCTGATTCGGTTTCGGCACCGCGGGCAATGATGGAGACGGGAGCCCCTGAGATTTCTGAGAGGCGCTCTGAGTAGCCCAGGGTGCGGCTGGTGCGGTCTACCACGTAGGCGGCAAAAATACCGATCAGCAGACCTGCTGAGGCGCCGATGAAGATGGTCTGGGACAGGGTGAAGTTAGAGGGGCTCTCGGGTGCCTGGGCTTCTGAGATGATGGTGCCGGTATCGGTTGAGGTTGCCTCAATGTTGAGAATGGCCTGGTCGATCAGGGCATCGTCCATGCCGTTGGAAACCTCGTCAATGTTACGGCGGGTCTCTTCGCGTGAGGCACGGATGGTATCTGAGCGGTGGGTCAGGTAGGCCTGGGCTACGGTGTTGGCGATGTCAGCGGCCTTGTTGGGGTCATCGGAATTGACGATGATATCAAGAATGGTGCTGTTGGAGTGCCCAGCGGTGTTGACCTGTCTCTTGAGGTCAGCGACGCTCATGCCCAGCTGATCCGCGGCTGCCTGCAGCACGATGCGGGAGCCTGCGATGGCTTCTTCGGTGTCCATATCAATGGAGTTGCTGAGGGAGGCACGCAGGCCGGTGGCACCTGAGCTGGGCTGGGTGACGTTGATGACGGCCTTAGCTTCGTAGGAATTGGGCTGGGCTAGGGCGGCCAGGGCACCGAGAAGTGCAAAGATGAGGACACTGATCAGCACAACTGCCTTGTGGCGGAGGATGCGGCGGGCGGCAGCCCCCAGTGAGATGGGGGTGGCTTGCTGGTCGTTAGCGCGGGCTCTGGTGGAGCGTTCCATAGATTTTTTCTTTCCTTCCCTAGAAGTGCAGGTGGCCTAGCGGCGAAGTTTGCGAGTGATTGAAGCGACGAGTTTTTCAAGGCCCAGTACCTGCCTGAAGCGGTAGATCAGGGTCAGGTAGAGGGGGACGGTCAGCAGCAGGTAGAGTCCCAGGCCAGCTAGGCTGTACCCGGCAACGGCAAGTGCCCCGGCTGCGCCGACAGCTGGTGTACCTGCGGCTAGAAGGGCAACCGGTAGGATCTCAGCGATCTGCGGGCGGATACCCAGCTTGCCATAGACCTGCCAGGTGGCTAGGCCACAGTCGGTCAAGACGGCCGCCGCCCAGGCCGTTGCAGCCCCAGCAAGTCCCCAGAGGGGAATCAGGGCCAGATTCAGCACCAGGGCTACCGCCAGGGCTGAGAGCTTGTTGTAGAGCTGCCAGCGGGCCCGGCCGCTCATAAGCAGCACCGACTGCACCCCACCGGCTGCCATCTGCAGCAGCATGGCAGCACCGATGATGTAAAAGAGTGGGGCGCCTTGCTCAAAACCCGGCCCAAAGAAGCTCAACAGCACCGGACCAAAGGCGGCCAGGGTTATGAAGAAGGGCCAGCCGATGGTTATCAGGATGCGGGTTGCAGAGACAAAGATATGACGGGCCCGGGCAGTATCACCGGTAGCAATCGCAGCTGAAATTTCAGGGCCGGTGACCACGCGGGCAGTGTGCTCAACCATAGCACCGACCCGCACACAGCGATTGACCGCCCCATAAACCCCGCTGGCTGCCGGGCCCAAAAAGAGACCAATGAGCAGCACATCGATCCACTCAAGCACAGCTTCAACCATGGCTGAAACTCCGCGAGCAGAGCTAAAAGCCCAGAAGGAACGAGCCGACTCAGGGGCAGCCACAGCGCTGGCAGGTAGCTGTTCTACCGCCAGGTGTTTGGCCTGGTAGGCGGGCACATCGGGGTCTGTGGGCATATTCTTCCGCACCCACAGCACCGCCAGACCCAGCACCAAAAGGATCGGAACCGACCAAGCCAGAGCCAAAGACAGCACATTCCCCGCCAGCCAGATAGCCAGCAGCACACCGATAATGCGCAAGGTAGGTAGCAGGGCAGACTGCAAGAAGGTGAACTCCACCGTGTGCCCCAGCCCGCGCAGAGCACCAAAACACAGGGTCATCCAGGCTGCCACCACCACAAAGGGGGCGCACACCAGGACAGCGGCGCGAACGTCCGCGTCCAAATCCGGGGTCAGCGCCGGGAGGGCAAAGACAAGAGCTGCCAGTGCCACCAGCACAGCAATCACCGTAGCCGGCCCAAAAGCATAGCGCACAAGCTGTGGCAGGGCAGAGAAGTGGCCCACCGCCCGTTGAGCACTCATAGTTCGCACCAGGCCAGTATCAGCCCCAAACACACACAGGGCAGTAGCAATAGCGAAGAAAGCCATCACCGAGAAAAAAGCCCCAGCGCCAGTCTGACCCACCCCGTTAGACACAATCAAGGTGGCTACAAAGGCCGCCGCCGAACCGTACATCACATACAGCGACGAAAAAGCACCACTCTTAGCCAGAGAACGAGCCATCTAGAGCCCCTCCCCATACATGCGAGAGCGCATCATCAGTGCCACCGACAGCATCAGCACCGTCAACTGAATCACATCAAAAGAATAGAAAGGCACCACAGCCAAGGCCGCAACAATCACCGAATGAACCCACATACCGGTAATCGAAGCAACATTCCAGGTATTCACCAGAACAGAGACCACATAGAGCAAAAACAGACCCAGGCCCACAAAACCAAAGCAGAACATCAACGCCCAAATCTGCCCCTGGGTACCCATCGAAACACCCACAGAATCAGCCATCTTCGAGGTACCATACCCCACCAAGGGTGAGCGCAAAGTGTACTCAAAGGTCAGCTCATAGAGCGAAGCACGACCACCGGTCGAATCAGAATACTCCTGCCTGCCCAAAATCTCCTCAACAGCACCCGAGACAAAAAGGTAGGTCACAGCACCCACACCCAATACCGCCCCGATACCAAAAGCCCGCATATCACCCTTGAGCAGCAAACGCAGAAGCACATAGGCAAAAGCGGCCCCCAAGCCAATAAACATACCGCGGTTAGAGGTAGCAACAGCAGGAACCAGCGAAAGAACCACAGCAAGACCCAAGCCCAGCTGAATCTTCTTCGAATGCACACCGGTCATCACAGAAAAAACCACCGGAGTCAACAAAGCGTAAGCCAAACCCCACGAATTAGCGTAAGGAAAAGGAGCCGAAGGGCGCACATAAGGAGTCTCAACCCCCCAAGGAGCCTGCACCTCAGCCATCGGCGGCAAGACATAATCCCGCACCAACTCATTGCCCAACAAGGCACCCGGCAAGACAAAACTCATCGGAGTGCGCACCCGAAAATCAGGGAAAGCCAACGCCAAATACCCCAAAATAACCACCGTAAACCAGATGGTTAGCAAACCACCCAGCATCACATGGTTCGGCACGCGCTCGCGGGCGTTAAAGAAGTACAGAGTATAGATACCCACATTGAAAAGGTTCATATAGCGCTGGAACCAGCCCATGAACTCACCGGCCGTCTCAATCGAGACCAGACAGATCATGCCCCAAAACATCAGAGCAAACCAGAGCCACATGGTTGAATGAACCAGCACATGGCGGCGCATGACCATGAGCACAATCATGCAGGCAGCCAGCAGGGTCGGGGCAAACTGCATCAATCCCAGGGCCCAGACCAGGGGGAAACCGTAGAGCAGAATCAGAATAGGCCAGGCCGGTAGTGGGGCCCCGGCTGTAGGGGCAACAACAGTAAGAAACCGGTTATGACGGTGGGTAGGGGTCAGGGCGGTCGTCATCTTTTTACAGGCCCCGGCCGGTCTTATTAACAGCAGCTAGAAGAGCCGAGGGGCTAAGGACACCCAGAGCAACGGGCAGGGCTGCCCAGGCACGAAGCTGGGTAATATCGCGCCGCAAGGTAGCGCGCACGTAGGCCAAAGCCAGCTTCCTCTGACCCAGAGCCGCATAAATAAAAGCAATCTGGCCAGAAATCCGGGCCAGCCCCTTGGGGTCGGTCTCAAACTCGGGGAACTTACGCAGCAGATAGGTCAGGCCTGCAGCCATATTCTCCCACTTACCGGCAAAGAAGGAGGGGCGATCCCAGAGAATCAGAACCAGCGGTTTAGCAACGGAATAGACATCACCGAACTTGGTCGCTCGCAGAAGCAGGTCGTAGTCCTCACCGTAGGCAGCCGGGAGGTCTTCATCAACCAGCCCCAGGCGTCCTACCAAATCTGACCTGCGGTAGAGCATGGCCGAGGGGTGAATCTCGGTGATACGGGAACGCAGAAAATCTGTGAAGCTAGCGCGGGCAGGGGCCAGGCGGTCAATGTCTTTGCCGCCAGAGCGCACCCGAATACCCGAAGAAATAGCAATAGCCTGCGGATTTTGCTGCCAGAGCTCAAGCTGATCAGCTAGCTTGCTGGGCAGCCAGTAATCATCGTCGTCACAGAAACCCAAAATCTCACCCGCAGCAGCCTCAATACCGGTGTTCCGGCCCCCAGCTAGCCCCTGAGACCGGGCGTTATTGAGAGTACGCAGGGAGCGGTTCTCGGGCACAGGCAGATCTGAGAGCGAATCAATCTCAACATGGTCAAAGACCACCAACACCTCAACCGGGCCGGTATAGGTCTGCTCAAAAATTGAGGTGACTGCAGTGCGCAAGAGTTCAGGGCGCTTGCCATTAGTGGCAATAATAACGGAAATCTTCTGCATTAGGCACCTACCGGCTGGGAGAGGGTAACAAACTTACGGCGCATAGACAGGAGCACGGTAGCCGCATTAGCAGCAAAGAGCAGGCCGTAGACCAGCACAAAACCCAGGCCTGTTCCCCAGAAAACGAAAATCCAGCAGAAGGTACCGGCGTCCATATGCAGATTGACGAAAGAACGCAAGGTGCCGCCGGTAGCCGGAGCAGCTGTGCCACGATTATTGCGCAACTGCTCAGCCAAAATCTGACTCATAAAATGGCCGGTCACCAGTACCGTAAAAGCCAAAGGAAGCCACCAGAGCTGCCAACCAGCGAAGGGAAACGCCGCAGGGTACTTAATAAAGCCCACCAGAATAGTCAGGTGCATAGCAGGGGTGCGCATGGCGTCAACCACATGGTCAAGCCACTCACCGGCAGGGGAGGAAGCCCCAGTAACACGGGCCACCTGGCCGTCCGCGGAATCTAGGGCATAGCCCAGGGCAAAAAGCAGGGCCACCCCCAGTCCTAGCAGAAGGGAGGGCGGGCAAACAAGCATCAGAACCATGCCCAGTACAGAAACGCTAGCACTCAGGGCGGTCACCCCGTTGGGGCCAAGACCCACCTTAACGGCAGCCGCTGCCAAAAAGCGGGCCACCCGACGGTTAACCCAGCGGGTATAGGCCGGAACACCAGCCCCAGATTTCTGGGCGGCGTTCAGCTGACCTAGTGTTTCCCTAAAGCCCTTGGGCGGCTGTACCTGTGCGCTCATGATAGACCCCTCAAAGCCCCTTATATATCTGTGTGTGCGTGCGAATAACCTCATCAAAGAGGGGGGGGAAAGGGGCCAGCCCCTACGCTGACGATCAGAAAGACACCCGGTCTTGATAGGCTCAAACGGCTCCCATAGGCCCCAGATACTTAAGTTTAGGGGAAGAGCCGACTTAGCCCTAGGCTTACAGACTCATAAGAATTTATGACCTTGAATATGCTTACCGGCAAAAAGCATACAGGTCAGGCCTGCCTCCCTCACAGAAGACAGGCCTGACCACAAGAGCTAGGGCTTCAGTAACCTCTTAGCGGCTCTTGAGAACTGCCTCAAGATCGAAGGTGGTTCCCTCCGAACGGCGGAAGGAATGTACCTGCACAGCAATCACATTCTTACCATCGCGCAGCTCAGAAGCCGGAACTACAAGGGTGATGGGGTTATCCTTCACAGTGTTGTAAAGAACCCGGGCCAGGGCCGGAGTGTCAGGGTAGGCAGTTGCCGGCAGATTAGTGCGGTGTACTTCCTTACCGTTGACGTAGAGGGCCATGCCATCATCAGCGTAGGTGGTGATGACCAGGTCCTGGCCGGGCTGGGGAGTGAAGTTCACTTCCTTACGGGCCATGAAGGACATGGGGTAGGGGCTGTAGGGGAAGTAGACGCGACGAGCCAGGCCGTTCTCCTGCCAACCTACGGGGGTGGGGGAGTCGTACCACATGGCAGCGGTATCGTACTTGTAGTCGTAATCGCGCCAGGTGGTGTCGTAGGCATTGCGCAGGCGGAAGGCGACAGCCCACTGGTCACCTGAAGAGATGACCTGCTGGTCAGCAGCCTTAGGTTGCTCCTGGGCTACCTCTTCGAGGGGGGCTTCGGGGTTCTCATCTTCCTCAACCGCAGGAGCCTCGGGCTCATCGACAATTTCCTCGATGGGCTTGATAGTGGGCTCTTCAGCGGGCTCAGCGCTGGCCTCAGCAGAAGCAGACTCAGAAGGGGTAGCCTCAGCTGACTCTACCGGTGCCTCGGGGCTGGGCTCCTGGCTAGGAGTCTCAGTGGTGGGCTCGACGGTCGGCTCAAGGGTTGGTTCGGAGGTGACTACAGGGGTCTCTACCTGGGCAAGGGCAGCAGCGGTAGAAGCTGAGACGTTGCCAGCTGCATCAGCAACACGCACAAAGTAGCGGGCGTCCTTGGTGCTGGGCAGTTTGTAGCTGGTGTTCTGGGTCGAGGCAATTACACGGTTATTCCGCAGGATCTGGTAGGTAACACCACGCTCGGCAACCCCGGTCCAGGTCAGCTTATCGAAGGACTCAGCTGTTCTGGTCACAGACAGGTTGCTTGCAGTAGCAGGAGCCTGAGAGTCACGGGCCGCGTAACGGGCAAAGCCAACAGTTTGCTGGACGCCGTTGTAGCCCAGGGAGCGGGTGATGTCGCCACCGACCCAGAGGGTGTTGTTGGAGTCAACAAAGGAGGCCCATACGCCGTGGCCACGGGCGCCCTGGATGCCGGGGGTGAAGTCGGGCAGAATCTCACCGGTCTGGGCGTCAAAAGCCGCTACCAGACGAATGGTGTTAACACCGCGGTAGCCCGCAACACCCCAGGGGATATCGTGGGTTTCGGCGCCCTCGTAGATCCAGTCACCACAGTGGCAGGCGGCAAAGAGCACACCGTTTTGATCCAGGAAGAGGTCCTGGAAGTCGCCACCGCTCTTGGTAATAAAGCTGGTCATACGACGGTTAACATCTGACTTGCTGTACTGGGCTAGCAGGTGCTCAGCGCCACCGGCCCAGATGCTGTCGCCAGCGTCTTGAACATCGAACTGGAAACCATCACGCAGGGTGGGGTTAGCAGCACGGTGGGAAAGCTTCCACTCCCACTTCTGGCCAATAGCACCTTCGCTGGTGGAGAGGTAGGCCAGCTTCCAGGCCCGCTGATTATTGACGGTTGAGAAGTAGCCACCAATGGTAACGCCCTCATCGCTGGCAGATACACCGTTGACGGTGCCGTTGACAATGGGGCGCCAGTTCCAGTCAACAGAGTTGTTGGACAGGCGGAAGCGGGCAACATTGCGGGAGTAGGCGTAGACGTCTGAGGTGGAACCCTTCACGTGGGTGAAGTTACCTGCAATGTAAACGTAGTCGCCGTGAACGTCGATGGACTTGACGAAGGAGACACCGGCAGCGGTGCGGTTAACAATGTCCCAGCCCAGGGAAGTGTCGGTAGCGCCGGTGACGGGGTCAAGAATGACAAAGCCGTTAGAGGGCTGGCCGTTGACCTCGGTAAATTCGCCACCTACAGCCAGTTTGCCATTAGGCAGAGGGGAAATGGCCTTGACCTGGCCGTTGAGCTGAGGGGTGAAGGAACGCACCAGCTCACCGCTGTTCACATCGTAGCCAGCAATAAACTTCTGGTTGACCTTCTCACCGGTTACTGCGTTCTCTACAAAGGCAAAGTCGCCACCGGTGTAAACGGTATCACCCAGCTGATTAATGGCCTGGACGCGGGTGTTAAGCTCACCGGTAGCACCGGTACCGCTGTCGAGGCTAGTACGCCAGGTAACGCGAGAGGAGAAGCTAGCAGGCAGGACCCGCTGGCTTGAAGCCTCGGTGCCGCTAGCTGCAATCTCGGTGAGATTGAGGTCCTTCTGGGTCAGCTTGGGGCGCAGGTAGACCTGGGTAAAGGGAATAGCGTAACCGGCAGCAGGACGTGACCAGAGGTAAGAGGTTGCGGTGTCGGTGCCCTGAACCAGGCGGCCGTAGGCAAAGCCGATTCTCCAGGACTGGTTGCTACGTCCGTAGAAGTTGTTGGAGTAGTAGTAGTCGTTGTGGTTGGAGATACGGTTAACCGAGTTGGGGTAGGAACGGCTAGCACCCAGGGCCGGGTCATTCACGTAACGGATGTTCTCCCAGGGGTGGTAGGCCGAGAGGGTCCAAGACCACTCTTCGGTCTTGGTGCGCTGGGCGTACATGTTCTGCCAGACGGTGCCCTCTGCGTTACCGGCACGGTAGAAGCGCACGCCGTCCTCAAGGTCCTGAACCTTGGTCTCACCTAGTAGGGCGTCAATGGTGCTTGAGGGGAGCTGAACAGGGGAGAAGGCATCGGTGCCATCGGGGTTGTTGGCTAGCTCATTGGGGTCCCCCTTACCGGCGTAGTCCTCGCTCCAGCCATCGCGGCCTCGGCCAATCATGACCCAGCCACCACCATCGGTTTCCTGGTCACAGTAGAACTGGGCGGGGGCACTCATCTGGTCTGTCCAGAGCCAGTAGGAACCTGATTCAGCCTTGGGATCGTTCTGCTTGATTTCCCAGCAGGAGGCTGCTGCGGTTTCGCTGGTCAGGCCGTTAGCCACGTAGTCATCGGTGGCGATAGCGCCGGGAATGACAGAGACGCCCAGACCCAGGGCGACCGCGCCAACTGCGATTTTAGTAATAAGTGAGGGTTTCTTCATAAGTCTTTAGCAATCTGCTTCGTTGGGGAAGTCATGGGAAGCGATCTTCCATGACCCCTTGTCTTCTACCAGGGTGAAAATGTTGAGTGAGCGGGTGAACTGCGGGGCGTTCATGGTGTTGCCCTGTGTATCGAGCACCTTGACTTGTGATGAGTCCAGGCAGACTTCAAGAATCTTGGCTGCCTGCCCCTGGTAGTCGCCATCGGCGATCCGGGGGGTGCCAACTACCTGGGAGGTGCCTTCTACATGCCAGCCTGCCAGGGCGTATTCGGTTGCTGTTGCCAGGTACTGGTCAAGGGCTGTGCCGGTTGCTGCTGCTTCAAGCTGAGAGGTGGTTTCAGCTGAAACGTATTCCTGAACGGCATCTGCACTGGGCTGGGCATCTTCGGTGTCGCTGGTGATCTCGTCGGAGCTGGTATCTGCTCCTGTGGAGTTGCTGACCATCTCAATACCTGCCAGGGCTTTTTGCACATCGCTGTAGAGCTGCTCTGCGGTCTGAACTTCTTCGGTATCTACCGCAGCTTGGCCGGCCTGGGCCAGGGCCTCAGCCCCGGCGTGGTTTTCGCTCAGGGTCTCACCGGCGCTGTTGGTGGCCTGGGCTGAGCTGCTTGAGGTGCCGCTGGCTGCTGACTCCTGGCCGTCGGTAGCTGTCTGACTCTCTGTTGAGGTGCAGGCTGCCAAGGCCAGGGTGGCACTGGCGCAGAGGGCAAGGATGCCTGCGCGCAACCTGGATGTGGGCAGGGCAAAAGAGAGGGGTGTCCCTAATCGTTTCATTAAGTCCCTAAAAGTTGTGGTGCATGGGTTGGGGCTAAGCCTCTTGGTTCTCCGTGCGAAAGGAGTGGGGTTCTACCAGAGGGCTTTGCCGGTCATTTCATACTACCGGTTGGGCCTCGACTGGGTTAATAGCTTTAGAGCGAAATCACCGGGTTACTCGGTAGTAACTTATGGGGACAAGAAAAGTTTTATACGAAAATAGTATTGGTGTTTATCACACCTGTGTTAGTTGTTATTTTTATACGTATTATTTCGGCCCCTCATGTTTCTGCCAGCTATGAAGCTACGGGTGCGTAAGGCCTATGGGATAATGGAGCCTGCACCAGTCGGCCTTACCCCAGGGGAGCGAAGATGTCACTGAGCGGCCTTGCCCAAGCCCTCACCCATGAGCCCAGCTATACCGCAATCATCACCCAGGCAGGTGCAGACCCCAAAGCCCGCCTCGATGAATTTCTGATTGGCTCTCCTGACGGGGCTAGGCCCTTTCTTCTTGCCGGCATAGCCCAGCAGCTTGCCGCCCAGAACGAGCCGACCCCGCCCGTCCTGCTGGCTGTCACCGCCACCGACCGCGAAGCCGAAGACACCGTCACCGCCCTAGAAGCGGTACTAGAGCCCGGGCAGGCCCAGCTCTTCCCGGCCTGGGAAACTCTGCCTCATGAGCGTCTCTCCCCGCGAAGCGATACCGTAGGCCAGCGCCTAGCGGTCTTGCGTGCCCTTGCTGAGGGGGGTGCGTCCGCCCCTCGCATTGTGGTGGCCCCCATCCGCTCGGTGCTGCAGCCCCTGGTCGCAGGTCTCGAAAAAATGCAGCCGGTCACCCTGCGGGTGGGCGAAGAACAGGACTTTGATGCCCTGATTAAATCTCTCGCATCGGCCGCCTATTCCCGCGTTGACCTGGTGTCTAAGCGCGGAGAATTTGCCGTGCGCGGCGGCATTATCGATATTTTCTCACCGACCGCAGCCCACCCCGCCCGGATTGAATTCTTTGGGGACGAGGTCGAGAATATCCGCTGGTTCTCGGTCGCTGACCAGCGAACCCTGCCCGGTAAAGACCATCCCACCGAACTGCTCGCCCCTCCCTGCCGTGAACTGCTGATTACTCCCAGCGTGATGAGCCGGGCAGCCAGGCTCAAGGGCTCCTTCCCAGGGGCTGCCGCCATGCTCGAAAAAATTGCCGGCGGTATCTATCTCGAAGGCATGGAGTCCCTCATTCCCCTGCTGGTTAACGATATGGTGACCCTGCTGGATCACCTGCCCCCAGGGTCCCTGCCCCTCATTATCGAGCCAGAAAAGGTACGCTCCCGCGCAACCGACCTGGTTGCCACCAACGAGGAGTTCCTGTTGGCTGCCTGGGATTCTGTCACCGACACTACGGACGCCCCTATCGACCTGGGCGCCAACGGCCCCGACGGGCTGAGCGCCGGTAGCTTCCGCACCATCGCCGCCCTGCGAGAGACCGCCCTCGCGAAGGGCTTTGGCTGGTGGGCTATGACGGCCCTGGGCGTCGATGATGCTATCGATGACGGGATTGACTCGGTCCAGCTTGCTGCCCGCGCCCCCCATACCTACTCGGGCAACGTGACCGAGCTGCTAGCCGAAGTTGGGAAAAAGGTGAAGGACGGGTGGCGGATTACCGTGGTGACCGACGGGCCGGGCCCGCTCACCCGCCTGCTTGACCTTTTCCAGGAAGCTGAGATACCGGCGTCCCGTGTGGATAGCCTGACGAACCTGCCGGAGCCCGGCATTATCGAGATGACCACCGCCTCTATGGGGCGCGGCTTCATGATGGACGGCGAAAAGCTGGGCCTGCTGACCGAGGCAGATATTCTGGGCCGCACCAGCCCCTACGCCACCCGTGACCTGCGCAGCGGCAAGCTCCCGGTACGCCGCCGTAAGAATGCGGTTGACCCCATGAGCCTGTCAGCCGGCGACTATGTGGTGCACGAACAGCACGGTATCGGCCAGTTCGTCGAGCTCATCCAGCGCCCCATCGCCGGAGCCACCGTCATGCCCGGGCAGCCTAAGCCCATGAAGGAGTATCTGGTACTGGAATACGCCCCCTCCAAGCGAGGCGGGCCCAAGGACCGCCTTTTCGTTCCCTCTGACCAGCTAGACCAGATCTCTAACTACGTGGGCGGCGACGCCCCGGTGCTATCAAAGATGGGTGGCTCCGACTGGGCTAAGACCAAGTCAAAGGCCCGCAAGGCTGTTAAGGAAATTGCAGCTGACCTGATTAAACTCTACTCAGCCCGCCAGGCCTCCCGAGGCCACGCCTTCGGCCCCGATACTCCCTGGCAGCGGGAACTGGAAGAAGCCTTCCCCTATAACGAAACACCCGACCAGCTCTCGGCTATCAACGAGGTCAAGGCCGATATGGAGCGCGAAATCCCCATGGACCGCCTCATTTCGGGTGATGTGGGCTACGGCAAGACCGAAATCGCTGTGCGTGCTGCCTTCAAGGCTGTGCAGGACGGCAAACAGGTGGCCGTCCTCGTCCCCACCACCCTACTGGCTCAACAGCACTACGAGACCTTCACCGAGCGTTTCTCGGGCTTCCCGGTCTCCATCAAGGTGCTCTCTCGCTTCCAGAAGGCCAAGGAATCGGCTGAAATCGCTGAGGGTATTAAGAACGGGTCGGTCGACGTGGTCGTCGGTACCCACCGCATACTCTCAGAGTCTGTGGACTGGAAGGACCTGGGCCTGGTCATTATCGACGAGGAACAGCGCTTCGGTGTTGAGCACAAGGAAAAGCTCAAAACCATGCGCACCAACGTGGACGTGCTGGCCATGAGTGCTACCCCCATTCCACGAACCCTGGAGATGTCCCTAACCGGCATCCGCGAGACGTCCACCCTTGCCACCCCGCCCGAGGAACGCCACCCCGTCCTCACCTTCGTCGGGCCTCGCACCGACAAGCAGATCACCGCTGCCATCCGCCGCGAACTCATGCGCGAGGGGCAGGTCTTTGTAGTGCACAACCGGGTCTCGACCATTGAAGAGACCGCTAACGAGATTCAAAAACTCGTTCCCGAGGCCCGCATCGCGGTGGCCCACGGGCGCATGAGCGAATCCCGCCTGGAAAAAATCATCGTGGACTTCTGGGAACGCAAGTTCGACGTGTTGGTCTCAACCACTATCGTCGAAACCGGCCTGGATATCTCAAACGCCAACACCCTGATTGTGGATCAGGCCCAGAATTACGGCCTGTCCCAGCTCCACCAGTTGCGCGGACGCGTGGGGCGCGGCCGCGAGCGCGCCTACGCCTACTTCCTCTACCCGGCTGAGAAGGTGCTGACCGAGGTTGCCCACGAGCGTCTGAAAGCGGTGGCGACCCACAATGAGCTGGGTGCGGGTATGCGCCTGGCCATGAAAGACCTGGAAATTCGCGGTGCCGGTAACCTACTGGGCGGTGAGCAGTCAGGCCACATCGCCGGGGTTGGCTTTGACCTCTACCTACGCTTAGTGGGGGAGGCCGTGGCTAACTTCCAGCACGGTGAGAAAGAAGAAGCCCCCGCTGAGATTAAGGTTGATCTGCCGGTCAACGCCCATATGCCACACGACTACGTGAGTTCAGAGCGCCTGCGCCTGTCAGCCTACCGGCAGATAGCCCAGGCCCAGACGGCAGAGGAGCTAGCGGAGGCTCGTGAAGAACTGGTAGACCGTTACGGCACCCCGCCCGCTCCGGTGGAGAATCTCTTTAAGATTGCGGCTCTTCGTCAGCGCGCTCGCACCGTGGGCCTGAGTGAAATTGTGGCTATGGGCCCCAAGGTGCGCTTTTTCCCGGTCAATGATTTGCCGGAGTCCCGGCAGATGCGACTAGATCGCATGTACCCGGGTGCCCAGTACCGCCAGATCCCTGGTACCGAGAACTGGCAGATCCTGGTTCCCCGCCCCAAGACGTCCGCTGTTGGGGGTAAAGACCTGGTCGATGACGCCATCGTGGAGTGGACCGAGCAGTTCATCCGTGCCATCTTCGAAGCTGGCGTCGCCGGTTTATAGCGCGGTAGGCAGAAACAAGGGGCGGCTCACCTGAACAGGTGGGCCGCCCCTTGCTATCAACAGCGTGTGTCTCTTTACTTGAGGTAAAGGTCTGCGCCGCCGACGTGCTGCTTCTCGTTAGTCTTCGAAGGCAGGAACCACAGGGGGATGATGAAGGTGACGCCGTAGAGCAGAACAGCTACGGTCCACCAGCCCCAGCCACCCTCGGGGTACATTCCCAGGGTGTAGAGGCAACCCAGCAGGAGCACGAAGCAGAGAACGAAGAGGGCGATGTTTGAGCCCAGCTCCTTGGTGCCTGAGTATTGGGGGGTGCCGTTGCGCTCGGGGGCACCAGATTCCATCCCGAAGGATTCAACGTTGGAGCGCTTCTTAGCCTCTGACTTGTCAGTGGTCTTAGACATGGGGAAGTCCTTTTCGTGTGTGTACTTTATTACTCAGTATAGGTGCTGTATCAGCGGTTCGCACCATATGACAGAGAAGAACCTGGCTTAGTAGCCGCCCTCTGCTGCGTCACCGGCGCCGATGATGGCGATGCCCTTTGAAGCTCCGATACGGGTGGCACCTGCTTCAATCATGGCGAGGGCTTCTTCGCGGGTGCGGACGCCGCCCGAGGCCTTCACACCCAGGTCAGGGCCGACGGTGGCGCGCATCAGGGCGATGTCTTCGACGGTTGCACCTGAGGACGAGTAGCCGGTGGAGGTCTTGACGAAGTCAGCCCCGGCTTCAACAGAGGCCTGGCAGGCCAGAACCTTCTGGTCGTCGGTCAGCTCGGAGGTCTCAATAATGACCTTGAGCAGGGCACCACCGGCGTGGGTAGCCTCGGCGACGGCCTTGATATCTGCCACCAGGGCGTCCTTCTTGCCTGCGCGGGCGTCGGCGATGTTGATGACCATATCGACCTCGCGGGCGCCGGCTTCAACGGCGGTCTTGGCTTCGAAGGCCTTGACCTCGGTGGCAGAAGCACCGAAGGGGAAGCCTACGACTACGCAGGGGACGGACGCAGACCCGGCCAGTTCCTCAGCCAGCACGGGGGCCCAGACGGGGTTTGCGCAGACGGAGGCGAAGCCGTACTGCTTGGCCTCGGCGCAGAGACGGCGGACGTCAGTCTCTGAGGCTGAAGGCGCCAGGATGGTGTGGTCAATCATGGCAGCCAGTTCAACTGCTGAAAGTTCGATAGTCATAGTGTTCTTCCTTGAAATCTAGGTGTGTTTAGAGGCCCAGCGCCGCTTTCATATCTGCCTTGAGCAGGGCCAGTTTGGTGCTAGCAACCTGGCGGGCGTCGGCTACTGAACCGCTGACCGGTACTACAACTTCGAGGTAGCACTTGAGCTTAGGCTCGGTGCCGGAGGGGCGCACAATCACGCGGGTCGAATCCTCGGTGTAGTAGCGCATACCGTCGGTGGGGGGTAAGGTTTCGGTGCCTTCGGTGAGGTCCTCCACCGATACCACGGGGGATTCGGCGAGCTCTGCGGGCGGGTTAGCGCGCAGGCGCTTCATCATCGCCGGAATCTGAGCGAGGTCGTCGACACGGACGGAGAGCTGGTCGGTGGCGTAGAGGCCGTGCTCGGTGGCAATTTCGTCGAGGAGGGCAGGGAAGGAGGAACCGGCGTCCTTAAGCTCCTGGGCGTAATCGGCCATGACCAGGGCGGCTGAGATGCCGTCCTTGTCCCGCACCTGGGCGTGGTCTACGCAGTAGCCCAGCGCTTCTTCGTAGCCGAAGGTCAGGTTATCGACGCGGGCAATCCACTTGAAACCGGTCAGAGTTTCGTAGTGGGCTACTCCTGCGGCCTTGGCGATGGCCCCTGCCAGGCGGGAGGAGACAATCGAGTTGGCGAAGGTGGCGCTTTCGGTGTCGGTGACGGACGCCAGCACCCGGGTAGCTAGAATCGCACCGGTTTCGTCGCCGCGCAGCATCGCCCAGGCACCGTCTCGCTTGACGGCGAAAGCCGCGCGGTCAGCGTCCGGATCGTTGGCGATAATCAGGTCGGCATCAACGTTCTCGGCCAGGGCCATGGCAAGGTCGAGGGCGCCGGGCTCTTCGGGGTTGGGGAAGGCCACGGTGGAGAAGTTGGGGTCGGGCTCTGCCTGCTCGGGCACCAGGGTCACGTTGGTGAAGCCGGCCTGACGCAGCACAGACTCAGCGGTCTTACCGCCCACCCCGTGCATGGGGGTCAGAACGATCTTGAGGTCGCGCTCCTTCTGCTCGACCAGGGGAGTGACGCGGGCGATGTAGTCGGTAGCCACGCTCTCGGGCAGGACCGTCCAGCCGTCAGCGGCCAGCACCGGGGTTTCAACAGCGGCGATAGCGGCTGCAATGTCGCCGTCGTAGGGAGGAATGATCTGGGCGCCGCGGGCACCTGGCTCAACGGCTGCTCCGCCCAGGTAGACCTTGTAGCCGTTGTCGTTGGGCGGGTTGTGGGAGGCGGTGACCATGACGCCAATTTCAGCCCCGTATTCGCGGGTTGCCCAGGCGGTCACAGGAGTGGGCAGGGCTGAGGGCATGAGGTGAACTTCAATGCCGGCAGCGGTGAAGATGGCGGCGGTGTCGAGGGCGAAGGCGTCCGAATTCTTGCGGGCGTCAAAACCCACCACGGCAGAAATCTTCTCCCAGCCCTCGGCGGACGCGCGCGCGGTGGCGTAGTCTGCCAGGCCCTGGGCGGCACGCTGAACGACAACGCGGTTCATGCGCATGGGGCCAGCACCCAGTTCGGCGCGCAGACCCGCGGTGCCGAATTGCAGGGTGCCAGAGAAACGGTCGGCCAAATCGGCGGTTGCGGCCTCATCGCCGGCCTCAACCTGGGCAATGATGCCCTCAAGCTGGGCTTTGGTTTCAGCGTCGGGGTCGATAGCGGCCCAGGCGCGAGCCTGTTCAAGAAGCTGTTGAGTATCTAGTGACATGGGGTTTCCTTGTGTGCTTAGAGGGCCGCAATAATATCTGCGAGCAGACGGGAAATGCGGGGGCCAGCAGCTTCGCCAGCTTCGATGACCTCGGCGTGGGACAGCGGGGTCTCCTGAATACCGGCAGCCAGGTTGGTGACCAGCGAGATGCCGAAGACCTCAAGACCCGCAGCGCGGGCAGCGATGGCTTCAAGAGCGGTGGACATGCCCACCAGGTCAGCACCCAGTACACCTGCCATCTTGACCTCGGCCGGGGTTTCGTAGTGGGGACCGGGGAACTGCATGTAGACACCCTCCTGCAGGGAGGGGTCAATGCCGCGGGCAATCTCGCGGATGCGCGGGGAGTACAGGTCGGTCAGGTCAACGAAGTGAGCACCGGTCAGCGGGGACGCCGAGGTGAAGTTCAGGTGGTCAGAAATCAGGACGGGTTTCCCGGCTGAGTAGGCGGGGTTCAGACCGCCGCAGCCGTTGGTGAGAATCATGGTGTCAGCGCCGGCTGCGGCTGCGGTGCGCACACCGTGGACGACGGCTTCAATGCCACGCCCCTCGTAGTAGTGGGTGCGGGAGCCAATAACCAGGGCTCGTTTACCGTTCTCGGTCAGAATAGAGGTAAGGGTACCGGGGTGGCCCACGACGGCAGCCTTGTGGAAACCGGGGACCTCGTCGGCAGAGAGCACGTGGGTGGCTTCGCCAATGAGGGAGGCAGCTTCGCCCCAGCCAGAACCCAGCGTCAGCGCCAGGTCGTGCTTCTCGACGCCGGTTTTCTCGGCAATGAACTCCGCGGCCTCACGGGCACGAACCAGTGCCGGGTGGTGAGGGTCAGCGGTGGAAACAGCGGAAATATTTGAATCATTCAACACCCTTCTACGGTACCAAACCTGCCCAGAGTTGAGCGTGCGTGCGATGTGCGACACAATAAAGGGGTGACTCTCAAAACAGACTACGCATCGCACAAAATTGTCATTCTCGGCGGTGGCCCCGGCGGTTATGAAGCCGCCCTGGTCGCTGCAAGCCACGGCGCCGACGTCACTATCATCGAAGATAAGGGCATGGGCGGCTCAGCCGTCCTCACCGACGTTGTACCCTCCAAAACCCTGATTGCCAGTGCGGACGCCCGCAACCGCTTCGGCAAGGCCCAGGAGCTCGCCATTTCGGTGGGTGATAATGACGCGCCGCCGCCCATTTCGGTTGACCTGGCCAAGGTGAACAAGCGCCTGATTGACCTGGCGCATCAGCAGTCCCACGATATTAAACGCACCCTGGAACGCAGCGGCGTCAAGGTGATTGACGGCCGCGGTAAACTAATTGACCGCCACACCGTGCAGGTGACCGATTCGAGCGGGCTGACCTATGACCTGACCACCGAGTTCATCATTCTTGCGGTGGGGACCCACCCCCGCGAGCTGCCCACCGCTCAGCCGGACGGTAAGCGCATTCTCAACTGGACCCAGCTCTACTCACTTGAAGAACTCCCCGAAGACCTGATTGTGGTTGGGTCCGGTGTGACCGGTGCAGAGTTCGCCTCAGCCTACAACGGTTTGGGCTCGCGGGTTACCCTGATTTCCTCCCGCGACCGGGTGCTGCCCGGTGAGGACGAGGATGCCGCGACCGTCCTTGAAAATGTTTTCGAACGTAAGGGCGTACGCGTTATGCCCCGCTCCCGCGCAGAAGCCGCCTGCTACAACGAGACGGGCGACGGCGTCATTGTCACCCTGGGGGACGGGCGCAAGGTAGCTGGCTCCCACGTGCTGATTGCTGTTGGTTCGATTCCCAACACCGAAAACCTGGGTCTTGAGGACGCCGGAGTTGAGGTCAGCGAATCAGGGCACATTAACGTGGATCGCGTCTCCCGCACCAACATCCCCAACATCTATGCGGCCGGTGACTGTACCGGGGTTTACCCGCTGGCCTCCGTGGCCGCCATGCAGGGGCGCGTTGCCGTTTCGCATATGCTGGGCGACATCGTCAAGCCCCTGCGCACCCACCAGGTTGCCGCCAATATCTTTACGGCCCCTGAAATTGCAACCGTCGGCGTGAGCCAGAGCGAAATTGAGTCGGGGAAGTACCAGGCAGATATGGTCATATTGCCGCTGGCAACCAACCCGCGCGCCAAGATGATGGCGGTAGAGGACGGCTTCATCAAAATCTTTGCCCGCAAGCACTCGGGAACCGTTATCGGCGGTGTAGTGGTAGGCCCCCGCGCCTCAGAGCTCATCTTCCCGCTCTCGCTGGCCGTTGATAAGAAGCTGCACGTCGATGATATTGCTGAGACCTTCACGGTCTACCCCTCGCTGACCGGCTCTATTTCAGAAGCTGCGCGGCAGTTGCACACTATGCAGTAAGTGCGCCGTCCATAATAAAACCGCCCGTTCCTCTTGAAGGAGCGGGCGGTTTTAGTGGTGCCTTGGCTCTATATGCGTATGGAGGCTGCAGGCACGGGTGGGCGGGCTCGCAGCGAAGCTGCTGGCTCGGGGCTGGCGTGAATCGTATGTGAGCGCTAGCGAACCGGCGAGAGGGTCGGCAGCGAGCGCGAGCCCGGCCTACCTTTGGTCTAAATCCTTAAACCTACTTAGTGCGGGCCATAGTGGTCAGATCCACGTCGCGGGTTTCATGGGTGATGGCCATGAAGATTAGGGTGAGCAGACCTGCGCCGGCCAGGTAGAGGCCGACTGCGCCCACGCCACCGTTGGCGTTCAGCCACACTGCGGCGTAGGGGGTCAGGGCTGCACCCAGGATGGATGCAACGTTGTAGCTGATACCTGAGGCGGTGTAGCGGACGTTGGTGGGGAAGAGCTCGGGCAGGTAGGCGCTCATGGAGCCGAAGGTCAGGCCCATGAGGGTCATACCGATAGCCATGAAAAGGACGATACGGCCGGTGTTGGCGTCCTCGCCGGTGCCGACGATGGAGGGGTTCATGAGGAAGCCGAAGGAGAGGCCGAAGATGATGATGGCTCCGGTGATGACCAGCTGGGAGGAGCGGCGGCCGTACTTGTCGGCTAGCCAGCCGGAGACCGGGACCATGGCTGCGAAGAAGAGAATGGTGATGAGCTGAATGACCAAGAATTCGCGGTAGGCGATGCCCAGGCCGCCCTTATCAACAGCGCCGATACCGAAAGAAAGAATCCAGGCGGTCATGAGATAGAAGAGCACGTAGGTGGCGAGCATGATGAAGGTGCCCTGAATCATGGGCCACCAGGCGACCTTGAAGGCCTCGGCGAGCGGGGTCTTGACCTTTTCGTTCTTTTCGAGGGCCTGCTTGAAGACGGGGGTTTCTTCGAGCTTGAAGCGCACGTAGAGGCCGACAGCTACCATGACGATGGAGGCGATGAAGGGGATACGCCAGCCCCAGACAAGGAAGTTGTGATCGATGGTGTCGCCGGCGGCGAGGGAGGTGAAGCCCATTGCTACGGTGAGCAGGAGCATGAAGCCGTTGGCGAGGATGAAGCCGAAGGGGGCGCCGAGCTGGGGCCACATAGCGGCGCGGGCGCGCTTACCTTCTTCGGCGTATTCGGTAGCCAGCAGAGCTGCGCCTGACCATTCGCCGCCCAGACCCAGGCCCTGGCAGAAGCGCAGGATGGTCAGCATGGCCGGTGCCCACAGACCGATCTGGTAGTAGGTGGGCAGCAGGCCGATGAGGAAGGTGGCGATACCCATGGTCAGGAGTGCGCCGACCAGGGTTGCCTTGCGTCCTACCTTGTCACCGAAGTGGCCAAAGACAATGGAACCGATGGGGCGGGCGATGAAGGCTGCGCCGAAGGTTGCCATGGAGGCCAATAGCTTGGCGGTGTCGTCCTCGCCGGTGAAGAAGAGGGCGGGGAAGACCGCCACGGCTGCGGTGGCGTAGATGTAAAAGTCGTAGAACTCGATGGTGGTGCCGATGAGCGAGGCCATGATGACGCGGCTGCGGGGCACGGTCTGCTCGGTGGCAGAGGATGCTGGGGTGGCGGTTGTGGTGCTCACAGGATCTCTCTGAGGGTGTGTGGAATGTGTTGAACAGTTTTACTCTAAAACTGGCGTTCTCTATGTGAAACTTCAATTCCACTATGTGAGCTCATGGGGTATTGGGTAAAGGTTAGGGCCCCTTACCTAGTGGCAAGGGGGCCCGGCCTAGTCCGTGCGCGGTGCTTTTATTTGATGGTGGCGATAATTGCCCCGGCTGAGACGGTATCGCCCGCCTTGAGCTTGAGCCCGGTGACCTTGCCTGCCTTGTGGGCGGTGATGGGCTGCTCCATCTTCATGGCTTCCAGTACAACGATCAAATCGCCTTCGGCGACCTTGGCGCCGTCCTTGCTGGCAACCTTGACGATGGTGCCCTGCATGGGGCTGGTGAGCTCATTGCTGTTGGCAGAGCCGGACGCGCCCCCGCGGCTTGAGCGGGACTTGCGAGCCTTGGACGCGGCAGCGGACTTGGCAGAGGTGCCGCCCAGGGTGGGCAGAACGACTTCCATGCGCTTGCCGTTGACCTCAACTGTAATCTTCTGGCGCTCTTCATCGGCCTCAGCCAGGGTGAGGGCACCGTCGTAGGCGGGCAGGGTGTTCTTGAACTCGGTCTCAATCCAGCGGGTGTGAACAGCAAAGTTACCGCCGGGGGCAGGAGCGAAGGCGGGCTCATCGAGCACAGCGCGGTGGAAGTTGGCAACGGTGGGCATACCCTCGATGACCAGCTCACCCAGGGCACGACGGGCCCGCTGCAGAGCCTGTTCACGGGTGGCACCGGTGACAATGAGCTTAGCAATCATGGAGTCAAAGTTGCCGCTGACGGTATCGCCTGCAATCACCCCGGAATCCCAGCGGACGCCCGGACCAGTAGGTACAACCAGCTTCTCGATGGTGCCGGGGGAGGGCATGAAGCTGCGGCCGGCGTCCTCACCGTTAATGCGGAATTCGAAGGAGTGGCCGCGCACCTCGGGGTCGGTGGCCTCAATGGCCTCACCGCGGGCGATACGGAACTGCTCCCGTACCAGGTCAATGCCGGTGACCTCTTCGGAGACCGGGTGCTCAACCTGTAGGCGGGTGTTGACTTCGAGGAAGGAAATGGTGCCGTCGGTCCCCACCAGGAATTCGCAGGTACCGGCGCCCTGGTAGCCTGCCTCGCGCAGGATAGCCTTGGATGCCTCGTACAGGCGTTCGTTCTGCTCCTTGGTCAGGTAGGGGGCCGGGGCCTCTTCTACCAGCTTCTGGTTGCGGCGCTGCAGGGAGCAGTCACGGGTCGAAACAACTACAACATTGCCGTGGGCGTCGGCCAGGCACTGGGTTTCAACGTGGCGGGGGGAGTCAAGGAAGTGCTCAATGAAGCACTCGCCGCGGCCAAAGGCGGCGATAGCCTCGCGGACAGCTGACTCATAGAGCTCACCGATACCTTCGCGCTCGCGGGCGACCTTGATGCCGCGCCCACCGCCACCGAAAGCTGCCTTGATAGCAACAGGTAGGCCGTACTCGTCCGCAAATTTTTCAACCTCAGCGGCGCTCTTGACCGGGTCCTTGGTGCCGGGAACCAGCGGGGCACCGACCTTCTCGGCGATATGGCGGGCGGCTACCTTATCGCCCAGACGGTTGATGGACTCGGGGGAGGGGCCAATCCAGGTCAGGCCGGCGTCGATGACCTGCTGGGCGAACTGGGCGTTCTCAGAAAGGAAACCGTAGCCGGGGTGCACGGCGTCGGCACCAGAGCGTTTGGCCACCTCAAGTAGCTTGTCCATGACCAAGTAGGACTCCGCTGCGGTGGTGCCGCCCAGGGCATAGGACTCGTCAGCTAGCAGCACGTGCTGGGCCTCGCGATCGGGGTCTGCGTAGACGGCAACGGTTGAGATGCCCTCGTCTTGGGCAGCTCGGATGACGCGCACGGCAATCTCACCGCGGTTGGCAATCAGTACCTTGCTGACGGGACCGGTGTGGCGACCCTTCACCGGGGTAAAGGTCTGGGCCAGGTCGTTATGTGCAGTCACTGTAAGAGCTCCTCGGGTTGATGCGCCGTGCTGGCGTGCCGGTGCTGGCAGGTACGCATTGCTATGAGGCGCCGAACCTCGGCGCCTCACAATAGTCGTATCTTGAAATTTATCGCGAATTTTTCCAAATGTCGCTGATTGAAACACCGAAGTCGGCCAGCATTGTGCGCAGTGCATGAACGGAGAGCCCCACCACCGTGTGGTATTCGCCCTCGATACCCCGAATAAAAGCGGCACCGAAACCGTCAATTGTGAAAGAACCAGCCACCCATAGGGGCTCCCCGGTAGCCACATAGCGCTGGGCTTCTTCTTCACTGAAGGTGTCGAAATGGACGGTGGCCGTGCGCAGCTCGCTAGCCTCGGGGTATTTGTCGCTGCTCTGGTGAGGGGAAGCGGCGCGGGTATCAACCAGCCAGTGGCCCGTGTGGAGCTGCCCGCTGCGTCCGCTCATTGCGGTAATACGGTCCAGGGCTTTTTCGGCACTGCCGGGCTTGCCGTAGGCAAGGCCATCGAGCTCAAAGACAGAGTCACAGCCCAGCACCAGGGCACCCGCTGCCTCGGGCAGGGCGGCAACCGCCTGCGCTTTTGCCTTGGCCAGCAGCTGGGCAGTCTGTGCCGGGGTAATGTCGCCCAGCCCAGCTTCATAGGCGGCCTGCTGGGCCTCGCGCAGGGCTGCGTCCTCATCAACATCGCTGACAATAACGGTGAAGCGGACGCCGGCGTCCTCCAGGAGCTTTTTGCGGGCAGGGGATGATGAGGCAAGGACGAGCCGCACCGGCTGCTCGCCCGCCGTGGCTGTGGTTTCAGTGGGGTTCTGCATGGGTAACAGTCTAGTGGCTGGAGCAGTCGCAGTTGGTGGGCGGCAGGTGTAGGCTCAACTAGATACTGTTTAGATAGGCTTTTGCTGGTCGAGGTTGCTGTCTTAGGCCAGAGAAAAAGACATGAAAGATTTATCGTGACTTATTCTGATATCCGGCTCTGTTCTCTTAAAGAGGTTAGTGACATGGTGGGTCGTCCGCTGGCCCAGGTGCAGATACTGGACAGGGCTCATGCGCTGGGGCAGGCATACACCACCGGTGCTAAGTCACGTTATTACCCCTATGAGCGAACGGCGGAGCTCGCTTCTGCTCCACGGTGGGATAAACCGGGCTTCGTGCAGCGGCTTGCTGAGCTGGGTGTTCAGGCTCAAAAAGCTGTTATTTTGCGGCAGATAGATGCCCAGCCCACAACTGGCCCAGCCGGGCGCACCTGGTATGGGTTTGATATGGCAGCTGAAAGCTCTGAAGATGCTGCTGTTCGGGCGGAGCAAACGGACGCCTCGCGGATGGTTTGGAAGGTAAGTGCCGCTAACCTGGCCCTGGTGCGCTCTTTAGCTCCTGATCAGGTGCTCCCCCTGGTTATTACGGTGGGCGGACTAGTGGTTGCCGGGCGAGAAATTACTGGTGTGGATGAGGCTGTCACCGCTGAGGTGGGTGACCTTGTGGCTTTTGAGGTTCAGGACGCTGGCCCCTGGCTGGAAGCGGTGAAGTTTAGTTGGCTTAACTCCGGGCCTGGCCAGCCGATTCTCTGGTGGGACCTGCCTCAAGAATGAGGTCGAGTGCATCTAGGTCGCTGTAGGAATTTCATCTGATGGGGCGAGCGTAACGGTTTGCGCGGTGAGCGCCAGAACGACGTAGAAGCCGGTTTGGGCGAAAGGGTCGAGCTGCCCTTTGGGAATGGGGCGGAGAGCTGGCCTCTTGGGGTGTGAGGGGAAGCGGTAAAAAATCTGGCCAACAGTGATGCCAAGGTCTGCAGGCCCGGGGTGGTTTGAGGGAGGGAACACGACACGCAACTTTCTAACTGGTTATCTCAACTAGATAAGTGTACTATGGAGCTGAAAGGGAGTCGCCTGTAGGTTCCTGGGAGTAGATTCAATTGCTGGTATTCCAGTCCTTTTGTGGGAGATACGCTCGCATCAAAGTAATCCTCTTGTAGAAGGCGGGGGTGTCTCTATGGTTTTTGACAAGTGATAGCTGATGAGGAATAAATGATGTCTCAAAAAACCTGGTTATACATATATGAAAATGCTCAACTGAACAGCATTTATATTGGAATTGCCGGAAGCATAGAGCGTGTTTTCCAGGCGCATAACAGCGCAGCAGAGGAACTGCGAGATTCAAAAGATACCGCTATTTTACAGACCATCGAACCTTTTTCTACTCGTGCTGACGCACGAAAGGCAGAGGCTATAGCAATTCGTGTAGCAGCTATGGCTGGCAGAAAAGTTACTTGTGAAAATGAGGAAGGGGAATTTATGAAATACACCAATATTTCTGGTGTTGACTCCACCAAGGAAATTGGACCTGCTGTATTTACCAAGCCTGGAGAGTTTGATATTTCTAATACCAGGGGTGCTGTATTGGTTGCTATTACAGCAAGTGAAATGGATGATCGGGTTGCACCCAGTGGCTGGCAGTCGGGCGCTGTGTTTTCTGAACGGGCACGCAAGTGGTGGTCTATGGCTAAGGAAAAGCGAGAAGGGACGACCCATCTAATCGCTGTTCTTAAAGATAGTGGAAACCGAATCTTGGGAAGCTGGGAAATAGACCCTGAGGGGAATGGGAAACCTTGGAGAATGGTAGGGTTGCCATGCCTCTTAAAGACGCTGCAGCAGATGATTATTTGGGTATTAAGGGTCAGGTGCTAACAGGTATCAGGGCTAATAATGGGGTTGTTTACGGCCCCCGCTAAAATATTTTTCTAGAGATAGAGGCTTATTCGTAAGGGTAGGTGGAGCAGGCTCACAGCGAACCAGCGAGAGGGGCGGCGGATGAAGCGAAGCGGGTGCGTCAGCACTCAAGAGCGAGCGGAATCACCTGAGCTTGCGAAGGTGCGAGCCTGCGGAACCCCTTATGAATAAGCCTCAACCTATCAGAGATAGGCTTTAGAAAAGCCCCATCGGCCTATCTGAGTAGCTGACCAGCATATTCTTGGTCTGCTGGTAGTGGGCCAGCATCATCAGGTGGGTCTCCCGGCCAATACCTGACTTCTTATAGCCACCGAAAGCGGCATGGGCCGGGTAGTTGTGGTAGTTGTTGATCCACACGCGGCCAGCCTGAATAGTGCGGCCTGCCCTGTAGGCGGTGTTCTGGTCACGAGTCCAGACGCCCGCACCCAGGCCGTAGTCGGTGTCATTGGCAATACGCATGGCCTCATCAAAATCAGTGAAAGAGGTAGTAGCCAGAACAGGGCCAAAAATCTCTTCCTGGAAGATGCGCATGTCGTTGCTGCCGGCAAAAACAGTCGGCTGAATATACCAGCCGTCGGCCAAATCGCCGCCCAGCTCACAAGCCTCACCGCCGACGAGAACGTCCGCGCCCTCGTCCTTACCAATCTTCAGGTAGCCGGTGATCTTATCCCACTGCTCCTTGGATGCCTGGGCACCCACCATAGTCTCGGTATCGAGCGGGTTGCCCTGCTTCATGGCCTTCACGCGCTCAATGCCGGCCTCGAGGAAGGAGTCGTGAATCGGTTTCTGAATCAGCGCACGCGAGGGGCAGGTGCAGACCTCGCCCTGGTTCAAGCCGAAGGAGGCAAAGCCCTCTAGTGCCTTGTTGTAGAAGGAATCCTTCTCGGCAGCAACATCGGCAAAGAAGACGTTGGGGGACTTGCCGCCCAGCTCCAGGGTGACCGGGATGATGTTGTCGGCAGCTGCCTTCATGATGATAGAACCGGTGGTGGTCTCGCCGGTAAAAGCAATCTTGCGGATGCGCTTGCTGCCAGAAAGGGCGGCGCCTGCCTCGGGGCCAAAACCGTTCACAATGTTTAGCACGCCGGCGGGGAGCGCATCCTTCCATAGGTCAACCAGGTAGAGGACCGAAACCGGGGTCTGCTCCGCGGGCTTGAGCACGATAGTGTTGCCTGCTGCCAGGGCCGGAGCAATCTTCCAGATGGCCATAAGGATGGGGAAGTTCCAGGGGATAATCTGACCGACCACACCCAGGGGCTCGTGGAAGTGGTAGGCCACGGTGTTCTCGTCAATTTCTGATAGGCGGCCTTCCTGGGTGCGAATGGCGGACGCGAAGTAGCGCAGGTGGTCAACGCCCAGCGGGATATCAGCGGCCAGGGTTTCACGCACGGGCTTACCGTTCTCCCAGGTCTCAGCCACGGCAATGGATTCCAGATTATCTTCCATAATCTGGGCCAGCTTGAGCAGCAGGGTGGCACGCTCGGTGGGGGAGGTCTTGCCCCAGGTGTCAAAGGCCTTCCAGGCTGCGTCAATAGCCTTATCAATGTCGGCCGCGGTGCCGCGGGCGACCTCGGCAAAGGGCTTGCCGTTGACGGGGGAGATGTCTTCAAAATACTGGCCTTCGGCCGGGGCCACCCACTCACCCCCGATGAAGTGGTCGTAGCGGGACTTGAATGTGGTGATGGAATCTGCTGAGCCGGGTGTGGCGTAAACAGTCATTGCCTCTCCTTTGAGTTGTGTCTGAATATGAGGCAGGCAGCCAAAGCCTACCTGTTCACAAAAAGCACATAAAAGTAACTTGAATCACAGTTTAGTGGTGGATTGTACAAAAGTGAAGACTGTTGTGCGAAAAACCCTGCCGGTCTGTGACCCACAGCAAAATATGTCTTAGCTTTACATCCCGGTTCACAAGCCCTGGAGCCAGGCGTACAGTGTTGAGATATGTCAAACCACACCACAGCACCCGCTACCCGTAAGAGACTTCCCGCCTGGGCTACGTCCTTCGGCAATCAAATTATTGCTGCCCTGATTCTGGGCGTGATCTTGGGCCTTGTAGCCGCCAACCTCGGCGGCGATGTCACCGAGAACCCCAACTGGCTCATGACCACCCTCTCCACTATTGGATCTTCCTACGTCACCCTGCTCAAAGCGGCGGTCGTACCCCTCATCTTCACTGCCGTGGTGTCGTCCATCGCCAACCTGGCTGAGGTAACGAACGCGGCCCGTTTGGCTACCAAAACCCTGCTCTGGTTCGCCTACACCGCCCTCCTCGCTGTGGTAATTGGCCTGGTGCTCGGGCTCGTCACCCAGCCCGGTGCAAATACCGGCCTGGCGGCCCCCGAAACCTACGAAGGGCGCACCGGCTCCTGGCTGGGCTTCCTCACCGGCCTGATTCCCGCCAACTTCCTGGGCCTGGGCGTGAGCATCTCGACCTCGGGCGATACCGTCACTGGTTCAGCTAGCTTCAACGTGCTCCAAATTCTGGTGATCTCGGTGGCCGTGGGTATCGCAGCTCTCAAGACCGGCCCCGCTGCCAAGCCCTTCCTTGATTTCAATAAGAGCGCCCTGGCCATTATGCAGACCGTGCTCTGGTGGATTATCCGTCTGGCCCCGCTCGGCACTATCGGCCTGATTGGCCGAGCCGTCTACGCCTACGGCTGGACCTCCATGGGCTCTCTGGCCCGCTTCGTGGTTGTGCTCTACATCGGCTTAGCCCTGGTACTTTTCGTGGTCTACCCCGCTATCGCCCGCGCCAATGGCCTGTCGATCAAGCAGTTCTTCTCGGGCGTCTGGCCCGCTGTGCAGATGGGCTTCGTTTCCCGCTCGTCCATGGGCACCATGCCTCTGACCCAGTCCGTAGCTGAACGTAACTTCGGTGTGCCCCGCGCCTACGCCTCCTTCGCGGTTCCCCTGGGCTCCACCACCAAGATGGACGGCTGCGCCGCGGTCTACCCCGCCCTAGCAGCCCTCTTCGTGGCCCAGTTCTACGGCATCGATCTCAACATCACCCACTACCTGCTCATCATTATGGTGTCGGTGCTCGGCTCCACCGCTACCGCCGGAACCACCGGTGCAACGGTCATGCTCACCCTCACCCTCTCCACCCTGGGCCTTCCCCTCGACGGCGTTGGCCTGCTTCTGGCTATCGACCCCATCATTGATATGGGCCGTACCGCCGTCAACGTCGCAGGCCAGGCCCTGGTTGCGCTCATCGTCGCCAAACGCGAGGGCATTCTGAACGAGGACCTCTACAACGCCCCGCGCACCGAGGGCGGATTTGTAGCTGAGGACGTCTACGCCCGCCTCGGCGAGGCACCGCAGGTACCTGCCGCGGCAGCGTCCTAACCCTTACCCCTACCTCGTAGAGAAGCGGGGGGGGGGGGGGGCGGGGGGGGGGGGGGGGGGGGGGGCGGGGGGGGGGGGGGGGGGGGTGGGGGGGGGGGGGGGGGGTGTGGGGGGGGGGGGG
>NZ_JAYWIX010000005.1:0-48449 GCF_035916755.1 Rothia nasimurium | reverse complement strand
CGCGGATGCGCCCTACCCCCTACCCCTCCCCCTTTTAGACGGGGGCCCTGCGCACCTATCGGTGTGCAGGGCCCGCTTCATGTTTACGCGACTTAGGCAGCTAGTGCCCGGCGTAGGGTATCAAGCCCGACTGAGCCCAGCTTGAGGGCCCGAGTGTGGAAGTCGCGGTCAGAGATTCCGGCGGCGCGGGCGTCCTCACGCAGCTGTAACCAGACTCGCTCGCCCACCTTGTAGGAGGGGGCCTGGCCCGGCCAGCCCAGGTAGCGCAGGAACTCGAAGCGGCGCTGGCCCTCAGAGATATCGAGGTTGGCTTCCAGGAACTTATAGCCCTTATCTGCGTCCCAGATGCCAGGCTCTACACCCAGTTCGGTCACCCAGCGTTCGGGGATTTCAAAACCACAGTGCAGGCCGATGTCGAAGACCACGCGGGCTGCGCGTAGGCGCTGGGCATCGAGCATGCCCATGCGGTCGCCGGGGTCAGAGAGATAACCCAGCTCGTCCATGAGGCGCTCAGCGTACAGGGCCCAGCCCTCGCCATGGCCCGAAACCCACACGGCGTTAGCACGCCACTGGTTTAGGGCCTCGGCCATAGCGGTTGCGTAGGCAACCTGCAGGTGGTGGCCGGGTACGCCCTCGTGGTAGACGGTTGAGGTTTCGCGCCAGGTGCCAAAGGTATCTTCACCTTCGGGCACTGACCACCACATGCGACCGGCGCGCTCAAAATCAGCGGACGGGCCGGTGTAGTAGATACCGCCCTCCTGGGTGGGGGCAATCATGCACTCGAGCTTGCGCAGCGGGCCCTCGATGGTGAAGTGCTCTTTGGCCAGGTAGTCAACGGCGGCGTCGGACAGCTTCTGCATCCAGGCCTGAAGCTCGTCGGTGCCGTTGAGGGTGCGTTCAGGGTCGGCATCGAGCAGGGCCTTTGCCTCGTCAATAGTGGCACCGGGCTTGATGGCTTCGGCGACCTCCTGCTGGGCCGCGATGATGCGGTCGAGCTCCTCGATACCCCAGGCATAGGTCTCTTCCAGGTCAAGGGTGGTTCCCACGAACTGACGGGAGTAAAGGGAGTAGCGCTCGCGGCCCACAGCATCGGCCTCGGGCGCGTCGGGGCGCAGGGTCTCTTTGAGGTAGGTAAGAAGTTCGCGGTAGCCTTCCTTGGCGGATGCCGCCCCCTGGGTAGCTCGGTCGGCATGCTCGGGGGCTGCTTCGGCTACCTCGCTTGCCAGAGCGTCGAAGAAGCCACCGTCAGCCACGTAGGCGGCTACCTGCTCGATAACGATATCGACCTGGCGCACCGCTGCCACTTTACCTGCGGCGCGGGCGGCTTCTAGGGTCTCGATATAACCGCGAACCGCTTCCGCAACGTTACCCAGGCGGCCAGCAATGTGCCCCCAGTCCTCGGCTGTTTCACGGTTCATCAGGTCAAAGATGGCGCGAATGCCCTGAACGGGGGAGGCAATATTGTTGAGTTCCCAGTCGCCCAGGCCCGCCTCATGCAGTTCTAGCTTGAGTCCTAGACGCTCGCGCATGGCATCGACAGTAACCCTGTCGATGTCGTCGGCCGGTTCAACGGCTTCAAGGGCTGCCAGAGTAGCGCGGGCTAGGTCAATCTCTGCCTGGGTGCCGGCGGGGGAGTAGTCGGGGTACTCGGTTTCCCGCCCCTTGCGGCCCTCGATGGTGGCCGCTGCCGGGTCTAGTTCCAGGGTCTTCTCGTAGTAGTCGTTGGCAATGCGGTCGACCTCGGTCTGGGTGCGGTCGGCCTTAAAAATTTCGGGTAAATCTGGGTGTAGTGTCATACACCCCATTCTAGGTTACTGTGACCCAGAAAACAGGAATGTGGGTAGGGGGAACTACTGGGGGCGGGCCCGCTTCCAGGAACCCGGCCCGGGGCGCAGCCGCATACCCAGGCGCTGGGTGTGGTTAAGGCGGCGCTGCCACATTTCCAGTGCGGTCTCCTGCTGGGAATCAGCCTGAGCCTGCAGAGCCACCACGACGCTGGTCAGCGCAGCCAGTTCTTCTTCCGTGGGGTTGCCCCGCACCACCGAAAGCACAGGGGCGGGCACCTGCTGTTCACCGGCGTCCTGCCCCTGGTTTTCAAGGGACGCGGACGCAGGTGCCGGCTTCTTGCCGAAGCCCAGCAGGGATAGCGGGTTGGGTGTCGCCATGTTCTACCTACCCCTTACAGCGGAATGTTGCCGTGCTTTTTGGCGGGGGAGGCTGCGCGCTTATCGCGCAGAGCCCGCAGGGAAGAAATGATGCGCACGCGAGTCTCGGAGGGGGCAATAACCTCGTCAATGTAGCCCAACTCAGCAGCCTGGTAGGGGTTGAGCAGCTCCTCTTCGTACTTAGCAATGAGTTCAGCGCGCTTAGCCTCAACATCGCCGCCTTCTTCAGCCACAGCGGCCAGTTCGCGGCGGTAGAGAATATTGACCGCGCCCTGCGCCCCCATCACACCAATCTGGGCGGTGGGCCAGGCCAGGTTAATATCGGCACCCAGCTTCTTCGAACCCATCACAATGTAGGCCCCGCCGTAGGCCTTACGGGTAATTACGGTAACCAGCGGAACGGTCGCCTCGGCGTAGGCATACAGCAGCTTGGCGCCGCGGCGAATAATGCCGTTGAACTCCTGGTCAGTGCCAGGTAGGAAGCCGGGCACATCAACAAAGGTCAGAATCGGAATGTTGAATGCATCGCAGTTGCGCACGAAGCGGGCGGCCTTTTCAGAGGCATTGATGTCGAGGGTGCCAGCGAACTGCATGGGCTGGTTGGCCACAATACCCACGGTCTTACCCTCAACCCGGGCATAACCAATCATCACATTCGGGGCGTAGAGGGCCTGCATCTCAAAGAAATGGCCATCATCAACCACCGACTCAATCACAGCCCGCATATCGTAGGGCTGGTTAGCCGAATCAGGAATCAGCAGGTCAAGGTCAAGATCATCGACGGTGACCTCGGGATCCTGATCATGATCCAGGGGGAAAGTCTCGGTGAGGTTGTTGGAGGGCAGGAACTCGACGAGCTCGCGGACGAAATCAAAGGCGTCCTCTTCGTCCTCAGCCAGGTAGGTCGACGTACCCGTCACCGCGTTGTGCTGGCGGGCACCGCCCAGGGTCTCCATATCGACCTCTTCACCGGTCACAGTCTTAATGACATCGGGGCCGGTAATAAACATGTGGCTGGTCTTATCAACCATCACAATGTAGTCGGTCAGGGCGGGGGAGTAGGCGGCACCACCGGCGCAGGGGCCCATAATCACCGAAATCTGCGGAATCACACCCGAGGCCCGCACATTCATGCGGAAAATATCGGCAAACATAGCCAGGGAAGCCACGCCCTCCTGAATACGGGCGCCACCACCGTCATTAATACCGATAATGGGGCAGCCGTTCTTCAACGCGAACTTCTGCACTTTCACAATCTTTTCGCCATTGACCTGCGAAAGAGAACCACCGTAGACAGTGAAATCCTGGGAATAAACCGCAACCAAGCGGCCATCGATAGTACCGTAGCCCGACACCAGGCCATCACCCAGAGGCTTTTTCTTCTCCATACCAAAAGCCGTAGTGCGGTGCTTGGCCAGGGCGTCAAACTCCACAAAAGACCCCTCGTCCAGCAGCATCTCGATACGCTCGCGGGCAGTCTGCTTGCCGCGCTCATGCTGGCGGTCGATGGGACCCTGACCGGTGGGGGCAAGGGTCTGCTCGCGGCGGGCATAGAAGTCAGCGATTTTACCGGCGGTAGTGGTCAAATCGGGGGCATCGGTGGTGGGGTTCTCGCTCATGCTGTGCCTGCCTCGTGCGCTGTGGGTCATTGGTGTGGGGTGACCTGGGATAAGGGTCATTCTTTTCAACTATAGACCTGCCACCCCGCCCCACCCAATTATTCTTGGGATTTTTGAGCGATTTTTCTAAATAAGAGTGTTTCGGGGGAGCTGGAGCAGGCTCACGCTTGCTGTCGACCCTCTCGCTGGTTCGCTAGCGCTCACAAGCGATTCATGCCAGCCCCAAGCCAACAGCTTCGCTGTGAGCCTGCTCCAGCTTTGTACAGCCCTTGCTTACTTGCCGACCCTGCCGATCACAGCGTTCCATTCGCGCGCGGTGTAGCCGGTAAGTACACCGCCGGTGCTCATGGGGTCAGCTGCAATAATGCGGTCGAGGGCGTCGCGGTCTTCGGCAACGAAGATGAGCAGGGCACCTGCGGGCTCGCCGTCGAGGAAGGCCCCGGCTGCGTGCAGCTTGCCTTCTTCGTGGAGCTGGGCCAGATATTCGCGGTGGGCGGGGCGGTGCTCAGCCTGCAGGTCGGCGGGGCCGTAGGAGTACTGCACAGCGTAGACGGTCATGGTAGAACCTTTCGTAGGGGTTAGACAGTTCCAGTATTGCACCGCTAGGCCACTCAGGCTGGGTGTGACCCCGTAGAATAGCGGTCGAAACTTAGTATGTGAGATAAGGAGTGCGCGCATGGGGCATCTTCAGGCTGACCTGGTTGATGCGAGCGGCTTTGAGCGGGTGGAGCTTCTGCCCTCGGTGGGATCAACTAACGAGTATGCCCGGCAGATTCTGGTGGGTGATGCCCTGGTGCGCCGCAGCTATGGGGAGCTCTCGCTGGTTTCGACCGCCGACCAGAATGCTGGGAAAGGACGCCTGGACCGGGTCTGGGTGGCCCCGGCCGGTACCGCTTTGGCAACCAGCTTTATCGTGCGTCCTTACGTCAACCCGGCTAATAGGGTTGCGCCTGACCAGTATCACTGGTTTACCTCTTTAGCTGCCTTGGCTGCCTGCGATGTTTTTGAGCAGCTCTCAGGGCTGCACCCCTCTATTAAATGGCCTAACGATGTGCTGCTGGGCAACCGTAAGGCCTGCGGTATTCTGGCCCAGCTCGTGATTGAACCCGAAGGGCAGATTTCGGTTGTGGTGGGTATTGGGCTCAATCTGAACCTGGTGCAGGAAGACCTGCCCGTCCCTACCGCCACCAGTGCCCTGCTGGAATCTGGGCAGCCGGTTGACTTGAATCGGGCGCTGGCGGTCTTAGCTACCGGCTTCGCCCGCTACTACCGGGAGTTTGCAGCCACCGGCTTCGATGCGGGCGCGGCTACCGACGGGGACTCCCTCTTAGGCCGCCTGCGGGGGCGCATGAGCACCCTGGGAGCTACCCTTACCATTCACCTGCCCGGGGATGAGACCTTTAGGGGCACCGGGGTTGAATTGACCGCAGAAGGGGAGCTGGTCGTCCGCTCCGATAGCGGTGAGGAGCGAAGCTTCACTGTGGGAGACGTGGTGCACGTACGCCCCCAGGGGTACGGGCGCTAGCCGCCCAACCCGGAAGATATCGGGGAATCTTCAGGAAGTATCGATAGACTCACCAGTGATGAAACTACGAGGCGACCTCTACCCCGCAGAACACACCCTTGCCGCAACGCGCGCCCACGAGGTGCTGTTGGTGCGCCCTCTGACCTACTTTTTTCTTGCTATGACGGCCTGGAGCTTCGCCTCTGCCCTGGGGGTTGGTGCCCCTGTCTGGCGCTACCTTGCTCTGACTCTTGCGCTGTGGCTGGTCTGGTTGGGCATGCAAGGGGTAGTGCGCTGGGCGAATACCAGCTACCTGCTCACTAACGGCCGGCTGGTGATTAGGCGGGGCTGGGGCCCCGGTCAGGACGTCAGTGTTCCGCTCACTGAAATTGAAGGGGTGAGCGTGGGGCACCGGCACCTCATGGGGCTGGCCAATGCCGCCGCTCTGACCATCCATGCCCGCGGGATGCAGCACGTGCTGCGGGCCGTGCCCGACCCTGAACGTTTTAGTCGGGAGATTCAAGAGGCCCAGCGAGCTCTGCTAGGCGGGTCTACCTCCCGCTATCGAGTGTAAACCCGCAATATCTGTCTGATAAGCTTAAACAGGTTGCTTGGGCTCGAAAAAAGGTGACGGCGGGCATAGAATAGGCGGTGGCACTTAGCGGGTGGTGAACATTTCGTAGCCTGGCTCACAGCAACTGGGTATTCTTGAAGTAGGTAACTACTCGCCGTGCCAGCCCTAGACCTTACTACCTCTAGAGCCACGCAGCACTAACCAAGAGAAGGAAGACTCCAGTGGAGAAGTCAGCACCCGGTAGCGACCCCGCCGAACAGGCCGGAACCGCACCCAGCCGGAGCAGGCACCACCATAACCGCGTGCAAAGCCAGCTCTATCGTAGCGACGAAGCTCGGCAGGGCGTGCTGGAACTTGAACGCGCTCTTCTGGGGGAAAACCGCAACATGAAACGCGGTGAGGTGGCCGACGATGCCGGAGTGCCTCTGCTCACCGCTCGTAAAATCTGGCGCTCCCTGGGGCTACCCAACCTCACCGACGACGATGCCTACTTCACCCACGCCGACAGCAAGGCCCTGACCACGGTTACCTCCCTTATTAAAGAGGGCAAACTGACCGAAGAAGCTGCCCTGTCCCTCACCCGCTCGGTGGGGCAAATGATGGACCGTATGGTGGTCTGGCAAGTCGAGGCCCTGGTAGAAGATATGGTCATCAACGGCGGGCTGACCGATACCGAAGCCCGCGGTGAGCTTCTGAGCCTCCTCCCGCGCCTTATTGAAGATCTAGAAGACATCACCGTTTACGGCTACCGCCGCATGCTCAACTCAGCCATCTTGCGTCTGGCCCTGCGCGACGAAGAGGACGGCACCGACCTGGCAGACAGCGATCTGCCACTGGCCCGTGGCGTAGGTTTCGTTGACCTGGTTTCCTACACCTCACTCTCACGCGAAATGAATGAGCAGAATCTAGCTCGCCTGGTCAAGAACTTTGAGCAGCGCTGCGCTGAAGTCATTGCGGTAGGCGGCGGGCGTATCATCAAAACGGTAGGGGACGAGGTCATGTACCTGGTCGAATCTCCCGAAGACGGTGCCCGTATTGCCCTGACCCTCTCAAAACTTATCAGCGAAGACCCCCAGCTCCCCGAAGCCCGCGTATCCTTCGTCTGGGGCAGGGTGCTACCGCGTCTAGGTGACATCTACGGCCCCACCGTCAACCTGGCCTCCCGCCTGGTCGCGCTGACCGAACCCGGGGTCGTCCTCACCGACGCCTCTACTGCTGAAGCCCTAGAAGACGACAAGCGTTTTGTGCTCATCCCCCAAGGCGTGCGCAATGTGCGCGGCTTTGGCAACGTTAGGCCCGTGGCAATTACCCCGGGCATCGGTAATGAACTGGAGATCGATTTCGAATGACCACCGCCCCCAACCTCACTATCTACGCGGGTAAGTCAACCGACGTAGGCCAGTACCGCGACAACAACGAAGATTCCATGGTCGTTGCAGGCACCCTCTGCGTGGTTGCCGATGGCATGGGTGGGCACGAAAAGGGTGAAGTTGCCTCGCGCCTGTGCACCCGCACTCTGGCCTACGCCCAGATGTTCACTCGCCCCGGTGGCATGACCGAAGAAGAAGAGGCAGCTTTCCGACAGGAGGTCACCATCGAAGCGCTCGGCGACGAACCGGGCGGACGCCGCCTGCGCAAGCGCCGCAAAGAAACCTCCGCCCTCAACCGCCAGATCCTCAAAACCCTCGATAAGATCAAGGAAATCATTGGTGAAGCCGATGAGGCCATCAAAAACGCCCTTGACCTACGAGCAGGAACAACCGTTACCGGTGCCTGGCTCACCCATATCGGGGAGCAGCAGATGTGGTTTATCTTCAATGTGGGCGATTCCCGCACCTACCGCCTGGTGCGAGCCGAAGAGGCCCAGGCCGAAGAGGCCCTCTCTATCTCTAATGGGCCGGTTGAGGGCCTAGAACTGGAACAGATTACCGTAGACCACTCTGAGGTGCAGTATCTGGTCGACACCGGCCAGATTACCGCTATGGAGGCCCTGACCCACCCCCGTCGCAACGTCATTACCCGAGCCCTGGGTACCGGTAACTATTGGGAACCCGATTTCTGGGTTATCCCCGCCCGCGAGGGCGACCGCCTGATGATGTGCTCCGACGGTCTTTCTGGCGAACTCTCCCACAACTACATGGCCCGGGTACTTGCTACCGTAGAGCACCCCCAGGATGCGGCAGACGTGCTCCAGATGGCTGCCCTGCGGGCAGGTGGACGGGACAACATCACCGTAATCGTGGCAGACGCTATTACCGTAGAGGACGCCGAAGCCCGTGCAGCCGAGCTCAAAGCCCTGACCGAGACCGATGCCCACGAGATTGTAGCCAACATTGACGGCTACGACTACCCCCACACCGCCACTACCGAAGAAGAACAGTTCCACTCTGAAAAAGAACTGCACCGGGGTATCAACGGCTAGAGTTCAGACAATAAAGATATAGGGCAAAATAGATAGGGTGAGTGAAAACAAAGACCTTCCCGGTGTAGAAGAAGAAACCGTCCACGGTGTTGACCGCGACCTGGTCGAAGGCCAGGGCGTAGCCGCTGCTATCAAGGAGCGCTACGCCCAGCTCGTTGATCAAGTTCGGGCCGCCCGCCAGAGCTACTATGTCAAGGACGCCCCCACCATCTCGGACGCCGAGTACGACGCCCTCTACCGTGAGCTCGAAAAGCTAGAAGCCCAGCACCCCGAACTGGTCGCTAACGACTCACCCACCCAGGAAGTCGGCGGTGAAGCCTCCGCGGCTTTTGCCCCGGTTACCCACCTGGCCCGCATGTACTCGCTGGAAGACGTCTTCTCCCTCGAAGAGCTTGGCGCCTGGCTAGACCGCGCCGAAACCAATGCCCAGGAGATGACGGGCGCTCGCCCCGCCTGGCTCACCGAACTCAAGATTGACGGCCTAGCGGTCAACCTGCTCTACCGCAAGGGCAAGCTGGTACGCGCCGCCACCCGCGGCGACGGAACCACCGGCGAAGACGTGACCCACAACGTCCTGACCATCGCCTCAATCCCTACCCAGCTCGCCGGTAGCAACCACCCCGAAGAAATCGAAATTCGCGGTGAAGTCTTTATATCATCGGCTGACTTCAAGGCCCTCAACGAGCAAATGGTTGAGCAGGGCAAGGCCCCCTTCGCCAACCCGCGAAATGCGGCAGCAGGCTCCCTGCGGCAGAAGGACGCCGCCCTGACCGCCGAGCGCCCCCTGAGCATGTTTGTGCACGGCATCGGCTCCCGAACCGGCCTAGACATCACCACCCAGTTCGAAACCTACACCCAGCTCCAGGAGTGGGGCCTGCCCGTCAGCCCCTACTCCCAGCTGCTCACCAGCCGCTCAGAAATTCTTGAATTCATTGCAGCCTACGGCGAAAAACGCCACTCCCTGGTGCACGAAATCGACGGCATCGTTATTAAGGTCAACGATTTTTCGACCCAGGAGCGTCTGGGCTATACTTCCCGCGTGCCCCGCTGGGCTGTGGCCTACAAGTACCCGCCTGAAGAGGTCAATACCAAGCTACTCGATATCCGGGTGGGGGTTGGCCGCACCGGCCGCGTAACCCCCTTCGGTGTGATGGAACCGGTCAAGGTTGCTGGTTCAAGGGTTGAAATGGCGACCTTACACAACCAAGACGTAGTTAAGGCCAAGGGCGTGCTCATCGGCGATACCGTGGTGCTGCGCAAGGCAGGGGATGTCATCCCCGAAATTGTGGGGCCCGTGGTGGCCCTGCGCGATGGCAGCGAACGGGAATTCGTAATGCCCACCGACTGCCCTTCCTGCGGCCAGCCCCTGGCACCCGCTAAGGACGGCGACGTTGATATCCGCTGTCTCAACGCCCGCTCCTGCCCCGCCCAGCTCACCGAGCGCGTTAACCACCTGGCCGGGCGCGGTGCTTTCGATATCGAGGCTCTAGGCTATGAGGCTGCTAAGGCCCTGACTAACCCGGATGCCCCTGAACAGGCCCCGCTTATCTCTGAAGCCTTTCTCTTTGATCTCACCGCTGAGGACCTGGCAGATGTGCGCATTGAGCGCGAGAAAAAGGTCAAGGGGGAGCCCACTGGCAAAACTGAGCTGGTTCCCTACTTCTATACCCGGGGTACTGCGAAGAAGCCCAGTGCTCCTACCCGCAATACTGAAAAGCTCTTTGAGCAGCTAGAGAAGGCAAAGAGCCAGCCCCTGTGGCGAGTGCTGGTTGCCCTCTCTATTCGGCACGTGGGGCCCACCGCGGCTAGGGCCCTGGCGACCGAGTTCGGGTCGATGGATGCAATTCGTGAAGCAAGCGAGGAGCGCCTGGCAGGTGTTGACGGAGTAGGCTCCATCATTGCTAGCTCCCTCAAGGAATGGTTTGCTGAAGACTGGCACCGCGAAATCGTGGATCGCTGGGCAGAAGCTGGCGTGCGGATGGAGGACGAACGTGATGCCTCAATCGAACGCATTCTTGAAGGTCTCACTATCGTGGTGACTGGAACCCTGGCTCGTTTCACCCGCGATAGCGCGAAAGAGGCCATTATTGTGCGCGGTGGCAAGGCCTCAGGCTCGGTGTCGAAGAAGACTAGTTATCTGGTTGCCGGTGAATCCGCTGGCTCTAAGCTCGATAAAGCTGAACAGCTGGGTGTGACGGTGCTGGATGAAGAAGGGTTTGAGGCGCTTTTGGCGCAGGGGCCGGACGCCCTTACCTAGTGGCTAGGTCACAGGCAGGTCACAGGATTTTTTGATTCTGTGACCTAAATGTGACCTATGCCCCTGTTTGCTACGGGGAGGGTTGCAGAAAATTTAAGAAATTTTTAAGGGCCTAGCAGCCTGACTTAAAAACAGGCAGGTTTCTGGCGGGTTAAAAATTTGTCCCTCTTTTAACCCGCAGAAATTCACGCTTTTCCCCGGTGTTAAGGGTGATACAAGCCTGTCTTTAAAGTCTGCCACCCTGGAGGGGGACGGGGGTCTCTCTGGGTGGGGTGGGGATTGTTCTGTCTCAAAAATGGGTTGGCAAAGCCGAAATCGTTACGTTATCGTTATCAACGAATCAAAAACGACCGCCAAACCAAAGGTGCGACGGTCTATAGCTCACAGTGGAAGCTGTGGGCGCATGCTGGGCTCTACCGCACACCTGATGCCGTCTACAGGGTAAAGCCTCAAACAATCCACTCAACGATTACGGGTAGACGGCAATGTGATGAAGCCCAGGGATGGGAAGAGCATAAGGTGGCCTTACGGAGCATTTCATGACTTCCAACATTCGTCGTTCAGCAGCAGTACTTGCAATCGGTGGCGCAGCAGCAGCAAGCCTGGCCGCTACCCCCGCAGCCAACGCCGCTCCCCTCGAAGCTTGGGAAGCTCTCGCACAGTGCGAGTCAGGTGGCAACTGGTCCATCAATACCGGCAACGGCTACTACGGTGGCCTGCAGTTCTCACTGTCCTCATGGGCAGCCGCAGGCGGCACTGGCAACCCCGCAGCTGCTTCAAAGGCAGAGCAGATTCGCGTTGCTGAAAACCTCCTTCAGATGCAGGGCTGGGGCGCCTGGCCCTCATGCGCTGCCAAGCTGAACCTCTACGCTTACGGCACCTCAGGTGCAGCAGCAACCGTCGCTGAGACCCCCGCTGCAACCACCACCACTACCGTTGCTCCTCAGGCAACCGAGGTAACCGAAGTTGCTGCAGCTCCCGCAGTTGCTGAAGCTCCCGCCGCTGAAACCGCACCCGCAGCAGAGGTGGTTGCCGAAGCAGCACCCGCAGCTAACACCTACACCGTCAAGGCTGGCGACACCCTGTCAGAAATCGCTTACGCTCACGGCTTCAACGGCTGGGACGAAGTACTGGCAGCAAATGCTGACCTGATCCAGAACGCCGACATCATCGAAATTGGTTGGGTTCTGACCATCCCCGCTAAGTAAGACCTCACCGGGTTCTTAGACCTCTAGCGGATTCTGATCTCACACCGTCGCCCTCTAGCTGCACAGGCTAGGGGCGATTCTTTTTTTAAATCGTGTTATGACCGTATGCGGGCTAAGATAGAGACTGAAAACCTATGTCTAACTCGTGGAAGTGATTATGTCTGCTATTACGAGTGAGCAGGTGGCACACCTTGCCATGCTGGCTCATATCGAGATGACTGATGAAGAGCTGGCCGCAATGGCCGCTGAGCTCGACGTCATCGTAGAATCCGTCAAATCAGTCTCAGAGGCCGTCTCAGACGATATTCCGGCAACCAGCCACCCCATCCCGCTCAAGAACGTCTTCCGTGACGACGTGGTGGGTGAAACCCTGACCGCTGAAGAAGCTCTCTCGGGTGCCCCCGATGCCGAAGACGGTAAGTTCAAGGTTCCGGCAATTCTGGACGAAGACTAAGGAGCGGGCATGAAGGACATCATCAAACTTTCCGCAGCAGAACTTGCTGAGAAACTGGCTGCCGGTGAACTGACCTCTGTTGAGGCAACCCAGGCCTACATCGACCACATTATCGCCACCGATGGCGAACCTCTGGACACAGAAAACCGCGCAGCCGGCAAGAGCGGACTCAACGCCTTCCTACACCTGAACGCTGAAGAGGCTCTGGAAGTTGCTGCCGCCGTAGACGCAGACCGCGCAGCTGGTAAGGAACTCCCCGCCCTGGCAGGCGTCCCCATCGCCGTTAAAGACCTCATCGTCACCAAGGGTCAGCCCACCACCGCTGCCTCCCGTATGCTTGAGGGCTGGATGAGCCCCTACGACGGCACCGTCACCCAAAAGATCCGCGAGGCCCGTATGCCCATTCTGGGTAAGACCAACCTCGATGAGTTCGCTATGGGCTCCACCACCGAGCACTCAGCGTTCGGCGTCACCCGCAACCCCTGGGCCCTGGACCGTATTCCCGGTGGCTCCGGAGGTGGCTCCGCTGTAGCAGTAGCTGCCTTCCAGGCTCCCCTGGCCCTGGGTACCGATACCGGTGGCTCCATCCGCCAGCCTGCAGCCGTCACCGGTTCCGTTGGCGTCAAGCCCACCTACGGCTCGGTCTCCCGCTACGGCGTCATTGCCATGGCCTCATCCCTGGACCAGGTCGGCCCCTGCGCCCGCACCGTCCTCGACACCGCCCTGCTGCACGAGGTCATTGGTGGTCACGATCCCAAGGACTCCACCTCCCTGAACGAGCCCGTCCCCGCCTATGCGGACGCCGCCCGCGCCGGTGCCGCTGAAGGTGGCCTCAAGGGCCTTCGCGTCGGCGTCATCAAGGAACTGACCGGCGAGGGCTTCCAGCCCGGCGTCATGGCCCGCTTCAACGAGTCCCTGGAGCTGCTCAAGGAAGCCGGCGCAGAAATCGTCGAGGTCTCCCTGCCCTCCGTCAAGGAAGCAATCGGGGCCTACTACCTGATTATGTCCTCCGAGGTCTCATCTAACCTGGCCAAGTACGACGGCGTCCGCTTCGGTCTGCGTAAGCTGCCCGAAGAAGGCAACGTCACCATCGAGCGCGTCATGGCAGCTTCCCGTGCCGCAGGCTTCGGCTCAGAAGCCAAGCGCCGCATCATCCTGGGTACCTACGCCCTGTCCGCTGGTTACTACGACGCCTACTACGGCTCAGCCCAGAAGGTGCGCACCCTGATTCAGCGCGACTACGCCAAGGCATTTGAGGTTGCAGACGTGCTGATTAGCCCCACCGCGCCCACCACCGCCTACAAGCTGGGGGAGAAGACCAAGGGCGACCCCATGGCCATGTATAAGGGCGATATCGCCACCGTACCCACCAACCTGGCCGGTGTGCCCTCCCTGTCCCTGCCCGGTGGCCTAGCAGATGAGGACGGCCTGCCCGTCGGTATCCAGTTCACCGCACCCGCCCACGAGGATGCCCGCCTCTACCGCGCCGGTGCTGGCCTGGAAGCCCTGCTGACCGCTAAGTGGGGTGGCTACCTGCACGAGCAGCTGCCCGATACCGCCGCCCTGATCCGTGACTTTGACTTCGAGGGAGCTAAGTAAATGTCTGACGAAATCCTGTCGTTTGAAGAAGCCATGGAGAAGTACGACCCCGTACTCGGCTTCGAGGTTCACGTAGAACTCAACACCAAGACCAAGATGTTCGACGCCGCCCCCAACGAATTCGGCGATACCCCGAACACCAACGTCACCCCCGTCTCGCTGGGCCTGCCCGGCGTGCTGCCGGTGGTCAACGGTAAGGCTGTAGAGTCTGCTATCAAGTTGGGCCTGGCACTGGGCTGCGAGATCGCACCCGTTAGCCACTTTGCCCGCAAGAACTACTTCTACCCCGACACCCCCAAGAACTTCCAGACCTCCCAGTACGACGAGCCCATCGCCGCTAACGGATCCCTGGACGTTGAGCTGGAGGACGGCACTGTCTTCACCATCGACATCGAGCGTGCCCACATGGAAGAAGACGCTGGCAAGCTGACCCACAAGGGCGGCACCGCTGGCCGTATTCAGGGCGCAGATTTCTCCCTGGTCGACTACAACCGCGCCGGTGTTCCCCTGATTGAAATCGTGACCCGCCCCATCGTGGGTGCAGGCGACAAGGCCCCCGAGCTGGCCCGCGCCTACGTGGCTGCCATTCGCGAAATCGTCAAGAACCTGGGTATTTCGGACGCCCGCATGGAGCGCGGTAACGTACGCTGCGACGCCAACGTCTCGCTCATGCCCAAGGGCTCCACCGAGTTCGGTACCCGCTCAGAAACCAAGAACGTGAACTCCCTGCGTTCGGTCGAGCGTGCGGTGCGCTACGAGATTCAGCGTCACGCGGCCGTCCTCGAAGCAGGCGAAAAGGTCGTTCAGGAAACCCGCCACTGGCACGAAGACACCCGCGAGACCACCAGCGGCCGCCCCAAGTCAGATGCGGACGACTACCGCTACTTCCCCGAGCCCGACCTGGTTCCGGTCGTCACCGACGAAGAGTGGATTGAGCGCCTGCGCGCCGAGCTGCCTGAGCCTCCTGCTGAGCGCCGCCGCCGTCTGAAGGCTGACTGGGGCTTCTCGGACGAGGAGTTCCGCGACGTGGTCAATGCCGGTGCTATGGACGCTATCGAAGAGACCGTTGCTGCCGGTGCTCCCGCCTCAGTTGCTCGTAAGTGGTGGATGGGCGAGATTGCCCGTATCGCCAAGGAACGCGAGGTTGAGCTGACCGAAACCGGTGCAACCGCCGCTACTATCGTTGAGCTCAACCAGCTGATTGAGGGTAAGAAGATCAACGATAAGATTGCCCGCCAGGTGCTGGGCTTCGTCATTGAGGGTGAGGGCACCCCGGCTGAGATTGTTGAGAAGCGCGGCCTGGCCGTTGTCTCTGACGATTCGGCCCTGACCGCCGCTATCGACGAGGCTCTGGCCGCTATGCCCGATGTTGCCGACAAGATTCGTGCCGGTAAGGTTCAGGCCGCTGGTGCCGTGGTTGGCCAGGTTATGAAGGCTACCCGCGGTCAGGCAGATGCCGGACGCGTGCGCGAGCTGATTCTCGAAAAGCTGGGCGTCGAGGGCTAAAGCCCTTCTCTGGTCAATCTACTGACCGGGCGTTCTCCCCTGTGGGGAGGGCGCCCGGTTTTTCTTGCCCTGGAGAGGAAAGGGCACAAAGAAGGCGCCCGCTCTGGGAAAGAGGGGCGCCTTATTACTTTGCACCGTGGGTAGGGCTCTGGGGTAAAGAGCTCTACCCGGTGAACGGTCGGCGCACTAGGGAAAACTAACCGACCGCTAGATTAGGTAGCAAAAATCGCACTGAAGCTACCTAGGGTCTCGATTTAACACGGTGAGAGACCCTCACACTAGTACAGAGGGGGGAAACTAGGAGCGAAAAACACGCACCAGGGGCGGGATGTTCTTTTCAGAAGCTCTGAGTCTCGAACACCGGTTAGATTATCGAGTGTAAGGAAAGATGGTTACCACATCCACCAAACCTTACACGTTTAGGTTATGTTCTCCCCCGTCTCGCTTATATCGCAGTTTTACTGTGGGGCGAAAATTTTTTGGTTGAAACTATCGGTCTAGGGAGTGGGCGCCCAGTTAAGGGCCAGTGTGGTGTCTTTGAGGCTGGGGTAGAAGTGGGAGAAGTAGTCGGTGACGGTGTCAGCACATGTGGTGGTGATGGGGGAAGCACCAGCTGACGTCTGCTCGGTGAAGCTCACAGCTAGGGGGCTGCCTGCTGCGGTAAGCTTGATGGCTGCGGAGTAGCTGCGGTGGGTGAAGGGTAAAAGGAGCCGGTAGCTGCCGTCCGCCTGGGGACGGACTGCACCGCAGACGCTGAACCGCAGCATGAAGGTTTGGAGGGGTGGAATGAAGCTGGTGGGGGTGAAGACCCAGTCCTGGTCTTCACTCACGCGTGATACCGAAAAATGGCGGTTGGTGCAGGTGAGTTCCTGGCCCTGGGGCAGGGCAAAGACGAAGGCGGAACAGCCTGATTCGAGGCTGAGCAGGGTGTAGGTGGCATTGAGGGTAAAGGCACCGGGATCAGCCGGGTCAAGCTGAATGTCCAGGTAGCAGCTTGACGTGAGCACCTGGGGGTTGGTACGGAGGAATTGGACGGTTTCTGAGTCATCGAAACCTTGAGTGGCTGCCTTGCGGAGGGCTTTTTGGGTGCGTTCGTCGAAGCCGAAGGTTTCGCTGAATAGGTCGATGGTTTCGCTGCTGATGTGCTCGCCGGTAATAGCGCGGCGTACCCGGTCTTTGTACTTGTGGGGCGGGATTTCTAGGCCGTAGACGGTGTGCTGGTGGGCGCTCATCGCTCGGGCGATGGCCCTAATCGAGAAGGGGTTGGCTTCGCCCAGTTGTTCGTGGTGGATGTAGCGCTCCCAAGTGTCGCGCACGTAGGGTTCCAAGAGCTCTGAGCGGAGCAGGGCGCTGACCAGGTGGGTAGTTGATGCTGAGCTGGGTGTAGTAGGCATGCTATGAGTTGGGGTCGGCGGGGGTGAGGCGGGAGAGCCAGGCGGGGTCATCCCCGTGGTAGTAGCGGATGGCACCCTCGTAGTCGGAGTCCCAGAAGTAGGCGAAAACGGTGTCTTCGGCGATGGGGAAGCTCATGGAGTAGCGCTGCTGGGAGGGTAGCTCAACGACTTCTAGTAGGCTTTCGTCCTTCATGGTGTGGGACCAAATTTTTTGAACCATATTCGCGGGCTCAGCATCGAAAGTGAGCGCTAGGGAGACGTTGAACCGTGCCGGGGTGAAGGGGCCCAGCGAGGCGTAGTTGTATTTTTCTCGTTCACGCAGCATGGGGTCGATATCGAGGTCGATACGGTAGCGAATCTGGTGGACCTGGCCGTAGCGGACGGGGGCAGGCGGTTTGATGGCCAGCTGCCACATGGTGTTATCTGGGTGGTGGATATGGGCACGTTCATGCTCGCTCATGGAGACCAGCTCGCCACCCTCAAGCAGGGTGACGGTGGAATCCGTGGACTCGAAGCGGGGGGAGATGAGGGTGAGTTCGTCGATTTCAGAGCGAATTACCTCGGTGACGATGAAGTGCCGCATGAAGCCGAACCGGTCGATGTAGCCGTCCATCAGAGTGGAGAGGGAGGTGTAGTTGCGGGTGTCGATGGTGCGTTCGGCGCTGGTGAGGGTCTCTGCCCGCTGGGCGAGCTTGCGGCTGAGGCTGTGGGCTGAGAGGGCCCGCTGCAGTTCTCTGGCTTCGGCTGCGGTGAACTCGAAGGCCGTGATGAACATGTGGGCGGTGGCGTCCGAAATTGCTTCGCCGTTCAGGGCGCGCGAGATCCTGTCTTTGATGGTGGCAGGATCGATGTCTTGGTCCAGGTAGTCAGAAATCTCGTAGGCGATGAAGGTGGCTACGGCTCGTTGGTTGATGGAGTTAACCCGGCGCCTTTGCACGTGCCGCATCCACTTTTCCCGGTAGGGCGGCTTGTTCAGCAGGGAGAGCAGGATTTCGTGGGGGACGCGCGGGGTCAGGTCAACTAGATCAGCGGACGTTGGCATTGGCGGGTTTACTCCGTGACGCTAGTGGCACCCAGGTGGGTGAGCAGGAAGGAGTAGTCCCAGGCGATTTCGCGCCAGGCGGTGTAGCGGCCTGAGCCGCCGCCATGGCCGCCGTCCATCTCAATTTTGAGCAGAGGAGTGGGGGAAGCCGGGTCGATGGTCTCGCGCAGGGCTGCTACCCACTTGGCCGGTTCGACGTAGAAGACTCGGGTGTCGTTAAGGGAAGTAACAGCTGCAATGGCCGGGTACTTAACGGGGCGGATGTTCTCGTAGGGGGTGTAGGACTTCATGTAGTCGTAGACCTCCTTGTCGGTGATGGGGTTGCCCCATTCCTCCCATTCCAGAGCTGAGAGCGGCAGGTTGGGATCAAGAATGGTGGTCAGGGCATCCACGAAGGGTACCTGGGCCAGGCAGGCTGCGTACTTTTCGGGGGCCATGTTGACAACAGCGCCCATGAGCAGGCCGCCGGCTGATCCACCCATGATACCGATACGAGCAGCGTCCACCCAGGCCTGGGAGGCTAGGAAGTCGGTGGCGTCGATGAAGTCGGTGAAGGTATTTTTCTTGGCCAGCTTCTTACCCTTGGTGTACCAGGCGCGGCCCATTTCGCCGCCACCGCGGATATGGGCGACAACAAAGATGACGCCGCGGTCCAGCACGCTGAGGCGGGCGGTAGAGAAGTAGGGGTCCATGGAGGACTCATAGGACCCGTAGCCGTACTGAATCACGGGGTTTTCCTGGGTCTTATCGAGGTCGGCGCGGTGCATGACGGAGAGCGGAATCATGGCTCCGTCTGCTGCCGGTGCCCACATGCGGTAGGCGGTGTAGTTCTCGGGCTTGTAGCCGATGACGGGGGTGCGGCGGCGCAGCACGAGGTCGTCAGTATCGGGGAAGTAGTCGTAGACGCTGCTGGGGGTGAGATAGGAGGTGTAGTTCAGGCGGATGACCGGGGACATGATGTTCACACCGGAGAAGGCTGACGTGTAGAGCTCTTCGGTGAAGCCGCCGGGCTCATAGAGGTCAATGCCCTGGGGGTGGGCAGAAGCTACCTGCTCAGCAAGAGCGGTACGCGGGGCAACGAATACCTTAACGGTAGTGTTCTCACGGGCCATGAGCACCAGATGGTTGCGGGAGAACTTGAAACCTTCTAGGCGGACGTCCGCGCGGTGGGGTACAAGGGGAATCCAGCTGGCTTTGAAATCGGCAAAGGGCACGTACTCTTCGCGCAGGGGTGCCAGAACGATTTCACCGTTGGGAGCCTCGTGGTTATGGCCTATGACCAGGTAGCCGGTGCCCTCCACGTCGATGATGTCGGTGGAGTACTCGATGCCGGCGTCCCGCTTCATAATGAGGGTGGGCTCTAACTGACCCAGCTCGTGGATGTTAATAATGCGGGTCTCTGAATACTCGGAGTTTGAAGAGGTAATGACCACGTGGGTACGAGAAGACGACATACCGGCACCCAGCCAGAGCCCGTTATCGTCCTCGCGGTAGAGGGCAAAATCTTCAGACGCACTGGTGCCGATAGCGTGGGCCCGCACCTCGTAGGGGCGCCAGGACTCATCTGCCACCGAGTAAATCAGGTGCTTAGCGCCTGAGGCAAAGAAGGCACCTGCGAAGACGTCCTCAATCTTTTCCTCCAGAATCTCACCGGTGTCGAGGTTCTTGAAGTACTGGGTATAGCGCTCGTCGCCCGAGTCATCAACACCGAAGGTCAGCAGAGAGCCGTCGCGGGTGACCTGGAAGGAACCCAGGGAGAAAAAGGCCATGTCGCGGGCAAACTCGTTGCAGTCCAGCACGACCTGCTCGCCGTCAAGCGGCTCACCGGGGCGGACGACCGGCGGCTGGTAGCGCTCTTCAACGCTGCCCTCAGTGAGGGCAGGGACACGGCACATGACCGGGTACTGCTCACCGGCAACCGTGCGGTTAAAGTACCACCAGGCCCCGCGGCGCGAGGGGACCGACATATCGGTCAGCTGGGTGCGCCCCTTAATCTCTTCAAAAATAGCGTCGCGCAGGGGCTGCTGGTCTTCTGTGACCGCCTCGGTAAAGGCGTTCTCAGCGCGTAGCTGCTCTAGTACCTCGGTGCTTTCCTTATCGCGCAACCACTCATAGTGATCAACAAAAGTATCACCGTGATGGGTGCGCTCAAGGGGCACGCGCTTGGCAAGAGGAGGAGTCAGAGACATCATCAGCCCTTTCGTAAAAACTCGCTTCCCACCATTCTAAATGACGCTCACAGAACGTAACGTACGCAATACAAGGACACATGCTGAAACTTTAGGGCCCTTTCTTGACGGTTCCCGGGTGAGCCAGCCAGACTAGAGACAGGTCAAGAGAACCAGTGTTAAGCCCCAGCTAGCTGGTCGGCAACCCTCCACTCGCGGTGGGGTGCCCTGGGTGATGACCGGGCGTACCCACCGAGAACCAGGTACGCAAGCGCGGGACCGATGAGCCTCTATCTTCTGCGAGGGCATCAGATTCTTTTCCTCCTTACCCGGGCGGAAGATACGGCATGCGGCCCGTTTCAACTGAACACTGAAACAACGACGTCCCTAGGAATAACCGCATGACCACCGAGAACACCGTTCCCACCCCCTCCAACCCCACCGGCTGGAAGTTCGAAACCCAGCAGATTCACGCCGGCCAGGAACCCGACGCGGCAACCGGCGCCCGCGCCCTACCCATCTACCAGACCACGTCCTTTGTCTTCAAGGACTCCGCCCAGGCAGCAGGTCGCTTCGCCCTCTCAGAGATGGGCCCCATCTACTCCCGTATCAACAACCCCACCCAGGAAGCCGTTGAAAACCGTATCGCTGCTCTCGAAGGTGGCGTCGGGGCCCTGTTGCTCGCCAGCGGCCAGGCAGCCTCAACCTTCGCAATCCTGAACATCGCCGGGGCCGGGGACCACGTCGTTGCCTCCCCTTCCCTCTACGGCGGCAGCTTCAACCTGCTCAAGTACACCCTCAAGAACCTCGGCATCGAAACCACCTTCGTCGATGATCCCGCCGACCCCGAGTCCTGGCGAGCAGCAGCCCGCGAGAACACCAAGGCCTTCTACGCAGAAACCCTGCCCAACCCCCGCGGCGACGTACTCGACACCGAAGCTATCTCGGGCGTAGCCCACGAGGTCGGTGTGCCCCTCATCGTCGACAACACCGTCGCCACCCCCTACCTGCTCAACCCCATCAAGCACGGCGCTGACGTGGTCATCCACTCAGCCACCAAGTACCTGGGCGGCCACGGTACCTCGGTCGGCGGTGTCATCGTAGACTCCGGTAACTTCGACTACGGCGCCTACCCCGATAAGTACCCCCTCTTCAACCAGCCCGACGAAAGCTACCACGGGCTGGTCTACGCCCGCGACCTCGGCGCGGACGGTGTCTTCGGAGTTAACCTCTCCTACATCCTCAAAGCCCGTGTCTCCCTACTGCGCGACCTGGGCTCCTCCATCTCACCGACCAACGCCTTCAACATCGCCATCGGCTTAGAAACCCTCTCCCTGCGGGTAGAACGCCACGTAGAGAACGCCCTCAAAGTCGCCCAGTTCCTCAAAGACCACCCCCAGGTCGAATCGGTCACCTACTCCGGTCTGCCCGATTCCCCCTACTACGAACTGGCCCAAAAGTACCTGCCCAAGGGGGCTGGCGCCGTCCTCGGCTTCACCCTCAAGGACGCCGACGCCGAAACCGCCCAGAAATTCGTGGACTCCCTCTCCCTCCACTCCCTGCTGGTCAACATCGGTGACGTACGCTCCCTGGCCGTGCACCCGGCGTCCACCACCCACAGCCAGTCCACCACCGAAGAGCTTGAAGCCATCGGCATCAACCCAGCCTTCATCCGCCTCTCGGTAGGTATCGAACACATCGACGACATCCTCGCCGACCTCGAACTCGGCTTCACCGCCATCCGCTAAGGAAAGGTAAATCAATGACGACCGCCCGCCCCGCTGAGACCACCCCCACCCGTACCGACGGCGTCCTCGCCTACGCCAAAGTCGGCGATCTGACCCTTGAATCGGGGGCAGTGCTGCCCGACGTCACCATCGGCTACGAAACCTGGGGAACCCTCAACGAGGCGGGCGACAACGCCATTTTGATCCTGCACGCCCTGACCGGCGACACCCACGTCTCGGCAGGCCGGGCAGGAGCGGACGCCAGCGAGCAAGACCGCGAGGCCGCCGAAGCTGCAGGTTGGTGGCCCACCGCTGTCGGCCCCGGCCGCGTCATCGACACCGACAAATACTTCGTTATCTCACCCAACATGCTTGGCGGCTGCTACGGATCGACCGGGCCAGCTTCCCCCGCCCCGGCCAGTATCGACCCCGAACAAAAGCCCTGGGGCTCCCGCTTCCCCCTGGTCACTATCCGCGACGGCGTCCGCGCCGAAAAACGCCTGCTTGACCAGCTCGGCGTCACCTCCCTGCACCACGTCATCGGCGGTTCCCTGGGAGGTGCCCGCGCCGCCGAATGGGCCGTCACCTACCCTGAGCTTGTCCGCTCCTGCGCCGTCATCGCCTCCGGTCCCGCCGCCACCGCCGAACAAATCGCCTGGGGTCACATGCAAAACCTGGCAATCCGCCAAGACCCCTCCTTCGCCGGCGGCGACTACTACCCCGGCCCCGGTCCTGAAAACGGCCTCGCCCTGGCCCGACGCATCGCCCACACCACCTACCGCTCCGCCGCCGAACTCCACTTCCGCTTCGGCCGCGACGCCCAAGACGGCCACGACGTTCTGCACCCCGTCCCCGCAGACCGCGGCCGCTACCAGGTCGAAAACTACCTGGACCACCACGGGGCAAAACTCACCGCCCGCTTCGACGCCAATTCCTACCTGGCCATCAATGAAGCCCTGCTCTCCCACGACCTGGGCCGCGACCGCGGCGGCCTCGACAAAGCCCTCGCCCGCACCACCTGCCACTGGACCATCGCCTACGTCGACTCCGACCGCCTCTTCTTCCCCTCCGACTCCCAAATCCTCGCAGCAGCCCTACCCCGCCCCATAGAACCCGCCGTGATTCACTCACCCTGCGGCCACGACGGCTTCCTCATCGAACACGAACAGCTCGAACGTATACTTGCCACCAGCATCGAAACCCAGGACGCCGCCGACGAAGCAAAACCGCAGGGGCGAAAGCATCTGTGGGCGGTGGCCTAAGGCTGGCTCTGCCGGTGGTAAGTTGGGGGTTATGAACCAGTACCTTGTTGAATATTCCAAGGCAGAACCCTTCCGCCGGGGCACCCACCTGGTTGTTCTCCTGCATGGCTACGGCTCCCACGAGCGGGACTTACTGGGGCTCACCCCCTACCTGCCCAGCGAAAAGGTGACCTACGCGTCCGTCCGCGCGCCCCAGCCCGTCGGCTACCCACTGCCGGCCGATGCCGACTCCGCCTACGTCGAAGGCCCCGCCAAGGGCTACCAGTGGTGGCCCCTCAACCAACAACTAGAAACCGTGGGCTTTACCGCAATCGAACTGGCCGTTGACTATCTGCTGGGCTGGCTCGAACCCATCGCCGCCGACTACGATAGCGTCACTCTGCTGGGCTTCTCCCAGGGCATGGCCCTTGCCACCTCGGTAGCCCGTGCCCGCCCCGACCTCATCAAGACCGTGGTAGGGCTCTCCGGCTACGCCGTGGCCGGGGGAGAGCACTACTTCAAGGACGCCCAGCTAGAGGACAAGCCCCTGCCCCTCTTCTGGGGCCGTGACGAAGCCGACCCCATCATCACCGCCGACAAAATCGCCTTCACCCGCGAATGGGTAGCCGGGCACACCGACCTCACTGCCCACACCTACACCGGTATCGGGCACGGAGTTGCTGCCGCAGAACTCACCCATATCGCAGCCTTCCTCAATGAGAAGGTCCTGTCTGCCTAATCCAGGAGGAATCAGGTAGCCTACTCGGTCTCCACCTGAACAGTCACGCCGTTCAGCTCAACGGTATCGCCAGCGTATAGCTGACGCCCGCGCTGCTCACAAATATCGCCGTTCACCTTCACCAGGCCGTCCTGAATCACCTCACGGGCATGCACCCCGTTCTCCACCAGATTCGCCAGCTTCAAAAACTGACCCAGGCGAATCATCTCATCACGAATAAAAACAGACTCAATACTCATAACCACCACTCTACCCGCGCCAACACTCGCACCCCTACGTACGGTAGGCTTAAAGGCGAGTGCGCCACCCGGCCCACTTTCTTTTTACATCCAAGCACGCCACAACCGGTGGCGCAGGCTCATAGGAGAAACCAAAAAACATGGCACCGAAGTCCAAACTCGACAACGTTATTTCACTGGCCAAGCGCCGCGGATTCGTCTTCCAGGCAGGTGAAATCTACGGAGGCTCCCGCTCAGCATGGGACTACGGCCCGCTCGGTGCCGAACTCAAAGAAAATATCCGCCAGCAGTGGTGGCAGACCTTCGTGCGCGGCCGCGAAGACATGGTCGGCCTCGACTCCTCCATCATCCTGCCTAAGGCAGTCTGGGAAGCCTCAGGCCATGTCGCAACCTTCACCGACCCCCTCGTTGAATGCCTCTCCTGCCACTCCCGCCACCGCCAGGACCACCTCATCGAAGCCTTCGAAGCAAAGAAGGGTCGTGCCCCCGAAAACGGCATGGACGACATCGTCTGCCCCAAGTGCGGCACCAAGGGCCAGTGGACCGAACCCCAAAACTTCTCCGGCCTCATGAAGACCTACCTCGGCCCCGTCGACAACGAAGAGGGCCTGCACTACATGCGCCCCGAAACCGCCCAGGGCATCTTCGTCAATTTCAACAACGTCGTCACCGCCGCCCGCAAGCGTCCGCCCTTCGGCATCGGCCAGATCGGCAAGGCCTTCCGCAACGAAATCACCCCCGGCAACTTCATCTTCCGAACCCGCGAGTTCGAACAGATGGAAATCGAATACTTCGTACACCCCGACGACGCACCTAAGTACTATGACCAGTGGATCGAAGACTGCTGGAACTGGTTCGTTGACCTCGGCATCAACCCCGACAACATGCGCAAATTCGACGTTCCCGAAGACGACCGTGCCCACTACTCCGCAGGCACCATGGACCTCGAATACCGCTTCGGCTTCCAGGGCTCCGAATGGGGCGAACTCATGGGCGTTGCCAACCGCACCAACTACGACCTCGGCGTGCACAACGAACACTCCAACGCCAAGCTCGAATACTTCGACCAGGGCACCGGCGAACGCTACGTCCCCTACGTCATCGAACCCTCCTTCGGCCTGACCCGCTCCATGATGGCCTTCCTCGTCGACTCCTACGTCGAAGACGAAGCGCCCAACACCAAGGGCGGCGTCGACAAGCGCACCGTGCTCAAGCTCGACCCGCGCCTAGCCCCCGTCAAGGCAGCCGTCCTGCCCCTGTCCAAGAAGGAAGACCTCGTCCCCACCGCCAAGAACCTGGCCGACGAACTCCGCCGCAACTGGAACATCGACTACGACGACGCCGGCGCCATCGGCCGCCGCTACCGCCGCCAGGACGAAATCGGCACCCCCTTCTGCATCACCGTTGACTTCGACACCCTCGAAGACCAGGCCGTCACCATCCGCGAACGCGACACCATGACCCAGGAACGCGTCTCACTCGACCAGGTCACCGCCTACCTGGCAGCCAAGCTGACCAAGTAAGTAACGTAGGTTAGATATACAAAAGGACGGACGTGCGGAGAGTCTGCTGGCTCGGGGCTGGCGTGAATTGGGGTGAGCGCTCCAGCGCGAGCCCCAAGAGGGTCAGCAGACGAACGCACGTCCGTTCTTTTGTCATTGTCTTATATCTCGACACGCTTCAAATCCAGCGTCAGGTGGCCCGATACCGAGCGGGCGGCCTCCCAGTCACTACGCAGGACCGACTTGATGACCGCGTCGTGGTACTCGCCGTCAATCAGGAAAGCCTCGCGGCGGCGTCCTTCGGGCACAAAGCCGCATGAGGTATAGACGTGCTTGGCACGCTCGTTAAAGTCCAGCACCTCCAGCTCAATACGGTGCAGATCGAGCTTCTCAAAGCCGTAATCGACCATGAGCTTAGTAGCCTCGGTACCGTAGCCCTTATTCTGACCTGCCTGGCCAATGGCGATACGGTAGTTGACCGAGCCGTTATCGGGGTCGTATTCGTTGAAGGCGACCTCGCCCACGTACTTCTGCTGGTCCAGCGCATAAATCGCCAAATCGAGGCGGTTCTTCTTCTCATTGCGGCGGGAGTACCACTCGCGGGTCTTAGCCTCGTCGAAGGGGTGGGTCTCTGTTGAGCGGGAGTGAACGGTGCCGGTCTTAACCAGAACCTCGGGCTCCTGCAGAATACCGATCATGGCGTCAATGGCATCGGCGTCGAAGGGGCGCAGCTCAATACGGGAACCTACGAGGGTGGGCTTGTGGGCAAGGGGAGAAGTCATAACACCACGCTAAACAATAGAGTCAAATAAACTTTAAGCCCTTAAAGTCTAGCCGGTAACGAGCCGGTGAAATCAAGGTGCCGCTCGGACGATTCACGCTCAGCGTGCACGCCTTTCACCCCGCGGACGCCCGCAACGTAGGCAGGGGCGCTAAAGTAGATGGGTACACCCCACCGGCTACCCGAAAGGCACCACCGTGAGTACCGCCGAGAACACCTACACCCTGCGCCCCTGGCGAGAGGGCGACACCCTAGCCCTGCTCGAATACTGGCACGATGCCGAAAACCGGCAGGTAGCCGCCTTCCGCTCGTCCTTCGGGCCCGACTCCGACACCCGCTTCTCCCGCACCCTCGTCGCCGAGCACCAGGGAGTACCAGTAGCCGCAGGCACCGTCTACGAGACTGACCTGCACCCCAACCGCCTCTGGTCCTACATCGAAGTAGCCCCCGAACACCGCCGCGCAGGCCTCGGCAGCCTGCTCCTGCAGGCCCTGAAGGACGCCGCTGCCTCAGTCCCCGGCTGCACCGTAGCTCTGCGTGCCAAGGTGGAACCGGCGTCCTCCGGCCTCGACTTCGCCTCTGCCTGCGGTTTCGCGGTCGCCCAGCGCTCGCGCATGGTACGCATCGAAGCCGGAGCGGTGCCGTCTGTACCCCTGCGTCAGGACGACTCCGAACGCGTCACCCAGGCCATCGAAGACCTGGCTACCGGGTCTGTCGAACTTACCCAGCGGTTCTGGGAGTTCTACCGGGCCGTACACACCTGGGACGAGCCCGCCGACCTGCCCATCGGCCGCGTCAACCGCCTCTTCCTCTCCGATGAGGCCGAGGCCCTGGGCGCTGTGGTGCTGCGCGATGACGTCCTTCGGGCTCAGGCGAACGGGAAGAAGGGCGACATTATCGCCTTTGCCGTGAGCTACCGCCCCATCGAGGTAGACGCCGGCCAGATGCCCGTCTCTGAAGATGACGCCACCGAAATCACCATCGGCTACCGGGTGGGCCACCCCGGCGCCCGCGAAGCTATTATGCAGCTGCTCTCGGTGCTGACCGGCTCCTACGCTGTGCAGATTGAGGTCGATGATTCTATGGAGGATCTGGCTGTATTGATTGACCAGCTGGTGAAGATGAGGGCTGCCACCGTGACCAGCGAGTCCCTGGTACTGGTTGACGGTTAAAGACCAGTGGACGATACACGGGTAGAGAGAATCCTGCGCGTGGTTGAATGCGTGCCTGCCGGGCGGGTCGCTACCTACGGTGACATCGGTGCGGTCGCCGGTGAATCGCCCCGGCTGGTGGGGCGCACCCTCGCACTTTGGGGGTCGAGCGTGCCCTGGTGGCGTATTTGCAATGCCCGCGGTGAGATACCGGGGCACCTTGAGCAGGTACGACCCCGCTGGCAGGACGAGGGCACCCCGCTACGGGCGGACGGGCGAGTCGCTCTGAATACCGCCCGTATAGGCGCGGACGCCCTCGCCCACCTCTCTGCCCCACGCCTGGCTGAGCTGGGGGAGGGGTAGACCTAGAGGAGCTAGACGCCGATGTCGCGGGCTCTGCGTGACTTACGAGAGTCTTTGGGGAAGAAATATATGCGGGATAATAAAAGACTCCATAGCGCAAAGCATGAGGCAGCCGTTGGATTTTCATCAAAAATCAGGAAAGCAATGATCAACCCGACGCTGGCAGCCCACAGAGTAAGTAGAGGGTGCCAACGGATGAGAGAACTTCCCTGATTGGGGTCAAGGAATATCAGCATGTTTCCAACCGCAAATATAAGGGTTGATAGCAAAGCGGTGATGAAGCTGCTGGCGGTGAAGCCTAGAACTATTCCGAAAGCACACCAAATCAGAGCTGTGAAGAGAATTGATACACCCTTATTAGAGCTGCGGCTACCAGGGGAGTTCTGCTGAATCGTCATTGAAGATCACCAATCCTGTTACTTTGCGGGCTGAGTTGAAAGAGAGTTGGCCGACCGGCTCACCATTGTCGTGACGCAGCCGGTAGGTGAGTACAAAGCCGGAGCCTGCCTGTTCTACCACCGTTTTCTTGACCTCAATAAAAGGGCCGGCAGCCTCTAGGACCTGCTGCCAAGTTTTCAGAATCTTGCGTTTAGAGAGTAACCGGGCAGTCGTGTAGGTCATGTGGCTGTGTACATGCTCGATATCACTGTGAGCCAGGGCGGTAAAGAGGGCTTCGGTGATTTGCTCAAGTTCTACCTGAATCTGTGAGAGCGAGCGGGCGTTATAGACGGTCTCGGAAAAGCGCTGGGCGGCAGCCTGTTTGGTCACGCCGATAGCTGCCCCAATGAGCTGCCAAGTCGCACCGCCTGCGCGGGCTGCCTGCACGGCGTCCTCAAGCGCGCGGGTGGCCTGGGTGACCTGCTCATTGGCGGTGCGGACGGCTGTAATGCGCGGGTCATCGGACTGCATAGGGCCTCCTCAACTAGGTTTCGTCAATGAGTGTTGACTTATCACAAGTATCGGGAAAGACTGTGGTACTGTCAAGAGATTTTGACGATTCACGAGTACGATTCGGGGTGGTGCGCTCTTTGGGGAACGTAAATTTAGGAAATATTTACTTTAAAACTAACCCCCTGTTATCTTCTTGTGTTTATCTGTCAAAAATGACATGACTAGGCATGTTATGGTTTGACATGCCTAGTCAGGGTATTTTTTCGCCTCAGAGCGAAATGTTGTCTTTTTTCTTAAAAAGCTCGCTTATCGCTTGCTCAGCCTGCTGAAAGTATGTAGGGTTATTACCAGTTGCTCAGCCTACTGATAGCACTCATAGGGGGTGCAGGGCTGACGTAACACCTCGTACCGAGAGTCGTAAAGAAAGGCAACAGCTCATGGCTACCAACGAAACCATCGAAACCCTGCGTAACAGCACTGTATTCGGCACCGACGGCGAAAAGATTGGCAAGGTAGGTGAGCTCTACCTCGACGCCCAGACCGGCGAACCCACCTTCGTCACGGTCAACACCGGTTTCTTCGGCACCAACGAATCTTTCATCCCCGTAGACAAGGCTCGCTTCGCAGGTGAAGAAATCCACGTTCCCTACACCAAGGAATTCGTCAAGGATGCCCCCAACATCGCAGAAGACGGCGAACTTTCACCCGCTGAAGAGCAGCGCCTCTACGAGTACTACTCACTCACCGCAGGCACCGCAACCACCGGCACCGCAACTGCGGGGGTAGCTAACACCGAGCGTCCTGCTGCCGAGACTCATGCAGCTCAGGCCACCGCAACCGCCGAGAACGGCGACGTTGTTGCTCACGAAGAGCGCCTGAATGTCGGTACCGCAACCAGCGCAACCCAGACCGGCCAGGTTCGCCTGCGCAAGGTCGTCCGCACCGAAACCGAAACCGTTGAGGTTCCCGTCCGCAAGGAAGAAATCGTTGTAGAGCGCACCAACCTCAAGGACGGCGAAGTAGTAGAAAATTACGACTTCGACTCCGCTGAAGCCCAGGCAGACGTCACCGTCACCGCCCACGAAGAGCGCCCCGTTGTCTCCACCGAGACCGTAGCCACCGAGCGCGTCTCCGTCGGCAAGGAAGTGCGCACCGACACCGAGCGCGTCTCAGCCGACGTCCGCAAGGAAGAAATCGTTGTAGAAGGCGACAACAAGTAAGTCTAGATAAAAGCCCCTAGCACTGAACCACAGCCTCACGCAGAGCCCCGGGAAGAACCGCCCGGGGCTTTTGCGTGCTCTACTACCCCAAGGAAGAACAATGACTTACCTCGTGGACCCCCGCAGTTTTGCTCTAGCTAACAGCGCACCGGGGCCGTTTGTGCCAGAATTGGAAGGTTATGACAGAAGAGACTTTAGAGACCGGCCAGACCCCGGCCCGCGCTAAGCAGCTGAAACTGCCGCCCCTACAGCTGGGCAAGCACACCATCGACACCCCGGTGGTGCTGGCCCCCATGGCGGGCGTCACCAACAAGGCCTTCCGCCGACTCTGCCGCGACTACGGTGGCGGCCTGTATGTAACCGAGATGGTCACCGCGCGCTCCCTGGTGGAGCGCAACCCCGAGTCTCTGCGCATTATCGACCATGACGGCGACGAAAAGATTCGCTCCATTCAGATTTACGGGGTGGACGCCGTCAACGTCGGCAAAGCAATCCGTATGGTGGTCGAAGAAGATCGTGCCGATCACATCGATCTGAACTTTGGTTGCCCCGTCCCCAAGGTCACCAAGCTGGGCGGTGGCTCCGCCCTGCCCTGGAAGACCGACCTCTTTACCGCTATCGTCCAGACCGCCGTGTGTGAGGCCTCCCGAGGGGATGTGCCCCTGACTATCAAGATGCGTAAGGGCATCGACGAGGACCACCTGACCTACCTGGAATCAGCCAAAATCGCTCGTGACGCGGGTGTTGCGGCGATTGCCCTGCACGGCCGCACCGCCGCCCAGCATTACTCCGGCAAGGCTGACTGGGACTCGATTGCCCGCCTGCGCGAGGCAATCCCCGACGTGCCGATTCTCGGCAACGGCGACATTTTCTCCGCCGAGGACGCCATTGCCATGGTCGAGCAGACTGGCGTGGACGGCATCGTGGTCGGCCGCGGTTGCCAGGGCCGCCCCTGGCTCTTTGGCGACCTGCAAAATGCCTTTGAAGGGTGTGAAGAGCGCTACCGCCCCAGCGTGTCTGAAGTAGCCGATATGATCTACCGCCACGCTGAGCTGCTGGTAGAGACCTTTGGTGATGAGACCCGCGGCCTGCGTGAGATCCGTAAGCACGTTGCCTGGTACTTCCACGGCTACCCGGTGGGCGGCAAGCTGCGCGCCAAGATGTCTACCGTGCCCACCCTCGAAGCTTTTCGCGAGTACCTGGCTGAGCTGGACCACTCCATCGGCTACCCCGGTGCCGCTGTTGAGGGCCCTCGCGGGCGTGCTGGTAACCCCAAGAAGCCCCACCTGCCCGATGGCTGGCTGAACTCCCGCGTCCTAGGGGATGCCGAGCGCCTGGGCTTGGTGGACGCTGAGCTGGATATCAGCGGCGGCTAGGGGAGCGGACGCCCGTGCCCGGCTAGTCCATGTCGGGTGGCGGAGGGTCGGTGGGAGTTTTGCCCTTCCAAAGGTTCATGTCCCACACGATGGAGAAGGAACTCAGCATGTGGAGGCTATGAAAGACGGCTCCGCACTCTTCACCGTAGATGTCGCTGGCTGGATCTGACGCGGCGATAGCCCGTACCGCCGTGATATTGAGGCAGATGACGACGATGAGCAGGAGAAGCCCAAGTATCCACTCGTAGACGAGTAGGCCAGCGGCCGCCATCGTGAGAAGGAGCGTCGCCCAGCCTTTGAAGGCGTTGCCCAGAAAGAACTCGTGGGTGCCCAGGTAACCCTGCCAGCAAGCCATCTGGTAGGCCCTGGACTTGGTGCGGATAAGTCTCTCGTATCGAAAGCGCTCCAGGTCGCCGTAGTTGGGTACATACTTCTCGCTCATAGAACATGACTGTACCGCCCGGTAGGTTCTAACACCACAGGTTACTTGAGTGCTTATCAGAATCGCGTAGGGCCCACGGCGCTTGTGGGCCCTGCGCGATTCTTGTGGGCGCTGGATTTGTGAAATATAAGCGCGGGGAAATTTATTAACAAAAGCCAAACGTGTAACCTGTGACACATGAAGTATTCAGTGATTATTGTGGGTCTTGGAGCGATTGGTTCGTATCTTGCAGGGGAGCTAGCTACTCGTGGGCATTCAGTGCTTGGAATTGAACAGTACGCCCCGGTGCATGACCGCGGAGGATACTCTGGTGAATCTCGACTTTTTCGTATGGCCTACCACGAGGGAGCTGAGTATGTGCCGCTTCTCAAATATTCACGTAACTACTTCATCGACCTGGATACGCGTCATCCCGCAAAACTTTTTCACCAAACAGGGGCTCTTACAATCGGCCATCCCGATGGTGCAGGGCTGATTGGTGTTCAAGACTCTATCAACAACTTTCATATTGATTTCGAAGCATACGATGCAGAAGAACTGAGGCGTCGCTACCCCCAACACGCTGATATCACAGATGAGATTGGCATTCTCGATAAGCAAGGTGGGGTGCTGTATTCAGACGCTATTGTGCACCAAATGCAACAAGAAGCGAAAGCGGTAGGCGCAGAGCTGCATACACACGAAGAAGTTGTAGGCTTCGAAGAAACTGCCCGCGGAGTTAAGGTACGCACTGTCCGAGAGACCTATAAGGCTGACCATCTTATCGTCTGTACAGGAGTATGGTCTAAGACCCTTATGCCAGAACTGGACCCGTACGTGTCGATTGTTCCCATTAGCTTGGGGTGGTACATCACTAATGGTGTTACGGACTATGCTCCCAGCTCCTTTCCTGGCTTTATTAGAGAATCAAATGGGTCCCATCTCTATGGTTTCCCTTGTCTCGATGGGATGACCGTAAAGGTAGGTAACGTTGGTAACCGTTCTGAGGTGCCTACCCCGCGGGAGCTTCCACCTCGAGCATCTGGCCCAGCTTTACGAGAACCTGCGCAATTAGTTACTCGGTATCTGAAAGGGGTCACAGACGGGCCCGCCCGCCACTCTATGCACATGGATTTATTTTCTCAAGATCACAGGCCGATTATCAATCGTCTTTCGGGGCGAATCATAGTAGCTACGGCTTTTTCTGGGCATGGCTTCAAATTAACCCCGGCTCTCGGCCGTGCCATCGCAGATTTAGTTGAGGACCAAGAACCAGCTTTTTCATTACAGAACTTCAACCTAAGTCGTTTCTTTGAACCCTCGGTATAGGTTTCCTCGGCAATACAACTTGAACCATATCTACAGTAAACCGCACACCCCACACGCAAAGGAGCGATTCCCATGGACTTTACTCCCTGGGCTCTGGTCATTGACCTGGGTATTATCGGGCTGCTGCTCACGGTCAGCACCGTACTGCGAGCTCGCATTAAATTTATTCAAGAACTGATGATCCCGGCTCCCGTTATTGCGGGATTTTTAGGGCTAGCTTTGGGGCCAGCCGGGGCTAACTGGTTACCGTTTTCAAGTACGATTGGTTCGTACGGCTCGGTACTTATTGCTGCAGTCTTCGCCTGTATCGCATTAGGAACAGACCTGACCCTCAATAAGCTAGGACGCCCTTTGGGGCAGTTCTTGAGTTACACAGTCTTGCTCTACTCCTCCCAAGTTGTTGTAGGTATTCTGTTGACCCTTTTACTGCTGGGGCCTCTGTTTGATACCCCAGAAGCATTTGGAGTGGTTCTATTCTCCGGATGGGCTGGTGGATTTGGCACGGCAGCTGCAGTAGGAGATGTATTTACTCAGGCCGGACAAGAAGAGATACAGTCATTAGCTTATACCTCAGCAACGGTCGGTCTACTCATTGGGATTTTAGGCGGCGTAATTATCGCTAAGTACGGCGCTAAAAAAGGTTATGTCGAAGAGTTCGCAGGCCTTAAAGAGTTACCTGAGGAAATTCGAACAGGAATTCTTCCTCAGAAAGCTAAGCGGCCCTCTATCGGTACACACGTATTTTCTAGTTCTTCAATCGATACCCTAGGTTTTCATTTGGGTGTTATTGCTGCTATTACCGCGATTGGCTATATGGCTCAGCAGTATCTTAAAGGATTTTTTCCATCAGTTTCGATTCCTGTTTTTAGCTTGGCTTTTATCTTGGGACTCATCGTTCGCCTGAGCATAGATAAGCTCAAGCTGGGCCATTTCGTTGATCGAACCACGATGCAGTCTATTTCTGGCACTGCTACCGATGTATTGATCGTTTTTGGTATTGCTTCTATTAAGCCTGGCTTAGTAGCAGATTACTGGGTGCAGCTAACTATTCTATTTGCCGTGGGTCTTGTTCTTTTGCTGGTCCTTGGGTTGGTGCTGGCTCCTCGTGTTCTTGATCAGGGCTGGTTTGAGAAGCAAGTTTTCACGTGGGGCTGGGCTACAGGGGCCTTAGCACAGGGTATTGCTCTACTGCGCATTGTTGACCCGAAACTTAAGTCCCGCACGCTTGAAGACTACGCCTTGCTCTCGATTTTTAATCAGAATGAGATTCTGGCAGTTACTTTTATTCCGGCTTTAGTCGTTGCTGGTGCTTCATGGACTGTTGCTGGAATCTGGGGGCTGGTCACAGTGATTGCTATTGTTGCGCTCTTTATATTGGCGAGGGGCGGGTATAACGCACATTCGCGGATGAAGAGGTGACCCTGGAGCTAAGAACAGCCTGGATAGAATCATGGTATGCAGATTGAACTGACCCGATTTCGGGTAAAACCGGGCAAGCGACATAAGGTCGATGAGTGGATGCTTTTCCTCAATGAAAACATGGATTCGGTCAAAGAAACACTAGAGCCTGAGCACATGTATGTTGAGACAATCTTTGCTGAAACTATTGAAGGCGTCGATTACCTCTACTGGTACTCGGTGCGTGGGGAGGCAGGCTTAGAACAGAAGGTTACTGAGTCTGAGCACTGGTTGGACGAAAAACACATCGAGTACTGGCGTGAATGTATCGATTCTACGTACCCGCCCCAAGATCTGTCGCCGCGCGTGCACATGCTACCTGACCGCGTCCTGGCATCCATGCGGCCGCTGTCGCAGTAAACAGTGCTTATCAGAATCGCTCAGGGCCCACGACGCTTGTGGGCCCTACGCGATTCTTGTGGGCAGTAATGTGTTGGGCGTTGAAGAACATGGTCACTCTTACTGCCGATGGACGAGAGAATCAAACCGGTATTGCGAACTGTTTCCTTAGGTTTCCCCAGATGAACGTTATATTTACCGGCCCTAATGTCTGCACCTAGCATGGAGCACATGCTTATTTCAGGTCTCTTTGTGGGTGCCGCCCTAGGTTTTGTGCTTCAGCGCGGTCGGTTCTGCGTCACCGGTGCTTTTCGTGATGTTTGGGTTGCTAAAAATACCTGGTGGCTTGGAGCCCTTTTCGTAGCTATTAGCGTCCAAGCTATAGGACTAGCTCTTTTTAACAGCACGGGCTACCTGCCTACCGAAACCGTAGCTAGTGCCTTTGCCCCTTTCGCCACTGTGGTGGGTGGGTTCATCTTTGGAATCGGTATGCTCCTTGCCGGGGGATGCGCGACGGGTACCTACTACCGCGCGGGTGAAGGCCTGGTAGGGTCTTGGTTTGCCCTCATCTTCTACGCTCTCTTTGCCGCTATTTTCAAATTCGGGCCGCTAGGACAAAGCACCAAAACCGTACAGTCCTGGGGCGTGACTGAGAATGCGACGATTTACCAGAGTCTTGGCGTTTCTCCCTGGGTTCTTGTTGGCCTCTTGGTTCTTATCACCGGAATCTGGGTCTACCGTAACCTCACCCGGCCTAAACTGCCCGTCGCTACCCTGCCTGCCGAGAAGACCGGTTTAGCTCATATCCTCTTTGAAAAAGCCTGGAACCCTTACATCACAGGCGCTATCATCGGCCTCATCGCTCTTATTGCCTGGCCCTTGAGCTGGGCAACCGGACGTCAATGGGGTCTTGGCATCACCGGTCCTAGCGCTAACCTCACAGCTTTTCTGACGACGGGTGACACTGACTATGTTGACTGGGGCCTTTTCCTAGTTCTAGGGATTCTCCTAGGTTCCTTCATTGCAGCTAAGGCAAGCGGAGAGTTCAAAATTCGTGTACCTAGCGCTGACATTCTCGTGAAATCAATTCTCGGCGGTGCCTTGATGGGATGGGGTGCTGCATGGGCTGGAGGTTGTACCATCGGTAACGGCCTGGTCGAAACATCTATGTTCTCATGGCAGGGTTGGGTAGCCTTCGTCGCTATGCTGCTGGGCGCTGGCCTTGCTGCAAGAATCTTTATCGTCAATCGTTTTCAACTTGTTAAATCCTAAGGAGTCACTATGGCACAGCGAATCCTCGAAACAGATGGTCTGATTTGCCCTTTCCCCGTCCAAGAAGCCAAAGCAGCCATGGCTGAGCTTAGCTCCGGCGACGAACTGGTTATTAACTTTGACTGCACCCAGGGCACGGAAGCAATTCCGAGGTGGGCAGCTGAGAACGGTTACGGAACGAAAGACTTTGTGAAGCGCGGCCCTGCTGAGTGGAGTATCACGGTTATCAAGGCTTAATTAGACAGCGCTTATAAGAATCGCGCGGGGCTCACAATGCTCGTGGGCCCTGCGCGATTTTTGTGGACACTGACATAAAGCATAGGGGCGGACGCGCCCCTCCCCTTACGCGTTAGGCAGGTGGAGGCGGGGCGCACGTCCCGGCCTGGGCGTACCCTCTAGACTTAAAGGCATGACGACCCATGCCCTGAGCCCTGAAACCCCGGCCGATGCCGCAGAAATTCGTGACCTGCTCCTGGCTGCCTTTGAGACCAGCTACGAGGCCGACCTGGTCGATGCCCTGCGCGGCAACTCCAACGCCTGGGAACCGGGAATTTCCCTGACCGCCCGCGACACCGTCACCGGTGCTCTCATCGGCTACATTCTCATTAGCCGCTGCTGGGTAGGGTCCTGGCCTGCCTGCGCGCTCGCGCCCCTGGCTGTCCACCCTGATTATCAGGGGAGGGGAGTGGGCACCGCCCTGGTCGGTGAAGCTCTAGCCCGCGCGGCGGCGTCCGCCCAGGCCAGCAATGCACCCACCAGCCTGCTGGTGCTCGGTGAGCCTGCCTACTACAGCCGTTTCGGGTTCGAGGCGGCAGCCCGCCACGGGGTGCGCGCCGTCATCGATGGCCTTGAGCCGGCTGCCCTGGCAGAGGCCTTGCAACTCATCAACCTCACCCCCGACTACCCGCCTATCTCAGGCGAGGTCACCTGGCCCGCTGAGTACGGCCTCGACCAGGGCGATGACCTCTAAACTGGAACCCCAGGCCTAGATTGAACCGGTAGAGAAAAGACGAGATCCATGAGCAGCACCTTCACCCCCGAGCAGGCCCCCACCCCCGGCTATAGCGCAGCGGACGCCGAACGCTGGGTTCCCGAGCATCACAAGTTTGTCTACCGCTCACCCTTTGAACGCGATCGGGCCCGCGTGCTGCATTCGTCCGCCCTGCGCCGTCTGGGTGCTAAAACCCAGGTGGTTGACCCCGACACCGACGACTTTGTGCGCACCCGCCTGACCCACTCCCTCGAAGTCGCCCAGATCGGCCGCGAGCTGGGGCGCATGCTGGGCTGCGACCCCGATGTAGTCGATACCGCCTGCCTCTCCCACGACCTGGGCCACCCGCCCTTTGGGCACAACGGCGAAACCGCCCTCGACCGGCTAGCGGCGGACGCCGGTGGTTTTGAGGGCAACGCCCAGACACTGCGACTGCTCACCCGCCTTGAACCCAAGGTGATTAGGCACGATGGCGGTTCTGCCGGGCTAAACCTGACCCGGGCGTCCTTGGACGCAACCTGCAAGTACCCCTGGACCCGCGCCAACGCCCCCGCCCGAACCGACGGTAAACCCAACCGCAAATTTGGCGTCTACACCGACGATCTACCCGTCTTTGACTGGCTCCGCGCCGGGGCTACTGAAGCCGGGGCTGCTCCCACCCAAAAATGCCTGGAAGCCCAGGTCATGGACCTCGCCGACGATATCTCCTACTCCGTGCACGATGTTGAGGACGCCGTTTTCGGTGGGCACGTGCAGCTCGATGACCTGAAAAAGGCGGACGCCCGCCAGCAGGTTTTCGACAAAACCCGGCTCTGGTACCTGCCCGGGGCTGAGGATGCCACCCTTGATAAAGCCCTGACCCGCTTAGAGAACCTCAACCGTTGGGTGCCGAATATGACGGGGACCCGCTCGTCTATGGCGGCTTTTAAGGCCCTTACTTCTAAACTCATTGGGCGTTTTGCTGCCAGCGCCATGCTGGCAACCCGCGACGTCTACGGGGACGAACCACTCACCCGCTACCAGGCCCAGCTGGTGGTGCCCGAAGAAACCGAGCACGAAATCGCCGTGCTCAAGGGCATAGCCACAGCTTTTGTGATGGCTCCCCGCGATGCGGCAGCCGCGCAGACAACTGAGGGGAACCAGCAGGAGATCCTTGAATTCCTGGTGCACGCCCTCTTTGATAACCCCAACTACCTCGACCCGGTCTTTGCCGCCGACCTGCAGGAACTGGGACGCAACGACGATACCGCCCGCCTGCGACTGGTGATTGACCAGGTCGCCTGCCTGACCGACCGCTCCGCGGTCGCCCTCTTCAAACGAATCACAGGAACCCACTGGGCGGTTGGCGACAAACCGCTGTGGTAAGCCAAAACCCGCCGGCTTGACGGCCCAGACTAAAATTGAACCCGTGGCAGGCTTAATCAAACGAGAAGACATTGACGAGGTGCGCTCGCGCACCGACATCCGCGAAATCATCGAAGGGTATGTAACCCTCAAATCCGCCGGTATCGGCTCTTTCAAGGGCCTGTGCCCCTTCCACGATGAACGCACCCCGAGCTTCCACGTGCGCCCCCAGATGGGCACCTACCACTGCTTCGGCTGCGGCGAATCGGGCGATGTGATCAGTTTCCTCATGGAAATGGACCACACCTCCTTCACCGAAACCGTCGAAAAACTCGCCGCCCGCATCGGCTACGAACTGCACTATGAGCAGGGTAACGGGATGAGCCGCGAAGAGGTAGGACGCCGCCAGCGCCTGCTCGATGCCCACAAGATTGCAACGGAGTTCTTCCAAAAAAATCTCTACACCCCTGCCGCCGTTGAAGCCCAAAAGTTTCTCGGCGCCCGCGGCTTCGACCCCGCAGCCACCCAAAAATTCGGAGTGGGCTTTGCCCCGCGTGGCTGGGACAACCTGCTCAAATACCTGATGAACAAGGGCTTTACCACCGAGGAACTCCGCGAAACCGGCATGTTCTCAGAAGGGCAGCGGGGCCTCTACGACCGTTTCCGCGGGCGCATCATCTGGCCTATCCGTAACATCACCGGAGAAACCATCGGCTTCGGCGCTCGCCGCCTCTTCGACGACGACCAGGGGCCTAAATACCTCAACACCCCCGAGACCGCCCTCTATAAAAAATCGCAGGTGCTCTACGGGCTTGACCTGGCCAAACGCCCTATCGCCAAGAAGAAGCAGATTGTGGTGGTTGAGGGCTACACCGACGTCATGGCAGCCCAGCTGGCCGGTATCGATACCGCCGTGGCCACCTGCGGCACCGCCTTTGGCACCGACCACATCAAAATCGTGCGCCGCCTCATCTCCGACGACGGCACCGGCGGCGAAGTCATCTTCACCTTCGACGGCGACGCCGCCGGCCAAAAAGCCGCCCTCGCTGCCTTCTCAGAAGACCAGCGTTTTGTCGCTCAAACCTTCGTCGCCGTCGCCAAAGACGGCATGGACCCCTGCGACCTGCGCCTAGCCCGCGGGGACGCCGCCGTGCGCTCCCTCATCGCCTCCCGGCGTCCGCTCTTCGAATTCGCCATCGACGCCACCCTCGCCAACTACGACCTTGGTACTCTCGAGGGGCGCGTGCGCGGCATGCGCGCCATCGCGCCCATTATCGCCGGAATCAAGGACGCTGCCCTGCGCCCAGCCTATGTACGGCAGGTTTCAGGGCAGTTAGGGTTAGACGCCGCCGAAGTGCAGCGAGCCGTTAGCGCAGCGGCAGCTAACCCGCAGGCGTCCGCCAGCCAGCGAGCCGAAGCTGCAGGCGCCGCCCGAATCGCAGCAGAAGAAGCACCGGCCCCCGTAGAAGACCCCTACGAGCTGCCCGATTTGCGTGATCCCGCAGCCCGCACCGAACGTGAAGCGCTTGAAATCGTGCTGCAGTACCCCCAGTACCTCTCCCTCGAACAGTGGCAGGAACTAGCCACCGTGCACTACCGCTACCGGGCTCACAGTGGCATCGCCCAGGGCATCATTGGGGCAGCCTCCACCATCGCCCCTGAGCCCGGAGCTACCTGGGTCAATACCGTTCGCGCCTACGCCCCCGAACCCGTCCACGCGCTCATCGCAGAACTCACCGTCGCCCCCATCCCCGCCCGCACCGACGACCAACTCAATCGCTACTCCCGCGACATACTCAACCGCCTCTTCGAACAAGAAATCACCCGGCAGAAATCGGATCTCCTGATGCAGCTTCAGCGCCTCTCGCCCCAGAACGACGCCGAGGCCTACCGGGAGATTCAACAGCAACTCCTTACCCTCGAACTCCGCCGTCGCAGCAAAATGCAAGGCCAAGACTAAGGTGTGATGTAGTTAACTCAATCTCGATTTGCGCAGGGTAAAAAGCCCGTGTAAAGTTATTACTCGTTGCAGCGATGGAAAAACCGCAAACGACATTCCCCCGTAGCTCAATTGGCAGAGCATTCGACTGTTAATCGAAGGGTTACTGGTTCGAGTCCAGTCGGGGGAGCATCAATAAAGGCCCAGCTTCGGCTGGGCTTTTTTGTTCCTCAGAATTATTGCCTGACCTTCTCCCGATAAACGCGCCACATTCCAGGGCGCAGTCGTCACAAACTCCTAAAAGCCGGTAAACTTACTATTTGGCACACGTAATACGCAAGCACGCTTATCGACACAGAGAGAGGTGGCACATGACCACTCCTAACGACCTGAACGGCTCACGCCGAGCCCAGGGTCTGCGCGCTGGCTTCAACAACATCAAAGCTAGCGTTACGAACGTGGCTGACGCAGGCAAGGTGCTCACCAACCTAGCCCCTAAGCAGCTCAAAGACGAAATCCAGATCGCCAAGATTGAGGTCAAAGAAAAGGGCATCGCCCTGGGTAAGGGCGCCGCGGTTGCCGCAGTAGCCCTGGTCTTCGCCCTCTTCATGGCTATCGCTCTGGTTATCCTGGCCTACGTTGGCCTGGCCTCCATCATGCCTAACTGGGCGGCAGCTCTGGTTCTGTTTGTCCTCTTCCTGCTCCTTGCCGGTATCGCCGGTTTTGTCGGCTTCAAGATGATCAAGGCCCAGCTGCCCTTCAAGCCTGAATCAGCTATCTTTGGCCTGCTCTACGACATGGGCGTGCTGAAGGAAGGCTCCGCCATGACCTCCAAGCGCCTCAAACGCGAGCAGGCTGAGAAGGCGGAAGCCAAGAAGGCCGAACAGAAGGCAGAGGAGAAGAAGGACGGCGGCGAGCAGCAGGCACCCGCTACCCCCGCCCCCAGCAAGGAACAGCTCCTGCAGCGCACCAAGCAGCGCCGCGAGCACCTCAAGACCCTGCGCGACGATATCGAGACCTACTCACGCGACGTGCAGGCCGGTGCCCAGGGCCTGGTGCAGAACGCCAAGACCTCTGCAAAGAACGCTCCTGCTACCGCCGTTGACGGTGGTAAGAAGCTGGCCGCAAACGCCTCGAACCCCGAGACTCTGCAGGCCCACTGGAAGTCCTTTGCAACCCTGGCAGCTTCCCTGGGAGCCTTCTTTGTCTTCCTCGGCAAGCTCATTAGCCGCCGCAAGTAAGACCCTGCCCTGCCTCAGACGAGGCGGCACAAGCGTCCTTGCGCTCACACCCGCCCCGGCACCTGCTGCCGGGGCGGGCTTTTTGATGCCCAGCGAAAGGGCGGACGCCCGGCGCAGGTGAGCTCCGCCAAGCGGCTGATGCGCGGGCACCAAAAACCCGGTAAGGTCAGTTTGACACTGAACGAAGAGACCTCGAAAGGGCCCCTGCATGGCTGATAAGCCCCTGACCGTCCTTATTGGCGCCGATACCTACCCGCCCGACATCAACGGGGCTGCCCAGTTCTCATCCCGCCTTGCTCACGCCCTGGCTAACCGCGGCCATACCGTGCACGTGATGGCGGCAAAGCAGGAGAAGGGCGTTACCAGCCGTCATACGGTGGACGGCATCGTGGAGCACCGTATGCGCTCCCACAAGGTGGTTACCCACCCCTACATGCGCCTGAACTTCCCCTGGGAGATTTACGCCGAGGCTGACCGTCTGGTGCAGGAGATTCAGCCCGATGTGATTCACATTCAGTGTCACTACATCATTGGGCGGGTGCTGGCCCGTATCGGCGCTAAACGCGGTGTACGAGTTGTGGCTACGAACCACGTGATGCCCGAAAATATCACGCCCTTTTTACCGTTTGGTAAGGCCGGTAATGCGCTGGTGGTCAAGGCCTCGTGGGTTGATATGCGCCGGGTGCTCAGCCGGGCAGCGGTGGTTACCACCCCCACCCAAATTGGTGCGGATGCTATGGAAAGCGCCGGTAAGTTTAGCCGTCCGGTGATGCCGGTGTCTAACGGTATTCAGAGTTCTGACTATGAGCTTGCGCCGGGGGAGACCGTTGAGAAGCCTACCGGTGAGCTGACGATTTTCTTTGCCGGGCGTCTTGCGGTTGAAAAGAATATTGATGTGCTGATTGAGGGGTTCTCGCAGCTACCTGCCGAGCTATTGCAACAGACCGTGCTTGAGGTCGCTGGTACCGGTGAGATTCTTGGTGAGCTACAGGCTAAAGCTGCCGCTTGCGGGGTAGCTGATCGGGTTCGCTTCTTGGGGTACGTCTCTGACGAGGAACTACGCGCTGGCTACCTGCGGGCCGATGTCTTTTGCCAGCCGGGTACCGCCGAGTTGCAGTCGCTGGTGACCCTGGAGGCTATGAGCGCTTCAAAGCCGGTGGTTCTTGCTAACGCCCTGGCCCTGCCGCACCTGGTTGATCCTGGGAAGAACGGTTACCTTTTTACCCCGGGTGATACGGCGGAGCTGGCTGCCCGCCTGGCCGACGTGCTGTGCCTGCCCGAGGACGAGCGGAAGGCTATGGGGGAGTGCTCCCGCCAGATGGTAGCCCGCCATGCCGCCGAAAAGACCTGGGAGACCTTTGAATCGCTGTACGTGTCGGACGACCTATATCGAGAGTTTCTTAACGGTAGGTGTTAGGTTTATCAAAGAAGCCTAGAAACGCCATCTACACACATCACTAGAGGTAACCATTTTGTTCTCTCTCTCTCTCTCGTCTTAAGAAAGTAACCACTGCCTTTGTAACGACTGGTCTGGCTGTTAGCGCTTTAAGCCTTGCACCAATATCAGAAGCACAAGCCGTAACTACGAATCGGACCTTCGCTACCTTTTCTGCATACGGTACAAGTTCTCAATACCACGTCTATGCCAACAATATTGACTGGTCACGGCCGGTAGGAGTGGTTTTCTACCTTGATGGTGACTACTGGACTTCAGATCAGTCCAAAGTCTATTTCCCTAACAATGCAGATTTAACTGCGATGGCTCGGGTAGCTAACCAGCGGAACATGGTCTTTGTCCCGGTTATCTCGCCTGATAAGGACGCCTCAGGCGACGGCATAACTTGGTGGCAGTCGATGGACTACAACGGTGACTGGTTCCGTGCTTTCGCCCAAAATTTTATTCAGTCAGCCGGTATTGACCGTTCTAATGTCTGGACTATCGGTTATTCGGGCGGCGCAGAAATCACCGGTTTTGAACTATTAGCGGACCGACAAGATTCGTGGCGTAGTGGTGGCGGATCCATCATGGTTGGTGGTGGCAATAGCAACGGCATGCAAACTTGGCCTTCATCCGCTGCAAAGAACTTTTCACTTCGCTGGTACGTGGGCGAGCTAGATGGCAAAGGCGTTACCTGGCCAGCAACCTGGTCAGCTTTAGGCGCTGCTCAGGACGGGTATCGCGTGTATAAATCAGCTGGCTTCAACAATGCACAGCTCACAATTTTGCCAGGTACTACCCACTACAACTATAACTTCGCATCCATTCTTGATAACGCTCTTCCGCAGCGTCCTGCAAGTTCCCCGTACGCTCTCACCGGCGCTATCGGTAGCTACTATTTAGCCAACGGTGCTAGTGGTAGGTTCGGCGAGCCAACGACCAACGAATTTAGTCTGCGTGATGGTGGTGTAGGCCAGACTTTTGCAAAGAACTACACTATCTACTGGACCCCGCGCACCGGGGCCTACCCTGTTTATTTCTCAGGTGGTATTGGTGCAAGGTACCGTGCTGGTGGTTATGAGAACGGGTATGGGTACCCGGTTTTTGCTGAGACTGCTATTTCTGGTGGTGTGATGCAGAAGTTTGCTCTTGCTGATGGGCGTCGGTTTGCTTTTTATTGGACTCCTGAGCATCATCGTACTCATGTGGTGTGGGAGGCCGGTGGTATCGGTGGACGCTTTACTCGCGAGGGTGGCACTGGCACCTACGGTTTCCCTGGTGAGGATGAGGGTGCTTACGCTTACGGGGTACGTCAGACCTTCCGCCTCAATGGGAAAGAAACTCGTTTCTACTGGTCACCTGCTACCGGAACACGGACGATGAACGGCAAGGGTGCTATTTTTAGTCGTTGGGTAGGTTTGGGGCATGCTACTACTCTGGGTTTCCCGCTTACTGATGAAGAGGCTATTCCTGGGGGTGCGCAGCAGGTGTTTAGGGCGCAGAATGGTTGGGAGACTAGGTTGGTTTGGTCACCGGCTACGGGTACTCGTAAGGTTGCTGCTCATGGTGCGCTTTATTGGTATTGGGTTAATAATGGCTATACCAGCACCCTGGGTTTCCCCACGACTGATGAGACTGTGCAGGCTGATGGTAGCGTAACCCTGAAATTTTCTAGTGGTGTTGAGTTGCGGTGGACTGAGGCTGGTGGGGTAGAACGAGTTCGCTAGGGCTCTTGCGAACCGTGACTGCTGTTTTGGTCTCTGCCTGACTTTTCGGTATTCTTAGAGGCAGCGTCAAGCTCGATAGAGCCTAATGCTGTGGGGCCTTAGCTCAGCTGGTCAGAGCAGGGGACTCATAATCCCTTGGTCGCGGGTTCAAGCCCCGCAGGCCCTACAAAATAAGCCCTTCCTTTCTTTGGATAGAGAGGAAGGGCTTTTTGTTACCCGGCTCGGAGCCGTCAGCTCCTTCTAGAGCTGAGCTGGGGCGTCCTTACTTCCCTCTCCCTCACACCACCTTTTCAGAGCGTGGACGACACGCCCCGTTCACCGGCTATTCTCACGCAGTTCCCACACTCTTACCTGGTGGGTGCTACATTTGCTGAGGAAAGTTTCGCTTTCAATCACTCGCATTCCACCTATCCCAGAGGAAACTATGTCTTTTTCCCTCAAGCGCATCACCACGCCCGTACTCGCAACCAGTTTGCTAGCAGGTTCACTGGTCGTCGCAGGCTCCACCGACGCCCAGGCAGCCACCAGCACCACCCAGTTCGCACCCTACACTTCAGAAGCTGGTGTGAGCTCCAACTACCACGTCTACGCAGAGAACATCGACTGGTCCCAGCCTGTGGGCGTTGTCTTCTACCTCGACGGGGACTACTGGCAGACTAACCAGTCCAAGGTGCACTTACCCAACAACTCTCAGCTGCTGGGCATGGCAGAGGTCGCTAACGAACGCAACATGGTTTTCGTTCCCGTAATCTCACCCGATAAGGACGCTACCGGTAACGGCATCACCTGGTGGCAGTCCATGGACGCCAACGGAGACTGGTTCCGCTCTTTTGCAAGCTCCTTCATTGCTGAAGCAGGCCTGGATTCCTCCAATGTCTGGACCATTGGCCACTCCGGCGGTGCAGAAATCACCGGTTTTGAACTGCTGGCCGATAGCCAGGACTCCTGGCGCACCGGCGGCGGCTCGGTCATGGTTGGTGGCGGCAACAGCAACGGCATGCAGACCCTACCTTCAGAGGCCGCTAAGGACTTCTCCCTGCAGTGGTACATCGGTTCTGAGGACGGCGTGGGCGCCACCTGGCCTGTTGCCTGGTCAGCCTATGGCGCGGCAGAAAACGGCTACAACGTCTACTCGGCTGCCGGTTTCACCAACGTAGACTTCACCGTGCTGCCTGGCATTCAGCACCATAACTACGACTTCCCCGTGATTCTGGAAGAGGCCCTCGATAAGGTTGAGGCCAAGCTGATCGGTGGCATTGGCGCCTACTACTACGCCCACGGCGGCGCTGAGACTTTTGGCGAGCCCGTAGCTAATGAGTACAACGTTGAAGGCGGCGCCCAGCAGCTCTTCCGTGCCGCTGACGGCACTGAGACCCTGCTGGTCTGGTCAGCTGAGACCGGCATTGTTACTCCGGTAGCATACGCGCGTTCATAGTGGAGCCCCTTAACTACTTCCTCATACCGTATGCTGTGTAGAAACACACACATTTGAGGGAGTAGTTATGGCCCGTTCGCCATTTTTGCAGTCCGTTGCAGGCACATGTTCCTTGGTGCTTGCAGCGGGTTTTTTATTCGCGTCCCAACCTACTGTGGCCCAGGCAGCCCCGCCTCAGGGTGTAGGTGGCGATACCGCATTCCAGGGGCAGGTCAGCGGTGGCCCGTCCGCTGGCCCCGCAGGTGAGATGACCACCCACTACCAGCCGACAGCTGAGCCAGATACCGACCGTCTGGTGGTGAAATTTAAGGACGGGGTAGACGGTCACGAACAGGCCCAGATTCTGGAAGAGGTCGCTGACGCCACTGCGGCCGTAGACACTGCAGAGGTCTCCCACGAGACAGTTGAGCAGGCTCAGGTTGTAGATCTTCAGGAGATGATTGACCCAGTTAAGCAGGCTCAGGTTGTTGACTTACTCGAAGCTCAACCAGATGTTGAATATGCTGAACCTGATCTCATCATCACAACCGGCCAGGCGGCCACTCCCCGTAACCCACCTAACGACCCCTACTTTGCTAGCCGCCAGTGGAATATGCGAGCTATCGACGCGCCCGGCGCCTGGCGATACGCTACCGGTGAGGGTATCGTCATCGGTATCGCTGATACCGGCCAGACCTGGCACCCTGAGCTAGCTGCAAAGACTTTGCCCGGCTACGACTTCGTCTCAGCTGATCAGAGCCGGGACGGCAACGGCTGGGACCCTAACCCCAATGACGAAGGGGATTGGGGCCCGCAGGTCCCCCGTTCTATGTGGCACGGAACCCATGTGGCCGGTATTGCCGCAGCCGCAACCGATAACGGGTCGGGGGTCGCCGGCGTCGCCCCCAACGCCCGCATCCAACATTCCCGCATTATGGGTGTCAATGGCCGGGCCTACACCTCTGACCAGGCCGCCGGTATTGCATGGAGTGCAGGCGTGCCCGTCCCCGGTGCTCCTGCCAACCCCACACCTGCTCACGTCGTTAACTACTCCGAAGGCTTTTACTCGGCAACCTGCCCCAGGGTCCTGCAGGACGCCATCAATGCAGCTCATGCACGGAATGTTCCGGTAGTTGCGGCGGCAGGTAACTTTGGTGCAAACGCAGTTGGCACCTCACCGGCTAACTGTCTGGGAGCTATCGTGGTGGGCGCAACCGCCAACGGCAATGTTATGACCGCTTATTCCAACTGGGGGCCCATGCTTGATGTGCTGGCTCCCGGTGGTGCGATCGGATCTGATGTTTGGTCAACCGTCAACACCGGTGCCTATACGCAGGTCGGGCCTGGCTACGGTCCGCTCAACGGCACCTCTATGGCTGCCCCTCATGTGAGCGGTATTATCGCCATGATGAAGGAGCGTAACCCCAATATTACGGTGGAGCAGATTCGCACCATTCTTAAGAACACCGGCTCTAACGTCAACGGCTACCGGTTTGTTAACGCTCCTCGCGCAGTTGCAGCTGTCGCTGACACCCGAGGTTTCCCGCTAGTTGGTGCTATTGGAGCCTACTACTACGCCCATGGAGCAGCCGGTACTTTTGGGGCACCCACAAGCGCTGAATTCCGTTTGCGTGATGGTGGTGTAGGCCAGACTTTTGCAAAGAACTACACTATCTACTGGACCCCGCGCACCGGGGCCTACCCTGTTTATTTCTCAGGTGGTATTGGTGCAAGGTACCGTGCTGGTGGTTATGAGAACGGGTATGGGTACCCGGTTTTTGCTGAGACTGCTATTTCTGGTGGTGTGATGCAGAAGTTTGCTCTTGCTGATGGGCGTCGGTTTGCTTTTTATTGGACTCCTGAGCATCATCGTACTCATGTGGTGTGGGAGGCCGGTGGTATCGGTGGACGCTTTACTCGCGAGGGTGGCACTGGCACCTACGGTTTCCCTGGTGAGGATGAGGGTGCTTACGCTTACGGGGTACGTCAGACCTTCCGCCTCAATGGGAAAGAAACTCGTTTCTACTGGTCACCTGCTACCGGAACACGGACGATGAACGGCAAGGGTGCTATTTTTAGTCGTTGGGTAGGTTTGGGGCATGCTACTACTCTGGGTTTCCCGCTTACTGATGAAGAGGCTATTCCTGGGGGTGCGCAGCAGGTGTTTAGGGCGCAGAATGGTTGGGAGACTAGGTTGGTTTGGTCACCGGCTACGGGTACTCGTAAGGTTGCTGCTCATGGTGCGCTTTATTGGTATTGGGTTAATAATGGCTATACCAGCACCCTGGGTTTCCCCACGACTGATGAGACTGTGCAGGCTGATGGTAGCGTAACCCTGAAATTTTCTAGTGGTGTTGAGTTGCGGTGGACTGAGGCTGGTGGGGTAGAACGAGT
>NZ_JAYWIX010000004.1:0-260095 GCF_035916755.1 Rothia nasimurium | reverse complement strand
GAGTTGCCCAAACGGGTGACACAAAAACTTGAGAATGACCGATACGAAACACCGGCCAGTTCCACTGGCTAGGGTTGAGAATGCGGTTTGTTGCTTGAAAACTCAATAGCGTACCAATGTTATACATAACATTCTTATCGTCCACACTACACACTAGTGTTCACCATGAACACCAGGTAGTGCGGAAGTTGAACTGATACCAAATATTTATACAAGACGTGAGAAACCCCTTGGTTTCTCACTGAATTTGATAATCACATGGTTTCAGATTCGTCAGCTCGAACCACACCACCCCGTGGTGAATGGTTCGCTAACAATCAGAGACCAGGATCATCAACTACTTCATTTTTCTAACGGAGAGTTTGATTCTGGCTCAGGACGAACGCTGGCGGCGTGCTTAACACATGCAAGTCGAACGATGAAGGCCCTGCTTGCAGGGTTGGATTAGTGGCGAACGGGTGAGTAATACGTGAGTAACCTGCCTTTAACTCTGGGATAAGCCTTGGAAACGAGGTCTAATACCGGATACGACCAGTTCCCGCATGGGATGCTGGTGGAAAGGGATATGTACTGGTTTTAGATGGGCTCACGGCCTATCAGCTTGTTGGTGAGGTAACGGCTCACCAAGGCGACGACGGGTAGCCGGCCTGAGAGGGTGACCGGCCACACTGGGACTGAGACACGGCCCAGACTCCTACGGGAGGCAGCAGTGGGGAATATTGCACAATGGGCGCAAGCCTGATGCAGCGACGCCGCGTGAGGGATGACGGCCTTCGGGTTGTAAACCTCTTTCAGCAGGGAAGAAGCGAAAGTGACGGTACCTGCAGAAGAAGCGCCGGCTAACTACGTGCCAGCAGCCGCGGTAATACGTAGGGCGCGAGCGTTGTCCGGAATTATTGGGCGTAAAGAGCTTGTAGGCGGTTTGTCGCGTCTGCTGTGAAAGCCCGGGGCTTAACCCCGGGTTTGCAGTGGGTACGGGCTAACTAGAGTGCAGTAGGGGAGACTGGAATTCCTGGTGTAGCGGTGAAATGCGCAGATATCAGGAGGAACACCAATGGCGAAGGCAGGTCTCTGGGCTGTAACTGACGCTGAGAAGCGAAAGCATGGGGAGCAAACAGGATTAGATACCCTGGTAGTCCATGCCGTAAACGTTGGGCACTAGGTGTGGGGGGCATTCCACGTTTTCCGCGCCGTAGCTAACGCATTAAGTGCCCCGCCTGGGGAGTACGGCCGCAAGGCTAAAACTCAAAGAAATTGACGGGGGCCCGCACAAGCGGCGGAGCATGCGGATTAATTCGATGCAACGCGAAGAACCTTACCAAGGCTTGACATATACTGGACCGCTCTAGAGATAGAGTTTCCCTTTGGGGCTGGTATACAGGTGGTGCATGGTTGTCGTCAGCTCGTGTCGTGAGATGTTGGGTTAAGTCCCGCAACGAGCGCAACCCTCGTTCTATGTTGCCAGCACGTAATGGTGGGGACTCATAGGAGACTGCCGGGGTCAACTCGGAGGAAGGTGGGGATGACGTCAAATCATCATGCCCCTTATGTCTTGGGCTTCACGCATGCTACAATGGCCGGTACAAAGGGTTGCGATACTGTGAGGTTGAGCTAATCCCAAAAAGCCGGTCTCAGTTCGGATTGGGGTCTGCAACTCGACCCCATGAAGTCGGAGTCGCTAGTAATCGCAGATCAGCAACGCTGCGGTGAATACGTTCCCGGGCCTTGTACACACCGCCCGTCAAGTCACGAAAGTTGGTAACACCCGAAGCCGATGGCCTAACCCCTTGTGGGAGGGAGTCGTCGAAGGTGGGATTGGCGATTGGGACTAAGTCGTAACAAGGTAGCCGTACCGGAAGGTGCGGCTGGATCACCTCCTTTCTAAGGAGCTTCAACAATTTTGGTTGAGCCACGCTGGACGCGAGTGTCGTTTGGGTGGTTTGCTCATGGGTGGAATGTTGGTTCAGGTGCCCTTTGGTGGGTGCTGATAGGAATGGTGTGATGCTGGTGCGCTTTTGGGTTTTGAGGTAACAAGCCATGCGTGGTTTGTTGCTCTCAGGTTCCCGGCATGAGAGTAGTGGTCAGGTTTTTCCTGGTTGCCTTGAGTGGTATCGGGTTGTTGTTTGAGAACTGTATAGTGGACGCGAGCATCTTCGAATGTAATGAAGATTTCTCAATCTCTAGTGATTGGGTTTCTTTGATACTTTTGATTTTGTACTTAGTTAGTCAAGGTTTTATTATCTTTGATTTTATCTGTGTGTAAGTTATTAAGGGCACACGGTGGATGCCTTGGCACTAGAAGCCGATGAAGGACGTGTGAATCTGCGAAAAGCCTGGGGGAGCCGATAACAGGGCGTTGATCCCAGGATGTCCGAATGGGGAAACCCAGCAAGCCATCATGGTTTGTTACCACCAGTTGAATGTATAGGCTGGTTGGAGGGAACGGGGGGAAGTGAAACATCTCAGTACCCTCAGGAAGAGAAAATAACTAATGATTCTGTGAGTAGTGGCGAGCGAAAGCGGAAGAGACTAAACCTGTGGTGTGTGATACCGGTTGAGGGTTGCATCATGGGGGTTGTGGGAGTACGCATAACAGTTTCAACCGGCTGTTGACGTGATGTTCTAGCATGTAGGTGAACGCCTTGGGATGGGCGACCGGAGAGGGTGAGAGTCCTGTAATCGTAATGTGTTAGACCGCGTGTGTGCCACCCGAGTAGCACGGGGCTCGTGGAATCTCGTGTGAATCTGCCAGGACCACCTGGTAAGTCTAAATACTTTCTAGTGACCGATAGTGAATCAGTACCGTGAGGGAATGGTGAAAAGTACCCCGGGAGGGGAGTGAAATAGTACCTGAAACCGTGTGCTTACAAGCCGTTGGAGCCTTGTGGGGTGACAGCGTGCCTTTTGAAGAATGAGCCTGCGAGTTAGTGTTCTGTCGCGAGGTTAACCCGTGTGGGGAAGCCGTAGCGAAAGCGAGTCTGAATAGGGCGTTTGAGTGGCAGGATCTAGACCCGAAGCGGAGTGATCTATCCATGGCCAGGTTGAAGCGACGGTAAGACGTCGTGGAGGACCGAACCCACTTCAGTTGAAAATGGAGGGGATGAGCTGTGGATAGGGGTGAAAGGCCAATCAAACTCTGTGATAGCTGGTTCTCCCCGAAATGCATTTAGGTGCAGCGTTGCGTGTTTCTTGCCGGAGGTAGAGCTACTGGATGGCCGATGGGCCCCACAGGGTTACTGACGTCAGCTAAACTCCGAATGCCGGTAAGTGAGAGCGTAGCAGTGAGACAGTGGGGGATAAGCTTCATTGTCGAGAGGGAAACAGCCCAGACCATCAACTAAGGTCCCTAAGCGTGTACTAAGTGGGAAAGGATGTGGAGTTGCTTAGACAACCAGGAGGTTGGCTTAGAAGCAGCCACCCTTGAAAGAGTGCGTAATAGCTCACTGGTCAAGTGATTCTGCGCCGATAATGTAGCGGGGCTCAAGTACACCACCGAAGTTATGGCAATCAGTTTTTTGCTGGTTGGGTAGGGGAGCGTCGTGTATCCGGTGAAGCTGCGGTGTAAACCAGTGGTGGAGGGTATGCGAGTGAGAATGCAGGCATGAGTAGCGAATCACGGGTGAGAAACCCGTGCGCCGGATGATCAAGGGTTCCAGGGTCAAGCTAATCTGCCCTGGGTTAGTCGGGGCCTAAGGCGAGGCCGACAGGCGTAGTCGATGGATAACGGGTTGATATTCCCGTACCGGCGAAAAACCGCCCATACTGATATTTTGATGCTAACTGTGAGAAGCTGTTTGTAACCCTGCCGTTTGTGGTGGGGGGCTTATGGTGGACTGCAGGACCCGATTTTTGGAGGTAAACGTATTAACAGGTGTGACGCAGGAAGGTAGCCAAGCCACGCGATGGTTGTCGTGGTCTAAGCGTGTAGGGTATCCGGTTGTTAAATGCGCCGGTGTTGGCCTGAGACGTGATGGGACCCTGTTGTGGGGGATTTGGTGATCCTATGCTGCCGAGAAAAGCATCGACGTGAGGTTTTAGCCGCCCGTACCCGAAACCGACACAGGTGATCAGGTAGAGAATACTAAGGCGATCGAGAGAATCATGGTTAAGGAACTCGGCAAAATGTCCCCGTAACTTCGGGAGAAGGGGAGCCTTGAGCGTGACCGGTCCGTGCGGCCGTGAGCGTGTATGGGTCGCAGAGAATTGGGGGAAGCGACTGTTTATCAAAAACACAGGTCCGTGCGAAGTCGTAAGACGATGTATACGGACTGACTCCTGCCCGGTGCTGGAAGGTTAAGAGGATTGGTTAGCCATTTTGTGGCGAAGCTGAGAATTTAAGCCCCAGTAAACGGCGGTGGTAACTATAACCATCCTAAGGTAGCGAAATTCCTTGTCGGGTAAGTTCCGACCTGCACGAATGGAGTAACGACTTCCCTACTGTCTCAACCATGAACTCGGCGAAATTGCAGTACGAGTAAAGATGCTCGTTTCGCGCAGCAGGACGGAAAGACCCCGTGACCTTTACTATAGTTTGGTATTGGTGTTCGGTGTGGCTTGTGTAGGATAGGTGGGAGACTGTGAAGCAGGCACGCTAGTGTTTGTGGAGTCGTTGTTGAAATACCACTCTGGTCGCTCTGGATGTCTAACTTCGGCCCGTGATCCGGGTCAGGGACAGTGCCTGATGGGTAGTTTAACTGGGGCGGTTGCCTCCCAAAGAGTAACGGAGGCGCCCAAAGGTTCCCTCAGCCTGGTTGGCAATCAGGTGTTGAGTGTAAGTGCACAAGGGAGCTTGACTGTGAGACTGGCAGGTCGAGCAGGGACGAAAGTCGGGACTAGTGATCCGGCGGTACGTTGTGGAACGGCCGTCGCTCAACGGATAAAAGGTACCTCGGGGATAACAGGCTGATCTTGCCCAAGAGTCCATATCGACGGCATGGTTTGGCACCTCGATGTCGGCTCGTCGCATCCTGGGGCTGGAGTTGGTCCCAAGGGTTGGGCTGTTCGCCCATTAAAGCGGTACGCGAGCTGGGTTCAGAACGTCGTGAGACAGTTCGGTCCCTATCCGCTGCGCGCGTTGGAAATTTGAGAAAGGCTGTCCTTAGTACGAGAGGACCGGGACGGACGAACCTCTGGTATGTCAGTTGTACCGCCAGGTGCATGGCTGATTGGCTACGTTCGGGAGGGATAACCGCTGAAAGCATCTAAGCGGGAAGCCTGTTTCGAGATGAGATTTCCTGGCAACGTTTGTTGTGTGAGGATCCCTATAGATGATGGGGTTGATAGGCCAGGTATGGACGCGGGGAATGCCCGTGGAGTTGACTGGTACTAATAGTCCGAAGGCTTACACTTTTTGACTGAGTTTTGTTTGTTTGTGTCCACTGTATGGTTTTGAGATAATAACCCAAGGGTTAAATCAGCGAGGGGTTCTAGAGCTAACGCTCTAGAACCCCTCGCTTTTTTGTACCCAAAAACTACTCTTTATAAAAATAGAACAAATATTTTATATACTGTGCGGTTAAAAATACTCCTCCAGCCCAGCCCGTAGAATCAGAGCATGACACTCACCGAGCAAGAAAAACACACCTGGTTCAGAGCAGCCGGGGCTCCGCTGGTTATTCCTGGGAGAGAGCATGCGCGATGGACTCTCGCCCGTTCTGCCCCGCTTTCTGCCTGTTCATTGCCCTAGCCCTCGTACCGCCCCTTCGGCAGATTGTGAAGGAGCTGGCTGCCCTTTCAAGCATGGTGGTCAAAGTGCTGCCGGTGCTCATGATCGCCGTGCTCTTCTTTTTTGTGAACGGCGATATCTGGCGTGTGGCTGCGGCTTTGAGTATGCAGCGTACTCTGCAGGTGGTCGCTATCCTGACGGTGTTGAGCCTGCTGGTTGTTTCGTCGACAGTAACCGAGAAGACCCGTCGGCTGCTGGGTGCCCGTAAAGGGGATAAGGTGGAGGATTTTACGGACGCCGAGTACGCGGGTGCTGCTCTACAGGCCGGGGACAGGTGGCGTCAGGAGCTTGAAAATTTGCCCGCTGCGGGCTTGGTCCGCCCGGCTGATTTTAGGTGGGGCGAGTGGAATAACCTGGTGCTTCTTCCGATTGTGGTGCAGATGATTCAGGCTGTACTTTTTGCCGGGGTCGTTTTTCTGTTTTTTGTTTGGTTTGGCACAATCGCTATCCCCGATGCCACCATTACAAGCTGGCTGGGTTTTGAGGCATCTAAGGTGACCCTGTTGGGTGTGCAGTTTCCATTTACGGACGTTCTGGTGAAGGTGTCGATGGTGCTGGGGGCTTTTGCTGCCCTTAACTTTGCTGCGCAGACTAGCACGGATTCCCGGTATGCGGAGGAGTTCTTGGAGCCTGCCATCGGCCAGGTGCGGCGCACAGTCATGGTGCGAAATATCTACCGGGCCCGCACGAAGTAGAAGTACCGCAGTGAGACAAGCAAAAACAGCTCTATATTCAGAATAATTCTTCCGAAAGGTGAAGTGGTGGAGACGGTAGTAGTTATAGGTGCAGCTATCCGAGATGCCCGTAGACACTTTCGTCTTACTCAGCTTGAGTTGGTCGAACTGGTTGGGGTTAGTGACCGCACCGTTCGGGATATTGAGAAAGGGCGCTCGGGGCCAAGGTGTGAGAGCTGCGGACATATACGTGGCAGGTGCTCTTGCCGCACACCTCACGAAAGACCAACAAGGGGCAGTAACTTTTTCTTACAAGCCCGGTTATCGAGGGCGTCCGGTAGTGGGAAGTTGCCCCAATCTATGACGTGCCGTGCACCCCGGTTTATAGGATAACTCTTTGGCTTTGCCTGTAGCAGGGCGGACGCGCAATCTGCGTCGCCGACATTGGTTGGAGTTAGCTGACTCTATTGGTCTGCCCCTAAAGGCTGCGGTGTCTGCGCATCGTCTTGCCCTCACGGCTGCTGCTTCTGTGGCCGTAGAGATAAAAACTTCAGATACCTACCTGCAGGTCGTCGAGCAGGTGCGTTAGTGCCCGAACATGACCTTGTAGGCCAGGAAGAACATGAGGGCGGCGATGCCGGCGTCCAGCACACGCCAGGCGCGGGGGCTGGCAAAAACAGGACGCAGGAAGCGGCTGCACGAGGCCAGGAGGGTAAACCAGATAGCGCTACCTGTGACCGTGCCCGCGTAGAAAAGCCAGCGGTAGTCACCCTGCTGTGCCGCAATGCCACCAATGAGAACAAAGGTATCGAGGTAGGTGTGGGGGTTGAGGTAGGTCATGGCAGCCGCAATAAGCAGGGCCTTACCCAGGGTTTGCGGCCCGGAGTCTTCGCTGGTGACCTTCATAGCGGACGGCCGCAGGGCTCGTTTCGCGGCCATGGCACCGTAGATGACGAGGAAAGCCCCGCCGCCCCAGCGTAGAATCTCCAGCACCCAGGCGGCTGAATCCACCAGGGACCCGATTCCCAGCACCCCCAAGCCGATGAGCAGGGCATCAGAAAGAATGCAGAAGATGGCAATGGGCCAGATAAACTTGCCGATGATGCCCTGCTTCAGTACATAGGCGTTCTGGGCGCCGATAGCCACGATGAGTGAGAGCGAGGTGCCGATGCCAAAGAGCACGTGGGGGAGGATTTCTGCGATAGTCACGAGAATCTATCGTAGGTGACCAGTATTCATAAAGCTATCTAATGAAACTTCAATAGCATAAGATATTCTTATGATGCGCTTTACGACCGACCAGCTCCAAACCTTCGTCACCGTCATTGAGTACGGCACCTTCGACGCAGCCGCCGATATTTTGGGTGTCAGCGCCTCCGCTATCTCACAACGTGTCAAGGCAATGGAACAGCTGGCCGGGCGGGTACTCCTTAAGCGCACTAACCCGGTGGCTCCCACCAAGTCGGGGCAGAGCGTCCTGCGTATTGCCCGGCAAAGCGAATTCCTGCACGCAGAAATGGAGCGTGAACTCGGCGGTAGTGAAGAGGGGCAGAGCGTAGCTGTGGCCGTCAACGCAGACTCGCTGGCCACCTGGTTCCTCTCGGCCGTTGCAGAACTAGCTGCCCACGACCGCATCTTCTGCGACGTGCGCAGAGAAGCCGAGTATCACTCGTCCGCCCTGTTGCGATCTGGGGAAGTGATGGCGGCTCTGACGTCGCGCCCCGAGCCTATCACCGGTTGTTCCGTTGAGAAGCTGGGTGATATTCGCTACCGTGTGGTTGCCTCCCGCGACTATCTGACCCGCTATTTCCCCGCCTACCCGCAGGTCACTGCCGAGCAGCTGGCACTTGCGCCGGTGGTGGAGTTTGACCGAAAGGACTTCGGGCTCGCGTCCGCCCGGGGCCTATTACTCGACCGTTTCGCGGTGGAACCTGACTCCTGGCAGAGCTCGCCCACCATCTACCTGCCTAGTTCACCTGACTACGCGCGGGCCGTCCTGGGTGGAATTGCCTGGGGTATTCTGCCCGAAGTGCAGGCCCTTGATGCTCTTGCCTCCGGCGACCTGGTGGAGCTGGCCCCCCAGTCGGTTGATGTGCCGCTCTACTGGCAGCACTGGAACATCAGCTCCCCCGTGCTTGCCCGGCTGAGCGAACGGGTGTATGCGGCAGCTGTGGGCGAAGGGGTGCTGAGGTAGCCCCACCGGTTGAAAAAATTTCTTTGTAAAATTTTTTGCCACACAGCTTGCGCGGGCAAAACTTTACTTGTAAAGTAATAACTGTTGAAAACAAACTGTACCGCTTGAAAGGCACAATCATGGCAGAACTTACCGCAGGCACCTGGAACTACGATTCAGCACACTCAGAGGTAGGCTTCACCGTCCGCCACGCAGGCATCACCAAGGTGCGCGGCACCTTCGAACAGGTCGACGCCCAGCTCGTCATCGCTGACAACATCGCAGACTCCACCATCAAGGCAACCGCACAGATCGCCTCTGTTAACACCAACAACGCTGATCGTGACGGCCACCTGCGCAGTGCAGACTTCTTCGATGCAGATGCCCATGCCACCATGACCTTCGAGTCAACCTCCTTCGAGCTCGACGGTGAAGACCTCACCATCGCTGGTAACCTCACCATCAAGGGCGAAACCCGCCCCGTCACCTTCACCGGCGAATTCACCGGTGCCGTCGTCGACGCCTTCGGTGTTACCCGCGCAGGCGCATCTGTCTCAGCGACCATCTCCCGCAAGGACTTCGGCATCACCTGGAACGCCGCAGTTGAAGCAGGTGGCGTGCTGGTCTCAGATAAGGTCGTCATCAACCTCGACGTAGCCTTCACCGCTCCCGAAGCGTAATCAGACTCCCAGCGTGAGAACGCTGACGAGATAAAGCACACTGCTTGAGGTATATACCCAAGCCAAAGTGCAAAATCAGCTGAACTCGAGCTGATAGGTGTTGTGTAGCCCTGCCCTTCCCTGCCTTACAGTAGGGGAGGGCAGGTTGCTTTAAGGGAAAGGACGCTCGTGGTCAGCTTCATGGAGAGACACCAGGTGGTGCTCTACTTGCTTGCCCTGGCAGTGGGGCTTGCAGCGTCCTTTGTGCCGGGGGTTGCGGGTCTTGCCCAGCCGCTGGTTACCCCGGCTCTCGGCCTGCTGCTCCTAGCCACTTTCCTGACGATTCCGCTCCGCGGCCTTCTGGAACCCGGGGCGCTCACCGGTTTTACTAAAACTCTGCTGGCTCTCAACTTTCTGCTCGCGCCCCCGGTCGTGGCGCTACTTCTGCTGGGGCTTCACCGACTTGTGCCTCAGATCCCCGATCTTCTGGTGTTTACTGCAGCACTTGTGCTCCTGGCACCTTGTGTAGATTATGTGGTGACGTTTGCCGGTCTTGCTGGCGGCGCTCATGTGCGCCTCCTGGCGTGCACCCCGCCCCTGCTCCTGGCACAGATGTGCCTCATTCCTCTGTGGCTTCTGCTCTTCCGTTCCGCCGGTATCTGGCGAGGGGATTTTCTAGCTGACGGCACCCTCTGGCAGGCCCTGCCGCAGCTGGTAGCTGCTCTAGCTGTGGTGGTAACTCCCCTGCTGGGTGCAGCCCTTATTCAGGGAGTAGGTGGGCACCTGCAGAAATATTCTGAAGATGCAGCAAGTGTTTTAATGGTGCCGCTGATGGTGCTGGTGCTCGCTCTTACCCCGGCCGCTTATGCCGTTCATGTTACCCGTCTTGCCTCGTACCTTATACCCCTGGCCTACCTATATGCCTTATACGCTATATGTATGGGGTTGCTTTCTGGCTCCCTGCTCCGCCGCTGGGGCAGGGACCTACCCGCACCCGAGCGGGTCGCCCTCACCTTTTCAGCAGTCACCCGAAATGCCCTCGTGATACTGCCCCTGGTTCTCGGCCTATCAACCGCTCTAGCCGACGAACCGGCGTCCGCCCTCATGCCCCTGGCGGTACTCACCCAAACCCTGGTAGAGCTCCTAGCCCTTACAGTGCTGATTGCCTTTTATCGCACACAAAAATCCCCGCTACCGTAGGCCGGTAACGGGGATAAAGGAGGGGGCGGACGCCTAGCTCGCCACCGCCTGCCACACAAAATAAATAGCCACAGCGGCAACCACACCAAACAGCGCCCACCGGCGCAGCTTGGTCTCAAACCGGGCGGCACGAATATCGGCGCGCTGCTCCAGCGTCTCGTTCGGATCAACCGGCGCTAAGTTCGAGGGGTTGGTTGTCTCAGGTTTCTTCTCAGCCACAGCGGCACCCTAGCGCCAGCGGGTGGTCATAACCAGACCCACCATCATGAAGCCAATGCCGATACCGATATTCCAGTTACCGATACCCGGAATCGGGTACACCGACTGGGAGATATAGAAAGTAATGATCCACAGTACGCCAATCACAATCATGGCGAACATAATCACGCGATACCAGAGGGGGGTCGGCGACGGGAAGTCATCGTCGCTGTACATCGACTCAGCAACGCGGCGCAGCTCCGCCTCTTCAAAATCCTCGTCACGAATAGACTTCGACTCAGCCACTTTTCCTCCAGTAGGGGAGCACGCTCCCGGCAGTTTACAAAATATACGGTCAGGGACGATTTTAACCGTACCACCTGAAAATGTTCTAACATTGAACAGTCCCCGCAACCGTCCCACGCCGAGGTGAGATGTGACCACAGCAGCCCCCACCGCTAGCCGCCGCGCGCGTCCCCCTGCTAGCCGTACCCCCCTGCAATGGGTTATCCAAATCGTCGGTGAACTTCTGATTACGGCGGGCCTTATCTTGCTCCTGTTCGTCGCCTGGCAGCTCTGGTGGACCAACATCGACGCCAACCGCACCCAGCAGCAGGCCGTCGACAGTCTCATCCAAGAATTCAACAGCGGCAGCGGACGCCCCGGCCCTGCTACCACCGGCCAGGGGGAGAAGACCGAGGGGGCGGCGTCCGAAAACGTCGTACCCGACTATGACCCCGCCAACCCACCGGTTGCCACCCCGCCTGCCTACGGGCAGGCCTACGGCGTGGTCTACATTCCCCGCCTGGGCCAAAACTACGCCCGGCCCCTCGCCGAAGGTGTAGGTACCGACGTGCTCGACACTCTGGGCCTGGGGCGCTACCCCAGCAGCCAGATGCCCGGTGAATACGGCAACTTCGCCCTAGCAGGTCACCGCCAAACCAACGGTGCAGTGCTCGATAACATCGACCTGCTCCAAAACGGCGACAACATCTACGTGCGCACCGCCGAGGGCTACTACACCTACCGGGTCTACGAGCACAAGATTGTGCTCCCTACCCAGATAGAGGTCATCGCCCCTAACCCCGACCAGCCCGAAGCGCCCCTCGCCGACGCAGACCGCCGCCTACTCACCCTCACCAGCTGCCACCCCCGCTACGGCGATACCGAACGCTACATAGTTCACGCCGAATTCGTCAGCTGGCAGCCTGCTGAAGCAGGCGCCCCCGAAGAAATCGCCGCCATCGCCGGCTAAAGCCAACCACCGCCGTCCACCCCAAGGAACCCCATGTACGCCTGGATTTTCCGTCACCTACCCGGCCCCCTGTGGCTGCGCATCATCATCGCTATCGCCCTGATAGCGGCCGCCGTCTACCTGCTCATGGAATACGTCTTCCCCCACTTCGCCGAGTACAGCCCCTTCAACACCGACGTGACCATAGAGCAATAAGCACCGGACGCCCGCCCCACCCCGTGCGATAGAATCAAGACACCATCACGAAAGGGCAGGTGCCATGACCAAAATCCTCGTTATCGATAACTACGACAGCTTCGTCTTTACCCTGGTCGGTTACATCCAGCAGCTCGGCGCTGAAACCACCGTTATTCGTAACGACGAACTGAGTCTTGACGAGACCATAGCCCTGGCCCAGGAGCACGACGGCGTGCTTGTCTCGCCCGGCCCCGGCAACCCTGCCGAAGCGGGCGTCATCATCGACGTAATCAAATGGGCCAAGACCGCTCATAAGCCCCTGCTCGGCGTCTGCCTGGGCCACCAGGCCCTCGCCGAAGCCTTCGGCGGAGTTGTGGGCCACGCCCCCGAGCTCATGCACGGTAAGACATCCCAGCTGGTGCACACCGGCCAGTCAGTCTTCAAGGGCCTGCCCAGCCCCTTCACCGCCACCCGCTACCACTCCCTCGCCGTTGAACCTGCCACCCTCCCCGCTGAGCTAGAGGTTACCTCTAGCACCGATAACGGCATCATCATGGGTCTGCGCCACGTTACCGCCCCCCTGCACGGTGTACAGTTCCACCCCGAATCGGTACTTACAGAAGGTGGCTACCTCATGCTCGGTAACTGGCTCGAAGAAGTAGGCCTAGAAGGGGCTGCAGCCCTGGGTGCGACCCTCTCTCCCCTCATTGAACCAGCAGCCTAACACCAGCTTGATAGCCCAAAAACCCCTATAAGAAAGCCGCCCTCCCCACACATGGGGAGGGCGGCTTTCTTATAGGTTGAGCACGACCTAGTCGTTGTTGTTACCGCTTGCGCTCGCTGCTGCGCTCGGGGTTGCCTGGGCAGTGGCCGTAGCGGCAGGCTGGGTGGCCTGGGCCGTAGCCGCTGCACTCGGTGCGGTAGTAGCTGCCGCACTGGGGGCGCTGGTCGCTACAGGGGCAACCGCCACGCGAATAGTCACGGTTGAACCCTGCTCAATCAGGGTTCCGGCAGTGGCACTCTGCGAGATAACGGTGCCAGCGGGCTGGGCGGTGGTGGTGACGGTTTCGATATTGGTGCTCAGCAGGGTATCTGATGCGGTCAGTGCTGCGATAGCGGCATCGCGGCTCAGGCCGACCAGGCTGGGGACCTCAACCTTACCGTTGGAGAGAATGATATCGATGGTCGCACCGGCATCGGCCTGTTCGCCGGAGCCGGGGGTTACACCAACAACCATGCCCACGGGGATGGTGGGGCTATTGACGGTGGTGGTGCGGCCGGGCACGAAGCCAGCGTTCGTGAGAGTCTCACGCACGTACTGTTCACTCTGGCCCTCAAGGTTGGCAGGTACGGTCAGTACAGCCGGGCCGGACGATACAGTCACAACAATCTCACTGCCCTCTTCAGCTTCGAGGCCGGTCACGGGGGAGGTCTTGATAACTGAACCCTTGGGGATGGTGTCGGAGTGCTCTTCTTCGAACTTGAGCGCGAAGTTCAGGTTACGCAGCTGGGTTTCAGCCTCTTCCTTGGTGAGCCCCTGAACCGCAGGAACCACGTGCACGGGAACCTCGTTGAGCTTGGCCTGGTAGTAGAGCACAGAGCCTACACCGAAAGCTGCCAGCAGGAGGATGAGCATAGTGGTGAGAGCCTTGCTCCAGGCGCTGCGGCGGCGCTTTTTGCGGGCCTTAGCAGGGTCCTGACCGTAGCCGTAACCGTAGAGTTCTTCGTCGGTGTATTCAGACTGGGCGTTGTCGAAGAAGCTGCCAATGCCGGCTTCTTCGGTTTCGCGAGGAGTGGCGGCGACAGCGCCTGCTGCGGCGCCTGCGCCCAGGGTAGCCGCACCGAAAGCGGTGGTTGCTTCGGTGGGGTCCTGGTCGCTACCGGTAAGTATGCTGCTTTGGGCATCTTTGAGGGCGGACGCGAATTCGCCGGCGCTCTGGTAACGGCTGGCAGGGTTCTTGGCCAGGCCCTTGAGCACAGCGGCATCGAGAGCAGGGGAGACCTCTTCTGAGGCGAAAGCGCTGGGCGGCTGAGGCGTCTCGCTCAGGTGCTTACCGGCCAGTTCCACGTTGGTGGGGGCGTCAAACGGTGAACGCCCAGCCAGCATCTCGTACACCACGCAGGCAGCCGAGTAGACATCGCTACGGGCCTCGACGGTCTCGCCGCGGGCCTGCTCGGGGGAGATGTAGCGGGCAGTGCCCATGACCGTGTTGGCCTTGGTCAGGGCGTCACCAGCTTCTTCGGCGGCGCGGGCAATGCCGAAGTCCATGACCTTAATCTGACCGGGCTCGTCCAGCTCACGGTCCTCTGCTGTCTGGGGCAGAATCATGACGTTGGCGGGCTTGATATCGCGGTGCACGATACCTGCGCTGTGGCTGTAATCGAGAGCCTCAAGAATCTGCACACCGTAGGCTAGGGCCTGGGCCTGGTCGACCTCGCCGCGAGACATGGCGTCGCGCAGGGTGGTGCCTTGAACCAGCTCCATGACCATGAAGGGCACAGAGACCTCGGAGCTACCTACCTGAATATCGAAGGAGCCGGTGTCGTAGACACCCACGATAGAGCGGTGGTTGAGGGCCGCAACGGCCTCTGCCTCGCGCTGAAAACGGGCGCGGAAGATGACGTCCTGAGCATGCTCAGTCCGCAGAACCTTGAGCGCAACCTTGCGCCCCAGGCGTGTATCAACCGCCTCGTAGACGGTCGCCATGGCGCCGGAGCCGATAACGGCCCCGACCTCGTAGCGCTGATCGATAGTTTCAGGAACCTGCTGGTCCATGTATTCACCCATCATTTCCGGTGGAGTTTAGTTGCCGGTTGAATCAGCACTCGGTGAGGCTGATTCAGAGCCGGTGGTTGACTGTGATGCTGAGGCGCTCGACGATGCGGATGCCGATGCACTGGCTGCGGGAGCCTTGGCCACGTAGACGTCTACGCTACTCCCTACCTCAACGCGGGACCCCGAGGTGGGGCTGGTGCGGAGCACGGTGCCTTCGCGGGCACTGCTGCTTTCTTCAAAGTGAATCTGCACGTTCACGCCCAGGGCGGTAATCGCGTTGATGGCCTCTTCAGAGTCTGTACCCTCCAGATTACTGGGTAGGGTCACTGATTTGGGGCCGGTGGAGTACTGCACGGTAATGGTTTTGCCCACTTCTACGCTACCGGTAGGTGAAACGGAGAGCACGGTGTCTACCGCGGAGTCGGAGGTGACGCCGGTGGTACGCGTTGAGAAGCCCATAGCGGTGAGTTCGTTGACGACATCATCGAGGGGGCGGCCCTCGAAGGAGGCTGAGTCAATTTCAATGCGGGTGGGGGTCTCGGCCGCGCTGGCTTCTTCGGTGGTGGGTGAGACGCTGACGGTTGAGACGGTGCCTGACGCTGTGGGGGTTGTATCGCCGGTAGTGCTGGAGCGGTTGCTACCAGCTAGTACAAACCAGACGACGGCGGCAATGAGGAGCAGAGCAAGCACCAGGGACACCCAGCCCCAGGGGCTCTTCTTCTTTGCCGGGGGCTCGGCTGCCGGGTAGGCGGCAGCGACCGGGGCGCTGGGTACACGGGCGGTGGTGGGCTCGGGTTCGTAGTGGGCTCCTGAACCAAACCGGGCTGCTGCGGGAGCCACGGCGGTGGGGGCCGTCATGACCTGGGTGGCCTGGGTATCTGCCCCCTGCGGCAGGAACTTGCCCAGGGGCGGTACAGCCTTGATGGCGGCCGGGATGTCGCGGCGGCGGATGGCGTCGATAGCGGACGCCAGCGCGGTAGCGGTCTCGGGTCGGTCCGCCGGGTCCTTGGAGAGCAGGCACATGATGAGCGCTGCTGCCGGGGCGGGGACGTCCTTGGGTAGGGCCGGCGGCGGGTCATTGACCTGCGCCAGAGCGATGGCGATCTGCGATTCGCCGGTGAAGGGGCGCTTACCCGCTAGGCACTCGTAGCCGATGATGCCCAGGGAATACATGTCTGAGGAGGGGGTGGCCTGCTGGCCGGTTGCCTGCTCAGGTGCCAGGTACTGGGCGGTACCCATCACCTGACCGGTGGCGGTGAGGGGGACCTGGTCGGCCAGGCGGGCGATACCGAAGTCGGTGACCTTTACCCGCTCGTCCGGAGTGATAATCAGGTTGCCGGGCTTCACGTCGCGGTGCACGAGACCCTGGGCGTGGGCGGCTGCCAGGGCGCGGGCGGTCTGCGCCATGATGTTGAGGATGCGGTCCGCAGGTAGCTGCTTGTCGCGCTCAATGATGTTAGACAGCGGCTCCCCGGGCACGAGCTCCATGACCAGGTAGGCAGAGCCGTCCTCTTCACCGTAGTCAAAGACGTTGGCGACGCCGGGGTGGTTGAGCAGGGCGGTGTGGCGGGCCTCGGCGCGGAAACGCTCCAGGAAGCCGGGGTCGCCCGTATATTCCTCTTTCAGAATCTTTACGGCGACGGTACGGCCCAAGACCTTATCGCGCGCCTTCCAGACCTCGCCCATACCGCCAATCGCGATACGCTCGGTCAGGGTGTAGCGACCACCAAGAGTCACATCTACCGAAGGCCTCACTTGTTCAACACCGCCTCAAAAAGTTGTTTACCTGCGGGAGCAGCAAGCTGCGCCCCTGTTGTGACGTCTACACCTTCATAGACTACCGCGATAGCTACCTGCGGGTCGTCAGCCGGAGCGAAACCGGTGAACCAGGAGTTATTCAACCCCGTGTCCCCAATTTCAGCGGTACCGGTTTTACCGGCCACCTGGACCCCGCTGACCGCGGCGCCCGAGGCGATACCGTTGCTCACGCCGTTTACCATCCAATCGGTTACCTGGTTGGCGATATCGGCTGAGGTGGAGCGTCGTAGCTCCTCAGCTGAGAACTCATACAGCGAGCTGAGGTTGTGGGACTTAACCGACCTGATCAGGTTGGGTTTCATCTGCACACCGTCGTTCGCGATAGCTGCGCTCATCATAGCAACCTGCAAAGGGGTGGTCTTCACATCGTACTGACCAATAGACGCCTGTGCTAGCTGGCTGTCTTCCATGTTGGTCGGGAAGACTGACTGTGACACAGCTAGAGGGATTTGGAGGTCTTGCCCGTAGCCAAAGTTGCTGGCGGTCTGGGCGATGGTTTCTTCGCCCAGGTCCATGGCAATCTGGGCAAAGGGGGTGTTGCAGGACTGCGCCAGGGCCCACTCGATGGTGGCGGACGTGCGGGTTGAGCACTGGCCGCCGGTGTAGTTGGGCAGGGTGACGGTGGTGTTCGGCAGGGTCAGGTTCTGAGGGTTGGGAATCACCGAGTCCGCATTGTATTTACCCGATTCGAGGGCGGCTACGGCGTCAATAATTTTGAAGGGTGAGCCGGGTGCGTAGGTGTCGCCCGCGATAGCGCGGTTGTAGAGCGGGTGGTTGGCGTCCTCATTGAGGGCCGCGTACTGGGCCAGCACCGATTCGGCGTTGTGGGACGAGAGGGTGTTGGGGTCGTAGGAGGGGGTGGACACCATAGCCAGGATTTCGCCGGTCTTGGGGTCGAGGGCAACGATAGAGCCCTTGTAGCCGTCCAGCAGGTTGTAGGCCAGCTGCTGGAGCTCGCTGTCGATGGTCAGCTCAACGCTGGCCCCCTGGGCGGTGTTGCCGGTGAACATCTGGGCCAGGCGGTCGTAGAACTGGGCGTCGGAGTTGCCCGACAGCTGGTCGTTCATGGCAGATTCCAGGCCGGTTGCCCCGTAGATGGATGAAAAGTATCCGGTGAGCCCCGCGTAGAGCTCGGGCTGGGAGTAGGTGCGCTGGAAGGCGTAGCCGTCGTTTGATTCTACGGACGAGGCAATTTCTACCCCGTCAACCACAATGGACCCGCGCTGGGAGCCGTAGCTTTCGTAGAGGGTGCGGGAGTTCCAGGCGTTGGCCTGCAGGTTTTTAGCGTCGAAGAATTGGATATAGGTCAGGGTGCCCAGCAGCATCACGAAGACGCAGGCCGCAGCGATCCATGCCCGGCGGATAGCTTTATTCACCGCGAGCACCTCCTGAACGGTTGGTTTCGGTAATTCTAGAGATGACGGACGTGGCGCCCTCGGGCTCGTAGCCTTCGTAGTCGATGCTGTCTGCCTCGTCGAACTCTTCTACCACGTGCGGGGCGCGGGCGGTGTGGGAGATAGCGAGCAGGATGGCTACGATGACCCAGTTTGAGAGTAGGGAGGAGCCACCGGCGGACATGAAGGGGGTGGTGAGGCCCGTCAGGGGAATTAGGCGGGTGACGCCGCCAATGACCACGAAGAGCTGAATCACGATGAGGGCTGAGAAACCGGCGGCTAGGAGCTTGCCGAAGGCATCACGGGTGCCCAGGGCCGCACGGAAACCGCGGGAGACCAGCAGCAGGAAGAGCATAAGAATCGCTCCCAGACCCAGCAGGCCCAGCTCTTCACCGAGGGCGGTGATAATCATGTCTGAATTGGAATACGAGACGAGGTCGGGTCGTCCGTTGCCCCAGCCGCGTCCGAACAGGCCGCCAGAGGCCAAGCCGAAGAGGCCCTGCACGATCTGACCCGAGCCACCCAGGGGCTGGTTGTAGATTTCGGGGTCAAAAGCGTGCACCCAGGAGTTGATGCGGTAGTAGACGTGGGAGATGTAGTTGTAGGCTAGGACGCCGCCGGCGGCTACAAAGAGCAGGCCCAGGGCAACCCAGGTGAGGCTTCCGGTCGCCAGGAAGAGCATGGCCAGGAAGATACCGAAGAAGAGGATAGCCGAGCCCAAATCGCGCTGGAAAACCAGCACCGCTAGCGAGACAAACCAGGCGATAAACATGGGAGCCAGGTCTTTGAAGCGGGGCAGGCGTACCGGGCCGATGCGCTTACCGGCCAGCATGATCAGGTCGCGGTGGGTTGAGAGATAACCGGCGAAGAAGATAGCCAGGGTAATCTTGGCAACTTCACCGGGCTGGAAGGTGCGGCCGCCGAGTGAAATCCAGATGCGGGCACCGTTGATTTCGGTACCGATGACCGGTAGCAGCGGCAGCAGGAGCAGCACAATTGAGGCAGCCAGAGAGATATAAGTGACCTTCCGCAGTACCCGGTGGTCGCGCAGGAAGAAGAGCACCACGGCTGAAGCAATCATGGCTACGCCGGTCCACATGAGCTGGGCCGCCCCCGCGTTAGCGGTGGTGGTCAGGTCGATACGGTAGATCATGGCTAGACCCAGCCCGTTGAGAGCCACCGCAATCGGCAGGATAAAGGGGTCGGCGTAGCGGGCCCGCATATACATAACGGCATGTAGTACCAGGGCACCCACACCCTGAACGGTAAGAGCCTGTACCCACATGCGGTTTTCCAGGGCCGCTTCGGGGTCTACCAGGTACATGGCGGCAGGGCAGAGCAACACCGCAAGCACGGTGAGAACCAGTTCGGTCAGTCGGCGGGAGCGGGGCAGCTCAACCGCAGATGCGGCAGATGAAGCGCTCACTAGTTACCTCCCTGGGTGGTTGTGCTGGTATCGGGTGTTGGGCTGGTTTCGGACGCCGGGCTCGGCTCACCCGAGGCACTGGCAGAGGCACTCGGGGTAGGCTCCGCCGTGGTGACGGTTCCCGGCGTGACCGTAGCCGGTAGCTGGTCGCGCAGGTTCTGCACAATCTGCTCAGCCTCGTCCTGGCTGGTGGCGGTGATGGTGCTGTGCAGGAGCGACTGGGAGAACTCCGGCAGGGAGCTGACCTCAATATCGGTCTCATCCACCACGCTGTTCAGGCTGACCGGCCCCAGGGACTGGTTAATGCCGTTGAACACCGTCACGTGGTCGTCCTTAACACCCACGTAGTACTGGGTCTTGGTCCAGGAGAAGAAGCTCCAGGCACTGGCTGCCAGCACGGCCAGGGTTAGGGCCACCACGAAGACCCGCATGGGCCAGCGGTGCGGTGACGGAGCGACCTCGTTGCTGAGGGCAACCCGGTATTCCTCGGGCAGCTCGGCAGGCTCCAGGGTCTGGGTGGTCTGCTGGTGGGAGAGGGTGCTGATATTTTGGGCGGTGCGGGCCGTGACCGCCGGAATCATGCCGGTCTGGGTGGCATTGGCGGCAGCTCCCACCAGGTCGTGGGGGCGCTCTGAAAGCTCCTGGCGCAGGACGGACGCCGGGGTCGGCTCGTCCTCCCCCTCACCGCTGGCGGGGGACGCGGCGTCCACCCCGGCCTTGACGGTCATCGTGTTGAGCACGCCGTCGGTGAAGGATTCACCGCGCCACTTGCCGTGGCGCAGGGCGTTGCGCATCTTGGCGTGCTGGGGCATGCGGCGGCGCCAGGGGGCGCGGTGCTCGCCGTCCTCGTCTACCGGCTCACCGGCGTCCGCCCCCTCTGCCTGGCTGTCGCTGGAGGCAGGCTCAGCGGCCTCCTGCTCCACGGTGGGGTAAACCCCCACCAGCTCGCCGTCCTTACCGTACTTACGCACCGGGATAATCGGCTGCGGGGCGGTAATCGCCGCTGAGAGGGAGTCCTCGCTAATGACCTGAAGGGCCACTACGGTTACGTTGTCGGGGGCACCGCGTTCTAAGGTCATGTCGGTCAGAATATCGACCACCTGCTGTAGGTCGCCGGTGGAGCGCATGACCGCCTCAATCTCAGCTACCTGCACCACGGCGTCCAAGCCGTCAGAGCTCAGCACCCACTTTTCGCCCACCACGGCGTCCAGGGTGCGCAGTTCAAGCTCGGGGCTGGCGTCCACGTCGCCCAGCACCCGCATAATTACGTTCTTGTGCGGGTGGGCCTCGGCCTCTTCGGGGCTAATACGCCCCTCCTGCAGCAGGCGCTGCACAAAGGTGTGGTCGGTGGTGACCTGCTCAAATACCCCGTCGCGCAGGCGGTAGGCGCGCGAATCACCAATATGGGCCATCTCGATGCGGTCGCCATCAATCAGCAGAGCCGTGCAGGTGGTACCCATACCCGCCAAACGCGGGTTCAGGGCTACCAGCTCATTCATGATGATATTGGCATTCACAATCTCATCAGCCAGATACACCCCGGCACTACCCTCAAAACCGGCCCGGTCAAGAGGGGTCAGATCAAGCACTGTGGTCGCCGACGCAACGTCGCCGCCCACATGCCCGCCCATGCCGTCGGCAACCACCGCTAGGTAGTGGCCGGCATAGCCGGAATCATCGTTCTTCGAGCGTACTCGCCCCACGTCGGAGCGGGCCGCAAAACGGAAAGCGATACTCATGCACTAGGCTTTCAGCTGCATAGTGGTACGTCCTACCCGGAAGGGCTGGCCAGCCTCAATCGGAGTAGCACGGGTCAGGCGGGTATCACCCACAAAAGTACCGTTGGTTGACCCCATATCTTCAAGGAACCAGCGCGACCCCTGCGGGAAAAGACGGGCATGACGGCCCGAAGCGTAGTCGTCCTGAAGGGAGACCTCAATATCGGTGGCGCGACCAATGGTCACCGGGCTATCGCCCAGGCGCATGGTAGCCCCGGCCTGGGTGCCGTCCACAATGGTGAGCAGGGACGGGCGGGCCGGAGGGGCAGCCGCCGGCGCCGGGTGGGCAGGAGTTGCAGGAGCAACCGGCGCATCAACAGCCACCTCGTCAAACTGAGCCCGCGCAGTGCGGATATTACGCCCCACACCCAGGTCGCGGCGCGACGCGGCAAGAACCATAAAAATAAACAGCCACAGCAGGCCCAAAAAGGCAAAACGTAAAACCGTCACGGTAATTTCAGATGCCACAAGCTACCCCTTACGAACCATCAGACGGAAAACAATACGGGCCCGGCCCATCTCAATCACAGAACCGTTACGCAGCTCAGCCCGGCCGTGCAGGCGCTTACCGTCAAGGTAAGAACCGTTCGTGGACCCCAAATCAACCGCAAGATAGGTGCCATCTTGCTCCACAATATCGAGGTGGCGGCGTGAGACACCCGTATCTTCAACGGTGATATCTGCGTTGGATCCGCGCCCCAGGGTGACCGGCAAATCGCGCACCACAACGCGCTCGCCGTTGATGTCGAGCACCACTTGGGGGGTGGGGGCGGGGCGGTTGGGCTGCGGCAGCTGGTGGGCGGGCACCGGCTCGGTGCGCGGTGGCGCTGCCGGGCGGGTGATGCGCGTGGGGAGCTGCTGTTGGGCGGACGCCGGGTGGGCAGGTGCCGGGGCGGGTTCGTCCTGAGGGGCCTGCATCTTCTTCACCGCGCTGGTGATATCGAAGCTGCCCGGTTCAAGCTCGTTGTTAAGTGAGAAGGTCACGCGCACCGCCCCGCGCAGGGAGTAACCCTGGTCGCGGGCGTGGCGGATGACCACGTCGCAGAGCTCTTCAGCCAGGGGAACGCCCCACTGCTGGGCCCGGGAAAAGTCACTGGCAGAAAATTCGGCGGTGAAGTTATTGGGGGCGATGGTACGCCCGGACGAGACGGAGAAGGCCTTGTTGTCCATCTCGGTGCGGAGACGGTTGGCGATATCTACGGGCTCAAAAGTGCCGCCCTTGCTGAAGGTGCCACGCACGGCCTTTTCTAGGCCCTGTTCAAGTCTGTCGATGAACCCCATGCTTGCCTCCTTCAACACAAAACTACGGGCGCACCGCGCCGTGTTCTGCGGGTGCTCGAGCTGATTCGCTGCGCAGGGTATGCACACAGCCTAAGCTTCTAGTCTAGTGGATAACCGTAAAAACTCCCCGGGAAAACCTGGTAAAGCCCTGCTATCTCACGGGTTCTAGAGTAGGGAGCGGACGCCCGCGCGCCGGTTTTGGGCACCTTTCTGGCTTGTATGTGGTTGAGGACACTTAATTTTGGGTGGACATCTTCTTAATGGGGTGTGTATAGTTATCTTCGTTGCTCATTCAGCAACGATAAAAAATGAATAATGCGCAAGTGGCGGAATTGGCAGACGCGCTGGCTTCAGGTGCCAGTGATCGCAAGATCGTGGGGGTTCAAGTCCCCCCTTGCGCACAGAGAAGAAAAACCCGTTTTCCTAGTGAGAGCTAGGGAAGCGGGTTTTTTCGTGCCTGAAATAGGTCCCGCCACGTAAATGTGGCAAAAATTTGCCCGGCAGTTGGGCACCGGCGTCCTTTTCTCCCCTATGTACCATGCCCTGCCCACTTTTAGTGTCAAAAGCGGGCAGGGCACGGTACAAACTAGGGGAGGGGTTCATGAGGCGAGCGTGAGCCTGCAGAACCCCTCCACGAGAAGTTACAAAGCCTAGTGGTGCTTCTTGCCGGGCAGGAAGTGGACCACAGCGGCAATAATGCTGCCCCAGATTAGGCCAATCACCATAGAGCAGAAGGTGTTGATCAGCCAGGCTGCTACTCCGCCCAGGGCGGGCAGGCGGTGGCCGTACTCCTCAAGGTGGTGCACGAACTGGTAGGGAGCCTCCCACCAGTGCATATCGTAGAGGCCCAGCAGAATAATGTGGCCACCGACCCAGAGCATGGCGAATGTACCCACGACAGAAATAACGTTCATGACCACGGGCATAGCCTTGACCAGGCCCAGGCCAAACTTCTGCACCCCGGCAGATTCACGCTGAGCCATGGCCAGGCCGATGTCGTCCATCTTGACCAGCAGACCCACAGCACCGTATACCAGAATGGTGATGCCGATACCAACCACAGCCAGAATAGCGGCGCGGGCCCAGAAGCCCTCAGAAGCAACCTCGTTCAGGGCGATCACCATGATTTCGGCACTCAAAATGAAGTCGGTGCGCACAGCCCCCGAGATAATCTTGTTCTCGGCGTCTTCACCCTGGACCACCGCGGGGGTTTCTTCCTCGGCGTGCTCCTTCTTCGAGAACATCTCGATGACCTTCTCGGCGCCCTCAAAGCAGAGGTAGGTGCCGCCCAGCATGAGCAGGGGGGTGAGCATCCAGGGCAGGTACTGGCTCAGCAGCAGGGCCGCGGGAAGAATGAAGACCAGCTTGTTGCGTAGAGAGCCCATCGCAATTTTCTTGATGATGGGCAGTTCGCGCTTGGGCTCGATATTGCGCACGTATTGCGGGGTGACGGCGGCGTCGTCCACCACCACACCGGCTGCCTTGACGCTGGCACGGCCAGCTGCCGCCGCCACGTCGTCCGCGCTGGCGGCTGCCAGCTTGGCGAGGGCCGCTACGTCGTCTAAGAGAGCCGCTAAACCACCGGCCATAGAAATCTCCTTGGGAATGAAAGGTTGTATTGCTCCTAAGAATACTGCCCGGCGGCCCTAGGTAGGCTAAGACCCCGCACACACTTTGGCGGGCGGGGTTTGAGCTATATCCAAATAAGGACGCTGGTGGTCGGCTAGGCGCTGACCTCAGCGCTGTCGAAGGTTGCAGTGTCGATAACCACGCGGAACTGTACGTCGCCGGCGACAACGCGCTCGTAGGCCTCATCGACCTCGTTAACCCCGACCTTCTCGATAACAGCACCAATGCCGTGCTTGGCACAGAAATCTAGCATTTCTTGGGTTTCAGCGATACCGCCGATGTTGTTGCCGGTCAGTACCTTGCCGCCGCCAACCAGGCTGCCCAGGTGAATGCGGAGCTCTTCAGGGGGCAGGCCGACTACAGACATGATGCCGTGAGGCTTAAGTAGACCCAGGTAGGAGTCCAGGTCGATGGGGGCTGAGATGGTGTTGAGAATCAGGTCGAACTCACCGCGGTGGTTGGTGAAGAAGTCCTCTTCGGTAGTTGCCAGGGTGCGGGTAGCACCCAGCTTGGCGGCAGCGTCCGCCTTTTTGAGGGTGCGGGAGAGCACGGTTACTTCAGCACCCATAGCCGCTGCAATCTGCACGCCCATGTGGCCCAGACCACCCAGACCCAGTACGGCAACCTTGGAGCCAGGGCCAACCTTCCAGCGGGCCAGGGGTGAGTAGGTGGTGATGCCGGCGCAGAGCAGGGGCGCTGCCACGTCGAAGTCCAGGGCGTCGGGAATGCGCAGAACGAAGCGCTCATTGACGGTGACCTTCTGGGCGTAGCCGCCCTGGGTGATGGTGCCGTCGACGTCCTTGGCGTTGTAGGTGCCAACGTTGCCTTCGAGGCAGTCCTGCTCCTGGTCATTCTGGCACTGCTCGCACTTGCCACAGGAGTTGACCATGCAACCAACACCTACACGGTCGCCTACCTTGAACTGGGTGACAGCTGACCCGACTGCTTCAACGGTGCCAGCGATCTCGTGGCCTACAGCCAGGGGGAAGTGAGCCTCGCCCCATTCATTGCGGATGGTGTGAATGTCGGAGTGGCAGATACCGGCTGCCTCAATTGTGATGACGACATCGTCCTCGCGGGGTTCACGGCGCTCAATTTCAGTGACCTTGAAGGGCTGGTCTGGGCCAAACTTTTGCAGGGCTTTGACGGTGTAGGTCATGACTCTCCTAGTTGCGGTGTGCGGGGTGTATCAAAAATTCTTGATATGTTCTTACATACTCTACGCCTGCACCAGTATCGGGAGCGGGTGTGACAGGGGTGTTCGCCCTGGGGTGGCTCTGGGTTGATTTATTCCCTGATGGATTGTTCTTTTGTGTGGCCTTCTTCGCGCTCGCGCCGGTCAGCGCGCATGCGCAGCCAGTAGGCTAGGGGCCCCACAATGGGAATAAAAAGGGTGAAGAGCAGCCACTTGAGCTTCTGGATTTCGCTCAGGTGGGGCTGGCGGTGCACGGTGAGCACACAGAAGATGGCCAGGCCCATGGCGAGAAAGAGCAGGGGGTAGAAGAACCAGCCGAAGAGGCTGAGCTGGGTTCCGGTTACTTCGGCGGCGCGGACGCCCGCGGCAAGTAGGCCTGTAAGGGAAAGGGCTGGGGTGGAAAGGTAAGCGAGGGGCATAGTGTCCATGGTAGCGGGCAGAGCAAAGGGTAAGGGACCAGATTCCTCCGATAGTCCTTGTACACAACACATACAATGCGGAGTAATCTGGTCCCTTTATGAGGGCAGACTAGATTTTGAGCGCAAACGCGGTATCTAGCCTATGAAAGCTAGCTCTTAGGCCTTGCGGCGGCGGTTAGCTACCAGAGCAGCGCCACCGGCAAGCAGGGTCAGCGCACCTGCACCGGCAATCATCGAGGCGGTGAAACCGGTGTTAGCCAGGCGGCCAGATGAGCTGCTACCTGAGGAGGTAGAGGTCTTGATGGCACTGCCCTCCTCAGCCTTGTTGGTGTAGTTGGGGTCCTGCTCGCAACCTACGCCGTCCTTATCGGCATCCAGGCCCTGGTGGAAGCCTGCCTCATCGGACTTGATGGGGCGGTCCAAAGCGTCCCACACAGCGGCGCAGTTCTCGTACTCAAAAGCGGTAGCTGAGGGGGCGGGAGCTACGACGGTGCTGTCGGAGCTGGGATCTGCAGTCGGCTCGGCGGTGGGCTCAGCAGAGGGGGCGACAGTTGGCTCTTCGCTGGGAGTAGGAGCGGGAGTGGGTTCCTCGGAGGGCACGGGGGTAGGTTCAGCAATCTCACCGGTGAAGTTGGCTGAGAGGCGGACGGTGGTGCCAGCAACACCGGTCGCATCGGTCAGAACAATCTCGTGGGTGCCGTTGGTGACGCCCTTACCTGCCAGATCCAGGGAAACTGCCGCGGTGCCGTCCTCGGCTACAGCAACGGTGCCAACCTCAACGCCGCCCACGGTTACCTTCAGCTCGGTCAGAGCGGGCACACCGTAGCTACGGACGTTCAGGTCAGACAGGGAGAAGGCCAGGGTGCCGTTGACGTTGTAGCTCTCAGCCAAATCTGCTACGCGCACAGCCTGCTTGGCGAAGTTGGGGTCAACGGTGCCAGCGTTCTTGAAGTACTCAACGAAAGCGTCGGAATCTACCAGGGCGGTGTCCTTGGCGTTAGTGCCCTGGGAGAGGGTGCCGAAGTTATCGCCGCCGCCCAGCAGGAAGCTGGGGATAGCGACGGTGTAGATGTCGGCGTCCTCAACCTTCTTGCCGTTGACGTACACATCGAGCACGTTGGAGCCGCGGGTCGCGTAGCCCTCAGCATCGGGGGAACCGGTGTAGGTGTAGGTGACGTTCGATGACAAGCCCAGCTGCAGGTAGGGGCGGGTTGCCATCTCGCCGGCTGAGTTCTGCTGCCACTGCTCTTCGAGCACGGTCTTGAGCTGGGCGCCGGTGAGTTCGGTGGTCCAGAGGTTGTTGGCGAAGGGGGTCACGTTAACGATGTCCATGACGCGCACGTTCTGGTTCACAGCCAGGCCCAGCGAGGTGCGCAGGCCACCGGGCAGCTCATCGCGCAGGCCGCCGGGGTTGACGATGCCGATGTCGGCGGGGGTGCGGCCGGTGGAGTTAGCGGCAGCCAGGTACATGTCGGCAACCAGGTGGCCCATGGTGGATTCGTAGTTGCGCATGTCAAAGCCGCCCTGGGTGTCCTTGGCAGAGTCAAAACCGGTGGTGATGGGGGCACTGACCTGACCTGCAATGACAGAGCCCTGCTCGGTTGCATAGGCGTTAGCCTCGGTGATGATGGTATTGACCTGAGCTAGTACCGGGTCAGCTGCCAGCTGCTCGGCGGTGGGGGCGCTCATGCGCTTGACCAGCTCGGAGGAGTAGGTGGTGACCTTCTTATCGGCATCCAGGGTCAGCACAACCTTGCCCAGGTTATCGCCGTAGTTGCCGGTCTGCACAACGGGGCGGGTCTTGCCGGGTTGGCCGGGAACAGCCCCATCAATGACGTACTCGGCGTGGGTGTGACCGGTGAAAATAGCGTCTACAGCGGCGCTGGTCTGGTTGATGATCGCGTCTGACTCGGGGGCTGAGGTATCTACGCCCTCGTGGTACTCGGCGATGATGATGTCGGCCTCGCCGTTGCTTGCATCGCCGTCGGAGAGCTGAGCGGCGTACTTGTTCACGGCCTCAACGGGGTCGGTGAACTGCACGGACGCCAGCGCCGACGGGTCGGTCAGCTGCGGGGTCTCGGTGGTGACAGCACCAATGACGGCCACGGTAGTGCCGTTGACCTCGGTGGTGTAGTAGGGCTCCAGGGCGGGGGTGCCGTCAGCCTTCAGAACGTTGGCGCCCAGGTAGGTGAAAGAGGACGCGGGGATGATGCGGTTAACCAGATCGTCCATACCGGCATCGAACTCGTGGTTACCCACGGCGCTGGCAGAAAGACCGAGGGCGTTCAGGTAGTCCAGGGTGGGCTGGTCCTTCTGCACGCTGGAAACGTAGAGTGAAGCACCCACGTTATCGCCAGCAGACAGCAGTAGGGAGCCATCGGTGGCAGCCGCGCGCTCGGTCTGAATGGTGTTGGCCAGACCCATAGCGATGCTGGTAGAGATACGACCGTGGAAGTCGTTAATGTTCAGCAGGGTCAGGGTGGTGGTATCGGCTGCACCTGCACCTGGAACGGGGGCAACAACCAGGGCAACAACGGTTGCGCCACTTGCGGCCAGGCCAGCAAGACGGCGGGAGAGAGAAGAAGACATGCTTATCTTTCGCTCGGTGAATGATGATGTGTGTCATTCAACAGAATAGCCCGCTCCACGCCGTCTTGCCGGTGTTTAGAGTGATATTTCAGTGACCAAAAAGCCCTAGCGGACCAGCTCGTGGGCCAGGGCCCGCTCCAGTTCCGATTCAAAGAAAACGTAGCCACTCGCCAGAAGCTTATCGGCGCTAGCCCGCTGGCTCGCCAACGCCAATTCCTTTACTCCCTCTCGTCCCAGAACCAGGGCAGGTGCAGCGGGCGGGACAGGGAGCAGAGCGGGGCGATGCAGCACCCTACCCACCGTCTTGGCCAGAGTCTTAGCCGTCACCGGCGTAGGAGCTACCGCGTTGACCGGCCCTTCTAACTTTTCAGTGAGAACAGCGTGCACGTAGATACCGGCAATGTCGTCCAGGCTGATCCAGCTCTGCACCTGCTCACCCGAACCAACCCAGCCACCGGTCCCGCTCAAGAACGCCGGAAGCTGCAGGCGCAACATGCCACCCAGGGCAGACTGCACCAGGCCGGTGCGCACGTTAACTACTCGAAGTCCAGCCTCTCGGGCAGGCTCACAGGCGGCCTCCCACGCCTGGCATACCCGCGCCAGGAAGCCACTCCCGGCGTCCTGATCCTCGGTCAGCACCTCGTTGCCCCGGTCAGGGCCGTAAAAACCTACCGCAGAGGCACACACAAAAACCTGCGGGGCCGCGTCCGCACCCCTCTGTTCTGCAAGCTCAGCCAGGGTGGTCGCCAGCAGGGTCGTGGACTCCACGCGGGAGGCAAGAATCTTCTGCTTATTCTCCTCGGTAAAGCGCTGGTTGATGCTGGCCCCGCCCAGGTGGATGACGGCGTCCGCACCCTCAAAAGCGACAGTATCGACCTCGCCGGCAGATGGATCCCAACGGAACTCGTGATCCGCCTCGGGGGCGCGGCGCACCAGGGTGCGTACCGTATGTCCACCACCGGTCAGCAGAGCCACCACCTGGCGCCCCACCATGCCGGACGCCCCCGCAACCACTACCGTCAGAGGCTCACTTTCATAGCGCTCGTGGAAATCAAGATCGGCGCGGATACGGCGCTCACGGGCAACAAAGACCTTCTCAAGTTGCTTCCGAGCCACGGCCCGGGCCAGACGCTCGGCAGCAGTCCCCACCTTTTCTGCGGGTGCGGGCGGCGTAGGAAGTGCCGTAAAGGTTATGCTGTCACGCACCACCGTATCGCCCGGGGTGGGCAGGAAATCGTGGGTATGCTCCCAGGTCGAAAGGGGACCGCGGGCCATCTCATCGGTGAAGGAATCCGCGGACGAGTGGGTGTGGCGGGCCACCCAGGGCAGGGTCAGCAGGCCCGAGGTCAGCGGCAGAGCCACCCGGGTGTGAGCGGTACTTCCCGGCTCCTGGGGGGCGCCCTCTTCAACCACCGAGCCAGCCCAGTGAGGGGTTGCCCGGGTCAGGGCGCCGGGGCGCATAAACCAGGTGCGCACCGTATCTTCGGGGTGGGGGTAAGCGGCAGTATAGGTAAAGTCAGCCATGGCAACCTTCCTGGGATCAAAGGAATTTTAAGCAACCTTACCTTTTGGGAGGGGCAATGCGCGGCAGGCACGCGCGATTGATAGAAAAGAAAGCCTCCTAGATAGCCAGGGCGGTTAGCTTCGCCTCCACAGCCTCAATCAGCTCAGCCAACGTGGTGATGTAATACTTCTCAGCCAGGGTCACCGCATTCTCACCCGGCAGGCCGTCCGTAGCGAAAGACCCCAGGCCAAAACTAGCCCCGGCGCCAAAGCTGCTGGTAGCGGGTGCCTGGCTGCCGGCGTCCTGACCAAAAGCGCCCACCCCAAAGGTGGACGCCGGCGCGCTCGCCGCCTCGCGCGTGAGGGTATAGCCGTAGGCCGTGGAATCGGCATAGCTGATGTTGAGCACATACTCCACCTGCACGCCGTCCTCGGTGCGCTCCACCGACAGGTCGGCGTCGTCAAGGAACTCACCGTCTAGCTCCAGGCCGCCGTTGTATTCCAGGGCCCAGCCAAACTTGCGGGCCAACGCAAAAGCGGTCTCTTTAATCTGGGTGCGCTGCGGGTCAATAGCCACTGACTCTCCTTGCCGAGGCGGGTGTTTCGTATCTACTGTACTTCGAGTCAAAGAAAGGGGATAAAGAGAAGCGGAGACGAGCCCTTCCCAGGGGGCCCGCCTCCACTTCGAGGTACTGCCCACACCCCTGCGGGCAGCTATCAGAGACGATAAATTTGAAACACACTCATACTCTGAATCGCAGGTCTGTCAGCCCAAACTCTTCCAGACCTACTACACCAAGTATGACACCTTAACCTATGCAAAACCTGAGATTCTGTAGGCATAAAAGGGGATAAAAACCAGGCAGGTGAGGGGTCTTGCCCCCTGTTTTGGGTCTGGCAAGGTGAAACAAAACCACCCCTCAATGGTGCAAATTTTATCTATCTGTAAAAAATTTCTAGACCTTCAGGGCGTGTTGCCCTCTCTGTCACACGCTTGACCGGTGATAGAGAGGGCATGGTGGCACAGGCGCCCTATTTCACCTCGTCAAGGTCAGCAGACTCGGGCACCTTGACCCGGGTATCCATGTTCAGGGTATCGCCGCGGAAGAAGGGCTTGAACTCGTCACGGCCCATCAACAGGGCCATCAGCCCAAAGCCAATCACAAAGGAGGCAACCGCCGTGACAAAGACGCCGCTGGTGCCCAGCATCTGGGTGTAACCGTACTCCGGGTCAGCCATGTTGTAGAGCGAAATAACCAGAATCGCGGTCATCATCAGACCACCGGTTGCCGGAATAACCAGGCGGAACACCACGTTGCGGGCGCTAGTGAAAATATCGCCCCGGTAGTACTTGATGCAGGCGAAGGACGTCACCGCGTAGTACAGGGCCACAGCCACGCTGGCAGCCTCGATGGTATCGGCCAGCATGTTCTCGCTGATGTAGGTCATGCCCGCGTAGAAGAGAGCCGAGCACACACCCATATAAACGGTAGAGGTCTTAGGGGTCTTGAACTTGGGGTGCACATCGCCAAACTTGGCCGGGATTGACCGGTAGACAGCCATGGCAAAAATACCGCGGGAGGAGGGCAGAATCGTGGTCTGGCAAGTCGCCAGGGCCGATACAGCCACCGCCAGAATGATGACCCAACCCCAGGAGCCCAGGGCGGCGTCCTTAAAGGGGGTGAAGACGTCGTCCGAATTATCGGGGTTAGCCAGACCAATCCCGCCTGAGCCAGCACCCGCGTACATTAGGGCCACCACGGCCACAAACACATAGGTGACCACCAGAATGGAGCTAGAAAGGACGGCCGCACGCCCCGGGGTACGGTGAGGATCCTTGGTTTCCTCAGCAATAGCCAGGCAGGTATCCCAACCCCAGTAGATAAAAATGGCAATCAGAACAGCCTGAATCATGCCGTTAAAACTGGCCTCAAAAGGATTAAACCAGCTGGCCTCAAACTCAAAACCCGTCACAGTGCCCGAGGCCAGCGAGTTAAAGACCCCCAAAGCCAGCAACACAATAGCCACGTACTGAATACCCACTAGCAGCCACTGGGTGAGCGAACCGGCCTCAATATTGCGGTAAGAAATCCAGGTAGTTAGAGCAATCACCAGCACCCCGGTTGCCACAATCACGTGCTTGTTATGGGCCAGGTCGTCCTGCCCCACCAAAAGCCAAAAATAAATTGCTGCGATCTGGGTCTGATTAGCCATAGCAATCACACCCGCAACGATCACGCCCCAGCCAGAAATCCAGCCGGTCTTAGGGCCAAAAGCCTTAGCGCCCCAGGTAAAGACCGTGCCCGAATCCGGAACTGCCTGATTCAGCTCCTTATACGAGAGCGCCGTCAAAAGCATAGGGATAAAACCCAAAATTAGGGCGATAGGGGCCTGATAGCCCACCGCTATCACGATGAACCCAATCGAGGCAGCCAGAGAATACATGGGGGCAGTTGACGCTACCCCAATAACGGTTGAAGAAGCTAGTCCCAGGCGCCCCGCGGCCAGGCCCTTATGGCGAAAGTCGTTGGTCATTGTCGCTAAAGATCATCCTCTACAGTGAAGCGGGCATATGCGACCCGCCCCCGGTGGCGGTTAAAGAACAGGTTTCAGTATATGGGTTTAAAAGAAGGACGCCGCCCCGCGCCACCCCTGCCGCAGGGCAGGGAGTGGGGGAGCGGCATCCTGAACTAACCTAAAGCTCAGAAACTTACCTGCCTCGTGCGGCGCGCTTCTGGGCTTGCTCACGGTCGTAAGCCTCCCAGTGCTCGCGCAGGGTGAGGGGGTCGGTGCCGTCCCAGGCGTCCAGGTTCTTAATCTCAGGTAGATCTGAGGCCTGGAAAACAGGCTCAAGCCCGGCCTTGCGCTGCGCCTCATAGTTGCGCAGCACCTTCATAACCTGGGGCATCAGCAGACATACTGCGGTCAGGTTCACAATAACCATGCCGCCGTTGAGCACATCTGCTAGGTTCCAGAGCAGATCCAGTGAAGAAATGGCACCGAAGAAGACGAACACAATCACAATCGCGCGGAAGATGTTCATGGGCAGGTGCTTCTCAGTCACAAAGCGGATGTTGGACTCACCGTAGTAGTAGTTGCCGATAATAGATGAGAAAGCGAAAAGGGTAATGGCAAGAGTCAAGAAATGAATCGCCCAGGGGCCCAGGTGGGTTGACAGCGCAACCTGGGTTAGGGTGCCTGACTGTTCACGGTCACCGTAGGGCACATTGCCAGCCACCAGCACAATGAAGGCGGTAACGGAGCAGACCAGCATGGTGTCAAAGTAGACACCCAGCGCCTGCACAAAGCCCTGCTTAGCGGGGTGGGAAACAGAGGCGGTTGCACCGGCGTTGGGGGCGGTACCCATACCGGCTTCGTTGGAGAGCAGGCCGCGGCGCATACCGTGAATAATGATCATGCCGATGCCGGTGCCGGTAACGAACTCGCTGATGCCGAAGGCACCTTCAAAGATGGAGATCAGGACGCCGGGTACAGACCCGATGTTCATCACAACAATGATGAGACCCAGGATCAGGTAGAGCACTGCCATGAAGGGTACCAGGATTTCGGTGACTGCTGAGATAGTGCGGATGCCACCGAAGATGATGAAGCCGGCGATAGCTGCAATGACGATGCCGATGATAACGCGGAAGCCCATGCCGCTTGTGCCCGTGACGTCAATACCGAAGGAGCCAGCTGCAGCGCCCACAATAGCGTTGGTTTGAACGGCAACGAACACGAATGCATAGGTGATAACAATGAAACCTACGAAGATGAGGCCGAGCCAGCGGGCGCCGAGGCCGCGTGACATGTAGTAGGCGGGGCCACCAATGTAGGAGTCTTCGCCCTTGCGCTTGTAGAGCTGGCCGAGCAGTGATTCTGCGAAGGCGCTGGCGGCACCGATTGAGGCGATGACCCACATCCAGAAGACAGCGCCGGGGCCACCGAGGATGATGGCCATAGCTACACCAACGATGTTGCCAACACCGACGCGGGAGGCCGCTGAGACGGTGAAGGCGCGGAAGGCAGAGATGCTCTTCTTGCCGTTGTATTCGGTGCCTGCAGGGTCTTTGAGGGTGCGGAACATTTCGCCGATGAGGCGGAACTGCACACCGCGGGTGGCGATGGTGATGCCGAGGCCTGCTCCGACGAGGAGGAAGAGGATGAGGTAGGTCCAGAGGGCATCTGAGATGCCGATGATGACGTCGGTGGCTCCAGCGGTGGATTCATTGATCCAGTTCACTGCATTGAGCAGAAAGTCCATGCGTGCTCCAAATTTCGTGTGAAGGGCAGGGCGGCCCTGGGGAGGGTGCGATAAGCACTAGGTAATTCTCACAGCTCGGTTTGGTTTCTGCAAAGCAGATGGACTGTGATGTTCGCGGTTCACGCCCTGCCCTCCCCTAGGGGAGGGTAAATCTAGGCGCGGCCGCTCCCGCTGCTGCGGGCGGTGTCGTCACTAAAGATGTCAGGAATCCCATCGGCGTTTGCGTCGATACTCTCCTTTTGGGCAATGAGCTTGTAGTGCTGGTTGCGCAGTGACAGGAGTGAGGCACCAAGGATTGCCGCGATGACTGAGCCGATCATGATGCCGATCTTGGCCTCCTCAGTGTGGGCAGAACCGGCCGCGAAGGAAAGCTCAGCAACCAGCATCGAGACAGTAAAGCCGATACCGCCGGTAGCGGCAAGACCTACCACGTCAAGCCAGGTGATGTCGGAGTCAAGACTGACGCCCCGGAAGCGGGTGATGAGCCAGGTGGTGCCGGTAATGCCGACGGTCTTGCCCAGCACCAGACCGACCATAATACCGATAGCAACTGAGTCAGTGAGGGCGGTGCGCAGGCCCTCCCAGCCACCTACGGCTACACCTGCCGAGAAGAAGGCAAAGACGGGTACGCAGAAGCCTGTGGAGAGCGGGCGCAGGCGGTGCTCTAGGGTCTCAGCCAAGGACGCGTGCGCGTCAGCCTGCTGGGCCTGGGCAGTCATGCGCACAGGGACGCAGAAGCCCAAGATAACCCCGGCAATGGTGGCGTGAATGCCTGATTCGAGGAAGAGTGCCCAGGTCAGTAGGCCAAGGGGGAGTAGAATCACCCAGGCGGCCCACTTGTGATTGTGGAAGAGCTTTTCGTGTTTGTGGGTCAACCAGAAATATAGCCCGATGGGAATAATAGAGGCGATGAGGTACCAGGCATGGAAGTTGCTGGTGTAGAAGAGGGCGATAATGACGATGGCAATCAGGTCATCGACCACGGCCAGGGTGAGCAGGAAGGTACGGAGGGCTGCGGGCAGGAAGGTGCCCACACCGGCGAGGACTGCCACCGCGAAAGCGATATCGGTGGCGGCGGGAATAGCCCAGCCGTGTACTGCAGTTTCGTTGCCGTGGTTGATAGCGAAGTAGATAATAGCCGGGGTCATGGCGCCGCCGAAGGCTGCCGCTACCGGAACAATAGCCTTGCCCGGGTCGCGCAGGTCACCTACCACGAACTCTTTTTTCAGCTCTAGGCCGGTGAGGAAGAAGAAGACCGTGAGCAGGCCGTCAGCCGCCCAGAGGTGCACGTTCATCATCAGGTGGCTGAAGCCGGGAATGTTGAAACCAAGTTCGGTGTCGCGGATGCCTTCGTAGAAGTGAGCTGCCTGGGTGTTAGCCAGGACGACGGCAAGCACGGTGGCGGCGAGAAGAATAAAACCGCCCACCGATTCCTTGCGCATAATCTCTGAGACTCGGCTGGTCTCGGCGTACGATCCGCGGGAAAAGAGCGGGTCCTTGTGAGGCGTTTCAGTCATGCCTCTCCTTAGGTCAGGTGTGTCTTCGCTTGCTTCAGGTTCCATTATGCTCCTTTAGCCCAGCTAATGCCGGAATCTGAGATGCAGAACTGCACACCGGCGTCCGCCCCTCATCTCACTCAAGGGGACCGCAAAACTTCAAAAGGACCGCATAATATGCGGTCCTTTTGAAGAAATCAGGTCCCCTCGGGGGTGTGTTGAGGGGCAGGCGGACGCTAGGCGCCGGGGCGGGGTGCGTCCGTGTTGTCGGTGAAGACGTCGGGGATGCCGTCCTGGTTCTCGTCCACGGTCTCCTTGAGCGCAATCTGCTTGTAGTGCTTGTTGCGAATCGACAGGATAACGGCACCCAGCAGAGCAGCGGTAACCGAAGCAGTCAGAATCGCGACCTTAGCTGCATCGTTGTAGTCAGAGCCCAGGCCGAAGGAAAGCTCGGCAATCAGCAGGGAGACGGTAAAGCCGATACCGGCCAGGGTGGCTACGCCAATAACATCGATCCAGGCGATATCGGGGTCGAGGTTGGCGCGGCGCAGACGGGTAACCAGCCAGGTGGAAGCAGTAATACCGATCATCTTGCCGAAAATCAGGGCCAGAATAATGCCGTAGGCAATCGGCTCGGTTACTGCATCGACAAAGCCCTGGAAGCCACCGATAGCGACGCCTGCTGAGAAGAAGGCGAAGACGGGTACGCAGAAACCGGCGGAGAAGGGGCGCACGCGGTGCTCCATGACCTCTGCCAGGCCGTGGTGGGCGTCCGCTGCCTCGGTGCGCTTGTTCTTGCGCACGGGAATCATGAAGGCCAAAATGACACCTGCGATGGTGGCGTGAATACCGGAGTTCAGGAAGAGTACCCAGACCACAAAACCGATGGGCAGCAGGATGAACCAGGACGCGGCGGGGGAGAGGTGGAAGAGCTTCTCACCCTTGCGCGCTACCAGGGCGTAGAGGGCAATCGGGATAATCGAGAGCGCCAGGTAGCCGATTTGTAGGTCAGAGGTGTAGAAGAGGGCGATGATGGTGATAGCGATGAGGTCATCGACCACGGCCAGGGTGAGCAGGAAGGTGCGCAAGGCGCTAGGTAGGTGGGAGCCAATGACGGCGAGGACGGCCACAGCGAAAGCGATGTCGGTTGCCGCAGGAATAGCCCAGCCCCCCAGTGCCTCGGAGCTGCTGTTGAGGTTGACCAGTACGTAGATGATAGCGGGTAGGGCAACGCCGCCTGCTGCTGCCACGATGGGCACCAGGGCCTTGCCGGGGTTGCGCAGGTCGCCCTCGACGAATTCTTTTTTGAGTTCCAGACCGACCAGGAAGAAGAAGACCGCTAGCAGGCCGTCCGCTGCCCAGTGGCCGATGGAGAGCTTGAGGTGTAGACCCCAGAAGTCTGCGCCCAGGTAGGTATCGCGCAGGCCGAAGTAGTGCTCGGCGGCCGCTGAGTTAGCAAAGATGAGGGCGAGGACGGTGGCAACCAGCAAGATGATGCCGCCGGTGGATTCCTTGGAGAGAATCTCTGAAATGCGCTGCGATTCCTTGTAGGAGCCACGCGACAGGACGGTGTTTTCTGATGACATAAACGCTCTTTGAGGTCGATGGGTAACGATAAACCGCCTACTCACCGGCCGCTTCTGAAGGGCTACACCAGTGCGGACGCCTGTAGTGCCGCGGGTGCCTACCTTAGGTGGGGAGGCGGTGAGTTGGGCGGGCCGACCAGTCTTCCCGGCACACCTTAGTAGCCTAGCTTATCAAATGAAGGGGGTGCTAGGGAAAATTTAGGGGCTGAGGGTAAATTTTGGCAGCGAGTCATGCTAGCAAAGAAGGGGTTTGAGGGGTATCTCTCGGTAGTCAGAAGCAAAAACTGGCCCTAAATAATCGATATTTTTCGTTAAAGACAACAACACGGGTGCACCAGAAGCAGAAACTGTTTCGAATGAAACTTAGACTAGGTATAGACAACCCCCACTTTTACCCACAGTACCGACCAGAGGAACCATGAGCGAAGAAACCCCCGCAGCCGCTAACGATACCGCCCGCTGGCTTACGGAAGAAGAGCGCGAGGGCTGGCTCTTTATCTCCTCCATCATGTTTAACCTGCCAGGCCAACTTGAAAGCCAGTTGCAGAAAGATTCGGGCCTCAGCTTCGTGGAGTACATGGTGCTCGCTATGCTCTCGGAATCCCCCCAGCATAAGCTCACCATGACTGACCTTGCTAAGCAGACCAACACCCTGCTACCCCGTCTTTCACGTGTGGTAACTCGTCTGGAGAAAGACAACTTTGTGGAACGTAGTATCTGGGCCAAGGACCGCCGCGTCTCTATCTGCCACCTATTACCCGGCGGTCTGGCCAAGGTCCAGGAGGCTGCTCCCGGCCACGTTGAAGCCGTCCGCCGTATTATCTTTGACCAGCTCAACGCCCGCCAGGTGAAGTCCCTGGCCAAGATTGGCGAGTCAGTATTGGGCGACAAGCCCAGCGAAATTATCAACGTGCGTAACGTTGAACTCTTTGATGAAGAGTAGGCTGCCAGTCGGGCTCTGCCCCAGGTTTTAATAACAAAAACTGCTAGAGCTCCGCCCCCGATACGTGGGGGTGGAGCTCTTGTTTATCCACAGGTTTTATCCCCAGCAAAATGCGGACGCAGCCCGCAGGCGTGCTGCTTTAAGGCTGGTTACAGGGGGTTTTGGGGCGATTTTGGGTGCTTTTTCGCCTTTTATCCCCAACTGTGGATAAGTCTGTGAACAATATCCACTTAAAAGGCGGAAAAACTACCAGCCCTGTGGGTAAGAGCGGCGAAAAGCCCATAAAACTCGCAGTTTCAGGCCTTAGAAGCAGGTTCTCCACAGGTTTTATCCACACCCGTGGATAAGTGACAACAGTGTGATTTTCGAACAACACCGGTGTATTTTCGAAAGACTAACCCCCGAATTACCCCATTCTGCCCCGCATTCCCTCGAACATCTTCGAAACTCCCACCCGTGTAATTCGAATATCCCCAGTTTTATCCCCACCTGTGGATAACTTTCCCGTCCCTTAAGTGGAAAGCTGTGGAAAAACTGCTGCCGGCGTCCGTCTGCCCCGTTTCAGACCGTTTTGCCCAGGGCTAAACAAGGGGACTTATCAAGTAACCTCCCGTGACCCCGTGCTCCCCAGTGTGTAGAGTTAAACCCAGAAAGACCCAAAGAAGGGCCTTCAACGAAAGGAATGACCATGTCAGAAAAGTACGTTCTGCCTGAACTCGACTACGATTACGCAGCCCTCGAGCCCCACATCTCAGCCCGCATCATGGAGCTGCACCACTCTAAGCACCACGCAACCTACGTCGGCGGCGCCAACACCGCCCTCGAAAAGATGGAAGAAGCCCGCGAAAAGGGCGACTTCGCCAACATCGGCAAGCTCTCCAAGGACCTGGCCTTCAACCTGGGTGGCCACACCAACCACTCCATCTTCTGGAAGAACCTTTCACCCGAGGGCGGCGACAAGCCCGTCGGTGAACTGGCAGCAGCAATCGATAACGACTTCGGCTCCTTCGACGGCTTCCGCGCCCACTTCGAGAACGTAGCCCTCACCATCCAGGGCTCCGGCTGGGCTATCCTTGCCTGGGACACCGTGGGTAAGCGCCTGGTTATCGAGCAGCTCTACGATCAGCAGGGCAACATCTCCGTCGCCCTGATCCCCGTCCTGCAGCTCGATATGTGGGAGCACGCTTTCTACCTGGACTACCAGAACGTCAAGGGCGACTATGTCAAGGCCTTCTGGAACATCGTTAACTGGGAAGACGTCGCAGCCCGCTTCGACCGCGCAGTCTCCCAGACCAAGGGCCTCATCATTCCTGAGGCCTAAACCTCTCGCACCCTGTGTGCAGGAAAAAAGCCGGGTGCCGGCGTCCTTCTCACCAGAGCGGACGCCGGCACCCGGCTTTTAATCGCAACCTGGGACTGTAATACTGGCATGTTCACCCTCTAAATTTTGCTCTCACCAGTGTAAATAATGCCCAGGGAATAGGTAGCAAAGAGCTCCTAGAAGCTGTAGATTCTCTCACCCGCCTGCCAAGAGGCAGGGGAGCGAGGGACGGCGTCCGCTGAGCTCAGCCCTTTTAGGAACCCGGGCGCACCGGGGTGGCCTCAGCCTCAGCCTTCTTCTGCTGGTTCACGCTGGCGCCGTTCTCAGGGTAGAAGTCATCGCCCAGAAGTGAACGGAGTTCATTTAGCTGTGCTTTCACGGCGTCTAGGGTCACGATTGACCCTACCCACTGAGCGGGAGCTTTAGTTTGTTCTTCTAAGTCCTTGTACACCGCAGAGGCGTCACGGTAGATAGCCTGGCGTTCGTTTTCACGTTGCTTTTGCTCTAGCGGTGCTTCGGCTGATGTGTCCACTTCCCAGCTTTTAGCGTCCTCTACGGCTGTCTTTTGCGCCTGGATTTGAGCAGGAATGGTACATTCGATGTCCTTGGAATAGAGACCAAGACCCTCATTGGCAGCATCCTGCTGAGCCTGAGAAATCTCGCCGTAGAACTCATCTGCATTGCTGGTAAAGGTGGTAGCAACCATGCCAGCCCGCGCCATATCACGGTTGATAAAAGCGTCCCCCGCATACACGGCGGCCTCAACGTAGCCCGTTGCCCCGCGCTGGGACTCATCAAAATTCAGAGTTACCTGGCTACCTTCGGGTAGCTTCTCCGCAAGAAGAGCCTTGGACTCATCGATGAGACAAGTGCTTGATAAAGCAACGCCATTGCTCGAAGGAGCCGCGGTGTTGATTAACCGAACTTCTTTCTCAACTCCATCGATATTGGCGGTAAATGTGTTAGCCGATTCCACGGAAACTACAGTGGCGGTCATACCATCGGTGTATGTAATGGTGGGGTTCGCTTCAGGGGTTGCTTCTGTGGGTGACCCGCATGCAGATAAAGCGAGCACAGTGACTGCTACTAAGGGCACTAGGCGCTTCATAAATTTACTTCCCCTGTTCGGCGTTATAGGCGGCCTCACGGTACATGCCCAGAGGGCCCTGATCCGCGAAAGCACGCGAGTGATTGTAACGGTAAAGACGCGGCGGGCGGTGGCGGGTCCCCTCAACACGCTTACCTGTATCAATAATAGACTTGGACGCCGCAATCTGACGGCGGAAGTTCGCCGGGTCAAGCGCCCGACCTAAAATCGCTTCGTAGACCTCACGCAGCTGGGCGAGCGTGAACTCCTCACCCAAGAAGGAGTGGGCGATGCGGGAGTACTCCACCTTATTCTGCAGGCGGTAGAGGGCGTACTCAACGATCTCGTTATGGTCAAACGCCAGGATAGGGAGCTCGTCAATCGGGAACCAGCGGATATTCTCGTGCACGCGGGTTCGGTTCACCTCGGTCTGGGGGATCGACGCCCAGTAAATCACCGACACCACACGCTCATGCCGGTCTTCCTCAGCGGGAACAGGCAGAGAGCCACCCTCACGCATAATCTTGTAATCCGGGGTGCGGTGAACATCGCCAAAAGCATAGAGCTGCTCAAGATACCCCGGCACCAGGCCGGTCGCCCGCTGAAGGGTATAACCAGCGGCCTCTTCAAGAGACATATCGGGCTGGAGAGGGCCACCCGGCAAAGCCCACTGACCCTTATAAGGCTCACGCAAACGACGCACCAGAGGCAGCCACAGCGAATGTTGAGACTCGCCCTCCTTACGTCGCAGAGCCAAAATCACGGTAGAAACAGCAAGCGAAACCGACGCATGGTCGGCATCAAGATGCTCATCGTGGTGGGCCTGGGCGGCGTTCGGCAAAGTCATGTGGCTCCCCGGTCGTAGGCAGTAAAAATCAGGACGCCCCACGGCGACCTCTACACCCATTCTAGTCAATCGGTCAAGAGATAACCCCCAGCCCAACACCCCGGGCACAAGACCGAGAACAAAAACAAGGACGCCGGTGGGCAACTACCTGCCCACCGGCGTCCTGGTACGGGAAAGCTACGAAATTTTCAGCTCTCCCATTTCATCCCAGTCATTGCCGTCGATCGTGCGAGAAATAATCTTGGGAGTCTCGGCCAGCCAGGGCTTCATAGCTTCCAGTCCCTTGGCGAAGTGGTCTGACTCTACGTGAGCTGCCGCGGCGTCGTCCTCAAAAGCCTCAACCAGAACAACCTCGTTGGGGTCCTCAACGCTCAGTGACCACTCAAACCACTTATTGCCCGGCTCAGCGCGGGTAGCTTCGGTGAACTCACGGGTAGCAGCCAAAAAGCCTTCGCGGTCGCCGTCCTTAACCTGGTACTTCACAACAATGAAAATCACGGGCGCTCCTTCACTTGATTGATAACAGTTCACTTACTATCTTTCCGGTGTCAGGAGCCAAAAGCAAGTAGAGGGTAAATCTCCCCAGAAGATGCCCCGGAAAAGTGCACGTGCCTGTCACTTTTTTAACGGGAAGCTGCACTTTTCAGGGGGAAGCGGCCGTGAAGTACCCGACTGACCGCCCAACAGATCAGGAACCCGGCAATCATGGTCAGCACGATGACGCCACCGGTAGGCAGGTTGAAAGCCCAGGAAAGATAAAGCCCCACCGTGGATGTCACTGCCCCAAAGGCCGGTGCAAAGACCATCATGCGCCCCAGCGTGGAACAGAGCAGGCGGGCGCTCGCCGCCGGAACCACCAGCAGAGCTAGCACCAGCACATTACCCAGGGTCTGAAGAGAAATCACAACCGATACTGTGACTACCACATAGAGCAGGATATCCAGGGCCAGCACCGGCAGACCCGCGGCCTTGGCACTCTCCTTATCAAGCGATACGGCCACAATTTCCTTATGGAAGAGCCCCAACACAAGGGCCAGTACAGCCGCAATCGCCGCGGCCTGGGCGACGTCCGCGTTTGAAATGCCCACGATAGAACCAAACAAAAAGTCCTGCACCGACCCCGAGTAGCCCGGCGCCAAGGAAATGATGGTGATACCCAGAGCGAAGGACCCGGCAAAGAAAATACCGATAACCGAGTCCTCTTTGAGCTTCTGGTTCTGGCTAAAAATCGCCACCAAAATAGCGGTGATGACGCCTGCCACCAGGCCGCCCACCACCAGCGATCCGCCCACCACAAAGGCCACTGCCAGGCCGGGGAAAACTGAGTGGGCAACAGCGTCACCGATGAAGACCATGCCGCGCATGACCACGTGGCAGCCCACCAGCCCAGTAATCAGGGAGGCTAGGACGACCGCCGCCAGCGCTCGTGCCAGGAAAGCCAGGTTAGGGTTGAAAAGGTCTTGGATAAATTCGAAAGGAGTAATCATAGGGCTCGTTCACACCCTTCGTGCTGGCCGTGCAGGAAGGCGTAGAGTTCTTCGACGCTGTGTTCTTGAGCAGGGGCGTCCACGGCGAGGTGGCCGCGCACCCCGATGATGCGGGAGCACCAGGCGCGGGCGGCAACCATGTCGTGGGTGGACATCAGAATGGTCATCCCTTCGGCGGCTAGCGACCGGTAGAGGCGGTTGAGGGAGTCCTGGGTGGGAGCGTCTACACCGGTGAAGGGTTCATCCAGCAGTAGGAGCCTGGGGGCGGACGCCAGCGCACGAGCCAGCAGGACTCGCTGCTTTTGCCCGCCGGAAAGTTCGCCCACGGGGCGGTCTTTGAGGTCGGTGAGTTCGGCCTTCTCAAGGGCTGAATAGACGGCCTGCCAGTCGGCGCGGCCGGGGCGGCGGAACCAGCCGATGGCGCGGGTGCGCCCGCTCATCACGGCGTTTTCGACGGTGATGGGGAAGTCCCATTGGAAGAGGTGTTTTTGAGGCACGTAGCCGATGTGGGCGCGGGCTTTGAGGGGCGGGGTGCCGAGGATATCGATCTGCCCCTGACCGATGGGCACAAGTCCGAGCAGGGAGCGCAGCAGGGTAGTTTTGCCTGCACCGTTCGCCCCAATCAGGCCGACGAATTCGCCGGGGTGCAGGGTTAGGTTGAGGCCGGTCAGGACGGGCCGCCCCGGGTAGCCTGCATGCAGGCCGCTAATGGTGACGGTCGGTGTGGACGCCCCCACCCGAGTTTCTCGGGCCGGGTGAGGGGAAACTGCGGTCATGCCCGGCCCCCGGCGGAGTCTTTGAAGGCTTCAGCCTTAGCGGCTGCGGAGCGGCGGGCTATGAGGACACCACCGACGATGAGGGCCAGAAGGGCCGCACCACCACCGGCGATGAGGCCAACCGGCAGGGTGGAGTCGCTGTTCCCTGCTTCACTGCCGGTGCTTGAATCGCCAGCCGCCGCAGCGGTGGAGGTCGCCTCGGTGGCCTGGGCGCTCGTGTCCTGGTCTTCCCCCTGGCTCTCGCCAGCTGGGCTGCCCTCGTCAACTGCACCGAGGGCGTCCGCCCCGGCAAAGACCTGCTCATTCGTTACTTCAGAACCCACGGCGAAAAGCAGGCGGGCGGTGTCGCTGACGACGGTGCCGTCGGCCAGCTCAGCGTGGGCGCGCACGGTCAGGTAGTAGGCGCCGGGGGCGGTGAAGACCCAATTAGCGTGGGAGTGCACGTTGGGTTCAACGAAGATGTCCTGGGGGTCGGTGGCATCGGAGGTCCATAGCACTTCCGGTGCCCCAAAGGTGCCGTTTTCCAGGTACATGGAGAAGCCGCCGGGGCCCTCTACCCCTTCAAGAGTGAAGGTGACGCCGCGGCCCAGGCGCTCCACCACCTGGGGGTTCTGGGTATTCCAGCCGGGCCAGACCACCCCGGCCAGTTCGGTCTGCGGGATCACGTAGACCTGCTCACCGGCGGCTGCCTGCACAAAGGAGTAGCGGGGGTCGTCGGGCACAGCCATCATGGCAGTGTCGTTACCGCGCAGCACCACCTCGGCAGGGTCGCGCCAAACCGGCTCGGTGGTTGAATCGTCACGGAACATGAGTTCCCAGGAGCCCTCGACGAAGGCCGGGCCCATATCGACATGCCCGGCGGCAATCTCATGCTGGCCGGTTACTACCGGCTCGTCGGGAGAGAGGGTTTGCTCCAGGGCGCGCTCTTCGGCGCTCTTGTTCTCTTCGGCCGCGTAGGCTGCGGGGGTCAGAGCGGACGCAGGCACCAGCAGGGCTGCTAGGGCCAGGGCGGTAGTGAATCGGGGAGAGACTTTCATGGAAATCCTTGGGCTAGGTGGAACAGTCGGTAATGGCCTGCGCGTTGGACAGCATCATCTGGGAGTAGCTGGGGGCATCTGCATCGAGGGAGTCAGAGTAGAGTTCGCAGACCCGCACCCCGGTTTCGTTGCCCACCTGCTGGAGCACCGGCGTCCTGTTCATCGACCCGCGTTCGGTGTAGAGGGCAGGCACGGCCAGGTCGTCGATGGTGCGGCGCAGGCGCTCGCGCTGCTGGATGCTGGGTTCTACGCCCGCGCCGGGGGAGACGTAGCCGGCGACGGTGAGCCCGTAGGTTGAGGCCAGGTAGCGGTAGCCGTCGTGGGTGGTGACCAGGTTCTTGGCGGCATCGGGGAGCTGGCCGTAGATGCGGTGGAGTTCCCGGTCGGTGCCTGCCAGTTCGGTGAGCAGGGCTTCGGTGTTGGCCCGGTAGGTGGCTGCCCCGGCGGGGTCGGCGGCGGTCAGGGCGTCGCGCATGAGCTGGGTGGCGGCCATGGCGTTGGGAACCGAGTGCCAGATATGTGGGTCGATTTCGCCGTGGACGTGCTTGCCCAGCACCGCCTGGGCCAGCAGGTAGACCTGGTCGCCGGGTTTACCGAGGAAGCGGTACTGGGGCCCGGTGGGGAGCTCCTGCAGGGTGCGGGAGGGTACCGCAATGACGGTGGTGGCGGGGTCGTGTTCAGCTACCTGCCCGTCGGAGTCGGTACGAATCACCAGGCGGCCGGTGTCGAGCTGGGCGGTGAGGTCGGCATGCCCGGCATCGAGTACGGTGACGGGCTGACCTGTGGCTTCCTGGAGGGCGCGGGCCTGGGCGTCGGGTGAGATGCCGACGGAAAAGTGCACGGTGGTTGGGCGGACGTCGGTGAGGCCGTCCAGGGCCGCGCCGTCGGCACTGCGGGCCTGAGCTTCAAGCTCCAGGGAGTATATACCTGGTTGAGTATATGCCCATGAAAGATGGGTGTGGGCCTGAAGGGGTAGGGAGGTTTCCCCCAGATTCCCGGCCTGTGTGCTGCTGTCCGCACCGGAGTCCGCCACTTTCTCAACCGACCCGAAGGTTCCGGTGATAAAGGCGGCCAGCTGGCCCGGTCCGCTGGCGGCAGTGGCCCTGAAAGTGACTGAGGCGTCACGACCCAGGTCGGCATCGCGCGGGGCGCCGGAAGTGCGCAGGCCCAGCCAGATGGAGTCGAGGGAGGCGTCCTCAACAATCGGAATCAGGCTGCCCCCGTAGCTCTCAATCTCTTCGGCAACCGCCACCGAAAGCGCCCCCTCGGGCAGGTTTGCATCAACCGTGCGTACCAGCTTCTGCTGCTCCAACAAGAGGCCGTTGGTGAAGGCTACGTCGGCGTAGGCTACGTCGCGAACATCGCGCAGGGAGGGCTCGTAGGTGTGGGGGTCAGCCCCGGCTGGTACCAGGGAGGTCACCTGGGCCCTGTCCCCGGCAACGGCCGTGGCCAGGTCTGCCAGGATGGGAGTGGATGCCACCACCTGCAGGCCCTCCTGCCCCCGGGCCCCTGCGCCGCCACAACCGGTGAGGGCCAGTAGGGCGGTCAGCAGAAGCGGGACACAACGGAGTAGTCGGTTACGCTGCACGGCGGGCAGAGCGACGGCGAGCAAAGAGCAGGACGCCCGCCCCGGCCAGCAGGACCAGGCCACCGGCTGCGGCGAGGGTGCCAGCTGATGAGGTGCCGGTGTAGGCCAGCTCGCCCCGGGCTGAAGCCTGCTGGGCCTTGGCGAGTTCGTCCTCGCTCAGGGTGCAGTCGCGCCCATCGGCGGTCTTACCCACAATGCGCACCTGGGAACCGTCGGGTCGAGTGACCAGGCCGGTGGTGCTATCGACAGAGCCCTGCCCACCACCTGCGGGGGCCTTGGAATTAGAGCCGCTACCGGCGTCCTGTTGCTGGGGCTGCTGTTCAGCCCGAGCAATATCGCCCACCTCAAAATTCAGGGTGCCGCTGGCCGAAACCTGCCCGCCGCTCTTGAGCGGCACAGACCAGGTGAGGGTCGCGGAGTAAACGCCGGGGGCGGTGAAGACCCAGTTGGCGTGCTGGTGGGTGTTGAGCGGAACCGAGAAGGAGTCGCCCACCCCGTTAAAGACGGTGGTTCCAGCTGATCCAAAGTTGCCGGAGAGGAAGACCGACAGCCTACCCGGACCCTGCAGGTCGGTCAGGGTGAGGGTTGCTGGGCCGGAGGCCTGGGCAACGAGTTCGGGGTGCTGGGTGTTCCAGCCGACCCAGGGTACGGTGGCCTGCTGGGTTGCCCCAATTAGGTAGATCTCGGCCCCGGCCGGGGCGATATGGCCCATGCCGCCGGGCATGGTGGTCTTGGCGCTGTCACCCAGCACGAAGGTCAGAGCATCGGACTGCTTCCAGATGGCGGGGGAGGTACGGTCGTCTTTGATCTGGGCCGAGAGATTGCCGCCGCTCAGCACCGCTCCGAAGTCGAAGTGGCCGCTGGTGGCTTTGTCGGTGCTTGTGTTGACGGCCTTTTGGATGGTGAAGGCGGGCTTATCCAGGGTGCGCGCGGACGCCCGGTTAGCCGTACCTGCCTCACCCTGCTGGGATTGCTCGGCAGGTTTTACCAGTTCCTCGGTGGCCAGGCACTGCTGGGGCGCGGTGCCCCCGCTGCCGCCTGCCACTGAGTGCTGCTGGGCGGGGTGTGGTTGAGCTGGGTTTTGGGTAGCCGGTGCCTGGTGAACCTGGGGGCTGCCTCCCTCAGCCGGGGCCGCATGCTGCTGGCTGGTCTGGGCGCTGGTGCCTTCCTGGCTACTGCCGGGGGCTGGTGCCGGGTTGAAGGGAGCGTAGGTGGGGGCTGCCGGTTCGGACGCCGCTGCCTCTGTCGTTTCTACCGGTGCAGGCGCGCTGGGCTCAGGGTTAGTAGGTGAAGGTATCTTGGGTGCCGCGCTGGGGGAGGGAGTAGCGGTCGGCTGGGCGGCCTCGGTTGAGCCGCCCAGTTCGGCGGGGAGCTGCCCCACCACAAAGGTGTAGGTCTGCTCGGCGCTGACGGGGGTGCCGTCCGCCCGGGTGGCACTGGCGCGGAAAGTGAGCTCATAGGTACCGGTGGCGGTGAAAGCCCAGTTGGCGTGCACGTGGGAACCAACCGGCTGCTGTAGGGCGGACAGGCTCTCGCGGGAGCTAAAGACCCGCTCGGTGCCGAAGGGGGAGGACTGGAAGACCTCGACCGCACCGCCCTCGGGGGCCTTGGTTTTTACGAGTTCTATGGTCAGTGTGTCGTTGACCAGCTCACCGGGGCGGATGCCCTCGGTATTCCAGCCGGGCCAGAGAACCCCGGCTACCTGGGTCTGGGGTGCCAGCCAGACGGTTGACCCCTCGGCACCCAAAAAATCGAACCCTGCGGGCACGCTGACCTTGGTTTCAGTGCGGTCTTGCAGGTTGAAGACCGTCTGGGCGGGGTCAAGGCGGGTGTGCGGGGCGCCGGGTAGGTCGGCGTAGGTGAAGAGATCTAGCTGGCCGTCGGCTAGAGCCATGGCCAGGGCATCGGTGTGCTCGACGGTGAGGACGGTGCGTGCCGAGGCTTCTTCGCCTGCGGTGGGGGCTGTCTGGCTGGCACTAGGGGTAGGACGTTCCTGCTCGGCTACTGCGGGTGAGGCTGCTAGGGGGCCTGCAAGCAGGGCCACGGAAAGGGCTGCAACCGAGAGGGCTCGGGGGAACTGGTACATGGTGTGCTTTCTAGCTGTGTGTTGTTTGGCTTTTCTCGACACATAGAATATCGTTAATGATAATCATTCTCAACTCATGGGGCTCTTCTCGTCACCCACCCCGCACACACTAGAAAGACCGCAATGCAGAACCAAGCACCCGCGTCCGCCCCCTCACTGCGCCCAGCTGCCCGACGGCACCACAGCCCACAGCGAGACCCAGCGCGCGGTCTTTGCTGCAGGTGGGGCGGCGATTGACGATTGCCTGGCTGCAGCTGAGAATACCCCCAGCCCTGAGCCCAGCCAGCAGCCGAGCACTCAGCCTTCCGTGCACCCCAGTGATCAGCCGGCCGCCGGGGTGGGCGGCCTCGTATTGCCCAGAGACCAAGCCTGGCTTCTCTTGCGATTGTTCAACAATTGTGTAATCTATGTCTATGACCTAGCACGCACTATGACGGCCTCGTCGCGTGCTCCTACCCCTAAGGAGAGACATGGCAGACACAAACGCCCTGATCACCCCCAAAGACCAGGCCGCCAAGGGGCGCCGCACAGCCCTACTCGGCTCCCTCTTCCTCATGGCCACCAGCGCCATCGGCCCCGGCTTCATCACCCAGACCGGCCAGTTCACCTACCAGATGGGCGCGGCTTTTGCCTTCGCGATTCTGGTATCGATCCTCATCGACATTGCCGTGCAGCTCAACGTCTGGCGCGTCATTGGTGTCTCCGGTATGAAAGCCCAGGAACTTGCCAACTCCGTCCTTCCCGGCCTCGGCATCTTCCTCGCTATCCTGGTAGCCCTCGGCGGCTTCGTTTTCAACGTCGGTAACGTCGCAGGCGGCGGTCTGGGGCTCAACTCCATGCTCGGTATGGACGCCACCACCGGCGGTATCGTCACCGCCGTCCTCGCTATCGGCGTTTTCCTTTCCAAGCGAGCGGGCGTCGCCCTGGACCGCATTGTCGTGGTGCTCGGTGCCGTCATGATTCTGGCAACCCTCTACGTCGCGATTGTCTCTAACCCGCCCGTCGGTGAGGCCCTCAAGAACACCGTTATTCCCAGTGAAGTGAACTTCACCGTCATCACCACCCTGGTCGGCGGCACCGTGGGCGGCTACATCACCTACGCCGGTGCCCACCGCATGCTGGACGCCGGCATCCACGGTCCCGAGTACGTCAAGGACATCTCCCGTTCATCTGTTACCGGCATTATCATCACCGGCGTGATGCGCTTCCTGCTCTTCCTTGCCATTCTGGGCGTGGTAGCTACCGGCGTAGCCCTCGATACCGACAAGTCCATCGCCGGTCAGGCCTTCGGCATCGCAGCAGGTGAGATCGGAACCCGCCTCTTCGGTCTGATTCTCTGGGGTGCGGCCGTCTCGTCTGTCATCGGCGCGGCCTTTACCTCGGTATCCTTCCTGACCACCGCTAAGACTTCCGTAACCGTCAAGAACGCCCTAACCATTGGCTTCATCGTGGTCTCAACCATCGTCTTCATCACCGCGGGTAAGGCCCCCGCCACCCTGCTGATTGTGGCAGGTGCCGTCAACGGTCTGATTCTGCCGGTAGGTTTTGCGGTTCTGCTGTTTGTGGCAACCTTCCGCGCCAAGACCCTGCTCAAGGGCTACGCCTACCCCGTCTGGCTGATCGTTCTTGGCTGGGTCTCCTGGCTGCTGACCATCTACCTGGGCTACAAGTCCCTCAGCGGTATCGCCGCCCTCTGGGCCGGTGCCTAAACCGGCCCCAACCCGGAAAAAGAACCAGGCCCCGGCAAACACTGCCGGGGCCTGGCCCTTTAAAGAGAACGCTAAAGGGTGACCTGGCCCCCGGCCTGGCCCTGTGCACCCTGCATAAAATAGGCGCGAGAATCCTCCAAATAAGCCCAGAGAAAGGCCTGGGCCTGCTCCCGCTGGCCCGCCTCAACCAGCTCTAAAAGCTCACAATTCCGCTTCACATAGGGGGCGTGAAAACCCGGCACCGTCACCTGGGAAAAGAAAAGCAGACGCATCTCTGCCAGCACACTGGCCATTGCCCTGTTCAGCCGTTCAGAGCCTGCCGCTGCAACCAGGGCCCGGTGGAAGGCCTGATTAGCCCCCGCCATACCGGCTACTGAACCGCGTGCCTCGGCTGCCTGCGCGTCCTCCAAGGCCGCCCGCGCATCCCCAATAGCCCCCGCCGGGGTGTAATCAATGGCGGCAGACTGGATAGCCCACCGCGCCACAAACATCTCCCGAATCTGCTCACCAGCAGGGGACACCACAAAGACACCCCGATTGGGGATGCGTTCTACCAGGTTTTGGCCTTCCAGGATGGTGAAGGCCTGCCGCAGGGTATTACGGGAAACGTCTAGCACGCCCGCTAGGTGCTCCTCTGCCAGCTTAGAGCCGGGAACCAGGGCCCCGGCGTCCATAGCCTGCTGCAGGGCATCTGCCACCCACTCTGTAGCCTGGGCATGGGCAGGTCTGTCTGTGAGGAAGTCCTCCAGGGAGGGTACAGCTTCTAGGGTGGTGGTGAGAGGGTTCATGGTTTCTATCTTAGGACGCTAGGGTGCCACCAAAAGACCCCGCACCCGCCCCTCACAGCTCAAGCCAGTGGCTGAGAGCAAGGGCAGATAATTGGGCAACAGTAAGAATAAGGGAGCAGTGCTAGAAGGTCACCAATGGCCGCCAGGCCGTGACAGACTCGCCCTTTTGGCCATGACTTCGAGCTTTTGCATATGCTCCGGTAGAGGGCTCAGAGCGAGTAGCGCAACCTTATTCCGTGGGGGTGTGCCTTTACACTTGAAAAGTGCATCTTTTCTGTGCCAGAATTAAGTGAAGTCGATATTTTAACGTGAAGGAAGTAAGTATGGAGCTTTCAAAAGGGGATTGGCACCAATACTTGGCGGGGTATGAGCCTGACTTTTCGGCGTGTATTCAGAGTGCCCATGAAGATATGTCTGCAGCGCAAGAGGTGTCGGGGATGATGGGGGGCCGTGTTTATGGTCAGATATGGAGTAAGGTTCTTCAGGAGTTTTTAGGGGTTGCGAAGAGGCGATCCAATGTGACGGTCGTGAGATTACCTAATGCTGGATATTCTCTAATCGCAATTGGTCCTTATCTCATTTTCCCTTGGCGTTTCTCGGATAGGCAGGGTGTGGACCCTGGGGATAGGCCGTTTGCTAAGTCGGATGCGAGAGTTAAGCTCTTCAGTGCTGAACGTCAGCCTTCACAATTGCAGTTGCCGATAGGTTTTGAAGGTGAGCTCTCTGAAGGTGAGCTCTCTGAAGATGAGTTTATCTTCAGTGATGAGATTTTTAGTCAGTATCGAGTTGTAATTGTTGCATTCGCCAGCAACCCAAAGTCAATCCATAAAATTATATGGGGAGAAGCAGAGCTGTTGTCTTCTGGTAAATTTGTTTATATGTTGAATCAACGGGAAATAATTATTGAGAATGGCAAAAGAGAGTCTGTTTGGGATCCTGATGCTTCATTCGCTGATACCGAAGCTGTCGATGTTCCTGTTAGGCGTAAATCCAAAAATAAAAAGAATGCTGAATGATGAATAATGATCAATCTTTTATGTTCGACCCAGCTCGTTTAACCCAAGCTAGGGATGCTGTAGGAATGACTAAAAAAAACTTAGCGGAAAAAGTTTCTCTTAGTCCATCTGCTATAACGCAGTTTGAATCTGGAATCATTGCTCCAACAGGTGATAATATATTGAATATTTCTCATGCATTAGGTGTCCAAAGGGACTACTTCTATCTAGGGCGCCCTGTTTTCAGGTCTTCTGAAAATGGTGTTCATTTTAGGAGCCTGAGGTCCACTTCTGTTCGTGACAGGAAAAAAGCTCAATCCTATATTGAATGGCTGAGGGAGCTTATAAACTTTTTTGAGTCTGAGATAGATTTCCCAATATTGAATGTACCCAGGTTTCCTGTTGAGGGTAGCTCACCTGAAGAATCTGCAAGAAAACTAAGAGATTTCTGGGGTGTGAAGCCTGGTCCTGTTAAGAATCTAATCAACTTATTTGAAACTAATGGGGGTTTTGTCTCTATTCTAGAAATCCCAGAAGCGGATAAGATTGGCGCTTTCTCTGTTTGGCTGGGAGGGAAGCCGATTATCTCGATTAACAAGGGAAGGACCGACAATGTTTATGTTCAGAGATTTACAACTGCCCATGAAATTGGACATCTCGTAATGCATGGAGAGGTTATTCCTGGTGATAGAATTCAGGAGAATGAAGCAGATAGATTTGCTGCAGAATTTCTTATGCCCAAATCTCATGTAATCCACGAGCTGCCATCTCGTATAAGCATGAAGAAAGTTCTTCAGCTTTCTCAGAGGTGGGGAGTCTCTGCAGAAGCTATATTGTATAGGTCTAAGGAATTGGGTGTTTCCTCTGAGCAGTCCACAAGAAGAGGTTTTATGTCTGTGAATACTATGAAAAAAGACGGAATGATATCATATCCACCCAGCAGTCTTTTTCAAGGAGAGAGGCCTCGATCTTTGAAAAAGGCGTTTAGTATTCTCGAGGATGAATATTCTATCTCTGACATAGCTGATGTTCTTCAATTGAAAACTCGTGTGATTAGAAACATTTTGGGGATTGAAGAATCGAGGCCGCATCTTTCTGTCGTTAACTAGTTTTATTTTATTACTCCCCTCGTATTCTTTAATGAGGAATGGGGGTAGGCTGTGGCTAGAAGGCTACCCGTGCGTGGAGGGTGCTTTCTAGTTACGAGGTTCTGCAGATTTAGGCTGAGGCGCGTTTCCGCTCCACATAATCAAGCGGGGCAGCTATCTCATTTTTCGCCTTATTGTTCAGCGCCTTGTTATCGCGCATCATCTGCTCACCGCGTAGTTCGATGAACTCCAGATAATCGTCCTTACCCGTAGCTTTATAACCCCAGACAGCCAGCTCTGGAGTTGTGGGCGAGGGCGGGCACAGGTTCTACTATGGAGGAGGCTTAGAAAGCTACCAGCAACTGCCCAGCAGTCACCCGCTCACCCGGCTCCACCAGCAGGGCAGAGACTGTGCCAGTGGAGTCAGTATGAACCGGTACCTCGGTCTTCATAGCTTCTAGCAGAGCCACCTGATCCCCGGCGGCTACCTCATCGCCCACGGCAACGGTGTACTTAAGCAGGGCCCCACCCATGGGTGCCAGCACCTGCCCGGTACCTGCCTGCCCCTGCCTGCTGGCGGGGGTGGCGGCGTCCGCACCGGAACCCAATGAAGCAAACACCGAATCGGGCAGACCCACCCGATGCGGGGTGCCATCAATTTCCAGGGTGAAGCGGGTGACGCCGGTGCCCGGGAATACACTGGCACCCACCGGCAGTAGGGGTTGACGGTAGGACGCCTGCACCCCGCTCCCAGCCCCGGTGCCAGAAAGCTCGGCGGGGGCGTCCTCACCCTGAGCGAGGGAGGGGAGGAAGACATCCTCAATCCAGGTGGTATAAACCCCAAAGTCGCTGCTCTCGGCGGTAAAGGCCGGGACCTCAAGCACCTGCCGGTCAAAGGGCAGCACGGTCGCCACCCCGTCGATGTCCATCTGGGCCAGGGCGAAGCGGGCCCGGTGCAGGGCTACCTCGCGGGTGGGGCCGGTGACAATCAGCTTGGCCAGCATGGAATCGAACTCGCCGCTGACCACCGAACCGGGGCGCACCCCGGCATCCCAGCGAATCCCGGGGCCAGAGGGTACAGTGATGGACTCAATGCGGCCGGCAGCAGGCAGGAAGCCCCGGGCCGGGTCCTCGGCATTGATACGGAACTCAAAGGCATGACCAACAGGCTCAGGAGTCTCGGTAAAGGGCAGGGGCTTGCCCGCCGCAATGTCGAGCTGCAGGGCCACCAGGTCAACGCCGGTGACCTCCTCGGTGACCGGGTGCTCTACCTGAATGCGGGTATTGACTTCTAGGAAGGAAATGGTATCGTCGAGGGCCACCATGAACTCGGCGGTACCCACACCCACATACCCGGCGGCCCGGAAAATCTCAGCGGACGACCTCTCAATCTGCTCCCGCTGATCAGCGGTCAGGAAGGGGGCAGGGGCCTCCTCCACCAGCTTCTGGTTACGACGCTGCAGGGAGCAGTCACGGGTGCCAACCACCACCACATTCCCGTGGGAATCCGCAGCCACCTGGGCCTCCACATGGCGGGGCTTCTCTAGGAAGCGCTCAATGAAGCACTCCCCGTTACCGAAAGCAGCTACCGCCTCGCGCGAAGCCGAGACGAAGGCGTCCTCAACCTCGCCCAGCTCCCGCACGATGCGCATACCGCGCCCGCCGCCGCCGTGGGCGGCCTTGATAATAGAGGGCAGGCCGTGCTCCTGGGCAAAGGCGCGAGCCTCCTCGGGGGAGGCTACGGGACCGTCCGACCCGGGCGCCAGCGGGGCACCCACCGACTGGGCCAGCTCACGGGCCTTGACTTTGTCGCCCAGGGCTTCAATGGTCTCGGGGGCAGGGCCGATCCAGGTCAGCCCGGCGGCCATCACGGCCCGGGCAAAATCAGCATTCTCTGCCAAAAAACCGTAGCCGGGGTGGACGTCGGTAGCCCCCGAGGCCACCGCAATGGCCAGTACTTTCTCAATATCCAGGTAGGTTTCGGCAGGGCCGGTGCCCTCCAGGGCGTAGGCCTCATCGGCCAGGGCGGTGTGCAGGGCCTCGGCGTCAGAATCGGCGTAGACCGCCACCGACGCGATCCCCTGGGCGGCGCAGGCGCCAATAATACGGACGGCAATTTCGCCACGGTTAGCAACGAGAACTTTACGCATGCGGGGGCTCACTTTTCGGTCGGGGTAGGGACGGTTTGGGTGTCGGTTAGCAGGGTGAATCTTAACTGGGTTCCGGGCGGAGCCTGGGCTAGCAGGCGCAGGTCAGCCGGGTGCACCGTGGCAATCACGGGGTAGCCGCCGGTGACCGGGTGATCGGCCAGGAAGACCACGGGCTCACCGCTCGGCGGCACCTGGACTGCCCCGGCCACCATGCCCTCGCTGGGTAGCTCCCGGGTCACGGCCCGGGTGAGGACGTCGGTAGGTTGGGCGTTCGTGTCGGCGTCGGCTGGGGTAGCTGCCAACAGGAGCCTGACCCCAATGCGATCACTGGACTGGGAGACCTCCCAGGTCACTTCAGTGAAACGGCCCAGGGATTCGGGAGTAAACCAGTCGTCGCGGGGGCCGGGCAGGACGCGGACCTCCAGCACTGCGCCCGGATCCGGCAGCGGCAGGACGGGCGCCGGGTGGGCAACGACGGCCGAGCTGGCCCGGGCCCGCACCAGACGGTCGCCGGGAGCCAGGGGCTTCGGGCCCAGCCCGGCCAGGGTGTCGTGGGAGGCACTCGCGGCCTCGGTTCTAGCGGAAAACCCTCCGCGCATCGCTAGATAGGTGCGCAGACCGCGTGTGGGCGCCCCCAGGGTTAGGGTCTGCCCGGCCTTCAGGGCAAAGGGAATGTAGGGGCGAACGACCAGAGGAGTGCCTGTCGCCCGAGCCTCGCCCTGCCCAGGTTCAGAGGCCTGCCCGCTGGCGTCCTCGGTAATCTGAGCCGGGGTATCTGCCCCGGTCAGGGCCAGCTCAATATCGGCCAGGGCGGTTACTTTCAGCCCGCCAGCCAGGTTCTCAAGAACAGTTGCACCCGCAGAATTACCGACCAAACGGTTAGCTTCTGCCGCCGCTTCCCGGTCAGCCGGGCCGGAAGGAGAGACACCCCAGTGGGTCAGGCCAGCCCGGCCAGAATCCTGGAAGAGAGTCTGTAGCCCGGGAACTTTCACTTCAAGTACGGGGCGGGCAGGCCCCCGCTCGTCCTCGGCGGGGTGGGTGGGGTCGTCCTGAACCCTTGCTTGACCTGTTGTAATCAGCTCGCGTACCGCCTCGAACTGCACCTGCATACCGGGCTCAAGCAGGGCGGGCGGATTTTGACTGAGGTCCCAGAGGGGGGCGTTCGTGCGGCCAATGAGCTGCCAACCGCCGGGGGAGGTACGCGGGTAGATGCCCGAAAAATCACCGGCCAGACCAACCGCCCCGGCAGGAACCGAGGTGCGCGGGGTGGGGCGACGCGGAACGTCCAGCACATTATCGTGCCGGTGCAGGTAGAAGAAGCCTGGGGCGAAGCCCGCAAAAGCAACCGACCAGTGGCCGGTCGTGTGGGCGTAGATGACTGCCTGCTCGCTCATACCCAGGTGGGCGGCGACGTCCACAAGATCCTGGCTATCGTAAACGACCGGAATGGTCACGGTGCGCCCGTGCGTGCGCACATCGCCGGATGCCTGTGGAAGGTTGGGCGCCGCAAGAAAGGCGGCGGCCTGATCGGCAGTAGCAAAGCGGACGAGCACAGTCTGGGCCGCCGGGACCAGTTCGGTCTGTCCTGCGGCAGGGTTTTGCTGCAGGTGCCCGTGCAGGTGCAGGGCGTTTTCGAGGGTTCGGCAGTCAACCATAACGGCTAGTAGGCCGAAGGGCTTGACCGTGTAGATGTCGGCTGCGCGCCCGTTAGTGGTGAGCCTGCCGGGTATCGGTGCGGTGGCCATGGCGCCTCTCTCTACTAGCTTCTGCGGTGAAGATGGAGCGGTGGGCTGTGCGTTATCGCACTGGGACTCGGCCCACGCCGCCTCTCCTAGGATTGTTCAACAATTCTGGCAGATGTGGCGCCGCCCACGCAAGCTGCGCCGCCTTGTGGCTGTTCTCTCTGGCGAATGCGACTTATTTTCCCGAGCGGGTGTTGTTTAAACGTCCTTTCGGGAAGATGAGTCACATTCGGTGATGAAGCCATCTGTCGGGGTGCGCACCGGGGTAAGTGCCGCTCAACGGCTCTATCTTTGTGGAAAACTTTGACGCACTGACGTCATACTTCTCGCCCTGAGCAAACCTCCGCAGCTAGGCCTCAAAGTTATCCACAGATGGTAGAAAACGGCTAGTAGAGACGTACTGTATAGGGCATTTTTAACCCATGGAACACTTGTTTGAGACTGTCAAAACTTCGGTTGAGCTTAGACACCTGGGTAAGAGCACTTCCGGTGTAAGCCGCGAATGCACCAGGGGAGAGCTCTTTAAAATCGGTCACAATGCCTATATAAAGACAGCTTTATGGGAATCACTGAGCAGTACCGATAGGTGTCTAGCCGGGCATGTGGCTTTCATGAAAACAAATCGGGGGTATGTGTTAAGCCATGTGTCTGCTGCTCTCTGGTGGGGTGCCCCTGTGCTGCGGTTACCGCACAAAATATGGGTGAGCCATCCGCACGATTCAGTCAAATCTCGGGGGAGGGTGCAGGTCAGCCGCAACCGGCAGAAGGAATGCGACAGTGCAGTGTTCCACCGGGGAGCCCGTGTGATGTCGCCGCTGCAGACGGCTATTGATTGCGCGCGGACGCTTCCGATGATTGATGCCCTCTGCATTGCCGATTACTTTTTGCATTGCCGACTGGTGGATTATGAGGTTTTAGCCCAGCATTTGAGAGAGCTAAGCGGTCGTGGTGTTTGTACGGCGCGTGAGGTGGCTCGTTTGATGAGTGCGAAGGCAGAGTCGCCGCTGGAGACTGTTGCTCGATATTGGATTCTGATGTGGGGTCTTGCGCCGCCTGCAGAACAGGTGCCTTTATGGGTTGGTGGAAGAACTCTGCGACCTGACTTTTTGTGGGAGAAGGAGCGGGTCATTTTAGAAGTTGATGGGAAGGTCAAGTATGCGGGTACTTTTGGTGAGGCTGCAGAGGACGTGGTTCAGAACGAGCGCCGTCGTCAGCACGAATTAGAGAGCATGGGGTATACCGTAGTGCGCGCTTTATGGGAGGACATTGTGGTGCACCCTGAGCGTCTACGTGCAAAGTTGGCGAGGGCTGGAATTTGTGAAGGCCCGCGTCGTCGAATGTGACTTGAATTCCCAAACGGGCGTTAAAGCAACACCCGCTCGGGAAAACACGTCGCATTCGGCAGGGCAGTGGGGGGCAGGACGCCGCCCCCGCCTCCCTAAGCGAAGGCGCGGACGTCCGCCCCGGCGTCCTCAAGCGCCGCCCGCACCTGCTGGGCGATGGCGACAGCTCCGGGGGTGTCGCCGTGCACGCAGATGCTATCGGCATGTAGGGGAATAACCGAGCCGTCCACGGCTACAACTTCACGGTCCACCGCCATGCGTACCACGCGCTCGGCGACAGCCTGCGGGTCGTGGATGACCGCCCCGGCCTCCCGGCGGGACACCAGGGTGCCTTCGGGGGTGTAACCGCGGTCGGCAAAAGCCTCATAGAACACCGGAACGCCCAGCGCCTGCGCCTCACAGGCCACCGCGGAGTTGGGCAGGCAGAGAATCGGCAGATCACCGAGTTCGTGCAGGGCACGGGCCACGGCAGCAGCCTGCACCTCGTGGTGAACAATGGCGTTGTAGAGCCCGCCGTGGGGCTTGCAGTAGCGAACTTCGGTGCCCTCAACCCGGGCCACCGCCTCAAGCGCCCCCACCTGGTAAATCACTGCATCGGTGAGTTCGGTGGCGGTCATATCCATGAACCGGCGGCCAAAACCAGTCAGGTCGGGGTAAGAAACGTGGGCTCCAATCGTCACGCCGTTCTCCCGCGCTGCCCGCACGGTAACACGCGCAACCGAGGGGTCACCGGCGTGAAAACCGCACGCGATATTGGCTGAAGAGACGGTCTGCATCATCGCAGCGTCGTCGCCCATGGTCCAGGAGCCAAAAGACTCCCCAGAATCAGAATTTACATCAATACGAAGGGTGCTCATGGCACTAGCCTACCGCTGCCGCCCCTGCCGGGCGTACCTGCTGGGGGTGTGGATGTCCGCCGCACCTGCGCGAGCATGTTCCCAGGGCGGGGTAAGAGGGCTAGAATTGCTGAGGTCTACAAAGGAGTGCACATGACACACGCTAGCGACCCCCGCCGGGTCACCCTCTACACCTGGATTATTTCGGTGGGTGGTTTTCTCTTCGGATATGACACCGGAATTATCAACGGTGCCCTGCCCTTCCTCCAGCAGGACTTTACGCTGTCGCCTGCGGCAGAGGGGGTGGCCACGTCCGCGCTGACCCTGGGGGCCGCCTTTGGCGCGCTCCTTGCCGGGCAGCTGATTGACCGGTTCGGACGCCGTCGCGTGCTCTTCGTGTTGGCTTTGGTTTTTGCAGCCAGCTCCCTGGGCCTTACAGCGGCCCCCAACCTGGGCATTTTTATTGTCTTCCGTGTGCTGGTGGGCCTGGCGGTCGGCGCCGCCTCAGCGGTTGTGCCGATTTATCTGGCCGAGATTTCCCCCGCTAACCGCCGCGGTGCGATTGTCACCCGCAACCAGTTCATGATCGTTTTCGGCCAGCTCACCGCCTACGTGGTCAATGCGATGATTGGCAATATTTTTGCTCATCAGGTGATGATTTGGCGGGTTATGTTCGCTATCTCGATCATTCCTGCGCTGGTGCTTTTTGTGGGTATGTTCCTGGTGCCCGAGTCGCCGGGCTACAAGCGGGAAGCTGCCGCCGAGCGCGGTGCCCTGAAGCTGCTCTGGCGCGATCCGGCCCTGCGCACTACCCTGCTGCTGGCTGCGGCTATTGGTATTGTGCAGCAGGCGACCGGTGTCAACGCCCTCATGTACTACGGTACCCAGGTGCTGCGCGAGGCGGGTTTTTCCACCGATGCTGCCCTGACCGCCAATATCTCCAACGGTGTGCTGTCGGTGCTGGGCGCCGCCGTGGGTCTCTGGTTTGTAGGACGCTTCCCCCGCCGCCTGGTGCTGACTATCGGCCTGGTAGGCACCACCTTCTCCCTGGCTATGCTGGCCGTGACCTCGCAGGTGCTGGACGCCTCCGCCCGCCCCTGGGCCACCCTCTTGATCTCTATTATTTTCTTGGTCTTCCAGCAGGGCGCCGTATCGCCGGTGACCTGGGTGCTCATGAGCGAAGTCTTCCCCGCCCGCGTGCGCGGCGCCGGTATGGGTGTGGCTACTTTTGTCTCCTGGATCGCTAACTTTACGGTCTCCCTCTTCTTCCCGCAGATGGTGGCAGCCCTCGGTCTGGGCATGACCTTTGCGGTCTTCGCCGTCATCGGCGTCGGCCTGATTACCTTCACGCGCGCCGCGGTACCCGAAACCGCCGGCCGCGATATGGACTAGCCGCCCGGCGTCCGTCCTACTACCCTAAGGAACCCCTATGGCTCGCCCCGACTACGGCATTGGCCCGCTGGCCCACGCCCTGGCTACCGACTTCGGCTACGACTTCGAGTACGACGCCCCGGCTGAGGTTGACGGCCTGTGGCTGGAGACTGCCGAACTTGAGAAGACCTACATCGATCTGACTGGCCGCGTCTTTACCCTGCTCCTCCACATTTTTTATATCGGGGACGAGCGCCGCTACGGTTTTGCTCTCTTTGAGCTTGAGGACGCCGCGGAGCCGGGTTCTGAGACCGGTGCGGACGCCGGTGAGCAGCTGGTGCTGCAGGAGGACGGCTTGGCGAGTGTGGCTGACCTGAAGGCCCGTGTAGCTGATGTGCTGGCTGATTCAGCCCAGCTACTGGCCGAGCAGGACGCCTACGACCTGGGTGAGGCCATTCGGACTGTTGATGCTACCTATACTCCGGAGCAGCAGGCGGCTATTCTTGAGGCTTCACAGGCGCAGAAGGGGAAGTCTTTCTTCGCATAGTGCCTAGTCGCGATGGGTTTTGTGGGAACATAGCTAACGCACAGGTTCTGCTGGTCTTCTGCACAGACTGGGTTGCCATACTTATATCAAGAGCTCAAGGAGAGACAACCGGAAAGCTCAAGATTCGTGAGAATCCTTCAGAGAAAAGTGTGTTTCATTCTCGAAAAGGTAGCCGCCCGTGAGGGATGCGAGAAATGTGTGTGTTTGAGAAAAGCGAGCCGGTCGGCTCGCTTTCTCTCGTTAAAATCATTTGCTCTAGTCGAACCTCTCCCCCTTGGGGTTGCTGGGTAGGGCTGAGAGGGCGAAGGCCGCGAGGGAACCTACAAAAGGGAATGCATGGACCCACATCCAATGCCCTGACAAATTAGCATCGTGGAGACGTCGAACTGAAAGTGACAACGTAGGAACTCCGAGCACTACAAGTGCAGGGGCACTAAAAGCCAAGGAAGTCATCTCAGCTCTGTTGAAACGTTGTTTGCGTGCTACCTGTTCTTCTTGTGTCTCGGGTTCGCCGGGAGCCGCTCGATCGGGGAAAGGCCAGAAGGCGTCCTTATTGTGGGGGCTTGTGTAGGAGCCAGGGTTTCGGGCGCGGTCGTAACGTCGTGCTGTAATATCGCAAGCCATCAGTGTGCCCAAGGCAAGCATATTGGGCCACCAGAACTCACTCCGAGATGCCCGCCCCGCGTAGGTAAAGGTCTTGGCAAACATGCGACGTGTTGCTAGAAGGGGGCTCGCCCCTGGGATAGGTTCAGGGGAAGAGGAAATCGATAGGGTCACGGAAAACCTCCTTGTTAGTCCGTATACCACATTCTACATAGAGCCCCTAGGAAGCATGTTTAGTCGGCGCGTCTGTGGATAACTCTCGCAATGCTCGGTCATAAACCTGCCGGGCGCCCCGGAGTTATCCACAGATTTCTAAAAGACCTAGTGGGGGTGGAAATTTTTTCCCATACTGGTGCCATGAACAATACCTTCCAGCACCCCGAACGTCCGCTCTACCCACTACCTCCAGCCCCAGCTCGCCCGCCTCATCCGGGCCAGCCCCTTATGTACCCACCGCCGGGGGCGCATATGCCCCGCGAGAGCAAAAAGCTCAACCCCTACGGCACAATCTCCCTGGTCATGATGCTACTTATGGCCTGCCTAGGGCTCGCCAACTTTTTCTTTTTCGGCTGGGAACTCAACATCGTCCTACCCACAGGGTTTACCTGGCTCGGCGCCATGGGGCTGGGAATAGGGGCTCTATTCGTGAAGGGCCGAGAGAAAATCACTGCAATCATCGCCCTGATCTTGGGGGTGCTGATTATCGTTGCCGCCCCACTATTCTTATTTCTCGCCTTAGCCTTCATCATGTGGGTGGGAAGTGGCTTCGCCTAGAGGATGAGCTCGCGGCGCTCCTCCTCATACCCGGGTATGATTTGTTGATTTTTAGGCATCAATCGGGTGTTGTCTGGGCAGGTTAGCACCTACACTAAAAGAGAACTGCACCACATTTATCTCTGCTAGTGAAGGGCCAGCACCATGAGCACACCCCCCACACCCCCGTCCCCTGCACCGGAAGCTGCGCACCGGCGTCCGCCTGCCAAAAAGAAAATGAGCACCCTCACCAAGGTGCTCATCGGCCTCGCTATAGGCATCATCGCCCTCATCGCCATCGGTGCGCTATTCGTAGGCAGCATCTTCGGCGGTAGCAACACCGCCCAGAACTCCATTCCCTCCACCGACTACCTGATTCTGAGTGACGAAGGCGTCAGCAACAAGGTGCGGGTGGACGGCACTATCGCCCCCGGTGAGGTCCGCTCCATTACCACCCACCTGACAAGCCCCATTAGCTCCGTTGAGGTAGAAGTAGGCGACCGGGTTGAGCTCGGCCAGACCCTAGCCACCATCGACACCTCCACCCTGCAGGGTGATCTCGACACCCAGCGCACCCAGCTCGACGGGGCCGTCACCAGCGCCCAGGGCGCCCTGACCGCAGCACAAACCGCCTATGACCAGTACAACCAGGGAATCGCTAACGGCACCAACCCTGAAATTCTGGCAGCCCTCGCCACCCAGCGCTCCGCCAACGAACAGGCATCCCTGGCAGCCACCGATCTGAACGCCAAGTACCAGATGCGCGACCAGGCCGCAGCCTCCGGCGAAGACCTCACGATGATCAATGCCGAAGTCGCAGCTGCTGAGTCGGCCCTACGCTTGGCAAACGGGGCAAAGGCGGACGCAGACACCGGCGTCACCACCGCCCGCAACTCCGCCAACACTCAGCTTGCCGCCCTCGAAACCGAACTCAACAGTGCCCGCACCGCCCTGGCCAGCGCAGAAACTGCCCGCGATCAGACCCTCGGCGCTCTGCAGGGCGACCTCACTTCGGCCACCCTCACCTCACCCATCAACGGCGTGGTCATGAGCGTTGCTAAGCCCGGTGCGCCGGCAACCGGCCCCGTCGTGACCATCGGCGACGATTCCAAGCTCACCATCACCACCAGCGTCCGCGAGGCTGACGTTGCCACCATTAAGGAAGGCAACCGCGTCACCTTTACCGCCGGGGCAACCGGCACCAAGGAGTACTCGGGTACCGTCACCTCGGTTGCGTCCATCGCTGACTCAGCCCAGCAGGCCAATACTGAAGCCGCTGCCGCAGGTATGGCAGCAGGCAGCTCGCCTACCTTTACCGTCACCATCGAGGTAACCGGCAATCGTGATGGCCTCTACCTGGGCTCTTCCGTCAAGGCCAGCATTATCACTGCTGAAGAAGAGAGCTCCCTGGCTGTACCCCTCGACGCGGTCTACACCAACGACCTGGGGAGCGAGAGCGTCGTAGTAGCTGCGCCCAACGATGATGGCTCCTTCACCCTCGAAGAGCGCTCCGTTGAAACCGGCCTGGCCAACGAATTCGACATCGCTATCACCGGCGGTGACGTAGTCTCTGGTGACATGGTGCTTACCTACGGCGAGGCCTACCGCTACCGCGTGGGTGAAACCGTCACCCTCGATGCCGGCACCAGCTTCGGGTGGTAGACATGAGCACCCTGCTCGATATGCAAGGCATCGTTAAAACCTTCAACGCGGGCACGCCCAGTGCCATTACGGTACTCCCCGGCGTTGACTTTCACGTCGATCGCGGTGAGTTTGTGTCGGTGGTCGGCCAGTCCGGCTCGGGTAAAACCACGCTGATGAACATCATCGGCCTGCTTGACCGGGCCACCTACGGCTACTACACCTTCGCGGGTGAGAACATACCCTCGCTCAGCGATGATGAACTGGCCTACTATCGTAGCCAGAACATCGGGTTCATCTTCCAGAGCTTCAACCTGGTGGGCCGTATTTCTGCCATCAAGAACGTGGAGATGCCCATGATGTACGCTGGCATGAACCCCCGTGACCGTCGAGAACGAGCCGCCCACCTGCTAGAGCAGATGGGCATGGCCGACCGTATGAACCACAGCTCCGCGGCTCTCTCCGGCGGCCAGAAGCAGCGTGTCGCTATCGCCCGAGCCCTGGCCAACGACCCGCCCCTGCTCCTGGCAGATGAACCCACCGGTGCCCTAGACTCTCAAACTGGGCGCATGGTCATGGACCTCTTCCACGAGCTCAACCGCGAGCAAGGCAAGACCATCGTCTTCATTACCCACAACCCTGAGCTGGCGGCTGAGACCGACCGCATCGTCACCATGGTCGACGGTCGGATTACAGAGGAGGTCTCGCAATGAACGTGCGTGAATCAATCTCCCTAGCCCTGGGGAGCCTGCGCAACAACAAGATGCGCTCCTTCCTCACTCTGCTCGGCATCATCGTGGGTATCGCTTCGGTCATTACGATTTTGACGCTGGGGCATTCGCTAAAAACCCAGGCTTCAGAGTCGATCATGAGCTCAGGGGCCAACGACCTGATGGTGAACGTGGTGCAGCGCCCCACCGAGGAGCAGGAAGAAGCTGGTTTGACCTCCGGCCCGAGGGGCATGCCGAACGGCGAATACATTGAGCCCGCAGCTGAGTCTAAGTTCGATGAGCACGACATCGCCCGCCTCAAAGAGGCCCTGGGCGATAACATCGCGGGTATTCCCCTCGGGGCAAGCTCTTACACCAGCGTAGACCTCAGCGCTGGTGGGAGCGAGGCTCCTTACGCCAGTGCCCAGTTCGTCAATATGGACTATCTGGAGCTCAACCCGGTCAGCCTGGTGGCGGGGCGTTCTCTGACGCAAGCCGACATGGACGCCAAACGACCGGTCATCCTGCTTTCAACTGACCAGGCTTATCAGCTCTTTGGCGACCCCCAGACGGCAGTGGGAAGCGAAATTGATGCGCAGTTTGGCATGACCTCGCGAAGCCTTATGGTGGTCGGGGTCTATCAAACCGAGTCTGTGGGCAGCGGCATCTTCGCCTACACAGGTCCGGGCACAGTCTACCTACCGGTTTCGCTGGAACCCGACTTCAACTCCTATAACAGCGACGGCTGGAACAGCATCACCGTGCGCCCGGCTGAAGGCAAGGATCTGGGTCAGGTCAAGGCCCTGCTCCAGGCCCACCTGACCAGCATGTACCGCAGCGACGACCAGTTCATGGCCGAAATCCAGGACTTCTCGGCCATGACCGAGCAGTTCAACGCGGTTCTGGACGGCATCAGCGCGGCCATCTCGGCTATCGCCGGTATCTCGCTGCTGGTGGGCGGCATTGGCGTCATGAATATTATGCTCGTGACCGTCACCGAACGCACCCGCGAAATCGGCATCCGCAAGGCCCTGGGTGCAACGCGAGGGGCAATCCGCCTACAGTTCGTGGTTGAGGCTATGATGGTCTGCCTGGTCGGCGGTATTCTCGGTGTTCTCATCGGCGGTGGCCTGGGCATGGTGGGTGCCAACATGCTGGGCACATTCGTCTTCCCGCCGCTCAGCGCCGTTCTCCTAGCCCTGGGTTTCTCCCTGGCGATCGGCCTCTTCTTCGGCTACTACCCGGCCAACAAGGCAGCCAAGCTCGACCCCATCGACGCCCTGCGCTACGAGTAGTTCACCTATCATCGGGGAAGAGAGTAAAAACAAGGACGCCGCCCCCACCTTCCTGCCCTGAAGCAGGGGAGTGGGAGGCGGCGTCCTTATCTCTGTGTGCTAGCTGCGCCTAGCGCAGGGTCTCACCAATCTTCAGGTGCACGACCGAGGGGCCGCGGGTCGCCAGGGCCTGCTGGACGGTCTCGGCCAGGGTGTCCATGGTGGCTGAGAAGCCGGTGGCGCCGAAGCCCTCGGCCAGTTTGACCCAGTCGGGCTGTACCAGATCAACGGCCACGGGGGCGATGCCGCGGTCGCGCTCGTTCTGGCGAATCTCGCCGTAGCCGCCGTTCTCCACGCAGATGATAGGTAGGTCGAGCTGCTGCTCAACAGCGGTCATGAGCTCCTGGATGGCGAACATAAGGGCGCCGTCGCCGAGCAGACAGACCACCGGACGCTCGGGCGCAGCTACCTTGGCACCGATAGCGGCGGGCAGACCGTAACCCAAGGTGGCGTAGGTGGCCATGTAGAGCAGGGAGTTGGGGCGGGCTGCCCGGTAGAAGGTGGTGGTGCCCATGTAGGTGACCTGGGAGGAGTCACCGGCGATGATAGTGTCTTCGGGCAGAATCTCCATAATCTTCTCGTTGAGTTCTGCCAGCTCAGGCGCGATAGCCCGCCCCTCGTTGTCGAGAGCGTCGAAGATGCTTTGCAGGTCGCGGGGCTCACGGGAGCCGGGGGCCAGACCAAGCTCGGCGAGGGCGTCCAGAAGCTGCGGAATGACGGCCTTGGAGTTGCCGGGTAGCTCGATATCGGGGGTGATGTTGGTCAGCATCTGGTCGCGCGTAATATCTATGCGAATGACGGGGCCTGCGGGGTGGATGTCACCGTCCCAGAGCTCCGCTTCACCGATCTTGGAGCCGATAATGAGCATGGCGTCAGCCTCGCGGCAGAAAGCGTGGGCGGCGCTCAGACGCAGGTCTGCGCCGAGGGAGAGGCGGTGCTTTTCGGGGATGGCGCCCTTGCCGTTGACCGAGGTAATGACGGGGGCTTCAAGAGTTTCAGCCAGGCGGAGCAGGTCGGCTGCCGCGCCGATGGAACCGCCACCTGCGACGATGATGGGTTTCTTCGCTTCGGCCAGCATACGGGCTGCCTCGCGTACGTCGTCAGCTGGTGCAGGCTGGGGCTTGCCCAGGGGGCGGGCCTGCAGGATAGCGGGGTCAAGCTCAACCTCGCGTTCGAGCACGTCGAGGGGCACCTCGATGTGGATGGGGCGCGGACGGTTGTGGGCGAAGGAGCGGAAGGCGTTGTGGATGATGTCCACGGCTTCTTCGGCGGAATTTACGCGGCGGGAGAACTCGACGATGGAGTTGACGGCACCGGTGGGGTTCTTGGTCTCGTGCAGGGCACCGATGTCACGGAATTCGTGGCCCACAGGGCGACCGGGGGAGAGGATAATCATGGGGCGTGACTCGGCGTAGGCTGTGGCGGCACCCGATAGGGAGTTGAGCAGGCCGGGGCCCGAGGTAGTGATGACGACGCCGGGCAGGCCGCGGGTCAGCGACCAGCCGTCCGCGCCGTAAGAGGCACCCTGCTCGTGGCGGGTGGTGACGGGGTGGATGTCGAGCTCTTCGAGGTGGCGGTAGAACTCGAGGTTGTGGGTGCCGGGAATGCCGAAAACGGTGTCGATACCGTAGCTGCGCAGGGTTGCCAGAATGGCGTAGCCGGCGTTGCGGCGGGGCTCAGTGGTTTCACCGGAACGGTCGGGGAGTGAAGGGTGGGTCATGGTGGCCTTTCATGGGCGCGGGTGCGGGCTTCCGCTTTAGCATACGGGGTGAATGTATAGATATGCGGGATTTTCGCTCCTGAAATGTTATGCGGGGCACAGTATGTTTATGAGCGGACGCTTGTGGCGGCTTGGGTGCATCTGGGCAGTTTCGCTGGGAGGGGTCTGCCGGGGGTTTCATTCTGTGTAATAGAAGGGTTCTGAAGGAAAGCGTTCAGTAGACTGATTAAACATTTGCAGCCAACTCCCAGGACACCATGCGTACTCGCCACACTCATTTTCTTGCCGCTATGACCCTCTCTGCTCTCGCCCTGGCGGGGTGCTCAGCCACCTCAGTTGAGGAGCCAGCCAGTGAAACCGCCACCCCCACAGTGGCTGTGAGTAGCTCGGCGACCGCCAGCCCCACGCCCAGCGCGAGCGCGACGGCGTCCGCTCCCGAGCAATCCTTACGGTCCAATGCTCCAAAGAGTGAGGTGCTCGGTGGCGGCGACCAGATCTTTGCCCACCGCTACGTGGCGCTCTACGGTAACCCCGGCGGCCCGTCCCTGGGAGTGCTCGGTGAGCAAGGCCCAGCCGAATCTGTTGCCCGGGTTAAAAATCTCGCCGCTGAATACCAGGCACACACCGACGAGAAGGTCATTCCCGCCTTTGAAATCATCACCACGGTAGCCAGCTCAGCCCCTGGGCCCGACGGCGATTACTCCGATGAAGCAACCATTGAAAGCCTGCGCCCCCTCATCGATGAGGCCCGTAAGAACGGGGTCTACGTTATCTTGGACTTCCAGCCCGGCCGCAGCACCTTCACCGAGCAGGTCAAACAGTATGAAGAGCTGCTCAAGGAACCCCACGTTGGCCTGGGTATTGACCCCGAATGGCGTATCTATCCCGGGCAGGTGCACCTGCAACAAATTGGGACCGTGGATGCCTCAGAAATTAATGAAACTCTGGACTACCTGGCGGCGCTGACCGATAAGCACCGCCTGCCCCAGAAGATGGTGGTGCTGCACCAGTTCACGCATTCTATGATTACCAACCGGGCGGCGCTCGATACAAGCCACCCCGAGCTGGCCCTCACCCTGCACGCGGACGGCCACGGCACCCCTGAACTCAAGGACGCAACCTACCAGGAGCTCATTCGCGACCTCGACCCGGCCATCAAGCCTTCGTGGAAGAACTTCTATGATGAGGACATCCCCACCCTGACCCCCGCCCAAACTTATGCGTTGACTCCCAAGCCCTACGTGGTGACCTACCAGTAAATACGGCGGGGTGTGCAGGTTTCTTGGGCTCTGTGCAGGTTTTTCTGTGCACAGAGCCCAAGAACTCTGCACAAGCTGATGCTACGGTTCGGCAGGTATCTCCACTAGTCGGTACCAGCGTCCGTATGGACCAGCTCAGTAACACCAAGGACCGGCCCAGTTGCACCCGGCTGAATAATGGACCAGCCACTTTTCATTTTGTTGGTATTAACCCAGCGAAATGAAAAGTGGCTGGTCCATAGCGGTTGGTGGCCCGGCCCGCCCCTCGCACTTCACCGCAAAACAGGTGTATACTTCTTCAAGGCGCACCCCACCGTCCAGTACCCGGCAGTACAAGCCCTAGCCTTACTGCCACCGGTGTGAAGGGAAGAGATTCTCGGGGTTTGAAGATACTGGTTTTCCGACGTGAAAGCAGGCTAGGGGTGCTTAAGAAAGTCGATGTACCATGACCGCCGACAGCAACTTCAAAACCCTCGTACGTGCCCGCATGGCAGAAACCGGCCTGAACTACACGGCCGCCCGCGCGCTCGTCCTCAAAGAAAAAGCTGACCAAGCCGCAGCGGCCGAGCGGGAACACCGCACCCTTGTCTCCCGCTTTTACAAGGACGGCGCCCTCACCAGTTTTCTAGCCAAGCGGCGGGCGCGGGCGCATGTGCTGCTTTACTTGGTCAACTACTTTGAACCCGATGCCCGCTACACCGAGAAACAGGTCAACGAAACCCTCAAGGCGCTCTGGCCTGATTTCGCCTACCTACGCCGCGAGCTCGTCGACTACGGCTACCTCAAACGCGACGATCTAGCCGGAATCTACTGGCTCACCAACACCACCCCAGACCGCTGGGACACCGTACTCCACGATGAGGCACCCGACTGGGAAGCCATCTGGCTACCGGCCTACCTGAACGGAGAAGCAGACCGCTTCACCCTGGAAGGCTAACCCCGTGCTCCCATCAAAAACTGCCCTGCGGCTGCTCATGCTGGGCATGTTCGTCTCTGCCGTGGGAACATCCCTCTCATCTATGGGCTTCTTCCTCCTGGCAGCCCAAACCGGGCGGTCGTCCCTGCTGGCAGCTGTTCTGGTGGCTAACCTCCTGCCCTCTATTCTGCTTGGCCTTGTCGGTGGGTATATCGCTGACCGCTACCTCACCTGGTGGCTCTGGCCTCTCTCCCTGCTATTCACGGCGGGAATCATGACGACCATGGCCATCACCCTACGCTGGGAGGTCATCATCGCAGGCTGCGCACTGATGAGCTCCTGTACAGCTCTTTACCCTCGGTGGCGCCGGGAACGGGTACTTCAACGCCATCACAAACCGCATCATCCTCTCCTTCGTGCCAGAGGCCCAGCAGGGGCGGGCCTGGGCCGGGTTCCGCTGGGTCGTTTACACCTGCCTGCTTGTTGGGTACATGATAGGTGCGGTGGCGGGTGCTAGCCGGACGCTGCCGCCCCCCCGATGCTGAATAGGCCTCCTGCGTGGGGAGCGCCCTAAAGAGGCGCAACGGATTGAAGTCCAGCAAAGCTCATCCCCGCATACGCGGGGGGGGGGGGTACTCTACCCCGCCGACCATGACCGCCCCGGTACGGGGCTCATCTCCGCATACGCGGGGAGCACCAGCAAAAGTACCCACTGCAACAATAGAAATTGGGCTCATCCCCGCATACGTTGTGGTGACGTGTCAAAAGATTTAACATGTGACCTGGATCTGTAAAAAATTCGGGAAATTTTTGACATATCAGCGGGTTCAGCGAGGGATGTGTCAAAAATTCGCTAGATTTTGTACATGACCTGGTCTGCTGACAAACCCTACAACGACCTTCCGCCGCTACCTCCGGCGAACTATGTGGAAACTGTCCGCGTACTCAAGTCGGTCATTGAAGCACGCGCGGCTATCGCCGGGCTGAATGAGGCGCTGGTGTCACTACCCAACCCGGGCATCTTCCTGCACTCTTTTGCCCTGCTGGAAGCCCAGGCAAGCTCTGAAATCGAGAACATCGTAACCACCACCGATGAGCTCTTCAGAGCCGCCACTGTATCTGCAGATGCTAGTGGGGCTACCCGTGAAGCTCTGCGCTATCAGAAAGCTCTCTTTGCTGGCCTGGATGCTATGAGGGAGCGCCACGGTCTTATCACCGCTAACACAGCCCGGGATATTTGTAGCGCCATCCGAGATGTTGACACCAGGGTGCGGCACGGGGAGGGGGTGTATATCGGCAACCCGGCTACTCGCCGTCGTATTTATACCCCGCCCCAGGGTGCTGATGTGATTGCGCAGAAGCTGAGCAACTGGGAAGAGTTTGTGCATTCGGCTGGTGACTTTGACCCGCTGGTGAAGGTGGCACTAGCTCACTATCAGTTTGAGGCGATTCACCCCTTTGATGACGGGAATGGGCGCACCGGCCGTATTCTCAATGTGCTGATGTTAGTTTCTGCTGGGCTTTTGAGTGAGCCCGTTCTTTATATTTCTCAGAGCATTATTGCCCGCAAGAATGACTACTACCGCCTTTTGAATGCTGTAACCGCTGAGGGTGCCTGGGAGGAGTGGACGCTGTACATGGTTGAGGCCATGCGGGAAACTGCGGTGCAGACCCTGGCCAAGATTAAGCAGATTCAGGCGCTCCAGGAGCAGGTGAAGGAACTTGCTGGATCCCAGATACCTGTGGGTGTAGTGGACGTGCTGTTTGAGCAGCCCTACTGTCGCATTAAGGACGTCGCGGAGCGCTGCTCGGTGACCCGGCAGACCGCAACCAAGTACCTGGGGGAGCTTGTCTCAGCCAGGGTTCTGCGGGAAGAAAAAGTTGGTAGAGAAAAGCTCTTCGTGAATGAGGGGCTAATGGGAATTTTAAAAGAAAATAAAAAATGATACGTAAAAATTTTTCTGAATATATTCAGGTTGCATCTGATAAAAAATCAAGTGAATATTCCGAACTGGAAAATTATCTTGGTGCGGGCAGAAAGCATAATATATATATCAGATTTTCTGATGGTAAAGAATTTTTTGAGAAGAATAAAGGTCAGATATATACTTCGTTAAAATCAATAGTCCCCCTGGTAAAAGAATATTTGTTATCAAAAGAGCTTCCGTCTGAGGTTGATTTGGATGATTTGGATCGAGTTTGCCGCTTGAATGGGTGGGGGAAGGGCGTTCCTACAGACATAGCTATCTTAGGAAATTTTATCTCATATCTTGCGGGTGAAGATGATATTGAAGTGAAGCGCAAAGGGTCCCCCAATGAAAGATATCAGGGGTTCAATTCTGGCTTAGATCTCAGTGATAGTTTTATTGAAATTTGGAATGATAAAATAGAAGGTAAAGATTTGAATGAATCTCATGAATTGGTGGGGGAAGAAGATGGCGAATTGACGGAGGGAGGAGATGGCGAAGAAGAGGGAAAAATTGCCAACCAGTTGATACAGTACTGGAACATTATTATTGAAGGTGTTGCAGGATCTGGTAAGTCTCATATACTCCAAAAACTGCGTAAGAGTGGGGACTATGGTAAAAACGGAAGTCAGATTGAGGTTGTCGTCTTCCACCCCTCCACCTCCTATGAAGAGTTTGTTTCTGGCATCCGCCCCAACTTCAGTAAGCAAGAAGGCGAGAGCGACTTCGTAACCCAAGAAGGCACCTTCGTGCAGATGTGTAACCGGGCAGCCACTAACCCGGATAAAAATTTCCTGCTTTTCATCGACGAAATCAACCGCGCCAACACCGCCCGGGTCTTCGGCGACCTCATGCTGGTACTGGAAAAGAGCAAACGCCAAGAGTTCAAAGACCTACCACAAGAAGGTAGGAGTGGTGCCCTCTTTGAAGCTGCCTATCAGAATATGCCGGGGGACTATGTCCGCCTGCAAACCCCCATTTTCAAGAACGGCAAAGAGTACAACAAGCTGGCTGTTCCCACTAACCTGCACGTTCTGGGCACCATGAACACCACTGACCGCTCCGTCGGCACCATCGACCTGGCTCTTCGTCGCCGCTTCCATTGGGTCACCCAGCACCCCTTCACCGCAGAAGAGCTGCAAGCGGCAATGGAAGAAAACGGTGAAGACTACCCAGAAGAAATTGCCTCCTGGTACGAAAACACCAATACCATCCTGCTCAACCAGGTTGGCCCCGATGCCCGCCTGGGCCACGCCTACTTCTTCGGCAAAGACGGTGATGAAGAAGCCATCGCAGAAGCTCTGCTGAATCAGCTCAAAGAAGTCGCCTTTACCTTCAATATCAGCCAGACTATCCTCGATGAGATTGGCCCCGTATACGGCCAAAAAATCTTCATTCGGGGTGCTGGTCTCGGTGCCCGCCCCGACATCGTTGATGAGTCATACCAGGGCTAGGTATGAGCGACCACGAGGAAATCTGGCAGGCCCCACTCCGCTACTTCCAGGCCAGCAAACTGGGCAATGGGGTGGGGCTTACTGTGCTGCAACGAGAAATTCCAGAAGGGGAGAACTGCAGAACTCTTACTATCCATGTTCTTCCCAAACTATGGAGGGGTAAGGGCCCATACGATAGGGTTTTCACTCTACCCGAAGGCATCCGCACAGAAACCTTTCATACCTTTGTCTACGAAATGGACGTCGTAGCCCTTGACGAGAGCTGGGCCGCCCACTTCTCAAAGGCTGTACCAGCACAACTTCAAGAAAAATCAGCAGATGAAGAAGAGGAAGGCGCAACCGACCCTCTCTGGTCAGAAACCAGCGCCCGCTCGATGACTGAACCGCTCGGCGTCCTCAATACGGGCCATGCCAACACCCTCTGGGAGCTCATCAACACCTACGGCATGAGCCCCGCGCCACTGGCTGACAAGATCGACCTTCCGCCTTCTTGTGTCTCTATCTTGCCCGATGTTCCTGAGCTGAAAATTCAGTTTTACCGGCAATTTCTGAGGCAGACCGAAGAAGCTGTCAGACAACGCAAGCCTGTCTTCTTGCAAACCCAGGATGAACTGAACTTTGTGCGCGGACGAATGGTGCCCCAGGGCCTGATTAAACGCAAAATCTACCATCGAGTGCCTGTGCTCTGTGAGTTCGATTCACTCACTGCCGATAACCATATCTGGCAGGTAATTCGTGCCGCTGTGCAGGTCGTCGGGCAGGTGGAAGACCAGTACCTACAGACTTTTTCTGTGGAGCTTGACGCTCATCTGCGAGATGTAGGAATCAGAACTTCAGCAGAGCTTTTGGGTGAGAGACTGAGTTCTACAGAGCTTTCCCGCATCGGCTCTCATCTTAGAAAAGCCTACCTTCTGGCACGTTCCATCCTGGCCAAGCAGTTGGGCGTAGGGTTTGAAGAACCAACCTACGCAGGTGGGGTTATCGCTAACCTCAAGGTGGTTTCCAGTGACCTCTGGGAGAGCATCGTCGCCCGTCACTTTAGAGCCGAGGTTGAAGCGGGCGCTGATGTAGAGGTAGAAGAACAGGCTGAGCTTCACCTTTACTACAAGAAGGACGGCTCACCCGCAGCTACCGCAAAAAGGCCCGATCTGGTGGTCAAGCGCGATGGCAAAACCACTGTTTATGACGCCAAGTACAAGTTCCGCCAACGGCATATTGGTGACGCTTCCATGAGCGACCAGTACCAGCTTGCTACCTACGCCTACCGTCTGGCCGCTGATGCCTTCCTGGTCTACCCCCACAAACCAGGGCAAGATCCACTGCACAGTGAGTTCTATTTACCCCGAACCGGTAGCCCTACCAGCGGCAAACTTGACGCTGCGGCACTGGACCATCGCGTCGGCGTCCTTTCCCTCCCCTTCCCTAGCCCGGAATCTCAACCAACCGGTACCAGCGTCCTGCTGTCTCAGTTTTGAGCCAGGTGGGGAAGAGGTGCGGGTCTGAGATGTGTCCGTCAGCATCGACCGTGCTGTGCCCTGCATCTGCTAGTTTTTCGAGGGAGCGTCGCAGACAGGCCTCTAAGAGCAGTTCCCCTTGATAAGGGGCTGGGGTGGTCGTCTCCCCGCAGAGTTTAGGATAATCACCGGGGAAAACTGCTATCACCGCGTGAACCTGCCCACCAGCGTCCACCGCAACTGAGGAGTAATCGTTATAGGCCTCAGTGGCATGGCGGGCCAGTACCGGCCGGTGGTCGCCCGATACGGGGTGCCAGCTGGCGTGCGTCCACTCATAAAAATCGACGTAGGCCTGTTCAAATTCGGGGTAGCTCACGCTGTGTGCAGAGCGGACGGACGCGTGTTCCCGCAGATTCTGCGCTGAGGCGGTAGGCATGGTGGCAGGTGGCACCATCTGAATAGTCTGGGCACCCAGCGAGTCGGCAAAGTACAGGGTCGGCTCGCCCAGGTAGTCCCGCATGAAGAAGGGGAGGGAAGCGGACGCCTGCACCCGCGCCTGCCGGTAGAGGGCAGTACCTATGCCCTGCCGCCGCAGATCAGGGGCCACTGCAAGCTGGAATTCGTAGTGGGTGTGGTGGGCGCGTGCAGTCCACCAGGCAACAATTCCTACTAGCTCCCCATCGTGATGGGCCAGCAGGCAGCGCGTGTGCTCATCGCGGGTGAAATCCTCAAAATACACGGCTTGCGCCCAGGTCGGTAGCTGCTCACGATGGTCAGCGGGGGCGCTGGAGAAAGTCAGATGCATGAGCTAGCCCTATGAAATCGTTCGGGGGAGGATGGTAGTGAAAGTATAAACCGCACCATGATTTTTTAACTTCATATTCTGCAAATTTATGCACCCCTGATTCCGCCCTGAAGAGCAAGGACGCTTGCCCCCGCCCGGGTGCCGCCGGTGGGTTGGCATAGCTTTACTGACCGGTGAATAAGTATCAGATTCACGCACGCGGTCGCGGTCAAAACTGCCCCGCCGCTGCTGCGCAGGCGGGTTATAGTGGTAGCGATTCTAGTGCGCCCGGCCACACCGGCGCAGGGCTTACCCCGCATCCAACCTGCCCCGCGCACTGAGCTAGCTACCAGCGTCCTAACCCCTTGGAGAACCCGTGACTCAAGCCTTCTTCTCAGCTGACCCCAACCGCGTCATCGCCACCGGCGCTGACGGCGTCGAACGCGTCGGCCCCGTCAACGCCGCCGAAGTGCCCCGCTGGGCCGGCCTTGCCACCTTCGCCCGCCTACCCCGCCTCGACGAGGTCGACAAAGCCGACATCGTGGTGGCAGGTATGCCCTGGGACTCCGGCGTCTCCTACCGCCCCGGCGCCCGCTTCGGCTCCAACCACGTGCGCGAGTCCTCCCGCCTGCTGCGCCCCTTCAATCCGGCCGCCAACATCTCCCCCTTCAAAGAAGCCCAGGTGGCCGACGCCGGTGACATCATCGGCAACCCCTTCAACATCGAAGAAGCGCTCGCCATGTTCGAGGCCGGTGCCCACGAACTCACCAAGGACGGCGCCCGCCTGGTCACCATCGGCGGCGACCACACTATTGCCCTGGCTAACCTGCGTAACCTAGCCAAGAAGCACGGCAAAATTGCCCTGCTGCACTTCGATGCCCACCTGGACACCTGGGACACCTATTTCGGTGCCGAATACACCCATGGCACCCCCTTCCGCCGTGCCTTCGAAGAAGACCTGCTCGACACCGAGGCCCTCTGCCACGTGGGCACCCGCGGCCCCCTCTACGGCACCGAGGATCTCGAGGACGACGCCCGCTTCGGCTTTGGCATCGTCACCAGCGCGGACGTCTACTACCTGGGTGTGCAGAAGGTCGTTGAGCTGTTGCGGGAGCGCATTGGCGATAAGCCCCTCTATGTTTCCATCGATATTGACGTGCTTGACCCCGCCCACGCGCCCGGCACCGGCACCCCCGAAGCTGGCGGTATTACCTCCCGCGAACTGCTCGAAATCCTGCGCGGTCTGCGCGGGCTTAACCTGGTGGGTTCCGAAGTAGTTGAGGTGTCCCCGGCCTATGACCACGCCGAACTGACCGGCATTGCCGCCGCCCACACCGTCTACGAGCTCATCTCCCTGCACGCCGCCGGTGCAGACGCTGAGCCGACCAGCCCGGCGTCCGGCGTCGCTGACATTACCTACGGAGGTAAGAAGTAACCATGAGCAAGATTGCAGCCCTACTGGCTGAAGCCAACCCTGCCGAAGCCCGCATTATGCGCCACTTCGCTGACCGCGCTGCCGGGTTCCGCCCGTCCGCTGTGCGCGACGTCTTTGAGGTGGCCATGCGCCCCGGCATTATCTCCCTGGCCGGCGGCAACCCCGACCTCGACCTGCTGCCCCTCGACCGACTCGGGGCTATGAGCGCCCGCATTATCGAAGAGGAGGGCCTGGAAGTCCTGCAGTACGGCTCAGGTGCTGGCCTGGAAGAACTGGCTGAGCTGGTCTGCGACTTTATGGAATCTGAGGGCGCCCGCCCGGCGGTTGATGACATTCAGATGACCGCAGGCTCCCAGATGGGCCTGGACCTGGCCACCAAACTCTTCGTGAACCCGGGTGACGTGATCCTGGCTGAAGGGCCCACCTACACCGGTGCCCTGGGTGTCTTTGAAGGCTACCAGGCTGATGTGCGCCAGGTTCCCCTGGACGCCGACGGCCTAGACCCCGCAGCCGTTGCCGCTGCCATCGAAGAGATTAGGGCGGAGGGTAAGCAGGTTAAGTTCCTCTACACCATCCCTAACTTCCAGAACCCCACCGGCATCTCCCTGGCCGAAGAGCGCCGCGAGGAACTGGTGCGGGTTTGCCGGGCCGCCGACGTCCTGATCGTTGAAGATAACCCCTACGGGCAGCTGGCCTTTGACGGTAGCCGCCGCCGCTCCCTCTACTCCTATGACCCCGAGAACGTGCTCTACCTGGGATCTTTTTCAAAGGTTTTCTCACCCGGTGTGCGCGTGGGCTGGATGGTCGCGCCCTTCCGCGTGCGCAAGTTCCTGCAGATTGCGGGTGAGGCCGTGACGATTTGCCCGTCGGTGCTGTCGCAGCGCCTGGTGCTGGGCTTCATGAGCGAGGGAATGTGGGAGCCTCACACCCGCAAGACCGCAGCCCTGTACAAGCAGCGCTGTGAGGCTGTGCTGGCAGCCTGCGAGAAGTACATGCCAGAAGGCACTACCTGGTCTGTACCCGAGGGTGGCTTCTTCACCTGGCTGACCCTGCCAGAGGGAGGCAAGTATGAGGACGCCACTGATGCCCTGGCCCCGGCCATCGAGGCCGGTGTGGTCTTCATTCCCGGCTCCGCCTTTTATGAGCCGGTGGTGGGATCCGATGGCGTTTCGCGCAACCCCGGTGCCAACCAGCTGCGTATCGCCTTCTCAGCGATTGAGCCGGACGCCCTGACCGAGGGTGTGCGACGGCTGGCTGAGGTTTTGAAGGGCTAGAGTTCTTTGCCGAATGCGACTTCTTTTCCCGAGCGGGTGATGTCTGAACACTCGCTCGGGAAAAGAGGTCGCATTCGCGTTGCAACAAAATTCTGCCCGGTGGGGTAGAGCAGCCTGAGAACCTGTCAAAAGATTGAACATGTGACCTGGATCTGTCAAAAAATCCCGAAATTTTTGACAGATCAGCGGTTTTGAGGGGTGACGTGTCAAAAATTCTCTAGGTTTTGTACATGACCCTCCCTATCGAGTTGTGGGCATGGATAACTACCCCTGCCAGCCCGGGCCCACTAAGGTAGGAAGACGCTCAAACTCAGCCAGGTTCTCACCGAACTCTTCTCCCCCTCGTGCTCTCTGGCCTGCTCCTGGTACAGATTGCCCTGGCCACCGACCCCACCTGGGCCGCCCTGGCTGCCATCTGCCTCATCTTCATCGTGGGCATCCCCTTTGCCCTATCCTGGTGGATGCACGCCACGGGCCGAACCAGCGACCGCTACATCCAGGACCGCCGCCAGCGCACCCCCTTCTACGCCGGAACCTTCGCCTCCTACCTGGTTGGCGCTATCCTGCTCAATATCATTTCCACCAGCTCGCAGGTATGCCTGGCTCTCAGCCTCTCCCTTATTTCCCCTGCGGTGGTTGCCGCCTTCGAATCCGGCTCATCCCCGCATACGCGGGGAGCACAGCTATATCAGTGCTCACCCAATACAGCTCAGCGGCTCATCCCCGCATACGCGGGGAGCACGTGAAAACAGTGCTTGTTTTTGGCTGATAAAACGGCTCATCCCCGCATACGCGGGGAGCACGCACCCAATCCCGCTATGACTGGCACCCCCATCGGCTCATCCCCGCATACGCGGGGAGCACCGAAGCGCCCTGGAGACTCTACGCATACCCGCCGGCTCATCCCCGCATACGCGGGGAGCACACGGTGCGCCCTCATACTCGCCAGACTCAAGCTCGGCTCATCCCCGCATACGCGGGGAGCACGCAGTCGGTCACGGATTCATCAACGCCGCCCACGGCTCATCCCCGCATACGCGGGGAGCACTTTTCGTCCAGCAGGGTGAGTAGTCGTCGAGCCGGCTCATCCCCGCATACGCGGGGAGCACGAGCTAGCTGGCATACCGGACAGCGCCTCTAGCGGCTCATCCCCGCATACGCGGGGAGCACTTCTTCATCTCCCTGATGGTGCTGTTCGCAGCCGGCTCATCCCCGCATACGCGGGGAGCACGCGCCGCCCTCGATTTCTACGAACATTGACCCCGGCTCATCCCCGCATACGCGGGGAGCACAGCTTCCTTACCCGGCAGACAGTCAAGCAAATCGGCTCATCCCCGCATACGCGGGGAGCACTCCACACCCAGGACGTCGCCTGAACACTCATAACGGCTCATCCCCGCATACGCGGGGAGCACTACCCCCGCCACTTCCGCTACGTTCACGAATCGCACCTAACCGGCTCATCCCCGCATACGCGGGGAGCACTTCCTCCTTAGTGGGGGTGAACATGGCTTTTACGGCTCATCCCCGCATACGCGGGGAGCACACGCCGCGCATATACAGCATTACCGCTAGATGCGGCTCATCCCCGCATACGCGGGGAGCACCTGACCGGCCACGGGGGTTTCCAGTCGCAGTCCGGCTCATCCCCGCATACGCGGGGAGCACGCATACACACGCGGGGTTAGAGGGAGCTATCTCGGCTCATCCCCGCATACGCGGGGAGCACGATACGCTGGTAAACAGCTCGAACGTCGTTGTTTACGATTCCACCGTTCTTGAGAATCTCGCGCATTTTCGGCTCATCCCCGCATACGCGGGGAGCACGAACCTTGCGGCTCGTTGCCTTGTGATTACAGCGGCTCATCCCCGCATACGCGGGGAGCACGCTGAGAGCAGCGGGGGATTTACCCGAGCCAGAGGCTCATCCCCGCATACGCGGGGAGCACGCAAGCACCCCATATTTCACCATGCCGCCGTCCGGCTCATCCCCGCATACGCGGGGAGCACGCCCTGGTGGCTTGAACCTTGCGGCTCGTTGCCGGCTCATCCCCGCATACGCGGGGAGCACGCCCTGGTGGCTTGAACCTTGCGGCTCGTTGCCGGCTCATCCCCGCATACGCGGGGAGCACTGACAGCCATATTCGGTTCTCCATTTCTGTTACGGCTCATCCCCGCATACGCGGGGAGCACGCCGGTTGGTTTCGGGGTTTGTAGGGGCTTTCCGGCTCATCCCCGCATACGCGGGGAGCACGGCGATGTACTTGGTGATGCGTTCTAGGGCTTCGGCTCATCCCCGCATACGCGGGGAGCACTTAGCTGCACGCTCTGCGATCTCGGCGGCCTTCGGCTCATCCCCGCATACGCGGGGAGCACAGATTCTCTAGAACCTCCGTACTTCATCACTACGGCTCATCCCCGCATACGCGGGGAGCACGGGGATACTCTGGCCAAGATTGCACGCTACTACGGCTCATCCCCGCATACGCGGGGAGCACCTGTTGTCGCACTCGATACCGCACTCAGCGCACGGCTCATCCCCGCATACGCGGGGAGCACGGCTGGGGGATATGGCTGCTGTGGTCACGTCCCGGCTCATCCCCGCATACGCGGGGAGCACACCAAGTACATTGCAGATAACGGGGGCCTGGACGGCTCATCCCCGCATACGCGGGGAGCACCTTCCGGGAGGACTCCGCCGGTATCACCGCCACGGCTCATCCCCGCATACGCGGGGAGCACGATAGTGTAAGCCAAGTAGTTCTCAGCAAATCCGGCTCATCCCCGCATACGCGGGGAGCACGATAGTGTAAGCCAAGTAGTTCTCAGCAAATCCGGCTCATCCCCGCATACGCGGGGAGCACTCGGTGTGGATCTCTGTGGTGGCGTCAGCATCCGGCTCATCCCCGCATACGCGGGGAGCACCGGGAAAAACCTGCAGGTCTTTTTTCCTCTCCCGGCTCATCCCCGCATACGCGGGGAGCACCAGTACGGGGCTAGCTCCTTCCAGACACGTTGCGGCTCATCCCCGCATACGCGGGGAGCACGAGACTTTGCCCAGTACTATCAGAACCTCCTTCGGCTCATCCCCGCATACGCGGGGAGCACGGAAGTGGCTGGGCGACACCTCAGCCGAAAACCGGCTCATCCCCGCATACGCGGGGAGCACCGCTCAGAACAGCTCAAGCTCCTCTTCATCATCGGCTCATCCCCGCATACGCGGGGAGCACGAGCATTTCTTTCGCCCGGTAGACGGAGCGTTCGGCTCATCCCCGCATACGCGGGGAGCACAAGACTACGAACTTTCACGCTATGCCGCGTACCGGCTCATCCCCGCATACGCGGGGAGCACGTCGCTGACTGGGGGCGTGTAGGTCGCTAGCACGGCTCATCCCCGCATACGCGGGGAGCACTCGGCGGTCAGCTTGCGTAGAGGGATGTCGCCCGGCTCATCCCCGCATACGCGGGGAGCACTCAAACCTTGACCGCCACCGACCTGGCGGCGGCGGCTCATCCCCGCATACGCGGGGAGCACGAAGTCACCTACCAAAGGGGCCGCTGGTACGGCGGCTCATCCCCGCATACGCGGGGAGCACTACCGCCGGGGACCGCATCGAAAGCTTCGCATCGGCTCATCCCCGCATACGCGGGGAGCACGTGCGATGAAGCCGCCGTGACCGTATTCGGTGCGGCTCATCCCCGCATACGCGGGGAGCACGCAAAGATTTTCGCATCCTCCACAAAAGCCACCGGCTCATCCCCGCATACGCGGGGAGCACCTGCCCTCAAGTCTGGTCTGCGAACCCATGACCGGCTCATCCCCGCATACGCGGGGAGCACGTGAGGAAGCGAGCCTTACGACAACGCCGGCTCGGCTCATCCCCGCATACGCGGGGAGCACACAGCAGCCGACATGGCGGTGCTGATAAAAGCCGGCTCATCCCCGCATACGCGGGGAGCACGCCTTATCACCACCTCACTGTGCCCTATAGCCCGGCTCATCCCCGCATACGCGGGGAGCACCCGGCATACCAGTGGGTACGATTCCCCAGCGACGGCTCATCCCCGCATACGCGGGGAGCACACGGTCAAAGGCTCACCCGGAAGGACTGGCACCGGCTCATCCCCGCATACGCGGGGAGCACAAGAACCTCGCCGGTATCAGCCCCCGCCTCTACGGCTCATCCCCGCATACGCGGGGAGCACAGTGCGGACGAAGATGTCGGTCATGCTTGCTCCGGCTCATCCCCGCATACGCGGGGAGCACCCCTTGCTAACGGCGCTTCTCAGCCTGCTGGCCGGCTCATCCCCGCATACGCGGGGAGCACTCTAAAGGCAACATCGAAGCCCTCAACGAATCCGGCTCATCCCCGCATACGCGGGGAGCACGTGAACGCCATCCCGGATAGCCACTACAGCGACGGCTCATCCCCGCATACGCGGGGAGCACATCACAGCGTGAATCCGTTGCATCAGCTCACCCGGCTCATCCCCGCATACGCGGGGAGCACGAGGCTAATGCGGTACGGGCAGCGTTGAAGCCCGGCTCATCCCCGCATACGCGGGGAGCACGAGGCTAATGCGGTACGGGCAGCGTTGAAGCCCGGCTCATCCCCGCATACGCGGGGAGCACGAAACAACCCTCGCCCAAATTCGACTCATTGACGGCTCATCCCCGCATACGCGGGGAGCACACCTAGAATAATAATGCAACCCCTTCCGCAAACGGCTCATCCCCGCATACGCGGGGAGCACTAGACGCGGTAGGTTCGGTCATAAAGCCAGTCCGGCTCATCCCCGCATACGCGGGGAGCACAGCCTCTCGGGTCACTCACCGGAGCCCTCCTGCGGCTCATCCCCGCATACGCGGGGAGCACGTTTTTGCCGTTGCCGGTGTTGGGGTTTATGCCGGCTCATCCCCGCATACGCGGGGAGCACGCACACCTAACCATCTACGAAACCACCATCGACGGCTCATCCCCGCATACGCGGGGAGCACCCGGTGAACCTCTCTCCCCCGCCCTCGATGGTCGGCTCATCCCCGCATACGCGGGGAGCACGCAATGTGTGTACTGGAAGTTCTATACTCCACCGGCTCATCCCCGCATACGCGGGGAGCACGCGCCGCCCTCGATTTCTACGAACATTGACCCCGGCTCATCCCCGCATACGCGGGGAGCACGGGTGCCCAGCAGACTTGAGATTCAGCAGGGTCGGCTCATCCCCGCATACGCGGGGAGCACACGGAAATGGTCAGGGCTGATAACACTCACGGCGGCTCATCCCCGCATACGCGGGGAGCACGTGAGCACGCTGAGAACTCCCATTCTGATGCGCCGGCTCATCCCCGCATACGCGGGGAGCACATCATCAACGAGTCCGGCTTGTACGCCTCTATCGGCTCATCCCCGCATACGCGGGGAGCACGCCTGTCAACGTCGCCGCTTAGGCAGGTAAGCCGGCTCATCCCCGCATACGCGGGGAGCACATGCGCTGGCCTACCGAGATACGGTTAGCGTCCGGCTCATCCCCGCATACGCGGGGAGCACGCCCTCGCTAAGCTATGAGGGGGCTATGGTGCCGGCTCATCCCCGCATACGCGGGGAGCACTCCTTTCCGCTAGAATCAGATCAGCGTCACTCCGGCTCATCCCCGCATACGCGGGGAGCACTTCCCCGCTCTCCAATGTCCAAAGTCAAATTGCGGCTCATCCCCGCATACGCGGGGAGCACTACCCAGTGCTCCGGTAGGCCGTCTAGCTCGTCGGCTCATCCCCGCATACGCGGGGAGCACCCCGCCGGGTACCGCCCCACCGAAAACGTCCACGGCTCATCCCCGCATACGCGGGGAGCACGCTTCTTGACAAGGGGTTTTACCTGAGCCAAGGGTAATACTCGTTCAGTTTGAGTGAGTTTTGTCGAGAAGCTAATCGCTCACATCTTACTGCGCCATGAGGGATTTCTCGAACGTAGCTGAGCGCGTGCCTTACTCCAGCCTGGTTTGCGCTGTGGTGTACTGCGTGAACCAGGTAGCGGTCTCATCATAAGTGTCAGGCCTTCAATATCCACAGGTTCCCAGTCGTGCTTATGTACTTTGAAGCGCAGTCGCTGTTCGCTGTCGGAGGAGTAAACGAGAATTGCTCTACCGCTGCTGGCGTAGGAGCAGGTCCTTTCCCAGAGCGCGTCTCGCACTTTGGCAGAAACATTGCCCACAAATGTTCCGGGGCTGATTTCAAGTAGCCAACGGGTGAGGTCTCCGCGTAACCCTTCGGGGCAAGCAGATAATACTAGAACAATCACTCGGTATCACCTGCATAGTTAATGCCTGCGTTCACAGTTCCCTTACCAGGACCAGCCCAGAGTGAGAGTTCGTCAATCTGCTCCCATTCCGTATCAATATCTGGCACTAGTAGTCGTGAAACATCACGGGCGCACCTCGCCAGCAGCTTGTGTGTTACTACCGCGTCCCGAACCGCCCGGCGCACATCCGATGTAAGGTTGTCACTCCCTGCTGCAACCACATTAAAAGCGGCAGGAATGGTGATTTCAGCCTTATACAGGTCAGCAATATCGTAGATAAAAGATTTCTCTTTCCCTGTATGGACAAAACCCAAACCGGGTGCACAGCCCAGGGCAACGATGACTGAATGCACCACGCCGTAGAGTGCCGCATTGGCGGCGCTCAGAGCCTGATTAATAGGATTGCTATCTTCAAAGATATTGATGTCGTAGTCGCGACGTCCCCATGTAACACCGGTACGTTCGGCATGTTCCCGGTAGATACGGCGGACACGTGCGCCCTCCCTGCCGCGTAGTTGCTGCATAGTGAGGGTTGAGACGTCTTCACCGGGAAACCGGTATGCGTACATTTTGCGTGCAATATCAAGGCGAGCACGTGAGTTAGATACCAGCTCAGCCTGGGCTTGTAGCATGCGGGAGCTTCGCGCCAATGAACTACCGTGGGCGTAAAAACGTACACCGTTCTCGCCGCACCAGACTACGCTGGCACCGCAGTCACCCAACAATGTCATAGCGGCATTGGTGACGCGGGTGCCCGGCCCCAGCAGTAGGCAACCCAGGGTCGCTGCAGGTATATGGAGCACGCCCTTATCTGAGGTAGCTGTTACCGCGTTAGCGTCCCGGTGCACCGCGCACCGTTCTAGATAGACAAAAGATAGCCTGTCACTTACGCGCGCTAACTCGGTTCTAGTGGGTGGCGGTGTACCGGGAATGCTCATACTGCTACCCTCCTCAGGGTCATCAGGCCACATCCGTATGCCTTGCCTCTACCGATACCGTCCACGAGCGTTTGCTTGAGTAGGGCAGCGTCGGTTACTTCAAGGATGCCGTCAAACTGTGCCTTGCGCAGGGTTATCTGGGCGTTGCTTCCGCCCCGGTTGGGGTCTTTGCGGTTGAATCGTAGGTCTTCCCGGTGAGTGACGTCCACAAGTAGACCGCCCAGCGCCTCATTGCTTTCCTTGATGGCAAAGCCCAGCTTATCGACGCGGTCGGTCAGCCACGCTACCTGCTGTTCAGGGGTGACGTGGGGCAGCGCTTTGCCGCGAGTACCGGGTGGGGTTGATTGGCGTTTAACCGGGTTGGCCTGGAGTCTGAAACCCCATTCTTGCCCGGTCATGATGCGGTCTAAGAACCCGTCGTAGCTGATGGAGTTCCAGGTTTGTGATACCCAGCCTGCCTGCTCCGCGATGTGGGTCAAATCAGGTTCGATGGGACTGACCAGGTAGAGGGTGTATCTCAGCCCGTCGTGGTCCAAGCGCCAGAGAACACGCTGCCCAGTGTTATCCAGCGATCCTGGTGGAAAGGCCTGTAACACCGCGCGGTGCATAAGCTGTCGGTTACCCAGTAGTTTCCGGCCCTCACGTTTCTGAGGGTTAATCAGAATTGAGCTAAACCATGTCATTGACTACGCACCGCCTCAAAGAATGGATCGAATGACTCTGTGCCGTCCTCGTTATCGAGAACCACGGGGGATGCTTCAAAGACCGTCCGCCAGGAATACTGGCGGTTTTCTTGGCTGAAGCTGAGGGGGCTATCTCGCAGCAGATCACCGTCTTCCCCTGTTCGTGCGTCCCGAACGATAGGCAGGTAGACGGTCTTCTCTCGCCGTTTTCTGTACCAAGTACTTGCCTGCCAAGGTAACTCGCGTAGGGCTTCCTCGACATCAAGATCTGTTAGGTTCATGAAGATGTCGTGATTAGCTGGGCAGTTGCGACGCCCCAGGTAGAGCGGGAAAACTGGTGACTTCACGGCTTTGGCAAGGGATTCAATCAGTTCATCTGACCCCGATACTGCTACCAGAAAAATCGCGTCCGACAGGTAGTAGCGTGTAGAGAGGTTAACTGTTTTTGCTCCCGGTTCACGGGCTGCCTGGTAGTCACGTTCTAGGTTGCCGGGTTGATCGATACGCACTGCGAACTCTAGACCAGCTAAGTCTGAGATATTGTCGGTGCGGTATCGCCCCTGAGCCGCTGCCAGCAGACCCAGTACGCCTGACTTGGTGGGGGCGGTGTGGGTTGAGCGGGTGTGGTAGCGGCTGTCTGATCCCCAGGATTGTAAAGGCCCTCTCAGTTTAAGAACCAGTGTTTTCATGGGGTTTACTGTGCCTCCGCTGCGGTGAGGACGTCGGTGAGTTCGTCGAGTAGTTGCGGCAGGCTGGTGACGGTACCCAGTTTTTCGAGTTCTCCTACCAGTTGGGGTAGGGCAACAATCCAGGACGCTTCGGGCTGGTAACCGTACATGGAGTCAACCGCCTGAGCCTCAGCTGCTAGTTTCTTAGCTGCTTGCAGGCGGTAGCCGCCGTCCTCATTGGTTGCGGGAACTTCGAAGGCGTTCACCAGGTTGACGGGGCGGTCCTTGCGAATGTTGACGAGAATTGCCTCAGGTAGAGTGCGGTTAGCGAAGGTGTTCTGCTTACCGGTGGGCATTGAAACCAGAAAGGCTTCTACGAAGGCGCGGGCGGCCTTGACGGCGGTTTCTCGATCATCTAGGTTTGCTGCCAACGCGTCCAGGTTGAGGGTGGCATAGCGGTAGAGGGTAGAGGACATCATTTCAACAGTGCCCAGCATGCCCGCACCGGTTTCCTCGGCGTCTTTCACCACGTCATCTACTGCGGTGAAGAAGTCGAACTCGGGCTCAGCGCCCGCTACACCCAGGGCGTGAGCTACCTGGGCTGAAGCATCCACATTAAATGAGGCGTCATTTGCAACCATGCGGCCGAAGAGAGCGATGTCTACGGAGTGCTTATCATCCAGGAGCTTCTTCGCATCGCTCTTAGCGATTTTCTTACCATCAGCGTCAAGAATTGCCTGGGCAGCGGCGCTAATCTGGTGGTTGCTGAGGAAGAGTAAGTAACCTGTTTCTACCTCAGGTTCGATCTCTGCATCCTTTTTCTTTTTAGGACGTTCCACCTTAATACCTGCGGTCTTGAGCAGGGTTTCCGCTTCTGCCAGCGCACGGGTCTTATCCCAGGAAACATCCAGCTGTAAAACTCGATCAGCAATTTTCTGCACAACCCGTTTGGTGCGTACGCCCATCTGATCGGGGGTCAGCACCTCAGCGAGGTTGTGGCGCATGACGTGCTTCCACGCCTGGGAAGATACACGCTGGCGGGGTACACCGCCGAAGGTCGCGGTCTTGGGTGAGCCGGTATCATCGCGGTTGATGTTGCTGGGGGGCAGGGTCTGCAGGGCGTGGATATCAATAAAGAGGGACATAGTATTTTTCCTTATCTAGAGGGTTATACGGAAGGTTCGGAAGAAGAGGCTGTTTTCCAGATGGCTGAGGCGTAATCCCTGCCCCAGCGCAGAATGACGCCCTGGCACTTAGCGGGTCGGGCTAGGTTCCAGAGGTCGCTGCCCAGCTGGGCGTAGTCTAGGGGAATCTCATGGGCGTGCAGCAGGTTGACGAGTGAACGCAGGTGGTAGTGGGTTGCTGCCTGAGTGCGTGCCAGCATGAGAGTATCGAGCCTGCTTTTTACCGACTTGCTGTTGGAGGCTACGGTTAGTTCGGCAACCGCAGTTCCCAGCGACCTGTTGGGTTGGTGCATAGGACGTGAGAGCGAACGCTGGTGCAGGGCGTAGAGCGTAAATGCGGTGAAAGCGGCAGTTTCTGCCTCATTGGCGGTGTCTCCTCTTCCTTCGTAAGCGAAATGAGGCAGAAGACCCAGGGCATATGACCACGCCATCGGGTCTTTTTCTGGCGACTTGCCTGCTGCCTTACGCAGAGCGGCAAGGGTAGCCCGGTTTCCTTTCTCATAGTCCCCGTACAGGGTGTAAATAGCCTGGGCTAGGGAGCTATAGAAAGAGGTTTTGGCAGTGGACGCGGCACCCGGTTGAGTTGCGTCTGATGCGGTGGTTTCCACAGTCTTCCTTTCTATGCTTGGGTTTCGACATCGGGTATGCGTTCTAGGGTTTTCTTGAGAGAAATCTCGAGTCTGCCTAGGGCAGTTGAGGTGCTGAGCAAGCGGGGCTTTTCAGATTTGGGATCAAGCCTGCCAATCAGAGCTTTGTTACCTGCGCCATCTGCCAGAACCTTTGCTTCTTTCTTGATGAGCTCTTCAACAGTGTCAGACCACTGATTCAGAAGATAATCTGCATTAGCCTCGGGGGTTACGGTGAGCAGCCACGCCTTGTAACTGTTTTCTAGCTTGTTCAGTACACGTCCAGTAGCTGTAGCACGCGCTGTTTGCCGGTGGGTAGCTTCTTTCCCAAATTCGTTGTTGTTACCCGCTGCTTCTGCTAAGAACCCAACAAACTGCCCCAAGTGGACAGACGCTTGAACCGCTCTGCGGGCAGCAAGCACGATAGTTCTTTGGGGGAGTGTATCCCGCGCGATAAGCGTACGGAGCTTGAAGGGAATGAGCTCATGGATTGAGTTAGCAATAACAGCTGAATTATTGCCGTAGATAATACCTACTAACTCCACCTGAACTTCCTGCTCTGCTTCTAGGACCTCACTACCCTGTAAATCTTGCAAAAACTTTAGGGTGACCGGCTGCTTGTCCGATTCACCTCCCTGAGGGATGTCCTGTAGCTGTTCGCCCGCTAATAGTGCTTCAACACCCCGCCAGAGGGTGCGTTCTTCCTGATGCGATTTGGCGAAGAACACCGGATTGCCTTTTTTGGATTGCGCTGTACTGTAGCGGTAGCCAGTCATAGGATCAGCGAACTGGTTCCTGAACTCAATCCTGTCGCCATTGGTCACCAGAACCCCAGTTACTGAGTCCTGCTCTCTAAAGAGTCGAACGCGACGGATCTGCCAGGTCAGCACGTCACAGGGACCTTCGGGGAACTCGCTAGAACGCGGTGCTGAGGTGTCAGGTTTACGTTCCCACACGGGGCGGTCTATATCCCACAGCGTGTTATCTAGAACGGTGGTTGCTGGGGTATTGAGCATGAGTGTTTGCCCCAGATGCGCGCCGTGGATAACTACACCGCCGGTCCAGCCCGTCCAGCCGATACCAATGGGATAGCCTTTACCATCCTTGACACGGGGGTCCCCCAGCGCACCGGGTTTGATACCTGAATAATCCCAAGCGTGGATTGCTACGAGCCAGCGCGCTGCTTCAGCCGGTGTCACTGCCTCCCTGCCTGCACCTGCCCGCATGGTGAAGTAGTCCAGCTCAGCTTCTGGAATCAGACGCTGAATAGAAGAATGTTCCCCTTTCTTCGTTGCCAAATCTGCTACCTGCATGAAGGGTACTTGATCATCGAAAAGATTAAAGCGGTGGCGGTAGCTCTCAAGATAATCTGCCACAGGGGAAGCAAGATGAGCTGTCTCGCCTTCGTAAAGGTCTGCCCACCAGCCCATGAGGTCATCAGCTGAATCTCGCAGTTCATCGGTAGTGGCTTGCGCTCTCCAGAATATTGCCAACAAAAGGCGGAAGACAGCGTAATCCTGCTGGGGTGAATCCCCTGCCAGCCGGCGAACCTGGTCCAGCTGGTCAAAAACCTCAAGTAGGGAAAGGGTCTTGATCTCTCCATTCAGCATAGAACACCGAATCCACCCCCTATCAAGCAGGTTAAAAGCCTCCTGGGTTGTTGTGGAACTCATTCGCCGTCCTTTCTCTGGTAGGGAATATCAATCAGTTGCAGGCCAAGCTCCTGGCTGTAGCGCAGCCTGAAATCGGCTAGTTCTGTCTCATAGTTGTCATCAAGCTTTAGTTGGAGTAGCCCCCTCAGCAGGTGGGACTTTTGCCAGGCAATATCCGTTGTGCCTTCAAGAACATCGAGTACCTGGTCAACTATCCAGGGGCGAGACATCTGATAGGGCAACCGCACCGTTGCCTGGGCAAGTAAATAAGATAAATCCTCGTCAGGAACGGAACCATTGGCCAGAACCGGCGGCTCATCATCCATCAGCCAGGGCAGTGGACGGTAGTAGCCCTGCCCCACTTCTTGAACCAGAACCACCTCAATAGTTGGTTCGGTATCGCGTACCTGGGCGGCGCCCTGTTCATCGGTGAGGTCACCTGTTTGTGTTGCCCACACATTGGCGAAGGGGCGCACAGACGTACTTAGTTCTGCTCTGAACGTTGCCGACTTGCCGCGTGCATGGTTTTTGGCATTCTCAAGCTGCTTCACCGCTTCCTCGTATGTGGTATTCCAAGCAGGCAGGACGCTGGGAGTCGAGTAAACCGCGCGTACCATACGCGGAATATCCCTGGGAATATCTAGCACCGTGCCCTCTGAGGTGTGCAGAGCCAGCTCCTTACAGGTGGGTAGGAGCAGAGCGGGTTGGTAGACCGTGTCCACGCCACGAGCAAAGACCGGGGCAGTAAACTCGGTAGGAGGCTCTTCCATGCCCCGCACGTACACCACTGGTTCCTGCGCCCACTCTGGCCTATCTCCGGTGGGTCTGCGGTGCCGGTGTAGACGCCCCAAACGCTGCAAAACCAAGTCAATGGGTGCAATATCCGTGATCATACAGTCAAAATCAAGATCCAGAGACTGCTCAACCACCTGCGTTGCCACCACAATCCGGCGTTCCGGGCGGCCCTGCCCTAGGGAAGCGTCCGGACCCAGTTCACCCGCTAGGTAGGACTCACGCTCCACCCTCTCAAGTGCCGTGAAACGTGAGTGGAGTAGATAGGCCTCCTCACCCACCGCGTCCTTAGCTAACCGGTAGGCAGCCTGGGCGCGATCCACAGTATTGCAGATAACTAGCAGACAACCGCCGCCATCCCGCACTCTACCCATCACAGCATCTAGCGACTGTGGATCGTCAGCCATAGGTAATACCGAATAGCTGGTGCGGCGGGCGCTGGGGGCAACCTCATACACATCAATACTTTCGTTGCCCACCGCCGTAATAACTGGATAGGCATCCCCGACATCCGGCACTTCCACGGCCTCGTGGGTCCGACCCACTAGACCCCTACGGTAGGCAAGGGCAAGATCATTCTTCATGCTCTGTGGCAGAGTAGCTGACAGCAGCACTACCGGCACCCCGTAACTGCCTAACCAGGTTAGCGCCGCCGCCATGTAGTGCCCCATATAGGTATCGTAGGAATGAACCTCATCAATTACTACGACTTTGCCTGCCAAACCCAGATGCCGCAACATCAGGTGCTTGCTCTGGAGCGCCATCATCAGCACCTGGTCAACCGTGGCAACCACCAGGCTTGAGAGGATACCCTGCTTGCGCCCGCGGAACCACTGGTGGGCAATCACCTGAACATGGTTTGTGGTGTGGTTGCTTTCGTCAGCAAGATTGAAACGAGCAAAACGGTCAAGCTCGCTGTAGGACGCGTTGAGTTGGTTCTTCGAATGACCCAAGTACATAGATACCACGGGTGACTTGTGGGACTGCTCCGCCCATCTGCGAATGCGGTTGAAAAGAGCATCGGTAGTTGCCATGGTGGGGGCACCGAAGAAAATACCGTTACATCCATTGATCTCAGCCAGACGCTCTGCTGCCACGAGTGCTGCCTCGGTTTTACCCTCACCCATGGGGGCCTCAATAATCAGCATTTTGGGTGGTTTTTCTGTGTTGAGGACATCCAACACGGCTTCCTGTACAGGCCGTGGGGAGTCTGCCGCATTCCACAAAAACTTGGCGGCATAAATTTCAGCCGGTGAGCGCCCTGCAAAATGCTCAGGTGACCACTGAGCCGGTAAGCGCAATTTCGCGATACCCGCCTCGAAACGCTTGTGCTGCTGTTCTGGGGTGTAGCTACCCAACGGAAAATAGTAGGCGTTAGAAGCAATCCAGTCAGCCATAATCACCAAACCCGTGAACAGCATCTTGGTACTGTCCTTGAACTTAGCGCGATTCTGAAGCAGCTTCTCGATAACAGTTTCAGCCTCTGTCAATTCAAGAATCTTATCCAGCAGCTCGGTGTGTACCGCAAACCAGGGCGTGCCCATATGGTCACTCTCGAAGGCCATTTGTTGTACAAAGGTCTTACCTGATGGCAGACCGTGGTGGGCATCCAGTGCCTCACAGAGACCGGTGAGTTTGCGGCGGCTGGACCTGCCAAATTTAGCACTCAGGTAATCAAGGGTGATGTAGTAGCTTGCTGCTGAGTGGGGCAGCCACATATCTTTCGGAACCGACGAAGGAAGCGGTAAATCTGCCGAACGGATCTTATCGAGTAGAAAGCTGTAACGTTCGGAGTGGTTAAGCTGGGTTGCGAAGGAGTGACTTGCCTTGCCTACATCGTGAGCGCCACAGAGGAAAGCTGCCAGCTGCTGGGCTTCGTCACCCGTGAGGTTGAGTTCTTTGCTGATGAAGCGACGGTGATTGGCTGACAGGTAGTTCTCCCAAAGATAGGCACCCACCTGGGCTGAATCGAGCATGTGCTGAGGCAGGTTGAGCCACGCGGTGCTGTCCTCTTCAGTGCGGTCAGTCTTTGCCCAGAGACTAGCCGCCTGGGTGCTCCAATCCGGGAAGGTGCCCGCAAAAAGTGGCTTCATTGAGACCTCCATGTCTACTCACATCTAGTGTATAGCCTGTCGTGATGTAAGCTACTCTAATGTGGCTTCAGAAATTAATCAAGTAATATCTATAAATAGACTTTGTGGGGTAAGAAAGCTCCCCGTCCGTCTGGGCGGGGAGCTTGCCCCAATGCTTTGAGGATTATGCTGAGTATGTATAGCTATTAGGGCTCATCCACCCTTGCTCGGGTGGAACATGTCATGGAAGCCCTCTCCATTCCATCAGTTTTGCGGGCGCAGGACAATTCAGAGGCCCCGCAGGGGGCTCTAAGTGTGTAAATATCATGTGTAAAAATGTAACTAACAGTGTAAAAATGTAACTAACAGTGTAAAAATGTAACTATGAAATGGACTCTTCAACGTCTACAGAAGACACTGGATAAGCTCACTGCCTACGGAGCAGAGCTCCCCAACATTGAGGTTAAGAAAGCCCTTGATGGCCACCCTGAGAACATCGCACAGACTCTCTGCGCCTTCTCTAATATGCCTGACGGGGGCACTCTCATCTGCGGTATTGATGAGGCGCAGAGCTTCGCACCTGTCGGCGTCTACAATATCAATGAGCTTGAAAAGTCCATGAGCGCAACCTTGCGCAACCACCTCAAACCCGCAGGTAACGCTGATTTTACGCGTCTAAACCTGGGTGGGCACGAAATCCTCATTGCTGAGGTAGCCCCACTGCCCATCACCGAGCGCCCCTGCTACTACAAGAAAAAAGCCTATATGCGCTCCTCTGATGGTGACTATGCCATGGATGACTATGAGATCACGCGCATCCTAGCCTCCCGTGAACGTGGCAATGATGATATGACACCGGTCGCAGGCAGTACCGTAAACGATCTTGACTCCGTTTACCAGCAACAGTTCGTGCAGGACGCTCGGCGCACCTCCCAGCGCCTGAGTAGCTTAGATGACACCACCGTCCTTAAAAGAAAGAGTGTGCTTGCTCCGCAGGGAGAGCAGCTTACTGTGGCGGGCCTTTACGCGCTGGGCGACTATCCACAGCAGTTCTTCCCCTCGCTCAAAGTTTCGGGTGTGGTTACCGGCGCGGTTGCGCGTAACCTCGATAAGTTGGAAGCAGATGGCCCCCTGCCTGACCTACTAGAACAGTCTCTTGCTTGGCTTAGCCGCAACCTGCGCGCCGCAGTTGTTGATGACGGTAGGGGCGGTCTCAAAAATGAGACGGAAATTCCCGGTATTGTCTTACGCGAGCTGGTGGCGAACGCATTGGTGCATCGCGCGCTTGACGCCGATACCGCTCATGTCAAGGATATCGTCATCAGAATCCTGCCTGACCGCGTTGTAATGACCAATCCTGGTGGCCTGTGGGCAATCACTACTGACCGGTTGGCCGAGCCGGGGCATAAAACCGCCGTGAACCCTGCCCTCTACGAAATCTGTAAGCTGTTGCAAACGTCCTCAGGTTCCCGTGTCATTGAGGGTGAGGGTAACGGAATTTATGAGGCGCAACGGGCTATGGAACGTGCTGGTTTGCTACCCATTGAATTTGTGGATAGGGGCTTCCAATTCACTGCTATCATTCGGCGTGCTCCGCTGGCTATGAATGCAGGATCGGTGCTGCCACAGGTTCTTGACGGACCCACCCACGAGATTATTTACAACCACCTTTTGCGTTCAGGATTGCACACCGTTCAAGAAATTATGGAAGCCACCGGGCTGAGTCGTCGTCAGGTGGACTACAACCTCAACAAACTACGCAAGCAGGGCAAGGTTACCTCAGAGCCGGTAGGGGGGCGTAAGAGCCGAGCTTATCGGGTGGTTTAGTTCTGCCAAAGGCTACTTTCTTAGATGTTGCTTAAAAACGGTATTTGAGCGACATCTGCCGGTGCGGACGCGCTTGTTTGGCTATCTTCTGTCGTGTGGTTCACCTGCCGTTTAGGCGCACGGGGGCACAATGGGTGCATGATCTATTTTGCTCACCGCGGGGCGTCCGGAACCCGCCCTGAAAACACCCTCGCTGCCTTCACCGCCGCTGCTGACTCCGGCGCGACCTGGGTCGAAACCGACGTTGACGTTGCCGCCTGCGGCACGCCTGTCCTGCTGCACGACACCGACCTCGACCGCACCACCAACCTCACCGGCCCCCTCTACAGCTACACCGCCAAGCAGCTTTCCGAGGCGGACGCTGGCGCCTGGTTTTCACCCGACACGGCAGGGGAGGCTGTGCCCACCCTGGCCCAGCTGATTGACCTGGCCAATGAGCGCGGGCTCAACCTCAACATCGAACTGAAATCCAACGAGCAGGGGGCAGAGCGTTCCCGTCTGCTGATTGACCGGGTTATCGAAGAGCTAGCCCGCCTGCAGCCGGGGCGGGAGGTGATCGTCTCCTCCTTCAACCACTTGCTCCTGGCCGAGTTTAAACGCCGTGCCCCGCAGTATGCGGTGGGAGCCCTCTTCGTCACCGAGATGTTCCAGCCCGACTGGCGCTCCGTTCTAGAGCTCATCAACGCTAGCGCCGCCCACCTGGAAGACCGGGGCCTGACCCGCGCGACCGTCCGGGCCCTGCGCGAAGCCGGGTACGAGGTCAACGTCTGGACGGTCAACAGCCCCGCCCGCGCCAACGAGCTCAAAAACTGGGGCGCCACCGGCGTCTTTACCGACTACCCCGAGCAGCTGCTGCACCTAGAGAAGTAAATTATCTATACCCCCTTGATTTTCCAATCAAGGGGGTATAGATTTTAAAAATGACCAAGGAGCAAAAATACCGGGATGTTATTAAGGTTCTTAGGTCTCTAGGCTGGCAGAAACTCAGAGTTAAAGGTTCTCATGAGATTTGGCAAGGCCCAGGTGGGGAGCGTTTCGTTGTTCCCCGGCGCCGTTCCGTTTCATCGGGAGTGATGCAAAAGCTTATTAAAATACTGCCGCCTGAGGCTCATGACTGGAGGTAGAAAAATGCAAGAAATTAAAGCAACAGCCCGTAAGGACGGACGCTGGTGGCTGGTTGATATCCCTAGCCTGGACAGTGCGGGGCAGGCTGCCAAACTTGATGATGTTGAACGCGCTGCCCAGGAAGTGATTGAGCTGGTGACTGAGCAGAAGCCCGGTAGCTACAGGTTGCTCATTGACTACATCATGCCCGCAGATATTAGGGTTGTCTGGGAAGGCTCAAAAGAGCGCGACCGTAGAGCTCGTGAGGAGCAAGCTATTGCGGCTCGGCTGGCTCGGCAGACTGTGCAGGGTCTTCTTGAGCGCGGGTATAACCAAAAAGAAACGGCGAGGCTGCTCGGTCTATCGAACCAGAGAGTCAACCAGTTAATCCATAGCTAGAGAAAGCGTGCAGTAAATTCCACCGGGGTGCTGTACGTGCTCGCCCTCACCGCCGCCACGCGGTCGGGGTGCGGGCACTCGCACCCCTCGTCTTGATAGGCTTGAATTCCATGGTAAACAAAATTGGTTTTGACCGTGAGAAGTACATCGAGATGCAGTCTCGACACATCCAGGAGCGCCGCGAAGAAATCGGCGGCAAGCTCTACCTCGAAATGGGTGGCAAGCTCTTTGACGACATGCACGCCTCCCGCGTTCTGCCCGGCTTCACACCCGACAACAAGATTGCGATGCTGGAGCAAATCCGCGACGAGGTAGAGATTCTCATCTGCCTCAACGCCAAGGACCTGCAGCGCAACAAAATCCGCGCTGACCTGGGCATTACCTACGAGGATGACGTGCTCCGCCTGGTCGACGTCTTCCGCGACCGCGGCTTCCTGGTCGAGCACGTGGTGCTCACCCAGATGGAGGACGACAACGCCAAGGCTGTTGCCTTCAAGCAGCGCCTAGAGCGCCTGGGCCTGAAGGTTTCGCGTCACCGCGTCATCCCCGGCTACCCCACCAACACCGACCTGATCGTGAGCGAGGACGGCCTGGGCCGCAACGAGTTCGCCGAAACCACCCGTGACCTGGTGGTTGTTACCGCCCCCGGCCCCGGTTCCGGCAAGCTAGCAACCGCCCTGTCACAGGTCTACCACGAGAACAAGCGCGGGGTGAAGGCTGGCTACGCCAAGTTCGAGACCTTCCCCATCTGGAACCTGCCCCTGGAGCACCCGGTCAACCTTGCCTACGAGGCTGCCACCGTTGACCTTGACGATGCTAATGTAATCGACCATTTCCACCTGACCGCCTACGGCGAGTCCACCGTCAACTACAACCGCGACGTTGAGGCCTTCCCCCTGCTCAAGGTGCTGCTGCAGAAGATGACCGGCACCACCCCCTACCAGTCACCCACCGACATGGGCGTGAACATGGCCGGTAACTGTATCACCGATGACGCCGCCTGCCGGTACGCTTCTGAGCAGGAGATTATCCGCCGCTACTTCAAGGCCCTGGTGGACGAGGCCCGTGGCGGCCTGGACTCCACCCAGTCAGACCGCGCCGCCGTGGTCATGGCCAAGGCCGGTATCAAGGAAACCGACCGCCCGGTCGTCACCCCCGCCCGCCTGCGCGAAGAAACCACCGGTGCCCCCGGTGCGGCGATCGAGCTGGCAGATGGAACCATCATCACCGGTAAGACCACCGACCTGCTCGGCTGCTCGGCTGTTGCCCTGCTGAATGCCCTTAAGTACCTAGCTGGTCTGGATGATTCCAAGCACCTGCTGTCGAATGAGGCTATTGAGCCGATTCAGCAGCTCAAGACCCTGCACCTGGGCAGCCAGAACCCCCGCCTGCACACCGACGAGGTGCTGATTGCCCTCTCAACCTCTGCGGCCCACGATGAGGACGCCCGCGCCGCCCTTGAGCAGATTAAGAACCTGCGTGGGGCTGATGTGCACACCACCACCATTTTGGGCTCGGTGGACGAGGGAATCTTCCGCTCCCTGGGCATGCTGGTCACCTCCGACCCCAAGTTCCAGAAGAAGGCCCTCTACCAGAAGCGCTAGGCTTCCCCGGCAGGGCTTCTGAGTAAGGACACCACCACCCGCTTTCCTGCCTGAGGGCAGGGGAGCAGGTGGCGGCGTCCTTGTTGAAGGTCTGTGGGCCTATCCGGTGTAGGTGGCGTCGTCGACGGGCTCGCCCCAGTTGACGAATTCGCCGTCCTCGTTGAAGGGAGTGACGGCGATGTGGGTCATGGGACCGTCGCTGGTAGCCCCGTGCCAGTGGTTGACGCCGGGTTCGAAGAAGAAGGCTTCCCCGGGCTTGAGGGTCTGGGGCTCCTTGCCTTCGAGCTGGTAGACACAGATGCCGGAGGTCACCACGATAAGCTGGCCAACGTCGTGGGTGTGCCAGTTGGTGCGGGCTTCAGCCTCGAAGGTAACAGCCAGGGACTGTAGCTGGCTGCTGGGGGCCAGCGGGTGCATATAGGCCTGGCCGGTGAAAGAACCGGCAGGCGCGGGCTTGCCTTGCGGGAAGAGCTGGTCTGAAGGAAGGGATGATGCGGTCATATGGGGCCTCCTGAGGGTTTTGTGAAGCAGGCTCGCAGCGAAGCTGCTGGTTCGGGGCTGGCGTGAATCGCCTTGTGAGCGCTAGCGAACCGGGCGAGAGGGTCGGCAGTGAGCGCGAGCCTGCAGAACCTTTTGCCCAGCCCCATATGTATTTTACGGCTCCTCTAGCGCACCAGGGTAGCCTGCTTGAAATCGGGGCTGGGGGCGCAGGTGACCGCGTATTTAGTGGCAGCCAGCTCGTCAATTTTGACCACGTAGTTTTGGGTCTCAAAGTAGGGTGGGATGCCGCCGTATTCTTCGACTGCACCGGGCCCGGCGTTGTAGCCAGCTAGAACAATATCCTGAAGCGAAGCCTCATCCGTTACATAGGGGGCTAGGCGCTCCGAAAGGTAGGCCAGGTAGCGGCCCTGGGCGGCGATGGAGTCTTCGGGGCTGTTGATATCGCCCTTGCCCCAGATGTCCCAGGTGTCTTGGGTGAACTGGGCTAGACCGTGGGCGCCTGCATGTGATTGGGCGGTGGTGACCCAGCCTGATTCGGTTTCTAGCTGGGCTGCCAGCACGCCTGCGCGGAAACCAGAAACCTGGGCGGCAGCTTCAATGTCGTCCCGCAGTTCTGTGGGGGCGTAGGTTAGGTCGGTCTGCCCGCAGTAGTCCTCGTAGGTAGCAGAAAGCCCCACGACACCGGCCGACATCAGCACCGCCGATGCCACAATCTGCCAGTGCGCGACCAGCCCCGCGCCGATGCGCAGGGCTAGGTTGGGCTTGGGGCGTTCACTTGTCATCAGGTCAAGACTACTGGATAACCGCCTTACCCGTCAGGCGCTCACCTGCCATACACGCCCTAGGGTGATGCACTCAACCCGGCAGGCAGCTCCTGCCCGGTGTTGCCTGCCACCGGCGTCCGCACCGGTGAGCCAGCCCTACCCGCCGGTGACGATAATCTGCCCGCGGGCCCCGCGTTCGGCGGCGGCAAAGTTGTGGTTGACGAAGGTGTAGGTGCCCGGCTCAGTAAAGACCATCTCAACGAAGCCGCCCTGGGCGGCAGAGAGATCAAGGGCTTGGGCGCCGCCACCGCTGGTACCAAAGGCATCTACGCCGTCCTGTAGCAGGTAGCCGCCCTCCTTGTAGACCGTGTCGAACTGGCTACCGACCACATGGAAGCTCAGCTCCCCGTTGGGCCCGGCATTGAGCACCCAAATGCGCACGCGCTCGCCGACGCGGGCGGTAAGGGGGTCGCGCAGGTACTGGGTGGCATGCCCGTTAAAGAGGGTGAGGGTGGGGGTGCCTGCGGCTAGACCCTCGGGTGAGATATCGGTGAGGACGCCATCGCCCGGGTCGGTGGTGGAGGTTTGGGTGCTCGTGGTTTTGGTGAGTGCCACCTCGGACTGCACCAGCAGGTATTCGCGGTCTACCTCGGGCAGGTCGGCGGGGTCGATGATGACAGCCCCGAACATGCCCGCTGCAAGGTGGGCGCTCATGGGCATGGCGGAGCAGTGGTAGAGCCAGATGCCAGAGCGCACGGCCTCAAAACGGTAGGTGAGAGATTCACCCGGGGCGATGGTGCGCATGACCTCGTCGGGGGAGACGGTTCCGGCGTGGAAGTCTACCGAGTGGCCCATGCTGCCGTTGTTGACGAGTGTAATTTCAAAAATATCGCCCACGCGCCCGCGCAGGGTGGGGCCCATGTAGGAGCCGTTGAAGGTCCAGGCGTTGAGATTGACCCCGGGGGCGATTTCGCGGGGGAGTTCCTGAACATCCAGGGTCTGGCGGTGCACGGTGCGGCCGTCTACGTTTTCTCCCTCGGGCACGGGGGCGAGGGTGGCGTCGCGGGTCTGGTAGCTTTCAGAGATATCGCCCTGCAGGTCAATATCGGTTGAAGCAAGCACTGGGCTGCTCGCGCTGTGCCCGGCGTGGTCTGCGCCGCTAGCGCCGCTGGAACCTGCTTGGGCGGCGTCCGCCCCGCTTGCTACTACCGTGAAGGTCATGCCCATAGCCTGGTGCCCGACCACCGAGCACCAGCCCTCTAAGTCGCCGGTGATGATGCCGACGTCCACGGTCTTGCTCGCCCCGGGGTCGATGCGGCCGGTAGAAGTTCCGTTAGAGAAAGTTAGGTCGTGGGCGTTTTTGGTGTCGGTGTTGGTGACCTCAATGACCAGACGGTTGCCCACCGGCACCTCCACGGTATCGGGGGTAAAGCGCATGTCGGCGGTGGCTTCAACGGCCAGGGTGGTGGTCTGGCCGGTGGCGCTAGCTGTGGACGCCCCCGTAGTCAGGCGGGCGCGGGCCGCCGGGTCAACCGCTACTCCCAAGGCTACGACCATGACGACGGCTAGGGTGCCGATGAGGGCGTTGCGCAGGTGGGGGGCTGGTGCGGGGGTGAGGGCTTGCGGGTCGGGGGTGGGGGCTTCGCCGCGGGCGCGGGCCTGAATCATAGCCTTGCGGACGCTCACCGAGGCGCGTACCCCGCGTAGCATGAGGGGGATGAAGGCGAAGAGGGTGAAGGCGCCGAGCAGGGAGACACCGGTTCGCACCCAGGAGCCGGTGAAGGAAACCGGCAGGAGGAAGATGAGCAGGGAGAGGTTGACCATGATGGCGCGGCCTGCGGCGAAGCGGTTGAATTCGGTGTTAGCGGCGCGCACTGCTTTGGGGCCGCCGCCCATGCGGGCAGGTAGTAGGTAGGTCATGGCACCTAGCAGGGTCTGGGCCAGGAAGCCGGCAACGAAGATGGGGGTGACCGGGCGCAAGGTTAGGGAGTCGAAGAGGGATGTTGCCACTAGGTAGGCGGAGAAAAGGACGCCAGCGGTCAGCCAGACCATGCCGGCGGCTACCGAGAAGGCGGCGTAGTCGGAGGGTTTCTTGGCGGTGGTGGTGTGTACCATCAGGGCAAGCACCAGTGCCAGGGCAGCTGCGTAGAGAAGCAGTCCAGCAACGGCTAGCCAGGTAAGACCTGCCAGGGCACCTGCCACGGTGAGCCCCAGACCCGCGCACAGGCCTGCCAGGGCGCGGGTGGAGCGGGCGACGGCGTCCGGCACCATCACCGTGCGTAGCATGGTGGGCCAGAGGGTCATGAGGGTGCCGACCACGGTGATGCCCACAAAGCCCAGAACGTTGATAGCCTCGTGGGCCAGCAAAAGACGGCCGTGCCAGCTTGCGCTCAGACCGTCGTAGGCCAGCAGGGCGCCGAAGGTTGCACCCAACGGCAGTAGCCAGGAGGCTGCAATGTAGTAGTGGATCGTCACCCCGAAGCGGGCGGGCAGGGCCGTGCGCATCTGCTGTAACAGGGCCACCCCGTGCCAGGTCACCGCAGCACCCACGCCTACCGAGCCCAGCACAGTCAGCGGGTAGAGGGAAAAGACTACACCCACCATTAACACCACCATTGAGGCGTTTAGGGTGTAGATGCGGGCCAGCTGCACGGGCCTAGCGCTATCGGGGAGCTTGTGCTTGAGCAGTGCCTCGGTAAAGTGCTGGGACCAGACCAGAATCGAGTTGGTAATGAGGCCCAGGGTTACCATGTGAACCATTAGCCAGAGGGACTCTGGAATCCACCTATGGGTCATGAGCACGATGAAGAGGGCGAACATCCACACCGACACCGGCTTCGATGCCTTCCGATGCCAGGTGCGGCGGCCGGTGGCGATATCGCGGGCCTGCTGGTCGGTGATAGGTGTGCCGGGAGCGTCGAGCGGACGCGCCCCCAAGGTCAGCTGCTCGCGGTAACCGGGGCGGGGGGCGGCGTCCTTCTCAGGCATCTCAACTCCAAAACTTGTATGCGTAATGCTGATTATAGCAAGCTGGGTAAACTGAACAGTATGACCCTAGCTATCGTGATGACCTTTATCGCCGTCGTCCTCATTGCCGTTGGCATCGTCGGTATTGTTTACCCTATTTTGCCCGGCTCTTTCGCTGTGCTCGGCGGCGTGCTGCTCTGGGGGCTGACCCTGCGCGGGCCTGAGGGCTGGTGGCTACTGGGTCTAGGCCTACCCATCATGCTTGCGGGCATGGCTGCCCAGGCCCTGCTCACCGGTAAGACCCTCAAACAGCGAGCTATTCCCAACCGCTCAATCCTCTGGGGCGTTCTCGGTGCGGTAATCGGCATGTTTGTAATCCCCGTCGTCGGCCTCTTCGTCGGCTTCGCGGTAGCCCTACTGCTCAGCGAAACCGTGCGCAGCCAGGGCGATATCGCTACCTCAGTACGCAGCACCCTGGCCGCCCTCAAATCAATGGGCATCGGCATCCTCATCGAACTCGCCGCAGCCCTAACCACAGGCACTATCTTTACGATCTGCGCCATCACCTACTTCATCACCGCCTAGTCGGTAGACTGGTTTCCCGTGAAAACACTGCCTGCTTCCCTCATTCTTGCCGCCACCGCCATCGTCCAGGCCCTCGGCATCTTCCGCTACACCGAAGACACCATGGCTCTTTCCGGTCACATCTTCTTCCCCGTGCTCTTTGCGCTCATGGCCATCTACATCACCTGGCGCAACAAAGAGAACAACGGCGCCTTTCCCCTTGCCCACATCATCATCGCCGCCCTCGCCGTTGTAGCCCTGGGCGCCACCATCGCCGGGTGGAGCGCCAGCCTCTACTACTTCTACCCCTCCTACTACGTCTTCTACGCAGCGCTGGCCCTACTCGTCCTCGAACTCGCCCTGCGCATCGCCGCCCTGCCCATGAAGACTGCCGAGCAACGTCCTGCCAAGTGCCTACCCGGCCGCGCCAAAACCAAGCGCGGTACCAACCTGGTAGCCGTCCGCAAGACCGCAGACCAGGACGCCGCAACCCCCACCGAAAAGTAGCCCCAGGTGCCCCTCTTCAGCCTCACCACCCGCCTGCCCGCCCGGCACATCATCTGGCCGGTCCTCACCGGCATCTTCTTCGTAGCGGTCATGCAGTGGCACATCCGCCACTCCATGATCCTCACCGGCCAAGACTTCGAGGTCTACCGCACCGGCGCAGGCGTAGTCTTCGGCGACCTCTACCCCGGTAAAACCCTCTACAACTACTACCTCGAGGACGGGCAGCCCATCACCCTGCCCTTCACCTACCCGCCCTTTGCGGTCATGGTTTTCGCCCCCTTCGCCTTCCTGCCCCTCTGGGTCGGTGCCGGGGTCATGACTCTCCTGGCCGTCCTCGCAGCCCTCTGGGTCTCGGTACTGATCCTCAACCACGCGCGCGCTCGCGGAATCACCGTACCCGGCGAGGCCCTGTTGGGGAGCCGCTCGACGGTTGTAGCGATGGCTACCTGCATCACCATGTTCAGCCCCTGGGACCGCGGTATTGGACTGGCTCAGATTAACGCCCTGATCCTGCTGCTGGTGCTCATTGATCTGCTGCGCCCGGCAACCAGAGTGCCCCGCGGCGTGCTCATCGGTATCGCTGGCGGCATCAAGCTCACCCCGCTGGCTTTCGGCCTGATTCTGCTCATGCGCCGAGACGTCAAGGGGGTGCTCACCCTGGGAGCCACCTTCGCAGCCACGGTTGCCGCCGGTTTCATCTTCATGCCAGCCACCGCCCGCGAATTCTGGTTCTTTGCCATCTCAGACCCCTCCCGCGTAGGCAACATCGCCTATGTCGATAACATCTCCACCCTGGGCTGGCTTCTGCACCTTGGCCTGGCTGAGGGGCCGCTGCTCTCGGCCCTGCGCTACGGTCTTATCCTTGCCCTCTTAGTGGGTGTCGCCTACCTGATCCCGGTGCTACACCGCCACGGCATGGTGCTCTCCCAGATAGCCCTCAACGGGTTTCTCATGATGGCCATGTCGCCCATTTCCTGGTCCCACCACAACATCTGGCTACCCCTGCTCATTGCCGTCTTCTGGCTGGATGCCTTCCCCACCTTCTTCGCCCTCGCCCCCCGCGCACTTCGCCTACTAGCCGGTGCCCTGGCAACCATCGGCTTCACCGGGCTCATCTACGGGCCCATGCGCATCGGCATCTACCTGGACCCTGACACTCACAACCTGGATGAGCTCAGCCAGGCTGCCCTGGCGGCGTCCTCTGCCCCCATCGTCTGCCTCACCGCAGCGGTGTTGCTCTGGGTCGCGGTTGCGGTGCGCTACCGGCGGGCGCTGGCGGTCTAGCCCCTCGGACCGGTTTATGACGCGGACGTCCGCCCTCCCCTTGCGCGGGGTAGGGCGGGTTTCGCTAGGGTAGAGGCATGAGCACACCTAACGACCCCCGTATTCCCTGGCAGACACCTGCCCACCACCCAGCACAGGGTGCGGCACCCGGTGCCGTGCCGGCGTCCGCCCACCTGCAGGAGCAGCTGCCCCACCCGCGTGCACCCCACCCCAACCCGGTACCCCTGCCACCGGTCGGCTGGCGCCCCGGCTATCGGCAAGAAGAGCAGGAGCTAGGTTACCACCGACTCTCCCACGCTGATCCTAAAGGGGCCTGGTGGAAGCCCCTGGTCGAAGCGGTCATCGGGGTGCCGCTCTACCTGGTGCTCTCTCTGCTGCTGGTTGTCGCCTTCTTCTTCGTGCTCCTGCTGGGCCTGGACCCCGCCCTGCCCGCTGACCCCAGCTACCTCATCCTCGCTGCGAGCCCGGAAATCCTCGAACAAGAGGCCCTGCGCAGCCCCGCTACCTTTGTCTTCCTGTTCGGGTCGGTAGCACTCATGTTCCCCGCCCTCTGGGTTGCCCGCCTGATTCTGGGCCCTAAACCCTGGGGCCTGATTCACTCGGTTGCCGGGCGTATGCGCTGGGGCTGGCTAGCTACCTGCTTTGGGATAGCAGCCCTGCTCATTGTGGCCCTGCCCCTCGCCTTTGATATGGCCCTGGGGGCCCGCTACGTTCCCAGTACGACCCTGCCAGCGAGCGGTCTTATCGCCATGCTGGTAGCCATCATTCTGGTGGTACCGGTGCAGGCCTACGCCGAAGAACTAGTCTTCCGCGGCTACCTTATGCAGACCATCGGCCGCTGGCTCAAACACCCTGCCTGGGCCATCGTGATTCCGGCACCGCTCTTTATGCTGGGACACCTCTACGACCTGTGGGGCCAGCTCTCTGTACTGGTCATGGGCCTGGCCGCCGGGTACATCACCTGGCGCACTGGAGGGCTCGAAGCGGCTATTACCCTGCACGTGGTCAACAACCTGCTGGCTATGAGCTTCGGTGTACTGGGTATGGCCGACCCCTTCCTGCAGGAAGGTTCCACCGTGGGCATGTTCATCTCGTCGCTGGTGTCGAACGGTCTGTTCGTGCTGGTCGTTATCTGGGCGGCGAACCGTCGCGGGCTAGAATGCACCCGCTCATCCCTGGTCTGGGTCAAGGGCGACCACACTGAGGGAGCACAGCCTGTCCGGTAAAATGTGGTCTATGACTCTTTCACAGACTTTCGATGCCCGAACCAACATTGATGATTTAGCCGCCTTCGTCACCGCGTCCCCCACCTCCTTCCACGCGGCGGCCGAGGCCGCCCGCCGCCTGACCGCCGCCGGCTTCACCGAGCTGAGCGAGCAGGACGCCTGGGGCAGCACAGCTGCGACCGGCAAGCACTTTGTGGTGCGCGATGGGGCCATCATCGCATGGGTGGGCACCGAAGCCCACGAAAGCTACCGGGTGCTGGGCGCCCACACCGACTCACCGGGCTTCAAGGTTAAGCCCAAGTCCTCCGTGCGCACCCTGACCTGGAACCAGGTGGGGGTCGAAGTCTACGGCGGGCCCCTGCTCAACTCCTGGCTCGACCGCGAACTGCGCCTGGCCGGGCGTCTCACCGTCCTGGTCGACGGGGCGCTCGAAACCCGCCTGGTCGCCACCGGGCCAATTGCCCGCGTCCCCCAGCTCGCCATCCACCTGGACCGTGCCGCCAACGAGGGCCTCAAACTCGATAAGCAGGGCAATCTCTACCCCGTCTGGGGCTTCGGCGACTCCACCGGCAACGTGCTCGCTTACCTGGCCGAACGCGCCGAGGGCGGGCCTATCGACCCCGAAACCATCGTGGGCTACGACCTCATGTTCGCCGACTCCGCCGAACCTCGTGTCTTTGGTGAGAACGATGAACTCTTTGCCTCCGGGCGCCTGGATAACCTCAGCTCCGTCCACGCCGGCCTCACCGCCCTCATCCGCTACGCCGAGACCGGGGTAGAGTCTGCCCAGACCGCAGTGCTCGTCGCCTTTGACCACGAAGAGATCGGCTCAGAATCCCGCTCCGGGGCAGCAGGGCCCTTCCTCGAGGACATCCTGGTTCGGCTTTCTGAGGCCCGTGGCGACTCCTCCGAAGCCTACCGCCGCTCCATCGCAGAGTCGGTCTGCCTCTCATCCGATGCCGGGCACCTGGTCCACCCCAACTACGCAGGGCACCACGACCCGACCGTCCGCCCCGTGCCCGGAGGCGGGCCCCTGCTCAAAATCAACGCCAACCAGCGCTACGCCACCGACGCCGTCGGCGCCGGAATCTTCGCCCAGGCCTGCGCCCTGGCAGGTGTGCCCTACCAGGAGTTCGTCTCCAACAACAACGTGCCCTGCGGCTCCACCATCGGCCCCATCACCGCCACCCGCTTAGGTATGCGCACCGTGGACGTCGGCGTCGGCCTGCTCTCCATGCACTCAGCCCGCGAACTCACCACCGTTGCTGACATGGCCTACCTGACCCGCGCGATTGAGGGGTTCTACAGAATCTAGAGGGCACAGCCCGATGGTCTTGTGCGCGTCGGCACCCTGAACGCCAGCCCCGAGCCAGCCGCCGCGCACAAGACCATCGGGCTTTACCTTTACTTAACTGCCTTCGCTAAAAGCGCAGGTGGGCAGGTTCAGGCTTGCAGGTCTTTTCGGCGTAGGTGAAGAACTGGGTGAAGCCAGCCGGGTTGCTGGAACTGTCGGCAAAAATCTCGTAGGCGCCGCGGCCGTCCTCGTCGCGCTCAGCAACAAGCGGGTTCTCAAGGGCTGCGTTCATAGAGATCGCTAGCCACTGCACGGCACTGTACTGCTCATCGGTGAGCGCACCCCGGGCGTAGGCGCAGCCATTGATCTGCGAGATGCGCAGGCAGACCAGTTCGATGAGCTGGTCATCAAGGCCCGCTGCGCGGGCTGACTCGCCCGCCTGCTTGCTCAAGACGCCAAAAGCTGCCCAGGCTGCCGGGTCAGATTTATCGAGATAAAACTCTTTGGGTGTATCAGATATAGCACCAGCTTACTTGCCAGGCTCTCTAGCAAGCAGCTAGACGGGAGGGCCCGGGGCAAGCCGGTAATCTAGAGGTGCCCCCGTGAAGAGAGGTAACCGTGAACCACACCCCCGAATCGCCCCGTACCGGTGGGGCGCGCGTCCGTCCGCCCGCTGCATCCAAGGATGCCCCCGCGCCCACTCCTGCCCCCGGTGAGCTGGCGGGGCTCCAGGCCCGTCTGGCTCGTGCCAGCCTCACGGGATTTCTGGTTTTTGTGGCAATGTGGCTGGTCAATGCACAGTCCCTTACCAACCCCGTGGATGACGCCGTCTGGCAGGCGTCGCTGACCTGGCGCACGGGCGCGCTCGATGCCTTTTTCTCGGTGCTTACCCAGGCCTTCAACACCCTGCCCATGACGATCTATGTGCTGGTGGCCCTGGGGTTCTTTATCTGGCGCTACCGCTCTGCCTGGCCCCTGGCAACCCTGGGCGTAACCATGATTCTGGCCCCGCTCACCGTCACCCTCATCAAGAATCTTGTGGACCGCCCGCGTCCCTCCCTTACGCACCACCTGGTTGAGGAGCTGACCTTCTCGTTCCCATCGGGGCATTCCACCAGCACCGCTGCCTTCTGCGCTGCCCTCTTTCTCACAGCCTACCCCGCCCTGACACAGCGAGGACGCCGCGCCCTGGGGGTAGGGCTCGGCGCGCTCGCTGTGACCGTCGGGTTTTCCCGTATCTATGTGGGGGTGCACTGGGCTAGCGACGTGGTCGGCGGCCTAGCTCTAGGACTGGCAATCGCCTGCCTGGTGCACCTGGCGGTCTTTACTGCCTATACCAGGAATCAAAAATCGTAACCGGGGTGGTGCGCTTAAACGCGCGGATGCGTCCATAACGCTGATACCGGAAGAACGTGAAGCCAGGGTTCGGGGGAAAAAGCTAGCTCACCGGTGTAGAGAACTGCCGCTGCTGCGACCCTATCGCCTAGGCGCTCCTTCATAGCCTGAAGGTGCCAAGCTTGCTTTATACCAGCGACCGACCGGCTTTTAACCTCGAGAAGAATAAGGCGACCATCGTTGAGTTCTAGGACGAGATCAATCTCTTGGTTACGTTCCCGGAAATGATGCACACGGAAGGCCGCATCGCTCCATTCTTGCTGCTTAAGTAGCTCATTGGTGACAAACTGTTCCAGTAAAGAGCCGTAGTGTTCTCTTCCCCCAATGGTTGAAATTTTATCTATGGTGAACCCGGTCAATGATGCTGCTAAACCGGTATCTACTAACCCGACTTTAGGGCGTCGGATGACCCGAGAGCCATAGTTGAGCCCCCAAGCGGGAGCCTCTTCTAGCAGATACATGCGTTGAAGCAACCCGATGTACTTGTTCACGGTTGTTTCACTGGTGCCTAGGTGCTGAGCTATCCGGCGTTTGACAAGCTCATGGGCTCCGTGAGTTGCAAGATAGCTCATAAGGTTTCGGAGATGTGCTGAAAAATCTCCTTCTTCAATTTCTGCGGCATCATGAGTAGCTAATGCGTCAACATAGTTAGTGAACCACGACCGTTTAGTGCGTTCGCTGGTGCGGAGCAGAGGTACAGGATAACCACCCCTCAGCACGAAGGGAGCGGGGTCCTGGGCGGTGATGTCGCCTTGTGCTCCGGCGAGGATCCAGCTGACAAAATCTTCAGGGGGTAGTGAGAGCTGTTCACCTACACTCAGGGGGCGAAGTGTCACTGACTCTTGACGTCCCGCGAGCGAGTCACCAGAGCCTCTCGTTTTGAGAAGGTTAGCTGATCCTGTAATGATAAAACGCCCTGGGCGACGGTCCTGGTCAACGGCCGCTTTGAGTTGTAAGGTCAGTTCAGGAACACGCTGGAGCTCATCAATCACGAGGGTGTGCCCATTAGCCTGCTGTAGAAATCTAGCGGGATCAGCCTGCGCGAATTCTCGTTGACCGGCATCGTCAAGCGTAACGACGGTTGACTTTTCTCCGGCGAGTTGTTGCGCCAAGGTGGACTTCCCCACCTGCCTGGCTCCTTGGATGACCATAATGGGGGCATCTAAAAGGAGCTCTTGGCAGATGGGGTAAAGATGGCGTGGGAAGGGGGCAGTCATACTCCTTATTTTAGAGAGTGCGTGGAGATTTGCCACCCTTAGAATGGAGATTTACCGCCTCTAGAATGGAGATTTACCCCTGAACGTTACTGCCTATACCAGGAGTCAAAAATCGTAACCGGGGTGGTGCGCTTGTGGCGCGACCGCAGGAACCTGCCCTCGATGTTCTCAGCTGCTGCCGGGGTGATGTCCTTACCCTCGAGGTAGTCATCAATCTGGTCGTAGGTGACTCCCAGTTCGTCCTCGTCGGTACGGCCGGGCTTACCGTCGAGCAGGTCGGCTGTGGGTACCTTCTCCCACAGGCGGGTATCAGCGCCCAGTACCTTGAGCAGGGCCCGGTTCTGGCGCTTATTCAGACCGAAGAGGGGCATGATGTCAGCTCCACCGTCACCGAACTTGGTAAAGAAGCCGGTGACAGCCTCAGCGCCGTGGTCGGTGCCGACCACCAGCAGGTTCTTCTCACCCGCCAGGGCGTACTGGGCGATCATGCGGGCCCGGGCCTTGACGTTGCCCTTGTTGAAGTCAGCAATGGGGTGGCCGGTTGCGGCAGCAAAAGCGGACTCGAAGCCGTCAACAGCCTCTGCGATGTTGTAGGTGACGGTCTGCTGGGGCATGATGAAGCGCAGGGCTGCCTGGGCGTCGTCCTCGTCTGCCTGCACCTTGTAGGGCAGGCGGACGGCAATAAACTCAGCCTCAACCCCCTCTAGCTCTAGCTGCTCCACGGCCAGCTGGCACAGGCGTCCGGCCAGGGTAGAATCCAGCCCGCCCGAAATGCCAAGCACAAAACCGCTGGTGCCGGTGGACTTGAGGTAGTCCACGAGGAATTGGACGCGCTTGCGCACCTCCTCAGCCGGGTCGATGGAGGGCTTCACGCCCAGTTCTTCAATGATGTGAGCCTGTAAATCGCGCATGACTCTATGCTACTGCCCGGCATGCCCCGGGCTTATCGTTAGGACGTAACGCGCCGGTTAACTCTCCACCCAGAGTATGAACTCGCATACGTATGCACAGGCCTACGTTCACTTGAGCCCGTCAGGTGACTACAGTGAAAAGTAGAACACTGACGATGAGGAAATACAGCCATGACTGAACAGAACCAAAACCATAACCCTTACGGTAATTACTATCAGCAGGGTCAGAATGGCCCTTCACACGCGCAACAAGGCCAGCCCTCTCAACAGCAGCCTGGCTTTGGCGCTCCTACTTACGATGCGTACGGCAACGTCATTCCTGCTGATGCTAAAAGCATGGCTATGTTTGCCCATCTCTCGGGTCTGCTGGGCCTGGTGCTAACCGCATCTTTTGCCAGCTTTATCGGCCCCCTCATTTTCTGGGCTATCTACAAGGACAAGCCGGGCTACGGGTTTGTGCGCGTAGCTGCCGCAGGGGCTTTCAATTTCAGCTTCACCCTCTGGTTGGTCAATATTGCCGCCTGGGTACTGACTATCGTTACCTTCGGGCTGGCAGGTTTATTGACCTGGATTGTTTTCATGGCGGTGTGGGTAGCTCTCGTCGTTGTGCATATTCTTGCTGCGGTCAAAGCTAATAGCGGCGAAGTGTTCACTTATCCTATGGTTCTGAAGGTGCTCAAATAGCTAAGGCCAGTCAGAGAAGGGTCTGATTTTTGTTCAACAGCAAATGAATTCTTGCCCAACCTGTTTGGCAGATGAAGCGAATCTATGGCGGAAGCAGGCGAAATAGCGTCCACCCAGCTGTCGGATATGCTCAAAAACTCATTTATCAGCGGCGTTTAAAAGTGTTATGTTGATTCGTCTGAACTTTTAACACTCACAGTTGGAGATCCCCCGCTTGACTTCACACGACGCCTACCTCAACGCAGCCGTTGACCCCGAACTCAACCCCGTCTTCCCCCGCATCGACTTCCGCTACCTCTCAGAAGCCGACATGATTGCAGCGGGCGTAGAAGACGTCGCCGCCTGCACCGACGCCATGGAAGAAGCCCTGGCTCTGCATGCCCGCGGCGACTACCGCATGGCAGGCCACAACGGCGAATCCCACGGCGCCAAAGTCCAATTCCCCGTAAACCCCGCCCACGAGGGTATGCCCGCCGACGGCCCCGACCGCCGCTACGTCGCCATGCCCGCCTACCTGGGTGGCTCCTTCCGCACCATGGGCGTCAAAACCTACGCCTCTAACATCGACAACCGTGAGATTGGCCTGCCCCGCTCCATTCTCATGCTCACCCTCAACGACGCAACCTCTGGTGCCCCCCTGGCCTACATGAGCGCCAACCTGCTCTCGGCCTACCGCACCGGCTGCACCTCCGGCGTCGGCGCCCGCCGCTTCGCCCCCAAAAACGCAAAGGTACTTGGCCTGCTGGGCCCCGGCGTAATCGCCAAAGCAACCGTCGCAGCCCTCATTGAAGCCCGCCCCACCGTTGAGACCATTAAGGTTCTCGGCCGCTCTCAAAAGGGCATCGACACGTTCATCAGCTGGGCCGAAGAAACCTACCCCGGTATGAACGTCATCGCCGTTGAAGAACTCGAAGAGGTCGTGCGCGACTCAGACATCGTCACCTTCTGCACCTCAATCCACGTGGGCGACCCCGAAACCTACCCCACCGTCCGCCGCGAATGGGTCAAGCCCGGCGCCTTCTTCGCCATGCCCGCCGCCTGCAACCTCGACGAGGGCATGTTCGAACCTGACGTGCGCAAACTCGTTGACAACGCCGGTATGTACGATGCCTGGGCTGAAGAAACCGAACCCGGCAAGTCCCACAACTACGTCTCCATCGTCGGCTGCAAGTTCAACGACCGCATCCACAACGGCCTCATGGCCCCTGAAGAACTACGTGACATGGGCGAAGCCCTCAACCACCCCGCCCCCGAGGACGACGAAGAAAAAATCACCGTCTACTCCGTCGGCGGCATGCCTATTGAGGACGTCGCCTGGGGCACCGTGGTCTACCGCAACGCCGTCAGCAAGGGCATCGGCACCGTGCTGAACCTCTGGGACGTCCCCGCAATGTCCTAGCCCTCGGGCGCACACATACTACTAAGGGCGCAGGGGGCTTTCCCCTCCGGCGACTAACCTTCTCGAGCTCGCGCTGGCGCGCTCTCTCGATTCATGCCAGACCCAGCCAGTCGCCTTCCAGGGAAAGCCCCCTGCACCTTATGTAGTTTCTTCTACCAGATACGCACGCGCTCCTCCGGTGCCAGGTAGAGGGCGTTCTCGGGCTGCACATCGAAGGCGGTGTAGAACTCGTCGATGTTGCGGACCACACCGTTGACGCGGAACTCCTCGGGGGAGTGCGGGTCGATGGCCAGGAACATCTCGGCGGTCTGTGGGCGGGTCTTCATGCGCCAGCCCTGGGCCCAGGAGATAAAGACGCGCTGGGTGGCGGTCAGGCCGTCGATGACGGGGGCGGTCTCGAGGGTGAGGCCCTGGCGTTCCAGGTAAATCTGGTAGGCCTTGAGCGCGATGGAGAGGCCGCCCAGGTCACCGATGTTTTCGCCCAGGGTCAGTTCGCCGTTGACGGTAAACTTCTTGGGGTCGAGGCCGGTGGGGGTGTAGCCGTTGTACTGTTCCACCAGGGCCTTGGTGCGGGCGGTGAATTCTTCGCGGTCGGCGTCCGTCCACCAGTTGTTGAGTGCACCGGTGCCGTCGTACTTGGAGCCTTGGTCGTCGAAGCCGTGGCCGATCTCGTGGCCAATGACGCCGCCGATGGCGCCGTAGTTGACGGCGGCGTCCGCGTCCACGTCGAAGTAGGGGGCCTGCAGAATTGCGGCGGGGAAGACGATTTCGTTGGCCGGGGGCATGTAGTAGGCGTTGACGGTCTGCGGGGTCATGAGCCACTCGGTCTTGTCAACGGGCTCGTTGATGCGGGTGACCTGGAACTCGTGTTCAAAGACGCCCGAGCGGCGCAGGTTTTCGAAGAGGTCGTCGGTCAGTTCCAGGGTGGAATAGTCGCGCCATTTGTCGGGGTAGCCGATCTTGGTGACGAACTTGCTGAGCTTCTCGAGGGCGCGGGCGCGGGTCTCGTCGGTCATCCAGTCTAGGTCGGTGATGGAGCGGCGGTAGGCTTCGAGCAGGTCGTCGACCAGTTCCATCATTTTGGCCTTATGGGTGGGCGGGAAGTGAATGGCCACGTATTCCTTGCCCAGTTCTTCGCCCAGGGAGTTTTCGACCAGACTGACGCCGCGCTTCCAGCGGTCGCGCAGTTCTTCGGAGCCTGAGAGGGTGCGGCCGTAGAAGTCAAAGTTTTCTTCGACGATGGCCTGATTGAGGTAGGGGGCGCGGGAGTGGGCCATGTGCCAGATGTACCAGAGCTTCCAGATGAAGAGGGGAGCGGTGGCCCACATCTGGGCGGCTGCCTCAAAGTAGGAGGGCTGGTTGACCACAACGGTGCCGGCCTTCTCGGTAGAAATGCCCATGCCAGCTAACCAGGTGGTGAAGGGGAAGCCGGGGAACTTCTCGTCCAGCTCGGCGGCATCGACCGGGTTGTAGCGGGCATCGGCGTCGCGGGTGCGCACGTTATCCCAGTGGTGGGAGGCAATTTCGGTCTCGTGGGCGAAGACGGCGCGGGCGGCGTCCGCCGGTTCAAGTCCGAAGTTCTCTGCCAGGCCGGTCAGCTCAAACATGCGTTCAATGTGGGCGACGTAGGCCTCGCGCAGTTCGGCGTACTTCTCGTCGCGGTAGTAGGACTCATCGGGCAGACCCAGGCCGGTCTGCGCCAGGTAGAGCACGTACTTCTCGGGGTTCTTCGCGTCGATGCTGGTGTACCAGCCGAAGGGGCCACCGTGGCCCTGGCGGTCAAGCTCCGCCATGACCTGCACAAAATCATCGGGGGTAGCCGCGTCCAGCACCGGCTGCACCTCGGCGTGAAGCGGGGCGACGGCGTCCGCCTCAATTTTCTCGGTGTTCATGAAGGATGAGTAGAGGGCGCCAATGCGTGAGGACGGCTGTTCGGCGGCGAACTTCTCGACGATGTCGCGCACGTGCTCCTCGGCGGCGTCACGCAGGAAGTACATGCCACCGTCGCGGGAGCGGTCGGCGGGGATGAGGTGGGCGTCGTACCAGGTGCCGTTGACGTGACGGAAGAAGTCGTCGGCGGGGCTGGTCGCGGGGTCTAGGAAGCTAGTGTCGATACCTGAGTTAGTCATATCACCTAGTTTAGGGGCGCGGACGCCACCCGTCAGGTGCCCTGCGCGGGTTCGGCTCAGAGCGTGAGGGGCTGTTCTATCCCCTTCCGCTACTCCGTATTGTCGCCCCGCTATTTTGTACCGCGCTCTGCCCACTTTTTGGGTCAAAAGTGGGCAGAGCGCGGTACAAAGTCGGCAGGAGGGGCGTAACTAAACCGTGCCGCGCTTGGGGTGGCGCGTGACCGGGACTACGCTTAGACAATAAGAACACTGATAAATGGAAGGTGAACCATGGGCAAGAAACTAGAACTCAGCAAGGAACTCAAGCGCTCCAGCGACAAGGCGCAGAAGCGCTATGTGAAGGCCTACGCCAAGGCCCTAGACAAGCACGGCGACGAGAAGAAAGCCCGCAAGAAGGCCCAGAAGAGGCTTGAGAAGAAGTACGAGCTGGTGGGTAAGAAGTACAAAAAAATTACCGATAAGCCTCAGGCTGCGCCCAAGGGTAAGGGCGCCGCCGCCCTCTCTGCCGGTAAGGGTAAGAAGGGCTCCGAGAAAGTAAAGGCAGAGAAGACGGCCGACCAGAAGAAGTCTGACAAGAAGGACTCAAAGAAGAAAGCTAAGAACAATAAGAAGAGCGCGGCCCAGCGGGAAGCTGAGCTGATTCTGGCTGATGTAACCGAGGGCGGGGAAGAAACCGCCGGCTACGAAGAGATTCTTGATGCTGAGAGCCTGGAGCCCGGTGATCTTGAAGCGTTCGAGGGTGAGGAAGAAGCCCCCGATCTGCAGAGCGATGACCAGACCTTCCTCGTTGCAGAGGTGCGCCCCCTGGCGGAGCTGACGCGTGCTGAGCTCTACGAGCTGGCGAAACAGCTTGAGGTGCCGGGCCGCTCGTCCATGAACAAGGGTGATCTGCTGATTGCGGTGCGCGCCGCCCAGTAAGTCCGCTGGCCTAGCTCGCCTAGGCAGGTGTGACCTGGGTCTGTGAGCAACCAGCTATTACGCGAGCGCGCTGCAAAGAGTAGGCTTAACACCTATGTCTTCTACGCAAACACACCCCAACCCCGAAACTGGAGCGCACGCGGTCACCGAACCGGCAGCGCGCACCGCATCAATGCCCGCCGCCCATAAACTAGAGCGCCAGGAGTTACTGCTCCTGGCCATTATGGTAATCGCGGCTTTCGTGCTGATTCTTAATGAAACCCTGCTGGGTGTAGCCTTGCCCGACATCATGTCAGACCTGAACATCAGCGCCTCAACCGCCCAGTGGACCTCCACCGGCTTCATGCTGACCATGGCGGTCGTAACCCCGGCTTCTGGCTTCATCATCTCCCGCTACTCCATCCGCACGGTCTTTGTGGGCGCTATGGTCCTCTTCTCCCTGGGCACCCTGGTGGCTGCCACCGCCCCCGGCATTGCCCTGCTGTTGGTCGGCCGCGTACTCCAGGCCAGCGGTACCGGTGTGATGATTCCGCTGCTCATGACCACCATGATGCGCCTGGTCGCCCCCAGTAAAATCGGTCAGGCTATGGGCATCATCGGTATGGTCATCTCGGCCGCTCCCGCCGCGGGCCCGACCGTCTCGGGCATCATCCTGAACGCCGCTGGCTGGCGCTGGCTCTTCTGGCTGATTCTGCCCATCGGCATCATCGCCCTGGTGACTGGCCTGCGTCTGGCACCTGCCGAGAAGCCCGAGGGTAACTCGCAGAAGCTCGATGTGCTCTCAATTATTCTCTCCACCCTGGGCTTCGGCGGCCTGGTACTGGGGCTTTCATCCATGGGCGGCGATTCTTCCCATGGTGGCGCCCACCTACCCGTTAACCCCTGGGTTATTGTGGCTATCTCAGCTGCCCTGCTGGCAGTGTTCGCCCGCCGTCAGATTCAGCTGCAAGACCGAGGCCCCTTCATGGATCTGCGTATCTTCGGTGCCCGCCCCTTCACCCTGACCGTCATTATGACCTCCCTGGGTATGGGAGTCATGCTGGGAACCGCGATTATGATTCCCCTCTACGCCGCAAATGTGCTGGGTCTGAGCGCCCTGCAGACCGGCCTGATGCTGCTGCCCGGTGGTGTGCTCATGGCCGTGCTGAGCCCCTTCGTCGGCCGCCTGTCGGATCGCTTCGGTGCCCGCACCCTGGTCATCCCCGGTGCCCTTCTCTTTAGCGCCTCTATCTGGCTGATGAGCACCTTTAGCGCCACGACCCCGATTTGGTACCTGGTGGGCACCTACATGCTTATGACCTTCGCCCTGCCGCTCATCAATACTCCTATGATGTCGCTGGGTCTGGGCTCTCTGGGGCACGAGCTGCACGCTTTTGGATCCTCGGCTATGACCACCTTCCAGCAGGTATCCGGTGCCGCAGCAACCGCTCTCTTCGTGGCCCTGCTGGGTATCGGTTCAGCTGCCCACGGCGGCACCGGTACCGAGGCCTACATGGCAGGTGTGCACCTTGCCTTCCTGGTGGCAGCCTTCATGTCGCTGGGCTCTATCGTGGTAGCCCTGCTTCTGCCTGCCGGCAAGCAGGCTGCGGGCTCTGTGCCCATGGCCCACTAGGGACGCACCTGCGCTTCGCGGATGCAAGGACGCCGCCTCCCACCCTCCTGCCAGGCGGCAGGGAAGGTGGGAGACGACGTCCTTTTGCCTACCCGGGGTATTGCTAGACCGCTACGGTGAGGCTGGCTCGTACAGCCTCGGTTGCGGCGACCAGGGACCGAGCAAGAGGGATGTCAGGCGCCTGCGTGCTGCCCGGCGGCAGGTCGCCGCGCAGGGCTAAAAACCCGCGGACGCCGATCGCTAGAATACGGCGAACAGCAGTTTCCAGCTCCTCGGCGGTGTGCCCCACACAGGTGAGGTGAGCCAGGGGAGTGAGCCGGGTTTCATGCACCAGATGGTCGAGCAAGGCCAGGGTTTTCTGCACAGGTCGTTGGGTAGACCCGAAAGAATGCGGTGGCCGCTCCCACTGGCGGCGGGAGGGCGCCACACAGTGCGGTGGCCGCTCCCACTGGTGATGCACTCTATCGGTCCTAGAAGGAGCACCCTTTCCCGTCAGGGGGTGCTGCGACGTCATCGAGCTAGGTCTCTTGGTCGCTCTGGATAGATTTGATGGTTCTACAGTAGGAGCGCAGGTAGGGCGCTGGCAAGAAACTGCCGCTCTGTGTAGCTCTTTGACTCTGTGCCGGGTGTGGTGAGACACATGACAGTAATATGAAGGGTATGAGCATTGAATACCGACAACTGGGAAAAAGCGGCCTCACCGTTTCACATGTAGGCCTGGGGTGCAATAACCTGGGCCGCGCCAAAACCGCCACCGAAACGCAAGCCGGAACCAACGCCGTCATCACCGCCGCCGTTGAAGCAGGCATTACCCTTTTCGATGTGGCAGATATTTACGGGGCTGAACCGGGTGTTTCTGAAACCATGTTTGGGAAGGCCCTGCGCGAGACCGGAATCGACCGCGATGAGATTGTGATTGTCTCTAAGTTCGGTATGGATATGGGCGGGGCTAACGGCACCGATCACGGGGTGCGCGGCTCCCGCCGCTATATTATGCGGGCGGTTGAGGCTTCCCTGAGCCGCCTGGGCACCGACTACATCGACCTCTACTTCCACCACACCCCCGACCCGGCAACCCCCATGGAAGAAACCCTCTCAGCCCTGGGCACCCTGATTGAGCAGGGCAAGGTGCGCTACATTGGGTCATCCAACCACACCGGCTGGCAGATTGCCCACGCCGAACACCTGGGCCGGGCCCTGGGCCACCGCTACATTGCGGCTGAAAACCACTACAACCTGCTCGACCGCCGCGCTGAGCTTGAGGTGCTGCCCGCCGCCCGCGAATTCGGGCTGGGCGTGCTGCCCTACTTCCCCCTGGCCAACGGCCTGCTGACGGGTAAGTATTCCCGCTCTTTTGCTCCTGCCGACGGGCGCCTGACCCGCATCAAACCCGATATTTTGGACGGCGCCAACTGGGACCAGCTCGAAGCTTTCTCAGCCTTTGCCGCCGAGCTCGATCTCACTGAGGTGCAGGTTGCCTTCTCGTGGCTGGCTCAGCAGGAGCCGGTTTCCTCCGTCATTGCCGGTGCCACCACCGAGGAGCAGGTGCGCGCCAACGCCGCTTCCGTCGTCCGCCGGTTTGACGCGGACGAACTCGCCCGCCTCGACGAGATCTTCCCGGCACCGCCGAAGGTGGCACTCTTCTAAAGTGCCCGCCCAATATACGACGCCCTCCCTCTCTTACCAGCGACGCTAGCGGCTGTGAAGAAGAGAAGGAAGGCGTGCCCGTTGTATGTAGAACTAGACGGTGAGCTCAGCCAGCAGGGCACGGACACGGGCGTCGATATCGTCCCGAATCAGGTTCATACGCTCAGCCCCTTCAATTCCCTCGTGGGAGGGCTCCACAGTATTCCAGCGTTCGGTCTTAGCCAAGATCTCCTCATCCGTAGTTTCAAGCTGGGCCGCCCCACCGAGAATGACGATACGGTCGGCAACAGCCAGGTCGTCAGCGCTCGCAAACTTGGGCGTACCCTTGCTCATATCTGCGCCGAGTTCGGCGAGCGAGGCGGCTGATTCCGCATTGACCGCGCTGCCCACCGCAGCCTTGGTGCCCGCAGACGTTGCTCGCACGCGTCCTTGCGCGTGAAGGTTCATCAGGGCCTCAGCCATCTGAGACTTGCCCTTGTTGGACTGGCAGATAAAAAGAACGTGAGGGGTGGAAGTCATAGTTCCATCATATGATTCACCAAGAACTTCCACATACATAAAAGCCTGCCCCGACCCCCTTCTCAGAGAAGGGGTCAGGGCGGGCTTTTATATTTTTCTCGTCTTTAGAGATTGTCGATGGCGTACTGGGCCTGTTCGGGGGTGAACTTTTCACCGTATTCACTAGTGAGTTGATCGTAGAGACGGTTTGTGCTCATATCCATAGTATCTAGGTAATTACGGGCTGACTCTAGAGCCTCAGCATTCCAATCTGCCTTAACATTATCTACTGCATATTGAGCCTGCTCAGGTGTGAACTGTTCGCCGTATTCACTAGTTAACTGGTCATAGAGACCCGCGTATGAGAAAGGCATGATATCGATGTAGTTCTGTGCGCTTCCCAAGGCTTCAGCATTCCAGTCAGCGTTGAGATTATCCATTGCATACTGGGCTGCCTCAGGTGAGAACTTTTCACCGTATTCACTGGTGAGTTGCTCGTAGAGGCCTGCGTATGAGAAATCCATGATGCTAAGGTAGCGGTTTGCGGTGGAAAGGGCATTGCTGTAATCGCGGGGTACATCACTGGTGGCGGCATTAGTTTGCTGAGATGCTTCGGTAGATGGCGCGCTCGAAGCGGCAGGGGTAGTTGTAGTTGGGACGGTTGTAGCCGGGGCTGTGGAACGTATGGGAGCAGCTGCCGACGGGCTAGCTGCCGCTGACTCAAGCTCCTTCAAATTCTGCTGGAGCTCGGCATCGTTAGCGATGGCGTTGAAGGCAAAGAAAAACAGGACGATACCTGAAATCACTGACCCGATCACCGAGAGTGCAATGGCGATAATCGAGGTGACCTTTTCCTTGTTTTTCTGGAAAAGGCCAACAATGCCGGTCACAAAAGCTGCAAACAGCAAGAGCCAACCGAGTAACATGACCGCGGGGATGCAACCTAGGATAAAGCCGAGGATGCCCAGGCCTAGAGCCACCAGGCCAACCACGTTCTTAGGCTTTTTGCCGTTAGGTTGCTGGGGTGAGGCATAGGGATCGTAGTAGGGCTGCTGGCCCGGTGCGGCATAAGCGCCAGCAGGCGCGGAAGGCCCACCTGGCTGATTGGGCTGAGAAAACGGTGTGTTAGGTGTGTATGGGTTTTCGCTCATACACTCCAGCTTAAAGACGAACTGGGTACCTGCTGGCTAGATGTCGGATTATTTCTCGATGATTCCAGGGAACCTGCCACCGGCGTCCGCCCACCCTCTACCGCTAGCAGCGCAAAACCTGGAATACCTCACCCAAACACAAACCACCCTTACCCTTGCTATCCTTAAGAATGGTGTGCCCTGCGTCCGCGCTGTCCGCACAGGCCGCGCAGCCCCACCCCACCGCCGTGAAACCCGGCAGGTGACCCCCTATTCAGGAGTAAGACTTATGCCAGCAATTGTGATTGTAGGCGCCCAGTGGGGCGACGAAGGTAAGGGCAAAGCAACCGACCTGCTCGGCGGCCGCGTCGACTACGTCGTCAAGCCCAACGGCGGCAACAACGCCGGCCACACCGTCGTCGTCAACGGCCAGAAGTTTGAGCTCAAGCTCCTTCCCGCCGGCATTCTCTCAGAAAACGCTGTGCCCGTCATTGGCAACGGTGTCGTTGTGAACCCCGAGGCCCTCTTCGAAGAAATTGACGGCCTCGAAGCGCGAGGTGCAGACATCTCCAAGCTCAAAATTTCAGCTAACGCCCACCTGGTAGCGCCCTATCACCAGACCATGGACAAGGTCACCGAGCGCTTCCTCGGCAAGCGCGCCATCGGCACCACTGGCCGCGGCATCGGCCCCACCTACATGGATAAGGTTGGCCGTCTGGGCATTCGCGTGCAGGACATCCTCGACGAGTCCATCCTGCGCCAGAAGGTTGAAGGTGCCCTGCGCCAGAAGAACGAACTGCTGGTCAAGGTCTACAACCGTCGCCACGTTGAGGTCGAAGAAATCGTGGAGTACTTCATGAGCTTCGCCGACCGCCTGGCCCCCATGATTGTTGAGTCAACCCAGCTGCTCAACAAGGCCCTGGACGAGGGTAAGACCCTGCTCATGGAAGGCGGCCAGGCTACCTTCCTGGACGTTGACCATGGCACCTACCCCTTCGTGACTTCCTCCAACCCCACTGCAGGCGGTGCCTCCGTTGGCTCCGGTGTTGGCCCCACCCGTATCTCCCGCGTCATCGGTATTCAGAAGGCCTACACCACCCGCGTGGGTGCTGGCCCCTTCCCCACTGAACTCTTCGATGAGATGGGTGAATTCCTGCGCACCACCGGTGGTGAGTTCGGTGTGAACACCGGCCGCCCCCGCCGCTGCGGCTGGTACGACGCGGTTCTGGCCCGCCAGGCTGTACGTATCAACGGCTTCACCGACCTCTTCATCACCAAGCTGGACGTGCTCACTGGGCTTGAGAAGATTCCTGTCTGCGTCGCCTACGATGTAGATGGTGTTCGCCACGACGAAATGCCCATGACTCAGTCAGACTTCCACCACGCCAAGCCCATCTATGAGTACTTCGACGGCTGGACCGAAGACATCACCGAGGCCAAGACCCTCGACGAGCTGCCCGAAAACGCTCGTCTCTACCTGGAGAAGCTAGAAGAGATCTCTGGTTGCCGCATCTCCGCTATTGGTGTTGGCCCCGGCCGCGAGCAGACCATCGTCGTGCGCGACCTGATTGAGGACGAAAAGTAGGGCGGACGTCCACGCCCCCTCCTTACAAGGGGACCTCAAAACTTAAAAAGGACCGCAAAATATGCGGTCCTTTTTAAGTTTTGCGGTCCCTTCCTACATCTTTACCCCGCGCAGGGTGCGCACCACCATCACAGTGCAGATCAGCATCAGCACCACGCCGATAGCCGACGTATAAACCACACCCGAGTCGAAGGCGTGCTGGGCCGAAGCTAGTAGGGCAGCGCCGGTTTCCCCGCCGACGCGCTCGGCAGTTTCCGCCGCTCCGCCCAGGGTCTCGCGAGCGGCGTCCGCGTCCGCAGCGCTGACCCCCTCGGGCACCACCAGGTGGGCAACGTAAGCCGCGTTCAGAATCGACCCCAGAATCGCAGTACCCATGACCGAGCCGGTTTCATAGGCGGTCTCCGAGATAGCGGACGCCGCACCCGCCTTGTGCGGGGGCACAGCGGCCAGGATGATGTCGTTGGTCAGGGTCTCGGCAAAGCCGATACCCACACCGAGTAAGGCAAAAGCCACCAGAATGCCGGTATCAGAGCCTGAATTAGCGGTGAAGAAGACCAGGGCGAAGGCAGCTGCATTCATGAGCAGGGCCCCTGAAATGACGATCCAGGGCTTGAGGATCTTGACGATATAGACAACCACCAGACCCGCAACAACGGTCAGCACCAGACCCGGCAGTAGCAGTAGAGCCGCACTAAAGGGAGAGTGGCCGCTGACCAGCTGCAAGTGCTGGGAGACGAAGTAGAGAAAGCCAACCAGTGAGAAGATCGCCATGAGGTTGGTGAGCACCGCGCCGGTGAACTGCTTGTTGGTGAAGAGGCGCACGTCCAGCATGGGGTTAGTGCGTGCCAGCTGGCGGCGGGTAAAAGCAATGCCGCAGATGGTTGCTACCAGCAGCAGGACGACGGTGAGCAGGTCGAAGCCGTCGTAGGCAAAGTGCTTGATGGCGTAGACGAAGGGGGTCATGGTCGCCATAATCAGGGCGATGCTGACGAAGTCGATGGTGCCGGGGTTGGGGTCTTTGGAATTGGGAATCAGCCAGAAGCCCAGCAGGAGCATGGGCAGTAGCACGGGCACAGCCATGAGGAAGACCGAGCCCCAGTAGAAGTGTTCCAGCAGGAAGCCGCCAACAACCGGGCCCAGAGCTGCACCGCCAGCAAAGCCTGAGGCCCAAATGGCGATAGCGGTGCGGCGTTCGGTAGCGTCGGCAAACATGTTGCGAATAATCGAGAGCGTCGCGGGCATGAGCATGGCCCCGAAGATACCCATACCGGCGCGGGCGGCAATGAGCCAGGCGGCGGTGGGGGCGAAGGCCGCGGCAGCTGAAATGACGGTAAAGCCGAAACCGCCCAGCAGGAGCATGGTGCGGCGACCAAAACGGTCACCCATGCTGCCTGCGGGAATGAGTAGACCCGAGAGAATCAGCGGGTAAATGTCGTTAATCCAGAGCAGCTGGGTGCCGCTGGGCGAAAGCTGGGCTGAGATTTCGGGCAGGGCAAAGGAGAGCACCGTGTTATCGACTGAGACCAGCAGCACTGGCAGCATAAGGACGGCTAGGGCCGCCCAGCGGCGGGAGTAGGGGGCTGTGGTGGGTTCGGTAACGGCTCTCATTTGGCCGGTTGCGGGGTGCATGTCTGCTCTTTCGTGAGGACGGCTACCTGGGGTTGGTGCGGGTGCGGTACCGGGGGCAGGACGCCGGCGGTACGCTACACCGCTCATCGGTAGCGGGGTGCTCGCCAGGAACACACTCATTACTATACCGTCTGGACGGTTTTGTTTTCAAGTGGGGAGGCGGTAGGGTGGGGCACATGAGTTCTCGCGAAAAAATCCTCGACGCCTACGAAGCCCTGCTCATTGAAGAGGGGGAGCGGGCGGCGTCCATGAACGCTATTGCCGCCCGCGCCGGGGTGTCGAAGGGTGGGCTGCTCTACCATTTCCCCGATAAGACAGCCCTGGTCGATGGGCTGTTGGCGCGGGCCTGGGCGCTCGCTGAGCAGGATTTCAAGGCTATGGCGGGCGACCCGGCCGGGGCCTGCGCCTACTATGTGCGCACCTCCATGTACGAAGACACCCCTTTTGACCGGGTGTTTGTGGCCGCGTCGCGCCTGCGTCAGGACGCCGCCGAGAAGGTAGCCGAGGTCTACGACAGGATCCAGGGGCGCTGGTTTGAGATGATTCGGGCCGAGGTTCCCTCGGATGCGGTGGCCCGCGTTATCTTGCTGATGGGGGACGGGCTCTACTACAACGCGGCGGTCGCCAGTAGCGAATCCCGCCCCAACCTTGCCCTCAGTGGCGACATGGATGCCCTGCTGGAAGTAGTAGAGCAGCTCAAAGGCTAGTCAGCCAGCACCGCTACCGCCTCATAGGGGCGGAGCACGATTTCATTGCCCCCCAGCGCGGGTTCATTCTTGTAATTACACAGAAGCACCGACCCCGCCGCGAACTCCGCGGGCAGCTGCACGGCGGCGTCCTGGCCGTAGAAATTGCAGAGCACCAGCAGGCGCTGGCCCTCGTGCTCGCGCACAAAACCGTAGACGCTCTCGTGCTCGCGGGCAAAGGGCTCATAAGACCCTTCAGCAATCAGCGGCAGCTCATGACGCAGGCGCACCAGCTCCCGGTAGAAGGGCAGAATGGTACCCTCTGCCTCTTCGCGCTCAACGTTAATGTCGGCCTGCGAGGTAGGCATGAGCCAGGGCTTTACCCGCGAGAAGCCGGCGAATTCGGAAGAATCCCATTGCATGGGGGTGCGGGAGTTATCGCGGGACTTCTTGGTGACAATGCGGAAGGCCTCGGCCTTACTCACGCCCCGATCCTGCAGAATGGCAAAGGCGTTGTGGGATTCAACGTCCACGTAGTCATCCATGGATGAATAGACCGGATCAACCATGCCGATCTCTTCGCCCTGGTAGATGTAGGGGGTGCCGCGGGTCAGGTGCACGGCAGCAGCCAGCATGGTGGCGGACTCAGCCCGGTAACGCTCCACGTCACCAAAGCGGTTGAGGGCGCGGGGTTGGTCGTGGTTATTCCAGAAGGACGCCTGCCAGCCGCCCCCTGCCTGAATACCCACGGCCCAGTCGGTCAGCAGGCTCTTGAGCGCCATGAAGTCAAAGGGCACGTCAGACCACTTTTCGGCCCCATCGTAGTCCACCTTGAGGTGGTGGAAGGAGAAGACCATATCCAGCTCTTCATTAGCCGGGTTGGTGTAGCGCACGCTGCTTTCGATGGTGGTCGATGACATCTCACCCACAGTCACGGTGCCCTCGGTGCCGCCAAAGGTGGCCCGGTGCAGTTCCTGCACCCAGGGGTGTACGCGGTCGGTGTCGGTGTAGATGAGCTTGTCGTTCTCGCCGGGGGCCGCATCCCGCAGATCCTCGGCCTTGCCAATCACGTTGAGCACGTCAAAGCGGAAGCCGCGAACGCCCTTGTCCTTCCAGAAATTTACGACCTTAAAGAGTTCTTCGCGCACCCTGGGGTTGTGCCAGTTCAGGTCTGCCTGGGTCACGTCGTAGAGATGCATGTAGTAGAGGTCGGTATCACCAAACTGTGACCAGGCCGGGCCACCGAACTTGGACTCCCAATTGGTCGGTAGGGAGCCGTCCTCCTGCGCCGGGCGCAGGTAGAAGAAGTCCTGGTACTCCTTCTCACCGGCCAGTGCCCGCTGGAACCACTCGTGCTCGGTAGAGACATGGTTGAGCACCATATCGAACATTACCCCGATGCCCTCTCGCCCCAAGGCCGTAATCAGCTCTTCGGTGTCCGCCATGGTGCCCATTGCGGGGTCTACCTCATAGTAGTTGGCGATGTCGTAGCCGTTATCGTTCTGCGGCGAGACAAAAAAGGGGTTGAACCAGACCATGTCCACCCCCAGCGAGGCAATGTAGGGGACCTTCTCGATGATGCCCCGCAGGTCGCCTATGCCGTTGCCGCTCGAATCGTAGAAGGACTTGGGGTAGACCTGGTAGATGACCTTATCGTGAAAGCTCATAGTGTGCTCCAAAGGGTGGGACGCCGGTGCTGGGGTGGCTGCGCCCGGTAGGTTAGGTGGGGTAAAAGAAAAGAAGCGTGCCCCGTCAAAGCGGGGTACGCTTCTTAAGCTTACCTGTCTAACAGGTGCTTCGGCCTTTGTCGCAGCCGATGTGGAACTTTATTCAGAAACCGGAATTTCCTGGCGACGGTGGGCGAAGTCCAGGTAACGGAACTTATCGGCGCGGTGGCGGGAGATGGTGTACTGGAAGGCGGTGCCGTCCTCAAGCACGGTGATAGAGGTGGTCACAGCAACGTACTCGCCAGCGTGCAGGTTCAGGTACTTGGCATCGTTGGGGGTAGCCTGCTCGATGGTGATTTGCTTGGCAGATGATACGATGCTTAGGCCCAGCTCACCCTCGAAGTAGTGGTAGAGGGAATCCTCCGCGACCTCGCGGGGAATCTCGGGAACTACGCTCTTGATGATGTAGTCGTGGTCGATAATGGCGGGGGCACCATCCATGTGGCGCACGCGCATGACATGGGTGACGGGAACCTGCTCAACGGCACCATCGGTCAGGGCCTGGAAAGGTACGTGGGGCAGGATAGCGTCTTCGAGCTCAACCAGTTCGGTCTGGGTGTCGCGGCTGGTTGACTCGGCAAATTCCTTGTAGCTCACCAGAGAAGACACCGGAATGGAGTAACGCTTGTGGTCAATGACCAGGGAGCCCTTACCCATGATGCGCTGGATGTAGCCGCGGTCGGTCAGAATTGCCAGGGCCTTGCGGGCGGTCTCACGAGAGACGTTGTACTTCTCGGTCAGCTTCTTTTCGCTGGGCAGCAGGTCGCCCACGCCGTACTTACCTTCATCAATATCACGAGCCAGGTCGTGGTAGATGCGTTCAAACTTTCCCATTTGGTTCCCCTATGTAATAGGTGCAAGAGCACATTGTGTGAGATGGAGTGAGGGTTTCACACGGTGATTGTGTTTCCCTATAGTCTAGGGCGCACCTCAGGGGTTTGCGAGAGAAACACCTATAAATTTGTGTCACACGTTAGACAGGGTAGTGACATGCCGGTTTTTACCGGGAGGGTGCGAGTCTGGCATGCGGAAACAATGGTTAGTAAGAGCACTGCTCGCACCGGGTGTGGCGCGAAACGCACTCTCTCGTCGTGAGAAGCGGGCCGCCGGCGTCCGCCCCTTCTCCAGTATGTGAGAACGCCGCTTCCCATCCTGTGGACTACCCGCGCTCAGGCGTAGACTAGTACCCAAATCTCCAACCACAAACTTTCTTGGGAGCTATCGATGCCAGAATTGCGCTCGCGCACATCAACCCACGGCAGAAACATGGCAGGTGCCCGCGCACTGTGGCGCGCCACTGGCATGGGCGACGACGACTTCGGCAAGCCCATCATCGCTATTGCCAACTCCTTCACCCAGTTCGTGCCCGGCCACGTGCACCTGAAGAACATGGGCGAACTGGTCGCCGGTGCAATCCGCGAAGCAGGCGGCGTAGCCAAGGAATTCAACACCATCGCCGTGGACGACGGTATCGCCATGGGCCACGACGGTATGCTCTACTCCCTGCCCTCCCGCGACCTGATCGCCGACTCGGTCGAATACATGGTCAACGCCCACCGCGCCGACGCCCTGGTCTGTATCTCTAACTGTGACAAGATCACCCCCGGTATGCTCCTGGCGGCTATGCGCCTGAACATCCCCGTCATCTTCGTCTCCGGCGGCCCCATGGAATCCGGTGAAGGCATCGAGGGCGTCGTTGAGCACCGCCTCGACCTGGTGGACGCCATGGTCATGGCCGTAGACGACAGCGTCAGCGACGACGCCTTGGCCCAGGTTGAGAAGAACGCCTGCCCCACCTGTGGCTCCTGCGCAGGTATGTTCACCGCTAACTCCATGAACTGCCTGAACGAGGCTATCGGCCTGGCCCTGCCCGGCAACGGCACCACCCTGGCCACCCAGGTTGCCCGCAAGCAGCTCTTCCTCGAAGCTGGCGCCAAGATTGTTGAGTTGGCCAAGCGCTACTACGAGCAGGATGACGAGAGCGTGCTGCCCCGCTCCATTGCCACCAAGGCTGCCTTCGAGAACGCCATGGCCCTGGACGTTGCTATGGGCGGCTCTACCAACACCGTTCTGCATATTCTGGCGATTGCCCACGAAGCCGGCGTTGACTTCACCCTGCGCGACATCGATGCGATTTCCCGTAAGGTGCCCTGCCTGGCCAAGGTAGCTCCCAACTCCACCAAGTACCACATCGAGCACGTGCACCGCGCAGGCGGTATTCCCGCTCTGCTCGGCGAACTGGACCGCGCAGGTCTGCTGAACCGTGATGTCCACTCCGTGCACTCCGACTCCCTCCAGCAGTGGCTCTCTGACTGGGACATCCGTTCCGGCGCCGCCACCGACACTGCCAAGGAGCTCTTCCTGGCTGCCCCGGGCGGCGTCCGCACCACCCAGGCCTTCTCTACCGCCAACAAGTACGAGAGCCACGAAACCGACGCCGAAAACGGCTGCATCCGCGCCGTTGAGCACGCTTACACCAAGGACGGCGGTCTGGCTGTGCTCTACGGCAACATCGCCGAGGACGGGGCTATCATCAAGAGCGCCGGTATCGACGAGGAGCTCTTCCACTTCGTCGGCAAGGCCTTCGTGGTGGAGTCCCAGGACGAGGCCGTCTTCGAAATCCTGTCGAAGAACGTGAAGGAGGGCGACATCGTCGTCATCCAGTACGAGGGCCCCAAGGGTGGCCCCGGCATGCAGGAAATGCTCTACCCCACCTCCTACCTCAAGGGTCTGGGCCTGGGTAAGAAGTGCGCCCTGATTACCGACGGACGCTTCTCGGGTGGCACCTCCGGTATCTCCATCGGCCATATTTCCCCCGAAGCTGCCGCCGGCGGCGCCGTGGGCCTGATTGAGCACGGTGACGAGATCGAGATTGACGTTCACAACCGCATCCTGCGCGTGAACGTCTCCGACGAGGTGCTGGCCGAGCGTCGGGCTAAGAAGGGCCCTGCCCCCTGGAAGCCCACCAAGCCCCGTGAACGCCAGGTCTCCAGCGCCCTGCGCGCCTACGCCTCCATGGTCACCAGCGCCGACAAAGGCGCGGTGCGCATCGTCCCCGAGTAAAACCGCGGTTTCACCCAAAATAAAGACGCCCCGCCCCAGCTTGCACAAGCCGGGGCGGGGCATCCTTGTGCTGGAGGGGGCTTGCCCGGGTTAACTCAGCGCGCGTCCGCCCCCTGCCTGCCCGGGCTGTTAGGGGAGGGGGCATCCGTCCGTGAGTGCCCACCAGACTCGCGCGGTGCTTACGCGCGGGGTGGACGCCACGCGAGGGTGGTGCTCCCCCGGTAGCCGCTGAAGCTTTTTCTTGGTCTGTTTCCCTTTGGCAGACTTGTGATGTAATCTACATATTGATAAACCTGTGGCTTGAAATCCTCACTACACAGATAAGGGATGTCATGTCGCAACAGACACCTCCAGTCGTGACCGAAGATCCTTTCGCTCACGAAGATGATGGCTTGCACAAAGGCCTAGGTCGCCGCCAGCTTCAAATGATTGCTATGGGTAGCGCGATTGGTACTGGTCTTTTCTTGGGCGCAGGCTCACGATTAGAAACTGCTGGTCCCTCACTATTTATTCTTTATGCAATTTGTGGCTTTTTCGGCTATCTCATTTTGCGTGCTCTGGGTGAACTGATTGTTCACCGACCTTCATCAGGCTCTTTCGTTTCGTACTCCCGCGAATTCTACGGGGAGAAAGCCGCTTATGTATCTGGGTGGTTGTACTGGCTCAACTGGGCAATGACTGCCGTAGCTGATGCAACTGCTATCGCCATTTATATCAAATGGTTCGGTCAATACAGCTCCTTTATTGCGGGAGTGGATCAGTGGATTATGGCCCTCATCGTGGTCTGCTTTGTACTCTGCTTCAACTTAGTTTCGGTGAAGGTCTTTGGCGAGATGGAGTTCTGGTTCTCGCTAATCAAGATTGCCGCGCTTGTAATTTTTATGTTAGTGGGTATCTACATGGTGATTTTTGGTACTCCGACAGGTAGCGTTACCGGATTCTCACTCATTACCGATAACGGAGGCTTAATACCTAACGGGGTACTGCCTGCTTTGATTGTGGTTCAAGGTGTTGTTTTTGCCTATGCAGGTATTGAACTGGTGGGCACTACATCCGGTGAAACTAAGGACGCTCGCAAAATCATTCCCCGAGCCATCAACACCGTGATTCTGCGTATTGCAGTGTTCTACGTTGGATCTGTGCTTCTACTGTGTCTACTGCTTCCCTACACCGCCTACTCGGCTGGTGAATCCCCATTCGTAACTTTCTTTGGGTCGATTGGTGTTGAGTATGCTGCCCCTATCATGCAGCTAGTGGTTATTACAGCGGCACTTTCATCACTGAATGCCGGTCTCTACTCAACCGGTCGCATTATGTACTCCATGTCTCAAGCAGGGTCAGCTCCATTATTTGCGGGCAAGCTGACTAAGAGCGGTGTACCTTTTGGCGGTATTGTGCTCACCGCAGGAGTGGCGGTTGCTGGCGTATTCCTTAACTTTGTTGTCCCAGAGCAGGCCTTTGAGATTGTGCTGAATATGGGTGCTCTAGGAACAATGGCGGGTTGGGCCGCAATTACTCTTTCGCACATGAAATTCGTCAAACTAGCGAAGCAAGGTAAATACCAACGCCCTGAATACCGCGCTCCTCTGTCGCCCGTTAGCGACTGGTTGGTACTTGCCTTCTTGGCAGCTGTGATTGTGCTGATGGCCGTAGATTACCCGGTGGGAACCTGGACTCTCGGTTCCTTTATCCTACTGGTTCCTGTACTAGTAGGAGGTTGGTTTGCTGTACGTAACCGGGTTAACGAGATTGCTCGTGTACGAGAAGGCTACACCGGCAACTTCCCTATTGTTGCCCATCGTCCGGGAACCGACGCTTACCTGCAACGCACACAAGGTAGCGTGAAAATCCACAGAGATCTTACCTCAGACGACTAACTCAGAGTCTCACACATGAAAGAAGGGCGCCCACACCTCATGGCGGTATGGGCGCCCTTCTTCTACAGCCGACTAATGGTGCGAAGAAGCAGGCTAGATTCAGTATTTACGACTCCGGCTACAGAACGTATATGATGCAGGACTCTATCGAAGTCGGCTAGGGTTCTGCAGGTTACTTCGAGAACCAAGTCCCAGCTGCCGTTAGTAGTATGTAACGCCATAACCTCGGGGACCCCGCGTAAGTCTGCGATGGCTTGGGTGGCATTTTTGCGTTCCAGTGCAACCATGGAAATAGCGTGTACTTCATCGGGGCGACTATCTGTTGTGGTCCGCACGGTGTAGCCAACAATGATGCCCTCGCTCTCGAGAGCATCCATTTTCTTCGTAACGGTTGCCCGCGTCACCCCCAATGTCTCCGCAAGGTGAGATATAGAAGCTCGCCCGTTGATGCGTAACTCAGTGATGAGTTTGGTTTCTAGGTCACTCAAAGGTCTCATAGTCATAATGTTAGTGCTGTATATACAATCTGCTCTCATCAGGTGAAAAATAGATCATTTTTTTACTTTTAGGTTATGGTGACCGATTGTACTGTTGTACTTGTCACAGGTTTGTATCTAGTCCATCCTCAATGAAGAGAGCACTACATGGTTCAGTTTGTTAATGTCACTAATATGGCACGTTGGATTCAGCGCGAGAGTGTTGAAAAAATTATCGACACCATGATCGACTACATCGAACGTGACTTCACGAGGTGGGAGAAGTTCGACAAAATTGCCCGTGTGGCTAGCCATACACCATTTGGTGTCATTGAACTGATGCCCACCTCCGATGGCGAAGAGTACTCGTTTAAGTACGTCAATGGCCACCCTTCAAACCCAGCCCGTGGTTTCCAAACCGTTACCGCGTATGGGATGCTAGCAGATGTTGATAATGGCTATCCTACATTTATTGCAGAGATGACTCTGTTAACCGCTCTGCGCACGGCAGCTACTTCAGCTATGGTGGCAAGAAAACTTGCACGTCCTGAGTCTCGTACTATGGCGATGATCGGTAGCGGTTCGCAGTCAGAGTTCCAGGCACTAGGTTTCCGTGCTGCAATGGGGATTGAGGATTTGAGGATCTTTGATACAGATCCTGCCGCAATGGAAAAGTTCCGCCGCAACATGGAGCCTCTTGGGTTTAAAATCCATACAGCTTCCTCTGTCGATGAAGCTGTGGAGGGCGCCGATATCATTACTACCTGCACTGCAGATAAAGCCCAAAACAAAATCTTGACTCGTGATCAGGTAGCTCCGGGAGTGCATCTCAATGCGGTTGGTGGTGACTGCCCGGGTAAGACAGAGCTAGAAGAGCAAATCGTGCGTGACTCTACTGTATTTGTAGAGTTCCCGCCTCAAACCCGTATTGAAGGCGAGATTCAGCAGGTAGAGGACGACTTCCCTGTGGTTGAATTCTGGAAGGTTCTCACCGGAGCTGAGTCAGGACGCACATCAGATGAAGAAATTACTTTGTTTGATTCAGTTGGTTTTGCAATTGCTGATTTCTCTGCCTTGCGGTGTGTGCGTGACTGGACTAAAGATAGCGATTTGCAGGACTACATTGAACTTATCGCTGACCCTGAGGATCCTAAAGACCTATTTTCACTTGTTGGATCGCTCAAGCCCGTAGGTTAATCAGGTCTAGATGAGCCATATTCTATAAATCTTGGGTAGCGGTGAGTACCGCTTCAAAGGACGCCTGCCCCGGCTTACGTAAGCCGGGGCAGGCGTCCTTGTGTGGGGTTTTGTAGTTCTTACCCGGTTTGTCTCCTGCCGGGCTGCCTCGGCGTCCGCCCGCCCGTCCGTGAGTGCCCACCAGACTCGCGCGGTGCTTACGCGCGGGGTGGACGCTCCGCGAAGCTGGTGGGTGTTCACCGAGAGAGTGAAGAGGGCCCCGATGCCCCTCACCTGTTGGCAAAACGGCGTGAACTTGATATAGCTTTAAAGAGTAAGCAAAACAACTATAGACACCCCCTAGGAGCTGAATAATGTGGAAATCACGCCTGCACATATCAAAAAATGTGAACTAACCTGGGAGCCGCCAGACTACACCAGCTCCTACCCGGCAGGGTTTACCGAGCAGGGCGTGGCAGTGATTGTGGTGGTCATGGACCAGGTGCGAGCCGCCGGTGACTGCCATGTGGGGCTGACGTCCTTCGCCTTTATCTCGCGTGAAAACGGCGAGCGAGAGGTCATTGAAAGCGAGCCTATCGCCGAATCCCTGACCCACAGCCTCATGGACCCCTGCGACACCGTGCACACCGACATGCTCGGCCGCGCCATCTTGGCCGCGATGGAGGCTATCCCCGAGGACTACAAGACCAACCTCATCACTGTGGCCGCCGATAAGCACTACCTGAAGCTGCTCTTCCGCAAGTTCACGGCCTTCCGCGATTTTTTGGAGTACCGCTCTATCGATAAGGTGATGAACCCCTACGAGTCGCACTCTCTGGGTGAGATTCACGTGAAGCTGATTGGCACTCCCGCGGGGGAGCTCATGCCCCACTTCATGGACGAGGCCTCGCGTCTGGCCCATACCGAGTTTGAGAAGAACACCGCCCAGCTGCCGGTAGAGAAGCTGGTGGAGTACAGCGTCTTTACCGACTGTTCGTACAGGTCAACGAACAATAAGAAGTATTTAAAGGGCGGACGCATGGGCATCGGCGGGGTGAGCGAAGACGGCTTCTTCTTCCACGCCCACTACGATGCAACGAACATTATGACCGGGGAACTCTCGGCCATGTTGGCTGCTTTTAATATCTTCTACCACGGTGGCCGTCAGCTGATTATTCACACCGATTCGCTGGGGGCTCTGACCTTTGTGCTGCGCCTGGCGCACAACCGCTGGGTTTACAACACCTGGGTTGAAGAGGGCGTGCAGAACCAGCAGGTTTTGGACGAGATGGGGCGGCTGACCGAGGCCATTCGGGAGCGCCGGGTGTTGGTGAAGCACATCCCGGGGCATACCGGGCACGGGCTGCAGGAGTCGTCGGATTCTGTGTCGAAGATGCACCGGCATTTCCCCGGGCAGATTGTGGATAAGGGGCATGTCTCTGAGTTCAACAAGCGGTGCGAGTCTATTATTACTGCCCTGTCTGGGTGTGAGAAGGCTCTGCGTCTGCCCTGTGCGGATTGGATTCAGATTCGCCCGTCGGTGGTGCACGCCCGTAACCGCTTGTGGAAGTAGCGGGGCCGCTGCCGTAGGGCGCCTTACTTCCTCAAAGGGGACCTTAAAACCTAAAAGGGACCGCGTATTACGCGGTCCCTTTTAGGTTTTAAGGTCCCCATGGGCGAGGGGAGCAGGTGCGGGCGCGGGGCTCAGCTTAAGCCGTGAGGACGCCCGCCGTTAGGCTACGTCGCGCTTTTCCTGGCGGGCGCGGCGCAGCAGCCAGATGAAGATGGCCACCAGGGCCAGGGCTACCAGGGCGTAGACCACCTTGGAGTACTGATCGATGACGCCTTCAACAGCGTGCCAGTTTTCGCCCAGGACCCAGCCGCAGTAGATGAGCAGGGCATTCCAGATGGAGGAACCGAGCAGAGTATAAAGACCGAAAGTCAGCGGGTTCATGCGGTCGATACCGGCGGGAATCGAAATAAGGGAACGAATACCGGGGATTACGCGGCCGATCAGAATGGAGGCCTTGCCGTACTTGTCGAACCAGGCCAGGGCGTTGTCGACGTCCTCAACCTTGACCAGCCACATCCAGGCCGCAATCTTGCGCAGGCGGTCAGCCCCGATAGCAGCCCCCAGGTAGTAGAGGAAGTAGGCGCCGGCCAGGGAGCCGACGGTCGCCCAGATGAAGGCGGCTACTACGTTGATGGAGCCCTGGGAGGCGGTGAAGCCAGCGAGCGGCAGGATAACCTCGGAGGGGATGGGCGGGAAGACGTTCTCAAGGAAGACCGCCAGGCCAACACCGGGGGATCCGATGGCTTCCATGATGGAGATAACCCAGTCGATAATGTTCTGGAGCACGAGTGCCCTTTCTTCTGCGAGTGCGGGCAGCCGCCCGGTGACAAAACTTTCTCTATTCTCTCGTAGAACCCTGTGTTTTCCTATGAGCTAGCTTGTAGAGAAGCTGGGGGTTTTGGTCACGTTATAGTAACGCTGCGTAACCTGTTCACACGGTGAAATAAGTTACCGCCGCAGTGCGGGCATGGGTGACTATGGAGGGTAGAGAACTACGCCTACCATCAGGAGAGTCCATGGCTGAGCATACTTTTGGCTTCCGCACCCGCGCCCTGCACGCGGGCGGTACCCCCGACGCCGAGCACGGTGCCCGTGCGGTTCCGATTTACCAGTCCACCTCCTTTGTTTTTAAGGACGCGGACGACGCCGCCAACCTTTTTGCCCTGCAGAAGTACGGCAACATCTACTCCCGCCTGGGCAACCCGACCGTGGCGGCGCTGGAAGAGCGCATCGCTTCGCTGGAGGGCGGTATCGGCGCGGTAGCGACTGCCTCGGGTATGGCCGCTGAGTTCATTACCTTCGCGGCACTCTGCCAGGCCGGCGACCATATCGTTGCTTCGTCCAACCTCTACGGCGGTACCATCACCCAGCTGGATGTTTCCCTGCGCCGCTTCGGTATCGACACGACCTTTGTGGACGGCACCGACCCTGCCGACTTTGCCGCCGCAATCCGCCCCGAAACCAAGGCCCTCTATACCGAGACCGTGGCTAACCCCTCGGGTCAGGTCGCTGACCTAGAGGGCCTGGCCCGTGTGGCCCACGAGAACGACATCCCCCTGGTCGTCGATGCCACCCTCTCTACCCCCTACCTGATTCGCCCCATTGAGCATGGCGCTGACATAGTGATTCACTCGGTCACTAAGTTCCTGGGCGGGCACGGCACCACCCTGGGCGGTGTGGTCGTCGAGTCGGGTCGTTTCAACTGGGGCAATGGCAAGTTCCCCACCATGACCGAGCCGATTCCCTCGTACAACAACATTTCCTGGTGGGGTAACTTCGGCGAGTACGGCTTTTTGACCAAGCTGCGTTCGGAGCAGCTGCGCGACTTTGGCCCCTCCCTCTCAGCCCAGGCCGCTTTCAACCTCTTGCAGGGCGTTGAGACCCTGCCCCAGCGCATGGACGCCCACCTGGCCAACGCTAAGGACGTTGTTGCCTGGCTGAACGAGGACGCCCGCATCTCCTACGTTAACTACGCCGGCCTGCCCGAGCACCCCCACTATGAGCGGGCGCAGAAGCTGCTGCCGCTGGGTGTTGGGTCGGTCTTCTCCTTCGGCGTTGCCGGTACTGAGAAGGCGGGCGGACGCGACGTGGGCGCCGAGTTCATCAAGAACCTGCAGCTGGCGTCGCACCTTGCCAACATTGGCGATGCCCGAACCCTGATTCTGCATCCCGCCTCAACTACCCACCAGCAGCTGACCGCTGAGCAGCTGGCAGCCGGTGGTGTGGGCGAAGACCTGATTCGTATTTCGGTGGGGCTGGAAGATGCCGTCGATATTATCTGGGACCTGGACCAGGCTCTGACCATTGCCTCTGGCCGCAACCACGCCGGTGAGGTCGTCGGTACTGCCAGCGCGGACGAGCTGGTAGCCCGCCGCGAGGCTGCCGAAGCTGAGGCAGCTGCCCAGAAGCAGGCACTGGAGGCGGACGCCGCCGCCCACGCTGCCGAGCGCGCAGCGCGTGAGGGGGCTGGAGCGTCCGCACCCGCCTGCGAAATTCCTGCACCCAAGAAGGAGGCTTAAGCCGTGACTGAGATTCGTACCTGGGAAGGCCCCAGCGCGCCTGAGCGACTGAAGATTTTGCACGAGACGAAGTCCATTGCGATTGTGGGTATGTCTGACAAGATTTCGCGGTCTTCGTATTTTGTGGCGACGTATTTGCAGTCGTCGAGCCCCTACACCCTGTATTTTGTGAACCCGATTTTGGCGGCGAAGGGTAAGGAGGTGCTGGGGCAGAAGGTGTATGCGTCGCTGGCTGATCTGCCTGAGGCCCCTGACCTGGTGGAGATTTTCCGCCGCAACGAGGACCTACCGGGTGTGGTTCAGGAAGCCATTGAGGTAGGCGCGAAGACGGTGTGGATGCAGCTGGGATCATGGAATGAGGAGGCTGCGCGCCTGGGTGAGGACGCCGGGCTGAACGTGGTGATGGACCGGTGCGTGAAGATTGAGCACGCCCGCTTCCACGGCGGCCTGCACCTGGCCGGGTTCGTGACCGGCGTGATTTCGTCAAAGCGGCAGGTGCTGGCCTAGCCCCTGGGGTAGGTACCATCTACATCAGAAATGACCACGAACTAGGTGGTCATTTCTGGTTTAAATGGGTATTTCCCGAGAACACTGAGTTTAAGTCTCTACTGTATCTGGCGCAGGTAAGGATATCGCTGTTCCTCATATGGGTTTATAACGTTAAGGCATTCCTCCACTTTAGCGGAGAATGGGCAAGCCGTGTCCATAGGTGGCGGTTACCAACAGAAGTACCCCGCCTGAGCGGGGAATGTTATGTACCTTAAACCGAAGGCGCTGCTCGCTGGAAATACCCCCGCGAGTGCGGGGAAGAGTACCCAGCAGCCCGGATAGCGCCTGCACGCCGGGAAATACCCCCCACTACGGAAGTCCCTGCGGTTTCTAACCGTGGGACTTGGCTGAAGGACGTTGGTACTCAGCTAAAGCGTCGCAAGACCGTCCTCTCTGCCTAGGGCGCACCGCCGAATGCGACTCCTTTTCCCAACAGGACGTTAAAGCAACGCCCGCTCGGGAAAAGGAGTCGCATTCGGCGTATCTGCCCTCCACCGTCCGCTTGCCCCAACCTTCACACCCACTCACCCCCGTCCGCCCCGGCGAACTCAACCTTATGACCGCCGGCTACGGCATCAATCACTCCGAATACTCCACGCCAGATACCACCGTGCTGCACGGCATCCAACTCTGGATCGCCCTGCCCCACCGAGACATGAACACCGCCCCCGCCTTCGAAAACTTTGTGCCCGAGGCCCTCACTGTCGGTGGGCAGGGGAGTGGGCAGGACGCCGGCCCCGGCTACCCCCGCTTTGGCGGGGTGGTGCTGCTGCCCGGGGAATATGAAGAGAAGCTTCGCACGTCAGTGACTCCTGCCCCCGATCTGCCCAACGCGTGCTTGAAGCTACGCGGCGACTAGCCCCCGGGCAGGGGAGTGGGCGGGTGCGCGTCCGCCTTCAAAGCCCCCTTAAGTAACCGGCCGGGTCACAGTTTCGTCATGAAACCGTGACCCGGCCGCTATCGTGTCGCATTTTATTTCGGTAGGTTCTGCCCGCACAGGTTACTCGCCAGTAACCCCAGGGTGACCAGTATTAACAGGTGATTTTCAGGGTCTTTTGGGTGTCTTTAGAGACGTGACATAGGGCAGGAAAATCAACTTTTTATAACGATTCGGTATACATCGTTACCAAATCGTTATAGGCTGTTCAGAGTCCAATCAGCTTCCGAGGGAAGCATGGGAGCCCACAAACCCCACGTATGGGCCACCCAGCAGTAGCAGCAACCCGGCTGCGAAATCTCAAGAAGAGACGAAAGGTACAACATTGCGTCGTTCACTCTCAGTAGGTGCGGTAGGCGTCATCCTGTCCGGCGCTGTTCTCGCAGCAGCAAACGCAGCCGTCAATGAAGCCCCGCAGACCACCGTAGACAACGGTGCAGCTGTTTCAGCCCCCCTGCTCAAGGCATTCGCCGTTGCAGGTGAAGGCAAGGTTGTAAGCTGGGGTATTCCCGCTTACATCGTAGCTCCCGAAAAGCCCGTCGAGGCAACCCCCGTCATCGAAGAAGCTCCCGTTGAGGAAGCCCCCGTCGTTGAAGAGGCTCCCGTAGAAGAAGCTCCGGTTGTTGAAGAAGCACCCGTTGAAGCTCCTGCCGAAGAAGCCACCGTTGCTGTTCAGTCCGAGACCGTTGAGGTTGTAGAGGCAACCCCCGCTCCTGCCCCCGTTGAGACTGTAGCTCCTGCAGCAACCCAGGCACCCGCTCCTGCACCTGCAGCAACCACCGCCGCTCCCGCAGCAACCCCCACTCTTTCCACCGCCACCAACCAGGCTAAGCGCGACGCTGTTGTAGCAGCCGCCCTGGCCGCCGCAGCCGTCAACGCTCAGACCGACTGCACCATGCTGGCAACCAACTCCCTGCGTGCCGCTGGCATCAACTTCCACGGCTGGCCCATGGACTACATGTCACTGGGTACCGTAACCTCCAACCCCCAGCCCGGCGACCTGGTTCTCTACCAGTCCAACGGTTTCGGCCAGCAGCACATCGCTGTTTACATTGGCAACGGTCAGGCTGTACACGGTGGCTGGAATGGCATGGGCACCTCCATCTTCTCAGTGAACCTGCCCACCGCGTCCGCACCGATCTTCGTATCACCCGCTGGCTACAACAGCTAAGGCAACCGCCAACAGCGTCTTTTCTTGAGAAAAGTCCCGCTCCCTCACCAGGGAGCGGGACTTTTTCAGTTCCTGGGGCTCTAACGCTAGGGGGCTCTAGAGCTGCATAGCCGCCCGGTAGAAGGAGGCCTTGAGCTCGCGCACGGCAGTCACCGACCAGATAGCGCTGGTAGAGCCAGCCCGGGCCTGCTGTAGGTGGGGCAGGTCGGCGGCGAGGGCCTGGTCAAACTGGGCCCGCAGGTCGTCGAGGGAGGCGATGGTCTGGCCACGGTGGGTGAAGGGGAAGACCCCGGACGCCCCCGCCCGCTCAAGCCCCTGGCGGTAGCGGGCCGCGCGGTCGGCGGCATAGTCGGCAATGCCGATCTGCCCCATGATGAAGCTATCCGAGAGCGCCCCACCTGCAGAGGCCTTGTACTGGTTGGAGATGTAGGGGACCATGCCCTCGTCGTAGCCCTTGTAGGCCAGCAGGTCGAAGGCCTGACGGCGGACGGTAATATCACCGGGCGCCCCGGTAGCGGGGGTGTAGGCGCCGTAAGCCGGGTCAAACAGGGGGATGGTGTAGTAGCTGTTGGCCGGTGCGGTGCCAATGGTGCTGATGCCGCGCCACTGGTAGCGGGATACCACCAGGCCCTGGGCAGTAAAGTCTTCCACCGTTGAGAGGGCGGCAGCTTCGTCCACGGTGATGGCGCTGAAGGTGTCGTCGGTGTGGCCGGTGGTGCCGCGCGGGGTCTGGCTCAGGCGGTTGAGCAGGACGGCGCGCTCTTCGGCCTGGCAGCGCAGGATAGCTTCTGCCTCGAGGGCATCCAGCAGATAGAGGGTGTCGAGCTGCTGGCGCATGTAGGCAGAGAGGTCCTGCTTGGTGGCGAACTGCTCGGGACTGCTGTTGTGCAGGCGGTCGGCGACCGAGGTCCAGTCGAAGTACTGGTTGAAGCCAACGATGGCTGAGGTGGGGGCGTCGGGGCCTTCGAAGATGCCGCGGGCTATGGTTTCTCCGCCTACTCCATCGCGCAGGCCGTGGCCCTTGGTGAGCAGGGTGTCATCGATCAGGTGGGTCATCTCGTGGCCATAGGTAGTCACACCGTTGGCCGAGATAGCCTTGCCCATGAAGTAGCGCATGCCGGTGCCCTCGGCCTGGGCGGCTGCCTGAGTGTAGGGCGCCCAGAGGTTGAGGGGCGCGAAGAAGTCGCTGATAGCCCCGGGATTGGTCTTGGGCAGCCAGGAGGCTGAGATGTTCTGGGCCTTGTAACCCTGGAAAGTGTCAATCGCCAGGCGGTTTCCGGTGAGCTCGCCGGCGTAGGCGGGAGTCAGGCGGGTCCAGAGTTCCACAAAGGCGTTCTGCTCGGCTGCCCGGCGGTTGAGCTCGTCGATGAAGGCGGTCTTCTCAGTGGTGCTGCTACCTGCGGTGGCGGGGTCTACATAGGTGTAGGTATGGCCGAAGGTAATAGAGGCCGGGGTGGTTGCAACATAGACCCCGTCATTCTCTTGCGAAAGCAGGGGCAGAATAAAGCGCTGGGTGGCAGGGTCTGCCGCCAGCTTGCTGTAGAGCGGGGCGGCGGCGTCCGCAATGATGGCCCCGCTCTGCTCGCGCATCCAGGCGTCCAGGTCGCTGGTGCCCGCCCGGTCGGCAATGAAGCTGGTGAGCTCCGGCAGGCGCACCACGGTGCGGTGGGCAGCGGGGGAGTTGTTGAAGGCCAGTGCGCTAGCCCGCTGGGAGCCGATATTGAGAATGTAGTCAATCGGGTCAACCCCGGTGATGCCGAATTGCTCGGGGTTGGCAATGAGGGCCTCGGCCACATTCACGCCGTCTAGCTCGAAGGAGTAGAGCGACCGCAGGTAGGCCAGGCCCAGCAGGAACTGCTCTTTGCGCCGGCTGACCTTATTGGTAATCAGAGTTTCGCGCTCTTGGGGCGAGAGATGGGCGTAGAGAGGGTTTGCGGCAATCGCGGTGAGAGTGTTTTGGGCCAGGAACTTTGAGACGTTGAACTGCTTCTCAAGGCCGGTAGCTTTGAGCACCTCTGGGCGTAGCTCGGCGCGGGCCTCTGCCTCGGTCACGGAGTTGAAAGGACGCCCGGTGCGGCGGGAAATCTCCAGCCGTTTGTTGGTGATGTCGGTAAAGCGAATGGTGGGTGAGAGCGAGTCATAGACGGTCTGTGACTCGGTGAAGGAGATGCCGCCCAGTTCTGCTGCCACGGAGGCAAAAGGGTCGGCGGACGGCGTTGAGGCGGCGTAGACGGGCACCGCCGAGCTGGCAATAATGGTTGGGGCAGACCAGGCTGCGCCGTGAATGAGGGTACGGCGATGGATGGGGGAGGAGGGCATAGGGCGTTTGGACCTCAGTGTGGAAGGGACATGTGTGGGCGGTGTGTGTTCTTTGAATAGGGGGAGAGAACTCTTGGCAACGATGCCTGACCGCTTACCTTTAAGAATACCGGCTGGAGGTGGCTGGGAGCAGGAGAGGTGCGCCGATGAGGCTCGTGGGCAGGCGCGGATGTGCCCTTGGCTATATCTCTTGTGTTTGCCCAAGAGTAACGTCATAAATGCGTAACATTAATTCTCTGTCTTGTAGATTGCCGGTATAGGCTCTACAGATACGCTTTTCTTGATATCGAAAGGAATCACCGTGGCAGGCTTTACCACTCGCGCCATTCACGCCGTGCACTCTAACGAAGAGCAGGCAGTCGTGCCCCCGATATACACCGCCTCCACCTTCGGCCAGCCCACCGACGGCACCGAAGGCCCCTTCGAATACCAGCGCGGCGGCAACCCCACCCGCTCCAAGGCAGAAACTACCCTCGCCGCCATCGAAGGCGCCGAGCACGCCTTCCTCTACGCCTCCGGCATGAGCGCCACCGCCGCAGCTATGGGAATCCTGGAACACGGACAGACCCTCATCATGGGCATGCCCGTCTACGGCGGCAACTACCGCTTCGCCACCATCGAACTCCCCAAGCGCGGGGTGGAGCACGAGCTGGTCTACGACCTCTCCACCCTCTCCGACGCCCACTTTGAGGGCAAGAACGTGGGCATGGTCTTTATCGAGACCCCCTCCAACCCCACCCTGCGCGTCACCGACATCAAGAAGGTCGCCGAGCTGGCCCACCGCCACGGTGCCCTGCTGGTTGTCGACAACACCGTCATGACCCCCTACCTGCAGAAGCCCCTCGACCTGGGTGCAGACATCGTGGTGCAGTCAGCCACCAAGTACCTGGCGGGTCACGGCGACCTGCTCGCGGGCGTCGCCACCACCAACAACGCAGAGTTGGCCGACAAGCTCTTCAAGGCCCAGCTGATTTCTGGCGGCGTGCTCTCACCCATCGACTCCTACCGTCTGCTGCAGAACGTCAAGACCCTGTCCCTGCGCATGGAACGCCAACAGGCCAATGCCGACCTCCTCATCGCAGCAGTAGCCGCCCACCCCGCCGTCGACACCGTCTACTTCCCCGGCTCCTACAGCGCCGAAGAAGCTAAGATCCAGGCCGAACAGGCCACCGGCAAGGGTGCCCTCTTCTCCTTCACCATCAAAGAAGGTTACGACATCAAGGCCTTCCTCGATGCCCTGCAGGTCTTCACCTTCGCCGTCTCCCTCGGCGGCATCGAGTCCCTGGTCTGCCTGCCCACCACCATGACCCAGGGCGCCTACTCCCCAGAAGACCGCGACGACGCTGGCCTCACCACCCGCCTGGTGCGTGTAGCCGTTGGTATTGAGGACGTTGAGGACCTGCGCGCCGATATCATCGGCGCCCTCGACGCCGCCTAAACTTTCCTTTTCCAAAACACCACCACCGAAAGGTAAACCCATGCAGAACATCACCCGCCGTACCGCGCTCTCTGCCGCTGGCGCGTCCGCCCTCGCCCTGGCCCTGGCCGCCTGCGGCTCCTCATCCTCCACCACCTCCGGCTCATCCTCCGCAGCTGCCGACAAGCTGCAGGCCATCAAGGACGCCGGCAAGATCCGCATCGGCTTCGAAGGCACCTTCGCCCCCTGGAACTACCACAACGAAGCCGGCGAACTCGTCGGCATAGAAAAGGAAATCGGCGACCTCATCGCCGCCGACCTGGGCGTCACCGCAGAATACACCGAAACCCCCTGGGACTCCCTGATCGCCGGTGTCGATGCTGACCGCTACGACATCGTCATCAACAACGTCTCACCCACCGAAGAGCGCAAGCAGAAGTACGACTTCTCCAACCCCTACGTCGCCTCAGAAGGCAAGGTCGCCGTCCTGCAGGACTCCAGCCTGCAGACCATCGCCGACCTCAACGGCGCCACCGCAGCCTCATCAGAGACCTCTAACTTCCGCACCCTGCTCGAAGAAGCTGGCGCCCAGATGACCATCGTCACCGGCTTCGACGAAGCCATCGAGCAGGTCCTCACCGGCCGCGTGGACGCCTGCGGTAACGATGCCGTCACCTTCGCCTACTATCAGGAGCAGCACCCCGACGCCCCCATCCGCCTGCTCGACGGTGTGCTCGGCGACGCCTCCCAGGCCTCAATCCTCATGCCCAAGGGCGCCACCACCCTGCAGACCGCCATCAACGACTCCATCGCCAAGCACCTTGAAAACGGCGACTTCAAGGCCATCTACGAAAAGTACGTTGGCATCGACCTCAGCCCCAAGGCCTAGCCACACGCGGCTAGCCGAACCCCGGCGTCCGAACCGAAAGTAACCCGTAGAACACTATGGACCGCTACCTAGAACTCTGGGCACAATCCCTGCCCTCCCTGCTGCTGGCCACCGTGCAGGTGACCATCCCGCTGACCCTCATCTCCTTCGTCCTCGCGCTGGTGCTGGGTCTGCTGGCCACCGCCGCCCGCAACCTCAGCCGCTACAACCCGCTCAATTGGCTAGCCACAGCCTTTGTGTGGTTCTTCCGCGGCACCCCGCTTCTAGTGCAGCTCTTCCTGGTGTTCTACGGGCTACCCCGCATCGGCATCACCCTTGGCACCTGGCCCGCCGCCATCATCGCGCTCAGCCTCAACACCGGCGCCTACGTGGCTGAAACCTTCCGCTCAGCCTACGCCTCCATTCCACGCGGCCAGTTTGAGGCCGCTAAGACCCTCAACTTCACCAAGATGCAGACCCTGCGCCACGTCGTCGTCCCGCAGGCCACCCGCATCGCCCTACCGCCCCTGGGCAATGACCTGATTGACCTGGTCAAGGGTACCTCCCTGGTCTCGGTGATCTCCATGGTCGACCTCTTCCAGTCCGGCAAGCAGGTCGCTGCTCGCACCTTCGAACCCCTGGCCATGTACCTTGAAGTAGCCGCCATCTACCTGGTCATCTTCACCCTTCTCTCCATCGCCCAGCGCGCCCTAGAGAAGCGCACCAGCCGTTACATAAGGACAGTCAATGCTTAGCCTGAAGAACCTCACCAAAAGCTTCGGCGAGAACACCATTCTGCGTGACATCTCCCTCGACCTCGACAACGGCGAAACCACGGTTATTCTCGGCCCCTCCGGCTCCGGCAAGTCCACCCTCCTGCGCTGCCTCAACCTGCTTGAAACCCCCGAGTCCGGCGTCCTCACCATCGAGGGCGACTCGGTGGACTTCGCCGCCGACCTGAGCGACGAGCAAGTACGCACCATCCGCAAGCACTCGGCCATGGTCTTCCAGAACTTCAACCTCTTCCCCCACTACACCGCTGAGCAGAACGTGGCCCTGGCCCCGGTGCTCAACGGCAAGATGGGTAAGGATGCCGCCGCCCAGCTTGCGCGCGAGCTCTTGGAGAAGGTGGGTTTGGGGCATAAAACAGACGCCTATCCCGATAACCTCTCGGGCGGCCAGCAGCAGCGCGTCGCCATCGCCCGTGCCCTGGCTGTAGCTCCTGATTACCTGCTCTTTGACGAACCCACCTCTGCCCTTGACCCCGAGCTTGAAGCCGAGGTTATTCGTGTGCTCATCGACCTGGCCCGCGAAAAGCGCTCCCTGGTGGTTGTTACCCACAACATGGCCTTCGCCCGCCGGGTCGCCGACCGCATCGTCTTCCTCGACGGCGGCAGCGTGCTCTACAACGGTGCCCCCGAAGCCTTCTTCGCCTCCGACAACGAACGCATCCAGCGCTTCCTGCAGATCTTTGAAATGACGGACTACTGCATCTAAGGAGCTAGGGCTGTCTGGGCGCTAGAACCGTCCTGTGCGCCGCAGATCCGACTTCACCCCGTCCTTTCTCTCTTCACCCCGAGATAATCACTAGGGTGAAGAGAGAAAGGGTGGGGTAAAGTTTTTCCCATGAACACCGCTTTTACGTTTTCAGTAGGTCTGGTACCTAGCCAGCAGGAGTTGATTGACCTCTACACCTCTGTTGGGTGGAGCGCTTACACCGACCGCCCTGAAGACCTGGTGCCCATGTGCGCTGGTAGCCTCTACCTGGCGGTAGCCCGCGAGGACGCCACCGGCCGGCTCGCCGGGCTAGTGCGGGTTGTCGGTGATGGGGTCAGCATCAGCTATATTCAAGACCTACTCATCAACCCGGACTTTCAGAAGTCCGGCCTGGGCTCCCACCTACTCGACATGGCGCTGGAGACCGTGGGTGGCGTCCGCCAGGTCTACATCACCACAGACACCCACCCTAGCAACCAGCACGTGATTGACCTCTACCGGGGCAGAGGCTTTGCGCCCGTTGAGGGCTACGGCTGCGTGACCCTGGCGAAATTTACATTTGATTAGGTTAAAGGGGTGAATGCTACACTCTAAGCCCGCCCCTTGCGATGGGCGCGTGTAACCGCCCCACCCAGCAGGCCATTAGTGACGATTGCCGCCACGTTGATGACGCGGAACCAAAAATGCGGTTCAAGCTATGGCACAGGCAACCTTTCACGGCAGGGTAAGGGACTGCTTAAGCGTACGCGAGTGAAGCAGCTTAGATTTTACAGCCTGACCAGCGGCTTTCTACACTGTTTAACCCTTCAGGCTTTACCTAAGCGCCGTGGGTACGAACCTGCAGCCGCTAGTAGAGCTTGAAAGATTGTGCACCTGCCCTCCGTAGAGCACACGTATTTCCTACTGCTTGAACCAATCGCCGCTTTCAACCAACCGATAGCGTTGTCTGAGCCCTGCCTGGGCAATCCTCGGGGGTATATAGACCCAGGCTGTATGTTCGCTTCCGTCTGCTGCGGTTACGGTTTTCTGCACCCGGTTGTAGAGGTTGGCATCCGAGATGGGACGGCGCGGGTCGGTTCCCTCTAACTCGTCCAGGCAGTTTACAGTAGTAGACCAGTCCGATGCCGCTATAAAAACCAGCGTGCCAGTAATCAACGGCGGCGCGCCGTCCGCCCCTGCCTGAGCCGAGAGAATATAGGGGTAGGAGCTATTACTGACCATCTCAAAGCCCGCAAGAGTAGCAGGGACGTGGGTACGGGCAGCTGACCCGAAGACGTGCTCATTGCTACCGCCGGGGCGCAAGGTGCCGTAAACAAAAACGGGAAGGTGCCTGGTCATATATTTTTACCCTAAAACTAAAAATGACGGTTTTGGATTAAAACCAGCCGTTCTTAACCCAAAACCGTCACTTTAACACAGCTCGGAAATTTACCAACCTGTCGATGCGAAGTAGTTAGTATTCAGCGCAGGCTGAGTAGGTAGCACGCTCTGTACAACCTCATAGGTGCGGCCGTCCGCTAAGGTGTAGGTCCAATGCGCTGCAATGTGCAGGTCATCGGCGCTAAGAGATGAAGGGGAGCGCTGACCGGTCCAGTTAATCTCTATCGCTGACCCAAGATTCTGCAGCGAATTCAGATCACCGTTCCCCGTATCAAAAACAGCATTACAATCATTAGAGCCTGCGGTGTAGTAGGCATCGCTAAAGTTTGAAAGCTCATAGCTGAGGGTATAGGTAGTGTAAGGAGTGCCGCTAGTTGATGCAGGATCATAGACTGCAGTTGACCCAGACGTACCGAAGTAAACGGTCTGGTCGGTAGCGGTCTGAGTCAGGATGCCAGTAGCTCCTTTAGTTGTCAGACCGGTCTGAGTACCGAAGTAGGTACGCCCGTTGACGAAGTCGCTGCCAGCGGCGGTTGCCAGGGGAGCACCAGGACGAGTGGTGCCATCAGCACGCTGCTGGATGACATAATCAACCTTAACGCTGGTAATGCTACCTACCGATACATTCTGAATCCGTAGACGCGAGAACAGCAGCAGCTGCTGGCGCTGGTTAGTTTGGTTGGGTACAGTGCCCCAGTGGAATTTAGCTGCACCGACATACACCGGTTGCCCTGTTGAAGGGCACTGAACGGGAGATGCCGCGTAAGCGGGGAAAGTGGATGTTGCAAGAACAGCAGGTGCTGACCACGCTGCGCCTTTAGCAAGATTTCTACGAGAAATAGAAGAAGTAGACATGGATATCCTTGAGTTGCGAGTGACAGAACCCTTCCATTCTAAAGGTAGTAACCCGCCACTTTAGCTCAATACCGGACTTAATAAAATATGCCCAAGTGAAATAGTGGACGTGTCGCGCTGAATCGGGTGAATACCCCCTCGTACCTGCTCTAACGGGCAGCCAGTACCGCAGCGATAGCTCCCAGAGCCTCCTCGTTCTGCAGAGACGAGGTATCGCCCAGGGCCCGGCCCTGATAGAGCTCCCCGAGCAGACGGCGGGTAATCTTGCCCGACCGGGTCTTAGGGATATCAGCTACCGCAATGACGTCCTTGGGCTTGGCAATGGGGCCAATCTCGTGGCGGATGTGCTCGGTCAGCGCTTTCTTGAGCTCTTCGGCGCTCAGGGCCCGGCCGGCCTCAGACAGGGTCACATAGGCAACCGCCTGGTGGCCGGTCAGCTCGTCCTCTACCGGGCAGACCCCCGCCTCAACTACGGCTTCGTGAGTGACCAGGGCAGACTCAATCTCAATGGTCGACAGGCGGTGGCCCGAAATGTTAATAACATCGTCGATACGACCCAGAATATAGACATCGCCCTCATCATCGACCTTAGCTCCGTCCCCGGCCAGGAACCAGCCGCGCTCGCCATAGTGGCGCCAGTAGGAATCCAGGTAGCGTTGCGGGTTGCCCCAGACCGTTCGAGCCATTGAGGGGCCAATCTTATCGACCACAATGAAGCCCTGCAGGCCGGGCTCAACGTCGGCCCCCTGTTCGTCGACCACGCGGGTTGAGATACCCGGAACCGCCCGGGTCGCACAGCCGGGCTTGGACGCCGTGTGGGGGGCGTCGTCCGCGAAGGTGCCAGTGGGTGCGAACTGGGGGTCGTGGGGGCGAGGGGAGCAGACCGTCGAACCGGTCTCTGACTGCCACCAGGTATCGATGAAGCTGGCGGTACCGCTACCTACATGGGTGCGTAGCCAGCGCCAAGCCTCCGGATTAATAGACTCGCCCACCGACCCCAGCAGGCGCACCGACGAGAGGTCGTACTTGCCGGCGGGCGGGCCGTCGGGGAAGGCGCCCATGAGGGAGCGGATTAGGGTGGGAGCGGTGTAGTAGTTAGTTACCCCGTAGCGCTCAATAACCTCAAAGTGACGCTCAAAAGTAGGAGTGTTAGGCGTACCTTCATAGATGACCTGGCTGACCCCGTTCAGTAGCGGCCCGTAGATTTCGTAGGTGTGGGCGGTGACCCAGGCCAGGTCGGCGGTGCACCAGTGAACGGTGTTCTCAACCTTGGCGGGGTCGTTGACGGTTGCCAGTTCGTCCACGCGGCGCTGGCCCTGCTCGTCCTCAATCTCGGGGAGCAGGTCGAAGAGCAAGGCGTGGGTGTAGGCCACCTGGGTCAGGTAGCCAGCGGACGTGTGTACCAGGCCCTTGGGCTTACCGGTGGTACCGGAGGTGTAGATGATGAAGAGCGGGGTCTCAGCGTCAAAGAGCTGGTAGTCGTGAGTGTCGGGCAGGTTATCAACCAGGTCGTGGTACCAGATGTCGCGCCCCTCGGTCCAGGGCACGGCGGCGTGGGCTTCGGGGGTGCCAGCGGCGCGGTCAATGACAATGACGTGCTCGATGTTGTTCTCACCTGCGCAGGCCTCATCGGCGGTTGCCTTGACCGGTACGACGGTGCCGCGGCGGTTCTGCCCATCGGTGGTAATGAGCACCTTAGCGCCGGTATCTTCCACCCGGAACTTCAGGGCCTCGGCGGAGAAACCGCCAAAGACCAGGGAATGGATAGCACCAATGCGGGCGCAGGCTAGAGTGAAGATGATGGTTTCGGGGATGACCGGCAGGTAAATGACCACACGGTCACCCTGGGTGATGCCCAGCTTCTCCAGGCCGTGGGCTGCTTTGGTGATACGGCGCTGCAACTCAGCGTAGGTGATGGCCTCGCGGTCACCGGGTTCACCCTCGAAGTAGAGGGCTACCTTATCGCCCTTACCCGCTTCGACGTGGCGGTCTACGCAGTTGTAGGCAACATTGAGTTTGCCGCCCTCGAACCACTTAATCTCGGGCACGGTGAACTGCTCGATACCCTCATCATCGAGGCCTAGGCTCTGCGGCTTGGCAAAGGTGTGGGGGTTGGCCTCATCGAAGAGTTCACCCCAAGTCAGGCGGGCTTTAGCCTGGTCAGCCCAGAACTGGATGCGGGCCTCGTCTGAGATGAGTGCCGGGTTGGGCGTGGGATTGAAAGGGTCGGTGTACACGAAGTCGGCAGGTGCGCCCAAGGGTATCTCCCATCGGTAGCTGGCTGTAGCACCGGCGCCGGTTCTCGCAGGACGCCCGTGGGCGGCTTGTTCGGCGTGGTTGCTGCGATCGTCGTAGAGCCAGGTCTCTCGTATCGCTCTTGATGGACAAAATCTCTTTCAGGGTAAGCATCTGCGAGCCACTGTTACTAAACCGTGACGCCCCTTAACGTTTATGACGCCGCGTGACGCGCGTCCGTCCGCCCCCCATTCTTGTATGTAGCGGCAATTGCCATCTGCACGAGAACCTTCCGTGCTGATGGCACTTACCGCCACACTCAACTGTCATACCTATACATAAGTAGGTTTCATTCCACACCTGTTCCATACCTGCGGCCCTGCTAACGTACCCCAGCGTTCAGTAACAGGGCACGGAAGGTCTCGGGTGACCGCATAATATCGTCCCAGGTCACCCGCAACACCCGGTACCCGAGTTGCTCAAGAGCCCGATGCCGTTGCTTCTCCCGCCTGATTACATGAACCGGATTGCCATGGCTACCGTCATATTTCACGTTGCCATCAACCTCCAGAATGACCCTATACCGCTCCCATAGAAAATCAGGACGGTACACAGAGCTACCAACCTGAATGCTCACTTGTTCCTGTGGTGGGGCAAAACCCCAAGTCAGAATGCGGTAGCGAGCAATAGTTTCTGCTGGTGATTCAGCTTTATCACTCATTAAATCGGCCACCGCACGGGCAGTGCATACGCCCTTGCCCTTCAGTAGCGTGATAGCTTCCCGCAGACTTTCCATAGACACAAGCCCTCGATTTAGAAAGTAGTCAGCAACGCACAGGGCATCAAGTAGGGGGAGCGTCATGGCACAGTCGAGCACCGTCTGCAGCGGTAGGGTGACAAAGACTCCGCGATGGAAGATGCTTTCAGCACATATATCTTCTCTCCCCCGGCTGACATGCACCTGCGGCCGCGAGCGTACCGTAGAGGCAGGGTGGCTCACCCAAATTTTGCGCGGAAGCCGCAATAGGGGTGCGTCCCACCAAAGCGCTGCGGATACATGGCTGAGTACATAATGTTGGTGCGTTTTTATGAAGCTGACGTGGCGGGCTTTGGTACGGGTTGTCTCGTCCCATTGAACCCATTGGTGTGCGCCAACATAGGCATTGGGCATGATGCGGATGAGCCTGCCTTGAGCGCAGCGTCGGCGGATAGTGGAGGGGCTGATGCCCTCGTGCCTTAGTTCGGGGGATGTTTTGATGTCGTTGAAAAGCTGTTCCATGGGAGCGACTTTTGCCCTGGAAAGCTGACATGGCAAGAGCTACGAGGCAATCTGTGGATAACTTTTTATCTAAACCAGTGAGTATTTGCTGCGGGCGATTAATGTGTCGCGAACGTGACGCGGGTGCGCGGCGGTGTTGATTATGCGGCGGTGGCGGACGTGAATGTAACGCTCATTGCCATCTGCGTGAGAACTGTCCGCGCTGATGGCAATGAGCATTACCCTCAACGGTGAGAGGCTTAGCCACGAGCCTCTAGCAGGTGCTCCGCCAGGCCGTACTGGTCCGGTGCTCCCAGATGCTCGCGGAGGGTCTCACCTTCGTATTCGGTGTGGAAGAGGCCGCGCTCCTGCAGGATCGGTACAACACCATCGACGAAGGCATCGATGCCGTCCTCGTAGACGTCGGGGGAGAACCAGAAGCCGTCTGCCGCACCAGCTTCGAACCATTCGGTCATGTGGTCAGCGGTTACCTCAGCCGGGCCGATGGGGGAGGGGTGGAAGTCAATGATGCCGTGGTAGAGAATATCGCGCACGGTCCAGCCTTCGCGGGCAATCTCAAGGGCCTTAGCGGAGCGGGGGTCGCCGGGGTTGGGGCGGGCATGGGCCAGCTGGGCGGGATCGATGGGCTTGTCCAGATCTGAGGAGCTGAGCGGGATTCCTAACATCATGCCCAGGTAGCCCACGCGCTGGTGAATCTGGGGTTCAACCAGCAGGCCGCGGCGGTCGAGTGCCTCGCGCTTGGTGGCGGCAATGGTGGGCATGACGCCGGCGAAGAACTTGATTTCGTCGGGGTTGCGGCCTGCGCGTTCGGCGGCGTCGCGCACTGCCTGACGCTGGCGGATGGAGTCCTCAATGGTGAAGGTTGCGCCGATGACGGCGTTGGCGTAGCGGCCTGCCATGGCAAGGCCGTTGGGGGAGCCGCCTGCCTGGAAGATGACGGGCTGGCCCTGCTTGGAGGGCGGGATGGGCAGGGGGCCTGCGGAGGCCAGGTAGCGGCCCTGGAGGTTGACGGGCTGAATCTTGCGGCGGTCAGCGAAGATGCCCTTGTCCTTGTCGGCTACCCAGGTGTCCTTGCCCCAGGAGCCCCAGAGGCCCTGCACGATCTGTACGAATTCGTGGGCGCGGCCGTAGCGTTCTTCAGAGGATTTCATTTCCTGGCCAAAGTTGGCGGCACCGCGGGGGTCTGAGCCAGTGACGGCGTTCCAGCCGATACGACCGCCGCTCATGACGTCGAGTGCCTTGAACTGGCGGGCGAGGTTGTAGGGTTCGTTCCACTGGGTGGAGGCGGTGGCGGCTAGGCCGATGCGTTCGGTGCCGCGGGCAATGGCTGCCATGGTGACCACGGGGTCCAGGGTCATCTGGGGTGCTACCTGGTCGGAGGCCTGGGATTCGTTGGGGGAGTCGGGGAAGAAGATGAACTGGAAGAGGCCGCGTTCTGCTTTCTGGGCGTAGCGCACATGGGAGTCGAGGTTGGCGTAGTTGTGGGGGTCTACTCCGGGGAAGTTCCAGGCGGTGACCTGTGAGCCGTAGCCGTTGCCCATTTGCATGCCGATGAGCATTTTCTTTTTGTCTGCCATGATTTTTTCTCTTTCTGTTGGTTGGTGTTTTTTAGGCTGCGAGGGGTCGCATGGTGCTGTTGTGGAAGATGAGGGGTTGGGTGTCGTCGGCGCGGTGGTGGTCGAGGACGCGGTAGAGGGCGATGATGTGGTCGCCTGCTTCGATGGTTTGGTAGGGCTCTACGATGAGGTGGGCTGCTGCGCCGGGGAGGGTGAGGGCGCCGCCGTCGTGGGTGGTGTAGGTAATGTCTTTGAAACGGTCTTGGGTGGCACGGCGGAGGAGGTTGGCGTTTTCTAGATCGTCTGCGGCGAGGATGCTGATGCCGAGCTGGGGTAGTTTGCTGAGGTCAGGCCAGGTAGTGGAGGTTTTGGCGAAGCTGACGCTGATAAGGGGTGGATCGAGGGAGATGGTGGTGAAGGAGTTGGTAAGCATGCCGGCGGGTGTGCCGTTGGTGTGGCCTGCGGTGAGGGCGATGCCGGTGGGGTAGGCACCGAAGGTGGTGCGGAGTTCGCGGGGGTCTATTGCTGTTGTTGTCATGCTTAACCTTTCTAAGTGGAGAAGTTTTCCGTTTATGTTTGTAACTATACGGAGACTTTTTCCGTTTATCAAGTGTAGGATAGGGAACATGACACAAACACTTGCCCCCCAGGCCCGTAAACCCCGCGCTGATGCCCTGCGCAACCGCGAAAAAATTCTTGAGGTTGCCCGCGTGGCTTTCGAGAAGGAGGGCGTCAATATCTCTATGGACGCCGTTGCCAAGCAGGCGGGTGTGGGTGCGGGTACGCTCTACCGTAATTTCCCTAACCGCCCTGCCCTGGTAGCGGCTGTGCTGGAATCGCAGGGTATGGGTGCGCCGGAGCCTGCTGCTGATTCGCTGGCACGCGGTGAAGATTCCTTAGAGGTTCTTAAGATTTGGTTGCGTGCGACTGCCCGCTGGTTTGGCACCTATGAGGGGCTAACGGAGCCTATGCGCACGGCGGTGGATGAGGCATCCTCCCCGCTAGGTATGGCGTGCCAGGACGTGATTAGCCAGCTGGATACCCTGCTGGCGGCAGCCCAGGCGGACGGCTATGTGCGGGAGGATGTCACCGGTAAAGATCTGTATTTGGCGACTCTGGGCATAGCGTGGGCTGCCCGGCACTCTGATGAGCCAGAGCGTCTCTTTGACCTGCTGGCAAGCGGCTGGCTGCGCTAGAAGGGGGCTGGAGGCAACGAGGAGAGCCCCACCCGTTGAGTCGGGTGGGGCTCTTTGGTGTTCCTTAGGCGGGGTTAGCGGGTGAAGTCGATGACGACTTTGCCTAGTGCTCCATCAAAGAGGCGCTGGTAGGCGGTCTTAGCCTCGTCAAAGGAGTAGACAGAGTCGATTTCAGGTTTAATATCAAGCTGGTTGAGTGCGCGGGTGAAATCCTCAAAGGCGCGGTGATGACCCACGTTAATGCCCTGGAGTTTCGCTTGCTTGGCTAGCAGGTCAAAGAGATTTACCTGAGCGTTCATATCATCTAGGAAGCCGATAACATAGATGTTTCCCTGGAAGGCAAGCGCCTTGATGGACTTGTTGATGCTTGACCCACCTACTACCTCAATAATGTGTTCAACGCCCTGACCGCCGGTGAGGGCCAGAATCTGGTCCTCCCAGTTGGGGGTTGTGCTGTAGTTAATGGTGTGTGTTGCACCGAGCTTGCGGGCTTTCTCTAGTTTTTCGTCACTGCTACTGGTGACGATAACTTCTGCCCCGAGAGCGGAAGCAATTTGGATAGCGAAGATGGAGACACCGCCGGTCCCGAGAACAAGGACTCGGTCACCTGCCTTGATACTGCCGTACTCCACGAGAGAGAACCAGACAGTGAAGGCCGCGACGGGCAGGGTGGATGCTTCCTTGTCGCTGAGGGTGCTGGGAGTGTGTACGGTGGCATCCTCGTTCAGTACCATGTATTCGGCAAGGCCGCCATCGATGGTTGCGCCCAGTGCGTGTTCTACCTCGTTTCCCTGGGGTTTTCCGTCGAGCCAGGTGGTGAACATGTGGGAGGTAACGCGGTCTCCTACCTTAAACCGTGTGACGGCAGATCCTATCTCAACTACTTCGCCGGAGGCGTCGGAGACAGGAATGATGGGGAAGGTGATGAGGTCGGGGGTGTAGTTGCCCTCAACGATTGCTTTGTCGCGGTAGTTGAGGGAAACTGCGTTCACCTTGATGAGAATCTGGTGGTCGTTGATGGTGGGCTTGTTGATATCGACCTGTTCAAGGGAGTCGATACCGAAGTCTTTGAGTTGCCAGGCTCGCATTATTCTCCTTGGGTTATTGATAGTAGAAAATCTGTGGGATTAGAGTACGCCGGGAGTATCGTGCAGGGTAACGGATTCGCTGAGGGGCACGCGTCCCACCCCTGCGTTGTAGAGGGGTGAGGTGGGGTCGCCCTTGCCGATGGCGAGGGCAAACTGGAGCTTAAACTCCGCTGGTACCTCCAGAATCTCACGCACCGTATCAGGAAACATGGCGGCAGATGCCAGAGGAATGCCGTGGTAGCCGTGAGCGGTCAGTGAGAGTAGGAAATTCTGGGCATACATGCCGAGGTCGCCACTGGCGCGAATGCCGTCGCCCATCATGGGCATGAAGAGGAAAACGGCGTGAGGTGCGTCGTAGAAGCGCAGGTTCTTGCGGATTACTTCGACTCTGCCTTCTGTGTCGTTGCGGGCTACGCCCTGTGCGAGGTAGGTGGAGGCTGCAAGCTCCTGGGAGCGGCGTAGGTAGGTATCGGTACCGTAGTCGGTGTTGAAATCAGGGTGGAATTTGCCGGCTTCAAGGTCGGCAATCATCGCCTGGGTGACGCGGTCTTTGGTGGCGCCAGAGACGATGTGGATGTTCCAGGGTTGGGTGTTGGAGTTGGATGGCGCACTTTGGGCATCTTCGAGGACTTGGCGGAGGGTAGGCGCGGGGATAGGCTCGGGGAGGAACTGACGGGGTGAGTGGCGGCTGCGGATGAAGTCTGAGAGCTGTTGAGTCGTCGTCATGTTTTCACCTTAGCATTAAGTGGAGATTATCTCCATAAATATATGGAGGATATTTCCATTTTTATACCCTGGTATAAATACCGCGCATAAGAGCTAGATATACTGTGGATCACACCGCTATGCCTGTATCTGCCAGGCTTTCGGTATAGCATCTCCACCGGTAACGCAGGGGAAATAATATGTATGGGAGGTCAATCCAGGTCGTAATATCTACACCTTTCGTCATGTTCGGCAATATCTTCATGCTTGTGCCTGCGGTCACCGTGGTGTTGTGTACACTAAAACCTAAGATCATGAGTCCTAACGTCAAGCTCTGGCTAGTTGGGCGGCAACCCTCTCCCGTAGCGGGGTGCCCCAGATGAGGATCAGGCAGTAATGCAAGTACGGCGCACCCAGGCGCCACCTTCGCGAAGGCTCGGCGCCTTTTACTTTTGGGTAAGGACGCCGGTGGCAGCACGGGCGCGAAGGGCCAAGCACTATTTGTGAAAGGGCCCGGTTTATGACCGAGAAGAAGCGCATCGTTGTCAACGCCTTCGATATGACCACCACTAGCCACCAGAGCTTTGGCCTGTGGCGCCACCCCCGTAACCGGGCGGATGAGTATAACACCATTAAGTACTGGACTGATCTGGCGAAGGTCTGCGAGAAGGGTCTGTTCGACGCTGTATTTATCGCTGACGTGGTGGGCGTCTACGACGTCTACAAGGATTCAGTAGCTCCCGTACTCAAGGACGGTGCCCAGGTTCCTGTGGGTGACCCCTTCCTGCAGATTTCTGCTATGGCTGCTGTAACCGAGCACCTGGGCTTTGGTGTTACCGCCGCCGTGACCTACAACCAGCCCTACACCCTGGCCCGCTCCTACTCCACCCTGGATCACCTGACCGGCGGCCGCGTGGGCTTCAACGTGGTGACCTCCTACCTACAGTCCGCTGCTGAGAACCAGGGTCTACCCGGTCAGATTGAGCACGATAAGCGGTACGAGATTGCCGAAGAGTTCCTCGATGTCTGTTACAAGCTGTGGGAAGGCTCCTGGGAGGACGGCTCTGTGCCCCGCGACCGTGAAAACGGCGTCTTCGCTGACCCCTCTAAGGTGCACCCCATCCTGCACAAGGGCAAGTACTTCCAGGTACCCGGCATCGCCCTGACTGAGCCTTCACCCCAGCGCACTCCCGTGATTTTCCAGGCCGGTGCGTCCTCCCGCGGCCAGGCTTTCTCTGGCCAGCACGCCGAGGCTATCTTCATCACCGCTCTGCGCCCCCACCTGACTAAGGTGCTGACCGAGCGTATCCGCAACGAGGCTGAAAAGGCCGGCCGCAAGCGCGATGACGTGAAGATTCTGGCTATGCTCTCCGTTGTCGTGGATGAGACCGACGAGAAGGCTCAGGCCAAGTACGCTGAGTACCTCAAGTACCAGAACGTTGAGGCATCTCAGGGCATCATCGGCGGCTGGAGCGGTCTTGACCTGAATCAGTTCGATGAGGAAGAGGCTCTCAAGTACGTTGAGACCGAGTCGATTCAGTCCTTCCTGACCCCATTTACCCTGCAGGATAAGGAGAAGGAGTGGACCCGCAAGGACATCGCCGAGCACTGCGCCACCGGCGGTATGGGGGCGGTTCTGGTGGGCTCCCCCCAGACCGTTGCCGATGAGCTGGAGAAGTGGATTGACGAGGGTGGTCTGGACGGCATCAACCTGGCCTACCACGTTTCTCCCGGATCCTTCGAAGACTTCGTTGAGTTCGTGGTCCCCGAACTGCAGAAGCGTGGCCGCTACCGCACCGCCTATGAGGGCTCCACCCTGCGCGAGAGCCTCTTCGGTGAGGGCAACAAGTACGTGGACGAGCGCCACCCCGCTGCCAAGTACCGCGGCGCCTACGCGGGCAAGCCCTCCGCCGCCGACACCCCGGCCCGTGACTTCCTCAAGCTGGCGATTGAGAAGGCTGAGAAGGCAGAGGCCGCAGGCCACTAGTTCTGCAGATGCCAGGCCGCTGCCCCGCGCCTTCCTGCCAACGGGCAGGGGAGTGCGGGGGGCGTCCTTATCTTCTTTCAGCCGTGCCGACGGTTAGAGCAGGGCGCTCCACAGACGGCAGAAGTTCTCGGCAATCTTCTGGTGGGTGGGGCGGTTGACCCACTCGTCATAGCGCAGGCGCTTACAGCGGGAGATATAGTCCCGGGCAACTTCTTCGAGTTCCTGCACCATGGGCTTACCCACGATGAAGGTGGAAACCTCAAAGTTGAGGGCGAAGGAACGGGGGTCCATGTTGGAGGAACCGATGAAGGTAATTTCGTCGTCCACAATCATGAACTTGGAGTGCAGCACGGTGGGGCCAGGGTACTGCTGAATCTTCACACCCGAACGGAGTAGCTGCTCGTAGTAGGAGCGCTGGCCCATAATCGGCAGGAACTGGTCGCCCTTCTCGCAGACAATCAGGGTTACGTCGATACCCGAAAGCGCCATATTGGTGAGCGCCTGCAGCAGAGTTTCTTCGGGCACGAAGTAGGGGGAGCAGATGATGATGCGGTCTTCTGCGTTGTAAATCAGGTGGTTGATCAGGCGCAGGTTATTTTCGGTTTCGAACCCGGGGCCAGAAGGTACGATTTGGGCGAGCGGACGCTGGCCCTCCTGCCCTGCCTCGTCGTGGGCTTCGATGTCAGCGTCGATTTCATCGAGTAGGAGTTCCTTGGTCTCGGCGTACCAGTCAGAGATGAATACCGCGTTGAGCTCGTGCACCACAGGGCCGGTGCAGAAGAATGAGAGGTCCTTCCACTCCAGACCCTTTTTGATGTTGCCCTTGAGATTATAGGTGCGGTCGATGGCGTTCTGGGAGCCTGAGAAGGCAATCTCGCCGTCAATGACCACAATCTTGCGGTGGTTGCGCAGGTCGGGGCGCTGCCACTGGCCCTTCCAGGGCTTGAGGGGGAGCATAAGTCGCCAGGGCACCCCGGTATCGTTGAGCTTGCGCTGAAGTTCCCGCCAGCGGGGGTACTTGCGGGAGCCGATATGGTCAATGAGCACGTGCACCGCAACCCCGCGCTGATGGGCGCGCACCAGGGCATCCCAGAGGGGCTCGGTGGTTGAATCGAGGGCGGTGATGTAGAACTCGAAGTGAACGTACTTCTTAGCCTGATCGATTTTCTCGGCAATTTCTTGCAGGGCCGCATTGTTATCGTGGCGCAGCTCGAAGTCGTTGCCGCCAATCAGCGGCAGGGCACCGAGCTTGTAGTTGAGGTTAGCTGCCACCCGCGCAGGCTCAGAGAGCACCGGGTCGCCCAGCACTGCGTCATCCCCCTGAATGGCCTCTTTAATGATCTGGTTCATGCTGCGCTGACGGCTACGGCGGTGCCGGGGCACCAGGTTGGAGCCAAACACCAAGAAGGCGAAGAGACCCACAAAGGGGATAAAGAAAATCGCCATCAGCCAGCCGAGCGCCACCACCGGTTTGCGGTTATAGGGTAGCCAGAAAATCACGGTCAGACGAATCAGCAGGTCAACCACCAGCAGGGTAATAGAAGCCCACTGCGGGAGGTTCAGCAAGTCAATCAGGGGAGGAATACCTAGGTTCACCTTTTTCATTTTACCGGGGCAGCTAGCTTCGTGGGGGTTGTATGTCCAAATCTGTACCTGCCCCTGCAATAGACTGGTGGTGTGAAGAAACCCGAGAAGTCTGTGCGCCAGCAGCGCCGCGAGCGAACCCACACCGCTATCCACGAGGCCGCCCTCACCCTGGTGCAAGAAAAGGGCCTCAAAGCCACCACCACCGATGAGATCGCTGAGCGTGCCGGGGTGAGCCCCCGCACCCTCTTCAACTATTTCGCCAGTAAGGAGGACGCCGTGCTGGGCCTGCGCGCCCCCGTCATCACCGATGACATCCTGCAACGCGATGCTGCCCGCCAGGACCTCTACATCTTCGAACGCGTCGCCCACCTGATGCTCGATATTATGGTCGCTTCGGTCGACAGCCCCACCTACCCGCAGGTGCGCCCCCTAGTGCAGGAATACCCGGAACTGCGCTACCGCCTGAAAACCCACCATATTGAGTGTGAAAAGATCCTGGCTGACCTGCTTCGCACCGTCAACTGGGTGGAGTTCAGCGCGAGTGGGCGCCGCGGCCCCTGGCCCTACCTGCCCGAGAGCGAGGCGGACGCGGGCACCTCAGAACCCCGCCTGCGTGCGGCTCTCTGTATCACCTCGGCTCTGCTCCGCTACCTGGACTACACCCGCGGCGTCCCCGAGGGTGAAGAACGCGATGAGATTATCAGCGAGGCCGTGCAGACCTTCCGCCACCTGCTGCGCGAGGATTAGCCGCGGCCCGTCCGTCATGCTACGTCACGGGTAGACCCCCGCAGGGCTCTACAGGGGTAAAGTGGCTAATGGGTGCCCCCGCGCCTAAAACTTGGAACAAAGGAGTAGACCATGAAGATTCTTCTGCCCACATCAATCACCCTCGACCAGAGCGCACTGGGAGCTGAGGACGGCGACGAGCTCATCAGCTACGACCCGGCAGTTAATATCGCCCCCGAACACCATGACGCCGATGTGCTGGTGGCATGGGGCAACACCAACGACCAGCTCAAGGACGCCGCCGCCCACCTCCAGCAGGTAGAGCTGGTTCAGGCCCTGCTGGCTGGCCCCGATCAGGCACGGGCCGCGGGCTTCCGCCCCGAAGCCGTCATCGCCTCCGGCAGTGGTCTGCACTCAAAGACCGTTGCTGAGCACACCCTGGCCCTGGCCCTCAACTTTGTGCGCTTCCTACCCACCCTGGCCGAGCACCAGGCACAGAAGAACTGGGCCACCGAACTCGGCGGCCCCCAGGAACTCCACCCCGCTGACCAGGTCACCACCCTGCTCGGCGCCAAGGTCACCATCTGGGGCTTTGGCTCCATTGGCCAGGCAACCGCCCGCCTCTTCGATGCCTTCGGGGCCGACGTCACCGGTATTGCCCGTTCTGCTGGTGAGCGCGCGGGCTTCCCCGTGGTCGCCACCGACGACATCGACTCGGTCCTAGAAACCACCGACATCCTGGTCATGATCCTGCCCAACTCTGAGGAAACCAAGAACTCCCTCGACGCCGCTCGCTTGGCCAAGCTGCCCCAGCGTGCCTACGTCATCAACGTCGGTCGCGGCCCCACCGTTAACGAGGCAGACCTGATTGAAGCCCTCAACTCAGGCAGTATCGCCGGCGCCGCCGTCGACGTTGTCGTCGAAGAGCCCCTGCCCGCTAGCGACCCCCTGTGGGACGCCAAGAACATTGTCATCACCCCCCACTCAGCGGGCGGCCGCCCCGTCGAGCCCGAAGCTCTCATCAAGCAGAACCTGCAGGCCCTGCGCGATGCCCGCGCGGGTAAGGACGCTGAGTGGCGCAACAAGATGAATTAGAGGAGGGAAGTTAAGGGGTAGGGTAGGGCGCTACGTCCGCCGACCCTCTCACTCCTCGCCTGGCGGCTCGTCGTGATTCACGCCAGCCCCGAGCCAGCGGACGTAGCTCCCTACCCCACCCCTGGCCTGGGCCGGTTGACTACGTACTACCCACATACACAAAAGGAGCTCCACCAGAATCTGGTGGAGCTCCTTTTAGTTGTGTTTAGCTGACGACGTGGCCGGTTTCATCCAGCAGCTTGGCGCGCAGTTCGCGGCGCTCAGCCTGGGCGTCCGGGTCAGGCAGCGGCACAGCGGCCAGCAGGCGCTGGGTGTAGACCTCGCGGGGGTGGCGCAGAATCTGCTCGCGCGGCCCCTGCTCTACGATTTCGCCGCGGCGCATCACCGCGATACGGTCGGCCAGGGCGTCGATGACTGCCAGGTCGTGGGTGACGAAGAGGCAGGCGAAGCCCATTTCTTCCTGGAGCTCCTGGAAGAGCTCAAGCACACGTGCCTGCACCGATACGTCCAGAGCCGAGGTGGGTTCGTCCGCAATGAGCAGCTTGGGCTTGAGGGAGAGGGCGCGGGCGATACCGACGCGCTGCTTCTGACCGCCGGAGAGCTCGTGCGGGTAGCGGTTGCGGTAGGAGCGAGGAAGCTCTACACGGTCGAGGAGCTCTTCGATATGCTTCTGCAGTTCGGCCCCCTTGGCGACACCGGCCAGCATCATGGGTTCACCGATGGATTCGCCGATGGGCAGGCGGGGGTTGAGGGAGGATGAGGGGTCCTGGAAGACCATGCCCACGTGCTTGCGTACCTCGGCCAGGTCCTTGCGGCTGGGCTTGCGCATATCAACGCCGCAGACGTTCAGCTCACCTTCGGCGACCTGCAGGAAGCCCACGGTGGCACGGCCGATGGTGGACTTACCGGAGCCCGATTCACCCACAAGACCCAGTACCTCACCGGCACGGATTTCGAGGTTGGCGCCGGTGACAGCGCGGAAGGGACCAACGCGACCCTGCTTGGGGTACTCGAGGGCAACGTCCTTGAGAGAGAGGATAACCTCGCCGGTGCGCTGGGGGGCAACCTGTTCCAGAAGGGCGGTGGCCGGACGCTGGTGTTCGGCGGCGTCGTCAATGGCGGCATTCACGTCGATTTCGTCGCCACCCAGGTGGAGCACAGCGCCCAGCAGGGCCTGGGTGTACTCGTGCTGGGGGTTGTTGAAGACCTCGTGAATCTCGCCGGTCTCAACGATCTGGCCGCGACGCATGACCGCTACGCGGTCAGCGAGGTCAGCGACCACACCCATGTCGTGGGTAATCAGGATGATGGCTGAGTTGAGCTTCTTCTGCAGGTTACGCATGAGCTCAAGAATTTCAGCCTGTACGGTCACATCGAGCGCCGTGGTGGGCTCGTCGGCAATCAGCAGCTTGGGGTTGGTCGAAAGCGACTGGGCAATCATGGCGCGCTGACGCTGGCCGCCCGACATCTGGTGGGGGTAGGAGTTGAAAGCCTTGACGGGGTCGGGCATTTCGACCATCTCAAGCATCTTGATGGCTTCTTCTTTGGCCTCTGCCGGCGAGATGTTCTTATGCAGGCGCAGGGTTTCAACAATCTGGTCGCCCACGGTCATGACCGGGTTCATGGCGGTCATGGGCTCCTGGAAAATCACGGCGACTTCTTCACCGCGCACACCGAGCAGCTCTGTGTTGGATAGGCCAACGAGTTCGCGGCCGTTGAGTTTAACAGAGCCGGTGACGCGGGCGTTCTTGGGCAGCAGCCCGATCATACCCATGGACGAAACTGACTTACCTGAGCCGGATTCACCCACAATGGCGAGGACCTCACCGGCATGCACCTCGTAGTTGAGGTTCATAGCGGCGGGAACCCAGGTACGTTCGACGCCGAAGTCAACGCTGAGGTCGCGGACTTCGAGGACCGGCTGGGCGCCGGTTGGCTGAGTGGTTGGTGTATTCACTGGTTTTCCCAACTCTTGGTTGTTTCTGTAGAAGTTAGTGGGGTGGAGCTGTCTCATCTGAGAGAATCGAGAGACTATGAAGTCTCAGTATTTGCAGAACCCTCCGGTGACCTTTCGCGTGAAAACCGCCCCTTTCTATACCTGGTGCGCTGTGCTGGTTGCAGCGAGCGTGCTGGTGGCCTTAGCTGTTAGCGGTGGCCTTTCGGCCCTGCTGACCGGCGGTTGGGGTGCGCTCTGGATGGCCTACACTGTCTGGTACGTGCTGGGCCGCTCTCGGCTGGTGGTGGGCGCTGATGAGCTCACCATCTATAACCCCTTTGTGACGCATACGGTCAATTACGCGGCCCTCATCGATGTCTCGACCAGGTACCACCTAACTCTGGTAACGCCGTCCAAGCGCTTTCAGGCTTTTGGTCTGCCGTCAAGCGGGATGGTGGCGTCCCTTTCTGCCCACCGTCAAGACCTTGAGCGTTTGCCCGCTATTACCTACGGTGCGGAACGCTCTATCCGGGCTTCGGACCTGCCGAATTCAGCGGCGGGGGCCGTTGCCCTGGTGGTGCGCGGCTACTGGCAGGAGCTGGTTGAGGACGCCGCCCTGGAGGGGGTCTCGCCTCGGCAGGAATCGCGGGTGGACGCTGTCGGGGCGGCTATCTTCGTCCTTCTGCTTCTAGCAGCAGTAGCGGGTCTGGTTTTCTAGGCTCAGGGTGAGCCGGGAGGTTCTGCCTTCTCTATTCGGTTATCAATGAGGCGGTGAGTGCTGGTGCGCTCACCGCCTCAAGCGATGAGAGCTACTTGTTCTGGGGTGAGCCCGCCGGGCCGTCCAGGTCCTGATCAAGGGAACCTGAGGTGCGGGTGCTGTGCGGGGTCTCTACCTCTGAGGCAAGTGAGGCGTGCACGGTAGCGGTGCTCGCTCCAGCGGCTGCTGCTGCCGGGGCGGCTACGGAACCGTCGATACCCACGCCGTTTTCGGCTGAATGGGCGGTACGCTTGGTTGCCTTCTTGGGGTTGAACTTCTTCTGGCGGGGGTCAAAGGCGTCGCGCAGGCCATCGCCCACAAAGTTGACGGCCAGTGAAATCACCAGGATGAAGAGGCCGGGGAACCAGAAGAGCCAGGGGCGGGTAGAGAAGGCTGACTGGTTAGCTGAAATCAGCGAACCCAGCGACCAGTCGGGGGCCTTAATACCGAAGCCCAGGTAAGAGAGCGCGGTCTCGGTCAGAATAGCGGAGCTCATCATCAGTGACACGTTCACGGTGACCACGCCGATGGCGTTGGGCAGGATGTGCTTGAAGATGATGCGCAGGTCCGAGGCACCTGCCAGGCGGGCGGCATCCACGAACTCGCGTTCACGCAGTGAAAGGAACTCTGCACGGACCAGACGGGCCAGGGATGACCAGAAGAGCAGACCCACGACCACACCGAACATGATGGTGTTCCAGATGCCGTGGAAGTAGCTACCGGCCAGCTTACCGAGCACGGCGGTCAGCAGCATCAGGGGGATGATGATGACCATGTCGGTAAAGCGCATGATGACGGCTTCAACCCAGCCGCGGTAGTAGCCTGCCAGGCCACCGAAGAGCACACCGAGGAAGCCGGCGATGCTGGTAATCAGGAAGACGACCAGGAAGGTGTTCTGCACACCGCGCATGGTCATGGCGAAGAGGTCGCGACCGGTGGCGTCCTGGCCAAACCAGTGCTGGGCGTTGGGGGCTGCACCGTTGACGATGGGGTTCATCTCGGTGTAGTTGTACTTCCACCAGCCGGGGATGGGGCCCACGCCGATGGAGGTGAGGGCCAGCAGGAGCACAGCGGCCAGGACGGCTAGTGAGATGACCGCACCGGTGTTCTGGCGGAAGCGCTTGCGCACAATCTGGCCCTGGGTTTTACCCACGGACTCTTGAGCGCGGATATCGATGTTGGTTTCGATGGAGCGCAGTGCGGTGGTCTCGGTGGTGGGCTCCTTGGCGGTCCCTGAGCTGAGGTTCTTGTCGTTGGTGCTCATTATGCTTTCACCCTCACGCGCGGGTCGAGGGCTGAGTAGAGGAGGTCAGCCACAAGGTTGAAGACGAGCGCCAGGATGCCGGTGAGCAGGAAGACGCCCATGACGGGGTTGGGGTCGGTGTGCGCCAACGAGTCGAGGAAGAGGGTACCCATGCCCTTGAAGGCGAAGATACGCTCGGTAATCGCTGCGCCACCGATGATGCTGCCGATGTCCATGGCGATGATGGTGGCCAGGGGGATCAGGGCGTTGCGGAAGGCGTGCTTCATGACGACGGAGCGCTCTGAGACGCCCTTGGCGCGGGCGGTGCGGATGTAGTCCTGGTTCATGATTTCGAGCATGGACGCACGCGAGTAGCGTGAATAGGACGCCAGTGAAATCAGGGTCAGGGCGATGGTGGGGAGCAGGATGTGGGTGAGGGTGTCGGTGTTGAGAATCCAGAAGTCACCCTGCAGGTTGGGGGTAGAAGCGTTAGCGGTGGGGATGGGGCGTCCCTTGATACGGCTGTTGCTGATGTAGGCGGGCCAGGCCTGCATGAAGCGGTCGGCGATAATCAGCAGGGCCATGACCAGGCCGGTGAGCATACCGACGCGGGCACCCTGGCCCTTGTCGTAGCCGCCCCAGCCGAGACCGACGACCCAGCCCAGAGCCATGAAGGCAAGGGTAATGAGGACGACGATGAGCATGGTGGCCAGATCGAGCAGGTCCTGCAGGGGGAAGTAGGCTGCCAGACCAGCAACGACCATGGTCAGACCTGCACCCAGGGCCCGGCGGTTACGCAGGCCGGAGACCAGGATAGTGAAGACGATGGCGGCGCCCAGGCCCAGGGGCAACATGAAGGGGATGCCCAGGAAGGGGGTGAGGAACCACTTGGTGGTAGACACAAAGATGATAGCGCCTGCGGTGATGACGAAGCCCAGCAGGCCCATCAGGTAGCGGGTCTTCTGCTTGCCGAAGGAGGCGGAGTACCAGAAGAGGCCTGCTAGAACCGATATGAGCAGGGTCGTGGGTACGGTGATCACCGGGTTGCGGAGGAAGTCGTTGAAGCCGATAGCGACGAATTCCTTGAGCAGAACTGCAATCCAGAAGGAGGGCAGGGAGAAGAAGAGGAAGCTGGCGAAGGTCACGGTGTAGTCCAGGCCTGAGTACTGGCGCAGGGCTGAGATAATACCCAGGCTGACGCCAATCAGGATGGAGAGCACGGTGGCTGCTACAACCAGGGTGAGGGTCTGGTAGACAGCGTTGGAGAGAAGCTGGGTGACGGGGGTACCTGCCAGGTTCTGGCCAAAGTCGCACTTACCTGCGAAGCAACCGAGCACGCCGCCGAGCCACTTGAAGTAGCGCAGGGGGGCGGGGATATCAAGGTCGAGCGCTTCGATGCGCTGGGCGATGAGTGCTTCTTTGTTCGGGGAGGACGAGGTGCGTAGCTCTTCGAGGGGATCACCCGCGATTGCTACGAGGTTGTAGATGAGGAACGATGCACCGAAGAGGATGAAAACTGCGGTGATCAGGCGCCTCACGGAGTACATGAGCATGATGAATCCTGATGGGTAGGGGAGTGCACCCTGGGAATAGAGGGGGTGCTCTCAAACAGCCAGAGGCGCGGACGCTCGTGAGCGTCCGCGCCGTAGGGCAGTTACAGATTGTTAGTTGCCATCTGTAGCGTGACTAGAGCGTAACTGTACTTACTCTGCGATGTCCCACTCTTCGATGTTCCAGGTCAGGGGCTGCTGACCGGGCTTGGGCTCTACACCGGTGATGGTGTCGCTGTAGGAAGAAACAGCGATGGACTGGAAGAGGGGCAGACCGTAGCCGTCCTTGAACAGTTCGCCGTCTGCCTGCATCTTCAGTTCTTCGATGCGGGCGGTGTCGGTGGTGGTCATGATTTCATCGGCTGCTGCGTCAACGGTTGCGTTGGAGTAGCCGGTGAAGTTGGAGGGTGAACCGGTCTTGAAGATCTGGCCCAGTGAGGAGTTACCTACACCTGAGGAAACCCAGCCGAAGATAGATGCCTCGTAGTCGCCACCGGGCAGCAGGGATGACCACTGCTCGGTACCGGCGTCAACAACCACGAAGCCTGCCTTCTCAGCGGATTCCTTGATCATCTGGAAGGAGTTGATGCGGTTGGGGTTCTTGTTGTTGTAGAGGATGCGGATGGTGGGGGTCTGGCCGCCCAGCAGTTCCTTAGCCTTCTCGATGTTGGCGTCCATGTCGTCTGAGGGGTACTCAGAGGAGTTGTTGGACTTAACGGTCTTGGCGTAGTTCTCAGCGTCGGAGGCTACGTAGAGCTGGGAGTTCAGAACCTCAGCGTTAGCGTCCATGGGCTTGATGAGCTTGTCGACGATATCCTGGCGGGGAACGGTCAGCAGGAAGGCCTTGCGGACGTTCTCGTCAGCGAAGGGTGAGCCTTCCTTGACGTTCAGATCCAGGTGGTCGTAAGACTGGTCGGGCTGGGTCTCGGTGACAACGCCGCTCAGAGCTTGCAGCTGGGAGACGGTGTCGATGGAAGCCTGGGGGGCAACAGCGTTGACTTCGCCGTTCTGCAGAGCCTGAATTTGGGTTGCAACGTCACCCTGTACCTTAAGCACAACCTCGTTGATGGCGGGCTTCTTGTCGCCCTGGTAGTTGGGGTTGGCGGTCAGGGTAACTGACTGGTTCTCTTCAACGGCGGTGACCAGGTAGGGGCCGTTGCCCACGGTCAGAGCTTCGTTGGAGGGGAAGGTGGTGGTGTTGTAGCCGGTGTTCCAAGCGTCTGCGATCTTGCGCAGGTTCTCGTTCTCTTCACCGGGGGTTGCGGCCTCGATGGTCTCGATGAGCTCGTCTTCGGTCAGGCCAGCCAGCTCAGCAACAACGTGGGCGGGCTTGTCGATGTTGTAAGCGATTTCCCAGTCAGCGAAAGCCTTGGGGTAGGTGAAGGAGATGGAGCGGCCGTCTTCGCTCACAACGGGGACCTCTGCGCCGCCGAGGCCAGCGGTTTCACCTGCGAAGTCGAAGTAGGTGAGTTCACCGTCTTCGCTATCGAAGTGACCGGACTGGGTAGCCCATGCCAGGAGCAAGTCGCCCTTGTCGATGTCGTTGCCATCTGACCACTTCTGGTTGTCGTTGACCTTGTAGTCAACCTTGATGCCTTCGCCCTCTTCGGTCATGGAGTAGGTACCGAACCACTCGTTGTGGCGGATGTCGAAGGTGTTGGTGATGGTGTAGAAGCCACGGTTGGTCATCTGAGCGATGATGCCGTTGGTGTCTGAGTTACCTTCAGCGGTGTCTACGTTCAGTGAGGAGAAAACGTTGGTGATAGCAATTGAAACTGACTTGTCTGATGCAGCCGCGTCGGAGCCTGAGGTGCTGGAGGCGCCGGTGTCGGAGCTGGCGCAGGCTGAGAGAGCCAGAGCAGCTACAGCTGAGAGGCCGAGAGCTGAGGAAATGCGGGTCTTGCGCATTAGTGTCTCCTTGCTGAAAAGGGGAAATGTATGTTGTGGTCCTCGATCTTCACCCTGTGTGTGCGGGGCGGCGCAAGCCTTCCCAACTCTTGGGTGCGGTGAATCACACGATGTGTAATGTATATACTAGGTCACTTTTGGGGAGCTGCGCCACAAAAACCCCTTTTTGTCTGTAAAACTCTTCAAAAAAATGTAAAAAGTACGTTACAGCGTCTTTTAGGGGCACGAATTTGGCGCAGCGTAACGTCTTTTGCTATCGCTCGATGGGGCGCACCATGTGCACGTGCTCGATGCCCGCTTCCAGGTAGGGCTCTCCCACAACCTCAAAGCCTGCCGCCCCGTAGTAGCTCTCTGCTAGGTAGGCCTGGGCACTAATAGAGATGCGTTCGGCCTCAGTGTTTTCTTCAATCCAGGTCAGTGCCTCATTGAGCAGGCGGCGTCCCAGGCCGGTGCTGCGGGCGTCCGGGTGTACTGCCACCCGCCCCAGCGTCCAGGCGCCGGGCTCTGCCGGGTGGGATTCGTCAGAGAAGGTTGCCAGATCAAAAAGCCGCAGATAGGCCAGCACCTCACCGCGCTCATTGGCGTGAAAGAAATGCAGGGCCTGCCGGTCTGCCCGGTCAATCTCGTTCTCTTCGGTAATCTTCTGGCCCACCACAAAGACCAGCCCGCGTAGCAGGTAAATCTCGTTGAGTTCATCAAGAGTCAGGTCATAAAAGGATTTCAGGGTAAACATACAGTCATTCTAAAACCCTTTGAACTGCGCTTATTACTGGGCGGTAACTATGAGATTTGCTCAAAGGCATAGAAAGCCGCCCCGCACCGTCCGGAAGGACGATACGGGGCGGCTTTCGCTGAGCTATTGCGGGTTACTTGGTGGTAACCTTCAGCAGCTCAAAGCCGGGCTGAACAGTGCCGGTAGCGCCCTCAACCTCAGCGAAGCGGTTGGTGTTGGTGACCAGAACGGGGGTTACCAGGGAGTAGCCGGCGTTCTTAATGATCTCGGGGTCGAAGGTCAGCAGGATGTCGCCGGGGTTAACGCGCTGGCCCTTTTCAACCTTCACGTCGAAGCCTTCGCCGTTCATGTTTACGGTGTCGATACCCACGTGAATGAGCAGTTCTACGCCGTTGTCGAGCTTCAGGCCTACGGCGTGGCCAGAGGGCATGGTGACGGAGACCTTACCGGCTGCGGGGGCTACCACGGTGTTGCCAGTGGGGATGATGGCCGCGCCCTTGCCGAGCTTTTCGGCGGCAAAGATGGGGTCGGGGGTCTCAGACAGGGGAACTGCCTGGCCTTCCAGGGGGGATGCCATGGTCAGGACGGTGCCTGCTGCGGGTGCTGCTGCCCCTTCAGCGGCCCAGGGGGTAGCTGAGGTGGTGGCGGCGTCCGCTTCGTTGCGAACCTCGGTGGCTGCGGGGGTAACTGACTCGCCAATGCCGGTTTCTGCAACGGCTGCGGCCTTGGCGACAGCTTCAGCCTTCTGATCCTTGGACTCGTAGCCGAAAATCAGTACACCTGCCATAGCACCGAAGAAGGCGATAGCTAGACCCAGACTGTAGAAGGGGATGGGCTGCATAGCGGGAATAGAAATCAGGGAGGTGAAGGCAAAAGCGTAGGACTTAACACCCAGAGCTGAGATGGTTGCACCACCGATAATTGCCGGGATGAGGATGATCGGGAAGACTCGCTTGTAGCGCAGTACAATACCGTAGAGGGAGGGCTCAGAAATACCACCGAGCAAACCTGAAACGGCGGCACCGGTTGCGGTCTGGCGCAGTTCCTTGTTCTTACGGGCACGGATAGCAACACCGGTGACCAGACCGAAAACGGCGAAGTTGTAGGCGCCCATGGGGGACTGGATGAAGTCGGTGCCCATGGTCTGCAGGTTGTTGATCATGACGGCGTTCAGCGGCCAGTGCAGGCCCAGGGGAACCATGAAGAGGTAGAGACCAGCGATGATACCGCCGACCAACCAGGGCAGGGTTTCGTTAACGCTGCCGATGAAGTCAGAGATAGCCAGTGCGAAGCGGATGCCGATGGGACCAACCACAAAAGCGGTGAGCGGTACCAGGATCATCACGGAGATCATGGGAACGAAGACCATGTGCAGCATGGTGGGAATAATCTTCTTCAAGAAGCGTTCCAGGGGTGCCAGCAGGGCTGCCGCCAGCAGGGGTGGGAAGACCTGGCCGGTGTAGTTCATAACGTAGAGGGGCACATCCAAGCCGAGGAAGGGGACGTTGACGACGCCGTCCACGGCAATGTTGGAAAAGCTCTGGAAGGTGCCGGTCATCAACGCTGCGGGAATTGCTGCACCAACCCACATGTTGGCACCCAGACGCTTAGCGGCGGTTGCACCGAGCATGATAGGCATGAACTGTAGTACGGACAGGGCTGCCGCTAGCAGGATGAACCAGAAGGGGAAGGCAGCTCGCCATTCCTCGAGCAGAGCCGCTGCAGCGTCGGGGTCAGTCAGACGCGGGCCGTTGACGATATCGACGTTCACGACCTGGCCGGTGAGGTCGGTGTACTGGCCAAAGAAGCCGAACTGCTGCAGGAAGACGATTAGGGTCAGAATCATGGAGGTGCCCAGCAACGCCCAGAGCAGGGGACGGAAGGAATCTGAGAGCACATCGAAGACGCGGGTGAGCACACCGGCCTTCTTCTCGCCGTCTACAGCCTTCTTCTGGTCGGAAGATTCACCAACCTTGTTCATGCCGGGCAGCTTGACCATTTCGTTGTAGACTGATTCGACCTTGTCGCCGAGGACGACCTGGGTCTGGCCGGACTGCTCGATGATGGTGAGCACGCCGGGAATGTTTTCGATCTTGGTGCGGTCGATGGCGCTGTTGGACTTGGGGGTCACGCGCAGGCGGGTGGCGCAGTGGGTAAAGTGCGAGATGTTCTCGGGGCCGCCCAGGCCTTCGAGAATCTTTTCGCCCATCTGGGAGTTGTTCACGGGTGGAACCTTACTGGTGTGTGTGGACTGCTAGCCGGTTCTTAAGACGAAAAAGACCCGAGTTGCCTATCGAACCGTGTGCCCTGATGCGGGTAGACGGGTGCTCATAGAAGCAGCGTGGGCGCGGGTGCACCGGTGCCGTATGAGCTGATAGCAACTCAGGTCTTGCCTGCTGAACCAGTAACAATCCTGATGATTGACTACATAGAGTGTGGGGTGTGAACCCCGTTCGTGGTCAAGCGTACTCCCTGAGGTTAGCCCTGTGCAAGTACCTGGGGGTGTTTGGCTCGCAGCCAGGCGGTGTGCAGGCGCAGGTTGACTTCGATAGCCAGGCAGCCCAGAGCGGCTGAGCCTATAGTGGCTAGTAAGTATGCCCCGGTGGGAATGGTGAATTGGTGGTACCAGAGCGAGGGCGGAAGTAGTAGAACCAGGGCCAGCCCGGCGTACATGGCCGCCACGATAGCCAGGCGGACGCCGCGCACGGGCCGCACTACGGTGGTGATGTTGTAGATGCCCATGAGTACAAGGGCGATGAAGGTGGCAGTCTGAATTTCCGCTGTCGCCACCCCTGCGAGAGCGTGCCCGTAGCCGTTGACGAAGACCAGTACCGCTGTGATGATAACGGCTGCCGGTAGGGCATAGTGCAGGGCCCTGCCCAAGAAGCCGCTGACGTAGCGGCGGGTGTTGGGCAGCATAGTTAGGAAGAAGGCGGGGCCGCCCACAATGAGCAGGTCGGCGGTGGAGTACTGGCGCGGCAGGAAGGGGAACTGCCAGCAGAGCACACCCAGGGTGAGACCCAGCAGGATAGCGAAGGCAGTCTTGGTGAGGAAGAGGTTGGTGACCCGCTCGATATTGGCGATAATCTTGCGCCCCTCGGCGAGTACGCCGGGTAGGCGGTTAAAACGTCCGTCGAGAAGCACCAGGCGCGATACCGCCTTGGTGGCGGGTGCGGCGTTGCCCATGGCAATGCCCAGGTCGGCGTGTTTGAGGGCCAGGGCGTCGTTGATGCCGTCACCGGTCATCGCTACTACGTGCCCGGCCTCGCGCAGACCCAGCACCATGTTCTTCTTCTGTTCGGGGGAGACCCGGCCAAAGACGGCGTGGGTTCGGGCAGCTTCTACCAGCTCAGGGCCGGATTCGGGCAGGGTTGAGGCATCGACCGCACCGGCTGAGACGTCCATACCGGCGGCTGCCGCTGCGGCGGCTACCGTGCGGGGGTTGTCGCCAGAGAAGACCTTCAGGTCGATGCCCTGGCTTCTGAAGTAGGCCAGGGTTTCGGGGGCTTCGGAGCGTACCTGCTCGCGGAAAATCACGAGCACCTGGGGCTCAAGGCCGGCAGGAACCCGGGTGGCTACCTTGCCGGAAGACTCGCGCAGTAGGGCGGGGGCATGGGCCAGCACCAGCACACGCAGCCCGCTCTCGGCCAGCTCACCGGCCAGGTCGCGGGCAGCAGAGCCTTCGGGCAAAAGTGCCTCGGGGGCACCGAGTAGCCAGGCCCCGGTGCCCGTGAACTCAACGCCGCTAAAGCGCAGGGCAGATGAGAAGGGCAGGACGCCGGTGGCAGCTGGAGCGCTAGCACCGGCAGGGGCTGCGGCGCCCGCTGCCTCAGCAAAGGGCTCTTTCAGGGCAGCCGCGGTGGGGTTGGCGTTCTGGTCGGCTCCCAGCCAACCCAGGGCGGCAGCCCAGCCGTCCTTAACCAGGGAAGCGGCGGCGTCCTGATGCCCGGTCTTTGCCCAGAGCACCTGCCCGGTCAGGGAGCGAACCGAATCAAAGCGCACCCCGCCCTCGGTCAGGGTGCCGGTCTTATCGAAGCAGACGGTATCAACGCGGGCCAGCACCTCAACGGCGGGCTGCTCCTGAATCAGCACCTCGGTGCGGGCCAGCTTAACCGACGCCACGGCAAAGGAAATCGTGGTCATCAGGGCTAGACCCTGGGGAATCATGGAGGCCACCGACGAGACGGAGGTAATCAGAGCATCACGCCAGGCCCCGGATTCAAGGGCCAGCTGCCAGCCGCCAGCGGCCTGCATCTGCCCGTTGAGCACAATCGCGATGATGGGAACCAGAGCCCAGGTAATCCAGGTGACCACCCGCTCCATACCCGCCCGGAGCTCTGAATGGATGGTGGTGAACTGGCGGGCTTCGGCCGTAATTTTCGCGGCGCGGGAGGTCGCCCCCACCGCTGTCAGCCGCACCTTGCCCGACCCGCCGATCACGGATGAAGCCGACAGGACGCCGTCCCCCGGTACCTTACCGACGGGGTCGTTTTCGCCGGTGAGCAGGGATTCATCAAGGTCCAGGCCGTCGCTGGTGAGTACCACGGCGTCGGCAGGAACCTGGTCCCCGCGCTTGAGCAGCACAACGTCGTCAAGAACCAGCTCATCGAGGGCAACCGGCACCAGCGTGCCATCGCGCAGGGCGGTAGCGGGGTCGCGGCGCAGCAGGGCGATGCGGTCCAGCTGGCGCTTCGCCGAGAACTCCTGGGTGAAGCCGATGACCACGTTGGCAATAGCAGCCAAAAGGAAAAGGGTATCGAGCCAGGAACCCACCAGAATCACGGCCAGCCCGCAGAGCCCCAACACCAGGTTAAACATGGTGAACAGGTGGGTGCGGATAATGGTGGCGGTAGAGCGGGAGGTCGCATTATTCTGCGTATTCACTAACCCGGCAGAGGTGCGTTCAGCGACCTGCTCGCTGGTGAGCCCACCGGCCTCAAGGACGCTGTCTGGAGGGGTACTCACATTCACGCGGTGGGCAGGCGCGGTGTGAGACATAGAAAGCTCCTTGGGGCGTCGGACGGGGTGAAACTAGTACCCAGTCTAGTGGGAGAAGCCGAGGGTACACGTCCGTCTCAAGGATGAAAACAGCCTCAGTCGCGGGCCGGAAGCACCAGCAGACGCCCGGTCACCGGGTGGGTGAGCACCTCAATGGGGTGGCCGTAGACCGCGCTGAGCCGCTCGGCGGTGCAGACCTGCTGCGGGCATCCTTGCGCCACCACCTGCCCCTGGGCAAGAAGCACCAGCCGGTCAGAATAAGAGGCTGCAACATCGAGGTCGTGAAGGACCACCACCACAGCAGCCCCCTGCCGGGCGTAGGCGCGGGCGCGGGTGAGGGTCTGCTCCTGGTGCATAATATCGAGGGCTGCGGTGGGCTCATCGAGCAGGAGCAGGGGGTGCTTTGGGCAAAGACTCTTGCCAGGTGAGCTCGGCTGGCCTCACCCCCCCGAGAGGGTGCGGACGTCCCTTCCCGACAGGTACTCGGTATCGGTGTCGGCAAGGGCGGCGGCGACAATTTCGTGATCCTGCTTGGCTTGAGCAGTGCCCCGCCAGGGAGCCCTGCCCATCTGAACCACCTGCTCCACGGTGTAGGAGAATGCTACCGAGGTGTGCTGCAGCAACATAGCCCGGGTGCGGGCCAGCTCTACTGGCCGGTAGTCTGCCAGCGGACGTCCGCCCAGGGCCGTAATCAGCTCATCGGCCCCCGAACCGTCACCCAGGATAAAGAAGACACCGGCAGTACCCCGAACGTAGAGGAAGGCCATGCCCACTTTCTGCGCTACCTGGGCGACCTGTCGGGTGGGCAGGCCGTGGTCGCCCTGGTTACCCGGCACTACGGCGTGCCCGCTGAGGCTCTGAGCATGTACCGGTTTGAGGTGCTCCCGAAGCCCAAGGTATTCAAAGATTCCTACCGGGGTCTGCTCGATAGCGCTCCGCTAACGGACGTCCAGCGCGATGCTCTGGTCGATGAGGCCCTGGCCGGCTTCGACTGCAACACCCGTATGTTTGCGCAGCTGGGTGAGAGCCTAGCCTCATAGGTGTGTAGCTAGAGGCCTCCATGGTGTGTGCGGGTTTCTTAGGCTGTGTGCAGGGTTTTCTCTGCACGCGCACCAAGAACCCTGCACAGGCTAAGGCAGAAGGACGCTCCCCGGGCCGGTACCCACCAAGCTAGAGCGTGCGGCTTATCCACAGGCCTGGCTGCTATATGACCTGTTTGTGAACCAAAAGGGGCTGCGATGTTCACACCCCTTGCAAGAGGTAGACGAGCTTGGTGACACTGCCCTTATGAATGATGTTGCAGAGATTTACCAGCAGGTGCGCTGCCTTAAAGATTTACAAGATATTGGTGTAAGCCCCTCTGTGGCTTCGACTCGTTTTAGGTCTGGTTACTACACCAAAATCAAGCAGGGGATCTATATTGAGACCTCTATATGGAACCAGTGGGGCACTCGCCAGAGATGCATAGCCCACCACGCTGCACATATCAAAACGGTGCCGAGCGGGGTGCTGAGCCACCAGTCGGCTGCGCTTTGGTTAGGAGCTCCGCTTCTGACCCTACCTCACAAGGTGCATATGAGTTTTGCGTCGGCTTCTGTGCAGCACCGCCCTTCAGTAACAGCGCATCGCGGACGCACGGACGTAGTTCGCGAGGCTCGGCTGGTAGTAGGGGCTTCTGTTGCTGCTCCTGAGCAAACTCTACGCGATGTCGCCCTATCTCTACCTCGCGTTGAGGCGCTGGTGATTGGTGATTATTTTCTGCGGCAGGGTGTTATATCTGTAGCGTCGGCACGTGCTGCTCTGGCTGAGGCGGGTGGAGCTGCGCTTACTGTGGGGCAGAGACTGAGCGCTTTAGCAGATTCTCCTGCTGAGACGATTGCGCGCGACCTTATCTATGAGTGGAATCTGCCTCTACCTCAGGAGCAGTTCGAGGTATTCACCCACTATGGCCGTGTTTGCCGTGCTGATTTTGCTTGGCCTGAGTTGGGGGTCATTCTTGAGGTCGACGGTGAGGTGAAGTATTCGGGAGTCTATGGCCGTGCTGACGACGTAGTTCAGGCGGAACATCGGCGGCATCGCGAATTAGAGATGGCTGGCTGGAAGGTGGTGCGTACGCGCTGGAAGGAGTTGATGTCGCACCCTGCTACTCTCCGGCAACGGCTGTGGGAGGCTGGCGTCCGGTGAGCCAGATTGGAAGTGAGCAGGTTTCTTGGGCTGTGTGCAGGGTTTTCTCTGCACATGCACCAAGAACCCTGCACAGGGCTAAGACAAAAGGACGCCACCACGCACCTGCCTGCCCGAAGGCAGGGGAGGGGCGTGGCGGCGTCCTTACACCGTGTAGCTAGCGACTAGCTGGGGGCAACCTCACCGAAGTGGCGGGCCAGGGTGCCCTCGTGGGCTTCGCGCAGCTCGTCCAGGTCGATAGCGACCTCACCCTGAATATCCAGGGCGTTAGAGGCTGCATCGACCACGCCAATGCGGGCGAAGGGGTAATCGCGGGCGGTGCACATATCCTTGAAGCGAACTTCCTCAGAGCGGGGCACAGATACAACCACGCGGCCCAGAGACTCAGAGAAGAGCAGGGTGAAGAGGTCGATACCGTCGCGCTCAGCAACCTCACCCAGGCCTACGCGGGCACCCACACCAAAGCGCAGGCAGCCCTCAACCAGGGCAGCAGCCAGGCCACCGGCAGAGACATCGTGGGCGGCGTCAATCATGCCGTCACGGCTCATGTTCACCAGCATATCGCCCAGCAGCTTCTCGGCAGCCAGATCAACCTTGGGAGGCAAGCCGCCCAGGTGACCCTTGAAGCGGGCCCACTCGGAGCCATCCAGCTCATCGCGAGTAGTACCCAGCAGGTAGAGGGCCTGACCGTCATGCTCAGGAGCCCAACCAGAGGGGGTGCGGCGGGTTACGTCGTCCATCACGCCCATCATGGCAACCACGGGGGTGGGGTTAATGGCCTTACCGCCGGTCTGGTTGTAGAGGGAGACATTACCGCCGGTGACAGGCACGCCCAGCTCCATACAGCCATCGGCGATGCCGCGTACAGCCTCGGCGAACTGCCACATGATGTCCGGGTCCTCGGGGGAGCCGAAGTTCAGGCAGTCCGAGACAGCCACGGGGCGGGCGCCCACGGTAGCCACGTTGCGGTAGGCCTCAGCCAGGGACGCCTTCGCACCCTCGTAGGGGTCAAGCTTGGTGAAGCGGGGGTTAGAGTCGGTCGCCAGGGCAACGCCCAGGCCGGTCTCTTCGTCCACGCGGATCACGCCAGAATCATCGGGCATAGACAGGGCGGTGTTGCCCTGAACGTAGCGGTCGTACTGGTTAGTAATCCAGGACTTAGAGCACAGGTTGGGGGCAGCCATAAACTCCTTGATGGCCTCGCCCAGCTCAGCGCCTGTGGGGCGGACGTCGTCCGCGCTAGAACCGGTGAACTTGTCGGCCTGCAGGGCGTCCTGCCACTCGGGGCGGGCATAGGGGCGCTCGTAGGTGGGGCCGTCATGGGCGACGGTCTTGGGGTCAACGTCCACGATAATCTCGCCCTGCCATTCGATGGTCAGGCGGCCGGAGCCGGTAACCTCACCCAGAATGGAGTACTCGACGTCCCACTTGGCCATGATGTCTTCGAAGCGGCTCAGGTTCTCGGGAGTCACAACCGCCATCATTCGCTCCTGGGACTCAGACATGAGAATCTCGCCCGGGGTCAGGGTGGGGTCGCGCAGCAGAACCTTGGTTAGGTCAACGTGCATACCGCCGTCGCCGTTGGAGGCCAGCTCGGAGGTAGCGCAGGAGATGCCCGCAGCACCGAGATCCTGAATACCCTCAACGATGGAGTTCTTGAAGAGCTCCAGGCAGCACTCAATCAGCACCTTCTCTGCGAAGGGGTCGCCCACCTGCACGGCGGGGCGCTTGGAGGGCTTGGTGTCGTCGAAGGATTCTGACGCCAGAACGGAGGCGCCACCAATGCCGTCGCCACCGGTACGGGCACCGAAGAGAATCACCTTGTTGCCGGTACCAGAAGCGTTAGCGGTGCGGATGTCCTCATGGCGCATAATGCCCACAGCCAGGGCATTGACCAGGGGGTTTGCCTGGTAGCACTCGTCAAACTCGACTTCGCCGCCGATGTTGGGCAGGCCCAGGGAGTTGCCGTAGCCGCCAACACCGGAAACAACACCGGGCAGGACGCGGGCGGTGTCGGGGTGGTCGATGGCACCGAAACGCAGGGGGTCCATGACGGCCACGGGGCGGGCACCCATCGAGATAATATCGCGCACGATGCCGCCCACACCGGTCGCTGCACCCTGGTAGGGCTCAACGTAGGAGGGGTGGTTGTGGGACTCAATCTTGAAGGTTACGGCCCAGCCGTTGCCAATGTTGGTCACACCGGCGTTCTCGCCGATGCCGACCATGAGGTCCTTCTTCATCTCATCGGTGACCTTAGCGCCGAACTGCTTGAGGTGCACCTTGGAGGACTTATAGGAGCAGTGCTCTGACCACATGACCGAGTACATGGCCAGTTCGGCTGCGGTGGGGCGGCGGCCGAGAATCTTCTTAATGTCCTCGAACTCGTTCTCCTTCAGGCCCAGCTCAGCCCAAGGCAGCTCGGTGTCGGGGGTAGCAGCGGCGTGCTCAACGGTGTCGAGGTTAAACTTCTTGTCGCTCAAAATTCTTCTTCCTTATGCCAGGAGTTTAGGCCGAAACCAGCTGGTTGAGTACGGAGGTGAAGACGCCCAGGCCGTCCGCGCCACCGCGCAGACCAACGGTGCCAAAACCGGAGGACGAGGGGCCGAAGCCGGGCTCGACCGCGTGCTCGGGGTGGGGCATGAGACCAACGACGTTACCGCGCTCGTTGGCGATGCCGGCGATGTCGTTGCGAGAACCGTTGGGGTTGACGTCTACGTAGCGGAACACCACGCGTCCTTCAGCTTCAAGCGCCTCAAGGGTCTTGGCATCGGCGACGTACTGGCCGTCCTGGTTCTTGAGGGGGACCACAATGTTCTGGCCTGCTTCGAAGTCGCTGGTCCAGGCAGTCTGGTTGGTTTCAACGCGCAGGGTCTGATCGCGGCAGATGAACTTGCGGTGATCGTTCTTGATCATGGAGCCGGGCAGCAGGTGGGTTTCGGTCAGAATCTGGAAACCGTTGCAGATGCCGAGCACCGGCAGGGGAGCGGAACCCGAGGTGCCAGTTGCGCTAGCTGCCTCAACGACCTTGCTCATGACCGGGGCCTTCGCGGCGATAGCGCCTGCGCGCAGGTAGTCACCGTACGAAAAACCGCCGGGCACAATCACAGCGTCTACATCGTGCAGAGCTGCTTCATCGTGCCACAGCGGTAGGGGGGTGCCACCAGCTAGGCGGACGGCGCGGGAGGCGTCGCGGTCGTCCAAGGTGCCGGGGAAGGTGATGACGCCGACGCGCACATCGGCCAGGGCAGGGTTGGGAGTGTGCTGGGAGAAGTCGCCCACCAGGGGCACTTCGGTTGCTGCGAGGGATTCTGCCACGTCTTTTAGTCCTCCAGAGCTTCGACGTTGACGACGTCTTCAATCACAGGGTTAGACAGCAACTCTTCAGCTGCCTGGCGGGCCTGCGCGAGCAGTTCTTCGGTGACTTCACCATCGACGGTCAGTTCAAAACGCTTACCCTGGCGAACATCGGTGAAGTTGTTTAGACCGATACGGGGAAGCTCGTGAGCGATAGCCTTGCCCTGGGGGTCGAGGATTTCGGGCTTGAGCATAACGTCAACAACAATACGGGCCATGAATGGGCACTCCTTGGGTGCTGGAATCTATATAGAGCCAGGTCTCATTTTACCGGTTTGTGTGAGCTTCTGCACCCAAGTGAAACGGTGGGGCGCGGGGCTTTTCTGTGGCGTCCGGTCATGACGAGCGTGCGCTATATCGCTGAGCGTGCACCCAGCAACCGCACGCTCGGCGATATGGCGCACGCTCGCCCCTTAGATTGTGCCCATTGCTGGAGCGCACCGACTGTACCTAGTCTTTGGGGGTGGCGAGTTCCTGTGCGGTTTGCAGGTTAGCAAGAGCCAGAGTCTTGTTGGTGCGGGCAAGGGCCAGGGCTGAGATGGTGAGGGCAACCAGGGTGTGGGCTTGGCCGTCCGCTTCGTCCTCGGTGAGGTGTGGACGCGCCCTGCCCACCCCTGCGCGGAAAGCAGCAAGTAGCTCGTCGTAGTAGCCGCTGATGGCTGCGCTGACCACCGGGTCGGTGCCCACTGGGGCGTTGGCTGCCGCTATGAGCAGGCAGCCGGGGTGGCTACCGGCAGAGTTAATAGAGCTGGCCAGGGTTGCAAAGTAGTCGTTGAGGGCATCGGGCTTCGCGTCTTTGCTGGTGATGGGGGCAAGGAGCGGACGGACGCTTTCTGCCAGGTAATTCTCTACCGCTGCGTCAAAAAGTCCCTTTTTGGACTCGAAGGCGTGGTAGAGGCTGGAGCGCTTGAGACCGGTTGCCTGTTCAAGGTCGGGGATTGAGGTTGCCTCGTAGCCCCGATCCCAGAAAACGCTGCGGGCTGCCCTGACGGCGTCCGCTCGGTCGAAGGTCGCTGTACGCCCCATGGTCTGCCTCGTTTCATGGCTGTCAAGATTGTGTACTGCTCATTCTAGTATATATTGGAACGAGCATTACAAAAATAATAGAAAGACCGCCATGATTACCGCCGCCCTTATCTTTACCCTGTTCGCCGCAGGTCTACACGTTTTTATCTTCTACCTCGAATCCTTCGCCTGGACCACCCGAGCCCTGCCCGTTTTCGGCATGAGCCGGGAATCAGCCGAACAGACCAAGGAAATGGCCTACAACCAGGGCTTCTATAACCTCTTCCTGGCAATCATTGCCGCCGCCGGCGTCCTAGCCCACTTCGCAGGTGACCCCGCCGTGGGGCTAGCCCTCATGCTCGCCGGTACCGGGTCAATGCTGGCTGCCGCGGCTGTCCTCTTCATCACCTCACCCGACAAGCGGAGTGCCGCCATCAAGCAGGGCACCTTCCCCCTGCTGGCCGTCATCCTGCTCTTTCTCGGTGCATTCCTCTAAAGCACTAGCCCTTACCCCGCTAGAGATAGCCTAGAATGGCTACCTATGCGAACCTCTGCCTCAGTTGCCTGGCTCTACCCCCTAGCCCGCCGCCTGCATTTCTATGCGGGTATTCTGGTAGCCCCCTTCATCGCGGTAGCAGCAGCCTCGGGCGCCCTCTACGCCCTAGCTCCTCAGATTGAGAAAATAGCCTACAGCCATGTACTCACAGTAGAGGCTACAGAGACTCGCCTTGCCCTTGATGAACAGGTGGCTTTGGCCAATAACTATGTGGGGCAGGAGCTGCCGGTAGCCGTCCGCCCAGCTGTCGCCCCCGGTACCACCACCCGCGTCATGTACGCCGACGAAACCCTGGGCGAATCAACCACCCGCGCCGTCTTTCTTGACCCCGGTACCGGGCAGATACTGGGTGACTACCCGGTGTACGGTTCCAGCGGCTCTTTACCCTTCCGTACCTGGGTCAGCGGTCTGCACCGTAACCTCCACCTGGGTGAGGGTGGGCGCCTCTACAGCGAATTGGCTGCCTCTTGGCTCTGGGTGATTGCGGTCAGCGGCCTGGTGCTGTGGGCTGTGCGTGCTCATAGGTTGAGCAGAAAAAAGGACGCCTTCCTGCCGCGCCGCGGGCTCCGCGGCTATCTGCGCACCCTCTCCCGCCACAGTGCGGTGGGCTTCTGCTTAGCAGCTGGCCTGCTCTTTCTCTCAGCCACAGGCCTGACCTGGTCTCAGTATGCCGGAGCCAACGTGAGTGAACTGCGTGCGGCACTGAGTTGGACCACCCCGGCTGTCAGCACCTCTCTGACCGGGGCGACAACAGATTCTTCGGGTTCAGCCGACCACGCCGACCACGCTTCCCCTGCTGCTGAACGCTCCACTGACCTACCCAATGCCCTGCCTGTGATTTCCTATGCCAAGGTGCTCAGCGCCGCCCGGGCCATCAATATCGATTCCGTGAACCTGGAAATACGCCCCAGCCAAGACCCAAACACAGCCTGGGTGGTTCAAGAAACCCAACGTTTCTACCCTACCCAGGTCGATTCCGTAGCCATAGACCCCTATGCTTACACCGCCATCGACCGCACCGACTTTGCCGCTTACCCCCTAGCAGCCAAACTAACCCGCTGGGGAATCGACCTGCACATGGGCACCCATTTTGGGTTGGCCAACCAGCTGGCACTTTTTGTCCTGGCTCTTGCGACCCTAGCCCTCTGCGCCTGGGGCTACCTGATGTGGTGGCAGCGGCGTCCGCGCGGTACCCAAACCTGGGGTAGTGTGCCGCCGCTGACGTCCTTAGCACAGGTGCCCCTACCCGCCTGGTTCCTACTGGTTATCGCTGCCGTGGCGGTCGGAGTCTTTCTGCCCCTGCTGGGGGCGAGTCTGCTGGTTTTTACCATCTGCGACCTCCTGATCTACAGCCTACGCCGCAAAGCATAGCGCCCCTGTGCTACTCCTTCACAAGGGGAGAGAAGAACGTGATTACTCGGCAGGCAGGTAGCCTAGTTCACGGGCTAGGTCTGCCGTCATCTCGTTTTCTCAACCTCAGGTTCCTGCTGCTCATAGGGCAAAATGCCGGGGGCAGAGGACCGGGCCTGGAACTTTTGAGGGTCATCAGGTCATTCAGGGCGCGGGGTGGAATTAGTGCCGGGCATGTAGTCCATCTCAACGAAGAGGTCTTTGCGGTAGGGGGGGGGGCAGCACCCATAGCAGCGAAGTCGATGTCGATGACGCCGTCGTTGTTGTAGTCTTACCCGTTGGTCTCCCAGACATCGAGCAGCTTATCGCCGTCGGTGTCCATGGTGACTGCTGAGGCAATCGGGGCGCTTAGCCCGGTAAAGGCTATGGCAGCAACCGCTGCGGTGGCGAGTTTGCGCGGGAAACGCCTGTGTGTTTTCCGTTCCCTAAGTGTGGTGTGAGGATGATTCTAGGGCATCGAGCAGTCTCTGCCGCAGGGCCACAGATCGGTCGGCGAAGAGTCTTTGCTGGCGCACGTATTCGGCCTTGCCCTCGGGGGTTTCAATGGCAACCGGCTCGTAGCCCCACTCCTTTAGGTCGTAGGGGGCGGCTTTCATGTCGAGTTCGCGCACATCCCAGGCCAGTTCGAAGCAGTCCATGACTAGGTGCGAGGGCACCAGGGGCAGGAGCTTATAGGCCCACTTGTAGATATCCATATTGGCGTGCAGGCAGGCCGGCTGTTCCAGGTTGCGCTGTTGCTCACGCGTGGGCTGTAGCTCGTTCATGGGCACCGCCTGGGGCATGAAGAACCGGAAGGCATCGAAGTGGGAGCACCTAATTTTATGGCTCTCAACCACCCGGTCAGTTCCCTCTGCCCCCAGGCGCAGTTCTAGGTAGTCGTGGCGGATGTTATTCTCCACCGACTTATAGGCCATAGCCCACTCGTGTAGGCCAAAACAGCCAAAGAAACCGGGCTTGGCTGCGGTTTTGCCCAAGATAATCCGCGCAAAATCAATGGCTGAGGCGCGGGCCTCAGCAAACTTTTCGGTATCGACAAGGACGCTGGTGCCCGCCTGCGCCGCCGCAGCGGCTTCGGCGGGCGGTAAGCCTGCCTCTTCCAATTCTTGCTGGGTAGCGGCCCGGTAGAACTTCCAGTCTGCCCGCTCACCGGCGTCCTGCAGAATGACCCCCGCACCGGGGTGCCAGCGCATAAACTGCCCGGGCTTAAGGGTGTAGTAGGTGAAGAGGAAGTCCTCAACCGGGTGAGCCTGCCCGCGCTCGCGGCGGCGTGCGAAGGGGAGGGCGTAGTGGCCAGCGCGCTGTTCGTGGGCGGACGCCTGCGCGCGCCAGACTTCAGAGGTGAGGAGGGTAAGAGGCATGGGGTCTATTTTAACGCCCGTTATAAGGCTGCTACTTTACAGCTATCTACGAAATGAGCCTTTAGGGAAGTATCCGCTGTTGAAGTAGCTCAGGAACTCTATCTACTGGGAGAGGGGTATGAAGGCCGGGGTGAGTTCCTTGCTCCCAGACTAAGAGCGGTTCACCAGGGTGCCACATCACTAATTCTATGGGATTTTGAGTAATACTAGAACTTACGACAGCCTGATAACCTATAATCTCATCATCAACGCCGTAAAGCTCTTTGGGATGAGAGATGATATAGCTTTGTGCTGCATCTGGGGAATATATAAACCAAACCTGCCACCACTCAACAGTGCTTGCACTATTATCTAATCTATCTATGATTGGTTCGAGGCCGGTTTTCGAATGGTTTATTAAATTTGAGCGGGATTTCTGTTGTATTTCACCTTCTGAGAAGAGGTTTATGAAGGCAAGAAGAATCTGCTGCAGGTAGTCTGCTAGGCCTGAATCTTTGGGCTCCAGTAAGTATTCGGACAAAACGTTATTTTCATGTATGGAAAGGCGTCCTATCAGGGTATCTTGTTGTCCCCAGTTCCATTGTAATATCTTGACGAGGGCACCAGATAAGGTTTTTTTATCTGCTACCTCGATAAGAATCTCAAGGCGATAAGGGGTTTTGTAATAAAGATACGGGGTAATTTCATACATCAAGATACTTTCGTGGAGCCGCACAAGAAGGGTTTCGTCATACCTTTCTCCGATGCGAAGAACTCCGTATGTTTGAGGCACGGCAGGTGCTTCAGGTTCTTGAATCCCCTGTGGCCAAGGGAGAAAAAGAGGAAACTTATTTTCCAACTAGGTATCCCTTGCAGTTGATTGAGGCAATTCTGTTTTCGTTACGGTCTATAAGCTTCCAGCAACTACCTTTATGCATATCTCTATCTTTATCTATCATATATTTCTTTCGATTCTCTCTGTATCGGACAGAATTGCCTGATACTTTGTGTTTAAAAAGTGATAGATCCACTCTGTTTGTGTAACCAGCTAGAAGTAGATGTGAAGGGAGTTTGACCCCGCAGTATAATTCAAAGCCAGGGTTATTGAAATTATTGAATTGTCCTGCTGGCTGATTGAATGTAAGGAGGGTTGGGGCAGCGTTATGTCCCTGCCCCATTGGTGAACAACGCGCTATCTGTGGCCCTGATTCATAGCTGTGAGCTTTATGTATTGGAAGGGTTATGCCTGAAACAGAAAGCGCGATAGTGACTGTGATAGCCAATTTTTTAAGTATTTGGTCGGCATATCTACTGCTCCTTTAGTGCTTGACCAGCCGGTTGGCTGAATTTGGGGGTAAAGAAGATGTGATGTACAGCAATACTATATTGGTCTATATGTTCCCGACGAGTCTTTGGGTGAAAAATATAGAAAATTTTTTTTACACGCCCTTGAAGTGGGCAAAAGCCGGGCCCCGGGCCAGCAGCGTGGTGCTGCCAGCCCGGGGCCCGAGCGTCCTCGCGGACAAACCTAGTTCACGACCTAGCGGCCGGTACCACCGTAAACGGTAGCTTCACCCTCGGTATCAAGGTCAAAAGCTGAGTGCACAGCGCGCACAGCCTCATCAAGCTTCTCAATATCGGTGATAACCGAAATACGAATTTCAGAGGTAGAAATCATTTCGATGTTCACACCGGCGGTGCTCAGCGCATCAAAGAACTTAAAGGACACACCGGGGTTAGACTTCATACCCGCACCCACCAGCGACAGCTTACCGATGGACTCGTTGTACTGGACCTCTTCAAAGCCCAGCTCAGCCTTCTTAGCTTCAAGCGCAGCCAGAGCAGCAGCGCCCTGGTCCTGGGGCAGGGTGAAGGAGATATCGGTGACGTCGGGGCGGTCGGTTGAGACGTTCTGAACAATCATATCGAGGTTCACGTTGGTCTCATTGAGAATACCGAACACCTTGGCCGCGGAACCGGGCACGTCGGGCACACCAATAACGGTGACCTTAGCCTGGCTACGGTCGTGGGCGACGCCCGAGACGAGGGGCTGTTCCAAGGGGATCTCCTTCACATTAGTTTCCATACCCTCATTGTCGGGGATAACGAGAGTGCCTTCAAGCTGTGAGAATGAAGAGCGAACATGCAGTTTCAGGTTGAAACGGCGCGCGTACTCCACCGAACGCAGGTGCAGAATCTTGGCGCCGTTAGCAGCCATCTCAAGCATTTCTTCGCTCGTGACGGTATCGAGCTTGTGGGCGGACGGCACGATACGCGGGTCAGCGGTGAACACACCATCAACGTCTGAGTAAATCTCACAGACGTCAGCACCCAGCGCAGCTGCCAGAGCAACCGCGGTGGTGTCTGAGCCGCCGCGGCCCAGGGTGGTGATGTCACGGGTCTGGCGGTTCATGCCCTGGAAGCCTGCGACAACGGCGACGTAGCCTTCATCAAGGGCAGTGCGAATACGTTCGGGGTTGACCTCAACCAGGCGGGCAGAACCGTGCACGCCGTCGGTAATCATGCCGGCCTGGGAGCCGGTGAAGGACTGGGCGCGGCCGCCCATGTTGTTAATAGCCAGGGCCAGCACGGCCATGGAAATTCGCTCGCCGGCGCTCAGCAGCATATCGAGTTCACGCGAGGGGCCGGCGTTGGGGGTTACTTCAGCCGCAAGGTCGAGCAGCTCATCGGTGGTATCGCCCATTGCTGAGACCACCACGACGACCTCGTTGCCAGCCTTCTGCGTGTCCACAATACGGCGAGCTACACGCTTAATACCCTCGGCGTCAGAAACCGAGGACCCACCGAACTTTTGGACAATCAGGCTCATTGAAACTTCTCCAGTACAAAGGTGTTGAAGGTGCCGGGCATTTTCCGGCCTAAAACTATCGTAGGGGTGGGCGTCGCACTTGGACGATTTTTGCTCAAATGACGGGAATATAACGTGTGTGACGCTAAATTACAGACCCATGGGTTTAAGTCCAGGGGTTCACGTAGGTCTTACCCGGAATCGGTGGGATCTCGGGGGCGACCGTGCGCAGCGGGGTCTTCTTGAGCTCTTCTAACTTGGCCTCGTAGGCATCGCGTAGCTCTTCTGACTGCACGCCCTCACCGGCCTCTTCAGCCTCAAAGGCAGCGGCTGCCGCAAGTTCAGCCTTCTCTTCGGCTGACAGCTCACCCGGAATACCCGCCAGCTCCTGCTCCAAGAGCTCTTCGTTCAGGTCCCCCTGCTGCCCCTCAGTAGGGGAGGGCTCGCTGGGAGCTGCGGGGGTGGCGTCCGGACGCTTCCCCCCGCCCTCCTGCCCTTTGGCAGGGGAGGGGGTGGCAGCGTCTGCGCTATCAAGATCATCGAACATGGAACCAGACCAGCGGGCCCGCGGGCCCTTAGCTGCCTGCTCCGCTGCGGCCTGCTGCTCCTTGGCCTCGGTTTCTGCCTCAAGGGCGGCCTCAAAATCTTCGGCGGGGTTTGCGGCCTCGGCGCGGGTACCCTCGCTGATAATGCGGCGGCCCTCAAGGGCACGGCCCAGGGTTATTTCGTCGGCGTATTCCAGGTCGCCACCCACCGGCAGACCCGACGCCAGGCGCGATACGCGAATACCGATGGGCACCAGAAGGCGCGAGAGGTAGGTGGCGGTAGCCTCACCCTCAAGGTTGGGGTCCATGGCGAGAATTAGCTCGGTGATGCGCTCGTCCGACAGGCGGGCCACCAGCTCGCGGATGCGCAGCTGCTCCGGCCCGATACCAGCCATAGGGTTAATGGACCCGCCCAGCACATGGTAGCGGCCGGTGAAAGAGCGGGTGCGCTCAACGGCCACCACGTCCTTGGATTCTTCTACCACGCACAGCACAGCCGGGTCGCGCTGCTCGTCGCGGCAGATAGCGCAGAGCTTGGTTTCAGAGACGTTGCCGCAGATTTCGCAGAAGCTCACGGTCTTCTTCACGCGCGCGATAGCGTCGGTGAGCTTGGCCATCTCAGAGCTTTCCGCATTCAGAATGTAGAAGGCGATACGCTGGGCTGACTTGGGGCCCACGCCGGGTAGACGGCCCAGCTCGTCAATCAGGTTCTGGACGGCACTCTCGTACACAAAAACTCCTTGTTAGCCCTGATGAAGGGGCTGTTCATCAATTACTTTGCCGCCCAAAATCTTCTCGACGGCCCGCTGGCCAATCAGCACGGACGACTCAAGGGCGGCGTCGTCGTCGCTGGGGGTGAAGTCCTCGGGGGCTTCTGCCGGGGCAGGGGCTTGAGCCTGCTGGACGGCCCGCTGGCCGGCCGCAATCTGCGCCGCGTGGCGCTCTCGGAAGGAGAGTTTCTTACCGCCGCCGGGCTGTTGGGTGGTGGACTGCTCGGTGGCTGGCTGGGGGCTGGCCTGCTGGCTCTGCGGGGTTGAGCCCTGCGGCGCGGGAATCTGCGGTGCGGACGCCTGGGCTTGGGCGCCCTGCGCCAGGGGAGCACCGGGGGCGCTGGGCGTGCCTGCTAGGGGCGCACCGGCAGGGGGTGTTGCCTGTGGAGTCTCAGCCTTAAGGTAGCCAACCCCGGCGACGTACTCGGGCTCGTCCTCGGGAGCATCGTCAAAGTAGCCGCCATTGTAGTCACCGTACTCGTAGGCTACCGGGGCTTGGTTGGAGGCTGGTGCCTGGCTCGGGGCCTGAGCCGGTGCCTGTTCCTGGTGTTGAGCCTGGGGCGCGGTGCTGCTCTCGCCCTTGGCCTCTTCTTGGAGGGCAGCGTTGTCGGCGTCCTTATGCCCCTGCTCGGCCAGGCCCTCACTGGTGGGGACAGGCTCAAGGGAAACCGCGTGTGGGCTATCCTCGTGGGGCACCTGGGAGGCGGGATCGGCATCCTCTGACTCCTGGGCGTCGTCCTTCGCCAGAGAGATGTTGTGCTGTTCCTGCGGGCCGCGGGAGGGGTGCTGAGCCTTGGCGATTTCAACGGGGTCGGCCTCGCCCTCAATCACACGCAGATGCGGTGCTGAGGGGGCTTGCGCCTCGGGGGCCTCGGCCGCATCACCACTGGGGATAGCTGCGACCGACCAGGAGGTGACGGGGTTATTCCAGTCGTTGGGGCTCCACGAGGGGGGCTCTTCGGAGCGGGGCTGGCCGTGCGCTGCCCAGGCCTGGTCACCACCGCGCGGGCCCTCAGCGACATCGGCAGCGGGCTGCCTGTTCGCAGCCTGGGGCGCGGGAGCCTGAGATGCGGGAGCGGGGCTTTCACCTGACGGGCCTGTCCCACCGGGGCTGTCGGGACCTCCGCCATCGGGCCTTCCACCGCCGGGGGTATTGCCGCCGTCGCCGGGCTTCTTGATTTCACCGCGCAGCTGCACCTGCAGACCAAGCACCTGGAAGAGGGCCTGCTGAAGCTGGGGCAGGTACTCCTTAACCGCCTTGAGCACGGGCAGCTCAGCCCGCAGGAAGAGGGCGCCGTTTTCAAACTTGGACGGCTCACACAGGGCAAACTGGGCGCGGGCAAAGGGGGCAGGCACCTTGGCCACTACATCGGCCCAGGAGTTAGCCACCATATCGACCGTGTTTTCACCGGGCACTGGGCGCGCTGGGCTCTGAGGCGCGGACGCCTGCTGCCCGACCTGGGTGGGCTGGGCGCTCTGGGGAGGTTGGTTGGGTTGGGCAGACTGGTGGGGCCCACCGAGTGGCGGAACGCCCCGACCTGCTAGCGGGGCACCGCTCAGGGGAGCACCCGCCAAGGGGGCTCCAGCCAGGGGAGCACCGGCTAGAGGTGCGCCGCTCGACTGGGCAGGAGCCTGAGTTTGCTGAACGGTCTGGCTCTGCTGGCTGGGCTGGCCTTGACGTTGGGGCTGAGCTTGCTGCTGAGGCTGGGCTTGCTGCTGAGGCTGAGCTTGCTGAGCAGGGGCTTGACCTTCGACGCCACCCTGCTGGGCTAGCTGTTGCCGGGCGCGTGCCAGGGGGCTGGCGGCGTCCGCACCGGTGCCAGAAGCGGAACCTGCCGGTGCAGAATTGCTGCCCGCGGGCGCAGGGAACTGACCCGAGGCCAGCTTGCGCTCAAGCCGATCAAGACGGGCGGCTAGGTTGCCGATGCCCTGATCCCCGGCAGCCAGCAGAATGCGGGCGCAGAGTAGCTCCAGGTGAAGCTGGGGATTCATGGCCCCGCTCATCTCGTTCAGGGCCTCATTGGTGACGTCCGCAGCCCGCGACAGCTCAGCAGAACCCAGCTGCTCAGCCTGGGCGCGCATACGGTCGATCTGGTCAGCGGCCAGGCCGCGCAGGATCGAACCCGCTGAGTCGGGCACGGCTTTGACAATAATGAGGTCGCGGAAGCGCTCGAGTAGGTCCTCGACAAAGCGGCGGGGGTCCTGGCCAGTCTGAATTACCCTATCGACCGAGGCGAAAACCTCGGCGGCAGAACCTGATGCGAAAGCATCGACGACCTCATCAAGCAGCTCACCGTGGGTAAAGCCCAACAGGGCAACAGCCAGGTCGTAGGAGATACCCTGCTCGTCCGAGGCACCCGCCATGAGCTGGTCAAGAATCGACAGCGAGTCACGCACCGACCCGCCACCGGCGCGGACGACCAACGGCAGCACGCCATCAGCAACCTTCACACCCTCTTCGGTGCAGAGCTTAGCCAGGTAGTCCCCCAGAATCTGCGGGGGCACCAGGCGGAAGGGGTAGTGGTGGGTGCGCGACCGAATAGTGCCGAGCACCTTGTTAGGCTCGGTGGTCGCAAAAATAAACTTAATGTGCGCCGGGGGCTCTTCCACGATCTTGAGCAGGGCGTTGAAGCCCTCGCGGGTGACCATGTGCGCCTCGTCGATAATGAAAATCTTGTAGCGGTCGCGCACCGGTGCAAAAGTAGCGCGTTCACGCAGGTCACGGGCGTGATCCACACCACCGTGGCTAGCGGCGTCCATCTCAATCACATCGAGGGAACCGCCGCCGTCGCGGGAAAGCTCCTTACAGGACTCACACACACCACACGGGGTAGGAGTGGGACCCTCAGCACAGTTGAGGCAGCGCGCCAAAATACGAGCCGAAGTGGTCTTGCCACACCCGCGCGGCCCCGAGAACAGGTAGGCATGGTTCACTCTGTTCTTCTCAAGGGCAGTCATGAGAGGTTCGGTGACATGCTCCTGCCCGATAACGTCGGCAAACGACTCAGGGCGATAACGGCGATACAGCGCAGTGCTCACAATAAACCTTCGGTTGAGTGCAGAAAAACTGAGCCCGGCCCAGGGAGAAAAGCAAGAGTAAAGAATCAGGCGCTCGCCGCCCCGGGTGTGCTGGTTAACAGTGTAGTGGGGGTGGCTGACGTTTTAAGAACCGTGCGCGAAAGGCTTAAGCCGCTGCCGGCGTCCGCCCCGCTTTGTGTCAGTAGGGACCAGATTCCTCCCAAAATCCCTAACGCCCACACATACTATTGTGATTTTTCTGGTCCCTAACGGGGGAGGGGGCAGAAATTGGGCAAAATAAAGACCCCCTACGCACCCGTCAGAGCCCAGATACCCTTGCTGCCTTCCGGCCCTGGGGGAGTTTTCCAAGATGACGCCACGTAAGGGGCTCCAACAACTGTACCCTAAGCCGTCGCGAAAAACAAAGGACGGGCGGCGGTGTCCACCAGGGCTCGGCTGGGTCGAGCCTGACCCGGGTTCCTCCGGTGCGGACGCCGCGCCCCGCCCGCGCGCCTGATTTGCGCGGACGCCCAGACATGGGGTATGCTCGTATCTGTTCGCTTTCGTGAAGCTATGTAAATAGCTAAGCAACAGCCTGGAGGATTCGCCTAGCGGCCTATGGCGCACGCCTGGAACGCGTGTTGGGTTCACGCCCTCGGGGGTTCAAATCCCCCATCCTCCGCTGAAGCCGGTTTCATCGCCCACTTGATGAAACCGGCTTTTTCTTTGCCTACATTCTTTGTATATAGCAAGAATTTGGGTTATAGGCAGAAAAGTGTGTCCCACCCCGCACTCGCAGCGAAGCTTCTGGCTCGATGGAGTGACGGATATGGCCGGCGGCACTTTAGGGTATTGGTGGGGCAATTCTCACCAAACTTTACTCAGGGCCTGCCCCGCCCGGCGTACAATAGACCGCATGATTTTCAAAGGTGTAGGCGACACGCGCCCTTACCCCGACCACGGGCTTACTCAGCGTACCTGGGGCTCCATTGCCCCCTCGCAGGTGCGCCTCGACCGCCTGATCACCACGCAGAAAAACCTCAACCTCGAAACCCTGCTGGCCGAAGACTCCACCTTCTACGGGGACCTCTTCCCCCATGTGGTGCGCTACCGGGGCGAGCTCTACCTCGAAGATGGCGTCCATCGCGCCCTACGTACCGCCCTGCAACGCCGAGCCGTCATGTACGCCCGCGTGCTCGACCTCGATTCCCTTGCCCCCTCGCTGTTGCCCCAGGGCTAGGGGCGCCAGTCTCGGCTAGGAAGCAGCTACCAGGTGCACCTCGGGGGTGCCGTCCAGGCGCACGGGGTGCCCACTCTCATCAAAGCGCGCACCCAGACCCAGCTGAATAAAGCGAATCGTGTTTTCAATGTGGCGCTCGCGGGCTGCCCTGTCGCTGGCCTCGTCGGTGCGGTCAGCGCTGGATGACAGGGAACCGTGAACCAGCTGCGCCAGCTCGCGGATGTCGTTCTCGGGTAGGTAGCCGCGCTCAATCGCCGCAGAAAGAATGCCTGCCAGAACCATCTGAAGCTCGCGCACATGATCACCCAGCTTGGCAAAAGCCTCGGGTGAAAGAACCGACCGCATAGCGGGGCCGGGGGGCATGTGGCGGCGGGAAAGATCCTCAATCTGCAGACGCGCGTAGACAGCCAGCTGGTCGATGGGGTTCTCCACCCCGGCCAGGGCCTCGCGCAGCTCGGTGAGGAAGCGCTCGGTCTCGTCGAGGGCGTAGGCAATAAGTAGTTCGCCCATGTCGGCAAAGTAGTTGTAGACCGCGGTGCGGCCGATGCCGGCGGTCTTAGCCACGTGAGTCATGGTGAGGCCGGGCAGGCCGCGCTCGTAGAGCAGGCGGCCGAAGGAATCGAGAATAGCGCGCTTGGTATTCTCGCGCTGGGCAGCATTGGTGGCGGCAGTAATTCGAGGCATAATGACACCTTACCGCTATCTGTCACTAAAACCTATTTTTCACGACAGAACCCAGCAAACTGTCAGCAAAACCTGCCACTGGTTCACCGGCGCGGACGCCACTGCGCCCCACCCCACACCCGGCAGGCCGTGCGGGGTCGCCTAAAAATCGGTAAGCTAGTGGGCGCCCAGGTGGCAGGTGGGCACTCTTCAAACCGATACTCAACCCAGGGGATAACTGTGTCTACACCTCCCACCAGCTCACCGGTGTCCGCCCACAAGCAGGGCAACGATACCGACTTTGCCCGCCCCACTCGCACCTACTACGACCTGCTGCTGGCAGCTACCTGCGTGGTCTTTATTCTCTCTAACATCGGGGCTACCAAGGGCGTCGCCTTCGGGTCAATCATCACCGACGGCGGCTTCTTCCTCTTCCCCCTGGCTTACGTGCTGGGTGATGTGATCAGCGAAATTTACGGCTTTAAACTAGCCCGCCGTGCCATTATCACCAGCTTCGTTGCAGCAGCTGCTGCCGCGGCCAGCTTCTGGATTCTCATTGCCCTGCCCGCCGCCGATTTCTATGATGGGCAGGCAGCCCTTGAAGCCGTACTGGGCCCCGTGCCCCAAATTCTCGCGGGCTCCCTACTGGGCTTCCTGACGGGCCAGCTACTGAACTCCTGGGTGCTAGTGAAGCTCAAGGCAGCAACCGGCGGCCGCCACCTCTGGGGCCGACTCATGGGCTCAACCCTGGTCGGTGAACTGGCTGATACCATCATCTTCTGCTCTATTGCCGCCCCCATTATTGGAATTACAAGTTTCGGCGATTTCCTCAACTATGTCATCGTGGGCTACGTGTACAAGTGCGTTGTAGAGCTACTCCTGCTGCCCATCACCTACCCCGTCATCGGCTGGTTCAAGCGCAAAGAGCCTACCTACAGCCTTGCCCGCTAAAGCGGGTGCTGCGCACAGCCCGCCAAGCGCCCTGCACCTACCACCAAGAGAGTGATGTGTCTCTCACTGCATAATGGTGAGCACTGAAGACCGGTTTTCCCTCAGAAAACCTGTGTAAACTTTCGGTTCATTGCATACACCACACTCTCTTGAAAGGGAGGGCACCCGTGGCATCAACCACCACCGGCCAGCAGGAGGGCGGCAACCTCAGCCGCGCCCTCTCCCACGGCCAGCTCACCATGATTGCCCTCGGCCTCGCCGTGGGCACCGGCCTCTTTTTGGGCTCCGGCGCAGCTATCTCTATCGCGGGCCCGGCCGTCATCGTCTCCTACGCCATCGGCTCACTGATCGCCGCCATTATCGGCGCCTGCGCCGGTGAAATGGCCGTGCGCTACCCCGTGCGCGGCGGCTTCGGCACCATCGCCGGTAAGTTCCTCAGCCCCTACGCGGGCTACCTGACCCGCTGGGCCTACTGGATGACCACCGTCACCCTGGCCGGTGCCGAGGTCGTAGCCGTCGGCGCCTACATGGCCTACTGGTACCCCAACGTCCCCCTCTGGGTCTGGGTACTCATCGCGGGTGGCGCGATCTTCGTGCTCAACCTGACCAGCGTCAAGTCCTTCGGTGTGGTGGAATTCTTCTTGTCCTCGATCAAGGTGAGCGCGGTCGTCCTCTTCATCATCTTCGGCCTGGCCTTGGTATTCTTCGGCCTGCCCGGCCAGGACGCCACCGGCGTTGCCAACCTCACCGCCCACGGCGGCTTCATGCCCAACGGCCTCTCCTCCATCTGGATCGCCCTGGCAGTGGTCATGTTCTCCTTCGGCGGTATCGAGTTGATCTCCATTTCAGCGGCAGAAGCCAAGGACCCGGTCCGCTCCGTACGTTCCTCGGCTAAAGCTATGATGTGGCGCCTGGCTACCTTCTACGTGCTCTCCCTCTTCATCGTGGTCGCCATCATCCCCTGGACCAGCGCCGCCACCCTGGGCAAGGACATCGAAGGCTCCCCCTTCGTCATGGTCTTCACCGAACTGGGCATCCCCTACATTGGCGGTATCACCAACTTCATCCTGATGACCGCAGCCCTCTCCGGTGCTAACGCCGCCCTTTATGCAGCCACCCGCCTGCTGCACGCCCTGGGCCACGAGGGCATGGCACCCAAGGTGCTCTCCCGCACCAGCTCTTCGGGCATTCCCGCCCTGGCGCTGACCGTCTCATCCCTGGGCGCCGTGGTCGCCATGATTATGGCAATATCGGGCGTCGGCGGAATCTTCGGCTACATGATGGCCCTGGTGACCGTCTGCGTGCTGGTGGTCTGGTGCATGATTCTGCTGTCCTACATGGCCTACAAGAAAGTCGAAGGCGACGCCTCCCCCTTCCGCGTCTTCGGTGGCTCCGCCACCGCAGCGGTTGGTCTGACCGGCGTGATTGCCACCTTCATCGCCATGTTCTTCGCAGGCGGCTCCATGCTCCCCTCCATCTTCGTGGGCCTGGGCTTCTTCGGCCTGATTACCGTCATCTACTTCGCCGGTGTCAACAAGAATATCAGCACCTCAGACGACGCCTTTGAAGAGGTCCGCACCGTTACCACCCAGGTGCCCGTCGTCGACGGCACCAAACAGCGCTAAAATCAGTAGCAGGTCTACACAAGGACGCCGGTAGCCCGCCCCCAGCCTCGCGGCAGGGGAGCAGCGCACCGGCGTCCGCGCATTAACACCGCTACCGCACACGACGTTTTCTCACAGTAAGGCTTACCGTGGCACACACACCTTCGCAGGGGCAGGCCCAGGCGACCACCCTCAAACGCTCACTCACGCACGGGCAGATGACCATGATTGTGCTGGGCTCGGCCCTGGGTACCGGCCTCTTTTTGGGTTCCTCGGGCGCTATCGCGCTGGCGGGCCCGGCCGTCATTCTGGCCTATGCTATCGGCTCCCTGGTCGCCGCCATTATCGCCGCTTCTACCGGCGAAATGGCCGTGCGCTACCCGGTGCGCGGTGGCTTCGGCTCCATCGCTGGCCGCTACCTGGGCCCCTACGCCGGCTACCTGACCCGCTGGGCCTACTGGACCGTCACCGCCATTATCACCGGTATTGAGCTGGTCGCGGTTGCTACCTACCTGCAGTACTGGTGGCCTTCCCTGCCCCTGTGGGTTGGTATCGTCCTTTTTGGTGCGGTGATTGTGCTGCTCAATATTCGCTCGGTCAAGTACTTTGGCACCATGGAGTTCTTCCTCTCCTCCATTAAGGTCATCGCCCTGCTCCTTTTCGTCATCGTGGGCCTGGCCCTGGTCTTTGTGGGCTTCCCCGGACAGGAGGCTACCGGCATCGCCAATCTGACCAATGACGGCGGCTTCATGCCTACCGGCGTCCACGGGGTCTGGCTTTCCCTGGCTGTGGTCATGTTCTCCTTCGGCGGTATCGAGATGCTCTCTATCTCGGCTGCTGAAGCGAAGGACCCGGTGCGCTCAGTACGGGCCTCAACCAAGGCGAATATGTGGCGCCTGGCGACTATCTATGTGGTCTCACTCTTTATCGTGGTCTCGATTATTCCCTGGCAGTCAGCCGCCCAGCTCGACGGCTCTGTTGAAGCCTCCCCCTTCGTGCTGGTCTTCTCAGAAATCGGTGTACCGGCCATTGCCTCCATCACCAACTTCATTATTCTGGTTGCTGCCCTGTCTGCCGCCAACGCTAACCTCTACGCGGGCACCCGCCTGCTGCACTCGCTGGCGAGCGAAAAGATGGCACCTGCGCCCCTGGCCCGCGTCAGCGGTGGCGGTATTCCCGTGCTGGCCATGTGGGCCTCAACCTCGGGCGTGGTGCTGGCGATTCTGCTGGCCCTCTTCCTGCCCGGCCAGGCCTTTGGTCTGATGATGACCCTGACCATGGTCTGCGCCCTCACCGTCTGGGTTCTGATTCTGCTGGCCTACATCGCCTTCAAGGGGGTTGAGGGTAACTCTTCGGCCTTCCGCATGTGGGGTGGTCGAATCACCGCTGGTCTGGGCATCTTCCTGCTGCTGGCCATCTGGGCGGCCCTCTTCGCCCGTACCGGCAACGCTGCTCCCGCGACTATGGGTATCGCCTACTTCCTGATTCTGACCATGATCTACTTCGGCGTGGTCAAGCGCGTGCATACCGGGCACGAGGACGCCTTCGCCGAGGCGGACGCCGCTGTGGCAGCTGGATCGCGAAAGTAGAATTTCTTCCCTTCCTCTTAACGGTCCCCGCTCCTGGTAGTGGAGCGGGGACCGTTTCACCCCCTATTTGTAAATGAGAACGATTCTCATTTATGATTGGGTTATGCCCCTGATTGCTCTCTCATCCCTGAGCCTCCTTGCCCGCAGTGCAGCTCTCGACATGCTCAGTACACGCTACCGGCAGGCAAGCATTATCCAGCTTGACGCTGAAGCAAGCCCAGAAACGGGTGTCACAATCACCAGCCGCACTTTCTCATCCGACCACCCCGATAGCAGCCCCCAGGTTGAGACCAGCGTCTACCCCAATCAAAACTGCACCAGCTGCACCACCTTCTCTTACCTCGCCCACCATTTACCCCGAGATCAAGAGATAGTCCTTGCCCTCCCCGTGGGAGTCTCTCTGGCCAACGTCATCGGGCTTACCCAAAAAAGAGCAGAATTCACTATCACAAGCTGCACTCTAGCCATCGCCAGCCAAGACCTAGAAGACGACCTCTGGTCTAGCGATAGCCTCTCGCGCATCGGTCTAGTGGGGTCTTGCTCAGACGAGAGAATCCCCGGCGAATATCTGGTCACTGAAATGGCCCATGCCGACACCATCATCAGCATCAACAACAGTCTGATAGACAGCCCCGAAAGCATCGACCGCGCAGAAGACCTACTGAGCCACCTGGCCCCTCACGCCCACCTCATCACTAGCTCCAACCCTATCGCCAGCTGCGCCCAATATCGGATACAAGAAGTCCGTCAACGCCTTGCCCCAGGGCACCTAGGCACCTGTAGTCAGGACATCCAACAAGCCGCCCGAGGTGACAAGGAATGCAATCACCACCACGGGCCTAACTTCACCACAGCCGTCCTCACCAGCGATACCATCATCGACACCCAAGCTCTCGCCCAACATCTACCCTCCATCGTCGAAGGAGCCTGCCGGGTGCGTGGCCATATCTGGTTAACAGACCACCCCGATGAACGGGTAGCCATCGAAGGAATCGGGCCAACCGTTTGGCTACAGACCTGCGGGCAATGGGGAAAAGACCTGCCACCTAAAACCATCATCGTTATCACCGGTGACGACCTAGAGCCAGAGCAGCTGCAAGCAATTCTCAACCTCTGTACCCTCAACACTGAAGCCCTCAGTCAACAACTCATCGAAAATTCTTCCTAACCACCGGGGTAAACAAGATCAAGGCTAGCTCAAAATATTGTGTAGCTTCACTTACCCATTCGAATAAGCCCCTATAAACAGACCCCTGCTCGTTTAGTCCACCCCCTATAGAAAGGAAAACCTCCCATGAAGGTTCGTAACTCAATTCGCTCGCTCAAGAAAATGCCCGGTGCTCAGGTGGTCCGCCGCCGCGGCCGCGTCTTTGTTATCAACAAAAAGAACCCCCGCTTCAAGGTCCGCCAGGGCTAAAGGCAGAGGGGAGCCAGCGCGCACCCTCTAGATAGCTCTGCCCCGGTGTCTTTACCCGCTCAGAAGGAAAGATGCTGGGGCTTTGCTCTATCTGAAACCCTGGCTCGGTAAAGTAGGGGACATGAGCACAGTGTATAGCCTTTCTATCCCCCTGCGCTGGGGTGACATGGACGCCTACGGCCACATCAATAACGTCACTATGATGCAGATTCTAGAAGAAGCCCGCGTGGCTCTCTTTGGCCCACCGCCGTCCTCAGGTGAGCCAGCCCCACGTCAGGTGCCCTTGCCGCTGTTTGCTACTCTGCCATCTGGAACCCAGGCTCTGGTTGCTGAAAACCACGTCAAATACCGTAGCCCCCTGGCCTACCGCGGGGTGCCGGTACGTGTAGAAATGCAGGTCAGTAAGGTAGTAGCTGCCTCGCTGGTTGTTGCTTACGAGCTCTTTGATCCGGTGACCGGCGTCCACTGTATTTCAGCAACCACCACGCTAGCTTTCTTCAATACCGAGACCGGCTCCCTGGTGCGCCTGAGCACCGAGCAACGGGAGCAGCTGGCGGCCTAGGTTGTAGATGCACTTTTAAAGGGGGCTTGATCCGTCATACCTTAAGCTCAAAGATCTGATCGCACATATGCGCTACCTCGGGGTCATGAGTAACAACTACAAGAGTTTTACCGTATGCACGATGTAGATGAAGCATCTCGGTCATCGCTACCATAGCAAGCTCCCTATCGAGAGATCCTGTTGGCTCATCGGCCAGTATCAGATTGCCGGGTTTCAGCAGGCACCTGGCCATTGCTACCCTCTGTTGCTCTCCACCCGAAAGGGTAGCTACCTTCTGGTGGGCAAGGTGCTCAACAGAAAGCTGCTGAAGAGTTTCCATGATTCGTTTATTTTTCTCGCTTTTTGGCTGGCTTACGTATTCCATGCCCAGCAGAATATTCTGCATTACGGTTTGAGATGGAATAAGAGCAAAGCTTTGGAAAAGATAGTTGATCGTGTTGCGGCGGAGCAACATTGCTTTACGAGAATGAACTCCAGGCGCTGCCTCGCCCCCCAAACGTAAGCTACCCGAATCCGCAGACTCAAGTAAGCCGATAATGTTAAGTAGCGTCGATTTTCCTGATCCGGATCTGCCGATGATAGCTAAAGAGCTGCCTTCTGGCACCTGCAATGAAACTCCATTGAGAACTGTTCTGCCACCAAAATGTTTTGAAATGTTCGAAACTTCAACAAAGTTTTTCATACTGTATACCTACGATTCTTTAATGAGGCTGACCATATGGGAGTAAGCAAATTTTCTAGAAAGCATATGTAGTAGTACTGGTTGTCCGACTAGCATAAGAACAGCAATGATTAGCCCCACCCGTGACTCAACAATAATCATTGCCAAGAGACCAAGTGCGTTTACCAGAATAACGAGCAGGTAGGCTGGCCTGAAAGAAGACCAGAGGTGGTGCCCTAGTAGTCTTGAGACAGCTATCTGATTGCGGAAGAGAAGCGAATAAAGCATGATAAATGCTGATAATGCGAAACCCGCAATAAGTCCAAGAATTAGGGTTACTGCACCAAATAGCTGAAGGTACTGATATATGCTTTTTTGTAGGCCAGCCACAAAGCTTTTAGATGATATAAAGATAGGCAGGTTATCGTCTAGGTTGTAAGTCTCCAGGTATGAGAGGGAAGTATATTTATGAACTGCTTCTTCTGAAAGCTTTATATAACTTTGTTCTAGCCCAGAAGCGGATAGACTTTCGGACTCAAAGTAGGTCATGTTAGCGGATGTTGCAACATAAATAACTACATCAGAGCTGAGGAAATCTTTTTCTGGATCGGCGTTCCAAGTAAAAATATCACCGTCAAGAGAATATTCTTCAATATACGTGTTTTGATTCTGTGTAAAAGCTGTGACTATATTTTGTTCTGCCTTTCCTTTCCGCTGTGCTTCTTGTTCCAGCCAACTGGTCAGTGATGCCTTATCTTGAAGGCTAAAATGCTCGGGCAATAAGAATACCTGTTCACCTTCTTCAGCTCTCTTAAGGGTAGCTGGTGGAATTTCTATGCCGATTCTTTTCAGGTAGTTAGGGGAAGCTGCCATGTACCAGAACTCCCGGTATGGAGCGTCTTCACCGAGAGCTCTCCACTGCTGGAGGATTTCCTGGTCTGCATAATAAGTGTTGACCAGCGATACCCCGTTGTCTTTCTCGATGGAGGCGTACCAAACGTAGAAATCTTCGGCTAACTCAGTGGATTGACCGGTGAAACTTGCGCTATCTGAGCCTGCACTTTGAGAGTAAAGGATGTATTGATCGGCAACCTTGTCCCATTCTTTTTGTACTGTGGTTATTTTCTCTACCTCTTTGATTGGAGTATCAAGAAAAGAGGCAGTGGTGTAAAGGCCTGCTGTGGTTGTTATGAATCCCAGGGCTAGAAGGGCCACAAAAAGTTTTTGTGGCCTGTATCCACGAACTGCATGAATCGGTTTCATGCCCAGCAGGGGCAAAGACGACAGCAAGAAACTAGCAATAGCAATACCTATAGTGAGCATAAGGGGACGGAATAGGGTAGAAGCTACTGCCAGGCTTATTCCGAAATCTTTTAGGGTTAGCCAGGTTCCGATTGCAGTTAGTAGCGAGGTGGGTATAAGGGTGTAGGCCAGAGGCTTGGCTATGGTTAGTAAGTAGTTAGTCTTTGACCAGCCCAAGATAAGATAGGTACCGAGTTCTTTTGCTCCTTGGGTGATGTAGATAAAGAGAACTAGAGTGAGCAGGGCTGTTGTCGAGAGCAATGACGTGAGGATAAATATAGGCCATAGGCTAGTGCTTTGGTTACTTCCGGAGAGGGGAGTCAGAAGCTCTTCTTGGCTGATTCCACTGACTGCTGAGAGTTCTTGAAGGAAATCATTGAAATCCTCTTCACTGAAGCCGTACAGGAAATATTGTCCGTTGACTGTATTTGTTTCCTCCACCAAATCTGAAAACTTCCCTACGCTCAGATTTGGCCCGAAGGTAACTTCTGGTAGTTCTTGTAGGACGTTTTCCTCTACTGTGTAGAGTCCAAGGGTTTTTCCTTGTTCTGATGTGAGGAGATCCCCAATATTTTTGGTACCCAGAATAGTCACGCCCAGATAATTCAGTTCTGGCAAATTACTAAGGTTGTTGGGGTCTGCGAGTAGACCTAGATGGGTTCCGTCCGCTGATCCGTCGACAGCGGATAGTTTTTTATCTGACCTGATAAGGACAGCCTGCTCTTGAAAAATCTTTGCGTTTAGGTAGCCTTCAACCTGCGCTGCTTGGTCAGGGTTCAGGCTTGAAATGGTAAAATTTTTCCCTTGGTGCAAATAATTAGTAATTTCTTTTTCGTAGCCATCTGCTCGAACAGCAGCGAAAAGGGCTATATTCACGACCGCTAGCAAGACTAATAATGCGCTAGCAAAGTATTTAAGAGTTTGGCGCATGGTGCTACTCACCCCCCTGGTGTCTTGTTTAATTAGCCACGGCAGTTCCAGTAGGCGGTTGCCTGCTGTGTGCCAACGAATTGAACAGCTGATGCCAAAACACCTGGCTTCTTCCAGCCAGAGAAGGTGGTGTTAGCAGTCGCAGAGTGGTCGTACATGCCGCTTTGTACCTTGGAGTAGCTGTTGACACCCAGGCTGCGACCATAATCCCAGCTCACTGCACTGTTTTTGTAGTACACGGTTGCAGCTTCGGCTGCCGTTCCAGCACCAAAAGCCGCCGCAAGTACCAGAGAAGCCCCTGCTACTGCTTTCAGAATTTTGTTTCTCATTTCAATCAACTCCTTTGTGATTTCTTGGTGGGTATGAGTAGTACCATGTGTGATTCATAATATATATGCATATGGTGATTTGCAACACTTTATGCTGTTCGAGCTGAAGGAGTCTTTATAAATGCCTGAGGCGAAGCAGGTTCACAGCGACGCTGCCGGTTCTGTGGGTGGTGTGAACCGCCTGGTGAACGAAGCTAATCAGACGAGGGGTGTTGAGCGGGGGTGCGAAATAAATGCCTTTTGAGTAAGCCTCAAGACTTTTAGGACTTTTGTGTTCGCTGGCGAGGGTGCAACGAACCCCACCCTGTGAAACAAGATGGGGTTGATTAATCTCAGATGAGTCTAGCAGGCACCAAGTAGGCGGTTGAGCTTGTTGAAAGAGGACTTCCAGCCAGTTACCGACATCTCGTGCATAGCTGGGTCAAGAGGACCCTGGGGGGATGGTAACGCAGGTGGTGCGCTCGTCAATCTTCTTGAAAGCAGTGCGGTTGAGGAAGTAGGAGCCGGCCTCCACACCGTGGGCCTCAGCCAGCTCCTCACCGATAGCCTCATAGCCCTCATTCAGCCCACCGGGCACCAGCTTGTGGAAGGTGCCGTTGACGGGGGAGATGAACTCGGGGTTCTCTTCGCTGACCATGACGAACTTCTGGGCGCCGCCCTCACGCACGTCAATCTCAACGGTATCTAGCGGCACGGTGAAGACCTCGGGGCCGAAGTGCCCCTTCCCTTCCCTGGGGCAGGGTAGCGGGGGTGCGGCGTCCTGAGCTTTATAGTGTAGGAGAAATTTTAGGGCAGAAGTTCCGCTAACTCTGCGTAGCTTGAGAAAGTATAGGTCGGCTGCAGCTGGCTGGGGCTAGGTGCTCCACTCGGGTTGTACCAGGCTGTATCTATGCCAGCGTTGACGCCACCTTGGATATCGGCCGTGAGGCTATCACCAATCATTAGAGCCTGCGACGGAGAAAAAGCCGTAATAAGCTCCGATACCCGGTGATAAAAGACGGGCTCTGGCTTTTGGGCTCCCATCTGCTCCGAGATAAAGACCTTTTTGAAATACGGGCCAATGGGTGAGCGGCGAAGCCGGTTTTCCTGATCGCGACCCAATTCGGTAAACGTGCGAGAAAAACGGTTGAGATTCCCCTTTTGTGGGGAATCTCCCCTGGGTGTAGTGGTGGTGCCGGTGTGCCGGGTTTTATGTCTGCTTGAGCAGTTCAGCCAGCTTGCCGAAGGAGCCCTGCCAGGAAGCTAGAGTCTGCTCGTGCACACCGGCGGGCAGGGGGCCCTGGGTGAGCTTAAGGATGGTGCCCTCACCGACGCCGTCCTCGGTCACCGCGGTGCCCGCCTCGAACTCAAGACGCAGGCCAATCAGGGTGTCTGAGGGCTGGCCGGACGGGGTGGGCAGGGCCTCCCGGTACTCGATGGTGTGGGGCTCGGCTAGAGTCACAAAGCGCATGTACATGGGGGCCTGGAACTTAGCCTGGTCCTTGTGGCGCATGACGAACTGCTTGCGGCCGCCAATGACCGGTTCCAGGGTCAGGGTGGAAGGAATGATTTTCCAGTCGGCAGGGCCAAACCACTTGATAAAAAGTGTGGGGTTGGTGAAAGCCTCAAAGACCTGCTGCGGGGTTGCCGCGAACTCGTGGCGGTAGGTGAGGGTTTCCTCGGGCTTGAGGTCGTCAATCTTAAAGTCGTTCATGCTCTACTTTTCGTCGCTGGTGGTCTTAGTGGTCTCAGCCTGCTCAGCTGCCCGGCGGGCCTCGGCCTCAGCCTTTGCCTTCATATTGGCCTCCCAGCGGGCCTGGGCAGCAGCTGCCCGCTCGGCGTCCTTGGCGGCCTTACGGGCAGCAGCTTCTTCCTGGGCCTTTTGCTGGGCAACCTTCTTGGCGTAGTACTTACCCAAGAACTCATCGCGGTAGTCGAAATATTCCCCGGAGTCGATAGCAGCGCGGGCGTCGTCCACCATCTTCACAATAAAGCGCTCATTGTGAATCGAGGCCAGGGTCGCTGAGAGGCGCTCGTCGGCCTTGAAAAGGTGGTGCAGGTAGGCGCGGGTGTAGTGGGTACAGGTGTAGCAGTCGCAGCCCTCGAAGATGGGGGAGAAGTCGGTGCGGTAGCGGGCGTTAGTCAGGTTGAAGCGGCCATCGGGGGTGTAAACAGCCGCGTTGCGGGCCACGCGGGTGGGGGAGACACAGTCGAAAGTATCGACGCCGTTTTCAATGCCGGTGAAGATGTCATCGGGCTCCGAAATGCCCAGCAGGTGGCGGGGCTTGTTCTCGGGTAGCTCCTCGTTGCACCAGCGCACGATAGTGCCCAGGTTTTCCTTTTCGAGTGCCCCGCCCAGACCGAAGCCGTCAAAGGGCATAGCGCCCAGGTCGCGGCAGGCCTTGCGGCGCAGGTCCTCATACTGGGCCCCCTGAATCACGCCAAAAAGGGCCTGGTAGGGCTTGCCCACCCGCTCAGCGGTCAGGCGCTGGTGCTCAGCAATACAGCGCAGGGCCCACAGGCGGGTACGCTCCAGCGCCTCTTCCTGGTAGGCACGGGAGTTATAGAGGGTGGTCAGCTCATCAAAGGCAAACATGATGTCAGCGCCAATCTGGTGCTGCACCTGCATAGATACCTCGGGGGTGAAACGGTGAATATCGCCGTTGATGTGGGACTTAAAGTTGACCCCGTCGTCGTCCACATGGGCCATACGTTCCTTGCCCGCCGCCACGTCGTCGTCACCGATGGGGCGGCCGTCCGCGCCGGTAGCCCCGGCCACGGTGCCCATATCAATCACCTTTTTGAACCCTGAGCCCAGGCTCATGACCTGGAAGCCTCCGGAGTCAGTGAAGGTGGGGCCGTCCCAGTTCATGAACTTACCCAGACCGCCTGCGGCGTCGAGGACGTCCGGCCCCGGCTGCAGGTAGAGGTGGTAGGCGTTGGCCAGCAGGGCCTGGGCACCCAGGTCTTTCATAGCCTCGGGTAGTACGGCCTTGACGGTTGCCTTGGTACCCACCGGGGTGAAGGCGGGGGTGGCAATGTCGCCGTGGGGGGTGTGAATGACGCCGGTGCGGCCCTGGAAGGCGCCGCCGTTGGCGTCCACCTGCTTGCCGGTGGGCTGGGCGGTATCGGTCAGGCGGTTGCCCAGTTCAAAAGAAAAAGTGGGATCAGAAAATTCGGTATTGAGCACGGGAACAAGTCTACCGGGTGAGTGGGGAAGGGCTAGAGCCTGCCGGTGAGACGGCCGTGCAGTTCGCCGGAGATAGCGCCTAAGCCTACAATCTCCACCTGCTTGCCCAGCTTCTCGTATTTGGTGGTAATGGCATCGAGGGCTGATACGGTCGAAGCGTCCCACAGGTGGGCGCCGGATAGGTCGATGCGAACCGTCCCTGGGTCAGCTGTATAGTCAAAGAGGGTGTAGAGGTCGTTTGACGAGGCAAAGAAGAGCTGACCCGATACGGTGTACACGGCTAGCTGCCCCTCTGCGCCTTCGAGAGAACGTTCTACCGTCACGAATCGGGCAACGCGGCGGGCAAAGAAGGCGCAGGCTGCCAGGATGCCTGCGCCGACGCCCAGGGCCAGGTTGTGGGTGAGCAGGGTTAGGGCAACGGTAATCACCATGACCAGGGTTTCAGCCTTGGGCAGGGCGCGTAGGGTTGCAGGTTGCACCGAATGCCAGTCAAAGGTGGTCAGAGCAACATAGACCATAATCGCAACCAGGGCGGCCATTGGAATCATAGCCACGATATCCCCAAGAACCAGCGAGAGCACCAGAATAAAGAAGCCCGAGAAGAAGGTTGATATGCGGGTGCGGGCCCGGGCCCCGTTGACGTTAATCATGGTCTGCCCGATCATGGCGCAACCACCCATACCACCGAAGAAACCGGTGGCGAGGTTAGCTACGCCCAGGCCCCAGGACTCACGGGTTTTGTTGGAGTGGGTATCGGTGATGTCGTCCACGAGCTTGGCCGTCATGAGCGATTCCACTAGCCCTACGAAGGCGATACCCAGGGCGTAGGGGGTGATAATCGCGAGGGTCTCGCCGGTCAGGGGAACCTCGGGGAAGATCAGGGAAGGCAAGGACGAGGGCAGCTGGCCGTAATCGCCAACGGTGGGCACCTGGGCCCCGGCTGCTAGGGCAAAGCCGGTGAGCAGGACGATAACAATTAGCGGGGCGGGGATATTCTGGGAGAGCCGGGGCAGCCCGAAGACCAGGAGCAGGCCCACCGCCACCATGGGGTAGACCAGCCAGGGCACCCCGATGAGCTGGGGTAGCTGGGAAGAGAAAATCAGGATGGCGAGGGCATTGACGAAGCCCACCATGACCTGGCGCGGGATAAACCGCATGAGCTTAGCAATGCCGACGGCAGCAAAGAGGATTTGTAAAAGACCCGCTAGAAGAACCGTGGCGATTAGGTAGTCCAGGCCGTGACTGGCGACCAGGGGCGCTATGACGATTGCTGTTGAACCTGCCGCGCCAGAGATCATGGCGGGCCGTCCGCCGGTGAAGGCAATGACCATGGCCAGCACCACCGAAGTAAAGAGACCCACCTGGGGGTCGACACCTGCCACCACGGCAAAGGCGAGGGCCTCTGGGATCAGGGCAAGGGAGGTTACGAGACCGGCGAGTACCTCGATGAAGAGCAGCTTGGGGGAGCGCAAGGTGTGCAGCACTGACTGGCGCTCCTGGGGGCTGAGCGGTGCGGTCTGGTGGGCTGTGGGTGAGGACGCGGTCATTCGGCTTCTTCTCTTGCGGTGGCTAGGTGCCTGACACACTTTACCCGCCCCGCTGCGTCCTGTCTTTAGGGAAGCTAGTTAGCCGTATCGCTCCGTGCTGAGGGTAAGCGAAAGCTTCATAGGTATGCAGGAAGAGCATACCTATGAAGCTTTCGGCGACATTCGGTGCGGGTGTGGGGTGCGAGCTTAGTCGTCAGAGACGGTGACGGTCACGGGGATGTTGCCGCGGGTGGCGTTGGAGTAGGGGCAGACCTGGTGGGCTGCATCGGCCAGTGCCTGGGCCTCGTCCTGAGGAAGTTCAGGAATGACGACCTCAAGCTCAACGGCCAGGCCAAAGCCCTCGCCCTGCTTGCCGATAGAGACCTTAGCCCCTACGGAGGAGCCCTCGATGTTCTTCTTCTGCATGCGGGCAACCATCTGCAGGGCAGAGTGGAAGCAGGCAGCGTAGCCGGAGGCAAAGAGCTGCTCGGGGTTCAGGCCCTTGCCGGAGCCGCCCATCTCAACGGGAATGGCGAGATCGGCGTCAAAAGCGCCGTCAATGGTGCGGACGTGGCCGTTGCGGCCTTCACCGGTTGCTAGAGCTTCGGTGGTGTAGAGGGGTTCCATGGGGTTTCCTTTCATGAGGTTTTAATTATATTGTACACAATCTAATTGTGTGCAAGTAAATTGTTGGCTGATAATTTGCCCACAACCTATACTGGGTGGAATGAACCAAGACAGCAGCCTCGCCCTTGACAACCAGCTCTGCTTCTCCCTCTACCGCTCCAGCCGGGCTGTCACCCGCGCCTACCAGCAGCACCTGGGGGAGCTGGGCCTGACCTATCCCCAGTACCTGGTCATGCTGGTTATGTGGGAGAACCCCGACGGGCTGGGCATGAAAGAACTTGCCGCCCGCCTGGACCTCGACAGCGGCACCCTGACTCCGCTCATCAAACGCCTGATTGACCACGGCCTGCTGACTAAGACCCGTGACGCCCGCGACGAGCGTCGCACCCTCATCAGCCTCACCCCTGCCGGGCAGGAGCTGAGAGGACGCGCGGCGTCCGTCCCCGGGGCCATCTACGCCGCCTGCGCGGTCGAGGGCCTCGACGTCCTGGCCCTCAAGGCCGAACTCGATGCCCTGGCTGAGCACCTGGCCGAAACACCTCCACGGGCAGACGGAACCAAGTAGGTTAGGGGTATGGTTCTTGCGCGTTTCAAAGCCCGACCCTTGCTCACCTGCATCGCTCTGGTCCTCTGCATAGCGGTTGCATCGCTGCTGAGCAATATCACCACAGAAGCCCAGCTCTCGGGTCAAGCTGAGGCCATCACCTATGCGCGTAAGGTGGTGAGTAAGTTCCTCAACTCGGGCACCCTATGGGCAGCCCTGGGGTTCTACGCGGGCTGGCTGTGGTCCGGCAGCAGAACTCGCCCCGCCCCGCTCTGGGGGGCCTGTGACAGCCGCGGTGGCGGTGTCCTTAGGGGCCCTAGCCGGGCACTACGCCCTGGGGAACCTGCTTGGCATCATGGAAGCCAGCATCTGGATTGAGAACTACCACTGGTTTATTGCAGCCGTCATCATATCGGGGCCCCTGGGCTGGTTGGGCGCTAGGTCCGCGCAGGACGACTGTGCAGGGAAGCTCCTGCGCTATCTGGTTCCCGCGGGGGCTGTAGCAGAGCCCCTCGTCACCGGCATGTTCTGGTATCCGTCAGGGTTCAGTTTCCCGGTGTCTGAGATTGCCTCGAGCTATACCGTGGGCTTACTGCTGGTGCTTCTGGGTGCGCTGGGACTTTGGGCCGTCTACCGCGCGAATAAGGCGGCCGCGCCCGCCCTAGAAAACCCGCGCCGCCGCTTCTAGCACCATCCAGGCCTGGAGCTGGGTTGAAAGATCAACCGGCTGGGCAGGCTTGAGCACCTCAGAAATATGCCGGGTGACATCGGGTGAAAAGAGCGCGACAGCCTCACCGCGAATCTCGGTCGGGTCGATGCCGAGCTCGTTCATGGGCAGGTCGGGGTCGAACTCGCGGCGTCCGTCCCACAAGAGCTCGGCGGTTGCAAGGATGAAATCCCGCGCCTGCTCCCGCACGCCCTGCGGTAGGGCAGCGTGAGTGGCAACCTCGGCAAGGTAGCGCACCAAAATACCGGTAAAAAGCCCACCGTCCCCGCCGCCCTGGGTCGCTAGAACCCGCAGGGTTTCTGCCTCTGACACCTCAAAATCGCGACCAAACTCCCGGTCAATACCGGCCAGAACCTCGGCGATGTGCTCAGCCGGGTCAACCGTCAGCAGCTCAGACTTACCGGCATCAAGCATCGCCAGATAGGCCGCGAGAACCGGCCCCTGGTTATAGGTGTAGAGACCACGCTCCACCGAGGAGATCTCGGCACGATTCCCGCGCCCGGCCACCTTGACCCCGTCCAGGTAGAGGCCGTGCTTGGCGTCAAAGAGGTTGGCGTGCAGCCAGTTCAGCAGGGCAGCCGCCTCGTCATACCGGTGGGCCCGCGCGAGAGCCAGGGCAATGGGAGCGGTTGCCGGGGTGTTCTTAAAATCGTGGTCCTTCGACCAGAAGGCACCCCCACCCACCTCAGGGGTGCAGGCAGCTGCCAGCTCCCGGTAGAGCCGGGTGGCAGCGTCCTGGGCAGCAGAATCTCCGTTCCCCTCCACCGCGAGCGCCAGCCGGTTGAGGCGCTCGCAGGCCAGGGTCAGCCAGGCCATGTCGTCGTAGAAGGAGTTGGGGTAGGAGCCGAAGTTGCGTACTTGAATGCCACGTAGCACCGCGCGGGCCTGCTGGAGGAACGCCCGGGCCTGCTCCTGCCCGTCGGGTGCGGTGAGCTGGCGGAAGCCGGCATCGACCAGGTTGTCGAGTAGGTGGGCCTGCCACCAGTAGTGCCATTCGCCGTGCCGCTGGCTGCGGCGGCGGGTGTCGGGGTGCAGGGTGCGTCCTAGTAGAGTGCCGGGGAGGCCTGCGACCCGGTGCCCGAAGAGTCGTGTCACAGAGTAGGCGGCGGTACCTGCCCGCTGCCCCAGCGCCTGGCGGTGCTCGGCGGTGAGCGCTGCGAGCTGGTCGGGTGAGTGCTGCAGGTGCTTGGGGCGCATGGTGTCTCTTTCTGTGGCGCGTCGGTGGGCGGTGGCCTGGGCCGGTTTTTAGTCTACCGGCTGGTGGGGCTAGTGGGTCTGCGCTGAATGCGCCTCTTATTCCCGAGCGGGGCAGTCTAACCCCCCACGCTCGGGAGTAAGTGGCACCTCTTGGCACTGGGGGGGGGGTATCGGCTAGAGTTTGTGTTTATGCACACCTCTTCTTCCACCGGGCGGGTTTCTGCTGTCTGGGTTTATTTGTCTTCTGCTGCCCTGTCGATGCTGGGCAATTCTATTGCCGGTATTGTCTGGCCCTGGCTGGTGCTAGAGCGCACTGGTAACCCGGCTGCTGCCGGTATCGTGGCGGCTGCGATTGCAGTGCCGTCGCTGGTTTTTGCCTATTTTGGGGGCAACCTGGTCGATAGTCTGGGTCTGAAACCGGTGTCGGTGATTTCGGATATTATTTCGGGTCTGTCGGTGGTGGCCGTGATTGCGGTTGATATGGTTTTTGGGCTGACGCTGAGCTGGTTCATTGTTATCGGTATTTTGGGTGCGGTGGGTGATATTCCCGGTATGAGCGCCCGGGCTGCCCTGGTCGGCGATGTTGCTGAAACCTCTGGTAAGAAGGTCGCCCAGATTTCTGGCTGGAATCAGGCCCTGAGCGGGGTGAGTTTCTTGGTCGGACCCGCTGCGGCTGGTGTGCTGATGACGGCCCTGCCCATCGAGCAGGTTCTCTGGATCACGGCTGCTTGCTCCCTGGTGGCCGCCGCGCTGACCGCCTCCCTACGCCTGCAGAAGGCAGGGGCGGACGTCCTTGCTGAGGGTCAGGACGCCCCCGCCCAACCGGGTGCGGACGGGCAGGTGCCAGCGTCCTCCCCTGAAGCCCCTACCGAAGACCCCCTCAAGGGGCTTGCGGGCTGGAAGAAAGCCCTGGGCTACCCGGTGATTCGTCTGCTGGCTCTGGATTCTTTGCTATCGATGGTCCTGGTAATGCCCTATCTGATGGTGCTTCTGCCTGCCCACTTCCAGGGGATTAACCAGCCGGGGCTGTACGGGGCGTCCATGTCTGCCTTTGCCGTGGGCATGATGGTGACCAGCATGGTGGCGGGGAAGATTATTCCCTTCCCGCGCCGGGCCTGGGTGGTGGGTATGGTCTTCTATACCCTGGCCTTCTTTGGCATGGCCCTGCTCGAAACTTCCTGGTTAGCCATCGTGGGCTTGGGGATTTCCGGCTTGGGCGGGGGTATTATGAACCCCCTGCAGACCCTGCTGGTGACCGAGGGTGTACCCGAGCAGATTCGCGGCCGGTCCTTCTCTATCTTTATGGCTATTAGCCAGGTGGCCGGGCCGATTGGCCTGGTGGCGACCTCGGCGGTTTTGGCCTTTGTGACGATTTACCAGGTGGCCTGGGTACTCGCTGGCCTTTGGCTACTGGCGGCTATCTACCTGGTGGTGCGCGGTCTGCAGCTGCTGCCAGCCAGGAGTGCTGAGTCAGTAGAAAAGGGTGCCCCTGTACCTGTAGCCGAGTAGCTTCAAAGTCCCGGGCCGAATGTGCCTTGTATTCCCGAGCGGGTGTGTTTACTCCCGACATTCGGGAAAAGGTGTCACATTCGGCGGCTAGGGGGCAGAAGCTTCGATGAGGCCTAGCCTCCGCCCGCTCTGCACCGTCACGACGTCCCCGGTGAAGGGGTGGGGGAAGGTCAGCGACCTGGCCAGCAGCTGGAGGGGGAGGGCTGGCTCGTCCTCGGCGATGGGCAGGACGACCGGGTAGACCACGTCCCCCACAATCGGGGCCCCGGCTGCCGCCAGGTGCACCCGCAACTGGTGGGTCTTACCGGTATGCGGTTCCAAAAGATAGTGGGCCAGGGACGTGCCCGCCTGCGGCAGGGGCAGGGCCGGGTTGGCTTCAGAAACAGCGGGCAGGACGCCGTCCGCCACCTCAAACACCGTCAGGCAGGTAATACGCGACTGGGCATTCAGCCCCTCAAAGGACGCCCCGGAGCGGCGGCGCTCGCGTCGCTCCGCCTTGGTCTCAACGGGCAGGGGCCCGGTGTCACCGGGCAGAAGCTCAACTCCGGTGTGGGCTACTTGCAGGGCCCCGTGCTGGTTATCAATGCGCGAGCGCACCGTCAGACTCTGCCCCACCTCCAGCCCGGCGATGGGAACCGCCACTGCCTCGTAGGTCTTGGTGGGTTCTCGCCGCTGGAACATGGTCTGAAAAGGGGCGCGGGCCTCTGGGGTCTTGGCAAAAAGTACCACCCCGGCAGTTGCCCGATCCAGGCGGTGAATCGGAATCAGATCGGGGTTGTTCTCCCGCACCCGCAGCTGGGTCAGGGCAGTATGCGCGACAAAAGAGCCGTTCGGGGTGGTAGGCAGGAAGTGGGGCTTATCAATGGCCAGCACCCACTCGTCCTCGTAGAGCACCGGCATGTCAAAGGGAACCGGCTTCTCAACGCCCAGTTCCCGGTAGTACCAGATCTTTTGACCGGTCAAAGGGGCGTCGGGGGCAACGGCTTGCCCGTCGGCGTCCTTCACCTCATCGCGATCAAAACGGGAGGTGAAGAGGGAGCGCTCGTGGGGGTAGAAGCGGGCTACCAGGTAGTCCAGCACCGTGGTTGCCCCCAGGGTATCGTCCTCGGGGTTGCCCGCGTCGGGTAGCACAAAAGAGACGGCGTCAATCCCGTTGCGCTGGGGCAGGGGCTTGGGGGAAAGGTGGCGGTTGATTCGGCGCATGGGCTCTATTATCGCAGGTAGACCCCAAGGCCTGCTTGATAGAGTTGAACTGCCTCTCTCGTGGACTCCACGCGGTACATCCATCCTTAAGAAAATCTCCGCGAGCGTGAGACCAGAGAGGAGGTAATGGCTGTGGCTAAAAGCAAGGCTAAGAAAAACAGCCCCGACAAGATTGCAGTCAGAATCGTCGCTACTGCAATACTCATCGGAGCTGTAGCAAAGCTTTTGGAAGCTATCGAACCGTTCATTCGATAGGTCCTACAGCAAGGGGTGACTCTGGTAGTAAGCGGCTACCGGGGTTGCCCCGCCTTGTTTGCTGTCATCCTTAAGATAAAACCAGTTTATCTGCTTTGTATTGTGCGTCAAGGGTGGCTAAAGGGAACCCACCATCAGCTCCCGCACCACCCGGTAGCTAGCCTCAAAGGCGGGTAGGGGCAGGAACTCGCAGTTGGAGTGGAAGTTGTGCGCTCCCGTGAAGAAGTTGGGGGTGTAGATTCCCCGGGTGGAGAGGTACGAGCCGTCGGTGCCCCCGCGCATGGCCAGGTTGATGGGCTCGATACCCAGCCGGGCAAAGGCGGCGCGCAGATGCTCGGCCGCCACGGCGTTGGCGCTGGTTTTGGCGTCCTCAAGGTTGCTGTAGATATCTGAGATATCCAGCTGCACGGACGCCCGCGGGTTGGCTTCTGCCGTCCGCTCAGATAGGTCGCGCAGGAAGTCCTTTTTGGCCTCGTAGCTGGCTCGGTCGTGGTCGCGGATACTGATATCGACGGTTGCGGTCGCCTGGTTGCCCGCCATCCCATTGACCCAGAGGTAGCCCTCACGCCCCTCAGTGTGCTCGGGGGTCTGAGCGCGGTCGAGGGCCGCCACAAAGTCGTGGGCCACCAGAATCGGGTTGACCAGGTTGCCCTTGGAGTTCATCGGGTGGGCGGTCACGCCCTCAACGTGCAGACGGGCATGCCCGGCATTGAAGGTAGCCTCAACCAGTTCACCCAGTTCGCAGCAGTCCAGGGTGTAGGCATAATCCACGGGGAAGCGCGCCAGGTCCATGGTGCGCACGCCCAGCAGGCCGATTTCTTCATCCGGCACAAAGGAGAGGTAGATATCGGGATGGGCGGACGCACCCGCCCCGCTTCCCTGCCCCTGGGCACCCGCCTGCCCGGCGGCGTCCGCGTCTGCAGCTAAGAGCCGCACGGCTGCTTCCATGACCGAGGCGACCCCGGCCTTGTCGTCCGCTCCCAGCACACTGGTGCCGTCGGTGACGATGATGCGCTGGCCGGTGTAGCGGGTGATTTCGGGGTGCTCGGCCTCGCGCAACCAGATGTTGAGGTCGGTGTTCAGGCAGATGTCCCCGCCGGGGTAGTCGATGACGCGGGCGTGCACGTCGGGGGAGAGGTTGACGTCAACCGTATCGAGGTGGGTGCAGAATCCGACGGCGGGGGCTTCGGTGCCTGCGGGCAGGGTGGAGGGAATGCGGGCGGTCAGCACGCAGGTGTCGCTCAGGTGCACGTTGTGGGCACCGGCTGCCGTGAGTTCGTCCTTGAGCAGACGGGCCAGCTCCCACTGTCCCTGGCTGGTGGGCACGACCGATGCTGAGGCGTCCGACTGGCTAGAGATCGCCGAGTAGCGCAGAAAGCGGGCGGCCAGGGCCTCCTGTACATCTGCATCTGGGGTATAGGTGGGGGTAAATGTGGTGGTGGTCATGGTGAGTAGTTTACTCCCCGCATGCTCTACCCAAGATATAAAAAATAAGAAAGAATAAATAAGAATAAGAAAGTATGAGAAAGGTGTGGGAAGCGTATGGCTAACCCTTTTACGCCAACCTTCGGTGTTACCCCTCCTCTGCTGGTCGGGCGGGCGCAGCTTCTCGCTGACTTTGAAGAAGCCCTTGAAGATGGCCCCGGTGCACCTGCCCGAGCCCTGCTCGTAACGGGAACACGAGGCTCTGGCAAAACCGTTCTTCTGAATGCCTACGAGGACCTGGCCCTACATCACGGGTGGGCCGTAGTATCTATGACTGCCCGCCCCGGCCTTATACAGGAACTCAAAGATGAGCGTCTACCTCGCCTGCTTTATGATCTAGGCAAACAAGATGCCCGAAAACTCAACCAAATCGAAGTAAACCTATTTGGTGTGGGAGGCGCCGTCGGGTGGTCAGAAGGTAAGGCGCCTCTGGGCGGTTTTCGTTCCCTCTTATTTGAGGTTGCCGACCTTGCAGCAGAGCAAGGTGGAGGACTTTTAATAACTGTAGATGAGGCCCATCGTAACGCTCTCGATGACCTCAGGGTGCTGACTCAAGAAGTCCAACATGCTTTCCGCCAGGGCAAGAATATTGCTTTTATTGCAGCGGGTCTGCCTCAGGCCGTCCACGATTTAACCGGGGACGAGGTGCTGACCTTTCTGCGTCGCGCTGAGCGTATCACCCTGGGGGCCGTGAATCCGCTCGATATTGAGGAAGCCTTGCAAGGGCCAGCCACACAGTTTGGTAAGCCCTTCAGTGAAGAAGCCCTTACCTTAGCTGTTGAAGGCACCGGTGGTTACCCGTTTTTGATTCAGAGTGTTGGGTATGAGAGCTGGCGTGCTGCTAGAGCTGATTCCGTAATTGGGCTTGAAGCTGCTGAGCGCGGGGTGGCTGCTGCCCGGCGCCGGGTGGGGCATCTGGTGCATGAGCCTGCTTTGGCGGGTCTGTCTGGCGTAGATAAGAGCTTTCTTGCAGCGATGTCTGTTGATGATGGGCCGAGCAAGATGTCTGATATAGCAAATCGTTTAGGTAGCACTCCGCAGTATGCGAATACCTATCGGAATCGTTTGATGGGGTATGAGCTCATCGAGTCTTCTCAGCACGGTTACGTGGATTTTACGATTCCTTATCTACGGGAATATCTGCGCGAGCATGTTGCTGGTGAACATTTTGCTTAGCCTAGTGGCAGGTTTAGCCCGGCAGCTCCTGGCAGCCGGGGCAGCGGAAGCTAATGCGGTCGGTGTCTTCCTCGCGGGCGTACAGGTGGCCCGCTGCGTAGCGGTCGGCGCCGGTGCCGGTTTCTGAGAGGTCTTCCTTGCTGATGGTTTCCCCGCAGCGGTAGCAGGGGCGACCTGCCCGCCCGTAGCACCAGAGCGGCTCGGCGCTGGTGCGGGTGACCCGGTGCGGACGCCCGCGGTTAGCATCCAGCAGCAGGCGGGCGATCGAGACCACGGCAGCGATATCGGGCACCGCCCCCACCGGGGTGCGCGGGTCAAGACCCGCGAGAAAACAGGTCTCAGCCCGGTAGATGGTGCCAATACCGGCCAGGTTCTTCTGATCGAGCAGGGCTACCCCTAAGGGGCGCTCCGGCCGGGCAGCTAGGTTAGCTACCGCCTGCTCAACCGACCAGTCGGGACCAAGCAGATCGGGGCCCAGGTAGGATAGGCGGTCAGCCTCCTGGCTGGTGGGGAAAACCTCAAGTAGCCCCAGGGTAAAGCCCACAGCTTCGACCGGGTGGCTGCCGGGCACTACCTGCCCGTCACTATCAATCCTTGCATTAGCCTGAATCAGAGCCCGCACCTGATCAGCCGGGCGCCGCCACTTCTCACGTGCGCCGTCCGCATCTAGCCCATAGAGGTGCCAGATGCCGTCCATCTTCAGGTGGGAGTGCACGGTCATCTCACCGATACGCAGCAGAATATGCTTACCCCGGGCCAGGGCCCCGTGAATGGGCTGGCCCGCCAGATTGATGTCGGCAACCTGGGGGTAGCGGAAATCTGTAGTGTGGGCTGTTCTACCGGCAAGGGCGCGGTGGAGAGAGCGGGCCTGCCGCCATACGGTATCGCCTTCAGGCACTGCTAAGCACCCCTCCGTGTTATCAAAATGTGACTTGTCTAATATGACCTATCTATGACGCCCTGCGCGCCCCTCTGCTCACAGTGTAGACCAGAATTACTGCAAAACTTGCGTGCCACCTGCTGAAAGGGTGTATAGTCGTTTCACGTCATGCTTCACCGTTGAAGTTTATGGCCCAGCACTAACTTAATACAAAGGGCAGGCTCATGCGATGTTGCTAGAGTAGGCCCTGACTCCTTAGGCGGTCTCCCAGCTGCCTGTCCCCTAGATGGAGGTCAGAACAATGAATCTGCTCTTTACCGCACTCATGGTTGTTATGGTCATGATGCTTGTGATGTCTCTCGGTGCTTTCTACGTGCACCTTACCCGCAGCGTCCGCGCCTTCCGCGCTGGCTACGAGGGCGTGGAGTACAACCTCACCGCCTAATCAATGAGAGACCGCTAGCCACTCAGAACCTCCCTTGCCCCACGCAAGGGAGGTTCTGCTGTTTTTAGGAATAGTCCTTCCGCATACGCAGGCCGCGCGGGGTGGCGTAGAAACCAGCGGCCAGCAGGGCCCTTCGCAGTACAAGTACAGGGTGTGCGCCAGCCTCACCCGATGCATCCGGTTGGTCGGGTGCGGGTGGTGGCGGCGTGGGAGAGCTCAGCACATCCACCCCGCCAGCGGTCTCAATAACGATTTTGTCGGCTACTCCGGCGCGCACCAGCTGGCCAATCAGGGGCGCGGACGCCTCCACCCGGTCGGCTCGGTCGGTAAAGGGCAGTAGGGTTTTGCCGCCGCGTTCCAGGTAGAGGGTGAGCTCCCCGTCGACCAGGATGACGACGGCCCCGGCCTTGCGCCCTGGCTTGTGCTTGATGGGGGTGCGGTTGCTGTCCCAGGCCACGGGGGTGGGCCAGGGCAGGGCGGCCCCATAGGGGTTAGCCGGGTCGGTGGCAGCGAGCAGGGTGACCGAGTGGCGGGTGCGGCGCACCGGGGTGTAGGCGGACGCGCCGGGTGCGGCGCCTTGCCCCTCCTCGTCTGCGGCGGTGGTGTCGTCCGCCGCCCGGAGTCTATCGACGGTGGAGGAGGTCGAGAACTGGGCAGCGCCCAGGCCCTCTATGAAGTAGCCACGGCGGGCCAGGCCCTTTTCTTCGGCGGCAGACAGCACCCGGTAGACCCCGGCAAAGCCGCCGGGGGTATCCTCAACGGCCACGGCCCCGCGGGTGAGCACCCCGTAGCGGTCCATGAGCAGTTCGGCGCGGGCGGCAGCTGCCACGATGGCGTCGAGTGGTTCGGCCTCGATACGGGCCCAGCGTCCGCCGTCGATAGGGGCGACCTGGGCTGATACCGCAGGGGCCCGGCCTACGCCCACCCCCAGGCGGGAAGCCGAGAGGCGGGAGGCCCCGCGTCGCATTCCCACGGAGCGGGCCCGGGGGGCGGGGGCGGCCACCTTGTGGGCCGATGCCCTGCCCGAGATCAGGGCCCGTACCGGGGCGAAGGTGTCGCCGGTGACTAGCCCGGCCCAGACCAGGTTCCAGAGGGCGGTTGAAATCTCCTGGGCGTTCGGGGGCGTGTTACCCAGCGAGGTGGCCAGGGCGGCGAGCTGGGTCTGAATCTGGCTGAAGAAGAGCCCGCCGGTCAGCAGCTCGTAGATGGTGTTTTCGAGGGCGCCCAGGGCTGCGAGCGCCTCGGCTCGTTCTACCGCATCGGGCAGGGTCAGGGCCGCGCTCTCACCCAGGTGTAGGGCGATCCAGCCGTCGTCCCCGGCGAGCTGGCCGGCGCCCGTCCAGATGACGTCCCCGGCGCTCATGGCTGAGTCGAGCAGGGCGGGGGTGTAGTCGCTGATGCGGGCCTTGAGAATCAGAGGTTCGAGGGCAGAGGCGGGCACCCGCACCCCGGCGAGCTGGTCGATCACGGTGAGTAGGCCGTCGTAGCCGCTGAGCATGGCGTTTTCGTCGCGGCGGACGCTGATGGACTGGGCCGGTGCCCCGAAGGTGCCGGGGGCGGCGGTGGTTTCGGTGACCTGCCAGGAGCCCACGTGCTGCCAGGGCGGCAGGAAACGGGCGTATGTGCCGGGGGTAACGGGTTCGACGTCGGCGCGCAGGGCTGCCAGGGAGCGGGAGCGCAGGGTGCGCAGGACGGCGGCGTCCACCCACTCAGTTCCGGCTAGGTAGGCGGGGTCGGTGGAGCCGGTGCGGGCGGCGGCTAGCTCAGCGCGGAGCTCTTCGGGCAGGAACTCACCAGAGATAACCCGCCGATCTGCTGCCAGGGTACGCAGGGCGGTATCGACCACCGAGACACCCAGGGAGAGGGCGGCAGCTGCCTGGGCAACGGTAAAGGGGGCATGGGTCCGGGCATAGCGGGCGACCATGTCAACCAGGGGAGCCTCGACCGGCTCTAGGAAGGCCAGGGGGACCCCAATCGGCAGGGGCACACCCAGGGCGTCACGCAGACGAGCGGCGTCCTCAATGGCAGCATACAGTTCCCGCCCGTGCAGGCGGAAGCGCAGGGCCCGCCCGGCTTTCACCAGGGCCTCAAGGTGGTCAGTGGCTTCGGCTTCGGTCAGGACGCGCTCACCCGGCTGACCTGCCTCGGTATCAGGAGCAGGGGGAGCGGCGTCCTGCTCCAGGAGCACCCGCAGGCGCTGGGCAGCCTCGGCAGCGGTGAGCGGGCCGAGCAGGCGCAGTAGGTCGACAGCGCCTTCGACCCCGCGCAGGCGGTAGCCCGTAGCGGTGCGCTGCAAGCGGGCCTCGGTGGAACGGATGACCTCAACATCGAGCAGTTCGCGCAGCTCGTCCTTGCCGAGTAGCTCAGCCAGCAGGGCCGGGTCCAGCGCCAGGGCAGCTGCCCGGCGCTCAGCCAGGGGGGAATCCCCGTCGTAGAGGAACTGGGCGACATAGCCAAAGAGTAGGGTGCGGGCGAAGGGGGAGGGGGTTTCGGTTTCTACCTCGCTGATCCGTACCTTTTTGGCCTCGAGGTCCTTGTGCAGGGCGGTCAGGGCCGGTAGGTCGTAGACGTCCTGCAGGCACTCACGGGCAGTTTCTAGCAACAGGGGGAAGGTGGGGTACTTACGGGCCACATCCAGTAGCTGGGCGGAGCGCTGGCGCTGCTGCCACAGGGGAGTGCGGCGGCCCGGGTCCTTGCGGGGTAGCAGCAGGGCGCGGGCGGCGTTCTCGCGGAAGCGGGAGGCAAAGAGGGCAGAGTTGCCCACCCGTTCGGTTACGATGTCTTCGAGCTCGGCCGGGTAAAAGATGAAGAGGTCAGCCCCGGGCGGTTCTGCCTCCATAGCGGGGATGCGCAGCACGATACCGTCGTCAGCGGCCATAGCTGAGGCATTGACCCCGTAGCGTTCCTGAACCCGCGCCCCCACAGCCAGGGCCCAGGGGGAGTGAACGGGCATACCCAGGGGCGAATGCAGAATCAGACGCCAGTCCCCCAGCTCATCACGGAAGCGCTCGACCAGCAGGTGCTTCTCGCTGGGCACCTGGCCGGTCGCCTCTGCCTGCTCTGCCACGTAGGCCAGCAGATTATCAGCGGCCCACTGATCCAGACCAAGGCCGCGCAGGCGGGCGTGGGCGGCACCGGCGTCCTTACTGTTCTCAAGGGCCAGCTCCCGGGTGAAGGCTCCTAAAGCTCGCCCCAAATCGACAGGACGGCCCGGCGAATCCCCGTGCCAGAAGGGCAGGCGACCGGGTACCCCGGGGGCGGGGGTCACGGTTACCCGATCATGAGTGATGTCCTCAATCCGCCAGGACGAAGCACCCAGGGCAATGACGTCCCCGGCCCGGGACTCATAGACCATCTCCTCATCCAGTTCACCCACCCGCTTGGGAGCCTTAGAATCCTCAGCCCCGGCAATGAAGACCGGGAAGAGGCCGCGGTCAGGAATCGTGCCGCCGGAGGTCACCGCCAGGCGCTGGGCCCCGGGGCGGCCCTCAATCGTCCCGGCGTCCCGGTCCCAGACAATGCGGGGGCGCAGCTCGGCAAACTCGTCCGAGGGGTACTTACCGGCCAGCAAATCCAGGGTCGCCTCAAAGGCCGCCCGGGGCAGGGTAGCAAAGGGGGCCGTTGCCCGCAGGGCCTCAAACCAAGCCTCCACACTAATTGGGCCCAGGGCACAGGCGGCTACGGTTTGCTGGGCCAAAATATCCAGGGGATTAGCGGGAATGGCCAGGGGCTCAATTTGCCCGGCCAGCATACGCTGCACGGTCACTGTGGCGTTCAGCAGGTCGCCCCGGTGCTTGGGGTAGAGGTAGCCGCGCGAGACCTCCCCCACCTGGTGGCCAGCACGGCCCACCCGCTGCAGGCCAGAGGCAACCGAGTGCGGGGCCTCCACCTGAATCACCAGATCCACATGGCCCATATCAATACCCAGTTCCAGGGAACTGGTGGCCACCACGCACCGCAGCTGCCCCGACTTCAGAGCCTCTTCAATCAGGGTGCGCTGGTCCTTGGAAACCGACCCGTGGTGGGCCCGCGCCAGCACCGGCGGCGCCCCAGCAGCCGCCGCCGAACCCCCCATCACCTGGGCAGGGGGCTGGGTAGAGAAGGGCAAGGACGCACCCGCCTCCGGTAGGCGCCCATCGTCGGCTTCCAGCCGGGCAGGGGCGTCCTTGGCTAGAGCCTCAGCCAGTACATCTGCCAGGGCCTTCGGCTCCCCGCCGGTAGAAGCGTAGGTGCGGGCACCGGTGGAGGCGCTTGCGGTCACCTCACCCAGCTCCCCGCGGGCCTCTAGACGGCCCAGGTAAATCTCGTTGAGGCGGGCCGTCAGTTTTTCCGCCAGCCCGCGCGAGTTAGCAAAGACAATGGTGGAGCGATTGGCCACCACCAGATCCACAATGCGCTCTTCCACATGCGGCCAGATGGAGGCCTGGTAGCCGTTGAGGTTCGGGGTTTCGCTCCCGGCGCCTGAGCCCGGGGCGGACGCCGCCACCTGCACCTCTTCGATGGTGAGGGCGGGCTGGGTTCGGGTCTGTACCTGGGGTGCAGACTCTGCTTCCTCACCGGGGAAAACACCCACAGCGTCCCACAGGGCCTGCTCGGCACTTGCCTGCGCAGTGCCTGCCTGCTCACTGCCCACCTGACTACCGGGTGTGCGCGCAGGCAGGGGCTTGTCAAAGTAGTCAGATGAGGGCTCATCTGACTGGGAGCCCAGGGCAGGGCCTGCCACCGGGCGGATGCCCAGGGCATCGGCCACGGTTACCCCCTGAGGCAGGGACTCCGCCAGCCGCACAGAGACTTCCGGCCGGGTGCCAGCGTCCGCCAGGGTATCTGCCTGCACAGCGCCGTCATCGAAAGCACGGTCCTCGAACTCAGTGGCGTCCAGAGAGCGGATCTGGGAGCGGGTACGCCCGGCGAGCTTATCCAGGTAGGCACCTGAACCGTTGGCCTCCCCGGTCTGCGTCACGTTTGCTGGCTGGCCCCCGCCAGCGTGCTGACTCCGGCCCCCAATGTCGTTGTTACCTTCACCGTAGGCATTGGGCCCGCCCAGGGCCGTCATGTCGGGCACTGGTACCGAAAGGGTCAGCTCCCACTCCTTGGTCGAGGACGGGCGCACAATCTGCACCGGCACACTGCCGCCCAAAAAGCGGGCGACGGTTTCAACCGGCTCCACGGTTGCCGACAGGCCCACCCGCTGGGCGGGGGTCTCAAGAATCTGGTCCAGGCGTTCTAGGGTCACCGCCAGGTGGGCACCACGCTTGGTACCGGCAACCGCGTGCACCTCATCGATAATGACCGTGTGCACCTTGGTCAGGGTTGAGCGGGCCTTAGAGGTCAGCATCAAAAAGAGGGATTCAGGGGTGGTGATCAGAATATCTGGCGGGTTAGAAATCAGCTGGCGGCGTTCCTTAGCCGGGGTATCACCGCTGCGCACACCCACCCGAACCTGCGGGGGCTCTACCCCCAGCTGCCGGGCTGTCTGGGCAATGCCGATCAGGGGAGCGCGCAGGTTGCGCTCAACATCCACGCCCAGGGCCTTGAGGGGGGAAATATAGAGGACGCGGGTGCCCCCGCCCCCGTGACTCTCAAAGTGCAGGCGGTCCAGGGCCCACAGAAAGGCCGAAAGGGTTTTACCCGACCCGGTCGGCGCCACAATCAGGGCATGATGGCCCGCCGAAATTGCCTCCCAGGCTCCAGCCTGGGCAGCGGTAGGTGCAGAAAAAGCCCCCTCAAACCAGCGGCGGGTGGGGGCCGAGAAAAAACTCAGGGCACGGGAGGTAACGGGTTCTGCCATAGCCCCATTATCCCCTTAAAAACAAACGGGCCGGGCGCACCGGGTAACCTGGAAGGCAGCCCGGCGCACCCGGCCTTGAGAGCACGGAGGCCCGCCGCTTAGCTAGGGGGTAGCCCCCACCGCGCCTACTGAAAGCTGGGCGACAGAGGTATTAGAGCAGGCTTCCGCCGCAAAGTTCAGTACCAGAGCCTGGGAAGCTCCAGGAGCCTGCACCGAGTAGCCCGCAGCAGAAACACTCTGGCAGGCATCCCCGTAGAGCTGGGCCCGGGTCTCACGCAGGGTAGCGGTCAGGGAGTCACCGGGGGCAAGCACGCCACCCGAGGACGACCACTCAGTAGCGTTTGCAGCTGCCGCCCCCACCTGCTGGCCAGCGGCGTTCACGTAGTGCACAGCGGGGTAGCCGCTCATGGTGCAGTTGGCGTCCCCGGTATTGGTAAAGGTTAGGGTGATATAGCGCGACCCCGCTGCGCCACCGCCCTGAGCTACCGCGGCCTCAATATAGAGCTGGTCGTAGTCGCAGACGGCTACCCCGGCAGCCGAACTGGCGAACTGGCTACCGCTCGCGGCAGGGTTCGGGGCGCTCGCGGTGGGTTCTACGGTGATAACGGTGCCGGTGGGCACCGGTTCTGGGTCAGCGGAGGTGCTGGGGGCCGGGGTGACCTCTTGCACGGTGGGTGTCCGGGTGGTTGCCACGGGGGTGGGCGCGGCGCTCGTGGCTGAGACCGTCGGTGAGGGGGGCACCGGTGCGGACGAGGTCGTAGCAGCCGGACTGCTCACGGTGCTTTCTGCGGTGGTGGTGCCGGTAGTGGCGCTACCGCAGGCGGTGAGGGCCGTGAGCAGGCTGAGGGCAGCGAGGGGGAGAAGGGGGATACGTGCTTTCATGCAGCCTACATTCCGGGCTGTAGGGTGACGCTTGCCCCGTCCATTCCCTCGGTGTATTCGGTCTGGCAGCTCAGACGGGAGCACTCGTTGGCGATGTCGTCAATCATGTCGAGCAGGTCTTCCTCTGCTTCTTCGCGGGGCAGGGTCGCTTCGATGTGCTCGGGGTCGATGAAGGCGTGGCAGGTGGCGCAGGAAGCGTTACCACCGCAGGTTGCCAGCACGGGGAAGCCTGCTGCGAGGACGGCCTCAAGCATGGTCTGGTGGGGTTCCCAGGTGACGTCCTTGGTGGTGCCGTTTTCGTCAGTGACCGTGATGTTTACGCTCAATGTGTTCTCCGTGTGCTGGGCAGCTGTGAGGCTGCGGGTCTAGGGTCTGTCCCTATTTTATGGGGGCAGGCGCGCCTATCCCCGCTTTTTGTGGTTAAAACTACGGTGAGCGGACGTCGGCCGCCAGCTTGGCAACGGGGTGTTACGCTGGGAGGCAGCTGGGGGAGGGCAAGAAAAAACCGGCCCCCGAAGGAGGCCGGTTTTTATCAGTGGTGCGCCCGAAGGGATTCGAACCCCCAACCTTCTGATCCGTAGTCAGATGCTCTATCCGTTGAGCTACAGGCGCATCATGCGTTGACCGGCTGCGTCAGCCCGTCGCGGCAACAGGTAATACATTACGCAGGTTTGCACGGCTGTGCAAATCGAAAATGCGTGACCCTGCTCTCAAAAGGGGTGAATCTGGGGTGAAAACCGCGTAAATATGCGGAAAAGAGGGGTTGAAGAAAGTTGAAAAAGTTTGCCCGGGTCCGCATTCTGTTGGCCAGACCACAGGTCAAGAGGACTGTAACGAAATATTTACGTACTAATGAGGACAAACCGGGGCGAGCTATGTACTCTGGAAACACACGATGAAGTGAAAGTGCACCGCACGACGCGTTTATTCATTGATATGGGTGGCGCGTTTTTCTGTTTCTACCCGCCTGCGGGCTAGTGGCAGGGCGGGGTACTCGCACCTGAACAACACAGTGGAGTGTTTCAGGTCAACGATTTATAAGGGGAAGCGTCAGATGACTGACATTTCAATCGACAACGTAACCGCACAGGCGCCCACCACTCACGCAGAGCTGCTGCAGTGGGTTGCTGATATTGCCCAGATGACCCAGCCTGATCGTATCTACTGGGCCGACGGCTCACAGGAAGAATACGACCGCCTGGCCGGTGAACTGGTCGAGGCTGGTACTTTCCGCAAGCTCAGTGACCATGAGTTCCCGAACTCCTACGTTGCCTTCTCAGACCCCGACGATGTGGCTCGTGTAGAGGAGCGCACCTTTATCTGCTCCGCCACCGAAGAGGGAGCTGGCCCCACCAACAACTGGCGTGACCCCGCCGAGATGAAGGCCACCCTGACCGAGCTCTTCACCGGGTCTATGCGCGGCCGCACCATGTACGTCATTCCTTTCGTCATGGGCTCACTCGATGCCACCAACCCCAAGTTCGGCGTCGAAATCACCGACTCAGCCTACGTGGTGACCTCCATGCGCATCATGGCGACCATCGGTGCCGATGTGCTGAAGAAGATGACCGAAACCGAGGCCTTCTTCGTCAAAGCCCTGCACTCGGTCGGTGCCCCCCTCGAGGCTGGACAGGCGGACGTCCCCTGGCCCTGCAACCCCGAAAAGTACATTGTGCAGTTCCCCGAGGACCGCGAAATCTGGTCCTTCGGCTCCGGCTACGGTGGCAACGCCCTGCTGGGTAAGAAGTGCTACGCCCTGCGTATCGCCTCAGCTATGGGCCACGACGAGGGCTGGATGGCCGAGCACATGCTGGTGCTCAAGATGACCAACCCCGAGGGTGAGAGCAAGTACATCTCGGCAGCCTTCCCCTCAGCCTGTGGCAAGACCAACTTCGCCATGATGGACCCCACCATTGACGGCTGGAAGGCTGAAATGGTCGGCGACGACATCGCCTGGATCGAATTCCGCGACGGAAAGCCCTTCGTGGTCAACCCCGAGGCAGGCCTCTTCGGCGTAGCCCCGGGCACCGGCTGGTCCACCAACCCCAATGCCATGCGCGCCATTGCCAAGGGCAACACCATCTTTACCAACGTGGCCCTCACCGACGATAACTCTGTCTGGTGGGAGGGTAAGACCGACGAGGTGCCCGAGCATCTGATTGACTGGCAGGGCAATGACTGGACGCCTGAATCTGGCCGTCCTGCTGCCCACCCCAACTCCCGCTTCTGCACCCCCATCTCCCAGGCCGACATGCTGGCTGAAGAGTACTACGCACCGGACGGCGTGCCCCTTTCTGCCATCATCTTCGGTGGCCGCCGCAAGACCACTGTGCCGCTGGTCGCTGAAGCTTCCAGCTGGGAGCAGGGTGTTTTCCGCGGTGTGACCCTCTCATCCGAGACCACCGCCGCCGCCAAGGGCGCTGTGGGCGTGGTTCGCCGCGACCCCATGGCCATGCTGCCCTTCATTGGCTACAACGCCGGTGACTACATCCAGCACTGGATTGACCTGGGCAAGAAGCACGGCGAAGAGAACATGCCCAAGATTTACTACGTCAACTGGTTCCGTCGTACCCCCGACGGTGGTTTCGCCTGGCCTGGCTTTGGCGAGAACTCACGCGTGGTCAAATGGATCTTCGACCGCCTGGACGGCAAGGCTGACGGCCAAGAAACCTTCCTCGGCGTGGTGCCCGGAAAGAGCGACCTCGACCTCACCGGCCTCGATATCAGTGACACCGAACTCACCGCTGCCCTGGCCATCAACAAGGACGAGTGGGCCCAGGAGCTGCCCGGAATCGACGAATGGCTGGCCTTCCTCGGTGACAAGGTACCCGCTGAAATTCACGCCCAGCGCGATGCCCTAGCCGCTGAACTGAACTAGGGAGCGTGCCCCGCAGGCTGCGGCGGGCGTCCTTGCAACCGAAAGTAAAATAGCGACACGGTTATGGAGGTGACCTATGCGAAAAACTTTTCGTACAGGTCACCTCCTTATCGTGTAGGCAGATAGGCGGACGGCCCCAAAGAGTGGACGTAAAGCCGACTTAATATTCTGTAGAATGCTTAAGAACGGCTGAATTTTGTGTAGCCCTGCTGTGTTTCCCCCACAAAGCTCATCGACTAGCCACCGGCCTACCACAGAGCTTTTTGCACGGCGTCCCGGGCGCATCACTCGCATGTTGGAAGGAAAGAACAGAGTGGGAAATCTGCTGAGTGTCAAGAACCTCACCAAGAACCACGAGCACCTCCGTGCCCTCAAGGGCGTGAATCTAGAGGTAGCTGCCGGTGAGATTGTAGGTCTTCTCGGCGAAAACGGCGCAGGAAAGTCAACCTTCCTGTCGATTCTGGGCGGCTGGGACCGTCCCGGTGGCGGCACCATCACGCTGGACGGCGAAAAGTACGCCCCCCACACCCCCGAAGAAGCTCTTGAAGCCGGTGTCGGCTCAATCCGCCAGAAGTTCAAGGTGGACCCCGAACTCACCGTTGCCCAGGCTATCTTCCGCTCTACCGAGCACGCCGGTGACGACGAAGAAGCCCTGGTCGCCCGCGCCCAGGAACTGATTTCAGAGATCGGCCTGGCGGTAGACCCCCGCGCCAAGATGGGCGACCTGGTCCGTGCCGAGCAGGCCCTGGTTGAGGTTGTACGCATGGAAGCCGAGAACACCCGCCTGGTACTCATGGACGAAGTCGCCGCAACCTTCAACGACTACGAGATTTACCAGCTGCACGAGGTGACCCGTAAGCTGGCCGCCGAAGGCCGCGCGGTTATCTACATCACCCACCGCATCGACGAGATTCGCTCCCTGGCCAACCGCGCCGTCATCCTCTCTGAGGGCACCATCAACACCGAAATTAACCCCGGTACGATGACCGCAGAAGAAATCGCCTTTAAGATGTTCAACCGCGAAATCGAGATGGGTGGACGCCCCGACGAGTTTGCTGGTGAGGACACCAAATTGGTGATTGAGAACCTGACTAGCGCCAAGGGCTCTCTCAACAACGTCACCTTCTCGGTAGACCGTGGTGAAATCTTTGGCCTGACCGGCCTGCGTCGCTCAGGTATCAACGAGGTTGCCGCTGCCCTGGTTGGTGTGGACGAGACCGCCAAGTTCGGCACCCTCAAGATTAACGGCGAGGACGCCACCATCAGCTCCCCCGAGGATTCTGTGGCCTGCGGCATCGGCTACCTGTCAGATAATGACGACGAGCTGGGTCTGGCTAACGAACGCTCCATCGCTAAGACCCTGATGGAAAATGCCGGCCTCAAGGAAAGCCCCGAAGGCTTCCTGCACGAGGTTTCCGCCCTGCGTGAGGTAGCTGAGCAGATCCAGAAGCTGCGTATCAAGACCACCAACATTCAGGGCGAAGTTGGCAAGCTCTCGGGCGGTGACCAGCAGAAGGTCGCCCTGGCCCGCTGGATGACCACCGACTGCGAGATTTTGATTCTCAACCACCCCACCCGCGGCATCGACGTGAGCGCCAAGAGCGAGATTTACAAGATGCTGACCGAGCTGACCGAGAAGGGTACCTCTATCATCCTGATCGGTTCAGACATGTCTGAGCTCATTGGCCTGTGCAACCGCATCGCCGTAATGCGTTCGGGCGCGCTGGTCTCAATCCAGCAGAACAAAGCCGCAACCGAAGACACCCTCATGGGTGAGGCCCTGGGCGAAGACCTGGTCTAGCCGCCCACCGGCGTCCTAACGCTACAAAGAACCCCGGCAGGTTACCTGCCGGGGTTCTTGAGCTATGAGGCTTGAGAAACTGCCTCTACCTGTGACTTACAGGGAGATGCGGCCTGAGATGGCGTTCAGCTTGTGACGAGCTAGAGCCAGGTTAGCGGTGTTGCGGTCCAGCACCAGGTAAACGAAGAGGCCTGAGGTCTCTGAAGCGTTCAGAACGTTGATCAGGTGGTACTGGGAAGACAGGGTAATCATGATGTCTTCGATGTTGCCGTTCAGACCCAGATCGTTCATGGTCTTGAGCTTGGCACGTACTACGTTGGAGTTACCAGCTGCAGCAACGGTCAGGTCGAAGCCGGGTGAACCGCCGGAGGCCAGAGCCATGCCGGAGGAGATGTCAACGAGAGCTGCACCGGTTGCGCCTTCAATGGACAGGAGTTCCTGGATGGAGGTATCAAGCTGTGACAAGATAGTTCCTTATGTCTAGTTCTGCACCGGCACGCTACGGGGGAGTGGCCGGTGAAGAGACGGTGGGTGCGGTCAGCGTGACCCTTGTCTTCAGCTAGTGTGTGATGACTGGGTGTGTGCGCCCGCGAGTGTTTACAGTATCAATACTACTCTCACCCGACCCCTAACTGCTACAGGTGAGCGGGCAGGTGTGCCGTGTGAAACTCCTTGCAGATAAGGGCACTGTGCTTGTCAACGGTGTAAAGGCGGGGGAAAATTAAGACCTTCAGATGAACAAAGGTTGAACCGTGAACCTTTTTGGCTGTACCGTGAGAGAGAAAGCTTCGCCCTCGCCCATACGATTCAAGGAGTTGGCCCGTGCGTCTTACCGCATTTTCTGACGTGTCGCTGCGCGTCCTGATGCTGCTATCGGGTCTTCACGGTGAGCAGATATCTACCCAGAAGATCGCTGAAGGTGTGGGTACTCCTTACAACCATGTGGCGAAGTCAGTGGCCTTTTTGGCCAACATAGGCCTGGTGGAGTCCACCCGCGGACGCACCGGCGGGGTACGCCTGTCAGAGGCCGGCGCCCGCGCCACGGTAGGGCAGGTGCTTCGTGCCTCTGAAGGCGATATTCCCATGGTGGAGTGCGAGGGCGGAGCGAACGAATGCCCCATGCGCCATTCCTGTTCCCTGAAAAAAATTCTGGCGAACGCCCGCGAAGAATTCTTCAAAATGCTCGACCCGGTCGTTATTTCTGAGCTGCCCAACGAGCAGCAGATGGGCCCGGTTTTCTTAGAACTGGGTCTTGGCCCCCTGGCCCAGACAAAAAAGCTGCCCCAGGCATCCTTTGCCTCATAAGCCATAACAGTGCCGCTCCCGTGCGCGATGTACGGAGCGGTTCTTTTTTCTCCCAAAACTAGCATTCAGTATGCTAAATTGATGGTGGTTTAACAACACTCTGTCACCAAGGAGGAGCCGTGCTCTCAGCCAAGTCCCGCCCCGTCATCGAGGCAACCCTGCCCGTGATCGCCGAGCGAATCAACGACATCACCCCCGACTTCTACCAGCGCATGTTCGCTGCTCGCCCCGACCTGCTCGATGGCATGTTCTCCCGCTCATCACAGCTCGAAGGCACCCAGCCTAAGGCCCTAGCCGGCTCCATCGCGGTCTTTGCCTCCTACATCCTGGCCAACCCCGACAAGTACCCCGACGAGGTACTCTCCCGCGTCGCCCACAAGCACGCCTCTCTGGGCCTGCGCGAAGAGGAATACCCCACCGTCTACAAATACCTCTTCGAGGCTATCGCTGCTAACCTGGGCGACATCCTGACCCCCGAAATCGCAGAAGCCTGGACCGAGGTCTACTGGCTCATGGCCGACGCTCTCATCAAGCTCGAAAAGGGCCTCTACGCCTCCCAGGCCAACAACGTCATGTTCGCCCCCTTCCGCCTGGTTGAGCGCAAGGAAACCGGCGAGAATGTGCTCGACCTTATCTTCGAGCCCGCCAACGCCGTTGCCATGACCGACGCCATTGCCGGCCAGTACGTTTCTATCGTCACCAAGGCTAAGGACGGCCTGCGCCAGGCCCGCCAGTTCACCCTGCTACCCGCCGAGAAGAACCAGCGCCGCGTCGCTATTAAGCTCGACACCGCCGGCGAAATGACCCCTATCCTGCACGAGCTACAGGTCGGCGCTATCGTTGAGGTCTCAAACCCCTACGGCGACGTCACCCTGGGCGGCTTCGGCGACGACGACTCCCAGCCCCTCTACCTCTTCTCAGCCGGTATCGGCGTCACCCCCATGATTGCCTTCCTCTCGGAGCTGGCAGCAACCGGCTCCAAGCGCGAGGTTGTCGTGGTGCACGCTGACCGCTCATTCACCACCTGGCCCCTGCGCGATGAGATGACCGCCTACGTTGAGATGCTCGAAAACGGCCGCCTGGTCTCCTTTATCGAGGCGGACGGCGAGGGCAACTTCGAGGGCCGCGTCAACGTGGCTGAGCTGAACGTGCCCGCTAACGCCTCTGCCTACCTGTGCGGCCCCCTGCCCTTCATGCAGGGTGTGCGTGATCAACTGATTGAGGCTGGCCTGCCCGGCACCAACATCCAGTACGAGATTTTCGGTCCCGACCAGTGGATGCTACACGACCAGGCCCGCGCCTAGAAACAGTAGTAGTACTTTCTTATAGCTCAAAGCCGCCCTGGGATTCTACCATGCGTAGAATCCCAGGGCGGCTTGTGACAGCATGAGGCTTTGAGAGAGGCTAGCAGACGGTAATGCTGATAGATCCCGTCACTAAATGCTGATAGGCCCGTAGCTGCCTTCGATGAGCTGCCCGTCAACCTGCACAGAGTTATCAACATAGAACCTGTCGCTTGTCCGCATGCCCGTGCCGCTTATGAAGCTGAAAGACGGTAGGCAAGTAGAACCTGCGGTCGCGGTAACGGGCCCACTGTAGACAGTGGTGTAGGCGTAGTAGGTTATTCCCCCTATCGTCCTGTTTGCCTTACTGGTATCACGAGTTAGCGGAGTCCAACCATTGGAACCATATGGGCCAGCTGAGAATACCAGGTTTGAAAGAGCCAAGTAGAAGGTGGCCGTATAATTGGTGACAGTCTGCCCTTGGCGGGTATCGAGGAGGCACATGGAGCTACCACCGGGGGTTGCTACGCTACGCCCTCCACTGTAGGTGTAGATTTTGTAGGTTCGAGTGTTATCGATCCTGGAGCCAGCACTCTCCCAGTGGGCGTTGTAGCTTATAAAAGCACCAGGGTTGAGGCGGGGAGGTTGAGTAGATGCCGCATAGGAGGGAATTGTAGAGGTCGCAAGAACAGCTGGTGCGGCCCAGGCAGCTCCCTTGATAAGGGTGCGACGGTTGGAGTTAGTGGTAGCCATAGTTTCCTTCTAAAGATGCCGAGTGAAGAGTGATGGAAATAATTCGAGTGTATCAGAAAACCTTTATCTCTAGTTCTAGAGATTAATCACTTTTCGTTGATGATTTTAAGAATCTGGTCGCGCACGCGCTCCATGGTGGCCTGGTCGGGGGCCTCAAGGTTCAGGCGCAGGAAGGGCTCGGTGTTGGAGGGGCGCAGGTTAGCCCACCAGCCCTCAGTCTTGTGCTCGAAGGTTGTGCCGTCCATGTCGGATACCTCAACAGTGTCGCCGAAGTACTCTGCAACGCGGGCGATAGCACCGGCCTTGTCGTCCAGCTCAGAGTTGATTTCGCCGGAGGGAACGTAGGGGGAGTAGGCAGCGCCCAGCTCGGAGAGAGGTTGCTCGCCCTCACCCAGGGCGGCCAGAACGTGCATGGCAGCCAGCATGCCGGTGTCGGCGTTGAAGAAGTCCTTGAAGTAGTAGTGAGCGGAGTGCTCGCCACCGAAAACGCCAGATTCTTCAGCCATAACAGCCTTGATGAAGGAGTGACCCACGCGGGTCTTGATAGCGCGGCCGTCCAGCTTCTCAACCAGCTCAGGCACAGCCTTGGAGGTAATCAGGTTGTAGATAATCACGGGCTCGTCGTTGCCTTCAGCCTTGGCGCGGGCAATCTCGCGCTCAGCTACCAGGGCGGTGATAGCGGACGGAGTGACGGGCTCGCCCTTCTCATCGATAACGAAGCAGCGGTCGGCATCGCCATCGAAAGCCAGGCCGATATCTGCACCGTGCTCAACAACAGCCTTCTGCAGGTCTACCAGGTTGGCAGGCTCCAGAGGGTTGGCAGGGTGGTTGGGGAAGGTGCCATCCAGCTCGAAGTAGAGGGGCACGATTTCCAGGGGCAGGCCGGGCAGAATAGCGTCGCCCAGAACTGCGGGAGTGGTCAGACCACCCATGCCGTTACCGGCGTCCACAACAACCTTGAGGGGACGGATGTCTGAGAGGTCTACCAGGTTACGCAGGTACTCGGCGTAGGCCTTGAGAACGTCCTTCTCAGAAGCAGAACCGGGAGTCTCAACGGCGGGAATTTCACCCTCGTTCAGGTACTTCTGGGCTAGGTCACGAATATCGAAGAGACCGGACTCTGATGAGAGGGGAACAGCGCCCGCCTTAGACATCTTCATGCCGTTGTACTCGGCAGGGTTGTGGGAGGCAGTGAAGGTGACACCGGCAGCGTTCTCAACGCCACAGGCGAAGTAGAGCTCGTCGGTAGAAATCAGGCCGATGTTGATAACATTGGCGCCGCGGGCGGTGGCGCCCTCAGTGAAAGCGGCCATGAACTCGGGGCCTGAGGGGCGCATGTCAGCGCCGACCAGGACGTCCTGACCTGCCAGACCGAGAACGTCTACGAAAGCTGCGCCGGTTGCGCGAACGGTCTCAGCGGTGATGGTTTCGCCCACGATGCCGCGAACATCGTAAGCCTTAAAAGATGCGGTTAAATCAATAGTATTCACAAGAGTAAGTCTAGTTGCCCTGTGACCTGTTTAAACAGTCTCCAGGCAGATTCCTGGTGTGATTTATGGCCATAAACACCAGCTTTCTGGGCTATAAACTGGCCCGAGGCGGGGCTGGAGCATGGTTTGATGGTGCCTATGGGTGAACTTTTTTCTTTAGATAATTCGATTCAGAACTACGCCTGGGGCTCCTATGAGACGCTGGCCCGCATGCGCGGTGTGCCCGCCCCCACCGAACAGCCGGAGGCTGAGCTGTGGGTGGGCGCGCACGCGTCCGCTCCCTCCGTGGCTCACGTGGACGGCGGCGCCTTCCCGCTCGATGCCCTGGTGGGTGAGCAGCCTGCCCGCTTCCTCAACCCGCAGCGCACCAGCGACACCTTCCCCTTCCTCTTTAAGATTCTGGCGATTGAATCTCCCCTGTCGATTCAGGTGCACCCCACCGACGAGCAGGCCCAGGCCGGTTTTGACGACGAAAACGCCCGTGGTATTGCCCTCGATGACCCGGCCCGTAACTACAAGGACCGATTCTCTAAGCCCGAAACCGTCATCGCTCTGTCGCCCATGCGCATCCTGACCGGCGTGCGCGAGTTTTCAGAGCTGCGCGCTATTGCCGAGCACTTCTCCCTGCCCTGGCTCACTGGGGCCCTGGGCTCGGCTAAGACTGCCAAGGAGCTACTCACCGTTATTATCCGCATGCCACAGGACGCCGCCGCGGCAGCTGTCGAGCAGACCGTTGCGTCCGCGCGCGCCTGGGTAGCCAAGAACGGTGAAGTTCCCGGTAGCGAGTCAACCGCCGCCGGTGTTGCCGAGCTGGTAACCCTGATTGACAGTAAGTACCCCGGCGACCGTGGCCTGCTGGTCGCCCTGGTGATGAACCTGGTCTACCTTGCCCCCGGCGACTCTGCCTACACCCCCGATGGTCAGGTGCACGCCTACGTCTCGGGTACCGCTATTGAGCTGATGAACCCCTCAGACAACGTCATGCGCGCCGGTCTTACCCCCAAGCACATCGATGAGGAAGAGCTTATCAAGATCCTAGGCGAGGGCCAGGGCGCACCTGTCATCCAGCGTCCTACCCCCACCAGCGAGAAGGCCGCCGAGTACTCCATGTGGGACGAACGCCTCTCTGTCACCCACCTGGTCGTCGAAGAGGGCGAAACCATCACTCTGCCCCTAGCCGGTGTAGCTACTGCCCTGTGTGCGGGCGGCACCGTTGTGGTCAGCGATGAGGTCAAGACCTTCACCCTGACCGGCACCCAGTCGGTCATGTACGTGGGCGAACCCACCGAAGTGACCGTCACCGGCGCCGGCGAACTCTACATCGCAGCCCAGCGCTAAGGGTGGACGGACGCCACCGCGCGGCTTTTTCTTTGTTGTCTAGGCCACGTGCGCGGTGAGAACTGGGTAAAGTAGAAGGGACGAAAAAGCCCGCCCCGCTCCACACTCTGGGGGAGCGGGGCTACAAGTCCCACAAGGAAACTCCGTGAAAATTATTCTGACCGTCACCGGCCTTGACCACGAAGGCATCATCGCTGGCGTCACCACCAAGCTGGCTGAGCGCAAGGTCAATATCGAAAACGTCTCCCAGACCCTCATGCAGGGCTACTTCACCATGATCTTGCAGGGTAGCTTCGACGATTCTGCCCAGTCGATTACCGACCTGCAAGAGGCTATGAAGCCGGTGGAAGAAGAGCAGCGCGTGCAGATTCGTATTCAGTCTGACGCCATCTTCCAGGCCATGCACACCCTCTAGGAGTTACCGACTATGTTTAGCGACCGTTCCGGTAACATCCTTGAGACCTTGCAGATGATCAATGAAGATAAGCTTGATATCCGCACGGTCACCATGGGCATCTCTCTACTGGACTGTGCCGACTCTGACGGCGCGGTAGCCCGCCAGAAGATTTACGACAAGATCACCTCTCGTGCAGCCCGCCTGGTTGAGGTAGCTGAGGGCATTGAGGCTGAACTCGGCATTCCCATTATCAATAAGCGTATTTCGGTGACCCCGATTGCCCTGGTAGCGGGTGCCTCAAACGACGAGGACTATGTGGAGTTCGCCAAGACCCTGGACGCCGCTGCCAAGGCCGTGGGCGTTAACTTCATCGGTGGCTTCACCGCCCTGGTTGATAAGGGCGCTACCCCGGCTGACGAGAAGCTCATGCGCTCTATCCCTCGGGCCCTGAACGAAACCGATGTGGTTTGTGCGTCGGTGAATATCGGCTCGTCCCGTGCCGGTATCAACATGACCGCCGTGCGCACCATGGGCGAGGTTATCCGCGAGACCGCTGAGGGCTCCGCTGAAGCCCACGGCTTTGGCTGCTCCAAGCTGGTGGTTTTTGCCAACGCTGTATCTGACAACCCCTTCATGGCAGGTGCCTTCCACGGGGTGCAGGAGGCCGACACCGTTATCTCAGTGGGCGTCTCTGGCCCCGGCGTGGTCAAGCGTGCCCTGGAGAAGGTGCGCGGGGCGTCCTTCGACGACTGTGCTGAAGCTATTAAGAAGGCGGCCTTTAAGATTACCCGTATGGGCCAGCTGGTGGGCACCCTGGCCGCTGAGCGCCTGGGCGTAGAGTTCGGCATCGTCGATCTCTCCCTGGCCCCCACCGCCGAGGTGGGCGACTCGGTAGCCCACGTGCTCGAAGAGATGGGGCTTGAATCGGTGGGCACCCACGGTACCGTTGCTGCCCTGGCACTGCTTAATGATGCGGTGAAAAAGGGCGGGCTCATGGCCTGCTCGCACGTGGGTGGCCTCTCGGGCTCCTTCATCCCGATTTCTGAGGATATCGGCATGATTGAGGCCGCTGCCGCCGGCAAGATTACCCTGGATAAGCTCGAAGCCATGACCGCGATTTGTTCCGTGGGCCTGGATATGGTGGCGATTCCCGGCGATACCTCGGCCGCGACCATTTCGGCCATGATTGCCGACGAAGCCGCGATCGGCGTCATGAACCACAAGACTACTGCTGTGCGCGTTATTCCGGCGATTGGGCTAGAGATTGGCGAGATGGTGGAGTTCGGTGGTCTGCTGGGCCGCGCCCCCGTCATGCCTGCCCATCCTGAGTCGGCTGAGGTCTTTGTGGCCCGTGGTGGCCGCATCCCCTCCCCGGTGCACGGCTTCCGCAACTAATCCCCCCCGTCCCTCCCCCCCCAAGAGGACCTGATTTTCAAAAAGGGACCGCATATTATGCGGTCCCTTTTTGGTTTTGCGGTCCCCTTGCAGGCTAGGGAACCGGGCGCGGACGCAGGGTGCGCGGCACCGTCACGTAGGGCAGGGGCTAGGCGACGAAGCTGGTCATCATGGCTTCGAAGGCCAGGCGGGCGCTGGCGTTGGTGCGGATGCGGCGGCGGGTGGTAGCTACCGTATCGAGGTGGGCTAGGGTGCGGTCAGGGCTGGTGCACTCGGCGTAGGCGTAGATGTCATCGGCTAGGTGGGCGTTGATGATGTCTGCCCCGGTGGAGAGCTGCACGGTGAGCACATCGCGGAAGACGGTTTGAATGTCGGTCAAGAACCGGTCGAGGGTATCGGTTTGAATGCGCTTGGCGCGGCGCTTTTGGTCTTCTTCGAGCTGGCGCACCTGGGCCCGGTGGGTGGGGGAGAGCTTCTCGCCGTCCTCATAGCCCAGGGCTGTGAGCAGGGCGGAGCGCTCGGCTTCGTTGCGGGCTTCGGCGTCCGCTTCGGCTTCTGCTTCGGCGATGGCGATGAGGTCGTCGGCGGCCTCCATGGCAGCGGCAATGGAACGCAGGGTGATGGGCATCTGCACCACTGTGCTGCGGCGTTTGCGGGCTTCGGGGTCGGTGGCTAGCTTGTGGGCTACCTCCAGATTGCCCTGGGCCAGGCGGGCAACAAAGTCTGCCTGGTGGGGCTCTAAGTTCTCCCCGCGGGCCTGCGCATCGGCAAGAAGTCGGGCGGCGACGTCCGCAACCGAGGGCAAACGCAGCTTGACCGGGCGGCAGCGGGAGCGGATGGTCACCAGGACGTCTGCGGGCGAGGGGGCAGTGAGCAGCCAGATGGTGTAGGGCGGGGGCTCCTCGATGGCTTTGAGTAGCACGTTGGAGGTGCGCTCGGGCATGCGGTCGGCGTCCTCAATGAGCATGACGCGCCAGCGCCCTACCGCGGGGCGGTCCTGGGCTTTGACCACGAAGTCGCGGGCCTCTTCGATGGTGATGGTGGTTTTTTCGGTGGTGAAGTGCAGGAAGTCGGCGTGGGAGCCGCTGAGCACTGTCTGGCAGGAGCGGCAGTGCCCGCAGCCCCGGGCAGCCGGGTCTGGTTGGTCGCAGAGCAGGGCGGCGGCGAAGGCTAGGGCAGCGGTGGAGCGGCCTGCCCCCGGAGGGCCGGTGAAGAGCCAGGCGTGGGTTGGTTTCTCTTCGGCGGCGGCGCGGGTGAGCTGGGCTCGTACATCGAGCTGACCGGTGAGGGTGTCAAAGACGCTCATGCGATACTCCCCAGGGCTGCTGCCAGCACATCCTTGTGGACGTCCTCGATGGGGCGGGCACCGTCAATGCGGGCGTACCGCTCGGGGCTGGCGTCGGCTAGCTGCTGGAAGGTGGAGTGTAGGGTGCGGTGGAAGGCGTCATCTGCTGATTCCATGCGGTCGGCGACGCCCCGGGCACCTGCGCGGGAGCGTCCTTCGGCTAGGGGCACATCGAGCAGAATAGTGGTGTCGGGCAGCAGGTTAGAGGTAGCCCAGCGGCTGAGGTTCACCACGGTCTCAATGCCAAGGCCGCGTCCTGCCCCCTGGTAGGCGGCTGAAGAATCAATGTAGCGGTCGCAGAGCACCACCTGCCCGGCTTCAAGGGCGGGGCGAATCTTCTGGTGGGCGTGGGCTGCACGGGAGGCAGCAAAGATGAGGGCCTCGGTGTGGGGGTCAATCTCGCCGTTGCCGTGCTCAAGAACCAGGGCGCGGAGTTTCTCACCGATATCGGTTCCGCCGGGTTCGCGGGTGACCAGCACCGAGTAGCCGTGTTCGGTTAGGGCGTCGGCCAGGAGTTTAATCTGGGTGGTTTTGCCCGAGCCGTCCCCGCCCTCAAAGGCGATGAAGGTGCCGGGGTAGGGGCGGGCCGCGCTGCTCGCGTCCGCTGGGAGGGTATGGACGCCCGGGTCGGCTTCTGGGGTGTAAGAAAGTGCGTGGGTCACGGGTATAAGCCTATCAAGAGGTTTACCCATAAGAATTTTGGTAGGTTTGCGCTTGGCTATGAGGCTTATTCGTAAGGGTAGGTGGAGCAGGCTCACGCCAGCCCCGAGCGTGAGCCTGCGGAACCCCCTTATGAATAAGCCTCGATGTTACGTAGATTTTTTGAGAATGTGTTGACTTGTGGGTTTGCTGTTTTTGTTATTAGTTTGTGATGTAATAAGTTGACTAATTGCATTTGTCATGATTGCATTGGTGTAACACCAATCACCATAGTGAAGATGCTCTGGGGCGAAAGGAAGAACAATGACCCTCGTAAAGAAAATTTCAACTGGGCTTGCTGTTGCTTGTCTCGCCTTAGGTGCAACTTCGGGTGCTGGTAACCCAGCATTTGCTGATAACGGTGAAAGTGATTTTATTGCTGTTTACATAGCCCCAGATGGGAGTGAGTTAGTGTACAATCCCGAGAAAAATAATGAAACAGAGATATCACTTCGCAGTTTCAATCCTCAAGGTGAATTCTCTGGGCCAACATGGGCTGCCTGTGGAATAAAAGACCCGTCTGATAAGCTAGTTCATCAATACACTGCTGGTAGTACACCAATGGGTCCAGAATTCCTAAGGAAGCCAAATTTAAGATGTGGCAATGAGAAATTTGGTTACCGCCATATTAAATTAGAGCATAAGAATGACTGGAAAGCATTAGCAAATCGGGTAGGAGGGGACTGGAGGGATTTTGCCAGTTTTGCTATTCAATCATCTTTAGAGACTCCCCAGAAGGCATGCTTGGGAGATGAGAACGATATCAGGTATATTGGAATGATTGAGATTAGGCGCAGTAATGGTCTAGCTGGAGAGAAATACTACCCACGCGTTCCCGTTGGTAAAGACACAAATAATATCATTACCGCCTTTCCCCAGAAAGTATCTGCTGGTTGTCCATGATGAATACTGAAAAGTCTGTAGTTCTAATGTTGCGTAATATGGGAGCAAAGGAGGTAGGTTCTCCTCCAATAGAGATATTTCCAGAAGAGTCTGATGGTGCTAAATGGATCATAGATAACTCTGTTTCTGAGCTTGCTTCTTATGCAGATTCTTTAGAATCTGCAGGAATCGAAGCGGGCGTCGGTGGTAAGTACTGTCCTGGGGTTGCTCTTTTGAGCATTCACATTCAAGAAAAAATAGCTACTGCTTCTGCTGGCGTTGCTAAAAAGATAAAGATATATAACGGCAGAATTAAGGTACGTTGAAAATTTCATGCCGATTTTCTTCGTCTAGTTCTCTGCGGGCACGATAAGTACATTCTTTCACAGTCGAAACCGCAAGCTTAAAGTGCTTGGCTGTCTGAGTCCATGAGTGCCCTTCGTCGTCATGATAGGCGCGTATGGCTTCTCGCTCTTGGGCTTTTTCAGTCAGCCAGTCAGCACGGCTACGAGAAGTCCAACGTTGTGCAGTGCGTTCAGAAACACCTACACGTTGTGCAGCTTGTTTAGCCGTCTGACTTCCCCGCGAATAGCGAGCGTAGACGCTGGGGGGCAGTTCTTCAGTGCTCATAGAAACCATTTCCTTTCTCGTGCTTTAGTGGCTCTTACCTTCCCACTTTTCACTCCACCTTTACGGCCACGTGCTGACTGGATAGCCGTAAAAGTCGCTTCATAGACAGCTGGACCGTCGTTCCACAACCGAGATTCCGTGACAATCCACCGCACAATACTTGCCGCAATCTGCTGCGCTTCTCTCTCCGACAACGGAGGATACCGCTGAAATCCGGGCTATGTTGCATGCGCATCGTGAGATGCCTATGGAGTATCAGTGATGGGGTGATTGTTATGGGTAGTTGTAGCTTAGAGTGCTAGCGTTTATGAGGTTATTGGTTTGAAACCGGTGCCGGTAGTGCTATTGCAGAGCGGAGTAATAAGTGCCTTGCAGGGCGTTCTATGGATGAGCAGCAGGACGTGGTAGCGTGGCAAAGCCAGGGGGGTACACTCTTCTGCCTATAACCCAAGCGGTACTATAGCGAGGCTTATTCAAAAGTAGGCACACACCCCACACCCACCAACTAGACAACGGCCCCACCCACGGCAAAAATATGAGCGTTAAATCTCCACAAATAACCTCAAACCATACCGGACAAGACCGTTGCTACACCAGCGTACAACCGGCCTCACAGCCACACAATTCACCACACTACACACAGCCCTCACCCATCACCTCACCTGCTCAAAACCAGACGGAAGACCACCAGCGCTAACCCTCACCCAAGCCCTCAAAATCACCCTGCTCTACCACCGCCATAACCTCACCGAAGAACTCCTCGCAGAATTTTTTTACTGTCTCTCAAGCGACAGTCTCACGAGCTATCAACACCATCGAAAAGGCCCTGGAGAAAATTCTCACTCCACTGATTCAGCCTTTGAAAGAAAGCCTCAAAGCACCAGGATCTTTGGTCATCGATGGGACCCTGATACCCACGTGGAACTGGCGTTCACTCGGTAAAACAAATTTCTCTGGAAAGCATAAACGAGCCGGATTCAACCACCAAGTCATCTGCACCCTAGATGGCAGACTCTTAGCCATCACTGACCCACTGCCCGGAGCCAGGCATGATGCTCATGCCTTTAGAGACCATGGGTTAAATCAGCTGCTGGATTCCTCGACTGTGGCTGATAAGGGGTTATGTGGGTCTGGGGTTGGCTACCCCGGCCAGGCGTAAGCCGGGCCAACGGCTGAGCCGGGAGCAGAAGCGGAATAATCGGCTGCGGTCGGTGGTGGAGCGGGTTATCGCTCACATCAAGACTTGGCGGATTCTTCATACGGGGTTTAGGCGGCCGTTAGGGTTGTATGGGCGGGTGTTTTCGGTGGTGCGGGGGGTGGTGTTTTGGGTTGCGGGTGGGACTTTTGAATAAGCCTCATAGCCCTGGTGCCCCAGCACTATAACCCGGTACCTGGGCTCACAGTAGAAGAACATATCCGCTACGTTAGCTGGTTAGCATCAAACTCTGCCCTAGAGACGAACTCCCTAGTCCAAGAAGCTCTTGTGGCCACTCACCTGACAGAACTAGCAAACAGAAAAGCCACGGAACTCTCAGGCGGTGAGACCCAACGTCTGGCTATCGCAGGTGCCCTTGCTACCGGCGCTACAGTTCTACTCCTTGATGAACCCACAGCAGGCCTTGACCCCTCCCATAAGGACGGGATTAACCGGCTAATCTCTAGCATCGGGCAGGAGCGCATTGTCCTGGTGGCTACTCATGATCTCTACCAGCTCGACGAAATCTACCAGAACGTTCTTGCTTTGAGCCAGGGTCATCTGCAATTCTCGGGCAGTACCGCTGCCTTTCTCAAACCCTTTCAGGGCAGCCCGCAAGAGCAAGCCCTTGCAGCCTTTAATCACTTCATGGACCGGTAAACCATGCGGCCTATTTCCTTACGACTCTTCACAAGTCATCTGGCTTTTAAACTGCTTCCTGCTGCCCTGATTCTCAATGCCCTCTACATCCTGGTCTACAGTAACTCTGCCACCATTGTGGGTAATGCTGAATCCGCTGCCGGGCAGGCTTCGCTCCTACTCATCTTTTCAGCTGGTCTGACCTGCATGGCCTCCTGCTGGACCGGGGTTCAGCTGCGCCGTACTGAGCTAATCCATATGACGGCAGCGCGACCGAGCTGGCAGGTGATGGGGCTATGGCTGGCTCCTTCTTTTCTTGGTGGAGCGGCAGCCCAGGTGGCTGGGGTTTTAGGTTTGCTTGCCTTTTCAGGAGCGCTACCAAACACTCGATTTTCGTTGATTCTTTTGGCACAGTGCGCGGCTCTACTCGTTCATCTTGCCCTGGGCTACTGGCTGGGTAAATTGTTGCGCCCGGCTCTTGCCTACCCCCTAGCCCTGCTGGCAAGCTACCTCTGGTTAGCTTTTACCTGGACGCTGCCCATTACTTTCGTACGCTATCTTGCGGGCCCGGCTATGGTGATGTGCTGCTCGCCTGTAGAACATATAGACCCGGCTGCCCCCGTTGCGCTCATTGTTTTTTCTGTAGTAGTTGGTGGCAGTTTTCTGACCCTAGCTATTTGGCAGGGCGGACGCCGACTTATCAAGGTTGGATTAGCTATGGCAGCTCTTGCAGCGGGTGGGGGCGCTGGCTATACCGTGGCTGGTCACCTGGGCCCGGTCGCGACCTCTTATCTCGCTGACGGTGAGCTTGCCTGCGCCGCTCAGGAGCCAGAGGTCTGCGTGGGGAAGGTATCTTTGGCAAGGGGCGACTTACGGGAGCAGATTTCATCTGACTTTAAGAAACTGCAGGGTATAGGGCTACCCCAGGTGAGGCGGGCAGTCATCTACCGGGGTGAGAATACTCCGGCCCTGTACGAGGGAACGGCCTACATTGCCTACCCTCCAACCCTGACAGTAGATGAAGCCCATCGAATGGTTGCCTCTATCTACACCTCACCTTTAGACCGGTGTACCGGTGCCTTTCTGACAGAAGATAATCTTGAAGGTTTCAAACGGTATAGCGACTCCGCTGATTTTCTACAGGCTCGACTCACGGACTATCTTAGCGAGGACTCCTTTACCCCAGACCGTACTCAAGAAGAAGAAATCCGGGAACTCTATGCAGCTCTGAGTATCTGCTCCCTACCCGAGGGAACCTAGATGCGCTATTTTCTCAAATCCCGGTACGTGGTGCAGGTAGTTCTAGTGCTCTTATTTGTTTCAGGGCTTCTGGGCCTATGGCAGGGAACCCTCCTCTATCTTCCTCTACCTGATTTCATTCCGACCCTGGCTCGGTCTATACCTGCTGATGCTGTACTGGTAGCCTGCGCGGTCACAGCAATCGCTCTTGCCGCCTACCCCACGACCCGCATCTGGGAACAGGTGGCGCCGCGCGGCGTCCTCGCCTACTCCCACCTGTTGGCAGTTAGCCTGGGCCTCTTCGCCTGCCTGACCTTTAGTGCAGTCTGCCTCCGGGGACCAGCAAGCGGGCCGGTACTGGTGAAACTGCTAGGGCTACTAGGTTTAGTTTCGATACTCTACCGGCCCCTTGGGCCCTATGTGAGCCTTGTTCCTCCTAGCTTTCTTCTGCTGACCACTGTTTTTGCCCGCCGCCCAGGCGGAGATTTTGCCCCCTGGGCCTGGCTACTTGACGCTCACCCTAACCCTACCCAGGTTCTTTTAACCTGCGTCTTGGCCAGTCTTGTGGCGCTCGTGCTTCAGCGGTGGGGCCCTAAATGCCGGTAGCGCTAAGAGCCAGCCGCTCACTGGCGTCCGCCCCCGTGTGTCACCCTGTGACCTGCCCCTGGCACCGGCTGCGCCTGGGCGCGTATCGTTGAACCTATGACTGAACAGAACCTCTCACCCGAAACCCGCCTGGTGGCCGGTGGCCGTCCCGCCCACGACGATCTGGCTCCCGTGAACCCGCCGATTGCTATGTCGTCCACCTTCCGCCAAACCGGCCCCTCAGACCTCAACACCTACGCCCGTTTCTCCAACCAGAGCTGGGACGGCATCGAAGAGGTCGTCGCTGACCTTGAAGGGGCGGAGCTGCCCGGCCTGGTCTTTGCCTCTGGCATGGCAGCTGTTGCCGCGGTGCAGGATCTGGTGCCCGTTGGCTCTATCATTCTGCTGCCCGAGCATACCTACATGGCATCTGTGTCTATGGCTAAGCGCCTCGAAGCCCGCGGTATCACCACCGTGGTCCGTCTCGATATTGAAAACACCGAGTCCGTCATTGCTGAACTCGAAAAGGCAGCTGCCACCGCGGGCATCACCCCCGAGACCGTCAACTACGCTGCCCCCAAGGTGCTGCTGTGGATGGAGTCCCCCACCAACCCCATGATGGAGGTCGCCGACCTGCCCGCCGTCCTCGGTGCCGCCAAGCGCCTGGGCATTGTCTCTGCCGTTGATAACACCTTCGCAACCCCGCTGGGGCAGAACCCGCTGGCCCTGGGGGCCGACGTGGTCGTCCACTCCGCCACCAAGTCCATCGCCGGTCACTCCGATGTGCTACTGGGCATCACCGTTACCTCTAACCCCGTCCTGCGTGAAGCCATGGCCGCCCACCGCACCACCAACGGCGCTATAGCCGGCCCCTTCGAGGCCTGGCTGGGTCTGCGCGGCATCCGCACCCTGGGCGTGCGCCTTGAACGCGCCGCCGCTAACGCTCTCGAACTGGCCCAGCGTCTGCAGGCCCACCCCGCCGTTAAGGCCGTGCGCTACCCCGGCCTGCCCACCGACCCCGGCTTTGAGCGGGCGTCCGCGCAGATGCGCACCTTCGGTTCGATTCTCTCCATCACCCTGGACGCCACCGCCGAAGAGACCGACCGCGTGGTCAAGGCCCTGAATATCTGGACGCCCGCAACCAGCCTCGGTGGCGTAGAATCACTGATTGAACGCCGCCGCCGCCACGGCTCAGAGCCCCACTCAATCCCCGAGTCACTGCTGCGCCTGTCGGTAGGCATCGAGAATGTCGATGACCTCTACAACGACCTGGCAGCGGCCCTAGAAAACCTCAAGTAGCGAACGGACGCCATGACCCCCATTGCCCTGATTATGCTGGTTACCTACTACGTGGGCCTTGCCCTGGCCCTGGTAGTTGCCGCCCTGTCGATTTTCGCGCTGATTGAGGCCGCCCGCGCTTCAAGCTACGCCTACCAGAGCGCCTTCAAACGCACCAAGGGCTTCTGGGTTGGCGTAACCGCTGCCGCGGCTGTCTTCTCTGTGCTGATGGTTTGGCAGTCACTTACCATCGGGGGCGGTTCTATCTTCCTGCAGCTGATTGCCGCCACCGCCGTGGGCGTCTTTCTCGCGGACGTCCGCCCCGCCGTTGCGGTGCGCCGCCGCTAGCCGCAGCTTGCGTTAAGGTCTGAAAAACCCACACATATTCACGAAGAAACCCCCGGAAAAGACCGGGTTTTCCGTGAATATGTGTGGGGTTATCTTTGCTTTGGAGGGCGTGAGTGGGATAATGAGGGTATGACTTACAAATTGGTACTGCTCCGTCACGGGCAATCAGAATGGAACGAAAAGAACCTCTTCACCGGCTGGGTAGACGTTGCCCTGACCGAGAAGGGCCGCGCCGAAGCCACCCGCGGTGGCGAACTGCTGAAAGAACGCGGCATCCTCCCCGATGTCGTCCATACCTCCCTGCAGCGCCGCGCCATCAACACCGCTAACCTGGCCCTCGATGCCGCTGACCGCCACTGGATTCCCGTCAAGCGCAACTGGCGCCTGAACGAGCGTCACTACGGTGCTCTCCAGGGCAAGGACAAGACTCAGACCCTGGAAACCTACGGCGAAGAGCAGTTCATGACCTGGCGTCGCTCCTACGACGTTCCGCCTCCGGCCCTCGACGACAACGACGAGTTCTCCCAGGCGAACGACCCCCGCTACGCAGACATCGAGAACGCTCCCCGCACCGAGTGCCTGAAGGACGTCCTCGAGCGCATGCTGCCCTACTGGGAATCAGATATCAAGGAAGACCTGAAGGCTGGCAAGACCGTTCTGGTTGCTGCCCACGGTAACTCCCTGCGCGCCCTGGTCAAGAACCTCGAAGGCATCTCAGATGAGGACATCGCCGGTCTGAACATCCCTACCGGTATCCCCCTCTACTACGAGCTCGACGAGAACTTCAAGCCCGTTGGCCCTGGCGAGTACCTCGACCCCGAGGCCGCTAAAGACGCCATCAAGGCTGTTGCTAACCAGGGTAAGAAGTAAGGTCTAGCCCGGGTTTATTAACCACTGAGTGCCCCGCCTTCCTCGTTGAGGAGGGCGGGGCACTGTGGTTTCCTACGAGATAGGGCAGGTGTGGGTTCTTTCCCGCCAGCACCCTTAACGCCAGCCCCGAGCCAGCTGGCGGTCAAGAACCCACCCTGCCCGGGCGTCCGCTCTTCCTTCAGGGGAGGGGAGATGCCTACCAGCCTAGATGCTGGGCACCGCGTTCCAATCGCCGGTAACCAGGTAGGTGACCTTACGGGCTACCGAGACATCGTGGTCGCCAAAGCGCTCCAGGGAGGAGCTCATGCGCAGGGCGCCAACAATCATGCGCAAATCGGAGGCTACCGGGCCCTGCAGGGCCAGAATATCGATAGCGCGCTCATCGAGTTCGTTTTGCATGAAGTCGATGCGGGCATCGTTGGTGATAACCTCTTCGGCTTCTTGGATGTCGGCGTTGAGGAAGGCATCTGCTGCTCGTGAAAGAGCCTCCTGTATGAGGGTGGCGATATGAATCAGCTCTTCGCCGACGTGCTGTAGTTCGGCTTGGAAGACTTTGCGCACGTGCGCGTCCTTTCCATCTGGGGAAGTGCGGGGCACCGGGCAGACTTCTGCCTACGGTTACCCCTTTAGAGTGCCAAGGTCACATGAACACAAACACATGGTTGGGTAAACGTTAGTTGAACCTTGATGACGCGAGTCAGAAGCTGAGCACAACAAGCATCGCCGGCTAATAATATACTAAAGTTCGCCAAATATATATATATTAAATATTACGAAAAATATATTGATTCAGTTATGTTTTTACTAGTCAGGGTAGGAAATATTTTATGTGCTTCATGTACGAGGAGGCACTGGATATAACTCCGCCCCCATAGTAGTGTGATTTAAATCAACATCAATGTTGATGCGTCAAGTTTATTTATGAGTTAAAGAGGCATTTATGGCTGTTCACACTGAGGTGATCTTTCGAGAAGAAGGATCACTCCACGACTTGAATCCAAAATATTTTTATGCTTTATTTCAAAATATTACTGTGTGTGTATCTTTTTTAGTAAGTAAGTATAGAGATGCTAGCTATGCTGTTGGAGCATCAGCGCATGAGGAATGTGATAAAGCCCTTGACAAATCCTTAGATGAGCTGGAGCAGTCGGTTCTTCTGATGCAAGATAATGTGCAACGAAAAAAATTTAAATTTCCCTTGTTGGATGATATGCAGGAGAATTATTATAAATATAATTCCAAAGATTCGGTAAATTTGTGGGAATTTGGTAATAATTTCTTTCCAGAAAAATTCTGTTGTGATTTGAGTAAATTCGATGTTGAAAAATATATTGAAAAATGTGAACTGGAAAAATATTTGTTTGTAGATAAGGTTTGTTATTTTGGGGATTTATTTTATCATGCAAGAATTCTTAGCCCAGAATGGTTTCTGGGATTTAGGGATTTGAGAATATTGGAGAGATTCTCACATCTGCACCGGGTGAACGAATCTCCAGTTCCTTTCGGGTAGAAAGAGGTTAAAGTGATGAAAAAATACTTAACATATGTTACTGAATGTCTTTCTCTTCTGGGGCGAACATCCCCTCTGCGCATGGCTCTCATGGTGTGCATGAGTCTTGCCGCTTCTATTCTGGCGACCCTTACTGCCCTCTTGCCAGGCCAAGCAGTAAACCTCAACAGTGACAGTGAATCATCCCGTTCCCTACTTATCTTCGCGGTAATTTTTAGTGCCTTCTGGCTTACCAGCGCGACCCTTAAAGCCTTGCTCCTACCGGTCTATGGGTACCTTGAGCAGAAAGCTCAAACACAATTAGCCTCCCAAAGTCTCTACCGTTCCTACGGCGTGCAGAAAAACCGCCACACTAGGGATAGTAACGAAATAGCCTTTGCGATAGACAGCCAGATGGCCGCCTTCCGCACTACTAGCTCAACCGTTATCTTCTCCGTCCTGCCAGCTATCTGCGTGATGGTAACTGCCGGAATATCGCTTGCCCTCATTGCTGAGCCTCTGTTGGCAGCGGTTTACCTCGTAGGTATGATTCTCTTTATCTCGCTCTCTCGCCGTCCTGTAGATAAGCACCAGCAGGCTCAGGGAGCTTTCTTTGGCGAGAATATGAAAAATTTTGGTATTCTCACCAACTATGTAAACTACTGGAAAGAAACCGCCTCGTTCTCCCTGGAAGACAGCAACACTGCATCTTATGCACAGTCCCGTAAACCGGTCGAGGAAAGCGGCATCCACTCCTACCGTGTAACTAAAAACCTCTACCTGTTCCAAGCCTGTGTGCTATTCATTATTATGGCTTCCTTGCTGGGGGTCTACCTGGCTCTAGGGCAGGGGCGTGAATACGGTACACTTCTGGCCGGCTTTATTTCTCTTACCGGTGTGTCACTTTATTCCATTCAAATTATTCAAGATATCGGTTTTTCCCTGTCGGCAATTGCTACAGCCTACGCTCAAGATGCAGAAGCACAGCAAAAAATGAGCACATCTAGCTCAGAAGAGCAGCCCGTTCCAGCGAAGGCGCCCCAAAATATTGACAATAAACTACCAGATAAGGGGCTGGTCTGGATCCTGGGTTCCAGTGGTTCCGGAAAAACAACCTACATAGAAACCCTCCTGGGATTCACTACTTACCCGGTGCCGGGGCATCTATCTGCGAGAAAATTTAGAGAGACTCGATACCTGCCCCAAGAAACTAACCTGCCCTTCCAAACCGCCCACGAGACAATTCGGGCTTCCCGCCCTCTTGAAACCCGGCACATTGACTCCTGCCTAGAGCTACTGGGGCTAGATGATTTCATGTCTACCGGTCAACGGGCTCAAGAAACCATTGCCGGTGAAGAGTCAAGGGTTTCAGGCGGTGAAGCTCGCCGAATAGGTCTAGCCCGCACGCTCCTGGGGCAGCCCGGATCGCTCATTATTCTCGATGAGCCAACTACCGGTATTGGTCGTGAAACACAAAAAATAGTGTGGGAGCTAGTTCGTGAAAAGTCTTTAGATAACCTCATACTTGTCATCACTCATGACGTAGACGCGCCCATCCTTGACGGCGATATCGTTTTAAAGTTCTAGTGTCCTGTCACCCAAAATTCGGCTCTTAATAACAGAAGCCAAGGCCACATGAACACAAACACGTGGTTGGGTAAACGTTAGTTGAACCCCGGGATATTTGGGAGTCTGCGGGGCACGGGGTAGGGTCTGTAGGCTCTAAGCTGGTAGATGTGAACCCTACTGTGATTGCTTTGTCTGCCGCTGTGCTGGGGCTCCTGCTCGGCGTGGTGAGCATGCTCGCCGTGCAGCGGAGCGAGCGTCAGCGCGCTCGCTGGGCTGACGTCGAAGAGCCCACCATTAGCGACGGTGCCGCCGAGGTGCTGGCCGTCATCGGTCGCGCCTACTTGGTGGTGGACGCTGTAGACGGCGTGGTTCAGGCATCACCCGGCGCCTACGCCCTGGGGCTGGTACGCGGGCACACGGTAGTCTCCGATGAGCTACTAGAGATGATTGATGCGGTGCGTTCTAAGGGCATCATCGTCGAAAAAGAAATTATCTTAACCCGCGGCTTTTACGACCAGAGCCGCCTGGTGATTGACCTGCGCGTGGCCCCGGTGGGCGATGAATATATCTTGGTGCTGGCTGACGACCGTACCGAGATTGCCCGCGCGCAGACCGTCCGTACCGACTTTGTAGCCAACGTATCGCACGAACTAAAAACCCCGGTGGGGGCTGTTGGACTTATGGCCGAGGCCATCGAGTCATCGGCGGACGACCCCGAGTCTGTGCTCTACTTTTCGGGCAAGCTCAAGAAAGAGTCCCGGCGGTTAGCGGCACTTGTGCAGGACGTCATCGAGCTCTCCCGTCTACAGTCAGCCGATATGGTGCTGAGCTCCACCCTGGTCGATGTTGAGCAGGTGGTAGCTGAGTCGGTCGACCGTAACCGTCTTACAGCCGAGGGTAAAAACATTGAACTCCTGGTGGGCGGAAAGGCCCCCCGCCCGGTCCATGGAGACCCAGAGCTGCTGGGCACGGCTCTGCGCAACCTGATTGAGAACGCCATTCGTTACTCACCCGAGAACACCAAGGTGGGCATCGGTATGGCTGTGAAAGGTGACACTGTTAGAATTTCTGTGAAAGACCAGGGCCCGGGCATTCCCGAGGACGAGCAGGACCGCATTTTTGAGCGCTTCTACCGGGTTGACCCGGCGCGTTCCCGCCAAACCGGGGGCACCGGCCTGGGCTTGAGCATCGTGAAGCACATTGTGGGCCAGCACGGCGGCGAGGTGACCCTCTGGTCTCAACCCGGTTCTGGCTCAACTTTCACCATTGCCCTGCCCATTATTGATGAAGAAACCGAACAAGACCTGCTGGGGGAGCACCCGCCGACGGGCTCGCTTACCCAGGTAGCAGACCCCAACATCCACACAGTGCCGCGCTCTGCGGGGTCGGCTCAAACTGCGAAGGAAACAAAGTAAGTGACCCGTATTTTAGTAGTTGAGGACGAAGAGGCGCTGAGCGAGCCCCTAGCCTTTTTGCTGGGTCGTGAGGGCTTTGAGGTGCAGGTGGTCGATAACGGCCTGGACGCCGTGGTTGAGTTCGAGCGGAACGGCGCAGACCTGGTGCTCCTCGACATCATGCTCCCCGGCCAGTCCGGTACCGAGGTCTGTAAGCAGATTCGCGCCACCAGTGAGGTTCCTATCATCATGCTGACCGCTAAAGACTCAGAAATCGATAAGGTGCTCGGCCTTGAACTGGGTGCGGACGACTACGTAACCAAGCCCTATTCCTCCCGCGAGCTCATCGCCCGCATCCGCGCCGTCCTGCGCCGCCAGGGCGAACCCGAAGAGCACGATGCCGGGGCGATTGAGGGCGGCCCGGTCCGCATGGACGTGGAGCGCCACGTGGTGACCGTATCCGGCGAAACCGTAGCTATGCCCCTCAAGGAGTTTGAGCTGCTGGAGATGCTACTGCGGAACGCCGGACGCGTGATGACGCGCTCGCAGCTGATTGACCGGGTCTGGGGCGCTGACTATGTGGGCGATACTAAGACCCTGGATGTGCACATTAAGCGCCTGCGCTCCAAGGTTGAGCCTGACCCCTCATCCCCGCGCTATGTGGTCACCGTGCGCGGCCTGGGTTACAAGTTTGAACCGTAAACTGGCTCCCTAAGCCGGGTAAAGCAGTGGGGCGGGCGAGCTCTCCCGTCTACAGTCAGCCGATATGGTGCTGAGCTCCACCCTGGTCGATGTTGAGCAGGTGGTAGCTGAGTCGGTCGACCGTAACCGTCTTACAGCCGAGGGTAAAAACATTGAACTCCTGGTGGGCGGAAAGGCCCCCCGCCCGGTCCATGGAGACCCAGAGCTGCTGGGCACGGCTCTGCGCAACCTGATTGAGAACGCCATTCGTTACTCACCCGAGAACACCAAGGTGGGCATCGGTATGGCTGTGAAAGGTGACACTGTTAGAATTTCTGTGAAAGACCAGGGCCCGGGCATTCCCGAGGACGAGCAGGACCGCATTTTTGAGCGCTTCTACCGGGTTGACCCGGCGCGTTCCCGCCAAACCGGGGGCACCGGCCTGGGCTTGAGCATCGTGAAGCACATTGTGGGCCAGCACGGCGGCGAGGTGACCCTCTGGTCTCAACCCGGTTCTGGCTCAACTTTCACCATTGCCCTGCCCATTATTGATGAAGAAACCGAACAAGACCTGCTGGGGGAGCACCCGCCGACGGGCTCGCTTACCCAGGTAGCAGACCCCAACATCCACACAGTGCCGCGCTCTGCGGGGTCGGCTCAAACTGCGAAGGAAACAAAGTAAGTGACCCGTATTTTAGTAGTTGAGGACGAAGAGGCGCTGAGCGAGCCCCTAGCCTTTTTGCTGGGTCGTGAGGGCTTTGAGGTGCAGGTGGTCGATAACGGCCTGGACGCCGTGGTTGAGTTCGAGCGGAACGGCGCAGACCTGGTGCTCCTCGACATCATGCTCCCCGGCCAGTCCGGTACCGAGGTCTGTAAGCAGATTCGCGCCACCAGTGAGGTTCCTATCATCATGCTGACCGCTAAAGACTCAGAAATCGATAAGGTGCTCGGCCTTGAACTGGGTGCGGACGACTACGTAACCAAGCCCTATTCCTCCCGCGAGCTCATCGCCCGCATCCGCGCCGTCCTGCGCCGCCAGGGCGAACCCGAAGAGCACGATGCCGGGGCGATTGAGGGCGGCCCGGTCCGCATGGACGTGGAGCGCCACGTGGTGACCGTATCCGGCGAAACCGTAGCTATGCCCCTCAAGGAGTTTGAGCTGCTGGAGATGCTACTGCGGAACGCCGGACGCGTGATGACGCGCTCGCAGCTGATTGACCGGGTCTGGGGCGCTGACTATGTGGGCGATACTAAGACCCTGGATGTGCACATTAAGCGCCTGCGCTCCAAGGTTGAGCCTGACCCCTCATCCCCGCGCTATGTGGTCACCGTGCGCGGCCTGGGTTACAAGTTTGAACCGTAAACTGGCTCCCTAAGCCGGGTAAAGCAGTGGGGCGGGCCCTTCAGTTACCTGAAGGGCCCGAACTGTCCCTGTCCCCCCCCCGGCGTGCGGGGGGGGGGGCCCCCCCCCCCCCCCCCCCCCCCCCCCCCCCCCCACTCTTTAAAGCGAAAGGGTCCTAGCCGTTGCTGCTAGCGGTTTCGGTAGCGCTGGAAGCATCCGCTGCGGTGGGCAGGTAGGGGGCGTACTCATCCAGAGCGCCGTCAAGAACCGGAACGTTGAAAGTGGCGGTGCTGGAGACGACGTTGGAGGAGACCTCGACGTCCTTCAACAGCAGACCGGGGTTGGCGCCAGCCTCAGCCAGGAGAAGTTCGTTTTCATCGTTTTCCAGGCGGACTTCCTGGCCAGCGGGAACCTCAACGGTGAGAGTTTCGGTGGGGAAGGCCAGGGTAACGGTGGCGTCTTCCTCGGTCTGGTTCAGAATGGTGCCCAGCACGCGGCCCTGTGAGGCCTCATCGGCTGCGATGACCATGATGTTGCGGAGCTGGATGTCCTGCTGGTTGTTCTCGCCTAGCAGGTTAGCCATCTGGCCGTCGGAGGCGGAGTAGACGATGGTGGTGGCGGGCTGGTTGGTGTAGGTGCAACCGGTGGTAGCCAGCAGGGCACCAGCGATGGCAACGAGGGCGCTGGCGCGCTTGACGGTCAAAGAAGCGGTGTTCTTCACAGCTCTAGCTCCTTGTGTAGGGTCGTAGTCTGCCAGTGGGGCAGAGAAAGTGTGTGTGCTCCGCGCCGAGGTACGGAATTTTTGGTCTGTTCAGGTCACATTCTATCTGGTTTAACGACGATACGTCTGTATCAACGAGGCAAAAGGGCGTAAATGAAGCGCACAGGTTCGCTGAGAGCACCGGGCCTATTTTGAGACTTTAAGGGTGCTGTCTTTCGTTGCATGGTAGAATAGGTAGGCTGAAAGGGGTTTATCCATATGGTTTTTGAGGTTGGCGAAACAGTCGTTTACCCTCACCACGGTGCCGCAACGATTGAAGAAATCAAGATGCGCAAGATCCGTGGCGAAGAGAAGATGTATCTGAAACTCAAGGTCGCTAACGGTGACCTGGTCATTGAGGTTCCCGCTGAGAACGTCGATATGGTGGGCGTGCGCGATGTCGTTGACGAGCGCGGTCTGCAGGAAGTCATTGACGTACTTCAGGCTACCGATACCGAAGAAGCAGCAAACTGGTCCCGCCGCTACAAGGCTAACGTTGAGAAGCTGGCATCTGGCGATGTGCTGAAGGTTGCCGAGGTCGTCCGCGACCTGTGGCGCCGCGAGAACGACCGCGGCCTGTCTGCCGGTGAGAAGCGCATGCTGGCTAAGGCCCGTCAGATTCTGTCGTCTGAGGTTGCCCTGGCTAAGGACATCGACGAAGAAGCTGCCGAGGTTGAACTCGATAAGATTCTCGAGGGCGTCTAAACTTTCGGGTATGCTCACTAGCTGTGAGCACTCTAGATTTTTCTGATACAGCGGGCACCGCAACCACATCTGGTGGTTCGGTGCTCGCTGTTGTTATTGTGGCGGCTGGTTCGGGGTCGCGCCTGGGCGCAGGTATGCCGAAGGCAGCGGTGCAGGTTGCCGGGCGCACCTTGCTGGAATGGGCCTTGGCCGGTGCCCGGGAGTCGGGCGTGGCGGCACGGCTGGTGGTGACGGTGCCCCCGCAGGACGTTGAGCTTCGGCAGGTCTGTGCCCGGTACGGTGCCCTGGCGGTGCCCGGCGGCGCAACGCGCGCCGAGTCGGTGACGGCCGCCCTGGCCGCGATTGCGGACGCAGCCCCCCTGCCGGGTGCCCCCGAGCAGCTGCCTACCGGCGTCCTGGTGCACGATGCCGCCCGCTGCTTCACCCCCGCTAGCGTCTATCACCGGGTGGCTACCGCCCTTGATGCGGGGGAGAGAGCTGTGATTCCGACCCTGCCCGTGGTCGATACCATTAAGACGGTGGATGCTGCCGGGTACGTGAGCGGCACCCCGGCCCGGGCGCAGCTGCGGGCTGTGCAGACCCCCCAGGGTTTTGACCTGGCTACTCTTGTACAGGCCCACCGCGATGTCGCCTCCCTGGCCCCCGAGGTTGCCGAAAGCATCACCGACGATGCCATGCTGGCTGAAACCCTGGGGCTGCCGGTTGCGACCGTCGAGGGGGCTGCTGAAGCCTTCAAGATTACAACCCCTCTTGACCTGACCCTAGCTACAGCCCTCTACGACGAAAAGAGAGAATCATGATTCCCCGTATTGGCACCGGTACTGATGTGCACGCTTTTGGTGAAGAAGGCACCGAACTGTGGGTGGCAGGTTTGCACTGGCCGGGCCAGCGCGGGCTCTCAGGCCACTCGGACGGCGACGTGGTAGCTCACGCGGCTGCTGACGCCCTTTTCTCGGCTAGCGGTACGGGCGATTTGGGTTCGAACTTTGGGGTAGACCGGCCCGATATGGCAGGTGCTTCCGGCGTGCGGATTCTTTCTGAGGCCGCTGCGATTGTGCGCGCTGCCGGGTTCGAGATTGGCAACATCGCGGTGCAGCTAATCGGCAATAAACCCAAGTTTTCCCCGCGCCGGGACGAGGCTAACCGCGTTCTATCCGAGGCCGCTGGTGCTCCGGTGACGGTCACCGCTACAACCACCGACGGCCTGGGCCTGACCGGCCGAGGCGAGGGCGTGGCAGCTACCGCTGTGGCCTTGGTCTACCCTCAGACCTCCGGGGAATAGGCCCGCCCTCTAGCCTGCTCACGGTGGGCTGGGGCAGCGCTACAATAAGCCTGTCCCTGTTAACACCCCCCCCAGCTGCGAAGAAGTGCCTGTGAAACCCGACCCCCTTGAACCCCGCCCTCATCTGCTGAGCCAGGACGGGGGCCGCGTCATTGCCTGGCACGAATTTGGGCAGACAGAAGCACCGACAGCTACCGTCATCTACTGCCACGGCACCCCCGGCACCGGCTACGAAGCCCTCTTCCTCGACGAGGCTGCCCGTGAGCTGGGTATCCGCATTATCGCCCCGGACCGCCCGGGGCTGGGAGCGTCGGACGCCGTGCCCTACCGGCTGGTTGGCACCTGGGCAGAAGAGGATGCTGCGGCTATCATCGACCACCTGGAGCTTGACCGCTTTAGCGCCATCGGCTTTTCCGGCGGTGGGCCCCACGCCATGAGCCTGGCGGCCCTCCACCCCGAGAAAGTCGACCAGCTCATCCTACTGGCCCCCTTCACCCACCACCCCCTCTGGGAGTCCCACCTGGGGCTTAACCTCACCCCGCTGCGCGTCCACATGTCGCACCTGACCCTCTCCTGGTTTCCCAAACCGCTCATCGACCTCACCGCCCGCACCGTGAGCCGCCCCCTGGCGTCCTCCTCGACCCTGGCCTCAGCCCTGGGGCGCGACGTGCAGGGGCACACCGCCGCCTACCGCATGGCCATCTCCCACGACTACGCCCTGCAGTTCTCCATCGAGGGCGGCGTGCAAGACGAATACGCTATTCAGGACGACTGGGGCTTCTCAGAAACCACCATTAACACCCCGGTACATCTTTGGGTCGCGGGGCGCGACATAGCCGTCAAACCCGCCCGCGCCCGCAACCTGGGGCTCCGCCTGGGAGCCGAAATCCACGAGCTGCCGCGCGACGGCCACTTCTCCCTGCTGATTAACCACGCAGCCAGCGTCCTCGCACCGGTTCTACAGCGCACGGTAAACTGTTAGGCGTGACTCTACGTTTTTATGATTCAGCAACAGCAAGCGTCCGTGACTTCACCCCGGTTCACCCCGGCGAGGCCCGTATCTACTACTGTGGTGCCACCGTGCAGGGGGCTCCGCACATCGGGCACGTGCGCTCGGGCCTGGTCTTTGACCAGCTCTCCCGCTGGCTGACCTACCGCGGTTACAAGGTCACCACGGTTCGTAACGTCACCGACATCGACGACAAAATTCTGGTGAACTCAGCTGCCTCTTTTGAGCCAGGTTACGCCGGGGAGCACCCGGCCGAGGAATGGTGGGCCCTGGCCTACCGCTTTGAGCGGGTCTTCGGGGCAGCCTACGCCTCCCTCAACATCGCACCCCCCACCTACGAGCCGCGCGCAACCGGGCACATTCCCGAGATGTTCACCCTCATCCAGCGCCTCATCGACCGAGGCCACGCCTACCCTGCTACCGACGGCTGCGGCGACGTCTACTTCGACGTGCGCTCCTGGGATAACTACGGTGCCCTGACCCGCCAGAAGATTGACGACATGCAGGACGCTCCGGACGCCGACCCCCGCGGCAAGCGCGACCCCCGCGACTTTGCCCTGTGGAAGGCCTACAAGGAGGGCGAGCCCGTCACCGCCTCCTGGGATTCCCCTTGGGGTAAGGGCCGCCCCGGCTGGCACCTGGAATGCTCAGCCATGGCCGGCAAGTACCTGGGCGAGACCTTCGATATTCACGGTGGCGGCCTCGATCTGCGCTTCCCCCACCACGAAAACGAGATGGCCCAGTCCCAGGCAGCCGGCTACGGCTTTGCCAACTTCTGGATGCACAACGGCCTGGTCAACTACGAGGGCGAGAAGATGTCCAAATCCATCGGCAACATCATCACCCCCGCCCAGATGCTCGAAACTGCCCGCCCCCTGGTTGTGCGCTACTACCTGGGCCAGGCCCACTACCGTTCCGTACTCGACTACCACCCCACCTCACTCGAGGAGGCCCGTGTAGCTGTCGAACGCGTCGAAGCCTTCCTGGCTGCAACCCGCGACTACCACCGCGAAGACGCTGCGGTACCCGATGCTTTCGCTGAGGCCATGGACGATGACCTCAACATCCCCAAGGCCCTCGCTGCCCTGCACACGGGCGTCCGCGCCGGTAACGCCGCGCTCGCTGCCGGTGAATCTGCCAAGGACGCCGCGGAGCAGGTCTACGCCATGGCCAAGGTATTGGGATTGGTAGAGCTCATGTCTTTTAGCCAGGCAGGCGCTGCCGCCAACGAAACCGGCGAACACGCAGCGCTTGACTCCCTGATCCAGACCATGCTCACCCAGCGCGCCGAAGCCCGCGAGGCTAAGGACTGGGCCCGCGCTGACCAGATTCGTGATGCCCTAGCTGCCGCCGGTATCACCGTCAAGGACGGCGCAACCGGCTCCACCTGGTCCCTCTAGGCCTCATAGCCCTCCAGCCACCGTGCTCCATCTCTCGCCCCGTAAGGGGCAGGGGGTCGGTAAGCTAGAAAACAATTCATAGACATCTATCAAAGGACACAACCCATGGCGAAGGCAGGCTCACGCCCCGGCGCAACCAATAAGAAGAAGGGCCCCACCAAGGGCACCGGTGGCCACGGCCGTAAGGCCCTCGAAGGCCGCGGCAACACCCCCAAGGCAGAAGACCGCGTCTACCACAAGGCCTACAAGATGAAGAAGGCCGCCGAAAACCGCAAAGCAACAAACACCCTGCGCTCCCGCCAGCCCCGCCTAGGCGGCAAGCGGGCCTCCGACGAGCTAGTCACCGGCCGTAACTCCGTGCTTGAGGCCCTGCAGACCGAGATCCCGGCCAAGGCCCTCTTCGTCATGTCCCGCATCGAGGTCGATGACCGCGTCCGCGACATCATGACCGAAGCCAACAAGCAGGGCCTGCCCATGCTCGAAATTGGCCGTAACGAGCTGGACCGCCTGACCGACCACGCCGTCCACCAGGGTGTTGCTCTGCAGATTCCCCCCTACAAGTACCCGGACGCCGGCAACCTGGTGCTCGACACCATGGACCGCTGGTACGACAAGCAGATGGACACCCCGCCCCTCTTCGTCGCCCTGGACGGCATCACCGACCCCCGCAACCTGGGCGCCATCATCCGCTCCGTCTCAGCCTTCTCGGGCAACGGCGTCATCATCCCCGAGCGCCGCTCGGCAGCCATGACCGCCTCAGCCTGGAAAACCTCATCCGGTGCAGCTGCCCGCATTCCAGTTGCTAAGGCAACCAACCTCACCCGTGTGATCCAGCAGGCCAAGGATGCCGGCATCTTCGTTGTCGGTCTGGACGGCGGCGGCGACGTAGACCTGCCCAACCTCGAACTGGCCTCTGAACCGCTCATGATTGTTGTCGGTTCAGAAGGTAAGGGGCTCTCACGACTGGTCACCGAGAACTGCGACCAGATCGTTTCGATTCCCATCAGCTCAGCAATGGAATCACTCAACGCCTCTATGGCAGTCGGCATCTCCCTCTACGAGGTATCCCGCCGCCGAGCAGCCTAAGCTCTCATAAAAACGAAGTGCTCTCCCACGATGGTGGGGGAGCACTTTTGTTTATCTAGGCTTAGGGGGGGGCTCAGACTCGCGCTCGCTGCCGACTCTCTCGCTGGTTCCTTAGCTGGCTCGCAAGCTCGCCAGATTCGCCCCAGCTCCGGTGCCAGCAGCTTCGCTGCGAGCCTGCCGCCCCCGCACAAACATAAGAAACTTATGTGAGTCAGAATAAGGGTCTGGCTCACAAAAAATCCCTAAAATCAAGCCTTTTGAAGACCTTCAAAAAAACTTTAAAAATATTTTTACGGTGTTTGGTTTGGCTTTGACTAGGCGTTTTATCTGTTGCAGGTGGGAATTTTGGGGTGAAAAGGCTCCAGTGGTGGCACTTTTGAGTTGCACGCTCTGGAAAACCTGCGTAGAGTATTACGAGTCGCCACGGCACAGGGGAAACCCGCCAAGCGACAAAACACCTAGTCACATAGCGAATTCAGGCTCCGGTCGGAACTGAGAAATCCCAGCTCGCAGGAGTGAGGTTTTGAAGTAATAATCCAGCCAACAGCCACTGTGAGACACAACACGGAACACCGGGTTGACACGCAGAAAAGAAAAGCGATAGACTAGACGAGTTGCCCAAACGGGTGACACAAAAACTTGAGAATGACCGATACGAAACACCGGCCAGTTCCACTGGCTAGGGTTGAGAATGCGGTTTGTTGCTTGAAAACTCAATAGCGTACCAATGTTATACAT